>URKQ01000001.1 GCA_900548455.1 uncultured Clostridium sp.
CTAGCGGATAAATATTTATTATTATTAATACAACCTAATTTATATCGGAAGGGTTGCACTTTAATTTACAATTGAGGTAAAAAGGTGATAAATCAAAATTCAATTTGATTTATCACCTTATAATTTTTAATTTAATTCACATTCTACCTTTTAAATATAGTTTCGCCTTCTTTAATTGTTTCAAGAACTTTTATATTTCTAATTTCCATAGGATCAACTTTAAGTATATTTTTATCTAGAATTACTAAATCAGCAAGTTTACCTTCCTTTAATGACCCTTTAATATCTTCTTCAAAATATTGATATGCAGCATTTTTAGTAACTGCTATTAACGCATCTAAAGGCGAAATTCTTTCTTCTGCTCCCAACAAAACACCATTTTTTGTAATTCTGTTAACTGCACACCAAATAGTTTCTAGCATGTTTGGTTCTATTACTGGTGCATCTTGATGGAATGTAAATTTTATACCTTTATCTAAAGCGGATTTAGCAAGACTTATTCTGCTAGCTCTTTCTATTCCAAAGTTTTTAATATGAATATCTCCCCAATGATATACATGAGCCACAAAAAATGATGGCATCATCTTAAGCTCTTTTACCCTATCTAGTTGATCTTTATCAAGTAATTGTGCATGTATTATTACTGGTCTAATTTCATTTGATGAATTAGTTTTTTCCTTGGCAACAGCATACTGATTAATATATTGCTCACAAGCAGCATCTCCATTGCAATGAACAAGCATCTGCATATTGTCTTTTAGTGCAAGTTCTAGTTTTTCTTCTAATTCCTCATCTTTTTGAGTCCCATAAGCGTAATAATCTTTTTCTTCACCTAAGTATGGAGTACGCATCCAAGCCGTTCTTCCTTGTGGAGAACCATCTAGAAATGTTTTATATCCACCCATCTTTAAATGATTATCATACTTTTTAAGACAGTTTGCAAACTTCTTCTTTAATTCATCAGCCTTAGATATATCAAGAAATCCTATTAAATCTATCTTTAGCATCTTAGATTGTATTAAATATTGAAAAATATCTGAAAGTTGAGCTACTACAAAACCTTCTTGAACTGTTGTTATACCATAACCTGCATATGATTGTTGTGCTTTCATAAGGCTTCCCATAAATTCTTCATTAGATACCATTGGGACCTTTTGAATATAGTGCATGAATGCTGCTTCCTCAATATATCCTGTAAGTTTACCATCTTTTTTTTCTATTACTCCACCCTCTGGATTTTCAGTATCCATAGTTATTTCTAAAGCTTTTAATCCCATAGAATTAATCACACCCATATGTCCAGACTTATGCATTATTATAACCGGATTATTAGGTGCCGCTTCATTTAAAAGCTCAAGAGTAGGATGAATTTTTTCTTCTAGAAAGTTTTGATCATATCCAGTTCCTTGAACCCACTTCCCATTAGGTACATCATTCTTTTCTATAAATTTCTTTATAGCACTTGATATATCTTCAAAGTTTGTAACTTCGGATAAATCTACTTGAGTAAAAGAACTTGCATAACCTGAAAAATGACTATGAGGATCAATAAAAGATGGCATTAAAGTTTTACCTTGCAGGTCAATTAATTCAACATCTTCACTTGCAATCTTAAGTAAATCTTTCTTTTTACCAATTTTATATACTTTGCCCTCTTTTATCAACACAGCTTCAACATACATTTCATCTTCCAGTGTCAAAACATCTCCATTATAAAATAACTTTTGTTTTTTGTTCATTATAATATTTCTCCCTTTAGTTTTGATTTCCATTTGAAATAAACATTTTTCTTGCCTTAATTACAGGATACTCATTTAATTTCCTTATCTTATTCTATATCTATCCTCATATTTTTATTATAATATTTCATATCATTATCATTAATTTCCCTTAATACTCTGCAAGGATTCCCCACAGCTACAACATTATCAGGAATATCTTTTGTCACAACACTTCCTGCTCCAATTACAGTATTCTTTCCAATGTGAACTCCAGGTAAAATTACAGAATTTGCACCTATCCATACATTATCGCCTATATGTATTGAAAGATTATATTGTGCTTGTTTTCTTCTTATATTGGGCTTTATGGGATGTGTTGCTGAAGCAACAGTAACATTCGGTGCAAACATAACGTTGTTTCCAACAAAAATCTTACCATCATCAACTAATGTAAGATTGAAGTTTGCATAAACTCCATTACCAAAGTGAACATTCTTTCCACCCCAATTTGCATGAAATGGCGGCTCTATATAGCAATCCTCACCTATCTCTGCAAACATTTCCTTTAGCATTTCTCTTCTCTTATCTTGCTCTAATGGTCGAGTTTGATTAAAATCATATAGTAATTCTAAACACCTCAATTGCTCATCCATAAGAGCCTTATCATTACAATAATATAATCTTTCACTATGCATTCTTTCTTTTATTTCATTCAAGTCCATGATTTATTCTCCCCTCAAACAATAACTCTATTATGGTATAAATTATACCATAGTCAAATTAAGACAACTATGGTACATATTTTTACTTCATTTTACTATAGATCCCTTAGGAACATTTATTTTAAAAGTAATTAGGTTATTACTTAAATTTACGGATATACTTCCACTATGAAGCTCAACTATTCTTTTAGCTATTGATAACCCTAGGCCTGAACTATCTTGTTCACTTCTAGATTTATCAGCTTTATAAAACCTACTAAATATGTTTGGTACATCCTCCTCAGTAATTTCAGCAGTACTATTTGAAATTGAAATAATAACACTACTTTCTTCCTCTTTTAATGATAATGTAACAGTTGAGTTTTCAAGAGAATATTTATTGGCGTTGGATAAAAGGTTTTGAAACACTCTTACCATTTTATCTACATCTAATTCCATAAATATTTCTTTATTTATAATATTTCTTTCAAGCTTTAGGCCACTTCTTTCAAATATTACGGAATATTCATTTGCTATATGACTTACTAAGGTTACTATATCAACATAATCAAAGTTTAACTTAATATCACTACTGTTTAATGTAGTATATTCGAAAAGTTCATTAACTAATGTAGTTAAACCCTTTGACCTTCTATCCACTACAGCGATATATTCATCAAACTTTTTCTTATCTTTAAATTCATTTTCCTTTAGCAAGTCAACATAACCATTTATAGAGGTTAGTGGTGTTCTTAAATCGTGAGATACATTTGTAATTAACTCATTTTTATTTCTCTCTATAAGTCGTTCTTTTTCAATTTGTTCCTTCAGTTTACTAGACATTCTGTTTATACTCTGGCTTAGCTCTGATAATTCGTCATTTCCCTTAACATCAATAGTTTTTCCAAAACCTTCAGCTTCAATTTTTTTAACTTCCCTAGTTATATATTTAACATATTTAACCTTTCTATTAATAAAAAATATAAAACTAATTAAAAATACACCTATTAATCCTATAAGACTTAATACAATAAAATTCCCCAAAATAAAAGTTCCTAAACTTGTTTCCCAAAACCTTGTAAGTCTTGCAATATCAAATTGCCTCACAAAGATACTTATAAGATATACACCTATTGTGAATATTTGTATTGTGATAAATAAAGAAACAATAATTGAAGATATAAAATAAAGATTCAATTTATCCGATTTAAGTTTTTTAAATTTTGTTATAACAAATATAAACACTAATATTGCAACAATGATTGAAACTATTCTAATTAACCCTTCATTTATCGCGACTTTATCTGCTACAAATAAATATATAATCCAACTTCCTTCTCCAATAATAGCAAGACTTAAAATATACGCAACAATTATTCCAAGTACTAAATTATTACTTGGCTTTTTTATTTTAATCATATTTTATAGCCAACTCCCCAAATAGTTTTTATATAAATTGGATTTTTAGAGTCTATTTCTATCTTATCTCTTAAATTTGTAATATGAACAGTTACTGTGTTATCTGAATGGAAAAACTCTTCTCCCCACACCTTTTCATAAATCTTTTTTACACTTAAAACAATACCCTTATTTCTAAGGAATAATTCTAAAATATCAAACTCCTTAGGCGTTAATCGAATTTCCTGCTCTCTAACCCAAACCTGTCTCGTATCTGTATTAACTATAAGATCCTCATACTCTAAAATGTCTTTAGATGTAGAAGATTGGCTATTATACTGTTTATATCTTCTAAGTTGTGCCTTTACCCTTGTTATAAGTTCTATTGGATTAAAAGGCTTTGTAATATAATCATCTGCTCCTGCTATTAATCCATGAATTTTATCCATATCTTCAGTTTTAGCAGACATCATAATTATAGGCATTTTTTCTTTTTCTCTAATTTTCATACATGCTGTAAGCCCATCTATCTCTGGCATCATTATGTCTAAAAGAATTAAATCAACCCTATGGCTCTCCAAAATTTCTATAGCATTCTTAGCATTTTCACACTTGATATATTTAAAACCTTCATTTCCTAAATACACGCCAAGTAGATTTCTAATATCTATATCATCGTCTACAATCAAAATATATCCGTCCATATAAAACTCCTCCGCTACCATTTCCTTTTATTTATGATTAATATAACATATCGCTTTATAAATTCAAATTTCATTATACAAATTAAACATTAAAAAAGAGCCTTAACAATTATTAAGAATTATTAAGGCTATCTTTCATATTGTAAAATCTATTAAAAACTTCTTAATTAAATCAATCAAGAAAATCTAAATTTAATAATGGTGATATATTCCCCAAATAAAATATATCTAAAATGTGGAGTGCCCTTGTGCAAGCAGTATAAAGAAGCAATCTATCATCATCTTCTTTATATCTTAAATTACTGGCATTATATATCATAACTACATCAAATTCTAAACCTTTAGCAAGATATGCTGGGATAACTAAAATATCATTAAAATATTCGTCATCTTCATTTACAATGATTTTAATATCAATCCTATGTCTTAAATAGTTATATACTTTCTTTGCCTCATCAGCATTTTTTGTTATTATTCCTATTGAATTATGCCCATTTTCTTTATAAACTTTTACCTTCTCTATTATTTTTTCATTTATACCTTCTTCATCTAGAAAAGCAGTTATCGTTGGCCTATCACCACTTCTCTCCACATATTCATCATGAATTTCTTCATTTAATATTTTTCGTGAAAATTTAGTTATCTCCATTGTTGATCTATAACTTTTAGTTAAATTCACCACAGAGGTATCTTTATTCTTAAATATATTTACAATATTACTATAACTCCCCACACACATATAAGGGTTAATAGATTGAGATATATCACCAAGAATTGTTTTATTTGATTTACTAAATAATTGATTAAAAATCTCATACTGTAATGGCGTATAGTCTTGAGCTTCATCAATAATTATATACTTCACTTCTTCTGTTCTTGGGATACCACCTACAACTCCTCTTATAAATAATAGTGCCACCTGGTCTTCATAATTTATCTTTTTAGCCTTTAAATTTTCTAGTGTATACCTTTTAATCTCTCTAATACTTTCATCATCATATTCAATATTCTCTAATTTTAATAACTGTTCTAAATTTACATAAAAGTTTTTGTAGCAGTCCATTAAATCAAATCTAGTCTTTTCTTCTATGTAATTAGTTACAGTTCTAATTTCTTTACTTATTAAAGATTTACTTTTTCTAATCATTTCACTATACTCTAGATATTCATAGGACTCCTGCAATTCTTTAGCTACTTCATCAACTAATCTTTTTTCATGACGCTCCATAAGATATAAAATTCTCTGTCTTAACTTTTCTAGTCTTCTTTTAAAGGGTAGACTAGAATAGTCCTTATAAAACAATTCTTGTATTTCCACTGAGGAAATTATAGTTTCTCCTCTTAAAGTAATATCTTTAAAATCATTATTGTTTTCTTCTAAATACTCTATATATGCTTTTAATAAATTAACAAACTCCACAGATGATTTAAACTTTAAGTTTTTAATTCTAATGTCATAAGATTCCTCACTTTTATCACCAAAAATATTTTCCATCATATCATAGTAATCTTCTTTTCCTTCTATATCCTCTAGGACCTTATGCATATATTCCTTAAAGGTAGTTTGTAACATATTCTCTTCTCCAAGCTGAGGTAAAACATTAGAAATGTAATCATTAAAAATATTATTAGGAGAAAATATCACTATATTTTTTGATGTTATACTATCACGATGCTTATATAATAAATAAGCAATCCTATGAAGCGCCACTGAAGTTTTTCCACTTCCAGCTGGCCCTTGAACAATTAAATTTTTATATTTTTCATTACGAATTGCCTTGTTTTGTTCTTTTTGAATTGTAGTTATAATGGCCTTCATCTTATTATCACTACTTTTGCTTAATATGTCCTGCAGTATTTCATCATCTATTTTTATACTACTGTCAAACATGTAATTGATTTTGCCATCACTAATTTTATATTGTCTCTTCATTGATATTTCGCCTTTTATAGTCCCTTCAGGACACTTATAATAAGCATCTCCAACTTCATAATCATAAAACATGCTAGAAATTGGAGCCCTCCAATCATATATGAGGAAATCAAACTCTTCATTAATTAAATTAGAAATCCCAAGGTAGCACTTTTCAACCTCCCCTTCTCCATCTTCCTTAAAATCCATTCTTGCAAAGTAAGGCGATGAAATCATATCCTCATATTTATTAATTAGCTTTTCTTCAAATTCATGGCTTCTCTTTTGAAACTTCATAGTATCAATAAATTGCATAAAATCTACAATCTGTTGCATACCATTTTCAATTGAAACGGCTCCAACATTTTCCCATAATTCTCTTTGTGTCTCAATGGCCTCTTTTTTAAAACTATCTCTAAAATCTTTCTTTTCTTCTAATTGTCTTCTTATTTCTCTAACTACCCTTTCTAGCCATTCTTTTTCTACTAACCATTCAGATTGATTTATTGACAAAATATCTCCCCCTTGTGATAAGCATTATAAATTCAAAGTAACATTGCTATTTTAGCATATATGTTTAAAATTACCAGTCTGCAATTATTTCACTGTATATGGTATAATTAAAGTATAGAGAGAATATGTTAGAAACAAAAAAAGTGCTCATCCTCGCAAGATAAGCACTTTTTCTTATTTAAAATTTTATATTTTACTTCTTCTACTTTTTAGCTAACAACTCCTTCAAATTGACTATAATAAAGTGATGCGTAGAAACCATTTTGTTCTAGTAATTTCTCATGGTTTCCTCTTTCTATTATATCTCCATCTTTTACTACTAAAATCATATCAGCATTTTGTATTGTCGATAGTCTATGTGCTATTACAAAACTTGTTTTATTTTTCATTAGTCTTGATAGAGCTTTTTGAATTTCTACTTCTGTTCTTGTATCAACGCTTGATGTAGCTTCATCTAGTATCATTATGCTTGGGTTTGTTAGCATTGCTCTGGCGATTGTTAAAAGTTGCATTTGCCCTTGTGATATTGTTGATGTTTCACTTGAGATTATTGTATCGTAACCATGTTCTAAAGTACGGATAAAATGATCACAACAAGCCGCTTTTGATGCTGTAACAATTTCTTCACGTGTAGCATTCATATGACCATAGGCAATATTTTCTGCTATTGTTCCTTCAAATAGCCATGTATCTTGAAGCACCATACCAATTTGTCTTCTAAGTTCCTTACGCGGTATATGTGTTATATCTGTTCCATCTATTGAAATACTTCCTCCATTTAACTCATAAAATCGCATTATTAGATTAATTAGTGTAGTTTTCCCTCCTCCCGTTGGTCCTACTATTGCTACCATTTCATTTGGTTTTACTTCAAGGTTTAGATTACTAATTAAAGTTTTTTCATCACTATATCCAAACTTTACATTTTTAAAGTTAACTCTTCCTTCTGTTATTGGCGCCTTATCTAATGAACACTCATTATCTTTAACTTCTTCTTTTTCATCTAAAAGCTCAAATACTCTTTCAGCTCCTGCAATGGCAGATTGAAGAGCCATAATTACATATGAAGCTTGTGTAACTGGTTCTGAAATTTGGTTTACATATTGTAAAAATGCTTGAATTCCACCCAAGGAAATATGCCCATTAAGAGTCATTATTCCCCCAACAATTGCTGTTAAGATAAATCCTAATTGGCTTAAAAGTCTTATGGTTGGATATATTGCAAAGTCTACAAATTGAGCTTTTCTATTTGCTTCAAATTGCTTTTTATTTAATTCTACTACTTCATCAATGACATCCTTTTGCTTGTTAAACACCTTGATAACAGTATTCGCCGAATATACTTCTTCAACTTTACCAGTTAAATCACCCATTGCAGCAAAGTTTTCTCCATAGTATTTTTGGCTTAGCTTAGATACATAGTTTGTTGCAATAACGCTAATACCTATAAATACAAATATAAGTAAAGATAGTTTTACATTTAAAATAAGCATTACTATAATAGTAATAACTATTGTAAATACAGATGAGATAAACTGCATAAATCCAACTTGCATAACTTGTGATACCTTTTCAAGATCTGTAGTTGCCCTACTCATTACATCTCCTTTCTTATGGGAATCAAAGTATTTAAGTGGTAATTTATTAATTTTTTCGCTAATCTCCATACGAAGGGAGTAAGTTAAATTTTCACCAACACTAGCTATAATATATTGTTGAATATAAGCTAACAAACTGCTTATTAGTGTAACTGATATTAACATTAATATTGGAATAGCAAGGGCTTCAAACACAGCTTTAATTACACTTGTACTTCCATCTAAATTTTGTATTCCATAAAGTAAATTATCTATGGCATTACCAATTATAAGGGGCATAACTGCATAGGCTATACTACCAAGTAATGCTGCAACACCAATTATTATTAACTTCTTCTTTTGACTTTTTAATTTTATCATTAATCTTTTAATAGTCTTCTTTGTGTTTCTTGGGATATCTTCACTTAGTTCTTGTATATCTATATCTTTTTCATCCTCTTTATTCATAAAATTACCCTCCTTATATATTCATCTGACTCTTAGCAATTGCTTGATACACCAAGCAGTTTTCCATTAGTTCATTGTGTTTTCCAAAGCCAACTAAATCTCCTTGGTCTAAAACAAGGATTTTATCAGCATCCATAATGGTACTTACTCTCTGTGCAATTATCAATTTAACTGCCTTTGTCATATTTTCTCTAAGCGATTTTCTAAGGGCTGAATCTGTTTTTAAATCCAAAGCAGAAAAACTATCATCAAAAATATATATTGGAGCCTTTCTCACAAGTGCTCTAGCAATAGCTAAACGTTGCTTTTGACCACCTGAAAAATTAGATCCACCTTGAGACACTGAAGATTCTATACCTAGTGGTAATTTATCTACAAAAGCTTCTGATTGAGAAATCTTTAAAGCTCTTTTAATGTCATCATTGGTGGCCTGTTCATTACCCATTTTTAAGTTACTTTGAATTGTACCACTAAATAGCAAAGCTTTTTGAGGTACATAACCAACTTTATTTCTCAAATTATTTTGAGATAAATCTTTTATATTAACTCCATTTATAGAAATTTTACCACTATCAATGTCGTGTAATCTCAAAATAAGATTAGCAATAGTACTTTTACCAGCACCTGTGCTACCTATAATTGCAATAGTTTCACCTTCATTACATGAAAATGATAAATCTTTAATAACAGGTTCTTCAGCTCCAGGATAATAGAAAGACACATTATCAAATTCTAAAGCAGGAGCATCTTTACTTGGAACTTCTTCATTAATAGCTAAATCCTGAACTTCTGGATTAATTTCTAAAACCTCTTCAATACGGTTAAAACAGGAAATCATCTTTGGTAATGTAACACTTGTTGATGTAGCAAGTATTAAATAACTTAATGTAATAATTGAATATTCAATTACTGCTGTAATTTGACCAATATCCATTGACCCTTCTATAGAAAACATTCCTCCAAGCCAAAGCATAACTGCCATTGACAATCCAATAATTAACCATATAATTGGATTAAGTACTGCAAATAATTTATTTAAACTAATCATATCTGTAGCATAGCCTTTAAAGGCATCACTAGCTCTATTTTCTTCATAATTTTCATTTCCAAAGGCTCTGATAACTCTTATACCAGTAATATTTTCTCTTATAACCTTATTAATGTGGTCAAGCTTTTTTTGAACTCTTGTAGAAATAAGTATTGATTTCCTTACAACAAGCCATGCAAAAATTACAAATACTATTATAGAAGTAATAAGTACTAAGGATAAGGTTTTGCTAGCTCTAGAAGTCATAATAATAGATGAGACTATTAAAAATGGTGCTGGAACTATAAGTTGCAAGGCTAAACCAAAAGTTTGTTGAATGTTTGATATATCCGAAGTTGAACGAGTAATCATAGATGAAACTCCTATTGTATCAAAATCATGTACAGACAATTGCTGACTTTTACGAAACAGCATGTCCCTCATTTCATATCCCAATCCTGCTGCTAAATCAGCAGAATAAAAACTTCCAGCAGTTGCTATGATTGTGGTGATCAACAATACTAATAGCATCACACCTCCAATTTGAAGGATTCTACTCATATCACCTTTTAAAATACCATTATCTACAATACTAGCAATTAAAAATGGAATTAATAGCGTTCCTACTGCTTGACCTAAAAGTAATGCCAACGTTAATGTTACTTTACCTTTTCTTTCTTTTAGGAATTGTATTAAATATTTCATATTTTACCTCCACTAAATAAATAAGTTTGTATAAATTGTCATTAAGGTGTATTATAAACCTTAAAGTAACTTTAATGTCAATACAGTTTATAAAAAAAGTAGGAGATTACTATGAAGGATAAATCATATATGACAATTAGTGCATTTTCTAAAGTAACTGGTATCAAGGCAGAAAACCTTAGATATTATGACCAAATTAAACTACTTTCACCTGAATTTCGTGGTGAAAATGGGTATAGATATTACACTAGAAGTCAATTAAACACAGCATACTTAATTATTTCTTTAAGAGAACTAGGAATTAGTATCGAAGAAATAAGAAGCTATATTGAAGGTCGTACCCCCCATAAAATGTTTTCTCTGTTTAAATCCCAGAAAACACATATAATAAATGAAATGAAAAAACTTGAAAACATTTTAGAAATTATGAGACTTTATACTAGTATGGCTGAAACGGCATTAAAGTATGAAGAAAATACTATGTTTATAGAGCATAAAAATAAAGAGCCCCTATTACTAGGGCCCCTAATTTTAACAGAATCAGAGGATGATCCATTTATTCCTTTTTATGATTTTGCAGCTAAAAATGGTTTTGACTTAGGTTATCCTCTTGGTTGTATTGTACAGTACGATAACTTAATATCAAATGAACCACTAGTAGCTTCAAGATACTATTTTAAGGTAGAAAACAATGAAAACTTCTTTAAGCCTGAAGGTCAATATGCAGTAATTTATGGTAGATGTGCCTACGGTGAATCTGACCACTTATATGAAAAATTAATTAATTTTATAAAAGAAAATAATCTTGAAATATGCGGTAATGCCTATGAAGAGTATCCATTAAATGAACTCTCTATCATTAATGATAATGAGTATTGCGTAAAGATAGAAATTATGGTGTTATGATAGCTTTATATTTTTATGTTAATTCTTCTCCATTTAACTCGCCCAAAGGCTCTAATTTACTAAAGACTTTTTTTGAAATAAAAGCAATTATTCCTCCAACTAAGAATGCTCCGAAAATTATTAATGAATTATTGTTTTTTAATATTTCAAAAAGATATCCATATAGTAATTGTCCTATGGGTTGAGTACACATCCCTATTGCTAAACAAATTGACATTACCTTTCCTATTAAATGTCCTGGTGTTTCTCCTTGTATGAAAGTTATCATCTGAATGCTAAATATAGTAGATACCGTCATAATAAAAAAGCAACAAACAGTTATTATCATGTATGAGATTGTAACTGGTAGTTCAAACATAAGAGTTAACCCCATAGGAATTAAGGCTATCATATCTAAAAGTAATATAATATAGCTATTAGATATTTTTAAATTTTTAACTAATACACCTGTCAAAATTCCTCCAAATAAACCACCTAAAGCTATAACTCCTTGTGTTAATCCATAAGCCTCGCTAGACATTTTCAATGTATTTGTAATAATTACCGGTATCCCCACTATCATCATTGATGTTAAAACTAAATTGAAAAGTGCAATTATAATAATACTTCTAAACAATATGGGCTTTTCCTTAACAACAAAGACTATACTAGTTTTTATATCATTTTTTACTATTGAAACTATACTATCTGTAATTTGATTTTTCACATATGGTATTTCCATAATTATTTCCATAATTATTGCTAATATAAAACAAATTATACTCGCTATCAATATTGGTGTTAATCCATATACTCCATATAAAAAACCACCTATTATTGGTCCAATTAAGCTCGCTAAAGCACTAACTTGATTTATAATTGCATTTCCTTTTAATAAGTCTTCTTTATTTACTAAAAAAGGTAAACTAGCTTGTACTGATGGTTGATATGCTCCCTGTATTCCATATAAAATCATCAAAGTTATAATTATTAATACTACTAAATTTACCCTTCCAATAAAAATTGTAAAACCAATCATTACTAAAGCTGTAATAACGTCTAATGAAACCATAACATACTTTTTATTTACTCTATCGGCTATAATTCCACCAAATGGAGTTAGTAAAATCATGGGAATGAATGAACATGCTGATACTAACCCAAATAATGTAGCTGATCCAGTTTCCTCTAAAAGATATAGTGGTAGGGCAAATCTTAAAATTGCATTACCAAAAAGAGATATTATTTGTCCTATAACCATTAATATAAAGTTTTTGTTTAAAAGTTTTATTCCATTTTCCATACTTTTGTCCTCCTAAGTAAATTACATACATTCATTCGGTATGTATAAATTTAAAATTAAACTGCCTCTTAGGCAGTTATTTTTTACTATCTTCAATAATACTACGATATCTTTCCATTACATTCAGAAATTCATCATCTAAGACTGGCATTCCTAAACCTATTAATACTTCTTTTAAAAATTCAAACTTTTGTTCAAATTCTTCTTTACTAACAAAGAATATAGATGGATTCAACCATACATTCATCAATATAAGGAAACTTTCTGCAATCTCCCTTGGATTATTAGTTTTTATAGACCCATCATTCATACCTTCTCTAATAATTGGCTCTATCACCCTAGGTACTATTGTTTCCATAACATCAAACAACTGTTGTGCCAATATCCTTGGATTTTTCATTAAATTAGGTGCTGCTTTAATAAGTCTTTCTTGAGCAGGATTCTTTAAAGATCTAATCAATGTTTTTTTCAGTTTATCTAACCCATTTTCATAGATAATTTCTTCTATGTCTAAAGAATCTTCACTAGAACCACTATAAATTCTAGGTATTACGGCTTCCATTATTTCTTCTTTTGATTTGAAATGATGATAAATAGCACCTTTACTTAAATCACCAAGTTCATCTACAATATCTTGTATAGTTGTATTATCATAGCCTTTTTTTAAAAATAGGTCCATGGAAGTATCCAATATACGATTTATTGTAATCTCTGGATTTTTATTTCTTGCCATAATAATCTCCTTTACATACTTTCGTTCGGTATGTATTAATGTTACTATCTATTTTTATTAGTGTCAATACCTTATTAATATATATTTTTCTACTATTGCTCATTAAACCAAACCTTCTAAATGTCCAGTATCATTAATGCATTTTACAGTTAACCTATTACTTAAAACACAACAATTTACAATGCTTATGCTACAATTATCAATCTCCATACTAAATCTCTTATACTGTTCTAATCCTAAAAATTCACTTAAAAGTATTGCAATCGTACCTCCAGAAGTTACTATTGCAACATTCTCATATTGTTGTTTTTTTATATCATCTATAACTTTCATTACTCTCTTACATACATCTTGACCACATTCTCCATTCGGATAAGGTAAATCTGCTAAATGACTATGCCACTCTTTTGCATACTCTTCATTGTTTATATACCTCTCTTCCATAGTCAATGTATCCCATGTACCCATATTAATTTCTCTTAATTCTTCTTTAATAATAATTTCTGTGTTTGTATAACTGTTTATTATTTTAGCTGTTTCTACAACTCTTTTTAAATCGCTTGAGTATATAATATCTATATTATATTTCTGTATTCTCTTCCCTAATAAATCCGCTTGCTTTCTCCCAAATTCATTTAAATCTTTATCAGCAACCCCTTGAAATTTTCCACCTTTATTCAAATTAGTTTGTCCATGTCTTAATAAATAAATATTCATTACCCCACCCCTAAATTGACCTTTTTGCTTTAATTAAATTATTTTAATATAGATAATACCATTTCTCTTCTTTTGTTGTTTTCTCTCTTTATTAATCTTCTAAAATAGTAATTTTACTTATATATATGCATTTTAGTAATCGATTTCAAAAACTAAGTCCATATCTTTTATTTTCCCATAATCACTGATATTAGTAGGTATATATCCTACGTAAGTATATCCCTTTAACGCATATTCATCGATTATTTTACGATGTTCTTCTGAACCTGCTCCACAAAATTTATTTATATGAATATTAACATACCCATATTTCTTCACCTTATTTATCCCCTTTCAAATTAAAATTTAGTTATTCTTCTCTTAATGCACATTCCAATATTTCATTTTCAGATGAAAAACCATTTCTGCAATACCAATCCACAGATTTTTCACTTGGCCAAACAAATAATAATTCACACTTATTCTCATAAGCATATTCTTTTATATAAGTAATTAATTTTGTTCCAACACTTTGATTCCTATATTCTTTACGTGTATAAACACTAGTTAAATAAGCTATATTTGCAGAATTTCTATTAGGTTTAGGCAATTTAGGAATAACGCATAAATACATTGCTGCTATTATTACATCTTTCTCTTCTGCAATAAATATTTTATAATTATTATCATTTTCTAAAAAAGATATAAAATCAGAAATAAATCTTTCTTTATCTGCACCCTTTAGTTTATTCTCGTTATAACTTATATCATCATCTTCCATATGAAGCCACTTAATTTCTGCCAATTGCAAATAATCTCTTTTTTCACCAAATCTTATATTCATAACTTCAACCTCCCCATGAAATTACAGTTTCCTTGCCTTAATGCAAAAAGAAATTGGAACCATTTTAGCTTTTTGGGTTTTAGCGCTGGTATCTCCAACAGACTCCATAGTTTCTTTATCATTCTGCTCAACCATTTCCTCAACAACAAATCCTGCTTTTGCTAAAGCATTAATATATGTTGATATTTTTCGATTACATAATATTATTTCGCTTCCATCAACTGGCATGCTAAAGTATGATTCATCAAAATAGCTTTTACTAAAAATTAAGGTATCATTTTCTACAGCATCTTTACGTTGATTGCTTGACCAATCCACACAGTAATTTAATGTATGGTGCCAACTAAATATAAATATACCATCTTTTTTTAAATAAGATGCTATCTTATTGAATGTACCTTGCAGATCTGTTGTCCAACCAATTCCATATATGGAATAAACAAAGTCAAAATAATTTATCGGAATATTCATATCTGCTTCCATAGGTGAACAAATAAATTTTGCTGTATACCCATACTCTTTTAAATAAGCGGCAGCACTCTCTATTTGCTTGTGTGAAATATCTACTGCCCACAATTCAGAGGCATTTCTATCAGCATGATATTTTAAAGAGTGGCCACTGCCACAACATATTTCTAACAACTTTTTGCCCGAAACATCGCCAAAAAAATGCAAGTCATCTTCTGTTACAAATTTTACTCCATATGTTGGTAGTGCAGTTGTTCCAAACCATAAATCTGCATTTGAGTCCCAATATCTTCTATTAGTTTTTAGTATTTCGTCACTTTCCATGAAATGTACAACCTCCTATAATATAAATTATCCTCAGTTCTAAATTATTCAGATTTAATTATACCATATTTTTCAAATAGCATACTACTTCTCATACAGTATTTTTGCCCATATAAATAGCCTTAGACAATATAAATCAATGCCTAAGGCTATAAAACTTATTTACTTTCATTCTGTTAACTGAATTGGCTACAACTGCTTAATACTTGGATTATAAAAGTTTGCCCATGCTACATTATTGTTAATATATCTAAACATTCTATATGCTATGGGTTTAAATCCACATTGGGGCCAAAATGTTGAAGAAGCAAGATTGGTTATTCTCCAATCTGTAATTATGTTGTTATATCCCTTTTCCTGCATAATCTTATAGCCTTCATTCATTAATTTTTTACCTATACCACTTCCCATTTCGGAAGGATAAGTACCCGCAATACTTAGCTCTATTCCATCATCTGGTGACATCAAATCTGAATTAATAGTCTCATATACTTGAAATCCTAATTCCTTAATGTCCTTTTTTGCAATTAGAACTGTTGCATCTTCATCCTCTACTATATCTTCATACCCTGCTTTTATTTGTTCTACAACTTCAGGCAATGCAAGTTCAAAGGTTGGTGCCAAATTTTGATAGTACTGAATTATTCTAGACATTCTACTCATCACTTCACTATCCGACTTATCTGCAAGTCTAATATCTATATCAGCTACATTTTCAAAAGGCTTGTACTCCTCCATGTTCATTACCCCATGTACTTGCTGAATAGAAAAGCTTAATCTCAGGGAAGCCTCATAGTACTCTTGACTTCCAATAGGTACTAAAACATATTGATTGAAACAACCTTGTTCAAGCCAAATGACTGAAGCCTTTGCATAGAGATTCCTTATAAGTTCAGATGATTGCCCCATTCTAATTGCCATTCCCTCATATGGAACCCATACATACCTACCTCTTCTATTATCAATGTTTATCTCTCCTATTAGATAACCTACTAGTTCCTCATTAGAAAATGCCCCTATCCCGATCACTTTACTATTAACGAACAATTCCTCAAACATATCTGTAATGTGCTTTATGTTAAGACAGCTATTTTTAAGAAATGGATATACCTTACTCTCAAGATTTTGCCTTTCTATTAGCAACTCAGCCATTGCAGGTATATCATCAGCCGTAATTAATTTAAATTTACATTTGTTCATTTCTATCCCCCCAATTGAATTTGCATTTCATAATAAATTGTATCATTACAAAATATTATTAGATATGTAAAAAACAATTCCTAATTATTTATTACATAAATTCTGAGCATCTAAGTTACATTGTTTATGTTTAAAGATTTATTCCTGGAAACATTAAACTTTTTTCTACCTCTTTATATCCAAAAGATTTATAAAGTCTTACTGCATGTTTATTTAATTCCCATACTTCAAGTTTTGTTTTATTTAATTCATTTAATAAAAAATAATTAAATATATAATTAAGTATAATTTTTGATATTCCTTTTCCACGTGATTCTGGTAGAACATATATTGTTTCAATATAACCAACCCCATCACTTTCAAAAATTGTACAACCACCACATGTTTTACCACCAACTAAAAAATATAAACTCTTAAAACACTTTTCTTTACTTTGATCTATAAACGCATCTGTATCTAATGGTGATATAAAGATGTCACCATACATTTTCCTATATGCAATAAGCTCTTCTTCCACTTCTAAATTCATCTGAACTACTTCAACATCTTCAGGCAATGTGTATTTAAAATCTTCATTAATCTTTGCTTCCATAATAATGCTGTAGTCTTCCTCAAATCCATTTTTAATATAAAACTCCATGTTATCCATGCTATATTCAAATCCAGAGTATATTCTTGCATTTAAATCTTGTCTTTCCTTACGAATCTCTTTAGCTCTTAAAAAAACTTTATCAAATAACTCTTGTCTAATCTTATCTTTTAATAATTTATCCACTTTTTCTTCTAAATTAATACCTATAAAAATAAGATATGGTATTTCTTCTATCTGACAATGATTCATATTAGGATATACATATGAACTTCCTAAATAATTTCCGTCATCACTAAAAGCTAAAAAAATGTTCTTCTTATTATTACCATACTGATCTTCTGTTGGAGTTTTTATTTCAATATTCATACTTCATATCCCCTTTTTTCTTTTTACAGGAATCCATACCTCACAACTATAATTGTCATATTGATTATCATCCCAAAAATATTTTTCCATACATGGTCCCTCTACTTGTTCAAATCCCGAAGTTGGAAACCATTCTAAATATATTCGTCTCCATAAATTTGATATTTCAAATCTATTTAAATTATTGCCTTTCCCATCAAAAACAGCCCAAGTACATGAAGGTATCTCTACTATTTCATATTCATTAGGTATATCTTTATTAGGAACCTCCCATCCCATCATATATTTTCTACATCCATCTCCATTGAAATCATAATGAATTCCATGTAACATATTCATTTTAGGATATCCTAAAAATTCATTAATCTTATAGTGTGTTCCATCGTACCAAATTTTATCACAAAATTCTGATATATCTTTATAGAGTACATTATCTACTATGGTTGTTTCAAAATTCACACCGAAAACCTTAAATTTTTCCTTTTCAACCATCCTATAATTCATTTCACACTCTCCTTTAATCAATATCTGAAATGAGAGTTTTGGAAATGCCTTAATTCTTACATTTCCTTTCTTTATCTTTGAAGGCGTTACTCCGTGTAATCTTTGAAAAGCTTTAATAAAAGCATCTAGACTTTTATAACCATATTTCATAGCTACATCAGTAACCTTTGCATCTTTAGAAGTTAATTCTTCTGCAGCGAGAGTTAACCTTCTATTTCTGACATATTCCCCTAAAGTAAATCCAGTTAAAACATGGAACATTCTCTGAAAATGGTAACGCGATGTAAATGCCACCTTTGCTATTTCATCAATTTCTATAGTTGAATCCAAATTATTTTCAATATATTCAATTGCATTATTAAGTCCATTAATTATCTCCAAATTTGTAACCCCCATTAAAGTATATAAAAATGATTAATTTTATTCTCGAATTTCTGTGCTTTAATTTGTCCTTTTTTATTTATATTACAACAATTTTATTTAACCATTTTCATTGTAATATTTTTTTAGTAAAAAATACGAGTTATTGTTTTTTTATATTTGAAAAATATTAAAAAAGAGCCTTAACAATCATAAAAATTATTAAGACTATCCTTTATCTTTTATAGTTTTTTTGCAAGCTGTAAATCTATTGTATCATATATAGTAATAACACCACCATTATCATTAATTGCCTCTCTTATTTCATTAAAAAATTTCATCCTTGTTGCTTCTTCCATAGCAATGTGGTCTGAATAAGTACCTAATAATGATGTATATTCATCTGCTGTAAAATTTCTTGTGCGATGATAAAGTCTATAAGTTACATCTATGAAACCATATTTATAAGCTATATCTGATATATTTTTTGCATTTTCTTCGCTATATTCATCTCCACCTAATGAACCAAGCATATACTTTTCATATATACTTTCAAAGGCAGTGTGTATTGCATCGCGCTTCTTGTCTTTATATGGATGATTAGCAAATCGTGCAAAAACACCTCCACTTTTTAACATATCAAATACTCTTGTATATCCTATATCTTCAGGAATCCAATGAAAAGCTGTTGCTGAAAAAATCAAATCAAATGAATTAGGAACATACTGAAAATCTTCAAACATCATATTTTCAACATTAAACTTATCATAATTTTTAAATTTATTTCTAGAAAATTCAGCTAATTTATCGCCTAATTCAATTGCAGTTAACCTACAACCTGTTTTAAGTATTGGCAATGTAGCTTGTCCCGTTCCTATTCCAACCTCAAGTACATTACTTGATGCATTTATTTCCTTTGCTTCAAAAATATCATCATACAGTTCTTTAACATAACCCGGCCGCCACTTGTCATATTCAGTATAAACAGAGTTAAATGTAATCTCTAAACCTTTACTTTTCGGCATCTTTTCTCCTCCCTTAACTTCCTTACTCATCTTTCCTTAAAGACTATTTACCAAATAAATATCTTCCCTATAGATTAGAATTTGTAAAACAAATTTAAACCCAATCAAAGCATTTAAAATCTTTTAAATAATCAACTTGGTATACTTCACAATAAATAATATTTTCATATATTACCTCCATAAACCTGCAATAATTCTCTAATACGCTTAATAAGCTCATTGCGTATATTTTCTGGAGCTAAACATTC
Organism: uncultured Clostridium sp.; assembly: GCA_900548455.1. Lineage (GTDB taxonomy): Bacteria > Bacillota > Clostridia > Clostridiales > Clostridiaceae > Clostridium_J. The sequence goes on from URKQ01000001.1 coordinate 20,275, forward strand.
ACATTTATCTCCAAATCCCATTAATATATTATACCCTAAATCATCAGCTACAAATGGAAAATCAACTATAAATTTATCTTCTCCATAAGCCTGTACATTGTTTTCTCCACATCTTTCAACCATTTGCTCTCTTAAAGACCAATCAACTAAAAGTTTAATTTTAATAATCCTATTGTCTATCCATCCACCTCCATCTAATTGTTTTGGTTTAAACTCCCTCGGTACAAATACTCCTTCTAATATTTCAAGATTTGATATTCTAGATAATTTAAATACTCTAAAATCTTCTTTTAAAGTACAATACCCTTGTAAATACCAGTTATTTTCTTTCAATATTAATTTATATGGTTCTATACATCGTTTACTCATATTTCTATTAAGCCCATAATATTCAAACTGTAAATACTTATTATCATTTAAAGCTTTTTTTATTTTCTCAATATCAGATTGAAAACTCTTATTTCCCATCCAAGTAGTTAAATCAATAGTTATTTGGTTTGATTTTAATTCTATATCTTTGAACTGTTCTTTTGGAAGTAGACTTTTAATCTTTTCTAATGTCCCTATAACCTCTTTATTTGATAGTGTTGTAGAAACACTAGATAATCCCATGAGAATTGTTGAAATATCTGCAGTGGTAAAAAGCTTTTTATCAATCTTATACTCTTCCATTATACTAATGTCGCCATTCACTCCATTATATGTTATTATAGGTATTCCTGCTAAGGATATTGCTTCTATATCTCTATATATAGTTCGAGTGCTAACCTCAAACATTTCAGCTAACTTTATTGCACTAATTCTTTCATTGTTTAGTAATACCATAATAATGGATATCAGCCTATCTATCTTCAATAATATCTCTCCTTAAAGTTATTAGTATACTTATTTTTATAACCTTGACATAATGCTGTCAAATTTAGTGTGATATATTTAATCTGTTGGTAACACTATATAAAACATGGAGGGTATTGTAAATGGATTTTTTAAAAGAATTTAATAGGATTATGCTATCCCAAAAGGAGCTCGCTCTAGCAACTAGTGTAGATAATAATCCAAATGTTAGAATTATAAACTTTTACTATAACATTTCAACAAAAGGAGTTATCTACTTTTCAACTTTCTCCGATAATGCAAAAGTTGAAGAATTTGAAAAAAACAATATAGTAGCATTTACTACTATACCATCTAATGGTACTGCGCATATTAGAGTCAATAATGCAACTATTGAAAAAAGTAACTTAACAATATTGGATCTAAAGGATAAATTTATCGAGAAAATTCCTGACTATGAAACCACAATAACCGAAGCTTCAGAATGTTTATCTCTTTATGAAATCCACTTTAATGAAGCTACTGTTACTCTAGACTACACTCAAAGTGCTATCATTACTTTGTAATATTAAGTAACCCAAAGATAATTAAAATATCTTTGGGTTATTTAATGCTCCATATAAAAAACTATTTTAAAATCAAATTAAGTTATATATTGATATTAGCCTTTTTTGCTTGACTGCATAAATCTTTAACTTTTAGTATATATTCTTTACCATCTTTGATAAAGTGAGTTCCACACTGCCTAAATTGAAATTTAACATTTTTTAATATACATTGATTTCTAATTGAAAGCACCCAATTATAATTTAAAGGTCTAGCATTTTTATCCGATTCCCCACCTACTATAACTAACTCAACAGTGTCTAGATATTTTTCTATATTAATTTCTTCTATAAGCGGTTGACAAATTATATTTTTATGTTTTATTGGAAGATTAGAAAATATCTTAAGTCTAAAATCAGCTCTATCTTGATTTTCTATAGTACAACCAACAATAACATTATCATAACCGTTACCCCAATCATCAGGAATACATTCTAAAAATCTTTCAATTCTTTTGGTAAGAAAAATAAAATTTAAATCAGAGCGTTCTCTTATTGTTTTCCAACAGTCATCTCTCCACTCATCAGCTTCTTCAATAAGAAAATCTGTTGAAAAACATAAATATACAGTTTGCCCAGATTTAATTTTATATTCACCTTTACTGTTTTTAGCAATAGGAGCATTAAAATTATCAGTTTTTATAATATTATTTGTATCCATTCCTCTTTTGGCATCACCTTTATGTATGTAGCAAAACTTACAACCTTCACTACATTTATGACAGCCACGCCAAGGATTCCACATTGCCATAAAAACACCTCGCTAAAACTTAGATTTTTCGTAATTATAAGGAATGCTGGAACCGACAACTACATCTTCAATTTTTTCAAGTATAAGCCAATCGTCCATATTATTTTGGTGATCAAAATCAAGAGGAGGTATCTCCCTTACATTTTCAAACTCTACTAAACATATACATTTTCTGTGCCAACGTTGTTGTTGTTTTTGAGACAAGCTTAGAAATTCTTGATTATCATTAAGGACTTTCTCTATTTCATCTTCAGATAATTTAACAAAATTTTGAACTGATTTTACAGTTGCAGTTGCTGATATTTTCCCTGTACCTTTTTTCATAAAATAAAGTTTTTCACCATCAAACACCCTGCTATGAGGAATTTTTCTTCCTGCAGCAGCCCTTATTATCATAGTTTTAGAGCCATCCAATATTTTTTCCAATACCTTTTCTTTATTATCGCAATAAACTAAATGAACCATTAATTCACCCCTTTTTTATAACTTATTATACGAAGCTTCTATTTTGTAAGAACACCGCAAATAGTTTCTCCTGAATCTGAAAATTCTTTCCCTGCAATATCACCATAAAATTCAAATGTACCGAAGCCAGCGGTTTGAATTTCTGATAACAGTGCTTCCTTAGTAAAAAAATGGTCCCATATATTATAGCAATTTACAGCTTCTTCGGTTATAACAATAGACTGCCTTAATTCCGTATTATCTTCATCATCATAATGATAAACAGATTCTAAACAAATATGTGGCTTTTCGCTAAAAAATCCACTTTCTTTATAGTATTCCCATGAATGACTTTCCTTCTTTCTCATAAGAGGTGTAAATACATCAAAAATAAATTTTCCATTCGGCTTTAATGCTTGATATACTTTTCTCAATAAAATAAGTCTATCCGTAATTGATAACGCTGCATAATCACAATATATCAATGTTATTAAATCAAACTGTTCTATATAATCAATCGTCAAGTAATTTTGGTAATGATACTCGATAGTGCTTTTATTAAGTAATGTTTGTTCCTTTGCATACGCAATGGAACGTTTAGAAAAATCCACTCCTGTAACAGAATATCCAGCACTATTAAATCGTTCTGCATATAATCCAGGCCCACACCCTAAATCTAGTAATAGCTTATATTGAGACGATGGTGCAATTTCTGAAATCCAATTTACTGATTTATCAAGAAATTCAGGTTTGCGAGTTGCCGCATTCCAATTTGGATTTAGATGAGCTGCTAACATACCTTTAGAGATATGTTCATCATCCCAAAATTTATTTGTGCTTGGAGCATATAATTTAGGCTTGGTTGTATATTTTTTAAGTTCATTAAACATACTGACATCTCCTTATCATATCTAATACTTATTTTCCAATATTTAATACATTATAAATAGTATGATTCTCCATAAATAAAAAAGCCGCAGATTTACTCTGCGACTTACCTTAAAAAGGTTAGAAATTTCGCCTTGAGAGTAAACATAAAATCACAAATAAACACATTGGTATAACAAATAAACCGTTACTAAATAATTAATTATTTAAAATCAGTACACCAACTTATTTAATTTAATGATCTCATTCTACTTCTCCGTGCATCTTATGCTATGCGATTGTTTAGCACTAAGATAGCCGAACGACATGCCACCTTCCATAACCATACTATTACATACATATAATAACATAAGATTTATTATATGTAAATAAAAGACTAAAAAACTTATAAATAAGTAAATTGAAAAAACACCATCTCACGAAGAATAGTACTTTTAATCCTTGATTTATTATAACATAAAATTATCTATGTTCCTGTACTCTGCCACCTTTTCTATTTCCATTTTGCCCAGCACTACCTTTGCTTCTCTTTTTATTACCATACCAACTGCTCTTTGGTTTTCTATTAGCATCGGTAGTTTTTTTATTAGCACCATTAGGTTTTCTACTAGCATCAGTAGTTTTTTTATTTGGAGTTTTTTTATCTGATTCTCTCTTTTGCGTAACTTCTTTAGTTATAACCATTCTGTCAAATTCAACATTGTTAATTACAGGAATGCTTTTCCCTATAGTCTTTTCAATATCTTTAAGTACACTTTTCTCATCAGCATCACAAAATGATATTGCGATACCACTATGTCCAGCTCTACCGGTTCTTCCAATTCTATGCACATAGGTTTCTGGTACGTCAGGTAAATCATAATTTATAACATGTGTTAATCCATCTACGTCAATTCCTCTTGCAGCTATATCCGTTGCTACTAAAACTCTTATCTTACCTTCTTTAAAATTACTTAAAGCAAGTTGTCTTGCATTTTGAGATTTGTTACCATGAATTGCTTGAGACTCTGTTCCCGTCTTAGTAAGATCTTTTACAATATTATTTGCTCCGTATTTTGTTCTTGAAAATACTAATAATGACTTAATGGATTCATCTTTAAGTAGATGCACAAGCAAAGATCTCTTATCTTTTTTTGTAACAAAGTATACACCTTGAGTTATAGTATCTATAGTTGATGAAACAGGTGCTACTTCAACTTTTACTGGATTTTTAAGAATACTGTTTACTAAACTCTTAACCTCTGAAGGCATAGTAGCAGAAAATAAAAGATTCTGCCTAACCTTTGGCAATTTAGCTATTATTCTCTTAACATCATGAACCATTCCCATATCAAACATACGATCAGCTTCATCTAAAACAAAATGTTTAACATTGCTTAAGTCAATGTATTTTTGATTTATTAAATCAAGTAATCGTCCTGGCGTTGCAATTAAAACGTCTACACCCTCACCTAATATTCTAGTTTGAGGTTTTTGTGATACACCACCAAATATTACTGTATTTTTAATATTGATATGCTTACTATAAAGAGCAAAATTTTCTTCTATTTGAATTGCTAGCTCTCTAGTTGGTGCTAATATTAAAGCCTTTATTGTTCTTGATTTATCTGATTTCTTTTTGTTTTGTACTATGTTTTGTAAAACAGGAATAGCAAAAGCTGCAGTCTTACCTGTACCTGTTTGTGCACATCCTAAAAAGTCTTTTCCATCTAATAATGATGGAATTGATTGTTCTTGTATTGGTGTAGGATTTATATATCCTGCCTCTGCTAACGCCTTTTGAATTGGTTCTATTATATCTAAATCTTTAAATAACATTTTTTTCTCCTTTTTAGGACATTATAAAAATTTACTGCCCACCTAAATTATATTATTAAAATAAAGTCTTATTTATTTACAAAAAACAAAGAAAGACACTAGCTATGTATAAGTAACAAACCCGTACTTATAGCGAGAGTCTCTCATAATTATCACACAATTGTTTTGGTAAAATATCTTTGCATATCTTGTTTGTTCTTTGATAAAACTTCTTTTATTAGCACATTCGCTATCTTTCCATTATATCATACCAATTAATTTACCACAATACTTTTTAAAAACTCTTTAATTATCTAATTAATTAACAATATTTTTAAAGCTTTTAATTGATATAATTGAACTAACTGCAAATATACTTACTGATACTATTGCACTTATAATAAAAGTTACATTTAAGTTTTCTGATAAAAATTTTCCTAAAGCGTGTATTGCAAAAAAACTATGAAATAATCCTATAGATAATGGAAGAATATAAAATAATCTTACTTCTTTTCCAATAGCTTTTCCTAAATCTTTTTTTGATGCTCCTATATTTTTTAGAATTTTATATTTATCCTTATCTTCTGCTGCATCACTATATATTTTAATGTAGATAATACTAGCCTCTGCAAGTACAAATACTAAGAATAAAAATGCTCCAATAGCATAAATAATCTTTAACCATTCAACACTTTGAGTTTCATACTTCCCAACTTGAAATTTAATATTACCATTTAAATATGGTACTAATCCTTCTCCCAATTTATTAATAATATCTTCATTTAAAATATCCGAATCATCTTTAACCTTAATTCCATAAAAATTAACTCTTTGTCCATCATTATTAAGTTTTTCATATTGATCATTATTAACAACAATTGTTCGAGATTTAATTAATGAACCTAAAACCTTAAATCTTATATCACCTTCACTAATTTTAAAAGTTTTATCAGCAATAGTTATTTCTTTGGGCTTAATTAAACTTACCAGTGTGTTAGGGTTTTCAATATAAATAACATTATCTTCTTTAACCATATTTTCATTAATATTCTCTAAGTCTTTTTCATATCCGGTAGTTTTCAAGACATCTGTAAACTCATCATAAGACATCACTATATAAGCTTGTTTTTGAGATGTTTCAACATTTTCTAGTGTATTATTAACCATTAATACATCAGTATTTAACTCAAACTCCTTTTCACCTAATACCTTAGTAATCTCTTCACTTATTTTTTCAGTATTTATTTCATTTTCAGAGGAAAATGACATTGTAAATAACTGATCATTTTGCTCACTCATCATATAAAGCTTTCTCATAGATACTGATGTACCTAACACAGTAACTGTGCATGCTGTTAAAATTCCTATTGTGGCATAAATAGTGTAATTTTTCTTTACTCTATAGGCTAAGCTATTTATAGTTAGTATATTTTCTCCTTTATATAATATCCTTTTATTGTTAATTAAAAGGTTAAGAACTGCTGGAATAGTAGCATAAAATAATCCATAAGTACCTATACAAACTAAAATTAAAGTTTTAAAAGCATTCATTTCAGAACTAAATACTAGGTAATATCCATATATAATACAACCTATAGATACCATTGCAATTATATAAGTAAGGGCCGTTACTTTAGGCATCTTTTCTGTTTTTCTACTATCATTTAAAAGTTCAATTACCTTGCTTCTTGAAATATTAAGAAATCCTTTAATGCTCATTAACAAAAATATAGCCATAAATATTATAAATGTGCTTACCATCGAATTAGCAGTAATAGCAAATTTCACATCTATATTAAAACCTGCAACTGCAAAGACTATCATTTGAAAAAACTTTGAAAATAATGCGCCGACACCCATTCCAATTATACTGGCAGATATGCCAATTAGCATCATTTCTGTGAAATATATTTTACCTATAGTTTTTAAATCTACACCCATAAAGGTAAAAAGACCTATCTCTTTTTTTCTATTTTTTAAAAACACATTAGATACATACCATATAAAGAAGAGCATAAACAATCCTAAAATTATACTTATCATTTGTAATATCATTTTAGCATAAGTAGCATTAGCTTCTCCTAAAACTTTTAATGCTTCACCGTTCATGAGTATTAAAAAGTTACTTAATATAACTACTGAAAATATCATTGATATAAAAAACATTGAATATGTTTTTATATTATTTTTAAAGTTATTAAAGGCTATAGAAAATACTCTCATTATTTAGCCCCCCCTAAAGTTGCCAATAAATCAATTATTTTACCATAAAACTCTTTTCTATCATAGCCTTTATTTATTTGACATTTTATTTCTCCATCACTAAGCATGTATACCTTTTTAGAATAACTTGCACAAATGGCATCATGCGTAACCATTATTATAGTTGCATTATTTTCTTCATTTACTCTCTTTAAACATTCTAATAAATCTGTAGAGGACTTAGAGTCTAGCGCTCCTGTTGGTTCATCTGCAAAAATAACTTTTGGATTTGTAATTAATGCCCTTGCTGCAGCCCCTCTTTGCTTTTGCCCTCCTGATAACTCATATGGATATTTCTTAAGATGCTCCTTAAGTCCAAAAATATCAGCTATCTTATTAACTTTTTCTTCTATATCTTTAGTTCTCTTTCTTCCTAAAGCCAAGGGAAGAGCTATATTATCCATTAATGTCATATTATCTAAAAGGCTGTAATCTTGAAAAATAAATCCTATTTTTTCTTTTCTAATAGTAGATAATTCTTTATTTTTTACCTTATTAAGATCTATTCCATCTAAAAATATTTCACCTTTACTTGGTTTATCTAGTGTAGATAATAAATTTAGAAGTGTAGTTTTACCTGCACCTGATGGACCCATTATAGATAAAAATTCCCCCTCATCAACAGATAAAGATATATTATTTAAAACTCTAGTCTTAAACCCCTTAATTCCATAATCCTTTGATAAATTATTTAATTTTAATATTTCTCCCATTAATTTTTTGCCTCCAAAATCTAATTTTTATTTTCCTGAATTATATATCAGCTCATAAATTAATTTTAGTGGTTTTTTACTAATTAATCCTTCACTTAACATTACATTTAAACTTCTAATGTTACATTTTTGTAATAGTAGTAAAATCAGATATTTTATTAAACTTGATTTTAAATAATGTGTATTCGTTTTTCACTGAGTAAACCTCAAATGAATTTCCTAATTTATCTAAAATCTTTTTGGAAAAATACAGTCCCATTCCTGTTGATTTATATCTTGTATTTCTACCATTAGTGCCTGTAAAACCTTTATTAAATATTCTTTCTAAATCTTCCCTTGTAATTCCAATGCCATTATCTCTTATATTTAAACATATATATTTATCACTTTCCTCACCATAGAATTGGATTTCTGCCTTTTCCTTAGAATACTTTATCGAATTGTTAATAAGTTGATCTAAAACATATAATATCCATTTCTTATCCGTAAAAATATGGTGTTCCATATTCTCTAGTTTTATTTCTATATTATTTCTTATTAACATAAAGGCATTATTTTTTATAGCTTGTTTTATTATATCTTGAAGTTTTACTTCTGAAATAAAAATATCCTCGGCAGCAGCTGTTGCTCTACTTCCATACATAACCGAATTAACTAAAAAGTTTATTTTTTCAGTTTCATTTTTGATCTCAGTGCTAATCTCTACATCGTCAATCCGTTCTAAAATCATTGATATGGCACTAATAGGTAACTTTATTTCATGAACCCATTTTGAAATATATTCTTCCATATCTTTGATTTGCGTATCTTTCATGTCTAGTACTTTAGAATAGTTATTATCTTTTTTATTAATTATATAAGCCATTATCTCTTCTTCTAAAGACTCTCTATTAATATCATTTATATTAATATCACTATCCTCTTCTATAATTTCATAAATTTCACTAAACCTTTTTTTCCAAAGTCCATATTTGATCATAAAAGCAACAATATAAATAAATATCAATATTACATCTAAGTAATATATTTCTTTCATTTTGCCCTTTAGTAAGTTTAATACGAGAAAATATATATTAATAAAAATCAAAATACTAAAATTAAATAATATACTTTGTATATTTTCCTTAATAAATCTTTTTAAATTCATTGTATAAAATACCCTATTCCTTTTTTAGTTTTAATAACATCATCTAATCCCAAATCCTTTATTTTTCCTCTAAGCCTTGTAATATTTACAGTTAAAGTATTATCACTAACAAATTCATCATCATTCCATAAACTCATCATGAGTTTTTCTCTAGATACTACCTTTCCTTTATTCTTTATTAGTAATGATAATATTTTTATTTCATTTCTTGTAATATCTATTTCATTATCCTTAAACTTAAAAATACATTTTTCAATATCTAAAATTGCATCATTATAATAAATTAGTGAATCTGAGGTTGTATAATCATAACTTCTACGCAATAAAGCATTAATTTTTGATATTAATACCTCCACTGAAAAAGGCTTTGTAATATAATCATCACCACCATTATTCATTCCCATAATAATATCCATATTAGAATCTCTGGAAGATAAAAATATTATAGGTACCTTAGAAATTTCTCTTATTTTTTCACACCAATAAAAGCCATCATAAAAAGGTAAATTCACATCCATCAATACGAGGCTTGGTTTTCTCTCTATAAATTCCTTTACTATATTATTAAACTGATCTATTATCTCTACTTCAAATCCCCATTTTTTTAAAGATAACGCCAGCTCTCTAGCAACATCTAAATCATCTTCAATTAACATTATTTTCTTCAAATTTTTCACCTCTTAGTTAGTATCTTACTTATCTTATTAAAATACTATCATAATTTTACAATTAAAGAAATTCAAAAGGAGCTTCAATTGCTGAAGCTCCTTTTGAATTGATAAAATCCTATTTATCTATCGATTACTACCTTACCCTCTGAATCTAATAATGGTGTCATTCCATTCATACCAGTTCCAACTGTAGCCAAGTAATTAACTCCTGTTATAGTATCTACCACAATATATACTGCACCAAATCCCAAGGATTGTTCTTCTTTAATAACAAATCGTTTTTCTTTTTTTTCTTTTCCAAACAATTTAATGTCTCCTTCCAATTCTATCATTCTCCTAGTTTCTATATATTACCTCTAAGGCATCATACCCTCTAAATTAAAATTATTACTAAAATCTTTTCCATTGACAGTTAATATAATCTCTATTTCACCAGTAGCTTCTATTATAGGAACCTCTGCTACGTAATGAATTTTTCTCGTTTCTAGCGGGTTTATTGAAGCATAGTTTTCTAAATCAGAACCATCCGCGATTTCTGCCACAGAAAAGCATGTATACTCATCACTGTTTATTTTTATCTTTGCAGTAATTATATCATCTGCCACTTTAGCTTCATTCTTCAAATTCTTTATATTTAAAATTACATCTATGTAAATATTATCTTCAGTTTTTACATTATAACTGGAATAAGTTTCAGTTATAATTGAAGGCTGGATTCTAGGTGTAACATCAAGGCTATCTAAATAATATTCACAAACGTCCTGCACTATATTAGTACCACCCGCAACAATGAACACCCCATTTTCAGCTGCACCTTCTTGAGTATCTGTTGGCATTTCCTGTTGTATATATTTTTGTACGTCCTCATCCTCTTGTTTGCTTTCTACTGCATTTTCAATAGATGGAGATGTGTTCTTTATACTTTGTTCTCCTGAACTTTCAGTACTGCTAACAGATTTACTTGTACTTGATTTAGAAGAATTATTTTCTCCTAATGAATTATTCTTCTGTCCACATGATACAAGTGACAGAGATAATAACAATACTCCTAATTTTAAAAATAGCTTTTTATTCATTTAAAATCTCCTCCAAAGTAATACAATTATGAGTTAATTATAGCATACTTAGATGCAGAGCCTAAAATTAAATAGCTAAGGCACATAATTTAAAAAGGCAAAGTATATATTGAAACTATTAATGTAAAAATTGCTGCTCCACCATATAAAATTGCCTGAGTAGCCTTTTTATTTTTATAATTATCAATTTATCTCTCTTTCATATACTTTTCAATTTCTTGAGACGTCAACTTTTGTATCTTGGTATTTTGATATTCTTTATATTCCCTCATACAAAAAACTGGTGTCATATTTTCACATGATTTATCTTTATTCTTATTTAAATAAACTTTTAAATCTTCCACATCCATAAAAATTTTATATGAAATTCTCCCCTTATTATTCTTTATTTCATAAATTCCACATGCTCTTTTAGTAGTATAATCAGCAGTTCTCAAATAAAGTTTTGCAATTTCTAAAGATTTAAATGGAAAATTCCATCTTTGTAATTCTCTTTTAGAGTCATGTTCTATACATATACAACGACCACAAGTTCCACAGATATATTGTGTATGCTTTTCTAAGCATTCTAATGGATTTAACAATGGTGTTATTCTATTATCATTTACATAACATTCTTCACACATATTTTCCTCACTTTCAAATTCCTAATATATCTTTCACTTTAAATTATTATACCATATTTTTCAAATATAACTTAGCTTATGATACAGTATTTCTACTTATAAAAATAGTCTTAGCCATTGATATTACTTGACTAAGACTACAAACCTCATTTACTTATGATACGGTTCATCATTCATTATTCTAAAACTGAAGTAACTGGCAGTTTTCACAATAATATATGCTGCCACCCAAATAATTTTCTTTTTTTATTGTTCCATCACATGCAGTACAAGGATTACCTATATTCTTTGATCAATTAATGCTTTTCAGGTAAAAATACAACGATTCTTGTTCCTATTCCTTTTCTACTTAGCACACTAAAATATCCCTTATGGCCATCTATAATCCACTTTGCTATGGATAATCCCAGCCCTGTACCACCATCTTTTCTATCTCTAGCCGTATCTGCTCTAAAGAATCTCTCGAATATATGAGGTACATCTCCTTCATCCATGCCTATTCCATTATCTTGAATAGAAAAATAAGGTTCCCCTTTAGAATTTTTTCCTACCTTAAGTATTATATCTTCACCATACTCTGTATATTTAGCTGCATTTTCAACTAATATTCTAGCAGTCTGTTTAAGTAATGCGATATCTCCATAAACACTTATATCTTCTGAATTTACATAACTATAGCTATGATTTTTATCTATCATCTTAGATTCTTCTAAGACTTCATTTATCATATCATTAAGGCAAAATTTTGTTATGGTAAGTTGGGTTTTTCCATTAATTCCTCTAGCTAAAAATAACAATTGCTCAACTAGATTCTTCATATTCTCAGATTCAGCCTTTATTGCTTCTATAGATTCATCTAATACATCTTTGTCGTCCTTTCCCCAACGATCTAGCATATTTGCATAACCTTGAATTACAGAAATAGGGGTTCTAAGTTCATGGGAAGCATCTGAAACAAACCTTGCCTGTTGCCTATAGGACTCCCTCATCCTGTCTAATAATTTATTTATAGCATCCTCTAAACCTTGAAGTTCACTATCTCCAATACTTATCTTTTCATTTGAAGTTATAGGACTAATTTTAGCTATAGCATCTTCAAGACTTTGAAATTTTTCTTCATCAAAATCAATGTTGCCAAGTCTATTTGCTGTTTCAGCTATTTCATTAAGAGGCTTTAACACCTTTCTAATTTTAGATGTACCAAACACCATTTGATCTAACAAAAATAACCCTTCTAAAATTCCTATCACCATAATTATTTTTCTAAGGGTATATAAAAACATAGTTGCTTCCTTAACCATACTTTTTTCATTATCCCAAACGACTTCATACTTAGCTTCTTCTATAGGATAAAAATCAAAGGATCTTTGGGCCTTTGGTACTACTTCCCCATAAAAATCCTTTTCAGCTTCAATGCACCACAGCCCTGTAAGCATTACTATTATACATAAATTAATTACAAGAAAATTAACAAACATATGTCTTACAGAAATAGAATTTATTTTTATTGCAATAGATGTAACATTTTTATTTTTGTTTTTCTTACTCATCTTTTATAACATACCCTACACCACGAACTGTAGTTATTGTTTTCATATTAAAAGCATCATCAATTTTAGTTCTTAAATATCTTACATAAACATCTATCACATTTGTTTCCCCCATATAGTCATATCCACAAACTTTTTCTATAAGCACATCTCTAGTTAAAACTATATTCTTATTTTCCATTAATACTTGTAATAAATTAAACTCTCTATTAGTTAATTCAATTTCTGTACCCTTGCACGTTACCTTATGTCTCATTTTATCTAAAACTAAAACACCACAACTTAATATATCTTCATCTTTTTTCACTTCAACTACACGCTTTTTTAAAGCTGTTCTTATTCTTGCTAGAAGCTCCTCTATTGCAAAAGGCTTTGTTATATAATCATCTGCACCTGCATCAAGCCCTGATACTTTATCCATAACAGCATCTCTTGCAGTAAGCATAATTACAGGGATATCTGAATTTTTTCTAAGTCTTCTTAATACTTCTAAGCCATTAATTTCTGGGAGCATCACATCGAGAATAATCAAATCAGCTTCTCCCCTCTCCGCTATTTCAAGACCTATTCGTCCGTTATTTGCCTTTATTACCTTATATCCTTCATGAACTAACTCTAATTCTAAAAATCTTGCTATTTTTTCCTCATCTTCAACAATTAAAATCCTAACCATTATTTACCCACCCTTTATATAACATTATTCAGCTTCTTCAAAAGTAACACCATATGTTCTATTGCTCTATCTTACTTCAAATCCTAAATTTACTCTTGATGACTTTAACGTTTTTTGTTAATTTTCTAAAAATATCATTTACCTTATCTGTATTTATGCTTTTAGCTAAAACTTCATATTCTACATCAAAAAATAGCCCTACAATAACTAAAGGTATGATTATCCAAAAAGCAAAAAACAGAAGTAATATTAATACTGTAAGTGGAATCTTTAAAAGTACTTTGCCTCTCCTTTTTATTTCCACAAAGATGTTATTACAAGTATCTATTGCTTTACATATAGCTTCAAAAATCCCCTCAAAACTATTATCATTTTTGGATTTATTGTTCTTTTTATTTTCATTAATGTTAATTAAATTACTATTATTAACATAATTTTCTTTATATTCATTACTGTAATATATACTAATATCAGGCTTCTCTAGACTTCCGCACTCTTCTAAATACAAAATAGCGTCTAGTATATCCCAGTTATTATTCTCTAAAACAATCTTAGCTTCCTCATAACTTATATTAGCTTTATCTTTTAATTTATCTATAAGTTTAAGCTTATCCATAAATATACCTCCATACATATGTTTAATTATATCATCTCATCTAATACTTTTATACGAAGATATTCTCCCTGCTAGGACGTTCAAAAATAAAGAGACCTTGAATATTCTTCAAAATCTCTTTAACTTAGCCTACATATTACTCTTCATATCCAGCTTTAAAGTCTCTTTTAATATTATCAGCTGACTTTGATGCTCCTTCGAAAACACTGTTTACTCCTTCACACTTAAAACTTTTACCAGAAATCGAATATTTATATCCACAGAACAACCCAATAACTAATAAAGCTAAAGTTGGTACTGTTAAGAAAATTAATAGCAGAACTGATATAGTTAATGATATTCTTATTGGTTTTTCACCTTTTTTTCTAACTTCAAAGAAATTTTCATTTCCTTTTTTTATGAACTTTCCAATGAATCTAAATATCTTTCCTATAACTTCCCCAATACCACCAAACTTCTCATCCTTACATTTATCTTCTTCTCTTTTACCTTCTTTATAATCATCTTCCTCAGGTTCAATTATAGTAGTTTTATCTTTTTGTATTTTTCCTATTCTCTCTAAATAAACAATGGCATCTAAAATGTCTCCATTACATTTTTCTAATACTTCCTCCGCTTCTTCACGACTTATATTAGCCTTTTCTATTAAAACTTCAATCATTTCATTTCTTTCCATTTATATTTCCTCCACAAATTAATTTCGTTATCTATCATAGTTATATAATAGTTTCACAAAATTAATCTAAAATATAGGAAAGATTAAAATTAGATTAAAATCTTTATATAGTTACTTTATTTTAACGTAATTTCCAAAATGATTAATCTCATCTGCTCCTACGCCTGATATACTCATGCCACTTTCTGTAAAGTATGCATCATCCAAATGATCTTCATCTAGCATATAAACTAAATGAATTTCCTTAGATTCCCTTGGTCCAAAATCGCAAAAGAAGAAACTTGTACCTTGGTAATCTGATCTATCAAAATATATGGAGTTCTTTCCAAATGCAATATCATTACCGCCTCTTTTATCACTAGGAAATGCTTCTAGCGTCCCATCTTCAGCCTTTTTTCTGTATTCAATAATAGGAGTAACACCTACATTTTTTAATTCTTCATCAAAAGGATTTCTTATAGTTAAAGTTACATAAGCAAACTTTCTTTTAGCCCTTTCAGTAACATAATTCATTTTATTATTTTCCCATTTAATTGAGACACTTCTTTCATAATCCTTAATCATTCCATCTTCATTAATTGCTTCAAGGTATTCACCATAATCCCAAAAATAGTTTTCATTAACTTCTGGTAACTTATCTAGAATTTCAACTTTATTAACCTTATAAATCACTTTCTTTTTAGAGGAACTCTCATCAACAGTTTCATCTCCAAGATTAAATACATGATCAGCTGGAACTGCTGGAGCAATATGTTCATCTTCAGTGAATTTTATTTCCCCTGGATTATAAAGCTCTAAAAATTCTCCTGAAATAACTTCATATTTAATGTTTTCTGCTACTTTCTTAAGTTCATCTAATGAAACTGTACCTCCAACTGTAATAATCTGACCATCTTCTTCATAAATTAGGTCAATAGAATTTTTGTATCTGTCACCTTCAGTTGTTGTAATTATAGCTCTTACCCCTCCAATAGTAGTTTCCTCTACATTACTTATACAGCCACTAATAGGTTGGTATATATAATCATTCTGATATATAAGTATACCCTCTTCTCCACTAGGCTCTCCATTTGGCGAATATTTTCCTGGAGCATTTGCAAGTGGTAAATATCCCTCTGGAAGATATTCTGGTGTAATATTAATTAATGGGATTTCAGTAATATCTGCTTCCGATTGTACATCATAGGTAACTGTACCTTCCTCTTCGTCTCTAATTGTTGTAATCATATATTTTCTACATAAACCATATGCTGTTGCTGATATTGCTAAAGTAGCTGTAATTGCAGCAACAAGCACTATTATTTTTTTCTTCATCATTCCCTTACTACTTTTACTATGAAGAGAATTGAGCTTTTTATAGCTTTGACTTTTAATCATTTTCATCTTTTCAGCTTTATACTCCTTTGAAAAATTATGTGGCTCTGTAAATTTGTCAAACTCCTCCATAGCATCTTCTTGTCCAATAAGGTATTCTAAGCTGTCTATATCAAATTTATTATCCATACAATTCATCTCCCATCATTTCTTTTTCCATCATTTCTCTGAGAAGTTTTCTTGCACGTTCATACCTTTTAGCAGCCACTTTCTCACTTATATCTAACAATATAGATATTTCTTTATAACTAAGCTCGTAATAACAACGATACCTAATTATTTCACGATATTTCAATGGTAACTTTGAAGTAAATTGTATAACTATTTCTCTATCTTCTATGGTTTTTACAGAATCCAATCCATGTATCCCTTCACTTATTAAAGATTCATCTACACCTTTATTAAACATCTCAGCTTCTCTTCTATTCTTACGATAAATATCAATTGCAGCATTTTTTATTGTGTACATCATTAATCGCTTAGTCTCTACACTTGACACCCTATTGATTTCTTCAAGGTGTGGAATTATCTTAATAAATGCATCTTGAACTGCATCTTCTGCTTGACCAATATTATTTAAAATTGAATATGCAACACCATACATTTTATTTTCATAAGTGTTATAAAGCTGCTCTATTTTATTGTGTTGAAAATTTTCATGGGATAAAAGTTTCACTTAATCACTTCCTATCTTAAGAGTACTCTCAACTAATATAACGAAGGAAATTTAAATTTGCGACATCTTTATATGTAAAATATAAACTTTAATGCCTAAAACTCTCTTCAACCACTACTTTTTAGACATTAAAAAAGGCTGTAGCTTTTACTACAACCTATAAAAAATCAATTTATTATATTAAGATATCGTCCTTTGCTTTAGCTTCTTCCCAAGGAAGAACATCTCCATCTTCTTTTAAATATTCTAAAATATCCGGAATGCCTTCACCTGTATAAGAGCTCACACAAAAGATTTTTTCACACCCAGCTAATTTAAGCCATCGTACAGCTTGTTCAACATCTGCATCACGATGATCTTTTTTAGTTACAATTCCTATAACTTCTCTAGTTGCAATTGCGCATACACATGGTGGATAAAGACAATATGGTTCTATTGCACTAACAAGTAATCCTATAACATTAGCTTCATAGGAATATATAGCTAGTGCCCCTGAAAGAGTTGCCGTTTCTGCATATTCTCCAGGTGTATCGATAATTACATCATAATTATTAACATATTGAGTCTTATGATATCTGATTTTTTCTCCCTTTAATGCTTGAGTTAATGTAGTCTTCCCCGCTTCACTCCTACCTACAAGCATAATTTTCTTCACAGAAAGTTACCTTCTTGTTATTTTGCAGCTGGCAAATTCTAACTCGCGGGTAAAATATGAAACGATTTCTTCTATAGCTGTATCTACTTCAGATAAAGCTCCTGTAATAATTAAAGTACCACTAAATCTATCTACAAAACCTAAATACACGTCACTAGATTTTATTGCAATATCACTTGCTATAACTGCTGATTCTGGTGGTGTTATATTTAATATTCCAATAGCTGAATTTCCAAAGTCAACTTCTGGATTTAAGCCAAGTTTCTTATATACTATAGGTCTTGGTCCCCCTATGATATGAGCCAATGAAATCTGCTTTCCTGGAACACTTTCCTGTATAATTCTCAATCTTCCTTCTGAATCTTCTGGTATTAAATCTTTAATGTCCATTTTCCCCTCCACTAATCTTAAGTTTTTCAAAAAATTATAATTTATGTTAATTTAAAGTTTCAAAATCTTTTGTTATAATAAAAAATATATCACCACTGAAGTTTTTTGTCAATTTACAACAAATCAGTGATTATTTTTACAATACAAATAAGTCTATTAGAATTGCATAATTATGACTGACTTCATCTAATCCCATATATGCTTTAGTTATTAATCCCACTGTCCTGGAAATCTTAATTTCTGTAGTTTTGGAAATTTCTTATTATATTCTTCAACTTCATCCTTTGAAAGATTTTCAAAGACATGTGATTCATAGAACTTTCCTTTAATACCTTTCATACTTCCTTCTTTCAATTCAATTGCCATAAATGCATCAAAGTTTTTACCATCAGCTGTTGTAATATTAAAATTATCACATGTTTTAAATCCTAGTCGAGGATAATAGTCGGGCTCTCCAAAAATCACAATTCCTTTATACCCTTCATTTGCAGCTAAAATCATTGTTTCCCTAAATAACAATTCACCAACTCCACATCCCTGCCACTTTGGTTCTACGCAAAGTGGTCCAAATGTTATAACTTCATGTGTATCTAGTCCATCAATAACTTTTGCCTTTGAATACATTATACATCCTATTACCTGTCCATCCTTTACTGCTATTCTACTTAGTTTAGGCAGATATTCTTCACTTTCACGTAATTTATGCACAAGATAATGTTCATCACATCCAAGATGATGTTTATTCCAAAATGCATGCTGTGCCATCAGTTCTACATTATGCCAGTCATCCTTTGTTTCCATTCGAATTTCTATATCATCACCATTTAATCTTTTCTTTTTTTGTGGAAACCATCCAAGTTCTAATCTTACTTCTTTTCTTTGTAAATCATTATTTTTATAGCAACACGTATCCATGCCAATAAAATTAAATCCCTCATGCCTATAAAAATCCACTGCATTAACATTACATGATTGTGTTTCAAGTATTACTGCCCTACGTCGTTCTCTTCGTGCTTGTTCCTTAGCCATCTCTATTAATGCATGACCTATTCCTTGCTTTTGATATTTCGCTGATACCCAAAGTTCTGTAATTCTTAAACGATTAGACCATAATTCTTGGTCTGTTTCAATTGCCGCAATTAGTTCATTATTAACAATAACTCCCCAAGCATAAGCATTCTCCCAATGATCTTCATACAATTTATCTGGGAAATCATATTCCTCTGGAGAATGAGTTACTGTTTTTTCAAAATCCTTCTTTTCTATATGAATATCAAGTCCATTATCTGTTTCATTTACTACAACATCATAATATTTATCTGTTTTGTATCCTATTGGAATTATAGTTCCCTTCCACTTATCTTTTGGTAGATGTACAATTTCATATTCCATAGCATTTACTCCCCATTCTTTAATTTATAATCCTTTTAAATATTTTTGTAATCATAGTTTTAAATTATAGCTTCAGCCACAAAGCTGGACGAACGCCGCCTGTACACTTACCATCAGCTATGTTGCCTTTTAATATATTGTTGCCCTGAATACCGATGTTACCATCACCATGGATGTACACTGCTTTTACATTAACACGACCTGGTGTCCTAATCCACCACCACCATATTTGCTCTTTATTAGCCTCAAGTCTTGCAATTCGCCTACCGTTGTTTTCATCTTTCCTCTGAAACCAATATCTTTGATTTTTACCTGGATTATACAATTTTGGACTGCTATCACCAAAATATTTACACACTACTTCCTCTATGCTTAATAAAAATATTCTATCCCTTGTATCTTCTCCACCTTTTGTACCATACCACTGATTGTCAGGATTCTTATTTATTACTGGACATATTCTTGATTTATCATCCTTATTAAATCTATCATAAAATTCCCCATTCAGATATTTTCTTAGTGAACAATCAGCCCAGGTTATTCCTACATAAGCATTATGGTAAGGACGTTGTTCTATAATATTTTCAGTTATAATTAAAGCCCTATCATTTTGTATGTCCAGCACCTGCCAATCATAATTGCCAAATAATATTTTATCACCTACCTGCATTTTTCTCTCCCATCTATTTATTTATAAACATAATATTCATAATCTTTTATATATTTTTGCATTTATCTTTTACCCTAAATATATTACTTAATTCATTATAACATATTTTGTAAATACCATCACTTATAATACAAAATCCTGGCTTATAAAAATAGCCTTAAGCAACTTATATAAATGCCTAAGAATATAAATCTCGCTCA
Organism: uncultured Clostridium sp.; assembly: GCA_900548455.1. Taxonomy (GTDB): domain Bacteria; phylum Bacillota; class Clostridia; order Clostridiales; family Clostridiaceae; genus Clostridium_J. The sequence goes on from URKQ01000001.1 coordinate 40,961, forward strand.
CTTATGATATGGTTCACCGTATCAGTAATAATAGAGGTTTTCAAATTGATATATTTATACTTATATTAATTTAACTATAATTTCTTTAAATAAAATAATTGTATCTATAAAAGAATATATAATAATTATAATTATGCTCACTATACCTATGTATACTAGCAGCCTTTTTAAAAATAAACTAATTCTTTCAAAAAGTTGATTTATAAACTTATAATTACATCCATATTTTTTTTGAGTAAAAAACCTTACTGCTGATTTAACCTCAATTAACTTTTCTTTTATCCATACTAAATTATATTTTGTATTAATTCCCCAAATTTTATAATCTAAGAACCTATCAATATTCAATCCAAAATAATATGTTCTACGAAGACGACTGCTTCTTAGTATAACATCTCTACGTTCCTCATCACTCATTATCATTTTATCAATATGACAATCAAAATGATTCCAATTATAAATCTCTCTGCTAATCTCCTCATTATAAATTGTAGCTGAATATCCATTATATAAATTATTTAATATTATAGGAATCTCCTTAAGTTTATTATTTTCATAATAAAATGATAAACGCCCTAATAATTGCTTAATAGTCTTATTAGCTTCATTTGCAATTATTACTCTTATAATTTCAACTCTTTTTCCTTCAACATACTCATATCCTTGCGATATACTTGCACTTATTTCTTTATTACCTGTTGTGTTTAGTTTTATTTTCTGGCTTTCTAAATATTCACTTACTTTTTTATTCGATTTTCTATCGCTAACTTTTAAAATATAAATTAATGCAACCATTAATAGTATGAATATAATAAGACTCGGTAACTTATTATAATTTTTTTCTAAAACTTCTTTCATTTTATTTAGTATCTCTTTAAATTTACTTGATTTTATAATTACGAAATATATAACTACTATTAGTGAGCAAATTGAATATAAAATTTTACTTTTTTCTTTTATATAATTAATTACTATCGATTCCATTATAAAAACTCCTCTATTTTTAAAAGTTACCTTAACTGAAGTATATTCTTATTTTACTATATTGTTCTTTACTTTTAAATCTTTCATGACCTTTCTAATATTAATTCCACATACCATTTCTAACTGTATAGTAATTAATGCTTTTAAATTTTATTTATTTCTTGCTTTAAGATGTCTATGAATTCATCGAAAGAACTCTTTATTAGCTCCATTAACTCTAACTTTGTAACATCTAAACTTCTTGGAATATATCTTTTATCAGATTTTATTGTATGTTTATATAACCTAAACCTTATTTCTTCTGTATTTTTAGATTTAATATAAATTTACTCTATACAATAGTTATATTCTTCATTAGCTAAACAATCTTGAACCAATAAATCACAGTACTTAGTGCTTTTTATGACATCTCTTTCTTATTACTCATACCTCTCTCCAGCTATTCTAATCGTAACTTAGAAAATTCTTCAGTTGTTACTACTACAATTACAATAATCACTTGAAATCAAAAATAGTGAAGAAGTCCAATTAACTCCTTCACTACATTCAATTACATAAGTATATTATAGTATTATATTTTTAACTACCTTGTTTAAGCAATTCAATACAAGCTATATTTTCTGCTATAAAAGTATATGTCCATCTAAATACTCCTATATATTTTCACCAGAACCGTAATTACCATCTAGTATTTCTATAATTTTAAACATTCCTTTAACAACCTCTACTAAATAATGATTTGAATTCTTTTAAATTTGCCCTTAAATAAATATTCTTCATTATAAATTTATCCTTTTTAGCAAAATTTTCTCTGCCAGTAGGTAATTACTACTAGCACAGAGATTTTTATTTTTTAATTGCCTACTTGACGGGGAGTGGTTCACACCCACTAGCTAAGCGATTTTTTCGTTTTTTATCTATCTAACATCTTAGAAGTTAATATTCTCGCAGCTCCTATTCTCTTTTCAAACATTAAATCCCAAACACGTAAACACTCATTAGCTATAGCTTTAATTTCTTCATTTTTTTCTTCTGATGCTTCATCATATAGTCCTATTATGAGTTTAGATATTTCTTCATTTAGTCCATATATATAACCTTCTGAATCAATATTATTCTCAATTATGTTATAACTCATAGCAAAAATAACATCTTTATATGCAATAATAGGTTGATTACTCTTTTCTAAATAACGTACAAAAGCACTTACTATTTTCTTGCTGCTTTTAAAAGATACTAGATTTTTTAAAAATTCTTCATCTCGTTCTATATCTATTAAATTATCATAAAAAATTTTGCTTATTGAAAACTCTAAATCCAAGTCTAGTTTTACATACTTCATAATCAACTCCTTAGCTAATTCATTATATTCTTCCTTATTAAAATAAATTATAACCATTTCAAGTATATGCTTAACTTGTTCTTGATTTAAGCTTTCCACATTTTCTACTACCTCTGTAAATCTATTTTTAACAATGTACATTTCAGCTAAAGTATATGCCCCCATCTTTAATAAATCTTTATCCTCTTCATAAAAACATTTTAGTATAATATTTTCTAACACCTCTTGATTCTCATTGTAAGTGGAAAAAAACATTTGCTTCATGCCTCTATACCCAGCAAGCCTATAGTCACTTTTTAGTATGTTTATTATTTTTTCTATCGCCCATCCTCTATTAATATTATATACAGGAAATAAAATATCTAATGTTGCTAACCTTACTGCAGGATTCTCATCTTGGCATAGCTGTATAATACTATCCTCAAAGTACTCAAATAATGTTTTGTGATCCCATAAAAGTTTTCCTATAGCTGATGCTGCACTTCCTCTAACACAATTTAACGCATTACTACTTAACATATTAAATGATTTCATTTTCTTATCATCTGGTGACGTCACATCAAGCTCATCAATTTTGGGATCAATATGATTTAAAGCAATATCCTTAAGTATATCTAGTATCTCGTACGACCATTCTCCATTATCCTTCTTACGTACCATATCACAAATATATCTTGCCCTATATCCCTCATAATCATATTTATATCTCAATATCAATCTTTCTAATCTTTTATTGTTAACCTCTTCCAAATTTTCACTATGGGTGACTCCACTAAAAAGCGAATCTAAGTACACATAATTTATATTTAAGCTGTTATCCAATAGCAAATTTATAAACCTTTTCGGTTCTTTACTTGCAGCATCTCTTAATTCACTTGCAAACTCTTCTATTGAACTTTCAACAAATCCGCCTTTCACTTCTACCCATCTAGATCTTCTATCTCTAGTTTTTATTTTAGTATTAGTTAAAATTTTTATCCACTGCTTATTACTCAACCTTTTCCATGCTATAGGAGAATAAACACTTCCTGAATGCACACTGTTTTTATTATATATATTGCTTTCTACAAAACTAATATTACGTCGTTTAAGAACATCTAATAAACTTTTTGCTTTTAATGATATTCTCTCTTTAGGTAATGCAGGAAGAAGCATTATTTGTAAGTCCCCCCAAAAACTCCAGTACACCTTTATATTATTGCTTTTATCTCTATTAAACTCAATACGTCTTTTATACCACTCATTCGCTCTTGGATCTACATAATATATAATCTTTTCTTCAAGTTTTAAATATGATTCATTATCACACCATCTAGAATGTACCTCTATAACATCCTTTACCATATCAAGCTTATTTTTTGTGGCACTACTTTTATCAAAAATAATATTTTCGAAATTATCATACAAAAAATTGACTACTAAATTACTTAACTCTGTAGGAAATTTCTTTAATCCATCTAATATAATTTCATTATACACATTATATCCTTTATTAAAATATTGCTTATATCTATGAATGAATTCTTCTGGATTTCTTTTTATTAAAACCCTATTTGCCTTTTTTATTATTTCAACACAAGTTCGTTCCATTCCTTGGTTATAAGAATCTCTAGCATTCCATTTAGAATACCATCCTTTTTCCTCCTGTGGAATATATACTAATAATGTATCCAATATCAACTCTACATTCTCTATTAATACCTCATTATCCTTATCTAAAAAATTTTCATCCTCCTGATATATCCCACGCCCTTTCAATTCATTCTTCAATACGAATTCAAATATTCTCAAAGCTCTTACTTCACATCTAATAAATAATTCTTTAAAATCGATATACCTATCAATAAATTTCGGATACTTCTCATAGAATGCCAACCTTAATTCAAACATTTCATCTATATCTTCATAAATATTAAAAGAGAAGCATCTACTAAATTTTTCATCATTATCCTTTGATTTAAATAAATGTCTTTTTATAAACTCTATATCCTCACTTCTATATTTAGGGCTTATACTTTGCACTAACTTTATAGCTATATCTTTTTTGTCATCTAAAGACATCCATTTATCCAAAATGCCATTATCAATTAATAGCTGTACAAATATTGTATGTCCTACAATTATTCCATCGATAATATGATTGCCATACTCATAATCATCATAATATTGTAAAATAAATTTTCTAATAGCATCGCTTATATTAGTAGATTGTCCAACAACTTCAAAAAATACATATTTAACATAAAACCTAATCTCATTAGATTTCATCATTTGTATTCCAACATGAATAAATTTTTCTTCATCTATTGTCTGTATATCCTGTAATAGCATTTGAATTTGATACCTTTTTTGAGGAGTTTGTTTATACTTATCACCTATTATCTTTATAATATCTTCCCCTTCAAAATATCTCTTCAACATTTCTTGTGCCAAAAAATAATCTGAAATACTCTGATGTGCAAATGAAATGCTATTGCTACTCTTGACTATAAAACCATTTGAGCTTAAATACGTTAAACTTCTTTCTGTTACTTTTAACGCTCTTAAAAGTTTAATACTTATATGTAATTTCCCTAAAGTATTAATCTTACTTATAAGTACAGATTTAGTAGCCTCAACTTCTACTTCATCAATTAAATTTTCTGTGCAATTTTTCTTTATTTGTTCCCACCATTTCTGAATTAATTGATTAGCAGTTGAATAGTCATCGTACATACTCTCTTTCTCTAAATGTTCCCATATATAAAGATTGCTAGCAATACTAAGTACTTTTTTCATTTTGTACGATAATTTATCATACCTAAATCCAACAATCTCTCTAACAATCTCTTCTGCCAACTCTTCAACTATAACTTTTTTCCATGCTATGCATTTTTGCTTATTATTACTATTAATTAGTTCTTTAATAATAGGATTATTCTCGTAATCATCACTTCTACATACAAAAATAATAGATAACTTATTATCTCTACTTAAATTAATTTCTTCTACTTTATTTATTACTTCTGTACATATAATTAAATCTCGACTTGAATCTACATTCGTCAAAAGTAATTCATCTAGTATAACAACTCCTCTTTTATTTTCACAAGGTATATCCAAAACCATAGGAATTGCTGCTCTTAAATCTAGATTTTCTCTGTATTTATCTATATCTAGATCTGACATTATATCATCTGATTTAATATTAACATAATGAATTCCTTGTGTTTTACAGTACTCAATCACCCCTTTAGTACATCTACTCTTTACTTGCTCATTCTTACCATGTATAATAACTGATTTATCTTGTTTAATATCTTCAATTATATCTCCAACACTCATCCTAACAACTTCTTCTGATAACTCTTCAGGTATAATTTCATTCCAAACTATACTATTTTTTTCTTTATCATTACTTTTAAATAGTGAATTAATATTAGGATCATTCTCATAATCATAAGTTCTACATACAAAAATAATTGATATCTTATTATCTTTATTTAAATTAATTTCTTCTACTCTCTTTATTACTTCTGTACATGTAATTAAAGCTTGCCTTGAATGCGCATTAGTCCAACGTAATGCATCTAATTGATCTAGTATAATAACTCCTCTTTTATCCTCGCAAAGCATATTCAAAGCCATAGGAATTGATGTTGTTAAACCTAAATCTTCTCCCCACTTATCTGCATTTTGTTCTGGCATTCTATCATCTAATTTTATTGCAATATATGGTATATCTTCTGTTTCACAGTACTCTATTACCCCTTGAGTACATCCACTCTTTCCCTGTCCAGCCTTACCATGTATAATAAGTGAATTATTTTGTTCAATTTCTTCAATACATTTATCAATTTCTGGTCTATTTATAAAAGTTCCTTTTATTCCTCTAAAAGTATTCTTGTACTGCTCATTTAACTCATTTACTCTAGGTATAATTTTCTTATTTATTCTATCTATAATACTTTCTTCTAACGTAAAAAAATGCTTTGCTATTTCTTTATTACCTTCGACTACAAATGGTGACTCAAAAAAACTAGCTGTACGCCACAGTAAATCAATTCCTAATTCTTTAGCCTTATCTTCAACTTCTTTCTTAGCTTTAGTATCATTCTCTTTTGGAGTATTCTTATCATGACATTGTCCCCACTCTTGATTTATATAAAATATTAACTTATTTATACCTTTATAATCCCTCTTTGCAGATTCTAATGTTTCTATTAACTTAGTTTTATTACTTGATAAAGTAGTATCATAAAACTTTGCTTGCCACCCTATAATTTCATCCCCTACGGATATGGTATTTGTTTCAATAGCAGACTGATTTTTATATCTAAATATTCCCTTTTCTTGCTTATATTCTTTGCAGAAAAGTAAATAACAAAACCACTCAAAGTTGTTCTGTGGATTTTCACTAAACTTTGCTCTAAAGATATGCCAATTCGGTTTAATAATAAAATCCATACTTATCACTCCTCAAATCCTAGTTTATTTTATTTTTTCAATGATTTTCCAAAATAATTATAACACAAGCCAATGATACTTTTTCATCATTGGCCTAATTTACTTAACTTAAATTGATAAAGATTTTATTTTTACTTATTATCATAAAAATTTGTATATAAAAAGTTAAAACTATATTTTTTCTGTTTATAATAACAACTGAAATAAATTTAGCTGTTCGCTTAAAATCATATATTACCTTTTATATTTTTCTATTAATTTTGGTTCTCCACAGATAAGATTCACTGTACCATAAGTAAAAAACTTTAGGTTTCCACATAATCAGACATTCCAACTTTCAATTCTAGATTTTAAAAATAATTTTTTATAAAAATGAGTAGTAGAATCAATTAAACTTCTACTACTCATTTAAAATCAATATTTAACCAATTAGGTATTTCTTTATCATTCCAAACCATTTCACCATTATCAAAAACCATTACTAATTTAAGCATTTCACTATTATCATATATATTAATTTTATCACATATACTAATTACTTTATTCAAATTCGATAATGAGTCATAATATCTTCTTTCTACAGCCTCATCTGGTATTCCATGCCCACCTTTACTAACTCTAAGTGCAATTCTTTCCTTAGCAATATCAACACTTTCCACTCCAATATAATTCATAGTAATATAAAACCCCTTTTCTTTTGCTAGTTTTATATTATTAATTATACTTTTACCACATAATGTAGTTTCTTGATTAAATGATGTTTCTTCGTTAATATATGTTTTTATTAACTTAACAGCTTCCCTTGCACACTTCATTTGAATATTATTATCTTGCCAAGAACCTATTCTTGCAACCATTTCATCAGTATTTATTCTTTTCTCATCTTTATTTTCATTATAATAGATAGATTTATATATTGAAGTTTTCCCTGCTCCATTGACACCTGCAAATATAGTATAATTTTTCATACTACTTACCTATAACCTTCATTTGCTCTCTTTGTAATATCATATTAGATAAATTTGCATAGAAATCTCGTTCTTCTTTTGTCTTTGAATCTTGAAATAATTTCATAATATCTTTATATGAATATCTACTAAATATATCATATAAATTAACATTCTTTTCTTCCATACAAAGTACCTCCTAAAATAATTTCCTTATATAATATTATATACCGAACTTACAAAATAATAAACTAATCTATTTTCATTTTAATTCTTCACAAATATGATTCAACTAAAAAAGTTAAAACATCTAAATTCATTTATTCTATAACTAATAACATTAACTCATTGTTACATTCCATCATATTATATTTATGAAACAAAATATAGGAGTAGATAAATATGTCTATTTTCGCTTATGTTGCAAATGATAATAATAAAATCTCAGTTATAGATACAAGTACAAATACAGTAATAAATACCATACCAATTTTATCTCCTAATAATATAACTAAATTTATTGCAGTAACACCTGATGGTAGCTTTGCCTATGTAACAAACCTTTCAAATGTGGTAACCGTTATAAATACATGTACCAATACAGTAGTAAATACTATAACAGTTGGCACATCTCCAATAGGCATAGCCATAACTCCAAATGGTAAATATGTATATGTAGTAAATTCAGGTCTTGCAACTTCCCCTTCAGGGACTGTATCAATTATAGATACTGGTACGAATACAATAGTAAATACTATAACTGTTGGTAGAAACCCTATAGCTGTAGCAATAACACCAAACGGCAACTTTGCTTATGTTACAAATTCAAAATCAGATAATGTATCTGTTATAGATACAACTACAAATAATATAGTAAATACCATATCTGTAGGAGATTTTCCTCAAGGCATAGCCATAACTCCAAATGGTAATTTTGCTTATGTTGCAAATCAAGGACAAAGTACACTTTCAAACACCGTATCTGTAATAAACTTAATAAATAATACAGTAGTAGATACCATAACAGTTGGTACTGGCCCTAGTTATATAGCAATAACTCCTGATGGAAATTATGCTTATGTGACAAACACCTTTACTAATGACATCTCTGTAATTAATACAACTACAAATGCAGTAGAAAATACTATCCCCGTTGGACATTGTCCTTTTGATATAGCAATTACTCCCGATGGCTCCTTTGCATATATTACAAACTCCTGCAGCAATGATATTTCTATAATTGATCTAAATACAAATACACTAGTAAATACTATACTTAATATTACTTTGCCACTTGGTATAGCAATAGCAAATGTTGACTTTCCATGTCCAACACCTTTAAATAAAATGTGCATTGAAACAACAAGAATTTTTGACTCAAGTAAATTTGAAAAAGAACTTAAAGGAATATGTAAACTTCCACCACTCTATAATGGTCAGCAAATTCAATGTGAGATTGCAAAAATTAAATGGAATATATTAAATATAAGTAAAATAAATAGCCAAACTAATTTAGTGAATGTAAAATTGCAAATAAAAATGCTCATAAATTTTACCGGTAACTACCCAAATTGTTGTTTATTTAAAAAAGTAGTCTGCTTTGATAAAAATGTTACTCTTATAAAACCTGAAGGTGCAGATATATCTTGTTCCATTAATAACGTAGCTTGCTTCTGCATACAACGAAGTAATTACTCATTTGGATATTGTAATGAAGCTCTATTCTGCACTATCAGAGTAACTGGTACTGTTAAATCTAAAAAACTTGTTCAAATTGAAGTACCTGTTTTAAGATATTGTGAACCTAATTAATGTTATTCCAATAACCATAATTAAAAATATATAAAAGTAGCTAGTAAAACTTTTTTATTTTTACTAGCTACAATTCTATAACTGTATTTTACTACAGTGCTATTTTAATAAACATATAGATAAATTCCAATCCAATGAAGAATTGCCCCTATAAGCACAAAGAAATGCCAAACAAAATGATCATACTTTTTTTCTCTAACAAAGGGAACCATTCCAACAGTATAGATAACTCCTCCTATTAAAATCATCCATAATAAAGGCATGTCATTTTTAATCCAACCAGGTATAAATATAAGTCCACTCCATCCTATTACAAAATATAATGTAAAGTGGAGCCACCTTAATCTTCCAGGTCCAAAAACACTTACCATAACTATTCCTAAAATAATAAGTGACCATTGAATAATACAAAGCACTATTCCTAAAGTATTTCCCCAATAAACTAGATAAAGTGGTGCAAAAGTTCCTCCTATTAAAAGATAAATTGAACAATAGTCAAATCGTCTCCATAAACGTTTAGCTCCTGAACCACTTTTAAATGAATGGTAAAGACAACTCATCAACATTAAAAAGAATAGACTCATTCCATAAATACAAGCTGCTATTACCTTAAGGCCTGTATCCGATTTTAACATTAAAAATATAAATCCAATTACAGCTAAAGCTGCACCTACACCATGGGTAACTGCATTTCCGACCTCTTCCAAAACAGTAAGACGTGGCGGTTCATTTAACTCCCTAATAAGTTGCTTTCTTTTCTCTTTATTTTCTTTTTTTATTTCTTTATTATCTTCATTTCTACTCATTTTCATTACCTCTTTATCCAATTTCCCATTGACATATAATATGTAGTTCATTCTTAATTTGTACAGCCTCTACACTTCCATTCATAGCTTCCATCAATGTTTTCACAATAGAGAGTCCCAGCCCTGTACTTTTTCCAGTTCTACTTTTATCTATATTTTTATAAAACTTCATAAATAGTTTATCAGTATCAATATTTTCGCCGCTCTTTACATCATTTATAAATACTAAACTGACTTTATGATTTTCTTCAAACAGTTTAACCGTAACTCCTTTAGATGAATATTTTACAGCATTACTCATTAAATTATCTATTATTCTAGCTATGGCTTTTTTATCTCCCACAACTTTTGAAGTTTCATTTAATACTATATTAGGTTCTATATTAGCTTCTTCTAATTCTTCATAAAATCCTACTAAAGTATCACATAGTAATTCATTTAAATTTATATACTCCAAATTTAAATTATAATCCGGATTTTCTATGATGGAAAGGTCAAAAAAGTCTTCAAGTAACACACCTAAATCATTAGCTTTTCTTTCAATTCTATTTAAATATTCTAAACTTTTTTCATCATAACTACTAGCTTTTAACTTTAGCATCTGTATATATCCAAGTATTGAAGTTAAAGGGGTTCTTAAATCATGAGAAATACTAGATATCATTTCTTTTAGCTCATCATTAGACTTAACCTCATTTAATCGAAGCCTATTTGCAATTTCAATATGATTATTAATGCTTTCTCCCAAGGCTTCTACTTCTTTATTAATTAAATTCACATCTATCTTCTTATTTGTTTTAAACTCATTAAAGTCGTTTAATTGGTTAGATATATTTAAAATTTCCTTCTTCATATAAAAAATATAGGTAAGTAAAAACAATATTACAATTATCAAGCTCCAAATCAAAATTATCATTTTTACCTACCTCCAAATTTACTTAATTTCTTTTTTATTGAAAAATAAAATACCTATAAATGTTGTTACAATAATTATACAAACTCCATTTACTAAATAAGTTATAAAATCTACCTCCATAGGTCCTTGGGACAACGCTCTTATCATTGAATATGGGATAAAATTATTTACTCTAGTAGATAACATTGCACCCACCATAGTAAGGCCCATCATTTCTGCAATGGCAATGACTGAAATTACCTCAGAGTTTGTTATTAATGTTGCTAAAAGTGTATATATACTTATGGTTGCTGATACAATTATTATATATAGTATTAAAGATTTAATTGCAAGTACTATATCAATACTTCCAACCTTTAAAGTAATTCCTGTTATTAAAAGTATACTAAAATAGGACATTACAATTAATATTGAAACTCCTATTATTAATGATAATAATTGAGATACATATATTTTCCATCTTTCATATCCATAAGTTACAGTATTTTTTAAAATTCCACTCCTAAACCTTGAAATTATAAAATAAGAGGTTAAAACAATCCCAATTATATAAATTCCAGCTCCTGAACTTAATGCATTAATAACATGATTATTAAAATCAGCTCCCTGCCATAATCCTACCCGAAAACCTCTTCTTATATTATCCTTCCCAATAAAAGACATCAACCATAACTCTGAATCTGTTAAAACAGCTAAAAACATTACAAAAACAGTTATACCTATAGCTCCATATATGCATTTCTTATAAGCCTTACTTTCAAATAATCTATATAAATCTGCTTTAATTAAATTAATCATTATAGTCACCCTCCATCACGTTTAGTACATATTCTTCTAAACTTTCTCCCTTAGTAACCATTTGACTAATTAATACGTCTTTTTTTGTTAATTCTTTAGTTATAACACTAGCTTCATTCAATCTTTCATAAATTAAAACATTATTATCATTAAGAACTTTATAATCATCAATGTGTAATATATTTTCTAAAACCCAAGTACATTTTTCTATATTATCTACTTGTATTTGTAATGTCATCTTTGACTTTTCTCTTAATTCTTCCAGGGAAAGTTCTTCAATAACTTTTCCTCTGTTCATTATACCGAAAGTTGTAGAAAGTTGACTAAGCTCACTTAAAATATGGCTAGAAATTAATATAGTAGTCCCCCTTTCTTTATTTAACTTTTTTAATAGTTCTCTCATCTTAACTATTCCTACTGGATCTAATCCATTTGTAGGTTCATCCAATATTAAAAGCTCTGGATCACTTAAAAGTGCTATAGCTAGTCCTAACTTTTGCTTCATACCTAAGGAGTAATCCTTTATTGGTTTACCCTCAACATTTTCCAGTCCTACTAGTTTTAACTTTTCTTCTACATTTTTTCTTCCAGGTAACCCTTTGTATATCCTTAAAAATTCTAGGTTTTTAAAGGCGTCCATATCTTCAAAAAAAGCTGGCGACTCTATTAACATACCCATCCTTTTTCTATTTTTAATCTTTCCCTTGTCTTCTCCAAATAACTCAACACTTCCACCTGATTCTGATATAAGACCAGATAAAATTCTCATCAAAGTAGTTTTTCCAGCACCATTTTTACCTATAAGTCCATAAATATCACCTTTTTTTATATTGATATTTACATCCTTTAAAACAAAATTATTTTTATATTTTTTACTAACATTATTAGTTTTTACTATGTAGTTTATCATAAAGACTCGACCTCCTTCATGTACTTAATATAAACATAAAACTCTAAATAACCTCAAAGAAAGTCTTAAGAAAGTCTTAATTTCCATTTAATTTATATCCAATTCCCCATATAGTTTTTATGTAGGATTCCTTAGCCCCAGCCTTTTTAATCTTATTTCTAAGATTGCTTATATGTACAGTAATTGTATTATCATCACAAATAAAATCTTCTCCCCACACACTCTTAAATAAATTATTCTTTGAAAAAACCTTATCTGGATGTTTTACCATAAGATTTAATATATCAAACTCAGTACTTGTAAGCTGTAATTCCACCCCATTTACCTTTGCTATTCTACTTTCATCACAAACTTTAATTTCCTTATATTCCTTCTCATCATCTACTTTTACATTTTTTAAATACCTTCTAATATTAGCTTCGATTCTAGCCAAAACTTCATCAATATCGAAGGGTTTACTTATAAAATCGTCAGCACCAGCTCTTAACATCTTAGCTTTAAGACCTCTTTCCTCTTTTGCAGATATTATTATAAGAGGCATGTCTTCTTTTTCCCTTATAATATCTATAAGCTCATCACCAGATTTTCCTGGAAGCATTAAGTCAAGTAATATTAAATCATATTTATTATTTTCAATATATATTAAAGCTTCTGTGCCAGAGTAAGCTGAACTGGCACAATACCCATTCTCTGTTAACATCTCATATAGTAAGCTATTTATATCATTGTCATCTTCTACAATTAAAATTTTTTCTTTTAACATATATACTTCATTCCATTTCTCACGAATATATTACCATTGTACCTAAATTTCAAAAAATAAGATAGGCTTTGAAAGCCTATCTTAATAATTTTCACATCTTAATTCTTTACCTTAATTACTTTTCATTTCTAAGAAAATATACTCTTCTTTGAACTTCTTGTTGTCCCATATATATTGAAAAACTTCTTTCCACAGAAAAAAGCTCCATGATAATATCCTCAATTCTACCATCGGATAAATTCCAAAAAAACACTCCATTTTCATCCTCATAGAATTCATTTTGAATTTCTTTAAAATGAAATTCCTTTAAATCTTTTTTAGCTAGGTATGGATTCATTATTAATAAAATCTTTCCCTTTGGCTTTAAAATTCTTCTAACCTCATTAAGTAAATTTAAAGAATCCTCTGGTATAAGATTATCAAGTATATTTCCTAAGATAACTCCGTCCACAGAATTTTCATTTATTGATTCTAGAGATTCAATACTTCCTAATATAAAATTTAATTTACCATTTAAATTGTTTTTATTTGCTATATCTGTACAAAAGCCTATAGATTTATCTGAAATATCAATGCCATATCCCTTTTTTACCCCTTTAGCTATACATCTAAATAACATTCTTCCTCGTCCACAACCATAATCTAAAATTGTTTCATTTCCATCTGTTATCCAATTTATAGCTGCCTCAATTTCAGGAACTTCAATTGCTGAAGTTACATCATATTCACTAACATTTGAAAATATTTCGTTCCAATACTTTCTGGTACATTGATACCCATCATTATCCATTTTATTCCCTCCATAAGATACACTCGCAATACAATAGTGAACAAATTTATTGACTTAAAGCAATTCTACCATTATATGTTAAATACTTCAAGTTAATGTAATAAAGTGATACCATTTTATTGATATCACTTTTTTCTGTTTATTCAAAAGCTTTCTTTAAAGCATTTATTCTTTTTCTTTCACTTGCTTTAGTAATCTCACTTTCTGCAATCATATCATAAGCATGAATTGTACCCTTTGTATCTACAAGTTCAACCTTTGCTCCACCAGCTTCAAGTGCTTTAGCATAATTAATTCCTTCATCTCTTAAGGGATCAAATTCAGCAACTTCAACGTAGGCATCAGGAAGATTTTCAAATGATATTCCTTCCATAGGAGCTGCATACTGAATTATCCCTTTATTTCCCCTACTTAAATATATCTGCCACATTTTTATATTATAATTCGCATCCCAATTTGGGGTATCTGTATATTTTTTCATAGAATCAGTATCTAATTTAATATCAGTAGCAGGATAACAAAGCATTTGGAAACAGATCTTAGGTCCTCCCTTATCTCTAGACATCTGAGTAATAGCTGCAGCCAAAGCCCCTCCTGCACTATCCCCTCCTACAGCTATCTTGTCTTTATCAATTCCAAGATTCTCTGCACTCTTGTAAACCCATTGAAGAGTTGAAAAACAATCTTTAACGCCTATTGGAAAAGGATTTTTGGGAGCTAATCTATAGTCTACACAAATTACTTTACATGGCGTCTTTAATGCATATTCCTTAACAAGTCTTATATGGTATGGAAAAGCTGGCATTATAAAAGCTCCACCATGGTAGTATATCAAACAAGGTAGTTTCTCTTTACTTCTATTATGTGGCTCTACTATATGTATTTGAATTTTCTCACCATCAAAACTTTCAATCTTTTCTTTTTTTACTTTTATATACTCATCAGATTGGAAAGTTTCCCATGCCTCTCTACCTTCCTCACTTATCTTATTAAATGACTCTAGAATTTTTTCTATTGACGCACTTCCATTTTGTTTCTTAGACAATTCTACAATTGAATCAAAATCTTTACTTATGTTATATTTATATTCCATTTCATCCTCCATGAAAACCACTTTAATTTCTCATACATCTAAAAATAATCATGGTAAAATACCATATAAGGTATTTTACCATGATTAATACTTAATTAGTCATTTGATTTTATTCTTATCCAAGCATCATCATACATTTTCTTAACATCACTAGAAAAATCTTCATAAATTTCGCATCTATCCATAATTTCTTTAGGCATGTATGCATTAGGATTATTTCTAACTTCTTCTGGTTGCTCGAGTCTTGCTTCCTTATTAGGAGTTGTATATCCTATTTCATCTGCTATTCTAAGGGCACTTTCTTTATCACTTACAAAGTTAATAAACTTTTCAGCTCCTTCAACATTTTTAGCATTAGCAGGAATACATAAACTGTCTATCCAAAAGTTTGCTCCTTCTTTAGGAACTACATAAACTAAGTTAGGATATTCATCTTGCAAATTAAGACCTTCTCCTGACCAAATCATATTTATATCAGATTCTCCTGCAGGAATCATTAAAGTTCCATTATCTACCCCATAAACAGGATTTACTAATCCTCTTTGCTCTAGCAATAATTGTTTAGCTTCTTCAACTTCTTGTGGATTCTCTGTATTTAAAGAGTACCCAAGTTTTTTTAAAGCCGCTCCTATAGTATCTCTATATGTATCAAACATAAAAATTCTATCTTTATATTCTTCATTCCATAGTATATCCCAGCTATCAACTTCTTCTTTTACAACATCCTTGTTATAAATAAGGCCTACTGTTCCAAACATATAAGGCACTGAATATTTATTTTCAGGATCTATAGTTAAGTTTAAATACTGTTCATCCATTTGAGAAAGATTTGGTATGCTCTCCTTATTTATTTCTTGAATAAGGTTTTTATCAATCATTCTTGGCATTAATGCATCAGAAACTAGAATAACATCGTAATTTACTCCTCCTGCACTTACCTTTTGGTACATTGTCTCCATATCATCAAAGGTTTCAATATTAACCTTAATACCATATTCCTTTTCAAATTCTTTTACTGTTTCTTCATCTATGTTTTCTCCATAGTTAAAAAAGCTAATTTCTTTAGATGGATTTTTACTACATCCAGCAAAAAATATTCCCATAGCTAACACACAAGTTGTTACACTTAACAATTTAATTAATTTTTTCATATTATAATTCCTTCCTAAGTATAGTCTCTGTACGCATTACAAGTTTTACAAACTTCTATACTCTGTAACTATTTTTTATCACAGAGCCTAATTATTAAACGTACTTTTTGGATTATAGCACTATTTTGTTTCTATGTCTATTTTTATGCTTATCATAACTTAACCTAAGTTATATTCAATATTATGAAATATCTTGTATAAACATTTAGAATTTTCATTTTATATTGTATACTATATTTATAAACAAAATTTCATAATCTAGACATCAGATAGATATCAAAGGGGGAAATATTATGACAATAAACTGTCAAAGAGAATTTGAACTTTTAAAAAAAATCGGTTTTATTAGAACAAGTGGTTCACCTGAAGAATTAAAGGCTGCAAATATTCTTTTAGATGAAATCTCTTCAATTGGATTTACTGGTAAATTAGAAGAGTTTAAGGTTCCGTCTTCTAAAATTACAAAAGCTTCACTTAAAGTTGTAGAGCCTTATGAAAAAGAATATGAAGTTACTCCTTTTAACTGCTCAATCAGTACTGCTGAAGGTGGAATTATCACAGACTTTGTGTACATAGAAGATGGACTTGATGCAAGTTTGATAGATATTAAAGGGAAATTTGTACTAATTAATAAACGTCCAAATCCAAAGCTATATAAAAAACTTATTGAAGCTGGAATCGCTGGTTATATAACTATGAGTGGTACCGCTATGGACGAAGAAGATAAAACTGACATCTCTATAGGACGACTAAGAGAAAAAAACACTCAATATGGTAAGGTTCCTGCTTTAAATATGAGAATGAAGGATTGCTTCCATATGGTTAAAAATAAAGCTTCTAAAGTACACGTAGAACTTATCACAGAAGATGTGGAACTTACTTCCCACAATGTTGTTGTAACTTTAGAAGGTACTAAATATCCTGAAGAAATAGTTTCCTTTGGAGCTCATTATGACAGCGTACCATTTAGTACTGGAGTTTATGACAACGGTGCCGGTTCTGTTATTATAATGGAACTTCTTAGACACTTTAAAGAAAATCCACCTATAAGAACTGTAAAATTCATTTGGTATGGTTCTGAAGAGGTTGGTCTTCTTGGTAGTCATGCATACTTAAAAGCTCATGAAGAAGAATTAAAGAAACATCTTTTAATGATTAACGTAGATGTTGGTGGCTCAATTCTTGGACAAGAAGAAGCTCTAGTTACCGCTGAGCAAAGCTTAGTTGATTATGTAGATCATATGGCTAAAATCAAAGGTTTCCCATTAAAAGTTACTCAAGATATTTATTCCAGTGATTCTACTGCTTATGCAGATGCAGGTATTCCATCTTTGACTTTCTGTCGTTTTGCACCAAATGGAGGAGCTTTCATTCACTCTCGTAATGATATCATTGATTACCTAAGTGCTGAAGCCCTAGAGATGACTACAATTATAACTAAAGAATTTAGTGATTCTATCATTAATTCTGCAGTATTTCCTATTGAAAAGAAAATTCCTGACAATATGAGAAAGGAATTAGATAAATACTTTAATAAAGAAGAAACTAAATAATTTGCTGAAATTTTTATAAACTTAATGCTAGAAAAACTGAATTATCACCGCTCATTGGGGCTTCGAAGCTGACACATAATAAGGATAAATTAAGACAAGCCAGCAGTGGAGATTTGCTTTAAGTTTTAAAGAGTATGAGCTCCTGCAGATACATTCGCTTATGATAATTCAGTTTTTTTCTCCCATATAATTTAATATAAGAATTCCAACAAGATAAAGCGTTACTAAAAGAAGGGATTCTTACGGAATCCCTATTGCTTTTATAATAAGCTAAATTTAATAATACTAGTTCTGAGCGGCCCTGTAGATTGTTCACTTGTAGTGGTATACTTTGCAATTCCAAAGTTTATCTAATATAAGACTTTCAAGTTGATGTTGTGTTACTGAAGGTAGAGATTCCATGAGGAATCTCTTTTATCATAGCTTTAATTCAGTTTTTTTCTAGCATATAATTCAGTATAAGAATTTCAACAAGATAAAGCGTTACTGAAGGAGGTGACTTTAGTGTCAAATATCACTAAAAATAATAAGATATATTTTCCCGGTATATTTGCTCTTTTAGGCATGGCCATGGGGTTTTTTATTTTTAAAAAGTTATATAGTTATGAATATATTGGACTAATAGGTCTAATTTGTGGTTTTTTAGTTGGATTTGGGGTTGGTAAATTGTTTGAACATTTATCTAATCAAAAAAAGATTTAATATAATAATGAACTTATATAATTTAGGAAAGTAGGATGTAAACATGAAGTTAAGAAAAGTAAAAAAGCACAAGCGTTGTACAATTACTGTTACAATGTTTGTGCTTTTTAATGTATTGAAAGGTATATGGTTCTATAACCGATTTTATCTAACTTTAATTCCAGCTCTTTCTAGCATTCCTACTATTTTTGTAATCTCTTCTGCCGTTAATTCATTATAATGATTCTTAAACAACATATTAAAATAATGGCTGGCAAGTGATTTTTCATTTGAATAAAGGCATTCTCTCAAATTATCAATTAAATCTTCCTTGAAGATATCTTTAGATTTCTCAAAAAATTCTTCAGTGTCATATTCAAATACTTTAGATTCATCTTCTGGTTTTAAGTTCCAAGATAGAATCTCATATGCTTGTCTATTTAATAATATCTCCTTTATAAACATGAAGTCATCTTTTGTTATTGTATAACCATGAGCAACTTTATTTCTTATTTTTCTTATCAACTGCAAATTATCAATCATTTCATCATCAGACAATCCAGGTAAGTCACTTTTTTTCAAATATTTTATTGCATCCACAAACCTAATATCTTCATATTTAACTCCATGAAGTTGACATGCAAGTCTTTTTAATTCTTTCTCTATAACAATTAGGTAATTCATACTTACCCCATTGTACTCAATAAATTTTTCGTCTCCTCTAGCTTCATAAGCTTCCTCTGTTGCAAAAGCAGAAACGAGAGAATTTATACTAGAGTCCTCAAAATTTCTATATTTTGTCTTATAAATAGAATAATTTTGATACACTTCATCTAAAGAATTCCAATTAATAAAAATCATTATTCTCTCTTTTAAATCATATTTTTTAAAACTATCTTCGTACTCCACTTCAAATCTAGAAAGTTCATCTCCATATCCTACAAAGATCTTAAACATCCTAATTTTTCTTTCTTCTAACCCCGTTATTATAGCATTATATGCTGAGTCAAAAGCAACTTTAATTGCTCCATAATCAATTGAGTTTTCAAATGCATATTCATTAATTATTGATTGCATTTCAGATTTTAAAAGTGCCCTTTCAGTAGTATTTATAACTTCCCTTTTAATCTGTTTCCTTTTCTCTTTATCAATTTCTATATTATTTTCGGTTAAAAACTTCTCATACATAGCTATAGTGTTCTTTGCAAAATGTTTTAAATACATAGCTGTTTGTAAAATTTCATAATCATTATTATCACCACATCTGAGTTTGGAAATAATCTCTTCCAGAGTTAAAATAATAAAGGGTCTTGTTCCATCAAATTTTGAAAGGCTTTTTTCTTCAACTAATTCATCTATATCACCTAGTGTTTCATCCATAGATATCTCGTCTATAACTGCCTCATTCATCTTTTTTAGTTTCTTACTTTCTTCCTGTCTTTGTCTTGCAATTTTAGCCTTTTCTTTTTTATGATTTTTTGAAGCCATAAAGTTCTCCTTTGTTATATGAAATTTAGTTACTTTAAATATATAATGCTAGATTATAAACAATTAAATGCTACTTAGTAAACAGCATACATTTACCTTGATTATAAAAGGTTCCTCCACCAACTCTAAATTCAAATCTTCTTCCTTGATTTGACTCATCCATACTCATATCACAACATTTAATCAAATCCTGAACATTACTGGATTTAAATATTCTTCTTGTATGAGCCGGATATAAATCACATATATTCTTTTCATCAATTAGAGCTTGTACATTTTCTAATCCCTTTTTATATTTTTCTACTTCCACTGATTCATCTAAAAATAGCCATGGTCTACTTGTTATATTATCTCCAGTAAATAAAGTATTGTATTTTACATCGTAATAGCAAACAGATCCTAGAGTATGTCCAGGTGTATTTATAAAACTAACTCTTCTATCCCCTAAATCAAAGTATTCTATATCCTGAAGTCTCCTTGGCATTTTAAACTTTGCTTCCTTAACCTTATCTAGTTTTTGAAAAAATTCTTCACTATTAATTTCATCTTGTGGCTTTTTAAAGCTTAAACCATTAACCCAATTTTTATGGATAAAATCAGCACTGCAATGAAGATTAAATATTTCTTTATCCCCGTAATGCATATAAGTATTTTCAAATTGATATGAACCATTAGCATGATCCATATGTCCATGGGTAAGTGCACAAATTACTTCCTTATTTGTAATTTCAGAGACTATTGACTTTAAATCTATAATTCCATATCCACTATCTATTAGAAGAGCTTTTTCCTTCCCTATCAAAAGGTAACAGTTCACAAGGCCAGCTAAGCCCTCCTCAACTATTACATATGTATCTTCATATATCTTTTTTACTGTTCCATTCATCTATTGTCAGACCTTTCTTTAGTTTCCTTTAACTTTAAATATTATATCAAAATTCACACCAATTTCAAATTATTTAGTAAATATATATAATGATTTATATTTTTATCCATCCTTTATCAACCCAATATTGGTTATCAGCAGATAATGTTTTTTCTTTTTTTGCAACAGCCTGATGCATCATTTTAGTCATGCTGAACTTCATTCTTACTTTTATTCCCTTATGTGCTGTACACGTATTTTTATATTTTTTAGCAGTCTTTTTCGTTTTTCTAACAATGATATTTTTACGCTTATCGGACAATTCATTCCAAATAACACCCTCAAGCAATCCTATGCCAAGTTTTTTAATGTCAGAGATACCAAGCCAAGATAGACTTGTTGCAATGTCTTTTTGTGCTCCACCGTTAAATACACCGATAGCATTTGTCAAAATTACAGCTCTTTTATTAAACATTCTTTCATCTGGTCTATGTACCATCCAATGCACACACAAATGATCAAGCAAAGATTTCATCTGTGCAGTAGTTCTTAGTGCATAAACTGGAGAAGTAAATACAAGCAAATCAGCATTCAAAATAGCATTCCATATAGGAATAACATATTCCGAATGAGGACAAAATTGCTCACTTCTAAAAAAACAATTTTTACATCCACAGCAAAAATGGGGCAAATCCTTTGGCAAATAAAATTCTGTTACTTCATTCCCATCACGCAAGACTTCTAAAAAACTTTCTTTTATATGATAAGTACAACCTTTTATTTCAGTTCCATTTATCACAGTAATATTCATATTATTCAGCCCCCCTAAAATATAATTTCTTTTCCTGTTATAACACAAATGTTAATGACATATTCTTATTTACCTTCATATTGTAAAACGAATATTTTTATTATAAATCAAGTCTATAGGTATACTCTGGGTTGAATTACGAAATAAAAGATACCGCATATTCCTTTTGAATAGTACGGTATCTAATTTATATTTTATTTTCATATTAATCTAAGTTTACGCAATTCCATAATCAACACGTTCCTTTAAATAAATTTATAAATTTTTTCTGTATTCTTCCATATGTTGTTGGGCTTTTTCATTCTTTCGCTTTCTCATTTCCCTTGCTAAAATACTTTTGTTTAAATTAGTTGCAGTTGAAACCTCTGAAAGCGAATATCCTTCTTCTATTAAATCTAATGCTTTTTTTAGTTCTATATAAGTGTATCTGCCGTTCTTATTGTTCATGAAATCCTCCACATATTATTATAAAAATTAATCTCCAACAAAAATAATTTGCACTTCAATATGTGCATTTATTAATACTGTTCCGATATAATTATAACATATTTTGTAAATACTATACTATTCAATTTTCATAGAACAAATTTACTAATTGTTTCGCCTTATCTACAGATTGTTTCTCAAACTCTAGTTACTAAATTGGAATTTATCGCTTACTTTAATAAGTTAACCCCGTTATATTCATCTTGTGTCATGGAATAATATAATTCTCCATCATAACCACTATAATTTAAATCATCAACTTTTAAAATCTTTTCAAAATTCATGCCAATCTTATCAATTACTTTTTTAGATGCAATATTGTCTGGTTTAACTAATGCTACAATTCTTTTAATACCTATAGTGTTAAACCCATAATTAAGCATAGCATTTGCCGCCTCTGTTGCTAAACCTCTTCCCCAATATTCACTAGATAATCCATAAAAAATTTCTACATCATCTGGATTACAATCAACTGAACCTAAGCCACACCACCCTATAACTCTATTACTTTTTTTGTCCATTATAGATACTCCAAACTTAATAATATTTTCAGGGGTGTTTTTTTCGTAACAATACTCAACCATCCAGATTATTAAATCTTTTACCCATTTATACGACATAACACCTTCTGGTATATATTGCACAACTTTTTCATCACTATATATTTTGTATAAATCATCAATATCATCTATACAATAAGGCTTAATAATCAAATTTTCTGTATTAATATTTATATCTTTAAACATAAATTTTCTTTAGTGAGAATGTGTATTCCTAAGTATCACCTCTCACTAAATCCTCCCCTCATCTTTTATCAAAATAGAATATTTCTTTATCTGGATAAAAGCAGTCAACAAAACCACCCTAACCAATAAATTTATTGTTATCCTTTAAAATCCCCACTAAAATGTATATTAAAATAATATACATTTATAACTAGTACCTCAACCTAAAACATTATTCTTAATTAAGAATAATCCATTTTACTCTAGCGGTTAAATTCCTATTTATCAATCAATTGCTCGTATAATGGTTGAATTGCGAAATAAAAGATACCGCATATTCCTTTTGAATAGCACGGTATTTCCAATGATTTAATATTTAATTTTTTTCATAATATACTAACATTTTTATCATATATAATCGACAAATTGGAATTTGTTGAACTTTATACTATTCTCATTATATAATTTATAATTTCAAATTCTTGACAAAAATATTATAAGGAGAACTACCATCGAGTATATTACCATATGTATCAATCCAACATGGTATGTACCCACTGCGATTAGCAACCATCTGAGAACCGATATTAGTCACCGAAACAGAGTAAAATGGAACAATCCCCTGTTTAATTATTTCTACTGTTAAATTAGCGACTAATATTGTTGCAAGACCATTTTTGCGATATTCAGGTTTCACATCTACTCCTACTTCCCACAACTTTTCTGTTTCACTTTCCGCTCCTGCCAATCCAATAACTTCATTCCCTTTTTTAGCCAGGAATACAATATTTGTTGATGTATTACCATTACAATCAAAAGACAAAGAATTATCAAACTCACTAATACCTTTTAATTTATTAATATCATTTCCTTGCAATAGTTCATATGAATACTCATTAAGGAGTGGTAACCTTTGAAACTTTTTCACATCAGGTATATAATGTATTGTCTGTCCATATACAAATGGAAACTCAAATATCTCATCCCTACTTTTACCACTTAATGCTGATTTAACCTTTGAATGAATAGGCTCAGAAGTATTTATGATTACACATTTATTAAATGCCATAATTTTAATATATGGCGATTTACTTAAACTATTTACAGTAAAAATAGTATTACTTTCTTCTAATACTGGTAAACTGCAAAAAAACTGTTCTGCCAAATATTCCTTAATTGTACTATCTACAAATGATTTTTCCATAAAATATAACCTCCAAAATTAAAATAATTAATCTCCTCTACAAATTCCTATTTCGCTGATAATATATAACTATTATGAAACAATTATAACATATATTGTAAACACCCTACTATTCAATTTTCAGTAAATCATTTGTTTTATATGATTAAAGAACTAAACCCTTAACTGGATTTAGTTCTTTCTTTTTTAATCTGTTATATATTTTTTATTCAATCTCTTTTAATCTTTCCACTAAAGATTTCTTACTTAGATTTTTCACTGCTATATTAGATATAACTATTGGAACCAACATTACCATAATAATATACCCAAGCAAATAGCTTAAAGGGAATTTATATTTCATGTAATTAAGTCCATTATAAGCCATAAGCTTCACCATAATAAAACCACTGACATTTCCTAAAATTACGGTAGTTAACACATTTACTAATGCGAAATATAGTCCTTCCCCTCTTATCATTGTTGCAACCTGTTTTTCACTCATTCCAAGAGTTCTAAAACACGCAAACTCCCTTTTACGTGCCATAACATTTGTAATTAAAGTATTTAATAAATTTATTAAACTAAAAGCAATTACAAATATTGCTGCTCCTAAAGTAGTAGAGTAGATTATACCAAATTGATCTTTATCATGTTCAATTCTATCACTTAATTTACTAATACTAATTATAGGACTGCTATCTGCAATTATTGATAATTTCTCATCAAGGACAGTTTGTGAAGCTGCATAATCCCTTGATGAAATAACAAGTCTTTTGTTTAAATTGAATCCTGGGAGCATCATACTCTGTAAAAGTTCTTCTGGTATTAGAAACCATCCTGCATTATATGCAAGCTTATTTACCTGTGGATTATTTATATTCTTTTTCAAATCTCCAGCAATAGTAAATTCATCTTCTACATACTTTTCACCATCATACCATTTCAGTGTAACTTTATCTCCAACTTCAAATTTCCAGCCAAAAATCTCTTTTGCTATATCATTATTAGAAATGAACACTTCTTTGTTTTTCACCATTTTTTCATAATCTAACTGTCCATTTTTCACATAAGACTTCATTAACTCTGCTTCTTCTTTAGTAAATGGTGCAGCTAAATCCTCTTCATAGCTTTCACCCTTATATGTATAGTCTACTTCGACATCTTTAAGCTCCATTACATCCCTTACTTCCGGTATCCCCTGGATTTCTGTTATTAACTCATCATTTAATGGATTTTTCTTCTTTAATCCTGTATATCCAAATTCATCAACCTGTGCTGCATTAGGTGAAAATTCCAAGGTATATTCCCCATACTCAAACCATCCCTGTCTTGAAAATTCCTCTTCATCAATAGATGAAATAAATGTAGCTGCACAAATAAATACAATTCCAGCTAAACTTAAGGATATCATAGTCATAGATGATTTTTTACCATTCCCCCTAGCAGCCATAAAACTAAGAGCTATTGGTGATAACCTTCTATGAAGCTTCTTTGAATCCTTTTTCTTATTTCCCTCATATCCACTAAGCTTAGTAGCTTCAATTGGTGAAATATTAGCAGCAATTTTTGCGGGTTTATAAATAGAAATAAGTACCGTAATATAATCTGCAATAATAATTATCACTGAATAAACTAGGAATGTTGTAATGCTAAAGCCTTGAGGCTTCATTGAATAGGCAAATATAGCTCCTATTGTTATACCAATAATACTTCCTATTACTGATAAAACTGTCCCCTCTACTCCTACCATTTTCTTTATTTGCTTCTTTGTCATACCAAGGGTTCTTAACTGTCCAAACTGACGAGTTCTCTCTGAGATAGATATGTAGAAAATACTATAAATAACAAGGACGCTAACTAATAAAATAGCAATTCCAATTAATATGGTCATAGATAATTCTCTAATATCATAGGATAAACTATCTACAAAAGCATTATTTTCATTTACATGTTTACGCTCTACTCCATATTCCTCACCAAGCTGTCGTATAACTTGTAAAAATTCATCACTGCTCATTTTTTCAGCATCAACTATCTGAACTGCCAAATCCATTGGTAATGAGCTCAACTGACTTCCCTTTATTGCATATTCCTTTGACATATATAAATTGAAAACATCTGTTTTTATTCCACTATCTAAAAAGCCTGTTACTTCAAATTTCTCCCTGGTTCCATCTAAAAAGGTGACACTTATAATTTCACCAAGCTTTTCTTCAAGTCCCAGGTAAGCCATAAGCTGTTTATCTACTAAAACTTCATTAATTTCACTTGGATACTTACCCTCAGCAATATCCACTTTAGACATAGGAGCCTCATTTGCCTCTATATAATAGGGTCTTAAAATATAGTTGTCTACTTCAAAGCTTTTGCCGGTCTTAAACTCTGAACTGGTTTTAATAGTTGAATTTTCTTTTATTTTTATTATCTGCTTCTCTGTAACTTGATGATAAATTGCATGCTGTCTCTCCCCTAATTCTTTATGATATATCTCCTTCATTGCACTAGACATAAATGCAAGCCCTGATAATAAACTTACTGATAATATTATAGTAATTAGTATAAATATATTTCTAAGCTTAGATGATTTTAAACTTTCCTTGGCAAGCTTATATGGTATCTTCTTATTATTATTTTTCACTCTTATTCCTCCCCAATCCATTGAAAGTGTATATCTCTATTAAGAGTAAATTCTTCCATCTTCAATTCTAATAATTCTATCTGCAAGTTGTGCTACCTCTAAATTGTGAGTTATCATAACTATGGTTTGATTAAACTTCTCTGCCGTTACCTTTAATAATCCTAAGACCTCTTGTCCTGTTTTACTGTCAAGGTTTCCTGTTGGCTCATCTGCTAATATAATAGATGGTTTGCTAGCAAGAGCTCTTGCAATTGCTACTCTTTGCTGCTGTCCCCCTGAAAGCATATTGGGATAGGATTTTGTTTTACTTTCTAGGTGTAGTAAATTAATAATATTATTAATAAACTCCTTATTTATTTCATCTCCATCCAGTTCTATTGGAAGAATTATATTTTCATAAACGTTAAGCATTGGTACTAGATTATAATTCTGAAATATAAAGCCAATCTGTCTTCTTCTAAATATAGTCTGGTCTTCATCCTTCATTTTAGATATTTCTTTTTCATCTACCATAACTGTTCCTTCACTTGGTATATCTAATCCTCCAATCATATTTAAAAGTGTGGATTTGCCACTTCCTGAACTTCCTACAATAGCTAGAAACTCACCTTTCTTAACTGATAAGTTTATCCCGTCTAGAGCCTTAACTAAACTCTCATCTGCACCATAATATTTTTTCAAATCCTTTATTTCTAAAACTGACATTTTAAACCCTTCTTTCATTTCTTTTCTTCAATTGACTTACCTTATTTCCTATTATACAAAGAGAATGTAACAAAAACCTCCCAAAAATATCACACTTTTGAGAGGTTTATCTATTTACTCAATATAAATTTTTCCTTTGGTAGGTAAATGCTAAATTTAGACCCTTTGCCTAGTTCAGATTTCACCTTCATAAAACCTTGCTCCTTTAAAACTATTTCTCTACTAAGAGCAAGTCCAACACCTACACCTTCTTCTCCTTGCACTCCTTGTGAACGATAAAATCGTTGAAAGATTCTACCTTGTTCTTCTTCCACTATTCCAATACCATTATCACTCACACTAATTACAATATACATTTCTAATGCTTCAACTTCTATAGCTATTTCTCCACTCCTTGGAGTATACTTCACTGCATTATCTATAACATTAAATACAGCTTCTTCAGTCCATTTAGCATCGAAGGCAGCCTTAATTTCCTCTTCACAGCTTACCTTGATACAAATTTCTTTTTCTTCTGCCTTTTGACTAATCTGAGCTAAAGCATTAGCGATGATGGGAATAACCAGGTTAATTGTGGGTTTTAATTGAATGACCCCATTTTCTAACCTTGACATCTTTAACATAGCTTCCATTAGAAAATCTAATTTCTCAATCTGAAAATTACTAAGACTTAAAAATTCCTGCTGTTTTCCCCTAGGCACTTCCCTCTCCAACAAAATATTATTATACATTTTAATATTTGCAATGGGTGTTTTAACTTGATGAGATATGTCCCCAAGAAGAGACTGTAGTTCAGCTCTTTCTATACTTGATTTAGATACTACATCCTCAGTAATCTCTGAAAGCCTTATAAGTTTATGACTTAACTTAGATTCTATGGTTTCTCTTGTAACGGAAAACTCTAACTTTTCTCCTGAAATTATATTATCAAGACCTTTTCCTAAATTCCTTGAAAATTTACGTATTCTATATTCATAAACAGCTATAACACCTATGATAATTACTACTAAAAGTCCAATTATTATATATAGCCAGCTATTCAAACTGTTCACCTACCCATGTATATCCAAGGCCGTAAACAGTTTTAATATATTTATGTTCCTTATCTTCAAGCTTACTTCTAAGGCGATTAATATTCACAGTAAGTGCATGCTCATCCACAAAATTCCCACTATTATCCCATAGTTTTTCCAAGATCATCTGTCTCGTTACAACACTTCCACCATTAATCATAAGTAATTGAAGGAGCTTAAACTCTGTTGGTGTTAGTCCCAACACCTCATTATTCTTATTTAAAGTAAAATTTTCAAAATCTATTTGAAGATAACCATCATCATAGATTTTACTTTTCTTTGAACCTCCAGCCCTCTTTAAGATAGCTTGAACTCTTTTCCTCAAAAGCACATTGTTAAAAGGTTTTGTAACATAATCATCTGCACCTGATTCAAAGCCATTAACCTGGTCAACAATTAAATCCCTGGCTGTTAAAAATATTACTGGAATATCTTGAAGCTGCTTAATTTCCCTACAAAGCTGAAACCCATCTCCATCTGGTAAATTCACATCTAAGATAGCTAGGTCTATGTTACCTATTTCTACAGCTTCTAATGCAGTCCTACAAGTTGAAACAGCTATCACCTCATATCCTTCTGCTTCTAAGTCAAAGGCTAAACCTATCCTTAATCCATTATCATCTTCTAAAAGTAAAATAGTATCTTTGTTCATTGTGTTACCCTCATCATTTCTACTTTAGTATAAAAACTTGCACTTAAATCCTATTATTATTTTGTCTTCAATCTTTTATTCCGCCTATTAGTTCTTTATATTCAATAGATTTCTCTATACTCATCTAATTAACCACTTTCTATCTTACCTAGTGATATTAAACTAATTATAACATAAGCAAATAATACTTTTAATATTACTGGCTTAACTTTTATGCTATTACTAAATAACTCCTCTAGAAATTCCTATTTATCAATCAATTACTCGTATAAGGGTTGAATTACGAAATAAAAAATACCGCATATTCACTTTTGAATAGTACGGTATCTATTTTATATTTAATTTTCATAATACATTGAAGTTGTCCTTCTAATCTCAACTATAAATTGAAATTTTATTTAACTCTTTTGAACATTGGATGATCTTGATTAAACTCAACTAGATCCCACAAGTTACCATATAAATCTTTAAATACTGCAACTGTTCCATAATCCTGTTCTTTAGGTTCTCTAACAAATTCTATTCCTATATTCTTCATTTCATTATAATCACGCCAAAAATTATCAGTTCCTAAGAAAAGAAAAACTCTTCCACCTGTTTGATTTCCTATGAAAGGTTCTTGCTCTGACTTAGATGCTCTTGCAAGTAATATCGTTGTTCCATTTGAACCAGGTGGCGATACCACTACCCACCTTTTGTCTTGCTCAGGTTGATATGTATCTTCTACTAATGTAAAATGAAGTTTTTTAGTATAAAAATCTATTGCTTCATCATAATCTTTTACTACTAAAGCAATATGCACCACTGATTGAATCATTAATATTCATCCTTTCTGTATTATAATTTAACTCCCCTCACTAAATTCCTATTTACCTTCATATTGTAAAACAAATATCTTTATTATAAATCAAGTCTATAGATATACTCTTCATAAATAATATCAGTTCCACTCTTTTTGAAGGTACCTTCTTTTTCAATTTTAAAACCCAGTTTTCTTAACACTGCATTTGAACCTTCATTTAATTTGGCAACATCAGCAGTTATATATTTTGCTCCATTTTCCATACAAAAATTACATAATTCTTTTATCATTTCTGTTGCATATCCTTGCTTCCAAAAGTTTTTATGAATGGCATAGCCTAAGTCCCAATGTTTCTTATCTTCACTTGGAACAGCACTACAGGTTCCAATATAACTTGAATTTTCTTTTGACACTGCAATAAAATAATAACATCCATCATATTTCTCTACACTTTCCTTCCACTTAAGATAAGTGTTATTTGCCTTTTCACGTGGCGGATCTGATAAATATTTCCCCATTTCATCATCTAACCATATATCTAGACAAAAATCAGTATCTTCTTTTTTAGTACTTTTAATAATTAATCGGTTTGTTTTTAACTCTATTTCATTCATTATAATATACCCCCCACTCTTTTTACTCATTTATTTATGGTATGATTCACCATTCATAATTCTTGGACACTTTTTTTAAAATTTATTGAAAATGCTCAATTATATATATCGTACTATTATCTTGAGCAAGAATAATATATAGTTTTGATGAATCAGCAATTTCACTTTTAAAATAATATTTATACTCTTGCTGAAAATCTGGTGAATATACTGTGTCTATATTCAGGGATGATAGTACCCTATTTACTTCTGACTCTAAAATAATATTTTTGTCTGATTTCCAATCCAATACATTATCTATATCACTATTATCTTTGTACTCAAACACATGATATCTTTCTCCGTCTCCTAGAAAGCTATCACCACTATCACAGGAATAAATCTCCTTATATTCAGATGGTAATTCAATCTTCCAATTTGACTCAACAATATTAGAATAAATATTGTGCCCTTTATTGAAATTGAAAATCAAGAATATCCCTATGCTTATTAATAGAATTATTATAACTAGTAAAGTAATCCCCCTATTCTTTTTCCCCATTTCTCCTCCTTTATTTTTTATACTACATAAAATACAAATCTATTAGATAAGTTCCTATTTATCAATTAACTGCTCGCATAATGGTTGAATTGCGAACTAAAAAATACCGTATATTCAGTTTTGAATAATACGGTATCTACTTTATATTTAATTTTCATAATATAAGAACAATGTGAATTAATTATAGTTTTTATTTAAAAGTCTATAAGATGATTAGCTTCAATTTACAAAGATTATAAACTACATATTAAATGTATTATCTTGTACATTAGGTAACACACTATAAATTGATTTCCCTATTTTTCCTTCAAAATATTGTTTGTTCTCGAAAGTTGACTTCCATCTTGGAATTGTATATTCGTTAATTCCGCCTCTTAATGCTATATCTACAATTCTTTTCTCTATTAATACAAATCCGAATGGTAATGCTAAATAATCACATAATCTTATTAATTTATCATAATCATTCTCTTCTGTACTCGATAAATAATCTTTTGCAAAATTATATTCTTCTGTTGTACCATCCCATTTACCTACAATAATCACCTCATTATTATAGATAAATGCTGTATGACTTAAACAAGTTCTTGCTACTAAATCATATCCTTTACTGATTGCATAATTATATCCATCTATACCATGCCTCATACCGTGCACGCCTTCTCTTCTTCCTATATCATGCAATAACCCTAAAATGTATGCTAATTCAGAATCTAGGTAATCTGTCTGTTCTGCTATTAATTTTGCGCCCTCAGCTACATTAATTGAATGCTCTATCCATGGTCCTGGATTCAATTTACCACATTTCTCTAAAATTATTTTCGCTTCCTCTAATGTAGGTACCCCTTTTTTATAACAACATTTCATACTTATCTCTCCTCGTCTTTTAAACCTTCTTCACAATAGATTACAATTACGAGTTAATTATAACATATTTTTACAACACCGTACTATTCAATTTTCAAAGAACAAATTTCACTTAACTACTTCGCCATATCTACAGATTATTTCCCAAACTCTAATTGTTAAATTGGAATTTGTTAGTTTCTCATTATGCTTACACTACACAATGTTTCGCATTTGAATCAAGCCACTCTATAATAAAATCAAATCGTTCTTTCGTCAATCCATGACCACCTGGGTATCTCTTGTGGTGCAGGTTTTGTAAGGCATCATATTCTAAATAGGTTGAGCTGGCTTTTTCAACGATATATGAAGCATCTTTTGAATATTTATCATCTTCCGCAGAAACAATAAGCAGTCGTCTTGGTGCAATACAAGATACCAAATCATATATATCGTATTTGCCATGGAAGTTTGGAATTACACTCGCCATTTCAATTCCAACATTATTTATAATGCGATTTTCATAAGTACAAGCACTACCGCTTGCACAACTAAAAGCTATTCGGTCATCTAACGCAGAAAGAAATAAGACCGTATTCCCCCCATAAGAATGTCCCAGTGTGCCAATTTTTTTATTATCAACATAAGTAAGATTAGCAAGCAATGTTATCCCATTCATAGCATCATCTATTACTTTTTTCATCAAATAATCGCCTTTTATTATACGATAGCACATTTCATTAAAATGCTGCCAAAAGTCAAATCCCTCCACGTGAGGATTTTGACGTCTTTCCTCAAAGCATATTGAGTCAGGAGCTAACACAACAAATCCCTTTTTCGCCAATTCAGGTCCGAAAGCTTGGAAAGGATTTCCGGCTAAACCGCAAACTTCACTCTTTCCTAAATGATGCTCCCTGTTGTGCTGGTGATTGATGAGAATAGCTGGATTTTTATCAAGTATTTCCGGAAGCAAAAGAAAAGCAATGACTTTGTCTCCGTAAGAATCATATTCAATTAATTGTCTTGTATATCTATCTTCCTTTGTGGAGTCCAGTAGTCTATACTCAACATGAGGTATGCTATTAGGAGCTATAATTCCAATAGCTTTTGTTATTTCATTTCTTAAATTTACTATGTTACTCACCTCGCTTAATATAAGTAATCAGCAGATAAAGACTAACCTTTCCCCCAATAATTTGGTAACTTTCTAACATTTACCTATCTTGTTGTAGGTACTGCATGTAGATTTTTTCCATACTCCCCCATGGTGCCATTTTTTTATCTATGACACTAAAACCATATTTCTCATATAAATTTTCATGGTCTCTTCCTCCAAATTTAAAATGGGAGGATTACTATTTGTGTATCCTCCAAACACTTATAAAGCTTATTTTCATAACGCATCATCTTTTCTTATTTTTCATTTATTAAAATGCCATAGGCACATAATGCAAATTCCTATCCTCATTTTAATTAATAAGTAATAATGAAGAGTGAAAAATTGAAGTATAAACTCTACGGGTTTCAATATTAAAAGAAATCCCCTTAGGGATTTCCACATTAACTCTTCACTATTAATTATTATTTCTTAACTGATTACTAACATTTTACTTAAGTTATTATATTCATTATAAGCTTTTTATGGTTGTGGATTTTGGATTTCTTTCATAAAGTCTTCCATTGTCATTTTTGTGTAATCTTCTGGGATATTAAAAGCATCCTTTGGATATTCTTTTTTAATTTCATTTATTTTTACATCTATGGAATCTACAATATCCCCACCTGATATTGTTATGCCTTTAATTTCCTTGTCTTTAAAATAATATTTTAAATTTTCTTCATTCTTCCCTTTATACTCTTCATATACAAGTTTTTCTCCAAACTTCTCCTCTTCCCCTTTACCTACAAAGGTTAAATCACTAGTTCCCTGTTGAAAAGCCTGGTACTGCTCTTTATCTATGCCTTGTAAATTCGAATCATTTTCCATGGTAATCATCATTTTAGTAACGTCATTAATCATATAAGCCATAGTATCTTTTATCACTATTCTCATCTGAATATTACTATTATCTTCTCCAAGTTTAGTTGATACTGCTATATTTTCACCATCAACAGACATTTTAGCATTTGCATTCATTGCAATACCAGGCATGTCCATCTTTATATCGTAGTCCATGTAAAACTTTTTACTTTCGATAATATCTGTATACTTAGATGCTAGTCTAGTTTCTTCCTTTGTCTCAGCACTTTTACACCCTGTAAATAGCGTGCACGCCAGCATAATAGATAAAACACTTGATATTAATTTTTTCATTTCTACCTCCGATAAATTATGTATTTAAACTTTTTATATTGAAATTATACCACAATATGTAATAAGCAGGCTATTGATTGTTCATTTATATTATCTATTTTCATAAAAGAAAAAGTACCATCCTATTGAAGAATAGTACTTTAGCATGGCTCTGTATGCATTTATAGTGATGCCCATAGGCTGATTACTTCATTCAGTCCTTTCAAAAGGAACCCTATTGTTCCCTTTGAGGAATCTCTCCTTGAAGCGGAGGGAACAGAGTCCCCTTTCAACCCCTTTTAGGGAAAGGACTGCACACAGATGCCTGTAAGCTCTTTCAAAAGGAACCTTATGGTTCCCTTTGAGTATCTCTCCTTAACCAGGAGGGAACAGCGTCCCCTTCCAACCTCCCTTAGGAAAATACGTGCATAACCTGATTAAATTATTGCCAGCATAACTTGTACGTTCTATCACTGTATTTTACTGCAGAGCATTTAACATTTTAAATTTGAATTATAATAACTCTTTAAATTTTTTAACATATACCTTTTTCATTAAATTTACAACTATCATATAGCAAACAATTATTCCTAATAGCCAAGGGAAGTATGCTATTGGTAAAGGCGCCATACTTATATTTTGCCCAATTATTGTGTATGGGATAACTGTTCCAATACAAATTCCAAGTAAAGTAACTGCAGTAACTAAAGTAGATGCTTTGCTTTGTACAAAAGGAATTTTAGGTGTTCGAAGGTTGTGAATTACAAGAGTTTGAGTCCATAATGATTCCACAAACCAACCTGCATTAAATAAAGCAATAAATAATGCCTTATTTGTACCTAAATCATTAAAATTTCCTCCAGCAACCGCAGGACAAATTATAAAGAACATAATTATATAAGTTGCAATATCAAATATTGATGAAGTTGGACCAATATATAACATAAAGTTTTTTATAGATTTTGCATTCCACTTTCTTGGAACCTTTAAAAATTCTTCATCCATGTTGTCCCATGGAATAGATATACATGAAATATCATAAATTAAATTTAAAACTAGAATTTGAATTGGTAACATTGGTATAAAAGGTAGTAAAATACTTGCAATTAAAACTGAAAACATATTACCAAAGTTAGAGCTAGCAGTCATCTTTATATATTTTATAATATTTCCATAGATCTTGCGTCCTTCAACAACCCCTTCTTCTAATACCATAAGATCCTTCTCTAAAAGTATAATGTCTGCAGATTCCTTTGCTATATCTACAGCGGTATCTACTGAAATTCCAACATCGGCTTTTTTCATAGCTGCAGCATCATTAATTCCATCTCCTAGAAAACCAACAACACTTTTGTTTTCCTTTAAAGCCTCTACTATTCTAACTTTTTGACTTGGAGATAACTTGGCAAATACATTAGTTTCTTTTACAGCCTTAGCAAGATCCTTATCATCAAGTTTATCAATATCAGACCCTAGTAAAATATTTTCAATATTAAGGCCTACTTGTCTACAAATACATTTAGTTACAGAATCGTTGTCTCCAGTTAAAACCTTAACTGATACTCCATATTCCTTTAAAGCCTTAATAGCATCTTTAGTACTTTCCTTTGGTGGATCTAAAAATGCTAAATAACCCATAAGAACCATATCTTCTTCATCCTTCACAGAAAACTCTCCTGTTCCTGATGGATTAGTTTTTTGTGCAACAGCAATAACTCTCATTCCGCTATTATTCAAATCTTTAACGGTATTTAATATTTCCTTTTTTATTTCTTCTGTTAAAACTTCAACTGATCCATTATACTCTGCAAAAGAAGATATTTTAAGCATTTCTTCAACAGCACCCTTTGTAATAAGCTGTGTCTTATTGTTTTTATCTTTTATAACCACACTCATTCTACGGCGGTTAAAATCAAATGGAATCTCATCAACCTTTGTATATTCCTTTTCTAAGCTTCTATATGGTTCACAACTTCCATGCTCTAAAATGGCAATATCCATTAGATTCTTTAATCCAGTTTGATAAAAACTATTTAAAAATCCATGACGAAGAACTCTTTCATCTTCTTTACCTTGAATATTTAAATGATATTCTAGTACTACTTTATCTTGAGTTAAAGTTCCAGTTTTATCTGTACAAAGTACATCCATAGCACCAAAGTTTTGCATAGAGTTTAAATTTTTAACTACTGTCTTCTTTTTAGACATTCTTACTGCACCCTTTGCAAGGTTAGTTGTAACAATCATTGGTAACATTTCTGGTGTTAATCCAACTGCAATTGATAATGCAAATAGCAATGCTTGTAGCCAATCACCTTTAGTAATACCATTTATAACTAGAACAAAGGGTACCATAAACATCATAAAACGTATAAGAAGCCAAGATACTGAATTTACACCCTTTTCGAATGAAGTTACTTCCTTTGCACCTATTATTGACTTTGCCATAGCTCCAAAATAAGTGTTGTCTCCAGTTGCAATTACTACACAAATAGCAGAACCACTTATAACAGTACTACCCATAAACCCAAGATTATTGCATTCAATTGGATTTGAACATTCTGCGTCGTCTCTTTTCTTTCCATACTTTTCAACAGGTTCGCTCTCTCCTGTAAGAGCAGCTTGACTTATAAATAAATCCTTAGCCTGTAGTATTCTAACATCAGCCGGAATCATATCTCCAGCTGCAAGATAAACTATATCTCCTGGAACTATATCCCCTAGTGGAATTTCAATTTTCCCAAAACCCTTTCTCTCAACTGCAGTTGTAGTTTTTATTAGTGCATTAAGTTTTTCTGCCGCATTATTAGATCGTGTCTCTTGTACAAATCGTAATATTCCACTTATTGTTACCATTGTTAGTACAATAATTACTGATGTAAAACTTCTTTCTTCTTTTGCAACTAAAATAATATCAGTAAACGCAGAAATTACTGCAAGAACTATTAATACAACAGTGAAGGGATTTATAAAAGCTTCAAAAATTCTTCTAAATAATGATGCCTTTTTATCATGAGAAATTTCATTTCTACCGTGATTGTCCCTTATATCTTCAACTCTTTCCTCATCTAATCCATCAAATGATGTGCCTAATCTATTAAAAATTTCAACTTGATCTGCAATTGAAAATTTTAATAGCAATTCATTATTACGAGCCAATATATTTTCGTTTCTGTTTAATTTTCTCTTTTTCATATCCTTTACCTCCTAATTTTAAAAATTAATAATTTGCAATTTCAAAACATTAGGAAGCAAAACATAGATTTCTGGCCTTGCATACATGCCATACAATTATTTAGTTTTAAATTATATATATTATGCGGCATAAGAATAGATGAGATTTTAAGCATTGCTTATTCTTCAATCTATTCTTTTTTATGCTCGACCCTAAAGGGTCTATGCTTTGCTTACTATCTCCATCCATTCTTTTCCACCTCCAATTTTCTCAAAATAAAAAACCCTTGCCAAAGTTTAAACAATGACAAGAGATTAACTCTTATAAAAATACATAAACGCAGAAAATCACTACGAAAATGCCACCGTTCAAGCTTTAGCATCATAGGGCGATGAAATTGCGTTAGTCTATGCCTTGGTTTCGACATAAACTGCTAACCTTCTCATAGTGTCTCCACTACTCCGCGGTAGCAATCCGTATCCCTATGGTAGCCTCACCTACCGAAATATAGATTTTTCTTTGCCTTTATAATACACTATGCTAAAGGATTTGTAAATGTTAATATTAGGAAAAACATTCGAAAGTTATAAATTTATACTTTGCATAACTTATATACCCTATCACTGTTCTTCACTATAAATACTTCTTTTTTTATATTCACTATACCTATTAAAATATACCTTCAATAACCCAGCTACTGGCATTGATAGAATCATACCTATAGGCCCAAAATAACTACCTCCAATAAGAACTGCAATTAAAATCCATACAGGAGAGAGTCCTATCTTATCCCCAACAATTTTAGGTTGAACAAAGTTTCCATCTATCTGTTGATAAAGTAGTAGTAATATTGCTCCAATTATTCCTAAAGGCAAACTTGTAAATATTCCAAAGAAAAATGCAAGGGCTGCTCCAATAACAGGACCTATATACGGAATGATATTAGTAACTCCAGCAATTACACCTATTAACACTGCAAACGGATGTCTTATTATAAGCAGAAGTATTGTTGAAACAACCCCAACTATTACTGAATCTAAAATCTCACCAACAATAAATCTTCCAACAATATTATCTAAATCTAATAAAAATATTGTTAAAGCCCTTCCTACTTTATATGGCAAAAGAACATCTCTAAGTCTTTTCATTTGATAAACAAGCCTCTCCTTATCAATTAAAAAATAAATTGTCAATATTATAGTAACTATAAAATTAACAACAAAAGATGATAATCCTGAAACTACATTTATTGTTACATTTAAAATTTTATCTGCCATTAAACCTACTTTATTTACTATATCACCAGACAAGTTCCCAGCACTTTCAACTGTTATATTTTTATTACTCAAATTTGATATAATCTCACTAAACCACTCTCTCATCTGCTTCTCAACTTCTGGCAAGGAATTAACAACATCTTTTACATTATTAATAATTGGTGGTATTAAAAAATTATATATTAAAACTAGCCCTAAAATTACTAGTAAAAATACTAGTAAAATACTAAGAAGTCTAATTAACTTTGAATACTTCTCTTTTCTTTTATCATTAATAATTTTATAAATGTTTTTTTCTATAAATTTCATTGGTTCATATAATAGATATGCTAATAAAATAGCATAAATTATGGGAGATATTATATCAAGAAATCTCTTAAATTGTACTATAACAAAACTAACCATAACTTCCCCATAAGTTATAGTTTTTATAGTCAACACTACTATAATAGCTATAAATATTATAAATACCCCATACTTTATATACATTTTATTTTTCTTTAGTTTCTCAATCATTCTTGTCTCCTAAACTTAAATCGTTTTATTATATGACTTTTAATTATATGAATGTACTATTCCCTAAAATCTTGATTTAATGTATAGACTAAAAAAGAACAGTTTATGTTACATAGCGTGTACACAAACTGTTCTTTCTTCATAGTTATTTACTTTTTCTCATATTAAAAATTATGTAGCTAGTTATCATTGCAATTAAAGCTGGCAACACCCATCCTAGTCCTTCATTATAAAGAGGAATAAATCCAAATATGTGCTGACCAAATTTTAAACCAAAACCCTCTAAGCCGTGGGCAATGCTTATAAGTGCAGTAAATGTTATAGTTAAAGGATAAACCATGTAGTTTTTTGAAAAAAATCTATCTAACATAGCAATAACAATTAATATAATTGCAATTGGATAAATCATATTAAGCACAGGTATAGAAATTTTAAGAATTTGTGTTAATCCCATATTTGCAAGAACCATACTTAAAAAGACTAAAATTCTTACAAAATTCTTATATGTTATTTTACTTGTCAAGGAAGCAAAATATTGACTGCAAGATGTAATAAGGCCAACACTTGTTGTAAGACATGCCAAAGTAAATAATAATGCAAGTAAGATAGCCCCTGGTTTCCCAAATAAATATGTTACAACATTTGTCAGTGTATTAGCTCCATTAAGCGTTTCACCAAATCTTCCACCACTGGCAGAACCTAAATAAGCTAGTACAGCATATATAATAACAAGTAAGGCTCCCGCTATAAATCCTGCTTTAATTGTAGCCGACATTACATTTTTTTCTTCATTAATTCCCTTGGATTTAATTGCAAAAGCTATTACAATCCCAAAATTTAGTGCTGCTATAGTGTCCATAGTTAGATAACCTTCTAAAAAGCCCGTTACAAAAGGTGAATTTACATATGCTCCTGAAGCTTGTCCATATGAACCTATAGGTTTAAATGCAGCTCCTATTATTATAACTAAAATCAGCATTAATAAGGTGGGTGTCAAAACCTTCCCCATCCTATCTACTAATTTTGTGGGTGATGAAGAAAGCCAATATGCTACAAAGAAAAATACTAATGTAAAGATAAATCTCGTCATTTGTATAGATACATCTGCTGGTATGTATGGAGATACCACCATCTCAAAGGGTAAGCTACCAGCCCTTGGAATTCCTAAACAGGGTCCAATAGACAAATAAATTAAAATAGTAAATATTTTAGCAAACACAGGATGTACTCTTCCTGATAAATTTTCTAATCCACCTGTCTTTGCTACAGCAATTACTCCTAAAATAGGGAATCCTACTGCCGTTATTAAAAATCCTCCAAGAGCAACCCACACATTTTCTCCAGCAGACTGTCCTAAAAATGGTGGAAAAATTAAATTTCCTGCTCCAAAGAATAGTGAAAAGAGCATAAGTCCTATAAATGTTAAGTCTTTTTTTGATAATTGTTTCATATTTTTTCCTCCTATGTAATAAAAATTAGTTATATATGAAAATATGAATATGGTAATTCCCTTATTCGAACATAAAAAAACGCCCCTTGATTGCTCAAGGGACGAATAAAATCCGCGTTACCACCCAAATTCTATAAAAACTTTATAAATATAATTATAAATAAAATTTCTATAGCTCTTAATTCATATCTATCAATATGCTTATCCTATAACGTGGAAAGACTCCGGCAAAACTTACTCAATACTTTTCAGCCTTG
The DNA here is from genome assembly GCA_900548455.1 of uncultured Clostridium sp. Lineage (GTDB taxonomy): Bacteria > Bacillota > Clostridia > Clostridiales > Clostridiaceae > Clostridium_J. Next base: position 82,353 of record URKQ01000001.1, read on the forward strand.
CTTCTAGAAGATGATTTTCAGATATACTTTGAACATTGGCTTTCAGCATACACCAATTCTCTGTGGATCATTATATAACTTACTTTTTCTCATTGTCGAATTTTTCACTATATTGTGCATATTATATCAATTGATTATATGCTTGTCAATATTCTAATTTCATATTTTTCATTTGATTTTACTCCAACATAAAATCACTATAATCTTTTATACCCTTTATATTTATGGCATATCTGCAATTATTCATATAATCATCATATCCATATACTAATAAATAATATTTTCCTGGTACAGCATCAAACTTACCTGTCTTGCTATCTTCCTCTTCATACTGAGCCCAACAAAGCATATTATTTAGGTCATCTTCTTTATATACTATAAAGGCCGTACCATAAATATCACTAATAAAACTTATATCAACTTCTCCAGCCTTTTCTACCTCAAACTGAAAAATATCAGTATCTGTTGTATTGTCAAGTATTCCTTCAACATTAATGTTGTTTCCAATATATCTATTTGCTTCATCAAAAGTATTATTTGGCTCCTTTTCTAATACAATGGCACCATCATTTTCAGGAGTATCTTTTTTATCGATTGTTATTGAAAATTTAGCTATTCCCTCTCCCCCTTTATCATCAATAACTGTTAATTTTACAGTATAAGCACCTTGTTCACTATAAATATGCATAGGATTTTTTTCATTGGAAGTAGTTCCATCTCCAAAGTCCCATCTATACTCATTTATTTGCCCATCTTCATCGAAAGATTTATCTGCACTAAATTTAATAATATCATTAACCTTTCCTTTTAGCGGCCCTTCTATAAAAGCTATTGGAGCTTTATTTAAATCTGGCGTAAATTCCCCCTTTAGCAAACCTCTAAAAACAAGATTATAATTATATTTCCCATCTACTACCTTGTAGTCTGTAAAATAGCAAGTTACTGTATCGTAGCCTGTCCATTCTAAATCGGATAAATTCTTTAGCATTTTATCTGCTACATCACTCATTTCTAGATAGTCTTGGAGTTTTCCTTTACTCTCATTTCCTTCATATTCTCCTTCAACTTCAAATAACTTAAACTCACTTGAATTACGAATATGGCTAGTAACATTTTTTATATTACCAATTTTACTTACATCACTAACAATTGTATTAATACTTAATTCCTCATGATTAATTATATAGTCGTCAGAAACTAAAGGTGTTGATATTTTATCCTTATTCCCCACTAAATTTTTAATATAGTTTTTATAACTATCATTTGCTGATCCATATTTTGAATTATTTAAGATGCTTCTATACCCATTTATATCATTATTCATAATGGAGTTATTTATCTCATTAAAAGTTCTCATATCATTATTATAAAGATATGATACAAACGCAAATCCATAATTATAAAACTCCCAACCACTATTGTAGTTTGAGGAAAAAAGTCTATTTAAATCATACATTTCTGACTTGTTATCAGATAATTGATCTACAATTGATATCCTTGGCTCAACACCGTCAGTACGAGTAGCTCCTGCAAAAAACTCTGCGCTTCCTTCTTCATACCAAACAAGATCATCATTTTTATAAAATTCTCCATCACCCCATAAACCAGGAACTAAATATCTACCTTGTAGATAGTGAGTGAATTCATGTCTAAATAACTCTTCTAAACTATATATGCTTTCCTGTTCAGTTCTCTCATAAGTGTAAAAAGTACCTGTTGATTCAATATAAATTCCACCATTATCAGTACTTAGTCCACTTAAATATCTATTCATATCATATTCTTTAGGTGAATTAAATATCTTTATTGTCAATACATCATCATATCCTGTTTTATCTATAGGATCATCTTCTCCTATTACCCTAAAAAATTGAGCTTCCACTTCCTTTGCTGCCCAGTATAACTTTTTAACCTTTTCTTCTGATACTTTGTCTCCAACATGCATTACAATTGAACCATCATCAAAAGAATATTCCTTTGGTAGATATTTTTTATTTCCTTCTTCTTGAAGTTTTCCGTAGTCAATTTTTTCCCCTCGACTATTGACCCCATTATATTTATAAACAATTCTTTGCGCTGCAACATAAAATCTCTCAGAATATTTTATAGCTGTGTCCATAATGGAAGTTAGAATGCTATTAGCCATAGTTGAATTACTATGGAATAATCCTAAATCACCCAAATAATATATGCCATTATTTATAAACCATTGATTCTCTTCTGCTTCATTTGTCATTAAGGATATATTTTTCAACTCATTAATATACTCATCTATTTTCCCATAAAAAAACATTTCTTTTGGATTTTTATTATATGCCATTGATGAAAAAGCATATGATACACCTGAAATTACAGAGTGTATGGCCTGTCCTTTAGACCTATCTTTATTATATTCATCTATATTTTCTCTATATTCCTTCATTAAAAGGCTAGCTTTATTAGAAAGTTTTATATTACATGAGGTATTTCCAATTAAAGCTCCAAAACTATTTATTACACCATTTTCAGTAGAATTTCCAAATTTAAAATTTTGGTTGCTAATCATTGATTCTAAAGCTGGCAAACATAAATTTTTAGACTCCTGAGTATTTAAATAACTTAGCTGTTCATTGTAATATCCTAAATAGTATCCTGCACGCAATACTTCTACTAAAGTTGGAATTCCCTTATCATCACTACTAGTAAAACTTTTTGCTCTTACATTTAATTCATTAATAATATATTTTACACGGTTAAAATCTCCAAAAAATCTTTGAGCTTCATCTGAATAAGTGAATAGCCCGTCTATTTCATACCATTGCAACTTTACAATAACATTTACCATATCTGAATAAGATAAATCTGATAGCTCAGAGAGAGTATATTGTCTTTGAGCTAAAGTTGTTTTTACATTTAACTTTTCTTCATAGGGAGCTATAACATTATTTTTAAAGTCATTTATATCTTTGGCTTCAACAATATTAGGATTTCTATCTACCTCTTCACTATCTATTAAAAAGTTGGGTTCATATGGTAACATTACCTCTTCTGCTGAAGAATCTATATTATTTTTTTTATTATCATTTGCCATTACCAAACCTGAACAATTACCTGCTAAAAATAATGACAAAAGTAATGATATTATTTTTTTACTTAATTTCATTAATCTTCCTCCATATATTTGTATTTTATGATACATTTTATATTGAATTTTGATTATAAAGTCACTGCAATATCATTATATTTATTTATCTTAATTTTGTGAAAATAATAGTTTATTGATAATAATAACAAAAATATTAAAATTTATTACTTCAAAACTAATTAGTAATATATTTACAAAATATGTTATAATAGTATTGTTTTAAACTTTAATTAAAATAGCTTTTGTGGAGGAATTTTATGGATAAAGAATTGATTTTAAAGAAAGTTGATGAAAACAATTTTATTGAATGCTTTAACTTAAATCTTGGTGATGGACAAGATAAATTTGTATCTCATCCTGTTCGTAGTTTAGCTCAGGCATATGTATATTATAATCAATGTACTCCTTTCGCAATTTATAAAGATAACACTATTGTTGGATACGTTATGGTTATATATGATTATGACGAGGAAACCTATAATATTTGGCACATGATGATTGATAAGAAATATCAAGGTAAAGGCTACGGAAGTAACGCTGTAAAATTATGTATAGATTATATAAAATCAAAACCATTTGGAAAATCAAATGATATTATACTAACTTGTAATATGGATAATTCTCACGGAATTCACATTTATAAAAAATTAGGTTTTATAGATACAGGAGAACGTGATGATGATGAAATAATTATGAAATTAGTAATTTAAATTTATTTGACTCTATAGAAAAATACAGTGAGTTAATATAGCATTGAGATATGAATTTAAGGGAGCTGTATATTATTGAAAAAGAAAAAAATTGTTTTAACAATATTTGTATTCACAATTTTAATTTCTGTTGCAATTGTTGCTAGACCATATATTTTCTCTTCTACAAAATTAATTTCAAGAAATAACTATAATTATAACTATATTAGAGCAACGGCTTTAGATTGGGATTCTATAAATAATTTTATTGAACTAGATAACACACAGAATAGTAATGTAGATGCATTAATCAATTTAATTGATAATTTGTCAGTAAGAAGAACTCTAAAACCTAAATCTATTTACAATTATACAGTTACATTTACAGCAACATATAGTGAAAATGATAGCAGTACTTATACTCAACCTGTCTTTACCCTTCAATTTTATAGCAATAATGTAATTGGTTTTTATGAAAAATCTAATTATAAGAAACAATATTTTAAAATTGAAGATAAAGAATTTGATATTGAAAAAATCATAGAAAATCTACAGTAAGAACAAAAACCACTTTATACATTACATAAGGCAATGTATAAAGTGGTTTTATTTATAGTATAGATTTATTTTTAACAATGATTGTAAAAAATAAAATACTTATAGTTTCACATGTATTGTTTCAATTATTGTACATATATTGTATCAATTTATGCAATAAAATTTAGTTAACGACTTACTCTAATCCTTCCTATATAGTCATAAATAAATAAACATGCCGATCCAACTCCATAACATAATATATCTTTTATATCAAAAGTTGATCCTAATAAAATACTAAAAAAAGCACTATCACCTAGTCCAAGAATTTTAACAAAATTAAAATATTGTAATACTTCTATAAAAGCTGCAAATAAAAATACCCATAGTGGCAATAGCTTACATTCTGTTGGAATTATAACTCTTAAAGCGAAATAAATAAGAATTACAACTAACATATCTCCAACGTAAGGTCTTATTATATTATCATGAACAAATAGTGCTATAAGTACTTCTATACATAATAGAACTATAAAAATTGCTGCGTATTTAATTCTTTCTTTCTTATTATCCATACCCTTCTCCTAACACCAATCATCTTACTTATATATTCTATCACTGTATTTTACTACAGAGCCTATATTAATGATAACAAATAACTTTCTATTAATCTATCTTGGTATAACCTAAAAGTATTCATTGACCTTTATATTATGACAAAGTATAGGTATTGCAAACTAAGTATTCTTTAAAAATTGAATAGTATATCATTTGAAAAATATGTTATAATTGCATCATAATAGTAGAAAAGTGCGAACTGAAAACTATAAATATAAGGTGGTGCAAAACATGAAAATAAGAAAAACGGTTAAAGAAGATATTGACCTCCTCATAAAAATTCGTATGGATTACCTGTTTGCAGAAAAAGGTGTGTCTTCAGCTGAAGAAATGGACGATATTAAAAAGAAGTTAGATGAATATTTTACCAATTACCTTAACAAGGGATTTATTGCTATCATTGCCGAGGATAAAAATGAAGTATTAGCAACTGCATTTATGTCAATAGTGGAAAGACCTCCCCTAATAGCGTTTTCATCATATCTTGTCGGTACTGTATACAATGTTTTCACATACCCTCAATATAGAGGAAAAGGTATTGCAACGAAAGTTATGACTGAACTTTTATCGGAAGCAAAGCTATTAGGCGTTGCCGCAGTTGATTTAATGGCGACCGAAAAAGGTAAACCATTATATGAAAACCTTGGATTTGGAGCATCAAACTATACATCAATGAATAGGTTCCTCTAGTGAATATGAGGTATTTTTTATTGGTAATTCAATCCTATTATACAACTTGTATATGAATATATTTAGTATTACCTAATTTGATAGGAGAGAACTTTATGGAAAATAAAAGTATAGAAATAAAAAAAGACATAACTAATACATTTAATAAGGTATCAGCAGTTTTTGATGGTAGCGGTCCCAGATACTTTACATACTTTGGAGAGAGAATGGTTGAACTTGCAGACATAAAGGAAGACGAAAAAGTCTTAGATGTTGCATCAGGAAAAGGAGCTTCATTTTTTTCAGCAGCAGAGAAAGTTGGGAAGAATGGAGTGGTTATAGGTATTGATATAGCAGAAGGAATGGTTAATGAAATCGATTTAGAAATTCAACGCCGAAACATAAAAAATGTACATGCAATGGTAATGGATGCTGAAAAATTGGAATTTGCAAATGAAACTTTTCAGCATATACTCTGTGGATTTGGAGTATTCTTCTTACCAAATTATAAAGTTGCCTTTCATGAATTCATGAGAGTTCTAAAATATGGTGGTCGATTCTCATTCACTACATTTCTTAGAAAAAAAGATGATAAATTTATATGGTTAGATGAATTATTTGATAAATATTTACCTGTATATGAAGATGAGTTAGATGAATATCAATCAGAGGATATTCCTGAATTTGATACAGAAGAAGGTTTGTATAAAATTTTGAATCAGGCTGGATTTAAAAATATACAAGTTATAAGTGAAGAAAAAGTTTTTATATATAAAGATGAACAAGAATGGTGGGAAAAACTTTGGACTCATGGGGCTATAACAACACTAGAAAAAATACCAAAAGATATGCTAGAAGACTTTAAATCAGAAGTTTTTGAAAAACTTAAAGAAATGAAAGAACCCAAAGGCATACCTCATACAATGTTTGTTTTATATGCCTTTGGTGAAAAATTATATTTAACCAAATAGTATAGTGTTTTTTCAAATGATAAGGAGAATTATTATGTTTAGAGAAATGAGAAGAAAAGATAGAGCGCTCATAGACGATAAAATCATCGAAATTTTAAAAAATAATACCTATGGTATTCTTTCAACTGTAAGCGAAAATGGTTATCCTTATGGCGTGCCAATAAATTATATTTATATCAATAATTCAATATATTTTCATTGTGCTATAGAAGGACATAAATTAGTTAATATTAAAAATAATGATAAAGTATCTTTTTGTGTAGTTGGGAAAACTCAAACTCTACCTGATAAATTTAGTACAAAATATGAGAGTGTAATTGTATTTGGACGAGCAATTAAAGCTTCTGATGAAGAAAAAAATACGGCTCTTTTAGAAATATTAAACAAGTATTCATCAGATTATATTGAAAAAGGAAAAGAATATATTAAAAGAGCAAGTAATGTTACTAACGTAATCAAAATTAATATAGAACATATTTCTGGAAAATCAAATAGATAGGTAATGTCATTTATAGACCATGATGTTTCTTAATATTCTTATGTTACGAAAATAAAATGACATTTACATCACGATATGTAATAGAACACTATTTAGATATTGGATATAATAATGATATGATTTATGGTGGTATTGCAGATAGTAAAAGTGTAGTATTTATTGAATTACCTGAGTTTTAAAAAATATTATGTGTAAGTTATTTTACAGTGATTGTTAAATATAAAGTACTTATATTTTTACAAGTATTGTTACAAATTTCGTACAACCATTGTATTTATTTATTATAATTTATATAAGTCAAAGTCCCTTGATGCATAAAAAATGGCTCTGTAGTACTATAAAATTTACTACAGAGCCTTATATTTTACATAAAAATAGTTTCTGTCCAAGTTAATTCTTTTAAATAATCATCCACTAATTCTTGACACATATTAGGATGAATTGTTTCTTCATGAGCAATAGTTAATGAAGCCATAGCAATAGCGTATTTTAATGTATCTACTATATTTAACCCATTAATATATCCATAACATACTCCTGCAACACATGAATCCCCTGCTCCAGTTACATTAACTACAGACACATCATTGGCTTTAATTATCCCTTCTTCACTTCCATTATTATAATAAATACCCTCAGCATCCAAACTTATAAATACATTCTCAATTCCTAAATTCAAAAAATATCTACCTGCTTTTTTAACATCTTCATTTGTCTTAATGTCAAATCCACAAAGTGCTGAAGCTTCATGTCTATTAGGCTTAATCGTATGAAACTTGTCCACCAAACGCTTTACTTTTACTACCTTAGAAGCTGATACAGGATCTAGTATAAATCTTGTTTCACCCTCATACTTTGTTAGTATATATTCTAATATGATTGGATTATCGCAATCTAAAATCATATACTCTGAATTCTTAATGATTGAAGCCTTGGAATCAATAAATTCTTCTGTAACCTTATCAGTAATATTCATATCAACTATAGCTGATTCCATTTCCCCTTCTTCATTAAGTATTGCCATATAAGTCGGAGTAGACTCTCCTTCTATTACTAATGAATCTCTCATATCTAGGTTGATATCTTCAGCATACTTTAATATGCATTTTCCTTTTTCATCATTTCCTAAGATAGATATTAGTCTTGTATTTAAATTTAATCTTGCCATGTTTTCTGCTATATTCCTACATACCCCACCATAAGATACCTTAACTGCACCTGGATTAGAATCCTTTGATCTATAGTTCCTATGGGCAAATCCAAATATATCATAAACTGAAGCTCCATAAACTAATATATACGGTTCATTATTATTACTCATTGTCTAGCTCTCCCTATATTATCTATTTTATAACTTCCATACCTAGAAGTTTACCATCCATTCCCAAAATACCAACAGAACTAAAATACAGAGGAAGTCAACCTTCCTCTGTATTAAGTTTCTGTTAATTTTATTTACCAATATAAATATACATCATTTTTCTACAAAATTCAACAGTTCAATTTATTGTATTTCATTAGAGAAAAATCTAGGTTGTTTTGTACATTATATTACTTCATTTTACTATAAAGCCAATAAAAAAACACAATCATTGTAACATTCACTGTACAATAATTGTGCCGTTTTCTTTCTTTTAATTTCATATTTATATCCTACTTTTCTAAATTATACAAGTTGATTATTATATTAAATCAGCCTCATCACAACCTGCAAAAACCACCATTACCACAACTTTAAAAACATCTAATACTTTTTTCATTAAAAATCATCTCCTCATCAACTTTATATACTTATTATAACTTGGGAGAATTTCTTTTCATATTTAAGTATCTTACACTTATCTTACAATTTTGAAATAAAAGCTTCGAAGCCCCAATGAGCGTTGATAATTCAGTTTTTCTTACATTAAAGCTTAATATAAATATAGAGATTTCCCTAAGAAATCTCTACTGTTACAATTTTTATATCACATTATATGAGAGAAAAAAACTGAATTACCATAAACTCTTTAGCACAATAAAATGCCAAAACATGTAATATGTTGCAAAAATTAAATCAATAGCTCGTGTAGGCCTCTCCTAATTGGGGTTGAAAGGGGACACTGTCCCCTCCTCTTCAAGGAGAGATACTCAAAGGGAACCATAGGGTTCCTTTTGAAAAAGCTGAATTATCCTAGGCGAATGTATCTGCAGAAGCTTATACTCTTTAAAATCTAAAGCAAATCTTCACTGCCGTCTTATATTAGCTCTTCCTTACTATGTGTCAGCTTCGGAACCCAAATGAGCGTTGATAATTCAGTTTTTCTCGCATTAAAGCTTATAAAAATTGTCTTTGTCTTACTTACATATTGCTATTGAAGCAGATGCTCCAATTCTTGTAGCTCCATTCTCTATCATAGTTAAAGCATCTTCTTTAGTTCTAACTCCGCCTGAAGCTTTAACTCCCATATCCGGTCCTACTGTTTCTCTCATTAACTTAATATCTGCTGCAGTAGCTCCACCAGTTGAAAAACCTGTAGAAGTTTTTACAAAATCTGCTCCAGCCTCTTTTGCTAATTTACAAGCTGCAACTTTTTCTTCATCAGTTAAAAGACATGTTTCAATTATAACTTTTGTTAATGCTTTTCCTTTAGCTGCATCAACAACTGCTTTTATGTCATTTTTAACATATTCTAAGTTTCCTTCTTTTAATTTACCTACATTGATTACCATATCAACTTCAGTAGCACCATTTTTAATAGCATCCTCTGTTTCAAATGCTTTTACTTCACTTGTGTTAGCTCCTAAAGGAAATCCTATTACTGTACATACATCTACCTTTGAATCTTTTAAACACTTAGCAGCAAGTTTAACCATTCCTGGATTTATACATACTGAAGCAAATTCATATTCTTTTGCTTCTTCACATAACTTTACTACTTGAGCTTCTGTTGCTTCTGGTTTTAATATTGTATGATCTATCATACCTGCAATTCTTATATTTTCCATCTTCTACACTCCTATTTTTAAATTATTTATCATAGATAATCAATTACTTATGCTTTAATTAAACTTCATTTTCACATTGATATTTTCTCCTAATTTTATAAAACCAATGCAAAGAAAAAACTTACTCTATAAAACACTTATGGTTTGCGGTATCGATTACCCATATCTATGCCTTTATTTTCACAGAGAAATGCATTTTTGTCAATATAGTTTCTTAATAGCTTTGTATGTTTACATATATTTTTCTCTTTGCTATGATATATATGCTACAATTAGTAATCTATATTTTTAGATTTTTGAGCATATTAAGGAGATTTTACCATGGAAAATTCAAAGAATATATCTATAAAAAAAATAGCAGAGTTAAGTGGCGTTTCCGTTGCTACTGTGTCTAGAGTAATAAATAATACTGGTCGTTTTTCTGAAGAAACTCGAGACAAAGTTTTAAAAATTATAAAGGAATATGATTATAAACCTAATATGGTTGCTAAAAGCCTTAGAGTTAATAAGACTAAAACTATAGGAATTACTGTACCTGATATAAAAAATGGTTTCTTCTCTGAAGTTGTATCCGAAATTGAAAAATTTTTCTTTGACCACGGCTATTCTGTTTTTATATGTAATACAAACAGAAGTGATATTAAAGAAATTGAATACTTTAAGAGTTTAGATTCAAAATTAGTGGACGGTATTATATGTATTTCTGGGAATTCGGCCTCTCATGCCCAGTCAGTTAAAAGAAATATTCCTATAGTATATATAAATAATTGTAATTCTCCAAATAGTTACTATGTAGAATCTGATCACTTTCAAGGGGGATTTTTAGCCACAGAAGAACTTATTAAAAAAGGCTGCAAAAAAATAATTCTTTTAACTAATGATAGAGATGATTCTGCATCCCATAGTAAATATGTTGGATACATTAAGGCCCATGAAAAATATAACCTTAAAATAAATGAAAACTTAATACTAAAACTTCCTTTAGTAGAAGGCAATTTTGAAGATTCCTTTGAAAAAATAAGTGAATTAATTAAAAATGATGTGGAATTTGATGGTATCTTTGCAACAAATGATTGGAGATCTCACGGAGCCTTGCTTTCTCTGCAACGTCATCAAATATCTGTTCCACAAGAAGTTAAAATCATTGGCTATGATGGGACTTATATATCAAAATATTGTAACCCTCCAATCTCAACTATCTATCAAGATAAAAAAGCATTGGCAATTAAATCTTCTCACCTTCTATTAAGCCTTATAAAAGGAGATTATGAGGGAGAAAAACACATTATTTTACCAATTAAATTAATTAATAGAGAAACTACTTAAAAGATGCTTCAACCTTAATGTTGAAGCATCTTTTTTAACATTCTTTTCTACACTATTTTTTATAAAACTTGTATTTTATAAGTACATATATAATAACACTTTATGTACATCTATTGTACATATAAATCACAATAAAATTTACACCTAATTTTCTTCTTCTATTAACTTGATTCAATGGATAATAAGTAATAAAATACCATTATGAGCATTTTAAAGGAGTTGGTAAAATGATTTTTATATGCACTGCTACCTATTTTGAAGGTGAAAGTTTTATTAAAAAATTATCTTTAAAAAAAGATATAAATATAACAAAATTTCAAGTATTTAAAAATAGTAATATAACTCTTATAATTACTGGGGTTGGCAAAATAAAAGCCACTTCCGCTCTCGTTCATACATTTTCAATTTATAACACTCAATCTCCATCACTACTTATTAACTTTGGTATATGTGGAGCATCTAATAAAAAATTACCTATTGGTACAACCTATTTATGCAATAAACTAATAGATAATAGCTCTAAAAAAACTTATTATACCGATATTATATATAATACACCCTTTGAGGAGGCCTGTATTGAAACCTATGACACAATAATTAATGTCCCCATAGATTATGAAATAACTGGGGATTTAATAGATATGGAAGCTGTTGGTGTATATGAAGGTGGATCATTATTTTTACATACCCATGAAATCTTTATAATAAAACTAATTTCTGACTATCTAGATGCAAACTCAATGAACAAGCCTCTCGTAAAAGAAAAAATAAATTCTGCTACTGATGAGATAATAAATTGGTTAAATTTCTTAAGTACAAATTTAAGAAAAGTTCCAAATACCATTTCCCCTAAAGAAGCCGAACTTATAAATAGTATTGCTGATAATTTAAAGTTTTCTACAACCATGAAAAATGACTTTAAAAAAGAACTAATATACTTCAAACTTTCTAATGGCTATCTTCCAGATGATCTAAACCAATACTCTAAAATACCTTGTAAATCTAAAAGGGAGGGTAAAATATATGCAGACTCAATCAGAAAAGAACTTATATAATCCTTATTTTTCTCACATATATGTGGAAGATAATGCTTTAAATTATCCGAACACAGAAAAGATACTTTCTCATTTTAAATCTTCAAAAATAATAAATATTAATCATTATAAAGATTTATTTTGTAGAAATCATCAAAATTTTCATGAAGAAAAAAATAGTCCAAGCCTCATATTAGCTGTAAAAAAAGATAAATTAATCTATAAAGGTTCATCTATGTGTGATGATTTTGGCAACGATAATTTTTACTATACTTCTTCTATGATGAACTGCATTTACAATTGCGAGTATTGTTATCTTCAAGGTATGTATCCTTCTGCCCATATTGTAATCTTTGTAAATATTGATGATATATTTAAAGAAGTAGAGAAAAAACTTAAAAAATCTTCTATATACTTATGTGTCTCCTATGATACAGATATTTTAGCCCTTGAACAAATTTTAGGTTATGGTTTTAAATGGTTATCCTTTGCTAAAAGTCACACCAATTTAAAACTAGAGCTTAGAACAAAGAGTACTGGGTTTAATTATATTAACAATTTTAAATCCCTAGATAACGTTATAATAGCTTGGACACTTTCCCCTGAACCCATATGCTCTAAATATGAGCATGGTACACCTACCTTAAAAAATAGATTAACTTCAATTAAAAGAGCTATAAATATGGGCTGGAAAATTAGACTTTGTTTCGACCCCCTACTATATGTCAATGATTATAAAGAAATCTATGTTAATTTTTTAAAAGAAGTCTTTAAAGAAATTCCTTCGTCTTCCATATGTGATGTAAGTATTGGAGTTTTTAGAGTATCAAAAGATTATATGAAAATCATGAAAAAAGTTAATCCAGAATCTATCCTTTTAAATTTCCCCTTTGAAACTAATATGGGTACTTGTAGTTATTCCATAGAAATTACTAATAGTCTTATATCCTGTGTATATAATGAAGTTAAAAAATATATACCTGAAGAAAAAATATATGCTCTGTAGTAAAATACAGTGATAGAATGTACAATTTATGTTAGGCCATAAATGATAAGCTTGTGCACGGATTTTCCTAAAAGGGGTTGGAAGGGGACCCTGTTCCCTCCTTATTAAGGAGATATTCCTCAAAGGGAACCATAAGGTTCCTTTTGAAAAAGTCGAATACTCTGTATGTATCACTATAAATGCATACAGAGCCAAAATATATAAATAATCTTAAGGATGGTGAATATTTATGAAAACTGCCATAGTTACTGGTGCTACTTCTGGAATTGGCCTTGAAACATCCAAAATGCTGATAGATTTAGGTTACAAAGTTTATGGTATTGGGCGTGATTTCTCAAAATATGACTTTTACAATGAAAACTTTCTTAAAGTGCCTTTAGATTTATTAAACATATATGAAGTTGAATGTAAAATCAAAGAGATTTTAAAAAATGATGATATAGATATACTTATAAATAATGCAGGAGTAGGATATTTTGGCCTTCATGAAGAACTTAATGTAAAAAAAATTCATGAACTTGTTACTGTTAATCTAGAAGTTCCCCTTATTCTAACTCAACTTTTACTTAGAAATTTAAAGAAAACTCAAGGCTTTATAATTAATATTTCCTCTGTTACAGCAAAAATGTCTAGTAATCATGGTTGTGCCTATGGAGCAACTAAAGCCGGCCTTACCCACTTTTCAAATAGCCTTTTTGATGAATGTCGAAAATATGGAGTTAAAGTTATAGCCATACATCCCGATATGACCGACACAGATTTTTATAGAAACGCTAACTTCACTACTGATTCTAATGAAACTAGTCACATCTGTGCCAAAGAAATAGCGTCCTTTATAAAAGCCACTATAACCCAAAGATGTGGTTTAGTTATTACAGACATAACTATTAAACCTCAACATAATAAAATTCAAAAAAAGAAGTGAGTTAGTTTTCTTTTACTAACTCGCTTTTTTAATATATATTCTCATAATATTCTCCGAAATTATCTAAAAAAATTGTTTTACCACGCTTTGATAGTTAAAAATGTAAATAATATTGACAATTCTATATTTATACTTAATAATATAAACAAATAGCAAAATTTAGACTATTTTTTCTATTGTATTTATATTTAATTAAATATAAATTTTGAACTTATATATTTTTCTACTAGGAGGATTTTAAATTATGAACAAAGGAAAAAGTAAATTTTTTAATATTAAATTTACTAAAAAACAATCTATAAAAACTAAACTTATAAGTATTATGAGCATTTTAGTTTTAGTTTCTATTACTCTTACAAACCTAATCTCTATAGGTTTCTCTAGTAAACTTTTCAAGGACACTATTATAAATAATTATCATCAAGATGTGGAAAATTTAAGCGTAACTATTTCTGAGGTAATTGAATCTGAAGGGAAAACCCTTAAACTTTATGGCAATGATCCCTCAGTCCAAGCAATAGCTAAAGGTACTAACACTAATGAAGCTATTTCAAATATGACAAAATACTTTAATTTAGAACAAGTGGAGAACCCTTACATAAATAATATGCAAATTACAAATAAAGAAGGCGTTTTAGTATGGAGTACTTCTGAAGCTGCAATCGGACTGGATCTTAAGGATGTTCCCCATATAAAAGGTGCACTAGAAAATAAAGAGGGTAAAATTAGTACAGTTATTAGTTCCCCTGAAACAGGAAAGATTGTATCTTACCTTGTATATCCTATTATTGATGGTAGTAATGGAGAAGTATTAGGTACTGTTGGCAAGGAATATTCTGATGAATTTTTCGATGAATTTCTAGATCCCTATCAAAATGCTACAGCCTATGCATTCATGACAGATCAGGAGGGTAAATTAGTTTATCACACTCAAGGTGAAAGAAAAGGTAACATGGTTGGAGTTCCTAAAGTTGATGAAATCTCTTTAAGTCAAACTGATAATAATGGAACTTGCTATGTTGACGTTAATGGTAAAACAAGAGTTGTAAATTATGTAAGCATTCCAAACACACCTTGGAAATTATATATCAGTGATGAAGAACAAGTATTAACAAAATCTATTCGTAGTATAATAGTTTTTGCTCTATTAGGTACCCTTTTAATCATTGCTCTCTCTATTTTGGTAGTTATTATATTCAGCAATAAAATTGTAAAACCTTTAATCAAATTAAAAAATAAAGTTTTACAAATTGGCCAAGGTGATTTAACTATTAGTGCTAATGACATTAAAACTGGAGATGAAATAGAAGAACTCGCTCTGGGTGTACAAGCTATGTCACAAAGCCTCCTAAATGTAATTGGTAATATTCAAGGTGCCATAGATAAGGTTGAAAGAGATGCAGAAAATCTAAGCGCTATTACAGAAGAAGTTTCTGCTTCTAATAGTGAAATTACTAATTCAATTGGTGAAATTGCTAATGGAATGACTAATCAAGCTAATGATTTAAATGATACAAATAGTACAACTATAAAACTTGGAGAAAGTATTGATACTTTAAGTTATAAAAACAAAGATATGGAAACTCAGGGTAAAGCGGTTTACTCATCACTTTCCGATAGTGTTGAAAAAGTAAATTATTTAATTGATTCAAATAACAAAACCATAGACAGTTTTAATCACGTAAAATCTACTGTAGAAACCTTAATTCATAGAATTAATAATATTTCTAATATAATCGTAACAATAAATAATATTTCAGAACAAACTAATTTACTCTCTTTAAATGCTTCTATAGAAGCTGCTAGAGCTGGTGAAGCTGGAAAAGGGTTTGCTGTGGTAGCTGGAGAAATTAGAAATCTTTCAGAAGAAACCAAAAATGCTACTGACAATATCCAAGCTATTATTAGAGATATAGATTCTGTTGTGGGTAATACAAATAAATCCCTTGAAGAAACTACTGAAATCAGTAAAAATCAAGTAAATGCATGCTCTGATATGAACAGTGCCTTTAATAATATGAGATCATCTCTAGAAGCCATGCTTGAAATTACTTCAGAAATTACAAATGAAGTATCCTTAGTTGAAAGAGGTAAAACTGAAGTACTACTTGCTATAAATAAAAGTCTTTCCCTATGTCAAGAAGTCGTAGCATTAACTGAAGAAGTCAACGCTACAACTATTGAACAAAATGAAGCCTTTAACACTGTAACTAATAGTTCTGAATCCTTAACTATACTTACAAAAGATGTCAATGAAATACTTGACCACTTTACGTTACACAATAATTAAAAAACAATTTATACTCCATTAATTCTATAGTTAAATACCATTCTTATTACTCATTTAAAATATGGTAAATGTGAATGCAATTCATATATACACATTTACCGTATTTTATAGCCTAAGTGAATACATATAAAATGTTTCATAATCACCAACAAATGCAAGAATAATTGCAGCAATAAGTGCAATTATAACTATAAAAATCATATCTCTTACAAAATTATCTTTAATATAATTAAGAATATTAAAGCCTTTGTTTATTTTTGTATGTTTATACATATTACCCCTCCATTCCTCAAATTTTACATCCTATAATGTTATACGATAAAAAAACACATTCATATCATAATAATTTTATTCTTCTCCTGCCTTAAAATTATAAATTGGCCTAATAACCTTTTTAATTTCTACAGTTTCACCTATATTAGCTATAATGTCTTCCATTGATTTATATGCCATAGGACATTCATCCAGTGTCTCTTTACAAACTGAAGTTGTATATATATTTTTCATTTCTTTCTTAAATTGAGAAACAGTAAAAGTATTCTTAGCCGCAGTTCTAGATAATAACCTGCCTGCTCCATGTGGCGCTGAATAATTCCAATCATTATTTCCCTTTCCTACACATATTAAAGAACCATCCCTCATATTAATTGGAATAAGCAACGTTTCTCCCTCTTTCGCTGATACAGCTCCTTTTCTAAGTATCACATCCTCAGTATCTATATAGTTATGAATTGTTGTAAATTCATCTAAAACTTTTAGCTTCATACCTTTAACTATTTCATCCATCATTGCCTTACGATTAACCATTGCAAATCTTTGTACAATCTTCATATCATGAAGATAATCTTCCATAGCGCCACCTGATAAATATGCCAATGATTTAGGGCTATCGGTTTTTACCTCTAACTTTAATGACTTATAAGCTAAGTCTTGATAATAATTGGCAACCTCTAGTCCTAAATGACGACTTCCTGAATGAATAACTAAGTATATTCCTCCCTTTTCATCCTTACCTACCTCTATAAAGTGATTACCTCCTCCTAATGTTCCAATGCTTCTTTCTGCTCTTTTCAAATTGATGTTTCCACCTCTTAAACATCTAAGGTCACTTAAATTAATTTCATCATTATACTTATGTGGTGTTTCTCTAATATCATAACCTGATGGAATTTTTTCATATATTAGCTTATCTAGTTTTTCTAACTCAATATGCTTATTTTTAATTTTAATTGTTTCCATCCCACATCCAATATCTACCCCAACAAGATTAGGAACAATTTTATCTTCAATTGTCATAGTAGTTCCAATTGTACATCCTGCACCGGCATGGACATCTGGCATAATTCTTATTTTTGATTTCTTTGCAAATTCTTGATTACATAAAGTTTCTATTTGTTTTAAAGCTATTTCCTCCAACACATTGTTGTATATAATTGCTTCGTTATAAATTCCTTTAACTATTTTCATTTACTAATATCCATCCTTTTTCGTTATCTTCTCTAATTTAACTCTCTTCTTGTTAACTTGTTTAATCTTAGCCCTTGGATAATACTTATCACACTTTTGACAATATCCCTTGTGACTAGCATCTCTCCCCTTTTTACATGTGCCGTGAGATTCATAATATATGCATGGTACTTCTCTATCCTTTGACATTTTAACACCTCCAAAAATCATATCTCATTGTGCCTACAATATCAGCATCTAGTTTATTTAAAAATCTATACTTTTTTAAACATAAAAAAACCGATTATTTTCATATACATGGAATATATGAATAACAAATCGGTTTCCACTATTTAACACACTAATTTAAATTTCTTGATAACCGAAATACTCCGTGCCATCAAGATTTATATTTATAATAATAATTCCCTATAAGGAGCAAAATTATAAGAAAAATCTACATAGCACAACTTATTATATTTACATGTTTTTAAGTATTCTATACTTAATATATCTATTAGTTTCATTATAATTCCTCCTTTCTTTAACATTATTTTAAATTTCTTTTTACAATATACCATTAATTTAACATTTTATCAACATATTCCTAAATTATTTAAGTCCAATCAAATAAATTAAACCATCAGCTAATTTTTCACCCCAAGATAAATAATCATGGCCACTATTAAAGTATTCAAATTTAACAACATATCCCTTTTCAATTAGCACATCTTTTAATATAATATTTGTTCCAATCATACCTTCTGGATTTTCTATTATTCCTACATTCATATAAAATTTAAGTGGCAATTTATCTCTCTTTATAAACTCAGTCCTTATCCAACAGTCAGGTTCATATCCTTCATAGTTTTCTGGCTTATACCAATAAGACCCAGACTCCGAAAGTACATTTCCAAAAACTTCTGAATGTTTAAGCCCCATATAAGTAGCTGTGAGTCCCCCATAACTAAGTCCTCCTATTATAGCATCCTCCGCCATATTAGAAATACTATACATTCCTTTTACCCATGGAAGCAGTTCTTTAACTATAACATCTAAAAACTTATCACTACAAGTTAATTCATCATCCCTTTTTTCTGTTGAATCTATAAAAATAGCTACAATTGGTGGTATTTTCTTATCTTCTATAAGATTGTCTAATACGTTAACTGTATTCATACTATTGATATACTCGTCCCCATCTGTTAATACTATA
The DNA here is from genome assembly GCA_900548455.1 of uncultured Clostridium sp. GTDB lineage: Bacteria > Bacillota > Clostridia > Clostridiales > Clostridiaceae > Clostridium_J. Next base: position 101,691 of record URKQ01000001.1, read on the forward strand.
AACTTATAGTTTTTTTCATTTTTCTTATATTCATAAGGGGTATAAACTCTAACTCTACGATTATCTCCTAAATTCTCACTATAAAATCTATGGTTGTGTAATATGCCTTTATGGCTTTCCTCCCTTTTCTTACTCCAAAACTTTTCTTCTGCATTAGGCATTTCCACAAAGGACATTACATCTTTACTTCCATCAGTGTCTTCAAATACATTTCTATTTTCATTAAATTTATCATCTTTTACATTATGCCATCTTTTTTCATCTTCAATTTCAAGAGAATCATTAACTGAAAAATAATATACAAAGCGTAGATTATTTTTAATCCTATAACTTATATACCATAAATCTGTATCCAACAGTCTCTCCATTTGATTGTCTACAATTTTTTCACTATTAACTGGTGGTATAAACACTATATTCTTTGTATCTTTGTCACCTCTATATATAAATGTCACCAAGCTATTTTCTGAATCTCCTTCTATTGTTTCAATTAACGGAGTATTCCCTTTTTCAATGTTTCTCCAAAACTCTTGTAATGCCCTATTATTGCCAGCTTTTATTTTTTCCTCTAAACTTACAATTAAAGAATTTTTTATATATGATCTCTCCATCTTATCTATTCTCCCCTCATTTTTTTATGTTTGTCTATAACTTTAAAAATACTTTAGGCTCTAACTTCCTTGTAAATAATTGTTCTAATTCTGTTTTATGGTATAAATAATTGCTATCATCATAATACTTGGCACTCCTTGGACATTTTTTAATACATGCTCCACACTTTATACAAATTCCAGTAACTTCTTTTGCATTAGCTGCATTTATAGATCCCATAGGACAAACCTTCACACACACTCCACAATTATTGCAATTACCATTTGTCTTAGGTTTTACTTTTCTTATATCTATAAAATTCCCATATCTATCTCTAGGCTTATAATATTCCTTTAAAGATCTTTCTTCATCAACCAATGTAACTGCAACTTCATTTAGAGTTTGTAATTTCAATCCAATAGTCCTTGCAAATTCCTCTGCAAAATTCAAATCTACTTCATCCGGTCTTCCTTCTGCTAAAGCATTTGAAAAAGAATGTTCCCCTATAAATGCCCCTCCTGCTATAGTTATAAAGCCGTCTATTTTTAATATATTACGAAGTTCCTTTAAAGCATCATCATAATTCCTATTTCCATACACTACAATAGGTACTACTAACGCTCCATTACCTTTTATAGTTTCTAAAAACTTTAAAAGTACATTAGGAACCCTTCCCGCAATTACTGGAACACCAAATATAACTAAATCCTGCCTTGTAAATGCATATTCATTTTCTCTTTCCTTTGGCAATGTGAAATTTATTTCTTTAATTGGTTTGCATATCATATTTGATAATGTAGCCCCTATCTTTGTTACAACCTTTTCTGTTGTTCCTGTTGGACTAAAAAACATAGTCCATACTCTTTCACTTTCCATAACTCCATACCCTTCAGTTTTCTTATTCTATTTTATTATATATTATTTTACTATTTACAACAATATTTTCCATATATAAACCTAAATACTTTTTAAGAATCTTATCTTATAAAATTTCTTTAATAAAAATTATGATATAATAAATAAGGTATTTTTATTTTTAGGAGGGCTTTTATGGCATATTATTTAATTATAATTTTATTATTATCTTTAATTATTTTTAGCTCCATTGCTTTTTATAAATTTATAAAGGGCAATTATAGCAGCTATATGTTAACTTTCATAATTACAGAGACAACTAGACAAAAATTAAAGTCAGATAATATCACTGATGAAAAGATAAAAAGTTTAATTCCATTTTTAATTTTTGAACTGTTAGTGTATATTTCATTGCCAATTATATTTATAACTAGTTATAAAAGCATTACAGTTAGGTTTGCTGTAGTTATATTAGTGTGGCTAACTAAGCCAATTATAGGCCAAATTATTGACAGAAAACTTAACAAGTAATGTAAACTTTATGCAACATAAAAAACACAGTATTTGTAACAAGATACGTTACAAATACTGTGTTTTTTATATGTTTGATGCTTTATCTAAACAAATTTTTAATATAACATTCATTATCTATAAATTTTCTAGTATCTATGTAAAAAATACACATTTTAATATATAATATAACAGTTGTGTAATATAAAACATTTAAAATTATGAAAGGACGTGAATATATGAACAATAAAAAGTGGACAAGCTGCCTGTTAATATTTACTTTATTAGTAAGCATGTTAAATATTAATATAGCAATGGCAGAAGAACCTACTGAAAAAAACACCAATGATGAATCAATTGTTTTAAATGAACAATATAAAAACCCTTTGTACGATGATGAAGATATAGATCTCACTAACAAAGAAGAAAGTACTAATTACATTTCACCTAGACTTTACAGAAGTATAACTCCAACTTTTAATACTGAAACAGAAGCTGGTAGTTATATGCGAAAAGAAATGACAAAACGAAATAGTAACATTACTTTTAATATAATAACTAATGATTATTCCAGAGATATTTTAGATCGTATTTCTGATATAGCATTTTCCTATGATGATTCATACGCCTCCAATGAAGGAGATTATCTTGTTGCCAATTTTAAAAGATGGAGTTCTAAACTTCAAAAACCTGCCGATTCAAATTGTGTAACAATAACTTATACTGTAGATTATCTATCTACCTATGATGAAGAAGTTGCTGTTGACAAAGAAATTAAAAATGTCTTGGATCAGTTAAATGTTTATAACAAAGATGAGTATACAAAAATAAAAGCAGTACATGATTACATTGTAAAAAACATTTCTTATGATAATACTCTTCATAATTTTTCTACCTATAACGCAATAATAGATAAAAATGTAGTGTGCCAGGGATTTGCTTCTCTAACATACAGAATGTTAAAAGAACTTGGCGTAGGTGTTAGATATATAAGCGGTGTGTCAAACGGAATTAATCATGGTTGGAATATAGTTAGAGTAAATAATCTTTGGTACAACGTAGATAATACTTGGGATGAGAACATTTATTCAGAAACCAGTCAAATGTGTTATGACTATTTTTTAAAAAGCAACTCAGATTTTTCAGACCATGATAGAGCGTCAAATTTCATCACGACTGAATTTAATTCTAAGTATCCTATGTCACCATATTCTATAAATATTTCAACCCCTCCAAATCAAACAATTAAAAATTATTCAACACTTAGAATTGGTGGATTAAATAGATATGAAACTTCAATAAATATATCTGAAAAACTTTTTAAGAATAATTTAAACAACGTAATACTAGCATCTGCAACAAACTTCCCTGATGCTCTTTCAGGATCTATTTTGTCCGCTAAATATGATGCTCCTATTCTGTTAGTTGATATGAACTTAGGGAATAATACCGAAACTCTATCTTATATAAAATCTAATTTGAATTCTAATGGTAAGATTTTTCTACTAGGTGGTACAAGTGTTGTTCCAGAAAATATCATAAGTACACTGAAATCTTGGGGATTTAATAATTTTGAACGACTAGGTGGTTTAGATAGATATGACACTAACCTTCTTATTAATAATAAACTAACTATTAATAAAGGTTCCAATATAATTGTTGCAAACTCTAAAAGCTTTGCTGATAGTTTATCTATTAGTGGAATTGCCGGAAGTGAACAAATGCCTATCTATCTTACAGATGCTAATTATATAGAAAGTAAAACCCTAGATGCTATTAAAGCGGTATCTCCATCTACCATTTACGTTATTGGCGGTAATAGTGCCATTTCATCAGCAATAGAAAATACTTTAAGATCCATTAGTTCCGTAGTAAGGCTTGGAGGTATTGATAGATATGAAACATCAATTAAAATAGCATCATATTTTAATAAAAATACTACTACAGCAACGATCGCAAGTGGATTGAATTTCCCAGATGCCCTTTCTGGTTCCCTTTTGGCCTCTAAATTGCAATCTCCTATAATACTAGTTAATAACAATGAGGAGCCAACTAATCAAAAATCATATCTTGATTCTACTAAAATATCAAATTTATATATCTTAGGTGGAACTACTGCAGTTTCTGACTTTATAAAAAACACACTCTCTGTTCCATATCAACTTAATTAAAATCGTAAAAGGAGGTAGCATTTTTATAACAATGCTACCCCCTTTTCATTTTTCTTATAATATTCTTAGTTTCCTTATCTATCTTTAAAGATTCACAAATCTTCTGAATCGCTTTATTATAAGTAAAATCATCTAAATTATTATCTTTTAAATATTTTAAAGTTCTCTCTGGAAATTTCACATAACACATAGATATTGCCCAAGCTACAGCCATTTTAACATAATAGTGGTCATAGTCTATCTTATCAATCTCTAATAAAATTTTATCTATATATTCCTCATCTACATAATACCAAAGCATCATTACTACAGCGAATCGAATATCATATGCTTTATCTGACTTTAAGTATCTATTAAGAAACTGCCAAACACGCTCTTTATTTTCCTTGGTTATCTTTAGACTACTGCAAAAGCTATCACACACTGACCAATTATCGATATGCGGTATAAATTCTTCCACATATGAAAGAACTATTTCAATATCCTCTTTTAAAAGACCTATAACAAATCCCTTAATCATTTTTTCTTCAAAGTAAAAAGTGTCTTTAGATGTTATATAAGTCTTATAATCTTCCTTAACTACTTCCTTTGCAATCTTTCTTAACACAGGTAATCTAACTCCTATCAAATTATTAACTCCTGGCAATAATGATAAGGCAAATTCTTTGTATTTCTCATCTCTATTCTTTTCAATCACTTTTCTTGTTTTCACCACTATATTATCCATATACACCTCTTTATTAACCTATCCTTAATTTTCTAATTTGTTATTTTTTTACATTTAAAATGAAATTTATGATATACTGTACATATATATTTAATATGATTATTATTGATAAAAGACTTAATCACACATTAAATCTTCATTATAATTATAATATACTAATTAAGGAGTGATATTTATTGAAAAAGTTTTTTAGGGTTTTAGGCAACATAATCGTTCCAATAGTAATAAATTTAGCCGTTACAATTGGTGTAGTATTTATTTATTCAATAATTTTACTTTTATATATGAAGCCTAGCTTTGCAGATAGTAGCTTAACAGTCTATATAGGCAAAATATTTTCAAATATTTATGTCTTAACAGGCGTTTCTTCTGCATTTACATTAATTATATACTTTTTTATGTATAGAAATAATAAAAAAGATCTTTTTGATATTTGTTCTTTTAAAAAAATTACCTCAAATCATATAATGAAAGTTATAATTATATCTATAGCACTTTCTTTTTCATGCTCTGCCTTTGTATTCCTAGTTGCAGATAATTTTGTAAGCTACGAATTAGTTAATGAAGGGATAACAATGTCGCATACCTCAATACTATCTATGTTATATATTGCATTCTTTGCTCCAATCTTTGAAGAAATTCTTTTTAGAGGATTAATCCTCAATGAAATAAAAGATAATTATAATATTCCACTAGCTATAATCCTTCAAGGACTTATGTTTGGAGTATTTCATGGCAACATGTTGCAATTCTTATATGCTTCGTTTCTGGGAATTATATTAGGTGTAATCTATATATGGACAAAATCAATTTATTCTTGCATTTTATGTCATATGATTTTTAACATATTAGGTTCTTCTATAGTTCCTATAATTATAAATTCTACTTCAAAATTTGTATACTTATATCTAATTATAGGTTTAATTCTTGTAGGTATTATCCTTACAAATATGATTAAAGAATCTACGCACAATAAGGATATATGCGAAAATGAAATAACATTATAACACACAAAGTACAACACATATTATGTATATTTTTTGTTACATAATATGTGTTTTTGTTTGTATCATATAAATTCAATTTAACTACCCTTTCTATCCAATCCCTATCTTTTAATAAGGTAAAATAATTATAGACATATTATACATTTAAAGGTATATTTACTATATATAAAAACTAGCATTAGGAGGCACAATAAAAATGAAAAAAATATTTAAAATGATAGGATCTATTTTAGGTTATCTAGCTATACATATTTGCATTGGACAAATGACAATATTTGCTTACTCTTTTTATATAACCATTACTCAAATATTAGGAGGACATTCACTGAATTTTAACAAAATAATAAATACTGTAAATGATGCAGGATATATTTTAATAGGCATATCTTCCATCATTACTCTAATAGTTTTTGTACTTATATTAAGATACAAAGAAAAAAACCTTTTTCAAAGATGCAACTTTAAGAAATTAAACCGTTCTCAAATAGGTAAAATAACAATTATAACCTTGGCCTTAGGTTTCTTTACTACAGCTTTAGTAACTCTAATGGCCCATAATTTTGAAAGCTACCAATCAGTCAGTGATGGAATAACTAATTCATATTCATCTATTCTTTCTATGGTAAGCATAATTATTATTGCACCCATATTTGAAGAAATTTTATTTAGAGGATTAATCTTCAATAAATTAAAAGACAATATAAATATAATCGTAGCACTAATTGTACAAGCACTAATCTTTGGACTAATTCACGGAAATCCACTTCAAACCATTTATACATTTATCCTTGGCATAATTCTTGCTATCCTTTATATTTGGACTGGTTCTATATGGTCAAACATATTATGTCATATGATATATAATTTATGTGGTTCTGTAGTAATACCATTGATTGTAGGCCTTACTCCTCAATTAGTTTATGTATATCTAGTTATAGGAATTATTCTTACCATAGCAATGCTAATTCTTATTATAGAAGATTATAAAAATAATTTAAAAACTCAAATATAATATTTAAGGAAATATAATATATTATCAAATGTGTAGAACGTTTTTAAAAAAGATATGTATAATTTATTACATATCTTTTTTCTTATTGTATAAACAATATACCAATACCACAATGTGTTAACGTGTAGTTACGTACCATTAATGTATTTTATAAGAACACTTCTTGTTACAAAATTAGTACATGTTACTTTACAGTATATAACACATTATATGTATTTAACTTTCCATTATCCATAGAAATTGTTTCTATAATACATTTCAAATTATTGACAATATGAATTTTTAGTAACATAATGAAATATATAGCATTATATTTGCTCGTAATCATAGATTTCTTGGGAATATAAGGCAATCAAATATTATATCTAACCGTAAAGTAGTTTCTAAGCGGGAAGGCGTATATAAGACATAGTTTTTTTGTTATACTACCTTTCTGCAATTTTGTAGAAAGGTTTTTTAATTAGGTGATAAAATGGATAAACGAATAGGAATAATAGGAATTATTATTGAAAATTCTGAAAGCACTGAACTTGTAAACGCCGTACTTCATGAATACGCAAATTTATTTGTAGGAAGAATGGGCATTCCCTATAAAGAAAGGGGCATAGCAGTAATAACTTTGATTGCTGATGGCACAAATGATGAAATAAGTGCAATGACCGGAAAATTAGGACGGATACCAGGTGTTTCTGTTAAATCAATGATTACAAAAAATAAAAAATAAGGAAGGGATAAATCTATGAACTTTTTAGAAAAATATAAAAAAGAATTTGAAAAGTATGACATTCTTGAAAACGACTTCATAAATGACGAAATGATATGGGAAAAGTTAAATAAGCACCAAAACCCAACTAAAGAAGAAGTTAGAAAAGTTCTTAAAAAGGCTGAGAAATGTGTAAGACTTGAACCTGATGAAGTATCCATTTTAATTCAAAACGAGGACAAAGATACGTTAAATGAAATGTTTAATCTTGCTCATACGTTAAAAGAAGAAGTTTACGGAGATAGAATTGTATTCTTTGCTCCACTATATATAAGTGATGAATGTGCTAATAACTGTAAGTATTGCGGCTTCCGCAGTAGCAATACATCTATGAAACGAAAAACTCTAACAATGGAGGAGATTGAAAAAGAAGTTAAGATAATGGTAGATGAAGGACAAAAACGTACAGTTTTAGTTTATGGTGAATCTCCAAATACAGAAGTTGAATTTATGTGTGAAACAGTTAAAAAAGTATATGATACTAAAACTGAACATGGAGAAATCCGACGTGCAAATATTAACTGTGCTCCCCTTACTGTTGAAGAACTAAAGAAACTTAAAGAAGTTGGAATTGGTACATTCCAAGTTTTCCAAGAAACATACCATCATGAAACTTATAAAAAAATGCATCCTGAAGGAACAATAAAAGGTAATTATCGCTGGAGACTTTATTGTATGGATAGAGCCCAAGAAGCAGGTGTAGATGATAATGGTTTAGGAGTTTTATTTGGATTATATGATTGGAGATTTGAAGTTATGGGACTTCTATATCATACAATTCATCTAGAAGAAACCTTTAATGGAGTTGGCCCACATACTATATCCTTCCCTAGAATTACACCAGCAAAAGATACTCCATTCTCAGATCATCCAGAATTTGCAGTTAGCGATGAAGATTTTAAAAAACTAGTTGCAATTTTGCGTTTATCAATTCCTTATACAGGGTTAATCTGTACAGCAAGGGAACCAGATGCTGTTAGAAAAGAATTACTACAACTAGGAGTTTCTCAAATTGATGCAGGTACACGTATAGGTGTTGGGTCATATTCACTATCAAAAACTGCAAACCAACTTCCTGATAGTGAACAGTTTACAATTGAAGATTCAAGATGTCTTGATGACGTCATAAAAGAAATATGTGAACTGGGCTCTATTCCATCATTTTGTACAGCGTGTTATAGAGCTGGACGTACAGGTGAACAATTTATGAAGGTTGCCAAATCTAGATTTGTAAATAATTTTTGCATTCCCAATGCTATTTTTACTTTTAAAGAATATCTACTAGATTATGCATCTCCTGAAACAAAAGCTATTGGTGAAGCAGTACTAAAAGATCATATAGATAGATTTAAAGACTCAGACGTGCATGACAAAATTCTAGAAAATCTAAAAAAAATAGAATCAGGCCAAAGAGATTTACGTTTATAATGTGTACTAATTAATTACATCTATAGAACATTATCTGTTACAATAAAAGTCACAAACCATGTATATTAAAAACACATAGTTTGTGACTTTTAGAATTCACTATAATAGTATTATAAAGCTTTCCATAATCTTGATAGCTTTTCAATTTCTTTGATATCTTTTAAAATATCACCTTCATCTGCTGCTGAAATACTTTCATAAAAAGTCATATTCCATCCTAAAAAATCACATATACATTTAAATTGTTCTTCGATAATTCTATATTCTGGATCATCCAATTCTGCCGCTCCAACAGCTACAATGCCTATCTGTTTTTTCTGGTGATGAAATTCAGAAGACTTAGAATAAAACTTATCAATAGCCATTTTAAGTTGTGCTGAGATCCCCCACCAATATACCGGCGTTCCAAATATTATAGTATCAGCAGCGCTTACCTTATCTATGAGTTCTGCACTATCATCGGGCAAAACGCAATTTCCACCATTTCTTCTACATCCATCACAATTAATACATCCACTTAATTTAATTTTTGTAACATCAACTAACTCTACCTCTGTGTCACTTATATTTTTTTTAATTCCATCAATAATTTGATTAAGTGCCTCTCTAGTATTTCCTTTCATTCTTGGACTACCATTCAAAACCAATACTTTCATTAATATCCCCCTCTTTTAATTCATTTAATATATATAGACTATGCTTTTTATTTATTTTTTTCAATACATAATAAACAAATTACAATTTGATAGTTTTTACTATTATATGTAATTATAATTTCACATAAAATGTACATATTATGTACTTTTACTGTAAATATATTGTTCTTTTATTATAACAACAATCAATGATGAACTCAATAATATAAGTGTTTTCTACCTTTTAACCTCTTAAATATGATATACTATTTATACATATATTATATTTCAATGGAGGATTTATTATGAAACATAAAAAGACTTTAGTAATCTTATTTGCTGTTGTTGTTTTAAGTTTTTTAGGTTATATGTACTATTATATAAATTTACATGAGAGTATGGCTGTTAACTTAAAAGAATTAACTTTTGATGGTGAAACTCACATGTGGACAGAAAATAAGATTCATGATGGTTATAATATTAAATTTGAAAAATTAAGTGGATCCGTTACAAAAGGACTTATAACAAATAAGGTGAATTATACTCTCAACGTACAATTTGAAAATTTAAGTGATGATTTAACATTAAAAATATATTGTGATGATAAAGTATTTCTTGAAACATCAAATACTTTAAAGGAATCTTTAGACATTCAATGTGAAGATAATAAAAATGTTAAAATCGAACTTCTGGGTAATGATGCTAAAGGAACTCTCAAATTAAGCGTTACATAAATTGTATAAAAAAAGCACAATAAGTGTTACAACAAGTGAACATTTATTGTGCTTTTTTTACAGTATATATTTACTTTAAACTAAATAATACCAATGTATCCGCCCAATACCCCTAATATTGCAGATGCTAAAATAATAATAATAGGATGGCATTTTTTATATTCAGCTATAAGCATTATTATTAATATCATCAATGAAAATAAGAAAGAACCTGACACAATTACTTGTTGGTTTAGCCCATTGGGTAAAAAAGCATTCTTACCAACAGATATAACTGCAGCTCCAATTAATCCTACAACTGCTGGCTTTAATCCGCTCATGAGTCCATTTACAATAGCACTTTCTCTGAATGCCTTATAACACCTTGCCACAAGTAAAATTATAATAAACGACGGAATTACCACACCAAAAGTCGCACAAATGGCACCAAAAATTCCTCCTGTTTCTGCACCCACATATGTAGATATATTTACTGCAAATGGTCCCGGTGTACTTTCAGAAACGGCTATAAAGTTAATTAAGTCTGTCATTGATAACCATCCATGATTTATAACTTCTTCTTGGATTAAAGGAAGCATAGCATATCCTCCACCAAATGTGAATGCTCCTATTTTAAAAAATGTAAAAAACAACTCTAAATATACCACTTATATTACCTCCTCGCCTTAATTATGATAGAAGTAGAAAGTCCAATAACTGCACATAATATAAGTACGCTTATAACATTAACACCTAATATTGCTACCATAATAAAAGCTAGTATTGCTATTATATAAGCAAGTATATTTCTAGGACATTGCTTTGCCATACTATAAAAAGCATTAATAATTAATGCTAAAACACCAATACTGATTCCCTTAAAAGCATATTTGACTACATTTAAACTTTCAAAAGCTCTAAGAAAAAAAGATATTACAAGTATTATCAAAAATGCCGGAAGTACAACCCCTAAAGTTGCCAAAGTTGATCCTAAAACCCCCGCTACTTCATATCCAACAAATGTAGCTGAATTAATTGCAATAGGACCTGGTGTACTTTCCGATATAGCAATTATATCAAGTATATCCTCTTCTGAAAGCCATTTTTGTTCTTCTACTATTTCTCTGCGTATCAACGGAATCATTGCATACCCACCACCAAAAGTAAATGCCCCAATTTTAAGAAATGTCATAAATAACTTCTTACACTTACTTATATCTCTTTTATTTTCCATTACAAAAATCATCTCCTTATATTACATAATTGTAAATTTTTTATAGTCATAAAACAATTATTATGATATTATCATATACATAATGTTTTTATTATGTATGGAGGTATATATGACACTTAAACACATGAAAATTTTCTATGAAGTATGCAAACTTGAAAGTATTACAAAAGCAGCGGAATCCTTAAATATGGCTCAACCAGCAGTAAGTTTGGCAATTAAAGAACTTGAAAGCTATTATGGAATTATACTATTTGAAAGAATGAATAGAAGAATATATATCACAGATGCAGGAAAAAATCTACTAAGTTATGCAACTACTATCATTTCACAATTTAATGAAGCTGAAAATGCCATAAGAAATTCTGATATCCTTTCTACTTTAAGAGTTGGCTGTAATGCAACTATAGGGTCTACTCTACTTCCAGCAGTACTAGAAGACTTCACTAGTAAATATCCAACTATAGACTTAAAGTGTATAATAGCAAATACAAAGCAAACGGAACTTCATCTTCTAAAAAATAATTTAGATATAGCAATTGTCGATAATATTTCTATATCATCACATTTCAATTCTAAACTTCTGTTCAAAGAAGAGTTAATTGTAGTATGTGGCCTAAAATATAACCTTAATCTAGCACACGAATACACACTAGAGGACTTATCTAACCAAAAACTTCTAATGAGAGAGAAAGGCAGTGGTTTACGTAATTCTATTGACTTGGTATTCCATATGTATGGATTAAGTCCTGAACCCATAATAGAAAGTATAAGTATAAATTCGCTTATAGAATCAGCTATTCATAACTTAGGTATTTTAATTGTTTCTAAATCTCTTGTTGAAAGCTACTTGGCCAAAGGGCAATTACTACAACTTAAAACAAAAGACATTCATTTTCTAAGAAATTATTATATTATTTATCATAAAAATAAATATATAACTAACACTATGAATAATTTCATTAAAGAGGTGTTAAATAACATTAACTATCCTATAAATTACAAATCTTTATATTGACTTGAAATTGAAAATATTATAAAATTATTACAATCATCGGAGGGTAACACACTCAAGAAGTGCTTTACTGGATAAGGTGGTAGGTTGAAATGCCTACTTTTCTTATCCAGTTTTTTTGTTTTCTATATAATTTAAATTTGTTATTTTAAAAATAAATTAGTATAAGGAGGAATTTTATGGACCATAATGAACTTATTGAAGGTAAAATTAGTACCTCTCTTTTAAAATTTGCTTTTCCTTTTATGCTTGCTAGCTTACTTCAAGCCCTATATGGAGCTGCCGATTTGTTTGTAGTAGGTCAATTTGCAAACTCTGCTGGCGTATCAGCTGTATCTACAGGTAGTCAACTAATGCAAACAATTACAGGTATATTCCTAGGAATTTCTATGGGCGGTACAGTATTAATCGGCCGTAGAGTTGGAGAGAAAGATGATGATGCAACTGCTAAGGCAATTGGAACGCTATCGATTCTATTTTGTATATTCGCATTAATTCTAACTCCTTTAATGTTAATCTTCACTGATAAAGCAGTAACTCTTATGCATGCTCCTATTGAAGCTATAGAATCCACAAGACAATATATCTTCATCTGTTCACTTGGTATACCATTTATAATTGGTTATAATGGTACAAGTTCTATATATAGGGGCCTTGGAGATTCAAAAACTCCAGTATATTTTGTTGCTCTAGCATCAATTCTGAACATTGTTGGTGACCTTGTTTTTGTAGGTATTTTCTCTATGGGTGCTGGTGGTGCCGCTCTAGCTACTATAATTGCTCAAGGAATAAGCTTTTTTACTTCATTACTGTATATGCAAAAAAAATCATTTAACTTTCAGTTAAAAAGAGAGCACTTTAAAATCTATAAAGATTCATTCAAACCAATACTAAAGGTTGGATGTCCTTTAGCTCTTCAAGATGGACTTGTAAATATATCATTTTTATTAATAACAATGATAATCAACTCCATGGGCCTTGTTGCTTCTGCATCAGTAGGTGTGGTTGAAAGAATTATGGGATTTGCATTTTTACCTCCATCTGCATTTTCATCAGCCGTAGCCACTATAACAGCTCAAAATATGGGTGCTAATAAACCAAAACGTGCACTTAATTCTTTAAAATGTGGAATTCTCTACTCTTTGATGTTTGGAATCTTTATATGTCTATATTGCCAAATATCTCCTGAAAGTTTAACTTCAATTTTTTCTAAGGATAATGAAGTAATTAAAAATGCAGCTCTATATCTTAGATCCTTTTCTATAGATTGTGTACTTGTATCATTTGTATTTTGTTTTAATGCGTACTTTAGTGGATGTGGCAACTCTATTATTTCGCTTATACATAGTTTGATTGCCACTTTTGCAGTTCGTGTACCAATATCCTATGCATTAAGCAAATCAACAGGAGTTACTCTATTAGAGATTGGATTTGCAGCACCTCTTGCTAGTTTGTTGTCTATAATAATCTGTACTCTTTATTTTACATGGTTAAGGAAAAAAAAATTATAAACTAATATGTGTCAGAATAAAAAATATGGATATAACAGAATTTAAGGTTCTGTTATATCCATATTTTTTGAACTTTTTATTTTATTCATACATATATATAATTTAAAATTATAATTTTATGAACTTACATTGTATTTTTTATGTACTTACAACGTATTTTTAAAGTACTTACAATGTAACAAATATTTATTATGAATAGTGATTTTTAAAGTGTTTATGGATATTAATTTAATATATATGCTTCTAACAAATTAATACCTATAATAATTTTTTAATATATAATCATTACAATAGAGTTTATATATAGTTAAACTTATGCCTATAATCTGATTATCTTATTCAGTTTATTCAAAGGGAACGATAGTATTCCCTTTGAGGATCTCTCCTTAAACCGGAGAGGATGGAATCCTACTTCACTCCCACTTAGGAAATGTCTGCATGCAAAGCTGATTATCTCGTTCGGCTTCTTTGAAACTATGGCTTAAACCAGATTGGATAGTGTTCTATTTCACCTATTCTACAAAAGGGTCTGAACAAGTTATACAGTCTGTAATTGAGTTAAGAGGTTGTTTTAATAGGATAGTGGTTATAATTACTACTTTAAGTGTTAGAATGCTTTTAATGGCAATTTAATGGTATCTCTCCTATGATTGGTTACAATATGTGCATTTCAATGGATTTATCTAGTTAATATCTTATCTAACAATTAATATATTTATCTTTCAATTAATATATTATCTATAGTTAATTTCTAATCTGACTATTTATTTATTATCATACTATTTATATATATACTTACTATTTATCGATTTATATTTTAGAACTTAAGCCCTTTGGTTTCAAGGAGTTTCAGTTCTTTTTTATTTAAGATTATTTCCATATTATTTTTTAACATTACATCCAATTTAAATAATAAGTAATGATTTTTTTATAAAATGAAATATATATTTTATTACTTTATCCACATATTTTATAGAACGTAATTATAATTTTATAACTTTACAAAATAAATAGATAATAGTACCTTTATTTTGTAATATATCTTAATTTATGGATGTTGTTTGTATTGGGGGATATGTTTTATAGGTAAAAAAAACGACCAGATTATTTATAATCTGATCGTTAATATAATTTTTATAAATTAGTGGTTGAATTTATTGTAATGATGGAATTAAACTGAAACGCCAAATAAACCTTTGATTTAACATTTAAAATCGAAAGGTTTAAACAAGAGATAGTGAATATTCTATATCTCTTGAAATATTATCATTGTCATTATTAACATAGTCAATAAAGTATTCTCCAAATTCATATATTTTAACATTATCAGGTCGTAGATGTTCCTTAAACTGCTTGTATTCATTAACTACGCTTCGTACAACGGCAGCAGCATAAGCAGGGAGAGATTTGATATCATCCCTGCTTTTATGGACCTGGATAGCTATATATTTATTTATAATAAGTTGAACCACTCTTTCTTTTAAAAACCATTCTTTAAGGGTAGATATGGACCGAATTAGATGCATAATCTTTTGTTTTGATAAGGTAATCTCTGCAAATCTAATTTTGTCCATAACTAAAGTATACTCATTGGGATTAGTTATCTTAATAAGTTCAAAGCTATCATCTTCTTTAGCTTTATCTTTGATGGATTTGCAATTAAAGAAAAACTTAAAGTTTTTATTTTTAGTTGGCGCTATATCTTTTGATCTATATTCGTCTGTTTTATTTTCAAAAATATCTATATATTTTTTTAGCATATTTTCAATTGTATATTTAGCATAGTATTTGCATTTTGTTCTTAGAACTTTTAGCCAACCACTATTAGGCTTCAAAAGATTCATTGAAAAATTTTCATGAAAATTTGAAGCCTTAGAGTCGGCTAATTGAGCCATATATATCATTAATCTTTTTTCTCGTGCTTTCATGTTAAAGAACTCATTACTAAAAAAGAAGCTTCTTATATGAGTGTAACCACTGTAATTATCAGTAACATCATTATTTTGTAATGCTTCATTTTTAGATTTAGTCATAAGTTCCATATCAACTAAACTCCAACTGTAAAGAGCAGTATTATAGCACAAGATATCTAATTCTATTAGCTTTTCTATACAATTATATATAGTTTTATAGGAAGTATTAACATGCTTTTTAACTAAAGCTATAAGATCAGATTTAGAGTCACTATAACTTTGTATTAAGTATTTATTATTAACTTCACTTGATATGTGTACTAGTGTAATATAAGTATCAAGTATATAATATTCATTACATTGAAATAGTATTTTATTTAAATGTGAATTATATAGTTTCGTAGCCACATGTTAACCTCCCTTCATAATGAATTTATTATATTCATATTTTAGAGTAAATTAAAAATTAAATCAAAAAGGTCAAAAAGCTCACCAAGTGTACTAGCTTTTTGACAAAGAGAGAATAAGAAAGTCCCTAAATTCAAGGGGTTCAAAAAAGATGCACAAAAGGTACTAGATTTTTGGCAAAGAAAGAAAATGGCTAAAATAAAGGGGTTAAAAGCACTTGAGGCAGTTTATTTATGAAATTCATAAAAAACAAAAAAGATTTTTCACAAAAGGTACTAGATTTCTTGCAAAATGAAATGAAAAATAGCTAAAAATATAAAATTATAATGGAAAAGTTCACAATGAGTACTAGAATATTAGCAAAGAAGCAAAAAAGTCGCTAAAATTTCATTAAAAATTTTTTTAAAAAACTTAAAAAACTTTAATAAAATTAAGATAAAACAAGGTCTTTTATGATAAATTATATTTTTTCACGAAAAGATTTCTATATTTTTTTCAAAATCTTAAAAAGTTCACGAAAGGTACTAGGTTTTAAGCAAAAACGCACAAAAGGTACTAAGTTTTAAGCAAAAACGCACAAAAGGTACTAGGTTTAAAACAAAAACGCACGAAAGGTACTAGGTTCTGTGCAAAAACTCATGAAAGGTACTAGATTTTAAACAAATACATTTTATGTAACTAAATATATATATGCAATACAGCAATATTTGTAGTCATATAACAATAATTTATTGATATATTATTGTAAATTGCTTATAATTGAGCAATGAAATAATTAATGATATAATCAAGTTAAATAAAAGGTGGTGGTAATTTAATGAAGATGAATGAGTTTAAAGCCATGATATATGATAAATTTGAAGAAAAGTATAATACTCTTATGAACGAGGATTTTGATGTGTTTTATAATTCTTTGATATCTGAAATAAAAAAATTAAATGATCAAAGAGTAAGAGAAATCGTTGTTAAAAATTTAAAGAGAAGTATGATAACAACAAAAAGAAATTGGAATAAGAAGACTATTGAAAAAGAGGATAGTCCATTTAATACAGAATTAGCTTTTGTTGAATTACAATACAATCAAATGAAAAGTGGAATAATATCATATAATGATTTTATAGATAGATTTAAATGCAAGGATGTAGAGGAATATAAAGAAAGAGTTCTAGGAATTTTAAGTGATTGGGAAAATGATGAAAACAAGTTATTATCAGAGTATATATACTTTAGTTTTAGGCAAAAACGTTCAATGAAAATTGCTTTTAAAAATGATATATTAAAGTTATCAGCTAATTTTTTTAAGGATGTAAAAATAACTAGGGTACCTAGTATTATAGGAGATATTCCAATAGATACTACAAATAGAATAAATTATTTAAATAAAGAAGATGTTGATAATATAACTAAAGAAACAAAGTTACTAGTACCATCAACTATAGATAAGTTAATATACAGTGATAACGATAGCCAAAATGAACTGCTACTTCAATTAGAGCATGAAACTTTTATGAAAATAAAAAATGGTGAAGAAGCAGCTACTGTTGGAGACATGATTGCGAAAATGGCTATTTTAAAGAGTCTTAAAACTTTTAATAGCTTTGATAAGAAAATTATTTTATACTTTTATCAGCATTTTTATGAAGTGTTTACTGGGAAAAAGATTGAAAAATATGTTGCAGACATAGTTCAAGATTTAGGATTAAAAAATCAAACTAAGTATAGAGACATGGTAGAAAATAGTATAGCTAAAATTGCTAGCATGAAGATCTCACATAATTTTGAAGGACATTACATTAACGGTGTATTTTTCGAAGCAAAGATAGAAACTGTAGGTGGAAGAAGAAAAGCAACAGTGTATTTAAGTGGAATTATAGAAGATGTATTTATAAAAGATAATACAATTAATTTTTACGATACTACCTATAATAATTTAAGTGCAGATGCTCAACAGCTAGCGGTAATGTTCCAAAAGAATAGAATGAGGCTTGCACTTGAGAAAAGTGGATATAAGCAAACAATTGTTTTAATGGAATTTAGTCGTAGTATATTCTGGGGTACTAAAAGAATTGACCTTCAAAGAAAAAGAATAATTGCAGCTTTAGATGAGTTAAAACAAAAGAAGGTTGTTTTAAAAGATTATTCTTATAGTAAGAAAAATTATTCCTTTGATATAGAATATATACCCTTTCCTAATGACACCGTTAAAAACATACAAAGTAGTGAATTTAAGTATAGCAATATTATCGAAGGTGCTACTTTTGAAATACTAAATTCTAAATAAATAGATATTAAAAAAGTGATAAGCCTTAGAAAATAAGGACGTATCACTTTTTTTGTTATCAGAACATGTATTAAATATGTTCATTTAATGCACATAAAATGAACAAAATATGTTACAAAGAAAGATACATGATATATTACAGCTCTTTACCCATAAGGACCAAATGGTTATAGGATTTATAATTCATTTTGTTATAAAACCCTTCTGTTAGATTATTACGTGAAGTGAATAATATAATTTCACTTATACCTTTTAGTTTAAGTCTTTTTTCAAACTCCAATAGTATATTTGACCCAATGCCCTTCCCTCTAAATGAATTGTCAACGCAAAATTCTTTAATATTGAACATTGCTCCATTATAATATTGTTCTTCACAACCAAGCACCATGCCACATAAGATATTATCTTCATAAGCTAATAATCCGTATGAAACTTCAGTATTTAACATATCATAAAGACGTTTTGAAGCAGTATTAATTGTCCATTGATCATTCCAAGGTTCAGAATTAAAAGCATCTACATACATTTTAGACACTGCTGGAATATCACATAAATTCATTTCTTTAAAATCCATAATATCCTCCGTTTTTTCACTTAATATTAATATATTAAGTAAATTTAGTAGTAAAATAATAAATTATAAAAATCATGAGTTATTGAAATTACTATAATTACATATAAAATAGGTCACAGACTATGAAAAAAATTTGTAACAGTACATGTGTAAGAATAAGAACATATTATATACATATAAAGTACAAATAGAATATTTTTTAAAGAAATCAATGGATTATAAGATAGACATATTATCACCTGGATTGTCTTTAAGTTTATCTATGGAATGGATATATCTATTAGTTGTAGAGATACTTCTGTGGGCTGCAAATTCCCTAACCTTTTCAATCGTAGCACCACCAGTAATTGCAATAGTGATTGCGCTATGTCTTGTAGAGTGAACCTTAAGGTGCTTGTCTATACCTGCGTTTTTAGCAATCTTATCCATCATATAATTTAAAGTACTAGGATCAAGTTTTTTTCCATTAAGGTTATTTGTAGAGTGACCAACAAAGAGATAACTTTCAGCATCTTTTTTTAAAGTTCTATTTGTAGCATTTAAATATTCTTCAATTAGTTCCTTTACTTTTGGTTGGATCTTTACCATATCCTTTTTATTGCCTTTTCTAGTTACTTCAATAACGTCATATCGATCATATGTAGTTATATTTTTAAGTTTAATATTAATCATTTCAGATTTTCTTAAAGCAGTTGTAAAGGCTAAAGCCATTATTGCTTTATTTCGCTTTCCGATAACCGTAGAGGTATCTATGCTGGCAAGAAGTTCTCTTGTTTCATCTTCTGTTAAAAATTCTGTAGTCTTATTTGTAATAGTAGGCTTTTCATCTTTTACATTAGCAAAAGGATTGAATTTAATAAGCCTCATATCACTATAGTTATCTTCATACTTCATAAGCCATTTATATAAAGCACTTAGTGATGATATCTTTCTCGCTATAGAGGCTGAAGAATATCCTTTGTCTTGCATAGATAAAATATAGTTTTGCACATGGAATATATTTACCATTCTAATATGATCTAGAGTAATTGATTCGATATTGTCCACTCCAAAAAAATCTTTTATATCCCGTTCATAACTAATAGCTGTATATTTGCTCTTGCTTTTTTTTAAATCTAAAAAAGTCCTAATAAAATGTGTAGAAGGAAGATTACGTAGTATATTATTATTATTTCCATTTATTATCAATTCATTCATAAATTTCACCTTCAAAAAAATAAAATATAAACTCTATAATTACAGTATAGTACAAGTTTAAGATTTGCTCTAGAGAAAATCAAGTATAAAAATATAGGCTCTTAAATTTTTTACAAAAGAGTACACAAATAAAGAACATAATATGTACATTTTATGATATGTAAATTGGGTTGTAATTTAATAAATTCTATAATTTAAATAGATATATTACTATAATAAATGTAAAAATAAATAAGTAATTGTAATAATATTTGATATGAATATTTTATAAATTAATTGTGTAAGCTATATAATTACTAATGTTATATATAGAATGTGTATCATTACATGAACATATAATGTACATATATTGAAATTATTTTTTTCATTATATGAATAAAGAGTGTAACTGAAAGTGATATGATTTTTTTTATTAATTAGCAAATAAAAGATAATATATGATGGAGAATATATTTTTAAAAACTATAGATATGATTAAATTATATAAGTTTGATAGATTATACTTATATAATGTGATAGAATTTCAATTGGGTTAATTCAAAGAATTAAAAAAATAAAAGTATGTTTGAAGGGATAAATTATGAATATAAGTTATGATTGTTTACCATGCCTTATGAAACAAGTTATAAAGGTAGCTGAAACGTACACAAATGATGAAGAATTGCAACATAAAATAATTACAAAAGCATGTAAAGATTTTAGTAATATGACATTTAAAGAAACAGCTCCAGAGATTGGTAGAAAAATTAATTTATATGCAAATGAAGTTATAGGAGATAAAGACCCTTATAAAGAATTAAAAGATAAAAGTAATGATTTAGCATTTCAATTGATTGAGGAGTTTGGAATAAAGGATATTATAAAGAATAGTGATGACCCGATTAAAACAGCTATAAAATTATCAGTAGCAGGAAATATAATAGATTTTAGTGCAATACATGATTTGAAAGAAGGGCAAGTAAGAAGTGTAATTTCAAACTGTATTAATGAAAATCTGTATGGAATCAGCATAGAAGATTTTAAAAGAAAAATAGATTGTAGTAAAGAAATATTATTTTTAGGAGATAATGCAGGGGAAATAGTATTTGATAAATTATTGATAGATGTCTTGCCTAAACATAAGATTACATATGTGGTAAAGGACAAGCCAATAGTAAATGATGCTACAATGAAAGATGCAATGGATGTACACATGACAGATTTAGTTCCAGTTATCGATAATGGCTCTGACGGGCAGGGAACTATATTAAGGTTATGTTCTGATAAGTTTATAAAGAGATTTAAAAAAACAGATTTAATAATTGCAAAAGGACAAGCTAATTATGAAACATTAAGCCACATTTATGATAAAGAAATAATATTTCTTTTTAATATAAAGTGTAAGAGAATTGCCCAAAGTGCAAAATACAATGTAGGAGAGTTAGTCATGATAAGTAGTAAGACACAAGAATAATATCATAAAGTATGTTACATCTATTGTAACATGATAGGTACATATTGTGTGGTAATGAAAGTAACATAGTTTATACAAAATAAATAACATAAAAAATACAAATAAAGAATATCTAAAGTGCTTGTATTTGAACAATATTAATCATAGAAAGGAGAACAAGATGATAAAAGGTAATGATTTAGGAAAAGATTCGATTCTAAGATTAGTAATTAATTTGGCAATACCTGCAATGATAGCCCAATTAGTTAATGTTCTATATAGTATAATAGATCGAATGTATATAGGACATATACCGGAAATAGGAAATATAGCTTTAGCGGGGATAGGAGTATGTGGTCCGATTGTAACACTATTATCTTCTTTTGGAACTTTAGTTGGAATTGGAGGATCAATTCTAGTAGCTATGAGTATGGGAGAAGGTGACAATAAGAAAGCAGAAGATATATTAGCTAATAGTTTTTTGTTGCTAATTATTTTTTCTGGGGTTCTTACAATAGTATTTTTAATTCTGAAGGAAAAATTAATTATTTGGTTTGGTGCTAGTGATGTGACATTTCAATATGCAAATACATATTTAACTATTTATACAGCAGGGACATTTTTTGCATTAATGGCGCTAGGGTTAAATTATTTTATTAATTGTCAAGGGTTTGCGTTTGCGGGTATGTGCACAGTTGTAATAGGGGCAATTTCCAATATAATCTTAGATGCTGTATTTATTTTCGGGTTCAATTTAGGAGTTGCAGGTGCTGCTTATGCTACTGTAATTGCACAAATGATTTCATTCATATTTGCAATAGCTTTTATGTACAATCGAAAGGTAAAAATTAAAATTAAGTTTCGAAATTATTCTCTTGGTATTATAAAGAAAATTTTAAGTATAGGTATGTCTCCTTTTATAATATTAGCTACGGATAGCTTTATAATTATTGCTATGAACAGTGTGCTTCAAAGATATGGAGGACCTGAACAAGGTGATTTTTTAGTGTCATGTGTAACAATAGTTCAAAGTTATTTCCTATTGATAACAGGACCACTAATTGGAATTAGCGGTGGAACTCAAGCGTTAATTAGTTATAATTATGGGGCAGGAGATAGTAAAAGAGTTAAAAAATCAGAACGATTTATCCTTTTGATAGCACTTATATTTACGACATCAATGTTTTTGATATCACAATTTTTACCTCAAGTATTTATAAGATTGTTTACTGATGTACCTGATTATATTGAGTTCTGTACATGGGGAATAAAAGTATTTACTTTAGGAGTAATTCCTATGGCATTTCAATATGTTTTTGTTGACGGGCTTACAGCTTTGGGAAGGGTTAAGACAGCGCTTACGTTATCCCTAACTAGAAAAGGATTGTATGTTGTTTCTACCCTAATGTTACCGATAATATATAGTGCAACAAGTGCATTTTATGCTCAGCCTATTGCGGATATAACAAGTGCTACAATTACTACTGTTGTTTTTCTGCTAATATTTAATAAACACTTACAAAAAAGAGTAGAAAAAATTCAAAATACATAAATAGGTATTTAATAAAGGGTTGAAAAGTAACTTTACTTTTCAACCCTTTTAGATTTAATATACAATTATATTTTAGTTAAAGTTTCTAATAATATCTTTGGAATAGTGTTAAACTTACCATAATGCTTTAACTTTTTCTCTTCATCTGAAAGAAGTGTTAAAAGGGAATTTCCAGATACAGTATTGTCAATAACCATAAGCAATGCAGAAGCATTTAAGTTACAAAGTTGTGCTGCATTAAAAAAGGCAGAGGTTTCCATTTCAATACAGTTGCAATTTAAATTAACTATTTTATTTATATTAATATATTCACCAAGGATAGTGTCAATTGAAAATACTTTACCAGACCATATTTTATTTGGAGCATGTACAAATTTATTAGCAATCGTGAATAATTGAGAATTCAATTCTTTATCTGCATAATATTTTTCACCAAAACAGTCTTTTAAATCTGGAGTTAAAAATCTACTAAAACCTTCTCCACACACTGAATATTCAGGAATAATTACATCACCTATTTTCATATTTATATCTAATCCACCAACAGATCCAACAAAAATAACTTTTTTGCAGTTTGTAACTGATAATCCCAAAATAGTATCGCCAACAAAGGCTGCACTCATGGGAGTTCGAATCAGTGTAAACTTTATAGAATTATATTTGACATTAAATACAGTACCTTTAGAAACTTCAATAATTTCATCAACATAATCATCAAAAATTGTAATCCAGTTAGGTGCTACAACTACAATTTCATTAATATCATTATAGCTACACCCAAAGGTAAAGTTAATAATTTCTTCTTCATTAGCATAATTTTCTAATAAAAATTTTACTGTCTTGATCATAAGTAAATCTCCTTACGTTAAAATATATACTATTTTTAATGTAAATATTATATCATATAATAAGTAAAATAACTGGAGTAATTAATGTATAGCACATGATAAAGAAATATAAACACACATTATATGTAACAATAAAAATACACTATATATAACAATAAATGTACATATAATAAAATTATAATGTACATTTTATTTATTAGTTTTCCAGCTTGATTTTATTTCATTTTCTTTAATGACAGATCTAATCAACTCTTTTAGTTCTGCAGAGTTTTCTTTTATAGCATGTTTAATAGCTAGTTTTACAATACTATAAGTTATTCTTCCAATAATGAAAAATAAAAAAAATATAATAAATAGATTCATATTAAATCCCTCTCCTCGTATTAATTATTACAGAAATAAATTTTTAAACAAGGTATATAAGTACAAATTATGTAACGGTATAAGTACATTTAATGAAAAAAATATATACATTAAATGTTCATTTTACGAAACATTAATAGTACAAAAAATTTTCATGTATTACTTAAAAGCAATTGTAGATTAGTATGTTTAAAGAAATGAGTAGAGTTATAAATTATATAATAAAAGAATTAATTTTTTAATTTTCCCTAAGAAAATTTTTGATAAAGGTTACAGTTTCCTCATACATTTTGTTAGAAATTAAATATGTTGTGATATTGCTATCTATTATATAGCATATTTCACATCCGGAGTTGCGGTGAATTTTTAAGTATTTAATTACTTTAGACTCCAATTTAATATATATATCTTACTATAAAATAGAATAAATGTAAAAATAAAGGTTATATTAAACTGATATGAAAAAGCAGCTTAATATTTCATAGAATTACTCGCCCTTTGAAAATTATATAAGTTTGTTTAATTTATTGTATGGCAAACAAGACTACGATAAATGAGATTTTTGTAAGCTAATCAAAGATATTAAAAAAGTGTTAGGAAGCTACAAACTAAGAGTTTTTGTTTACGGTTTTACCTATATTTGATATAATTGTGATTATACAAGTTTTAAACATCAATTTAATATGAAGTTTATTAATTATAACAAATGTATATAAGTTGCAATAACATTGTTCATTTTATGTTTTTACAAAGTGGATTAAGCTAATATGATATGGAATATGTGGAGCAACTTATATAATTGGAATTAACTAATGAATATTTGCAAGGTAAAGGTGGGGTATTATGGATAGAATGGGCAAAATAATGAATAGTTTTGTATTGGGAATATCTGTACTTATTGGTATTAATGTACTTAGATATTTTAATTTAGAAAACAAGAATTTCTTTATAGGTTGGTTAGCAGTTTTTGTTCCAACATTTGTATGTTATATGGTTATTTCCTTTGTATTTAAGCAAATAGCAAAGCTTGCAAAGGGAAATAAATAAGTTATCGATTATGACTTTAATTTATGAATTAAATGTGTTTTTATTTTAAAAAGAATGCTGATATTTATAGCATTCTTTTTTTTATGAAATTTTTTGTTTAAAAAAAATAATAAATGTAGAAATTTCTTTGAAATTTATTATAATAAAAAGTGATAAAGTATGTTACAATAGAACATACAGGTAATGTACAGTAAAAAGTATTTATATTGTACATAGATTACACATAAATTGTAACAGAAAAATAAGGGGGTTTGAGACATGAATTGTAACAATGAATGTACAAATAATGGTAGGCCTAAGGTTATTAGCATTGTAAATAATAAGGGGGGTGTAGCTAAGACTACATCAACTATTAACATATCATCAGCACTTGCTAAAATGGGTAAGAGAGTACTCATGATAGACTTAGATCCACAGGCAAGTCTTAGTGTGAATTTTGGATTAGATCCATTAGAAAAGGCATATAATATTAGTACAATATTGACTGAGGATATTAATCTTGAAGAAGTAATTTGTCCAACTTACATAGAAAACTTAGATTTAATAATAAGTAATATTGAACTTTCAAAAGCAGAGTTTGTATTGATTTCGAAAATAGGAAGAGAAAATTTACTTAAAAAGAAGATAGATAAATTTGTTGCTAATCATGCTGGTGAATATGACTATATTATTATTGATAATTCACCATCACTTGGAATTTTAACAATTAACAGTTTAATGGCTAGTGATTATGTAATTGCACCTACTGATCCTACATACTTTAGTTTAAAGGGTCTAGAAATTTTAACTTCTACTATTGGAGAAATTAAAGCTTGGAATGAGAGTTTGGAATTTTTAGGAGTCTTAGTTACTATGTATGATTCAAGGGTTAAGCATCATAAAGATGTTATTGAGGCACTTCATGCTAAGTATCCTGTTTTTGATGATATCGTTAAAAAAAGTATTAAATTTGCAGATTCATGCTTATCAATGAGTAGCATATTTGAGTATGCAGGAGATGATTTTGAAGGATCAATAGCATATTATAATGTAGCGAAGGAGATAGTAAATCATGGCTAAAAAAAGAGTAAGTCTTGCGGAAAGAGAGAAGATGCAAAGTCCTATTAAAAATACATTAATGGGATTTATGAGTACGGATAAATCGGCAGAACCAGAAGAAAAGGTTGAAGCTGATGTAGAAGTTATTGAAGAAAAAAAGCCTCAGGTCAACATAGATGCTAACTTATCTTCCAGAGCAAGTAAGGTAACAGAGGATGGAGTTACTAAATCTATAGAGACAAAAAAATTAAAGCTTGGGGCAAGTACATTTAAAGTTATATTCGATAGAGAAGAAGATTTAAGAAGAGCAGCATATCATCTTCATCAAGATACAATTGATAAAATTGAACTATGCTCAAAGTCAGCAGGAATGAAAAAAGCAGAATTTGTAGATCTTATTTTAAATGCAGTTCTTTCTGAAATTGTTGATAAATCAAAATAATTTAGTGGTTTTTATAAAAAAATTCCATGGAAATAATTTTTCCATGGAATTTTTTTAATTAGATGCAATTGTACCAAGTGGCGAAGCTTCTTAAACTTGATGACTTTTCTAAATATTTATATTTAATAAAATCTTCTTCATTAAATTCAGCAAGAGTTTTGTTAAAGCCATTGGGTATGTAAATATGCCATAAAATAGACCACTTATTTATTTTATCTGTACCTTTAATAGCATGGGATAGTGTTCCAAAGCATTTGCTTTCAAAGAATTTCATTGAAGTCCCATCATAATATGCAACACATTCCCTAAATTCACAGTATCGATCATCTTGATCTTCCATTAATTTTAAAATACCCTTTAATCCAATTGTATCAAGTGCATGATTAACATAAGCTCTTGGAAATCCATTAAGAGCTTTTATGAAAAAACCTGAGTCTAAAGCAATACATGGCCTTTTTACCAAGTCATAGGCTTGTAACACTTTTTCCTTAGCTATTTCTTTTATATCATCACCTCTAGGTTCGATTAGTTCAGCATTATAAGGTAAAACAATTATATTTTCTAGTTCTTTTTGAGCTGAAGCTATTTTACCTTTGTTACTAGTTACAAATATTATTTCCTTCATTTGTAAAACCATCCTTTATTCATATGTATAAAATTCAAACTTTTACAATTTATATTTACTAATTGTAAAATGAGTCATTGTAAATTGCAATATATATTATATAACATTTAGTTATAAATGCCAGAAAAAATTTGTATTTCGTACTATATTTATGAAATTATTAGAGTATAGACATGAATTTACATAAAAAATCATCTTATGTAGAAGTAATGTGGATGATGATTTTTTATATACATAATATATGACTTCAAGTTGAATTTTTTAGCATTTATAAATAATAATATTTTTCGTAATACGAATAAATTGAAATATATGGTTAATAAAAAATATTGTAACTATTTTTGTAGAATTTATTTTATATTACGAATAATCATCTTATAATAAAAATAAAGGGGTGACTTATATGTATAATAAGATTTTCAAGAAATCCTATATTACTCAAGGCACTATGGACGAGCTTATAAAGGAAATTGATAAGATTGAAGATTGTATATGGGTTAAAAATAAAGAGGGATTTTATTTAAATGCCAATGAAAGTCTATGTAAACTCCTTGGTGAGAAAAAAGAAAATTTATTAAAAACCAACAATAGAGATATATTTTTAGAAGATAGTTTTAACTTAATAGTAGAAAATGATGTGAAAGTGATAAATACCCAGAAAAAGAGTGTGATGAATGAATACCTATATATAAAGGGTAAGGAAGTTTTGTTGCATACTAACAAGATTCCTATAATAGGTAATGATGGAAATTGCAATTCATTTTTAGCTATTGGATCTATAATAAGTGATTATGGAGATTATGGAAGTTTAAATGATAGTGAAGAGGAGAATCTTAAAGTAAATTTAATAATTGAAAATGACAAAAGTGATGAAGAGACACTATATAGTTCAATCTATGACTATTTAAAGGATTTATATATTCAATTAAAGGTTGATGGAATTAGCATATGGTCATATGATGAGAAAAATAAAACTATAATTAAGAAAATAAGTGTAGGTATAGCTGGGAATATGTTAGATGAAACTAGTATGAGTATTTCAGATGAGTATATATCAAGGATAATGAATTATAAGAGTAATATATTAAATCCATTTCAAATACAAAAATTAAATGAAATATATAATGAACCAATGTACTATGATAGGTTTAAGGACATATTCAATTCTGCATATATAAATATTATACCAATTACCTATAAGAATAATTTTTTAGGTATATTAAATTTATATTATAGCAATGAAAAGGATGTATACAGTGAGAATATTAAATATGTAAATCATATATGTGATAGGATTGCTCTTTCTTTAAAAAATGTTTTTCTTTGCAATGAATTAAAGGATCAATTAAGCCAGAAAGTACATCTTGAAAATCAAATGAGGAGATTTTTAAGTATAGCATCAGATTTAAGCTTTATTGTAGATGAAAAGGGATATATTAGAAAAATGAGTTCAAATGCAGCTAAAGTTTTAGGTTGGTCTAATAAAGAGCTTAGAGCAATGCCCATACAATGTTTGGTAAAAGTTACATCTAGTAGCGTGAATTATCATGAAGTATTGACTACTTATGATAAAAAGTGTGATGGTGGAGTTTGTAAAGTAAAATGTAAGGATGGAGCATATAAACTTTTAGAGTGGTATTACTATCATGATAGTTATGAAAAGGAGATATATATTGTTGGAAAAGATGTAACAAAGTTTGCTATGCTTGAACAAAAGGTTACAGACTTAGAATTAAAAAGTGAAAAAGAAATGTTTAAAACAGAATTTTTAGCTAATGTATCTCACGAGTTTAAGACACCATTAAATATAATATTGTCTGGTGTTAAGTTAGAATTATTAAATAGTGATGATAGTAAGAAAACAAATAGGTTAAATATGATAAAAAATAATTCCTATAGACTCTTAAGGTTAATAAATAATTTAATTGATATTAATGAAGTTGATATGAATTACTCAAGATTAAATAAAAAGAATATAAATTTCATAGAATTTATTGAAAGTAGGGTAGATTTATTAGTAAAGAAAGGGTCTGAATTGAATAAAAGTATTATTTTTGATACAACAGTTGAAGAATTATTTTTGGGTTGCGATATTATAAAAATTGAAAAAGTGTTATTTAACTTAGTTTCTAATGCAATGAAATATACCCATGAAAATGGGAAGATACTTATATCTGTTTATAGGGATGATAAAAATGTTTATGTCTCCATAAAGGATGATGGTATTGGAATTCCACAAGGAAGTTATGAAAATATTTTTGAGCGATTTAAGCAAGTTGATAATGTTTTTATAAGAAGGGCTGAAGGAAGTGGAATAGGGCTTCCATTAAGTGAGTCTTTTGTGAGATTACATGATGGGGAAATATTTTTCAATAGAGAAATAGAAGAAGGGACTGAAGTTATATTTTCGCTTCCAATTATTTTATCACAAGAAAATAATCTAGATTATATTTATAATGATAGCGATGATTTTATAAGAGAAAGAATGGATATAGAATTTTCAGACATATACAATTAGTAGAAAAATTAAGATAATTAAATATAATTAAAGAGTGTGATAGATGTAGTGATTTATTTTGGTAAATAAATCTAAAATGACATAATTTTGTGATAAAGTAACATTGCATATAATATAATCTCCAATGTATAATTAAATCACAATTATTAATTATATATTGGAGGTTTTGATTTTAATGGACTCAGACTCGAGTGATATTTTAAGTAAATCACATTTTTGTAACAATCATATTTTGACAAACACATCTAACAATATACAGATTAAATATAGTTATCTGTATGAAATTTTTTTACCCAAATTCAAATTAGATTATATGAAAATTAGTTGGAAAAGAGGTTTAATTGGTAAGAACATGAGAGATAGGATATAAGATTAGTTTCCATATTGCTATTAAAGTTTATAATTTTAATGGTGTTTTTTGTATGCGAAAAAATAATTAATTTACCTAAAAGGAGTGTATATTATGAATCTATGGTATTCAATGGAAACTAGTGATTTAGAAGAAACCTTGGAATCTGACTCGGAAGAAGGCCTGAGTGATCGGTGGGCAGAAGATAGATTAAGAGAATTAGGAAAAAATAAATTAAAGGAAGGTAGTAAAAGTTCTATTTTTAACAAGCTATTATGCCAATTAAAGGATCCAACAATATTGATACTACTAGTTGCGGCAAATATTTCTTTTTTTATTGGCGAAACTAAAAATATGTTAATTATAATGTTGATTGTAATTGTAAATACCATTATAGGTATAATTCAAGAGTAGAAAGCAGAAGATTCGTTAGATGCAATTAAGAAATTAACTTCACCGAAAGCTCATGTAGTTAGAGCTGGAGTAGAAAAGCTCATTGATATTGAGTTTTTGGTGCCAGGTGATTTAGTAGTATTAGAAGCAGGAGATTATATACCGGCAGATATTCGCCTTACTGAGTGCTATGATTTGAAAGTTGATGAATCCACTCTTACAGGAGAGTCCATATCTGTAGAAAAGGTTAGTAAAGCCTTAAAAGAGAATGACTGTACTCTTGGAGACTGTGTTAATATGGTCTTCATGGGATGTAATATAACTTATGGAAGAGGAAAAGGCTTAGTTGTTAAAACTGGCATCAATACGGAAATAGGTAAAATTGCTAATATGTTAGGAGAAACTAAAAAACAATCTACACCACTTCAAATAAAGTTGAAGGAGTTAAGTAAAATATTGGCTGTTATATCACTTTCAGTATGTGGGCTTATTTTTATAATTGGGTTGTTACAGGGTCAAGATACCTATGAAGTGTTTTTAAATGCTTTTAGTTTAGCTGTTGCGTCTGTGCCTGAGGGGCTACCAGCTATAGTAACTGTTGTTTTAGCTTTGGGAATGCAGATTATGGCTAGAAAAAATGCCATAATGAAGACTCTACCAGCAGTAGAAACTTGTGGTGCAGCTAATATAATATGCAGCGATAAAACAGGTACATTAACACAAAACAAGATGACGGTAACAAATATATATGTAAATGAAGTTAAGTTAGATTTGGCTAATAGATTTAAAAGAGATGTCACTGTAGAAAAATTATTAATTTATGGATTACTTTGTAATAATACTACAGTTCAATATATAGATTCTAACTATGATATTTTAGGAGATCCTACTGAGGTAGCTTTAGTTAATTTAGCAATAGCAAATGGCATTAATCCAATGGAGGAAAGAGATAAATATAAAAGGATAGAAGAAATACCTTTTTCCTCAGAAAGAAAACTTATGACAACAGTAAATCAATTAAAGGATTCTATAGTCTCTATTACGAAAGGTGCACCTGAGGTTATATTAAGCAGATGTACACAAATTGAAAAAAGAGGACTTATTTATGATATTTCAAAGGAGGATATCATAAACATTCTAAATGCTAATAAATATTTATCAGAAAAAGCATTAAGAGTTCTTGCAATAGGATATAAATTTATAAATGAAGAAAATGGCAGTAAAAAAGATGTTATAGATATGGAATCTCAATTGGTGTTTTTGGGGCTCTATGGTATGATTGATCCACCTAGGGAAGATGTAAAACAGGCTATTGATGAGTGTATTACGGCGGGTATACGACCTATTATGATTACTGGAGACCATGAAATTACGGCTACAGCTATTGCAAAGGATTTACAAATAATAAAAAATGAGGACAATGTAATAAATGGAAGGGCTTTAAATGAATTATCTGATGATCAATTAGAGAGTACAATTGAAAATTATAGAGTATTTGCAAGAGTTTCTCCAGAGCATAAGCTTAAAATAGTAAAGGCATTACAGAAAGCAGGCAATGTTGTAGTTATGACTGGAGATGGGGTTAACGATGCTCCAGCTTTAAAAAAGGCAGATATTGGAGTAGCTATGGGGATTTCAGGTACTGAAGTAGCTAAAGGTGCTGCAGATATGGTTCTAGCTGATGATGATTTTGGCACTATAGTATCAGCCGTTAAATATGGACGGGTTGTATATAATAATATCCGTAAAGCTGTGCATTTTTTGCTTAGTGGTAATATAAGTGAGATAGTAAGTATTTTTCTAGCAACAATATTAGGACCTGTTATTTTTGACGTACCAATTTCTTTTCTAAGTGCAATTCAAATTTTATGGATAAATTTAGTTAGTGATTCCCTTCTTGCAATTGCACTTGCTTTTGAAGGAGCTGAACCTGGTATAATGAATAAGAACCCTAGAAATATTAAGGATTCTATATTAAGTGATGGATTAGGAATTAAAATTGCATATCAAGGATTTTTAATTGGTGCAATAACATTTGGAGCGTATATTATAGGATATAATATGAGTCAGGGCTTAGGAGACAATATAGCGTTGAAAACAGCCAATACAATGGCATTTATGACATTGGCATTTATTCAATTTTTCCATGTATTTAATACACGATCTTTAAATAACTCTATTTTTAAATTAGGAATTTTTTCTAATAAATATTTAAATATAGCTTTTTTAATAAATGTATTGTTACAGATTATGACGATAATGGTACCTTGCTTAAGGGATTCTTTATTTGGACTTGTAAAGCTTAGTGTTTTACACTGGGTAATTATTATTGGACTTTCAATGCTTCCAATAGTTATAGTAGAATTGGAAAAGCTATGTGTAAGAAAATATAGTAAAGCAAAATTAATACTTGCTAAGAAAATAAGTGGTGGTATTTCAGAGGTAATAGAGGGATAGGAATAATTAACCCGTTGTAACGTTGATGTTACAACGGGTTTGTTATTTACTATTTGCTATTGGTTATATCATTACTATTTACAAGAAATAAATAGGTATCACCATTAAAGGCTAAATAAGTAATTTTAGTATGTAAATATAATATTTTGTCATTGGGACAAATGATTCTATGAATACCCTCTGATGATTTCTTACTATTAAGAGCTTCTTTTAGTATTTCCTCAATGATAGGTTTATCTGAATCAGGAACTCTGTCAATTAGTCGGGTATGGTCAAAATAAAATTCTTCTCTTGTTGTTTCTAACATATCAAAACAGCTATCGTTTAATCGAATTGATTCAAATTCAGTACCTTTTATTTCACAAATACCACATGGAGTTGCTATACCGTTAAACAGTATATTTATGAAGCTATTTGAGTTATATAGTTCATCTATATTGAAGTTGCTATGAAATATTGATGAATTATTTACTAAGTCAATTTTATTTTTAGTGGAATACTTATCTTCAAAACAGTGAAATGGAATGGGCTTTGAAAAAAAATAACCTTGTCCATACATACATCCAATTGTTTTTAAAAACTCAAATTGTTCTCTAGTTTCAATACCCTCAGCAATAACAGGGATTTTTAAATATTTAGCCATACGTATTACACAAGCTATAATGTTGCCTCCACGACCTTCAGATTCAGATTTTGATAAGAATTTCAAGTCTAATTTTAGAATGTTTACATGAAAATCCTTTAACATATTTAAACAAGAGTAGCCACTACCAAAGTCATCCATCAAGATTGTAATCCCATATTTTTGGAGCTTTTTCATTGTAGAATTAATGTTTTCCATATTTTCAGCATAAGCACTTTCAGTTATTTCAAATTCAATAAGATTTGGTGGAATTTCATATTTTTCAATCATTTTTGTAATTATGTTATATAAGTTTGGATTTAAAAAATCAACCTTTGAAACATTAACAGAAATTGGATAAGGGGTTTTACCTTCAAGTAGCCATTTTTTTATAAGAATACAGACTCTATTCCATACGTAAATATCTAGGTGCATTATGAATCCGTTTTTTTCGAATATAGGGATAAATTCCGTTGGAGATAATATTCCCTTTATTGGATGTATCCATCGAACTAGTGCTTCAGCACCGATAACAGTATTAGATGAAAAAGAATACTTTGGTTGAAGATATATATCAAATTCCTCATTTCTTAAGGCCTTGAACATTTCCCCAATAATCTCTTGTTCGTTAGTTAATTTTTTATGGAGGTTTTCATCATAAAATGCATAGCTATCTATATAATTTTCAGAAATAGTATTAAGGGCAGCATTTGCATTATCACATATAGTTTCTATTGGAAGAGTGATGTCATCAATTATATAAATTCCAAAGTGTGGTTCAATTTGAAAATCCATATTGATTTCAGATAGGTCTTTTTTTAGATATTCTAACATTGCAATCATATTATCTTTGTTATAGGGTAAACACATGGAGAAAACTTCCTGAGAAATCCTTCCGTACGTACCAACCCCATGAATATTTCTAACATTTTTTATTTTTGAGCTCATATTTTTAAGAATATGATTTGTTATATTTTTTCCTAAAAGATTTTTTATAATTTTTATTTGGTTTATTTCTATGCTAATAAAAGCAAAAGTCTCATTTTTATTTTTGCTAAGAAGTTTTTTAGTTTCATTTAGTAATTTATTTCTGTTATAAATTCCAGTTTGTTCATCATAATCTACTAAATATTTTAATGAACTGTAATTTAAATAATCATTTTCATATGATTTTTTATTAAAAATATGAGTTACATTATTAAAAGAAAATTTCATATCATTTCATTACTCCAATCAATATAATTCATAAAATTTAAGCAACATAAAAACACCCTTAAAAAAGGGCGAATTCAGTCTTTAAGTTGCAGCTGGCTATCATATCGTAAAGATCTGACCCTATAGTTTTGCGTCACAAATTTTCATTTGCTTTGCCAAAAAAGTATTCAATACATTCCTAGATTATAGTACAATATTAAAAGTATTCAATCAATTCCAAATATGTAAGAAAAAATATAAATATGGAATAGGTGAGAAATATGTTAATGGAAAATGTATTTTATTTTGTTGTAATTGTAAGGAAAAAGACATATTCGGAGGCAGCTGAAGTATTGAATTTATCTCAATCATCTTTATCAAAAAAAATTGTTAAATTAGAGAATGATTTAGGAGTAAAACTTTTTGATAGAAGTAAAAAATATATTAGTTTAACACCTGCAGGGAAAATTTTTTATAGAAGTTCTTTAGAGTTATTGGACATATGTGAAAATATAGAAAGTGAAATAAGTATTTATAGAGATTCTCATTATAATGTAATAAAACTTGGATTTGCACCTATAGTTAGTTATTACAATATAATCAGTATACTAAAATTATTTATAGACAAGCATGATAATATCAAACTAGACTTAAAAGAGGTTAAAGATTCCCAGTTAATACTTGATATTACTAGTGGATATTATGATGTAGGGATAAGTTTTGAAAGTTCAATAGAAAAAAGTATTTTTTCATTTTACCCATTATTTCAAGATAAAATTGTGCTTGTTGTATGCAAAAATCATCCATTAGCACATAATAATTTAGTAAGTTTATCTGAGCTTAAAAATGAGATGTTTATTTTTAATAATGAATATGAAGGTGCATGTAGACTATGTGAAAAAGCATGTAGGGAAGCAAATTTTATTCCTAAAATTAAAATGAAGGGAGAAGTTAAGACATGTTTAAGTATGGTAGAAGCTAATATGGGTGTAAGTTTATTATTTTTAGGACAAATAAATATGTTTAATATAGATAATATAGCTATAATATCGTTGAAGGAAAATATTACTGATACCATGGGGTTGTTTAGATTAGTAGATAAAAAACTTAATAATAATGAAAAATTATTATTAGCATGGTTAAAAAGATTATGTGTTAAATAAGATTTTAATTGCATAAATGGGATTAAAAAATTAGGGCTGAGTGGAAAATTTATCACCACACAGCCCTAATTTTACTATTTAGGAAAATATATTTTAAAAATTATTCATATATCTATAATAACGTTACAGTATATAAAAATCTATATGTACATTAAAAAAATCGCTTTGATAAATTATCAAAGCGATAAAATTATATTACATAGAAAAAAATGTGATGAGAAATAAGTTTGTTACAATAACCTATAAGATCAAAGGAACCATTTTTCTGAGACCAATTATAAATAGTTCCTCTAGAAATTAAAAGAAGTTCATCTCTTATTTCTTCTGCAGTAAAATCATCTCTCAATAGGTTTTCTTTTTGA
Source organism: uncultured Clostridium sp. (assembly GCA_900548455.1). GTDB lineage: Bacteria > Bacillota > Clostridia > Clostridiales > Clostridiaceae > Clostridium_J. The sequence continues at coordinate 138,638 of URKQ01000001.1, forward strand.
GCCTTTTTAATAAGAATTAATAGGTTGGAGGATAATGCACGCTTGTCAGAAAGAAAGAATTCATTGGCATTAGTGAGTTGAGCTTTATATATTTGAGTGATGGTATCTATGCCAATTTCAACTGCGTACTTCATTTGATATCCAATATATTCAATGATTTTATCAATAATATTATCTGATTTTAAGTTGTTAATAACGTATTTCTCAAAGTAACGGTCACATTCAGAATAACCTTCGATGATAATACCGTCCTTACTACCTAGATGATGATAAAAAGCGCCGGTAGAAACTCCTGCTTCATCACAGATTTGCTTTATGGTCATAGCGTCGTATCCATATTCCTTCATAAGCTTCAGAGAAGTATCCAAAATACGTTTTTTAGTACTGATAGCTTGTTTCTTTCTGTTTGTTAATTCTTCCATTATAGTACAGTCCTCCATGGATTATAAATTATTTTAAATATTTTTTGCTACTTCGTATGCATCCCAAATGGCTTTCATAATATTTTTAACTTCATTTGAATCTCCTACGTTATAAGTTTCCTTATTACTTCTGTCAAGAATATTTAAAAGTGGATTATATGATTTATAACCTGTTGCCGCAATGAGTGTATCAGCCTTTATAAACTTTTCTCCAGCTTTGTTAGATACTTCAACTCCATTTTCATCTATTTTTTTAATCTTAGTGCTAGTCATTACATCAATATGATTGTATGGAAGCAAGTCTTTCATCATATCCCAGTTCATAAATGGCATATTATGAGGACCACCGCAAATTACTGGAAGCATTTCTATAATAGTAACCTTTTTGCCCATATTTGAAAGCCAAAGTCCAGTTTCACAGCCTACAAGACCACCACCAATAATCACCACATTTTCGCCAGCTAAAGATGGATTTAATAAAACATCTGAAGCACTTAAAATTTCTTCCTTTGTATCAAATTTAGGTATTGAAGGTGTTGAGCCAGTTGCCATAATAATAACATCAGCTTGAGAATTATTAATAGTAGTTTCATCAGCAGAAGTATTAAGTTTAATATCTACACTTAATTTTTTTAGTTGATTTATATACCATTTACAAAGCTTAAAATCATCACTTTTGAAATCGGGAACTCCACCAGCAAGTAAATTTCCACCAAGACTATTACTTTTTTCAAGTAAAGAAACTTTATGTCCTCTAATAGCACAAACTCTAGCTACTTCCATACCAGCAAGACCACCACCAATTATAAGCACATTTTTCTTAATCATAGCAGGGGTTATTTTGTAGAAGCTTTCACGCCCACATTCTGGGTTAACGGCACAGGATAATGGTAAACCGTGAGCAATTCTGCCCATACAGCCGTCATGACAGGATAAACATGGTCTTATATCCTCCCAATTGTCCGTTTTTATTTTCATAGGGAGATATGGGTCTGCTAAAAGTGGACGGCCAAAGGAAACTATATCACAGGCATTGGTATCAAAGGCATCGTTAATTACTTCAGGATCATCCATTCTACCAGATAGGATAACTGGAACATCAACAACGTTCTTAACTTGTCTTCCAAATTCTCGGTACATTCCTTTGCCACCGAAGTACATTGGTGGGTGATTCCAATACCAAGAATCATAGGTGCCAGCATCAACATTTAGCATATCATAACCTGCAGCTACAAGGATTTTAGCTGATTCTAAGCCTTCTTCAGTGTCCTTACCAACTTCTTTAAATTCTTCCCCAGGTAAAGCTCCTTGACGCAGTGATTTCATCATACTTTTAACACTAAAACGTAGAGAAACTGGGAAATCATCTCCACATTGAGATTTAATTCCCTTAACTATATCGGTAGCAATCTTTAGACGACTTTTCAAATCTCCACCGAATTCATCATCTCTTTTATTAAAGAAAGCAATTGCAAACTGATCTAAAAGATAACCTTCATGTACAGCATGTATTTCAACTCCATCAAAACCAGATTGTTTTGCAACTGCAGCTGACTTTACAAAGCTTGCAATAAGATTTTTTATTTCTTGGGTGTTCATAGGTTCATGGGTTACTCTTGGATCGAAACGATTTTGAGCCTTGGAAGGAGCAATTGGTTTTTTATAAAGTCCTGGCATAGCAGAACGACCAAGACCACCAGTTAATTGTAAAAATATCTTAGCCCCATAGGAGTGAATTCTTTCATTCATAGGAGCTGTTGACATATTAAAGCATAGTGGATTGTACGTTGGGCATGGGAGTCCTTGTTCAGGAATTTCAGTATAATCTACAGCACAAATGCCTGTAATTATAAGTCCGGTACCTCCTTTAGCACGTTCAATGTAGTATTCCCTAGCATTTTCATTGAATCCACCATTAGGGTCAGAATAAGCTACTAAACCCATAGGAGCCATAGCTATCCTATTCTTAAGTTTTAATTTTCCAACTTGAAGTGGCTGAAAAAGTCTGTCAACTTTACTCATATTAACATTCCCCCTTGTTAATTTGAATTTAACATAATTAATTCGGCGAATGCATTATGTTAAATTATTATATAATATTCTTGAAGTTAAAGATTTATGTATATTTGTTAATTTTGATTCAAATATATTGACTAGGTAGTCTGTTTTTATTACAATAAAATAAACCAGGTGGTCAATAATTATAATGGAGGTTAATATGAAGCAAAAAGAAAAAAGTCAAATTAGTAAAGAGAAGATCTTAAATGCTGCAATTATTGAGTTTGGAACAAAGACTTATGAAAGCGCTTCTTTAAATAATATATGCAGTGATAACAATATTTCCAAAGGCCTTATATATCACAATTACAAAAATAAGGATGAGTTGTTTTTATGTTGTGTAAGGGAAACCTTTGATGCTCTTGTTAATTATCTAAAAGATGAAACCTTTGAAGATATGAGTTTAGAAGAAAGCATTAAAAAGTATCTTGATTTAAGACGTAATTTTTTTAAAGAAAATTGTCATTTTAGTAATATATTTTTTAATATTGTATTACAGCCACCAGTGCATTTGAAGAAGGAAATAAAAATTTTAAAAAAGGAACTTGATGATCTTAATGTAGGATATTATAGAGAATTTTTAGGTAAAGTAAAGTTGAGAAAAAATGTATCTGAAGAAGAGGCTATTGAGTATTTCTGTATTTTTCAAGAATTTTTTAATGGTTATTTCCAAAGTAAAATGTATGAATTGAATGATTTCAATGCTTTGATCAATGAGCATGAAATGAAACTTAATAAAATATTAAATATAATGCTTTATGGTGTTATAAATGGAGGGGATTAAGATATGTTTATGGGAGTGATGAGGTTAATACTAGCAATTGTACTTGCTTTTATGGTTGGAAAGTTAGTGTCAAAGATTAAACTACCAGCCATTCTAGGATGGCTTATTGCAGGAATGATTCTTGGACCACATGCATTAAGTCTAGTAAACAATTCACTTTTAGATGCGGCATGGTATGAAGGAATTGTTCATATTCTTGAATGTGCAGTAGGACTTTTAATCGGAACGGAACTTGTATGGAGTAGAATTAAAAAGACAGGTAAACAAATTATTATAACAACATTAACTCAATCCTTAGGGACTTTTTTATTAGTTACTATAGTATTTGGAATAGTATTTTATTTTACAGGAATTCCACTATATTTAGCTGTTATTTTTGGGGGGATAGCTCTTGCAACAGCACCGGCTCCAGCTCTTTCCATAGTGCGTGAATTTAAAACTGATGGGCCTGTAACAAAAACTTTAATACCTATGGCAGCTCTAGATGATATGGTAGCAGTCATTGTGTTTTTCTCAACTATATCAATTATTTCAGCTCAATTATCAGAGCAAAAAATACCTGCATATATGATTGCACTAATTGTATTACTACCAATTATCATAGGTATTGTAACAGGTATTTTTGCTGGGGTATTACTTAAAAAGGAAAATACATCTAAGAAAACCTTGTTTATATTATTTACAACAATATTGATAACTTCAGGTGTTGGTTATATATTCAATGAATATGTTATGCCAAAACCAGTTTTAAACTTTATGCTAATAGGAATGGCCTTTTCAGCAACTTTTTCTAATATGATTTCTGAAGAAAGATTGGAAGAGATTATGAGATTGTTTAATCCTTTCATGGGAATATCCATGATTATAGTTATCTTAAATCTGGGCGCACCTCTTGATTATCATTTAATCTTTGGAGCAGGATTGTTTACAGCCATATATATCATATCAAGGGCAGCAGGAAAGTATTTAGGTGCATATGTTGGAGCATCAGCAACACGCTCTCCTAATACAGTAAAAAAGTATTTAGGACTTACTTTATTGCCACATTCAGGAGTTTCCTTAGTGTTTACAGGAATTGCAGTTTCAGTTCTTTCAGGACCTGCACCAGAATGTGCAAAAATAATTCAGGGAACTATAGCAGCTGCAGCGGTAATTAATGAAATTATTGCAGTTATAATATCTAAAAAGGCCTTTGAATGGTCAGGAGAATTTGGTAAAAAGGAAGAAGTTCAAGAAACTGATAGTATATCAAGTTAAAATAAAACTCGTTGCAATAATTTAAATTGCAACGAGTTTTTATTAACAACAGATATGCTTAAAGATAAGACTTATAACCGTCAGTTGAAATTAAGATTTCTGTTTATATATGTCCTTTGAAATTTTTTTATAAAGGTATATTGCAACTATAGACGCTAGTATTTCTGCTATAGGGAAGGAAGCCCAAACTCCATATATGCCCATAAAACGTGATAATATGAAGGCAAGAGGTGGAATTACAAGTAGTAATCTTATAGAAGAAACTATAAGGGAATCCATTCCTTTACCTAGTGCTTCAAAGGCCCCAGATAAAACAACTGCAATGGAAGATACAATAAAACCTAGACTAATTATTCGAAGAGCGGCACTTCCAGTCTTAAGTATTTCTGGTTCATTATTAAACAAGGACATAATTTGTGTTGGAACGGCTAGGAATAAAAGTGTTCCAAAGAACATTATAGTTACTGTAATCTTTATGGCAGATTTAACTGTTTCCTTCATACGTTTATAGTTTTTAGCACCATAATTAAAACTGATAATAGGACGCATTCCTTGAATAACACCACTTGCTGGCATATAAATAAAGGTTTGAAGTTTGTAGTAAGCACCAAATACACCAACTCCAAAATCTGAAAGCCCAACTAAAATTCCATTTAAAATTCCAACTAGTGCAGAAGGAAGGGCTATCATAATGCTTGAAGGAATAGCAACAGAATAAAGGCTTTTTATAGTTTGCATATTAAATTTAAAGTTCTTAAACTTAACATGTACTCCATTGTTCTTATAGAAAAATAGTATGAAAGATGTTAAACAAGCAATAATTTGAGCTGTTACTGTTGCTATAGCAGCGCCAGCAACACCAAGTTTTGGAAAACCAAAAAGCCCAAAGATAAGAATTGGATCTAGAATTATATTTATAATTGCTCCAAGTCCTTGTACTAGCATTGGAATAAGCATATCACCTGTAGCTTGAAAAATTTTCTCAACAAACAAGTGGAATAGTGAACCAAAGGCACAAGTAATTACTATATAAGAATAGCTACAGGCCATGTTGAAAATTTCTTCATTGTTAGTAAACATTCGTATAAATGGTTTTGTGAAAAATAGTCCTATAAACACAAAAATAAGAGCATGGATAGCAGTAAATATAAATCCATGGGTCGCAGCTTCATCAGTAGCTTTTTGATTTTTTGCACCTAGTCTTCTTGCAATACATGCATTAAGGCCTACTCCAAAACCAACGGCTACTGCTAGAACTAAGTTTTGGAGTGGAAAGGCAAGAGACACAGCAGTAAGTGCATCTGGACTAAGTCTTGCCACGAAGATACTATCAACGATGTTATAAAGGGCTTGTATCATCATTGATATCATAGGTGGAATTGACATTGATAGTAATAGAGGGGTAATTTTCTTTGTACCCATTACATTTTCTGTAGTTTTCATATTTTAATAACTCTCCTTTAACGAAAAAAAGCTATACTATTTTACTGTTTATTATCAGAAACAGAAAAACGTATAGCTTAAAAGCATTTATATTTATTATTTTATAGAAATAACAATAACATTTTTAACATAAAAAATCAATTCATTATAGTAAAATTTGTAATTTAAACAAGGCTAGCGTACTTTGAAGCTAGAGCAATGTATTCATCTTCAACTTCTTTAAATGGTTGAAGGTGAAAGGTTGGGGTAGACGAAATTGGTGGAGCAGCTGGTTGAAACTGCTGGTCCATATATTGATCAAATTCATGATATAGCATAGCATCATCAATAGCAGAAATTAAAGTTGATTCCATTGAGGTTAATGGATCTTTTAAATACTTTTTATATATTGCATTTTGAAGTACTTCTTCTATATCTAAGTATTGGGACAAATGTCTTTTTACAGGGCGTGTTATATCTGCTAAATAAGCTTCGCTACCATCGTGTAAAAGACATGCAAGTATTACTCTGTTTGAGTAATTTCTAGCAATAGCTTCTTTGCAACAGTTAATACAATGTTGACCAACTGAATAAAATTCTGGGAAGTGTCCATTAGCTCTAGTCATTAGTGAAAGGGCATGTCCAATATCTTCAATTAAAATATCTTCTTCCTTTGGGTTAATAGGAGAAAATTGTGTTTTTGAATAAGTTGTAATATAATCTGCCATAATAAAAATCTCCTTTCAAAATAAAAATACCAACCACCAAAATACAAGGTTATCTAATAATTGCTTTATGGTTTTAAGAGTAAAGCAATTGTTTATGATACCCCCTAACAAAAGGGGATGCCAGTAATAGATAACTTATAATCGGCTGAATTGGCAGTCGGTAGAAACGTTCACCCATAATGTGAACCTATATAAGTATGGAAGTAATATTATCACAATTGAATTTTCAAGTCAAATATTTTTATAATTAACACTCTACATTTTAAAATGTTATAATAACTACATTCCTATGAATTAATCAGCAAAAGAGGAGAGAAAATGAATAGATATAGAAAAACAAATTTAAAAATAAAAAATTACAGTAAAATGATGCCCTCTATGAAAGAATATATTAAAGTTGAGCACTTAGACAATGGCAATTGTGCTGTAATTTACGTAAATATTGATGATGGATTTGAACTTTTTAATAAGTTATCTGTAAAAAATCAATTAACTCTTAATGAAGAAATTTTTAATTATATAGAAAGTAAAGCTAAGCATATTTCTATTGAATATGAAGTCAAAATTAATTTTATAGGTAAATTTAATGATGACAATAAAGAAATTATAAAGGAACTAGTTAAAGAAAATTATTATTTAGATTTTCAAGAGAAAAAAAGAGAGTATAAATTTTTAAAATTGAAGACGATAGGTTTAACTATATTTGGATTAATTATTTTATCTTTATATTTTAGAATTAAATATATAAATTCAAGAGCAATTTTTAGTGAAATCTTATCCATTGTAGGAACTTTCTCTCTTTGGGAAGCAGCTAATTCTTATTTAGTGGAATCGAGATATTTAAAATCAGATATTAGAAAAATTGGACGTATGGCAATATCGGAAATTATTTTCTCAAATGAGATTGAATGATAAATGCATATTTTTTTCATTGATAGTACTATGTTATAATAAACATGGTACTATTTTTTTGAAATTAAGTAAAAAATGTCAAGGAGGTATGTGGAAATGTTGCATTTAGGATCTACCTACTTAATGGTAAAGGACATGAATAGGTCGATAGAGTTTTATTCAAAGTTACTTTCTATGGAACCTACAGCAAAAAATTATGATAGATGGGCTCAGTTCGATTTTGAGGATCAATGTATTGCACTTTGTAATAATGAATATGATAAAAGAATGATTGAGGGAAATATTGATTTAGATAAACACTATAATAAAGCATATATAGAATTTTTTAAAGATAACAAAATTATTTATGGTAATAACTTTGTACTAAATTTTTGGATTGAAGATTTAAATAAGGAATATGAAAGAGTTTTAAATTTAAAAATTGGACAAGTATCACCTATAAAGTATGTAAACATAGCAATGCCATATTATTTTTTTACTCTAGAAGATCCAGATGGTAATTTAATAGAAGTTACTGGTAGATATGTAGCTTAGTAGTTAATAAAGAAAATTTGTAATATAAAAAATACAAGTATTGTTACAATACTTGTATTTTTACTGTATTAATCTTTTAGTATTTGTTTTGGAATATGATATTAATATACTTAAAATTTCTATAAAAAGGTGTGACTAAGTTACAAACCTTTAAGTTTCATTTGAATAATATAATAGTATAGTTAGCAATAATAATTTAAAATATAATAGGAGAGTGATAAAATGTTTTCATTTTTTAATAGAAATAGTGTTAAGTCAGTGCATATAAGTGAAATAAATAGTCTTTTACCTAATATAAAGCTTATAGATATTAGAGAACCATATGAAACAAGTATGGGAACTGTGAAAGGTGCAATAAAAATACCTATGAATACTTTACTTTCTAATCCAGAAAAATATTTAAAGAAAGATGAAGAATATTATATTATGTGTCAATCTGGGATGAGAAGCATGAGGGCATGTAAGACTTTAAGTGCACTAGGTTATAATGTTATAAATGTGTCTGGTGGTTACGGTGGATATAGATAATGATTTATAAAATTTAGGACTAATATTAAAAAGGCACAACTATTGTACATTTGATGTTACAATAGTTGTGCCTTTTGTTTAGTGTTGGGAAATACTATATTGACAATTATTTTTCACTAGCAGCATTTTGTCCAGCTACACGTCCGTAGAAGGATCCTGCTGATATTGCAACTCCACATCCAGGGTATTCAGTTCCGAATAGTCCAGGGAAGGCAGTTTCGCCTGCAGCATATAGTCCTTTAATCGGTGCATTGTTAGCATCAAGGACTCTAGATTCTAAATCTGTTACGATACCACTGAAAGTAACTGTAACTGCTGGGTTAAGTTTAATAGCAAAGTATTTTTCACCTTCAATTGGATACATTTTATCGTTTTGTTTTCCAAAGTCTTCATCTACACCTTTAGCACAAAGTTCATTATATCTATCTACTGTAGATTTTAGTGTAGCAGGGTCAATATTTATAAGACTAGCCAATTCCTCTATAGAAGAAGCGCTTGTTGTAGTATCTAAAGTCATTGCATATTGAACTGTTGGGGTAGGATCATTGCTAGTTGCTATATAGTATCCTAAAGAGCTTTTTTCTTTATACATAGCATCCCCTACATGATATTGGTATGTATATTCATTAACAAATCTTTTACCATCCTCAGAAACTATAAGTCCAGCTTCTTCATTAATTCCAACTCCAGATGTATAACTTACATAAACAGTTTGAGCACTTGGATTTTCATATATTTGTCCTCCAACAGTCTCTGCCATAGTTATTCCATCACCAATATTTCCAGCAGGAACTTGAGTTGAATAACCCGTAGTAAAGTCTTCGTATTTTGCCATCATCTCTCTATTAGAAGCATATCCACCAGTAGCTAGAATAACTGATTTTGCATTAACTGTTACTAGACTTCCATCTTTGTTTACACCTTTTACTCCAACTATTTCTTTATCAGAATTTGTTATAAGTTCGTTAGCTGTAACGTTATATAAAATATCTCCATCTACTTCATTATATTTATTAAGCATTGGTACTATAATTTGTCCACCATGTCCATCGGTCATTCCGCCGCCACCCTTAGTGTTGTGCACACGCCAAGGTGTTAGTGATGAATGAATTGGTTCAACATCTTGGACTTCAACACCTAAATCTTCCATCCAGTTAAAAGTTTCCAGAGAGTTATCTACGAAATTTTTAACTTTACTATCATCTATAAGATCGCCACCTACTTTTTTTAGATAGGCGAACATTTCTTCATTGGAATCTTCCATATTTGCTTCTTTTTGATATTCAGTACCATTAGCCATAAGTTTGCCACCTGACCTTGTAGTAGCACCTCCAACTATACCTTGCTTTTCAAGAATAAGCACATCAGCTCCACCTTGAGAAGCTTCAATTGCAGCTGAAAGACCAGCAACACCGCCACCAACAACTACAACGTCAACGTCATATGTTTTACCTTCACTCTTTGATGTCTCTATATTTGGAAGTTTTTCAGGATCTCCACCTGCTTCTACTACAGCTTCTTTAACAGCTTGAAGTAAAAACTTTGAAGTTAATGTAGCACCGGTAACTGTATCTACGTTAAGACTTTGAGTTTTAATAATTTCTTTTGGAAGTACTTCTATAGGAGTAGTATCCATTCCATAACCTATTCCATAAGTTTCTGAATGATTAACAACTTTTATATCAGTTATAGAAGAATCATCAAAAGTTACTTCAACAGTCATTTCACCTTTCATTCCATTGGTGTTAATTGTGTAAACTCCAGGAGTATATTTATTTTTACCTTCATCTTTAGTGTCTTTTCCACAAGCAGTGGCTGATAAAAGCATAACTGAAGTTAATAATAAACATAGAACCTTTTTCTTATTCATAATAATTTCCCCCTTGAAATTGTTAATTTAATAACAGTGTATCAGAGACTCTTAGAGGAGTGTCAATAATGTAATTTAAAGGAATTATAGGGCTTGATATGAATGAAAACAATAACAATTTTTAAAATTAACTGATAATTAAGAGAGTTTTTATATGTGTTTTTACAAACTTTGTTAAAATATTTGCAAAGAACTGACCTCCTAGGGTATACTTTAAATAGTGTTGTTTACATATTCAAATTAGAGGTGATAAGGGTTGAGATTACAAAGGGTAATAGAAGTAACTAAGTTAAGTAAAAAGGCTATCTATTTTTATATAAAGGAGGGCTTAATTTCTCCTAATAAGAATATAGATAATGGCTATTATGATTTTTCTGATGAAGATTTAAGAAAACTTAATATAGTATCTTGCTTGCGTAAAACAGGAATGTCAATACAAGATATAAAAGAGGTTTTTAAGTACCCAACTTTAACGAACTTTTTTATTCATAGACAAATAAATAATTTAAAAAACAGTATTAATGAGCAAATTAATCAGTTAAATGTAGGATACTATTTAGTAAATGAGCTGCCCACTAATGCAACTCCTAAGAATCTAGAAAACTATTTGGATTTAATCCATAACCAAAAGTTAAATTCTTCAACTGTAGTTGACTCTTATTTTCCTTGTGTAGATTCTCGAATGATTGCAATTTTAATTTTTGCTGCATTTATGGACATAGAATCTAGTGAATATCATAATTTTTTATGGGAAAAAATATCTTCAGAGTTGACATTACAACTGGATAATAAATTAATTTATTTGAAAAAACTTATTTATAGGTTAAGTCCTAATCAAATTGAGGAAACTGCAATTTATCAATATAAGGTATGTACCAAGATATATGAAGCTGATGATTGTGAGATTAATAATCTTGAAGAAAGTCTTTTTCAAAATTGTATAGAATTAGCTAATAATGAAAAGTTGCAAAAATATTGGATAGATAGTTATGATTCTATACTGGTTCCAACATTGTGCTTTATAAATGGTAAGGCAAGTTCACTTCTCCAAGAATATAATCCAGTCTATGCTAAGTACCATAAAAATACACAGCAAATTGCATCAAACGTATATAAAAGATTAAAGGACAATAAAAAATTGTATGATTCCTTATTAATATCTTTAAAGGATAAATTTAATCCACAAGCTTTAAACTATGCAGAATTAATTTATCTATTTATCTTTAAAGAAAGTATTTATACTCAATTAGAAATAAGTGATTTAAAACAAGTTATTAATGAAATATAGCAAAATAACACAAGTATTGTACATTATATGTTACAATGCTTGTGTTATTTTAAATTTAAAGCTTTTATGATATTCTTTTACTAATCTCTTCATGGATCTGTGAATTTGAATATCCACGACTTTTCATTTCATCAATAAAACTTTCAATCAGTAACTCTGAGTTTTTTGTATCTAGGGAATTACCATTTAAGATTCTTCTTACTTTTGAAAAGGCTTTTGACACTATGTGTTTTATAAAATCTATAAAGTTCATACTTACATTTCTTCTAAGAAATTTAATGATAGTAATAAGTAGTACAATTGCAAGAAGTATAAATAAGAAAATTACCCCTCCTATAATTGCCCACACAAAGGTTGGCACACTTCCAATTAAATTAATAATCTCATTTAATAACTCTTTCATTTGATTTTTCCTTTCTATTCTTATTTGATGGCCCAATGAATTTATCTATGAGGTTAATTTTTTCTAATAGATTATCTTCAGCTTCATTAATTAAATCTACTGTTTTTGCGTTCCTAAATTTTTTAATCATAGCTAGCATTTGTAAAATATAAGTTAAGGTTAATATAAGTAGTATAAACCCAAGGGTCATCCAAACAAAGGATGGAATACTGCTTAATATGTCAGCTGCTTTTTTAAATATATTGTTTAAAAAGTTAAAAATCACCCAAATACACCCCCATATCCATAATCAAATTATATTTTATGAAAATGAAAATTGGATTAAAACTAAGTGAAAGTAAGTTTAAAAATACTTCCTTCATTTAAGTTACTTTTAACTTCCATTTCAATGTTTAAAATTTTGCATATGCTTTTAGCTATAGAAAGACCAAGACCGTTACCACTAATATTTTTATTTCTAGATTGATTTTCTGTGTAGAATCTATCGAAAATATGATTCATAGTTTCTTTATCCATACCACAGCCTGTATCTTTAATTTCCACAATAATTTTATTAGTTGAACTGGAACATAGTAGTGTAATAGTTCCTCCATGTGGTGTAAACTTGAAGGCATTATCAGTTAGAATACGTATAATTTGTTTTACCATGGACTTATCAGAATTAACAAAGATATTATCTTGGCAAATACAATCTACTATGTGATTTTCATTATAAAGTTTCATTTCCAAGGTCATTTCTTCAAGGAGAGCTGATAAGTTAAAGGTTTCTTTTGTAATAGCTTTTCCAGCATCTAATTTAGCTAAAAATAGAAGCTTTGAAATTAGCTGAGTCATATAATCTGCTTCCTGTTGAATAGAGTCTATGGAATGTTCTAAAGCTTCTTTATCATTTTTACCCCAACGACAAATTAAATTTGCATGTCCTTTTATAGCAGCAATTGGAGTTTTAAGTTCATGGGATGCATCGGCTACAAACTGAGCTTGTTTTTTAAAGGCTAGTTCAAGACCATCGGCCATGTCATTAAAGGTTTTTGAAAGAGTATATAACTCATCATGAGATTCAGGAAGAGGAATTCTAATAGATAAATTTTCTGCACTAATTGATTTAGCAGTATTAGTTATATCACCTATAGGTTTTAACATTCTTATAGCAAAATGATGACCTAAAATTACAGATATAACCATACCAACTATATCTATGGCACCCATAATAAAAAAGAGAATTCTTAAAAAATGTTTTTCACTATATAAGTTTTTAACAATGAAAAGATCATAAGTAGTCCCATTTAATATGAATTCACTCTTTTCACTTACATAATGTTCATCGTCATCGTCATAACCCCAAATTTTGTCTAAAGGTATAGAGGATAAAAAGTTATAGTCAAAGCCTTGGGATTTAAATAGAATGTCATTATCCGATTTAATCATTATATTAATATTTTTTACTTCCATTAATTTAACTGTATCCATAATTTCTTGCTCATTAAATTCCTCAGAAATAATAGCATCTTTAGCAATTTGAATATCTTTATGAGATGCAAAAATTTGATAAACTTCTACGGAAAGCAAGGCCCCTGCACTGAGTAAAAATAACGTTATGGAAAATATGGCAGCATAAAATAAAGTGAATTTTTGAGTAATAGTAAGTTTATTTAATAGCTTTTTCATTGTTTTAACTCCTTATTATATAGCCATAACCTCTAATAGTGTTGATTATTTTATTATCAGAATCTCCAAGTTTAGCTCGAAGGTGTTTAATTGTTACATCAATAACGTTACTATCTCCAAGGTAATCATAATCCCAAACCTTTTGAAGCAGTCTATCACGACTCATTACTATATCTTTGTTTAACAGAAGTTCTTGTAAAAGGTCAAATTCTTTTTTTGTTAAATCAATTACTTTATCACAATAGATTACTTCATGGGTTTCTAGATTCATATGTAAATTTTGTGTACTTAGGCACTTTGCTTTATTTAAAGACTGAGCTCTAGTAACTGCACGAATACGAGCAAATAATTCTTCTATATCAAAGGGTTTTGTAACATAGTCATTTGCACCACTATCAAGGCCTGTAATTTTATCAGAAATTTCATCTTTAGCAGTTAACATTATAATGGGAACCTTAGAAAATTCTCTTATCCTTTTGCATACTTCAATGCCATTTATAAAGGGAAGCATAATATCAAGAAGAACTACATCATAATTATTATTTTGAATTTCAATTAATCCTTTTCTTCCATATTCAGCGATTGTAGCTGTGCAACCTTCATGTTCAAGCTCCATTTTTATAAAGCTTGCTATTTGTCTTTCATCTTCAACGATTAATACTTTGTAGTCCATTTTATTCACCTCTCCACATTAGTATAAATTATAAAGATTAAAAGTGGATTAAAAATTTAAAGTTTTAAGATGATTAAAGTAGAGTTTGCTAAAAAAAATATATATCTATCTTAGATGTTTTTGTATTTTTGTAAATAATTTTACATTACATTTAAATAATCATATAATATTGAGGTAAGTAAAAATAAAATGTAGGGGTGGGATATATTTTATATTCCCAATAATATTTATTGCACAAGGATTAATATATACAGATTTGAAAAAAGAGCTGATTATAGGGTTAGTACTATCATCTATAGCATTTATCATACCTATAAATTTATTATATAATATGGGTAGTTGCATTCAACTATTACTTGTTTATATTGTATTAGGGATACTTAGCTTCTTTGTTAAGAAAAAGGTGAATTGTAGATAATTATTAATAACAATAAAAAATATAATAACGGATAGAGGGGTCAATATGAAAAAGGAAAGAATTGAGAAAGTTTTAAAGCAGATGGAAACTTTAAATATGCCACAAGCTATAATTGCAGATAGCGCTGCTATATTTTATTTAACAGGAAAATGGATTCATCCAGGTGAAAGGTTAGTCGCTCTTTACTTAAATGTAAATGGCAATCATAAGCTTGTTATAAATGAGCTATTCCCTGTGGAAGAAGACCTTGGAGTTGAGAAAATTTGGTATAATGATACAGAGGAACCTGTGGTAATAATGGCTCAATTTATTGAAAAGGATAAGCCAATTGCAATAGATAAAAATTGGCCTGCAAAGTTTTTAATTAAGCTTATGGATCTTGGAGGAGGAAGTTCTTTCCATAGTGCAGAGGCTTTAGTAGATAGAGTTAGAATGTGTAAAGATGAAGAAGAAAAAGAGTTTATGAGAGAAGCATCAAGGTTAAATGATTTAGCTATGGAGAAGCTTCAAAGTCTCGTTAATAAAGGTTATACTGAAAAGGAAATGGGAGCAAAGCTTGGAGAAATCTATGAAGAACTTGGAACAGAGGGATTTTCCTTTGAACCTATTATAGCTTATGGTCCAAATGGTGCAGACCCACATCATGAACTAGATAATTCTAGGGGTAAGGTTGGAGATAGTGTAATCCTTGATATTGGTTGTAAGAAAAATTCTTATTGTTCTGATATGACAAGGACAGTTTTTATAGGTGAACCTTCAGCTAAGGGAAAAGAAATATATGAAATAGTTCGTGAAGCTAATGAAAGGGCTATTTCAATAGTAAAGCCTGGAGTTAAGTTTTCAGAAATAGATGCAGCTGCAAGGGACTATATAACATCTAAAGGTTATGGTAAGTATTTTACCCATAGACTTGGACACTCTATAGGAATTGAAGTTCATGATCTAGGAGATGTTTCTGCTGTTAATCATGAAGAGGTTAAGGAAGGAATGATTTTTTCCATTGAACCAGGAATATATTTAGCTGGTGAGGTTGGAGTAAGAATAGAAGATTTAGTTCTTGTAACTAATAATGGCTGTGAAGTTCTTAATAAAGTAAGTAAGGACCTTAGAATGATTAAGTAATTGTCAAGCTAAAAGGAAAAGTTACTAAAGAAGTTTATCAGTATGATTATGTTTAGGATACACCGCTTAAATAAACAAGAAAACACAAGTGTTGTTACAAATAAAGTACAAAACTTGTGTTTTTTATGTATGGGAAAGTATAAAATTTTTATATAGTTTTATATAAAAGCTCTGCATCAGAATTATCAGCAGTTTTGAAAATTTTTTCAGAAACAAAGCCTAGATTGATAAGTAACTTTCTTGAAGCTATATTGTTAGGGTCAATATAAGCTATGACTTTTTTTATTTTATCATTTAACGTTATCTTAGCTAAAAGTAGACTTAATAATTCTGTGCCAAATCCTTGTCCCCAATACTCAGGAAGTAACATATATTCAACTTCTGCTTCAGCTGAATCATCTCTTATATAAATCGTACCAAGGCCCATAAATTTATTTGAAGAAATTTCAAACACAGTAAAAGAACCAAAATCTTCAGATGTAGTATTATGGTTACTCATTTGTTTAAAGGTTATTTCAATTTCTTCGTCAGTAAAAATCCTTCCAAAATTCATATTCATAACTTTTTCATTTTTGCAAAGCATGTTGTAATAAGAAAAATCATTTTCTGGAATAAATTTCTTAAGATAAATACGATTACTCATAGTAAACCCTCCAGTGATAATAAGAATTATATATAAATATTATAACATTTTAAAGTTTGTGGAGTGTAATTATTTACATTAATAAAATGTAAGTGTTTTGTAACCTACTGAGAGTTATTTTGTAATAGTATATAAGTGTGATAAAGTTGACGAATTAAGAAAGAAAGTGACGAATTATATGAAAAGAAGAAGTTATATAGTTATAGCAAGTGTAGGTGCAATGATTTTAGTAACATTATCCTTTGTAATCTTAGGTAGAAAAAATAATGATGAAGAGATGAAAAATATATTACAGGGAAGAGAATGCTTAAAATCATTAGAACAGTTAGATGTGAGTGAAATAGAGAAAAAAGTAAACAATAACCTTAAACCTGAAATAGTAGTGGATAAGGATAATATAAACTTTTATAACTTTTATGAAAATACAGTGTTTTTAGGAGATTCAATTACAGAGGGATTGGCAGAGATGGAATTAATCAATGAGTACAATGTAATAAGTAATAAAGGGGATACAGTTTTAAAGGGAAGAAAGAATATAGATAAGATTATCTCTATGAAGCCTCAAAATATAGTTCTATTATATGGTATGAATGATGTTATAGAATTTGATGGTGGTGGACCTGGAGGAGTAGAGAAATTTAAAGAACATTATTTAGGGTTTATAAGTGAAATTAAAGAAAAACTTCCTAATTCAAATATATATATACAGTCTCCGTTACCTGTTTTAGATTCAGCAAGAAAAACTAATGAAAGATTGACCAATGAAAATTTGAATGAATTTAGAGAAGTTACAAAGGAAGTTAGTGAAGAATCAAAAACGCATTATGTTGATATTGATATTTTAGTTGAAAACAGTGAAGAGTTATACGAAGGTGATGGAATACATTTTAAATATGATTTCTACTTGAAGTGGTTAACATATTTAAAGCAGATTATTGAAGGAAATAAGTAGGAGACAATTATGAAAGAATATAAGAAATATTATTTTGCTTTAGTAGGAGTAGTTTTAATTGTTTTTATAGCATTATATCAATTAGTTAAAGTTAAGGATTTAGATATGAATGAGTTAAAAGATCAGATTTCACAGGTTGTAAATTTAGAAAAGGTTGAGCAAGGAGATAGTTTAAAACTTAGAAAGTTATACTACATAGATAAAAATGAAGTGGAGGAGTTTATACTCTTTGCACCTAAAAGTAATATGGATGCTGAAGAAGTTCTTGTTTTAAAATCAGGTAATGAAGAGAATATGATTAATTTAAAAAGCAAAGTTGAAGCAAGAATAAAAAAGCAATCAGATAGTTTTAGAAGCTATAGACCTGAAGAATATGACATAATAAGTAATAGTGTATTGAAGGTAAAGGGAAATTACTTAGTATTAATTATTTCAAAAGAGTCGGCAGAAATAGAAGCTGCAGTAAATAGAGCGTTTAAGTAATGACTAAATCTTAATTGGAGTGAGTTGAAATGGTTTTTAGTAGTTTAATATTTTTATTTATTTTTTTACCATGTACACTAATGATTTATTATGTTTCCCCTAAGAAGCTTAGAAATTTAATAATTCTCATCATGAGTTTAATTTTCTATGCTTGGGGAGAACCAGTGTATGTTTTTTTAATGATAACATCTATAATAGTAAACTATATTGGAGGATTAATTATTGAAGGAATTGAGGAAGACAAAGAAAAGCGAAGGTTTATATTTGTAACTGTTATAGCAATAAATTTATGTTCGCTTTTTTTCTTTAAATATTATGGGTTTATTATTAATAATATTAATGGAATTTTAGGCACAAGTTTTCAAATAAGAGCGTTGCCTTTGCCTCTTGGAATATCCTTTTATACATTTCAGCTTATATCTTATGTAGCTGATGTATATATGAAAAAGGTAGAAGCGCAGCATAATATAATTGATTTTGGAGCTTATGTTACAATGTTTCCACAGCTAGTAGCAGGTCCAATAGTTCAATATAATGATGTTAAAAATCAACTTAATTTGCGAGAGGAATCCATAGATAAATTTGGAGATGGTGTTGATAGATTTATAAGTGGTATAGGCAAAAAAGTGATTATTGCTAATAATATAGGTATGATTTGGACAAGTATAAAGACGCTGCCAGTAAATGAGATTTCAGTTTTAACTGCTTGGATAGGAATAATTGCATTTACCCTTCAAATTTATTTTGATTTTAGTGGTTATTCTGATATGGCTATTGGGCTTGGAAGAATGTTTGGATTTAATTTCTTAGAAAATTTCAAGTATCCATATATGGCAAAGAGCATAAGTGAATTTTGGAGAAGATGGCATATATCTTTAGGCTCATGGTTTAGAGAGTATATATATATTCCACTAGGTGGAAATAGAAGAGGATTAAAGATACAGTTTAGAAACTTATTTGTGGTATGGTTTGCTACAGGATTATGGCATGGTGCAAGTTGGAACTTTGTTATCTGGGGATTATACTTTGGTGCTCTTATTTTTCTTGAAAAAGTTTTTTTAGGAGATTTACTAAAAAAAGTAGGTGGCTTTCTATCACATATTTATACTTTAGTTTTAGTAATAATAAGTTGGGTATTTTTTGATATAACTAAAGTTAGCGATGCGTTAAGTTATATAGGAGTTATGTTTGGAATAGGAGAAAACCCAATAATCGATAGCATGGCAAGATATACACTAAAATCTAATTTTATAATTTTAATTATAGGGATTTTGTGTGCTACACCGATGATAAGAACTATCTTTAATAACATAAAGAAAAGATATAGATTAAAAGGAGTGTTTGTAGCTGTAGCAATAAATATGTTAATTTTAGTTATTTCTATGACTTATTTAGTTAGTGAAAGTTATAATCCTTTTCTATATTTTAGATTTTAAAGGAAGAAAGTTGAGGAAAAAAATGACTAAGAATAATAAGAAGTACAAACATTTATTATCTTTTAGTTTTATATTATTTATTTTAATAATGTTTGTCATTAACATATTTAAAGGAGAAAAAGAATTTTCTGAGGAGGAAAATAGAAATTTAAGTAAAAAACCAGAGTTGACCTTTAACAGTTTTATAAATGGAGATTACACTGAAAAATTTGAAAGCTATATATCTGATCAACTTCCAGGAAGAAGATTATTTGTAAATGCTAAGTTTAAAATAGATATGCTATTAGGCAAAAGTGAGGTTAATGGTGTTTTTATAGGCAAAGAAAATCAACTTATGGAAGACTTCCATGAAAGTAGTAATGAACAAACGGATGATAAGGTATTAGCCATAAATGAATTTAAAAAATTACATGAAAATACAAATGTAAGTTTTATGCTGATACCAACAGCAGCAGAAATTTTAAAGGAAAAATTACCAAGAAATGCGCCAGTTGATAGTGAGCTGGAATTTATGAACTATATACAAGGAAATTTAAATTCTAATATAAAATTTATCAGCCCTTATAATGCTCTTTATGAAAATAGAGATCAATATTTATACTATAGAACAGATCATCATTGGACTACAAAGGGAGCTTATATTGCTTATGTTGAATTTTGCAAAGCAGTTGGAATAGAACCTAAGAATGAAGAAGAGTTTAATATACAACTAGTGGCTAATGATTTTTATGGAAGTTTAACCTCTAAAATAGGGCAAAGAAGTGGCGAAGGGGATAATATAAATGTATATATACCTAAAGAAAATAGTGAAGTTGTTGTAAATTATGTATCTGAGCAAAGAAGAAGTGGTAGCTTGTACAATAGTGCAAGTTTAGATGAAAAAGATAAATATCAAGTATTCACTGGAGGAAATCACCCACATATAAATATTAAATCTTTAGGGGATCCTAAGAAAAAGTTATTGCTTATTAAAGATTCCTATGCTAATAGTTTTCTACCATTTTTAACAGCTCATTATGGTGAAATAGATGTAATAGATTTAAGGTATTATATGGATGATGTAAATAAATTAATGGAGGAGAAGGGGATAACAGATGTTTTATTTCTATATAATGTTAATACCTTCAACTCAGATAATTCAATATTAAATATTATATCAAGCTAAAAATAACCCTTGCCTTATAGTTTTAAGACAAGGGTTATTTTTAGATATAGAATTGAAGGCCTATTTATTAAGTTTAACCTTTAAATTGTCGATAATTAATTTAAAGTAACTTTTACAAAGGAGGAGCATATGGAAGAAAAATTAAATGAAAATAATTTTATGACAAAGCTTTCCACTTTTATTGTTGATAAAAGGAAGGCTTTTTTTATCATTTTTATTATTGCTATTATTTATAGTGTTTTGTCCATGGATAAAGTTAAAATAAATAATGATATTACAGCTTATCTACCATCAGAGTCTGAGACTCGAATTGGGCTTTCACTGATGGAGGATGAATTTACTACCTTTGCAACGGCAAGGGTTATGGTTAGTAATGTAACCTATGATGATGCAGTGAATTTGGCAAATCAGCTGGAGGATATAGAAGGGGTTACGTCTATAGAATTTAAGGACAAAGAAGAAAATTATAAAGATTCCGCAGCACTTTTTTCAGTAACCTTTGATGGGGAAGCTAAGGATGAAGTTAGTGAAGTTGCAATGGATAATATAAAGGCTTCTTTAAGTCAATATGATACTTATATATCAAGTGAAGTGGGGGTAGACTCTGCAGCTCAACTAGCAAAAGATATGCAAGTAATACTAGTGATAGCAGCTACAATCATTTTACTTGTACTTATATTTACATCTAAAACTTACATGGAGATACCTGTATTTTTATTAGTATTTGGAGCGGCAGCAATACTAAATAAGGGAACAAACTATTTGTTCGGAGAGATTAGTTTTGTTACTGATTCCATTGCTGTAGTATTACAATTAGCTCTTGCCATAGATTATGCTATTATTTTATGTCATAGATATATGGAAGAACATGAGACAAAAGATGCAAGAGAATCTATAATTGTAGCCCTTAGCAAGGCTATTCCAGAAATTTCTGCAAGTAGCTTAACTACAGTATCTGGAATGATAGCTATGATGTTCATGCAGTTTAGAATAGGTTTTGATATGGGGATAGTACTGACTAAATCCATTTTATTTAGTCTTTTAACTGTATTTTTACTAATGCCAGGATTAATTATGATGTTCTCAAAACTAATTGATAAAACACATCATAAAAATTTTGTGCCGAAAATAGATTTTGTAGGTAAATTTTTATACAAATCTAGATATGTAGTTCCAATAGTCTTCATATTTATTCTTTTTGTAGCATTTTATTTCCAGGGAAAATGTGAGTATATATATGATGTTAATTCTATAGTATCTAGTAAGAAGAGTCAGCAGAAAATTGCTCAGGAGAAAATTGATAATACCTTTGGAGCTAATAATACTTTGGCAGTTTTAGTTCCAACGGGAAATTATGAATTAGAAGGAAGCTTATTAAAGGAATTAGGGACTTTTGATGAAGTTGATTTTACATTAGGACTTTCAAATGTCCCAGTTAATGATCAATATGTTTTAACAGATAAGCTTACGCCAAGACAATTTTCTGAGCTTGCAGATTTAGATATTGAGATTGCTAGATTTTTATATTCGGCTTATGCTGTAAATAAAGGCAACTATGGACCAGCCATAAGTGGAGTAAATGATTATAAGGTACCAATAATAGATATGTTTTTATTTTTATATGAGCAAAAGCAAGAAGGGTATGTAAAGCTTGATGATAAGTTAAATGAAGATATAGAGAATTTATATACTCAAATTAATAGTGCTAAAGTTCAACTTAAAGGTGAAAATTATTCAAGACTTCTATTAAACTTGGATCTTCCAGTGGAAGGAAAGGAAACTTTTGATTTTCTCGATGAAATTAGAAGTACTGGTTCAAAATACTATGATTCTCTTTATTTAGTAGGGAATTCTACTAGTGATAATGATTTAAGAAAATCTTTTGAATCAGATAATGTTCTTATTACTATATTAACAGCTCTATTTGTAATGGTTATTTTATTATTTACATTTAAATCAGCTGGGTTGCCAGTATTATTAGTATTGGCTATTCAAGGAAGTATATGGATTAATTTTTCATTTCCTTATATGACGGGATCTACTATGTTCTTTATGAGCTATCTAATAGTTAGTGCTATTCAAATGGGTGCTACTATAGATTATGCCATAGTAATAACAAGTAGATATATGGAACTAAAAAAGGTAATGACGTTAAAACAGGCTACTATTGAAACAATAAATCAAGCTTTTCCAACTATTTTTACAAGTGGAAGTATATTAACTTCAGCTGGATTTTTAATAGGATTTTTATCTTCAGATCCTACGGTAGCTTCTATAGGAACTGCGTTAGGAAGAGGAACTTTAGTTTCAATTATTATAGTTCTATTTGCACTTCCACAGATTCTTTTGTTAGGGGATATTATAATTGAAAAAACAGCATTTACTCTTAAAAGGGATTTTGCTAAGCCTTTAAATAGTGGGAAAATGAAGGTTGAAGGTCATGTGAAAGGAAAAATTGATGGAATAATTGATGCAGAGATAAAGGGATATATTTATGGAAATATTGATGCTCAAATTGAGATGAGAGGAAGCGCATCAGTTGAAGAAATCTCAATAGATAATGGTGATATGGAGGATGTGCAAAATGAGAAAAAATAAAAGGATACATTTTTATATTTCTATATTTTTAAGTTTACTCATAGGAATTACTTTAATATCACCGGTATATGCAATAAGTGATTCAAGTGTAATTGAAATTAATTCACCTGAAGATTTACTAGAGTTATCAAATAAGTGTAAATTAGATTCTTGGTCAAGGGGTAAAACTGTTATATTGATGACAGATATTGATTTGAAGGATGCAGAGTTTCAATCAATACCATCTTTTAGTGGAATATTTGATGGAAATGGACATGAAATAAGAGGTTTTAATATAGAAAAAATAAGTTCATCTATTGGACTTTTTAGGTATATTGAAAAAGAAGGAATTGTAAAAAATCTAACAGTTGAAGGCAAGGTAAAATCTACTGGGAATCAAAAGAATGCAGGAGTAATAGCTGGTGTTAATAGGGGAACTATTGATAACTGTACTGTAATTGCAGAAGTGGAAGCTGAATCTAATGTAGGTGGTATAGCTGGAGAAAATGGTAAAGAAGCAATAATTCGAAATTCCAATGTATCTGGGAAGGTAACTGGTATTCATTATACTGGAGGTATTGCAGGATATAATATTGGAACTATAGAAAAATGCATAAATGAAGCTACCATTAATATTTCTACCGTAGAGGATTTAGAAAATACAACCGAGGTAGATTTATCTAAATTAAATTCTACAGAAAATGTTCCAGTTTACACTGATGCAGGTGGCATAGCTGGATTTTCCAAAGGATATATTATAAATTGTGAAAACAAAGGAATCATAGGATATTCTCATGTGGGATATAATGTGGGAGGAATTGTTGGAAGACATAGCGGATATCTTGAAGGATGTACCAATAGAGGGCAAGTATATGGAAGAAAAGATGTGGGAGGAATTGTTGGTCAATTAGAACCTTATTTAACTATAATTTATTCCCAAGATATACTTCAATCTTTAGATGTTGAATTTTCTAAATTAAATGATATGATGAGGAATACTATTAATGGGGTTAGCTCAACTTCAGATGATGTAAGAGCTCAAATAGGTACAGCAAGTAACTATATTAACAGTGCTTACAATATTTTGTCAGATACCCTAAAGTCTGTAGTAGATAATAAAGGAAAAGATTTGAATCTTAATGAGACTATAAATAATGTCAATAATGAACTTAATAGTGCAGGTACAGCTTTTAAGGAGGTAACTAGTTCTTTAAAAGCTGGTAATGACACCTTTAGAGGAAATATATTAGCTATAGGTGATCAACTTGATAACATAAGAGAAATTATTTTTAATGCCAAAAGTAGTGCCATGGAAAAGCAGGATAACCTTTTTGATGATGTTTCTAAGGACTATATAGAGTCAAGAGAATTTGGAATAACTATTAATAGTGATAACTACGGAATTATTGAAGCAGATACAGCTGTTGGAGGAATAGCAGGGAACATTTCTATAGAATATGATATTGATCCAGAGGAGGATTTAAATATTGTAGGTGATGTTTCATTAAAGTATAGAAAACAAGCAAAGGCAGTTTTAATGAATCAAAGAAACTATGGAGATGTTATTGGTAAAAAGGATAACATTGGAGGAATTGCAGGTACTTTAGACATGGGGGCTATAATAAATGGTCAAGCTTATGGAAATGTTAAATCTATAAGTGGTAGTTATGTTGGAGGTATAGCTGGAAATTCAAACTCCGCTATAAAGAATAGCTATAGCTTAACAGAACTTAGTGGGAAAAGCTATTTAGGTGGTATAAGTGGATTTGGAACTGAAATAGTTAATTGTTATGCTATGACAACATTAAAGGCAGAAGAGGAATGTGTAGGAGCTATATCGGGGAATATACAAGAGGATAATATTGAAAACAACTTTTTTGTTGATGAGGGTATTGGCGGCATTGATGATATAAGTTATGAAGGAAAAACAACACCACAAACCTATGAAGAATTCATTAAAAAGGATACACTTCCTGAAGCTTTTAAGAAAATAGAAGTAAGGTTTTATAATGGAGAGGAACTTTTAAATACTATTTCTTTAAGTTATGGGGATTCAATCAAAGAGAGTGATGTACCGAAAATTGAAGAAAAAGAAGGGTATTATGGTAAGTGGCCTGAATTTAATTTTGATAGAATTATAAGAAGTGCAGATTTATATGTAGAATATACACCTTATATTAAAACAATAAAAAGTGAAGAGGTAGATGAAAGTGGAAAACCTGTGATTCTTGCAGAAGGAATGTTTGATGAAGATGATCATTTAAAACTAGTAAGTGGTAATGAGGGGGAGTATACTTTAAATATTGATTCAGAAGAGCCTAGAGAATATGGAAATTTAAAAATTAGATATAATCTTCTAGGTAACGGGGGCGATACTAAAGTTTATAAAGTTGATGGTTCCAATAAAACTTTGATTGATAGCTTCAAAGATGGAAGTTATATTGTTTTTGATATACTAAATGGAGAAAGTTTTATTATAGAGCAGGTAAAAGCAGACTATTCAAGAGTTAAGGCAGTAGCTTTAGTAATATTTTTTATGGCTATATCAGTAATAATTTGTAGAAAAAAGCTTTGCAGTAAAAAACAGTGATTTTGGAAAATGTGAATATTGTAATGTAGCTTATAGGCACGCTATAATTGCATACATAGGTTGAAATATTATACTAAACTAAAAATAACCCTTGTCTTATAGTTTTAAGACAAGGGTTATTTTTTACAAGAGCATGAGATTTGAATCAAATTTTGATTGAAAAATCGTCTACAATTTTTTTTAGCTCCCTAAGGGATTTATTACTTGAGGGCAACATATATGCGAAAGGAGCATTGCAATCTATTTTATCTACAGCTATTTCACTATAGATATGCTTAGTAATATTAAAAGTTTTTATCTCATCTAATTCTTCATTAGAAATTTTAATTTTATTATTATCACCAAGAGTTTTATCGTTATATACTATTTTTGTTTTTTTCATGAAATCCTCCTTCAATTTAATACGTTACAATATACATATTAGTCATCAAAGGTTTATTTCCTTTATTTTCCATAAAATAAACTCTGTAGTAAATTATTTTTACTACAGAGTTTTTTAATTTAGCGGAAGTGGGGACTCCGCTTATTGTTATTTAGATAAAAGATTTACTATTGATTTTATAACATCTGAAGATACTTGACCACCAATTTGTTCTACTTTTTCAGATAGACGAGATGATAAAGCATTTTCTTGAGTCTTATCTAATTGACTTTCAGTAATTACAATAGGTGCACTATATTTAGAAGCATATGGTGCTACTACAAGAGCATCAACTAACTTTGTACTTTCAGTTACAAGTACATTTTCTAGGGATGAACCATAGAACTTATCAATGATAATAGCATTAGTTTCGTATCTATTAGCTCCACCTATTCTATTTACACTTAAATCAGAAGTTGAAATAGAATCAATTTTATTTAGTAAGTTATCACTAATAACACTAGTTCCTCCAATAAAGTATCCGTTAAAGTTCTTTTTATGAACTAGCCAATTTGTAATTTCAGGTGAGATTACATCTTTTTCAGTTAATATTATTGGATTTTTTTCTATAGCAGCTATAGAAGAAATACTAACTGCATCTGGATCAGCATATCCGTTTACAAAGTAAATATTGTTGCTTGATACTTTTTCTAGATATTTAGCAACCTCTAGTGATGTCTCATATCTATTTTCACCAGCTAATCTAACAACTTGGATGTTCATGGTCTGTAATTCATTAATTACACTTTCAGAGATTACAGCTGTACCACCAATTGCAAATACAGTTTGAGTTTGAAGTCTCTTTAATTCGGACTTGGTGTCTTCTGGGATAGAATCTTTATCTGTTAATAAAACTGGTGCATTGTATTCTGATGCAAGAGGACCAGAAACAAGTGCATCGGCAAAAGCATAACCATTTGCTAAAACTGCATAATTTGATTTTTCAAAGCCTTTTTTACTTACTTCAACAGCTGTAGCATATCTATTTATTCCAGCAATTTTATTTACCTCTACATTTAGCTTATTAACTTTTTCTACAGTAACTGATTTAGTTGTTTTATTACCACCTTCATCAGTTACTTCAATAATTATTTCATTTTTACCATCTTTTAAATTTACATTGTAGCTAAAATCTTTGCTAACTGGAGCAATGTTTTCTACATAAGATATATCTTTTTGACTATTTTCTTTTACATCCCCATTAACAACTATTTTAAGGTTAGGGAAGTTATCTGATGCAGTTCCTTTTATTTCAATTGAATCCTTTGTTGTTATAGGAGTTACATTTTCAATGATTAACTCTGGAGCAGTAGCATCTACATATATTTTTTGTGAGTAACCAACTTCATTGCCATTTACATCCTTTGAATTTACATATAAACTATGGAATCCATTTTCTAATGTAACTTTATGAGCAAAGGTCCACATTTTTTTATCAGAAGAATATTTTAAGTCAACTTTTTCTCCATCAATTGTAACCTCATCGATTTTTGATGCATCTTCAACAGTTCCTTCAAATACTACTTCATTACTGTTTACAACAGCACCAAAACCAGGGGATTTAATTTTAGTTATAGGGGCAGTCTTATCGTCCTTTAATCCAGCTAATGGCTCACTGCAATCTTTAATTGTAATGTTTTTAGCATAATCTCTTACTGCCACAATACAATCTTTTTCTGTGTAACCAGCTGCTAATAAATCTGTAGCATCAAATTTACCAGTTGAGTTAGTATAGATAACTTTTTCTCCATTTTTATCAGTTAAAGGAGTTAATAGACTGTAACTATAGATATGGCTATCTAAGTTATCAGAAGCAGTAACTGTTACTTCGTTACTATTTAATACAACATCTTTAATAATAGGTGCAGTATTATCTACATTAACTTTGAAGTCATAATTTTGCCACTTAGCATCTTTAAAATCTATTTTTGTTTTTATCCTATAGATATAAGTTCCATCAGCAACAACTTCATTGTTTACAGTACCATCCCAAGCAGCATCTTCTAAGAAAGTCTTTGTAGGGTATTTACCATCATGATAGTGTTTACGAAGATCTTCTTTTTTAGCAAGAGTTCTTAAAACCTTACCATTTTTATCTAGAATTTCTACTTCCATTTGTTTTATGTTTCTTAAGTATGAAAGCATTGGGAAAATAGAGTCGCTATTGCCATCACCATTTGGTGAGAAGTCTATTAAATCACAATTAGCTTTACTTAGAGATTCTGAACCATATGGCAATCCTAGATAGAAAAGGTTACCTTCTTTTTCTGTGTCAGGTGTCATCATTGCTGTGGAATCATAGAAAGACTTATTTGTTTTGTCGTAAATTGAAGCATCAATTGTTGGAGCTTTATCCCACTGACCATTAAATCCAACGTAAGGAATGCTTAGTTGAGGATTATTGTCTTTACTGTCTGTTAAAGTTACGAAACCTTCAACATAACCGCCATTTACAAAAGTGTCTTTCATAGATGCTTTGTTGTATGCAGTAATAGCATTAGATAAATCTACTGTAACTGTAAGTTCACCATTTTCTTTAGCAGCAACAGTTAATTTATCTTTACTAAAAGTAATAGGGAATTTATTAGTATCTTTATCAATAATATTTTGAGCTTGAAGATAAGTTTGAGTTTTATCTACAAAGTCAGTTTGAACTGTACCAGCTACATCGTAAGTTAATTCAGTATCACCAAAGTTTTCAACTTTAATATTGAAAGTGGCTTTATCATTTACTATTTCTTTAAGGTTAACCTTACAAAGGCCTGTTTTGCTTTCTGTTACTATAGCATTTGTAGTAGTAGCTCCAGCAAGATTCATTATTCCAGCACCTTGTCTTCTTGGTGAAGTATAGTTATTACCAGCAACTACGCCTTTATTTTGATAATTACCAACTTTTAAATGCCCGTTATCAACATGTGGAGTGGCTGTACTCATCAAGATATTTTTTGCCATTGTAACTCTAGCTTCTCCAGTTAAATTAAACAGCTTGTCTACTCTTTGAAGAACTAAAGCAGAACCACCAGATACGTTAGGTGCAGCCATTGAAGTACCACTCATATTTTGGTACTTATTATCGTTTGCCAGTGACCATACTTGACCACCTACACCTGTAATTTCAGGTTTAAAATCAAAATTAGGAGTAAAGCCCCAAGAGGTAAAGTCGGACATAGAATTTTTCCCAGGGTTTACGCCACTTGCAGAATTACCTTTTACTGCAATAGTAGTGTTTGGTTCATTTTTTAGAGCAGTTAGTAATCCTAATCCTTGGCTATGGCCTATTGCTATTGCTGGTATTTTTATGTCTTCTACGGACATACCAAACATTCCATCACCATTTGCAGCGTTATTATATATTATTACAGCAATAGCACCTTTAGCGGTAGCATTGTTTATTTTTTCTGTGAAAGAAAGTGCACCTCTTTGTATTAGAGCAACTTTTCCAGATACAGAAGTTTTAAAATCTTCAGGTTTCCCTAGTCCACATTCTACAACTTGAAGATCTTTATTTTTTAGAACTGTTAAAATATCTGTACCTGCTGTCATATAAGGCACTTTAATTAATTGACTATTAGAGTTGTATTCAAAACACATACCAGTAGCCATATTATTTTCAACAGAAGCAACTTGCAAAGATTTAGTTGACACTCCTGGAGCACCACCTACACCATAATCAGGATTAGATACATATGGATTTTTAATTCCAGATCCAAAAACATTTGAGTTACCAGCAGAGATAGATACTAAAACACCATGTTCCACAGCTCTATTAACAGCCATTTGTTCTGGGTCATTATCATCAACGAAAGCTGAAGTTGAGCCTAAACTCATATTAATAACATCAGCACCTAATAGCACAGAGTCATCGATGGCTTTAACTACTATATCTCCATAGGTTGTAGAGATTTCAGGGTTATTACCAAAAACTTTCATAGCTAAAAGTTGTGATTCTGGAGCGGTACCTTTAATACCACCATTTTTTTCATCTCCATTTGCGCCAGAAATACCTGCAACGTGCATTCCGTGCATATCAGCCTTTGGAGTTATATCTCTAATTTCAAAATCACCATCCATATAGTTATATCCATATGGAATTTTGTCTGTATAGAATTTTCCTTTTAACTCTTCTTTTTTAATAGTTTCTTCAACTTTAGATTTATTTAATTCAGCTTTTGATGGGTCTGATAATACAAGATCTTTATGTGATGAATCAATTCCTGAATCAATAATGGAAATGATTGTACCTTCTCCGTTGAATCCATTAGTCCAAGCTTTTTCAGTTTCAGTTATTTCTCCACTATGGTTCATGAGTGGTTCAGGTCTTTCATATTCGTTAGCAATAGTAACTGATTTGATACCATCAATATTCTCTAAAGTTTTAGCGTTTTCTAATGTTGTTTCCATACTAAAACCATTAGTAACAGTAGTAAATGAATTAATTATATTGTCCTCTATGCCTTCAGTTTTTATGTTGTTCTTTACGTTATCTTGTTCCTTGAGTACAGATTCTTTTATCTCTGTTACATCTTCTATACTCATTTCAGATATGTTAGTATTTGCAGCAGTCAATTTGTCAATAACTGAATCTGATTCTAGTTCAACAATTATTCTTACAATATCAGTATCTTTCAAATTTTTAAGATCATCTTCACATGATATTTGTGCTTCTAGAGTGTTAATACCTAACTTTTCAACTTTTTTTAGTGCTTCATCAGGTGTTAATGCAGCAGCAGAAGAACTTAAAAACATAGATAATGCAAGTCCAACAGATACGCTTTTTTTATAATCCATCGTGTTTCCCCCTTAATTTACAAATGTTTATTGCAATAAACTTCCTTTTTGATTTTATCACTTTGAACAGATAAATCAATTTTGAATTTTCAGCAAATTGCAGCATTAGGAAATATTACACAACAATAAGTCTACTTATTCGACTAATTAATTAAAAGGAATTTGATGTAATTATTTTCAAAAATATTAAAATTTAAAACAAATTTTAGAAAAGTTAAATTATATTTAAAAAATTATTGGAATTAATTTATTCTTAAGAATTAGTAAGATTATAGATTTGGTTCTGTAATTGGAAGCAAAAAAGGCATATCAGTAATTAAAACCAATATACCTTTTAAAATTAAATTTGCTTTAAGTATTCTATTTCATATTGACTTCTCGCTATTTCAACATAACCAAATTTAGTATATAAGTGTTGATTTTTTATACTAAAAATAGGAGTTTGAAGCCTCCACTCCATGACAAGGGGATAGGCGTTTTCAATTAGTTGTAGTACTTTATATCCGTATCCTTGTCCTTGATACTTTGGATCAATAACAAAATCATCAAAATGCATTTTTTTAGGTTTTGATGGTATAAGAAAAAAACTTCCTATTATTTCACTATCAAGCTCAATTTTATATGCTATAAATTTCCTAATAATTTCAACTTCTGATTTAACTTCATTATATCCAGTAGGACCACCATCTCTGCCTAAGTAAGTATTAAGTTCTTTATTATAAGCTCTAGTTTTAATTGCAGTTATAATTGGAGCATCTAGCTCTAAAGCTCGTTTTATTTTTAACATGAAAGTTCTCCTTTACACTAATCTTGTTATGTGAGAATAATTAAAATCATCGTTATACTTTATAATCGGAAATATTAATAAAATACTTAGAAATATTTGAGAATATTAACAAATATTAAGATAAGCTATTTAATAAAGAGGTAAGACCTCTAATTGATATTAAGCATTGCTCTCCATTTATCATATAAGCTATTCTAGATTTTTTATCTATCTCCTTAATTTTTTTCGTATTTATTAAATAGGATGTATGACATCTACAAAAGGATTTATCTACTTCGGACTCAAGAATTTTCATTTTGCCGTAAAATTCAATTTGTCTGTTAATACAATGAATCCTTATTTTATGAATTGTAGAAGATGTTTCAAAAAATAAAATGTCATCGTATAGGAGATTAATAATTCTATCATCAACTTTAATTGAAATTGAATTTTCAGGGTTAGAGTTTGTACCTATATATTTTGAATAGGCATTTTCTATACATTCCTTAAATCTTTCAGCAATAGAATTAAAATTATCTTTTATAATATAGTCCATTGCTTCAACCTTATATACAAAAGTTAAATAGCTCATTTCTGCATGGGAGGTTATAAAAACAATAAAACCTCTAGGGTCGTAATGCCTAATTTGCTCAGCGAGCTGTATTCCATTAATATCTGAATGAAGGTCAATATCTAAAAAATAAATACCTGTTGATGAAAGATTATTTATATGATTTAGAAGCTCGTAAGGATCATTTGTAGATAATTTTAAATTTAAATCATAATCCGTTGACATGATTATATTATCTATAATGTTAATGAATTTTTTCCTTTGTTCTGTATTATCCTCACAAATAAAAATATTTAGCATAATATCCCTCCACAAATTATTGTAACTTAGTGCTATGTATAATATTATACAATAATACAAAAAAATCCTAAATACTTACATTAAAGCATTTATGACAAATAATCAACCGTTTACGACAAAAAAGTAATTATGTAGAAGAATATGTTATAATATGGTTAGGTGATAAAGATGAGCGAGGAAATGATAAAAAAGAAGTTTGATATATATGATTATTTAACAGGAAAAGTAGTAAATTACTTTAAAAAATATATGACTTTTGAAGAACTGGAAGAGGAAAAATTATATCTTGGTGTACTAAACGTAATAGTTAATTTTATAAAAACATCTATTATCTTAATTCTAGCAGCATGCTTTTCTATTGTAAAAGAAGTTTTATTAATGATACTTGTATTTGCTTTATTAAGATTGTATGCGGCAGGTCTTCATGCCAAGAAAAGTATTTCGTGTACATTGACTGCACTAATTGCATTTGTTGGGGGAGCATATTTGACTTTAAATTTTCCCATTAGCTTTAAGGTTGCATTTTTAATTTGTGTGATTTTATCATTACTTATTTTAAAATATGCACCAGCAGATACTGAGAATAGGCCAATAATTGGTCCTCAGCATCGTAGAAAGTTAAAAAGAAATGCATTCATTATTGCAGTGGTTATTTTAGTTATTAATTTAATATTAAAGAATATAACTTTTATTAACTTAACAATGTTAGCAATGCTTTACCAGGTTATAAGTATTTTGCCCATAACATATAAAATTTTAAAAAGGAGTTATAGGAATTATGAAGAGTATGAAAAAGAACTTAATTAACAACGCAGCAAAAACTTGTATGAACATTGGAGAAACAGCAGTAGATTCATTATCTATGTTTTATATCTGGTATGAACCAAAGATAAATTCAAAGCTAATTAAAAAAGATAGAAAATAATCCCTTAATACATTTTAAATCCGTTATCTTATTTTAAGGTAACGGATTTATTCTCTTGTAGATTAACTTTACATTAAGAAGCCCTCATTAAAATTTACAATTAGAATTATCTTTCTATGGTTCAAAAATATAGAAATTTATTGTATAATATAGGATATTGTGGGGGTGAGAATTATGGCATATGAAGCAAAAATGGTATTTCATATTATTTTTATTACGATTCCTTATATTATTGCATATTTAAATTTAGCTCCATATAAGGTTAAGTTTCTAGATGTGATTGTTATGGAATTAACAATAATTCTTGGATATAGTATTATTGCATTATTTAATGTGAATTTAGCTTCTTTAGCAGTTTATTTTATTCCCGTACTATTTATTTATAAAAATTTAAAAAAAGTGTTAGGAAGTATTTTATTTAATATTTTAATTTGCATAATTATAATTGTCAGTGATAGTGCCATAGGATGTGCTGTTTCGTATATTTTTAAAGATAAATTACAGGTTGGTAATATAATATATATTATTGCATGTATGATTATTCTTGTATCAATATATCTTTTGAGTAAATTAACATCATATCTTATTAATAAGTATCGTGTTTTTATAAATCAAAATTATAAATCAAAGTATGCAATTCTTATATATATTGCGGTATTTGTTACCTTTGGTTTATTTTATATGAATATAAATTGGAATTTATCTAGTGACCCCATTTACTTAACTAGAATTAACGGACTTATATTTGCAACTTTTGGGGTAATACTAGCTATTATTTGTGTTATTATTTTTAACACCATAAAAAAGGAAGCTTATTTTTACTATAGTAGTATTTATCTAGAAAATTTAAAGCAATACACGAGCAATTTAGAAGATGTATATATGGATATGAGAAAGTTTAGACATGATTATATAAACATATTGGCAGCAATAAGGGGCTTTATTGATGATAGAGATATGGACGGACTAAATAGATATTTTAATGAGAACATCTATCCATTAAACCAAAGTTTAACAGAAAATAATTTTAAGCTTGGGAAACTACAAAATATAAAAATTACTGAAATAAAAGGGTTAATTGCAACAAAATTATTAAGAGCTCAGGAACTGGGTATAAATGTAAATATAGAAATAGTTGATTCTGTAGAAGAAATAAATATGGAAATAGTTGATTTAATTAGATCCTTAGGAATTCTTTTAGATAATGCCACTGAAGCTGCAGCTGAAAGTGAAAGAAAAGAACTTACTTTAGCATTTATAGTTAAGTCAACATCTGTGATAATTATAATTGAAAATACTTTTGAGTCTAAGGAAATATCTATCTCTAAGATGTTTGAAGAAGGATATTCTACTAAAGGTAATAATCGAGGTTTAGGTTTAAGTAATTTAAAAGGCTTTATAGATCGCCATAAAAATATCCTATTAGAAACTTCTATGGATAGTGATATTTTTACCCAGATTTTAACTATTGCCAATTAATGTTGTAAAGAGTTTTTCAGTATGTCGCCTTAAGACGGAGGGGATACAATCACTCTAAACCCTTTTTTGAAAGGCAGGAATATAACCATCAATTAA
The DNA here is from genome assembly GCA_900548455.1 of uncultured Clostridium sp. Taxonomy (GTDB): domain Bacteria; phylum Bacillota; class Clostridia; order Clostridiales; family Clostridiaceae; genus Clostridium_J. The sequence goes on from URKQ01000001.1 coordinate 173,917, forward strand.
AAATTTGAAATTTAGTACAGAGCCATATAAAAAAACATCCATTTAACATTTTAAAATGGATGTTTTAAAAGCAAGGAGTGGAATATATAAATTTTTTTATATCTAAATTAAATACGAATTCATTAAATTTTCCATGAAATTAGAATAGTAATTTTGATAGTTATTGCAGTAAGAATCAGGTTCAATAACTTCATCACCTAATATTAAAGATTTATATCTGCAACCATCTCCACATATGTTTTTTAAATTACAATTTCTACACTTATTTATACTTTTCATAATGGAAGATTCATTTTTATTATTAAGGATTTCTTTAAGAGAATTAAGATGTAGATTACCTATAATTGCATTTTTATTATGCATCTTAAAGCAAGGATATACATTTCCATTAATATCAATACTAATTAAAGACGTTCCAGCAGAGCAGTTTAAGTTATTCATAGTTAACATAGATGGACAATAGTTTAAAAACAAATTATTATCCTTGGAAACTAAAATTATTTCATATGAAAAATTATCTTTTACATAAGTAACAATTTCTTCAGTTAAAATAGATTCATTGTTATGAACTAGTATTAATTTTTTTATATTAAAGTCACTAAGTTCTTGTAAAAGATATTTTAAGTTTTTCAAGGAAAGTGAATCTTTAGTGGATGTAGAAGAATTTTGTACTAAAGATTCACTGGGGAAATTAGAATTAATATTATATAAATGAAGGTAACATATTTTTAAAGAACTAATGGGCAATTGTTTATTAAAAAGGTCACCTTCACTTAATACCTTAATAGATGAAATATCTTCACTGCTTAATTTATCAGGTAATGATTCATGAGTAAAAAAGTTAATTAATTGTTCCATTTCAATTACTCCTTAAATTTTAACTCGAAGCAGTATAATTTATTACATATCAATATTATCATAATGTAATGACAAAATATTAAAATTGTAATATAACATAGGTATGAAGTAATAGGAATATAAAACTAATTTCTAAAAGTAATAATTGTAGATTTTATAATAATTTATGTAAAAAATTATTAATTAAACCTGTAGACTATTATAAAGTTGTAACAAGGGAAAAACGATAATGAAGTATAATCTTTATGAGTGTAAGGTCTGTAATTGTATACAGAGCCTAAATGTGTAGTGATAAGGTGGTAATAATGAAGAAAAATTTAAAAGAGTTAACTAAATATTTTTCTATAATTCTAATAGTATTGCTTTTAAAAGTATTATTAGTTGATGTGGTTAGCGTTGAAGGTATATCAATGTATCCTACATTAAATGGAAGTAATGATAAAGTTGTTTTAGAAAGATATAGGCAGTTTACTGAAAAGTATAATAGAGGCGATATTGTAGTTATAGATTTAAAAGAAAAACATATTATAAAGAGAATAATTGGACTCCCTAACGATTTAGTGGAGATAAAAAATAACAATGTTTATATAAATGGAGAGTTAATAGAGGAAGATTATTTATCTAGTGATACTGATACTTCACCTGATTTGAAAGTGGAAGTCCCCTATGATGAAGTATTTGTTATGGGTGATAATAGGGAAAATAGTTTAGATAGTCGTAAGTTAGGAACTATATCTATTGATAGTATTGAAGGCAAAGCATCTTTTAGATTTAACATAAAAAATTTTATTTTTAACATATTGGAATAGGATAAGATTCATTACAAATTAATATTGCAATGGTCTTATCCTTACTATATTTCAGTATCTCGCATTTCAATTTCAGTACCTTCAGGAGCTTTGATTTTTAATAATTTTCCGTCTTCAACTTCATAGATAACTTTATTATTTTTTAATTTAAAGTTATTATAACCTAAAGATGTAATTCGAGAATATTCCTCTTGGACATTATCTACTAAAAAACATAAGTGAACTATTCCTTCATTTTTATTGCTCCAATTATTTAAAATATCTCCTTTTTTAGGTGTTTGTAGTTCAATCATAAAGCTACCTAGTTTTAACCAAGTATTAAAGGCTCTGGAATGAAAGTTTTGAGTTTCCTTTACTATTTCGAAGCCTAATATTTTTGTATAAAAATCAATAGATTCACTATACTTTTCTGTTTGGATACATACATGATGTACATACTTTATTGCCATTATAATTCTCCTTTATAATATATATGTTACAATTAACTCGATATAGATGTGATTTTAGCTAAAAAGCATTAAAAAGTCAACTAGCTGTATATTAGATAATAAAAACTGTAAGTTACGCAGCTGTAAATAATACTTTTCTTAAGATTTCGTAATTTAATGTAAATTTATTGAAAATTTGTAATATTAATAATATATTGGAATTAAGTTTTAATATATACTCTAAAATAAGGGAGGGTTTTTATATAATGGAGTTTGTAGATGTTATTCCTAATATAGTTAAGGGGTTTTCTCTTCCCAAGGGTTCTACCGTATTATTACATTTTTGGGGGGAGAATGAGGATTTAGAAATATTGGATAAGTTTCAACTAGAAATTATGAAGGAAGGTTCAGTTCCAATTAGGTGGCAGGAATCAAGAAATTTATTAAAAGATATTTTTAATGAAGCTGTTACCAAGGATAGTTCATTTCCAAATCAGTATGAAGAAATTTTTAATATGGCCGATGTTGTAGTTGACATATTTATGCACGGACCATCCCCACATGATGAATTTCCAAAAGATAAGATTTCATATTATGTTATGTATATTAAAAATCTTTTCAGCATATTGAGCAAGAATAAAAAACTATTTATTCAAGTTAGGGTACCTACAGAAGAGAATGCAAGAGTTAACGACTTAGAGTTTAACGTTTACAAAAAATCTATGATTGAGGCTTTGTGTGTTAATCTTGAAAGAATTAAATCTTCATGCATTAGGGTAACAGACAAGTTATATAATAAAAATAAATATACAATAGATACCTTTGGGGATAATAGACTTTCCTTTAGTACTAAAGGAAGAGTATGGTACAAAGATGATGGTAATGGAGATATACCTTGTGGTGAGGTATATATAGCACCGGTGGAGGAAAGTGTTGACGGAACAATTATGATACCTAAGGTTCACATAGATGGGAAGTTGTTTGAAAATGTTTTATTAAAGTTTAAAGAAGGTAAGTTAATTGAATGTTCATTACAAAAGTTAATGGACATTATAAAAAGTTATGGAGATAAGGGAGATGTTTTTGGAGAGTTTGGCATAGGATTAAATGACAATATTAAAGCAGTAATAGGATGTTCTGAGTTAGATGAAAAAATGTTAGGCACAGTTCATATTGCTATAGGTATGAATAGTGAATTTGGAGGAAAAAATGAATCAAGGTTTCACTACGATTTTATAGTAGAACCACTTAAAATTACTGCTGATGATGAGATTATAATGGAAGGAAGTCAACTGAAAATATAATAATTAGCATATGAGCAGCTTTACCTAAGAAGGGTTGAAAGGGGATCCTATCCCCTCCGGTTCAAGGAGAGATACTCAAAGGGAACCATAGGGTTCCTTTTGAAAAAACTGAATAAATTAATTAGCATATGAGGAGGAAATAAATAATGAAAAATCCAATAGCAACGATGACAATGAAAAATGGGAATAAAATTATTATGGAGCTTTTTCCAAAAGAAGCACCGAATACAGTTAATTGTTTTATTTTTTTAGCTAAGAATGGATTGTTTGATGATAGAGAAATTAAGAGAATTGCACCAAACTTTGTATTACAACCAACCTATGATTCCTTCGGGAAAGATCCTAGGTGTAATGTGGCTATTGATGGGGAATTTAAAGCAAATGGGTTTAGTAATAATTTAAAAATTGAAAAGTGGGTAGTAGCTCTTGGTGGCGATGGAGAAAAAATGTCAGGAGGCAGTTGCTTCTTTATAACATTAAGTGATGAAGCTGGCAAAAAGTTAGATGGAAAGTTCGCTGGGTTTGGAAGAGTTATTGAAGGGTTCAAAGAGGTAGAGAGAATAATTTCAGTTAAAACCAGATCTGTTGATGTGGGTATAGAGGGTGTAATAGTAAATGAACCACTTATTCCAGAAATTATTAGTTCAGTAGAGATAGATACATTTGGAGTGAACTATGATGAACCCATTATAATGGGAATAGCAGATTAAATAAGTATGTAAGTTTAAATGAAGTTTATTCATTTAAAAATTCCATCAATTTCGTTAACATAATATAATTGATTAAGGATAGAAAACTATTAAGTAGTAGGGTATTCCACTTAATAGTTTCCTATGAGGGTTAGTTAATTGTGTATAATTCTAACTAAATACATTATACAATATGAATATGTCTTTTACGTTTAGATAACCTTAAGGTTCGTTAATGGTACGTAAATAAATGGTAACAAAATTAAGGCAATCTTAAGATTCAGTAAATAAATCCTTAATCTTCATAGGATATCATTATAGTTGTAGTTGAACAATAGAGTATAAGTATTTGGCAAAAGGTTTTCTATATAAGTTGTAAAGGATGAATTTTCTTACGACTTATATATGTAAAATCTAATAATTTTGAAGGGATGAATGCGAGATGGTTAAAGATTTATCACAGTCTGTTGAAGTTAAGGATAGTTCCCAAGAAGAAACCTATAGTAGAGTAAGGATTAGTTTCCTATAGTAGATTAATTTATATATGATTATATGTCATCTGATATTGCATCAGATGACAATTTTTGCTTTATAACATAATTTAATTAGCTCTGTGGTAAAATAAAGTTATGGAATGTACAAGTCATGCTGAACAAGGTAATACAGAGCCACTTAATTAATGGTTTCTACAAATAGTATAGAATTTTATGTATAATAGAGATATACATATTATCTGAAAATTTTAAATTAAAACTTTAGGTTTTATATTGTGATAATATATATATGGCTAGATGAAAATTACTTGAAAAAGATTGGAGCTTTGAGGAGGAGTATAAGGTGAATGACGGGAAAATATTAATTGCAGAAGATGATGAAGATATAGTTGGGCTATTAAAACTCTATCTAGAAAAAGATTATAAAATCATATCTGTTAATAATGGTGAAGATGCTTTAGAAGTAATTAACACAGAGAATATATCATTGGCAATTCTTGATATAATGATGCCTAAATTAAATGGATATGAGGTAACAAAAAAAATAAGAGAAATTAGTACCCTTCCTATTCTTATACTTTCAGCAAAAAATTTGGACAGTGATAAAATATTAGGACTGGACTTAGGGGCAGACGATTATATGTGTAAGCCGTTTAATCCCCTTGAAGTTGTTGCCAGAATTAGATCTTTAATTAGAAGAACTTATAACTTTCAAAGAGAGCATTATATATCAGAAGAAAGTCGTTCAATTAGTATTGGTGATATTACTTTAGATTTGGATTCTTTTATCGTTACAAAGAAAGGAAAAAGAGTTCAGCTTACTGCTACGGAATTTAAGATATTGGCATTACTTATGCAATCACCAGGAAGGGTTTTTACTAAAGTTCAAATATATGAAAATATTAATGGAGACTATTTAGAGAGTGATAATAATACTTTAATGGTTCACATTTATAGACTTAGAGAGAAGATTGAGAATGATTCAAAGAACCCAATTTACTTAAAGACTGTAAGGGGGCTAGGCTACAAAATTGAAAATATGTAAAAAAAGAAGCCGTGGAAGTATATTTTCCCTTTTACTTAAAAATTATATTATATTTACCATTGTAATTGTAATCACTCTTTTTGCAATAACTTTTTTTGGGACAAAGCTTTTCCCAAGTAAAGCACAAATTCCCTTAGGTTTAAGTGAGGTAGAAAAAAACATCTTAAAAGATGGAGATTATAAAAAGCTTGATTTTAGACAAATTGCAGGGCCTAATGGAGTTATAGATATTTTAGATGAAAGTAATGATGTTATATATCACATGGGAGTTGATAATTATATTGATACTTATACGGATAGAGAACTAGAATTTATTCATAATTATGATGGTGGAGATACTTATAATGATCTATATTATCTTCTTGATGATGATGGGAATAAGTTGACGGTATTGTTAAGATCTAAAACAGAGATTACTACATTTGAAAATATTAGCGAAATTTATCACAACAGTAAAAAGGAAGATTTTGATGGATGGTTTGAAGTATTAGATAAAGATTTAAATGTAATTTATAGAGGTGGACAAGTTAAGGAATATAATGAATCCTATTCAATTCAAGAACTTGGCTATTTAACTTTTACTTATCCAGAAGGGTATGATATATATAAATTTTCCTATGAGGATTTTGAAGGGAAAGAGCGCACAGCAATTATTAAAATGGAAAAAGTTACTAATGATGGATTTGAGAAAAAAGTTAAAATGTGGATTGAAAAGTCTGCTAAATTATTTATTTTAGTTTATGGTTTGTGTATTGTAGCTTTTGTTATTATATTAAAGGAAAAAGTTAAAAAGCCACTGAATAAAATAGAAGGGGCTATGATTGACTTGGCGGAAAGAAGAAGTAACGAACCTCTAGAATATAATGGGCCTAAGGAGTTTGTAGATATATGTGATAGCTTTAATATGATGGCTGAAAAATTAAGACATAGTGAGGAAGCAAAAGATAAGCTAAGTAGTGATAAGCAAAGGATGCTTGCAGATATTTCACATGATTTAAAAACTCCTATAACGACAATTCAGGGATATGCAAAAGCTTTATCCGATGGGGTTATAAAAAAAGAGGATCAAAGAAAGTACTTCAATATAATTTACTCCAAATCAACCAGGTTAACAGACCTTATCAACATGTTTTATGAATATAGTAAATTAGATCATCCAGACTTTGAGCTTAATTTTACAAGAGAAGATTTAAGTGAATTTATTAGGGCATATGTAGCTCTTAAATATCAAGATATATTAGACGCTGGATTTGAGATTGAAGTTGATATTCCAGAAGAAAAGATGTATGCATACATTGATAAATTACAACTTCAAAGAGTATTTGAAAATCTGCTTTGCAATAGTTTAAAACACAATCCAGAAGGTACAAAAGTTTTTGTGGGATTAACATTAGAAGATGATAATTATAAAATACTTATTGCAGATAATGGTATTGGAATTTCCAAAGATATTGCACCTAATATTTTTGAAGCCTTTACTGTAGGAGATGAATCTAGGAATACTAAAAATGGTACAGGACTGGGACTTGCCATAGTAAGAAGGTTAATTGATATGCACAATGGTAGGGTGTTACTGGAGAGTGATGAATCACAGTACTATAAAACTAGATTTACAATTATTATTCCTAAAGAGCAACCTATTAAGTAATATAAACCAAAAGTGGTGGAAGAATAACTTAAAAAGTATTCTTCCACCACTTATTTTTAGAGTTAAATTTATTAGTATTTAATACCTAAATCAATTAGAGTTTTATCTGTAATAAATGCTGATCCACCTAAAATATACATTTTAGAAATGGAGTTTCTGTTGGTATTAATCATATTCTCAAGAGGAGCTTCTAACTCTTTCTCATTACATAAAAATACAAAAGAGCTATTCTTACCAGCCAAAGGCGATACAGAAAGTGCATCAGGGAAAGCATTTCCTCTTGCCATATATCCTGTTGATAAATTTATTTTATCTTTAAAATTATTAAATATAGCTTCATTAGTTGAGTATCTATTTAAGCCTTCTAGTCTGCAAGGACTTTTTTGTAAGGCACTAATATTATTAGGGATAACAGTAGTACCACCTATAATATAAGTTTTAGAAATTGAATTGTTACCAACATATTGTTTTGTGGCATCAGGATACTCACTACTTTTAGTAAGAAGAATAGGCATTTGTAGCTGAGCTGCTATTGATGAGATAGAAAGTGCATCAGGAAAATTTTCACCTGAAGCTAAAGCAATTTCTCCAGTAGTTCCTATTTTTTCAGCAATTTTAGCAGCAGTTTCATATCGATCACTACCTGCAATTCTTTCAGATGATATTCCCATAGTGCTTAAGTCAGTTTCAAAAATATTAGAAAGTACAGTAGTACCTCCAACTATAATGGCTTTTTTTGCATTTAATTTGAGTAACACATCTTTAAGCCCTTGTTGTGAATTAATAGAGCAGTTTTCTGCAAGTAAAATTGGAGCATCATATTTCTTTGCTAGTGGAGCAGAACATAAAGCATCTGGGAAGTTTGCACCAGGAGCAATTATTACAGTATCTGCTGTGTTCCATCCAAGGTTAGCTACTTTATATGAAGTTTCATATCTATCTAAACCAAATATCCTTTCGCTATCTATTGGGTCTACTATGGTAACATTAGCTTTTAAGTAATCATATATGCCATTTGCCATAGCATCTGCTAGCAATTGTTGATAGGAACTTGTTCCTAATTTGGCAGATTCGGAAATATTATCAATAAAACCAGTTTCTACTAAAGCAGAAGGCATAATAGTAGATGCAACTACATTGAAACCATAATTTTTAACACCTCTATTAAATGCACCGGTATTAGTAATCAACTTATTTTGAACAGAATCAGCTAGTTTTTTAGATTCTTCCCTTTCTGAATAATAAGTCTCAATTCCATAGGCAGCTCCATTAAATGCATTAGTGTGAATTGAAACAAAGGCATCAGATTGAGTAGTATTTGCATGAGGACCTATATCTCTAAAATCCATATAGCTGTCATTATTTCTTCTCATTACCACATCTACGCCTTTAGCTTTTAATGCCATTTCTACTTTCAAGGCAATAGATAAAGTTATATCTTTTTCTGTACGTCCAAAACCATTTGCTCCAGGTTCTTCCTTTCCACCATGACCAGCATCAACATATACCCTGTATCCAGGATAAACAGATAAACCATAATCAGTTAGTCCTTCTTTTTCATAGGAACTAAGAGCTATAGGAGTTTCTTCTTCTACAGAAATTTGATATAGAAAAGTTCCAAAATCAGCTTTAAGTGTAATATAAGTTTCGCCAGGAGTTAAGGCAATGATATTTTTATTTTCATCTATTTTAACTATTGATTCATCATTACTAGTTACAATAAAATTAACATCTGCTCCTTCTGGTGGTAGTAAATCCATATAATTCAGTGATTCACCCACATAAAGAGAAAATCCGTTTTTAATTTGTAGATTTTCTCCTTCATACTTCTTTACTATAGCATCCATTTGATTTTCAAAGCTTGTCCCATCATTAGCAAAAGCTAAATTGAAAGATGGAGCTGCCATTGTAAAAATACATGTTGCCATAAGTACACTTAAAATTTTTTTAAATGTCTTACTTTTTTTATTCAAAATTTTTTCCCCCTTATTGTTTATAGTCATTACATTCTATTTTACTCCTAATATGTAGAAATTTCCACAGTGAAATCATATTCGATGCAAATATGATACAATTGTGTTGTAAAATAATAAAGCATAAGTAATTTACTAAATTTAAGGAGATATTTATGATAAAAATACTTGTTGTTGAGGATGAAAAACCTATTTCAAATCTAATAAAAATTAACTTGGCTGATTCAGGATATTATTGCCAATGTGCTTATGATGGATATGAGGCCATTGATATGATAGAAAAGGAAAGTTATGATTTAATATTGTTAGACATTATGCTTCCTAAGTTAAATGGATATGAAATATTTAATTATATAAAAGAACTTAATATACCAGTTATTTTTTTGACTGCTAAGACTGATGTTAAGGATAAGGTTAAGGGATTAAGACTTGGCGCAGAAGATTATATAACAAAACCTTTTGAAATTATGGAACTTATAGCAAGAGTTGACAGAGTACTTAGAAGATATAATAAAGTAGGAGATTACTTTAAAATTTTTCATATAGAAATAGATAATTTATCAAGGATTGTCAAAAGTCATGGAGAAGTTGTAAATTTAACTGCAAAAGAATATGATTTATTATTGCTTTTTGTACAAAATAAAAATATTGCACTTTTTAGAAAGCAAATATATAAGCGTGTTTGGGGAGATGACTATATGGGTAATACAAGAACCGTTGACCTTCATGTTCAAAGAATGAGAAAGAAATTAGATTTAGAAGATAAAATAGTTGCAGTATATAAGATAGGTTATAGACTGGAGGTTTAGATATTGAAGCTTTTTTGGAAAATATTTTTTAGTGTAATGATTATTTGTGTCAGTTGCTTTAGTATTGGAAGTTATATTCTTATAAATAATAATTTTAAAACATCATTAGATAGGGAAATAAAAAATACATATACGGAAAATGAAATATTAAATGGTATTTTATCGCAAGAATTAGCAGATGTTAGTGATATGTATATTCAATATTCAGAAGTAAATAGTGGAAAGGAAGGATATACAAAGTCAAAGTGGATAAGGCAGGTTGCACCAAATATAAATATAAATAGTGGAAATGGTAAGATGTTATATAGAATTGTAGATGTTAACGGAGAATTGATATATGAAAATTTAAAAATTAGTTTTAAAGATAATTTAATTAATAAACTTGATAAACAAACAAAGGGGCATGAAATTACAGCACTGAATGGTAAATATTATATTCAGGTTGGAGTTCCCTTAGATTTTACGGGAGATTTATATTATATAGAAAATTTTTCTGATATTACGGAAATTTTTAATAATCAAAAGGAACAGTACAAAACATTTTTATATATAACAATTATTATGATTGTTATAGGTGGAACTCTATCGTTTATAATATCCTTTATAATATTAAAACCAATATATAGATTATCAAGAGCATCTAAAGAAATTTCTAAAGGTAATTATTCTCAGAGGGTACATACTAATGCAAGTGATGAAACTGGAGAACTTGCAAATAGTTTTAATGTGATGGCAGAAAATTTATGTACAACTGTAAATGAATTAAAAGATGTAAATATGAGACAAGAGTCTTTTATAGGATGTTTTGCCCATGAGATAAAAACTCCATTAACATCTATGATTGGCTATGCAGATATGTTACGTTCAAGGAAGTTATCTCAAGAGGAAGTTATTATTTCATCTAACTATATTTTTGAAGAGGGAAAAAGAATAGAATTTCTTTCTATGAAACTTTTAGATTTAATAATGTTGAAGAAACAAAACTTTAAAATGCATAATGTTTTTTCTATAGATTTTTTTGAAGAAGTTGAAGGCGTAATGTTTCCTAACTTATCAAAATATAATATAACTTTTTTGATGAATGTAGAGGAATGCATCTTACAAATTGAACCTGATTTTATGAAAACTGTTTTTATCAACATAATAGATAATTCTATAAAGGCTATCGCTAGAAAATATGATAAAAAAGCAAAGGAAGCATTTAACGAAGAAGGTATCATTAAATTAAGTGGGAAAAGGGTTGGCAGTGATTTTATAATTGAAATAGTTGATAATGGCAAAGGAATGGAAAAAAAAGAACTGTCTAGAATAACTGATCCATTTTACATGATTGATAAATCGAGGGCTAGGAGCCAAGGGGGCGCTGGTCTTGGATTATCTATTTGTGTTGAAGTTATTAAACTTCATAATGGTGAAATTATATTTGAAAGTGAAATAAACAAAGGAACAAAGGTTAGTATAATTTTAAGAGGTGTAGTAATAGATGAAGAACAATAATAAGAAAATTTTTATATGTATAATATTAACTATAATTATAACAGCCTTTGCTTTTTTACCTTTTTTATTATCCTATATTGAGAGAATTAGTTTGTTGGGAAAGGTAGAAACGTCAAGTGTTCATAATAATATTAGCTCTAAAAGTGATTCAATTACTGTAGAGAATAAATTATCACTGTTATGTGGATATGAGATGGGAAAAGATAGTGTTATTGTTGTAGATACAAGGCAAACTCAAAATGGAGAATTAAGGTCAATGTCCATACCAGATTTTGTAATGGATGAAATTAGTAAGTTAATAAGACTTGAAGTTATACCTAGTATCAATATCGATGAGAAGTTATTTTTAAGAGATTTTTCACTAAAGTCACTAATTGATGCAAATGATTTAGGTAAACAAGTTAAGGTATGGAATATGACACTTCAGGGTGATGAGTTTCAAATGATATTGTTAATTGATGCAAAAACTCATATGATTTATAGCTATACGCTACTTTTTTTAGATGGATATGGTGATAACATACCTGAAAATTCTCCAGAAAAATTTGCTGAATATCTAGGTGTTAAGTGGGATAAAGAAAAAGGTCAATATAATGGTTATTCATTATATACAATAAATGAAAAAGAAATAACATATGTATATAGTCAATCTAGTGACCATATTGAATTTAGCTTGAGGGGATATTAACTTTTTATTTTTAATATAAAATGATGCAATTTTGATGGCAAAATGATAAAATTTATAAACATTCCTTATGTATTATTACATATAAGGAGTGATTAACATGAAGAAAAAACATAATATAAAAAGAAAAGTTGTTAATAAGAAGTTATGCCATATAATATGGGGAATGCTATTTTTTATAATAGCAATAGGATTTATTTTAAGTAATAAAATTGAATCAATATCTGAGGCGAAAATTTTATCTAATAATAAAGGTAAGAAAGTGGATAATCAGTTTAAAACAATTGATAAAGATTCTTGGAATTTAATCTTAGTAAATAAAAAAACTTCGTTGCCTCAAAACTTTAAGGTTGATTTAACGGAACTTTCATATGGACATAAGGTTGATAGTCGCATATATGAAGATTTGCAAAATATGTTTAATGATGCTCGTAAACAAGGGTTAAAACCTAAAATTTGTTCTTCCTATAGAACAAGGGAGTTTCAAGTAGAACTTTTACGTAACGAAGTTGATACATATGTAAAAAAAGGATATTCATATGATGAAGCTGCAGAGGAAGCTAAAAAGTGGGTTGCAGTTCCAGGATCTAGCGAGCATGAAACGGGTTTAGCTTTAGATATAGTCTCAGAGGACTATCAAATTTTAGATAAAGCTCAAGAAGATACAGCAGAACAAAGATGGCTAATGGAAAACTCATATAAGTATGGATTTATACTAAGATATCCTTCAAATAAAACGGATATTACTGGAATTAAATATGAGCCGTGGCATTATAGATATGTAGGAAAAGAAGTTGCAACAGAAATGAAAGAGAAAGGTTTATGTCTTGAAGAATATTTAATTAGTAATAAGTAATAACTGGCAGATTGATTTTTTAAGATGGAATTATTTTACAATAAAAAAGCTAAGAAGAATTATATACTGAAGGTTAAGTAATCAGTTTATAAATCTCTTAACTTTTAAATTTTACCTTTTAGTTTTCAGTTATATTTGTATTTTCAAAAATACTATCTTTCTTCTCGTTTATAATTTCATCATTAAAGTAATGACTGTTTCCATGAAAGCCCTTATTTACTGCGTCTAAGCCATCTCTTTCAACTAAAGTTTTCTCATTAGAGAAGAGGCTTGTACCAAGTCCTAATCTGCCACCTTCAATTTTTACTCCCATACTTTCTAGAATAGTTGGGAACATATCAAAGGGAGCATACTGCCTATTTAAAACATTATCTGTTTTTGCAGCAGAATTAAGAATTAAATTGAAGGTAGTTCTTTCATAGTTTGGATCAAAATCAGCAAAGAAAGCTTTATCCATACTTGTATGGTCACCAGTTAATACTATAGTAGTATTTTCATAGAAAGGTTGAGCTTGAATCCATCTAATAAATTCTACGGTTTCCTTCGTAGAATAAGCTATTACATTTGCATATTGAGATGAAAATTTATTTTCAACACCTTCTGATAAATATCCATCAGGGAAGTGAGTATCAGCTGTTTCCATGGTAAAATTAAAGGGTTTACCTTCATTATGTAATCTAGTTATTTCATCTTTAGCGTAGTCATATAATTTGTCATCTTCAAAACCCCACCATACATAGTAATCTTCAGGTATTAATTCTTTTTCAATAGCAGCTTTATAGTCAAATATATTGTAGCTACCATGAGTAGTATAGTAGGCTGTTAGTCCCCCGAAGTCAGCATCTGCTCCAAACATAATAGTTTGATTATAACCTTGAGCTTCTAGAATATCACCCATGGCAATGGCGCCAGGTAAAAATTGTCCAGAGGTACCATAGGAGTTTCCGTTTATAGGGATAATAAGAGGCATACCAGCACTCATATTTATCATACCCGCCACAGACCATTCAGAAGCATAGGTTTGATGAGGGCCACCAAAAGGCTTATCTGTATGAGAAAAGTGAATTCCCTCATTAGCAAGTTCAGTAAGTTCAGGCATGATATTTTCTTTCATATATCCACCTAGTTCCTTAGGAAGATATGAATTTTCTATGGATTCTAGATATATGTGAATTACATTTCGCTTATCTTTAGGGAAAGACATCGAAACATTTCTTGGATCCTTATAATTTTCTTCAAAATAAGGTGAATCTGTAAGAGCTATTTTCACTATTTCAGTTATACCTAATTTTTTAGAGCCATAGCTTACTCCGCCTACAAGACATATAACAGATAGAATCAAAGAAATATTTTTTAGTATTCTTTGAGATAAAATTCTTTTTTTATTATTTTTTATAGATATATAGATATCATAACTGAAATTCATAAATAGTAGGAAAACTATAGCACCTACTACAAAGGCAAAAACTGGTGAAGAAAGAATTTCAATTAAAGAATCATTGCTTGTACCTTTAAGAGGTGACTTTAAGTTAAATAAGAATTGTTCCGGTGTTATATTTCCAAAGAAGCTTAAAAACCAATTTGCAAAAGATACAAAAGCCATTCCAATAGCAAAAAATAAAGTAAATATAACTTTTAAAATTATACTTTTTTTACTTTTTTCCTTTGATGCTTTACTAAAAGTAATTTTCCCGTTTAACACACCTTTAAAAAATAAAACTATCAACCCAACTATTAAAGCAAAACCAATATATTTTATGGAAAAGCCCACAGAGTATATTTGTGGGTTTAAAATATTATTAACCTTAAATATAAATTTTAGAATGCCTAATATAACAACATTAAATAGTGTGGTAAAAAATAATAGATTTTTTACTATGCTTTTTTTATCAGTCTTATTATCCATAACAAAGCAATTAAGTAGTGATAGTGCTATGCCTACAATTAAAAAACTTAAGATTTGCATATTTTCCTCCTTGTATATAAGAAACTATTTCTTATGTAAAATATATATTAATATGAGGAATTATATCATATATTGTAATATTTTAAAATATATCTAGTATATATTACTTAAATGTAATATAAATGTAATTTTAAGCTTCTATAATATTAGATATTAGGAGGGGTTTTATGGGAAAGATAAATTTAAGTGGTGTGTATAGACAGTATAATAAAGGAGAAAATATAATTTATGCTTTAAATGATGTTAGTTTGAATATTCAGGGTGGTGAATATGTAGCTATTATAGGTCCTAGTGGGTCAGGAAAGACAACCTTACTTAATATTATTGGAGGAATTGATAAAGCAACAAAGGGTGAAATTATAGTCAACGATACATCAATAACTAAACTAAGTAGTGATAAACTTGCAATTTTTAGAAGAAGGAATATAGGAATTGTATATCAAAGTTATAACCTTTTACCAGTTTTAACGGCTAGAGAAAACATATTAATGCCAACATGGCTTGATGGGAAAGGGCTTGATATGGAGTACTTTAATGAAATTATAAACACTTTAGGTATTAAAGATAGGTTAGAGCATTATCCTTCACAGCTTTCAGGAGGTCAACAGCAGAGAGTGTCTATAGCTAGAGCACTTATAAATAAGCCGTCCATAATCTTAGCAGACGAACCAACAGGAAATCTTGATAGTGAAAATTCAAAAGAGATAATTGAACTTTTAAGATATTCAGCTAAAAAATTTAGACAAACCCTTATAATTATTACTCATGACTTAGAGG
The DNA here is from genome assembly GCA_900548455.1 of uncultured Clostridium sp. Taxonomy (GTDB): domain Bacteria; phylum Bacillota; class Clostridia; order Clostridiales; family Clostridiaceae; genus Clostridium_J. The sequence continues at coordinate 189,755 of URKQ01000001.1, forward strand.
TTGCAGGAAAAGCAGATAGAATTATTAAAATAAAAGATGGGAAAATAATTTTGGGAGGAGATAATGTATAGGGTCATTGCTAGGAAAGAGATGAAGAAAGATAAGAAAGAAACCTTTGCTTGCATCCTTTCTATAGCAATAGCAATAGTAGTTTTTTCAAATATAATTTATTTTTTTAATGTAAAGAATGAATATGAAAACTTAGATAATAGATATTTTTATGGCGATTATAGTGTGGAGATTACTAATGTAGATAGTGAAGTTGCAAAGAATTTAATTAATTCTGTTGAGGTTGAAACCTACGGTATATTAAAGATGAAAGACCTTTCTAGTTTTACTTTGGTGGAGATGGATAATAATTTTAAAAATATGCTTGATGGTAAATTTCATATTTCAGAGGGAGATGTGCCAAGTGAAGATAATGACATAATTGCTGAATATTTAACACTTCATAAAATAGGAGGAGGTGTTGGAGATAGTGTAAATATTGAAGGGGAAAATTATAAAATAACGGGAGCCATGCGCTACCTGCCTATACCCTTTTTAAATATAGAAAATAGCATTATAACTTGTAATAATGAGGGTATTGATTTAAGTGATGATGGAATCTACCGTGTTTATTTAAAGTTAAAGGATAAAAAAAATCAAAGGGAAGATATAGCTAAAATTTTAGAAAGAAATAATATTGAGCGGGAAAGATATCTTTTAAATGCAGACTATGTTGATAGTTTTCAAATAAGATTAGAACTGGAAGAAAAAATAATTAAATACTTTCTTATGGGTATAGTGACTTTAATGGCTATAACAATAATTTGCAATTCTTTTAGTGTTTCTAATAGTAAAAAGGTTAAGGAATTTGGAATTTTAAAATCTATCGGGGCTACCTCAAAACAAATTAGAAAGATAGTTTATACCCAATCCTTAATAATAGGTGTAATGGGTATACTCTTAGGATTTATTTTAACTCTTTTATCGGTAAAAATATTTACATCAATGATAACTACCATTATTAGTAGTTATGTTATGGGAGAAGTTGAACTAAAATTTTTTACTTTGTTAAAAACTTTTGTATTAGGTAGTGTTATAGCACTAATTACAACTTTTATAGCTTCTTTTAAACCAGCTTTTTTAGCAGGTAGAATTGAAATAAATCAAGCTTTGGCTGGAATAAATATAAACAGAAAAGAAAACTTGATTAATAAAAGTCCTAGAGGTATAAAAAGGATTTTTGGTGATATTGGTATTTTGTCCTATAAAAACATTAAAAGATCTAAGGGAACTTTAAAGTTTAATATTTTTTCTTTATCAATTTCAATAATTTTAACTATGGCATTTTCAACCTATGTGTTATCTACAATGGAATATAATAAAAGTAATATTTTTAATTTACCCGATGACATTGAAATAAGTGGTAATTATAGTGAGGAAGATAAAGAGTATATAAAGAGTTTAGATGGAGTTAATGTATATGAAGAAAAAAGCACTCAAACTGAGCTTTCACTTAAGGATGAAGAGTTAACCGATTATTATTTTCAATGTAAGCCTAAGGCTGAACATGCTTATGAAACTCAGTACTATTCTGAGCTTGTAAGACTTGAATTTTACGATGATAATAAATTAAATAAAATTGAAAGTAATTTAATTGAAGGCACTAATAATAAAGAACTCTTGGAAAATAATGGAGTAATACTATGTGATAACGGCATAGATCCTAATTTTACAAATTTAAAAGTTGGAGATAAGATAAGGCTTCCTCGTTTAGGATATTGTGGAGCGGTTATAATAGATAAAGATTATCGAAATGATTATAAAAATGTGGTTATAAATGAGGATTTTTATGAATTTACAATTGTAGGCATAATCGATAAAATGTTTGGCGTTAGAGAAGAAGAAGGCATGGACTTAGGTATAGATATTATAATGCCATTAGATGCTGTAAACTTATTAAATCCTATTAAGACAGAGTGTACTCTAACCATAAGTGGGACAAGTAGAAATCAAGATAAAGAAATTTTTGAAAATGTAGGTAAAAGGATCGTTGAAGCAGAGGGGAGCTATAATAGTGGATATGAAAAAAAATATTTTTACAGTAAAGAACAAAACACTATTAACACCCTTGGGTATTCTTTTATTTTCATGATAACTTTAATGGCTTTTGCTAGCATTATTAATACGTCTATTTCTAATATGATATCAAGGAAAAGGGAAGTGGCAATTTTAAAATCCATTGGAATGACTTCTTATGATATTAAAAAAATGATATTAAATGAAAATTTAATTATAGGTTTTTGGACCATATTATTTGGAGAAACCTTTGGATTAATTTTTAGCAAAGCGATTACTTATTTTTTAGGGATCTTATTTAGAAAACCTGTTAATGTATCTATAATAACGCTTATTTTTATTCCTTTTATATTTGTTTTTTTAATGATTTTAATTAACTATATCAATGGAAAAAAATGGAGCTATATTGACATTAAAGAAACACTTTACGAAAATTAAGAAAAATAGATGCCCTTAGAGATAAGTTTACAATAATTAACTCTAAGGGTATCATTGTTATAGAGTTGTAGTAAAAAATATTGGGGGATAGATCAAAATGGAGATATTGTTAATTGAAGATGATGAAGGAGTTGGAAGTAGTTTTACATATGCTTTAAATAGAAAAGGAAATAATGTTCATTGGGCAGGACAAATTAAAGAAGCTTGGAAATTATTAAAGAAGAATATTTATGATGTAATACTTTTAGATATAAAACTTCCCGATGGTGATGGGTTTTCGTTTTGCATTTCTTTAAGAAAGAAGATAGATACTCCTATAGTTTTTATTACTGCTTGTGATGAAGAAAAAGATATTATAAAAGGCCTTGAAATTGGTGGAGATGACTATATTACAAAGCCTGTGAGAATTAATGAACTTATAGCTAGAATTAATGCCGTAATGAGAAGAACTAAAAAAAGTAGGATTAATTTAATAAAAACGGGAGATATGAAGGTATATCCTGATAACTTTGAAATTATTATAAAGGAAGAAAAGATAAATATTACACCAACAGAATTTAATATTATTTTATATCTTATCAATAATCGAAATCAAGTGATTACCAAGGACAAGCTTCTAGATTATTTTTGGGATTCAAAGGGAAATTATATAGATTCCAATTCACTTAATGTATATATGAAAAGGCTTAGAGAGAAAATTGAGGATGATATTAAGTGTCCTAAATATATAAAAACTGTTCGAGGCGTTGGTTATAGGTGGGGGATGGATGTAAATGAGTTTTAGTACATTTTTTGAAAATAGAGAAGTTAAAGTTATTTCTTTATTTTTTCTAGTGTGGCTTTTTTTAATGTGTTTTTTAGGAATTAAAGTTATTGATATGGAAGTTGAAAAACTTAATAGAAACTATATAAATGGGAATCTAGTTTTAGCTAAAAGGATAATTGAAGTAGATGAAGATTTAAAGGATGAAGTTATAGGTGCTTTTTCTAAAGAGGCTGATGAAGAAGAAATAGAAGAAAGTAGAGATATTTTAACTTCTTATGGATATGATGAAAAAATGGATGGAAAGTATAATATATATTTAGATGGGTTAGATGGAAAATTTAAAAGTGATTATTTTTTATCTATGTCTATAGGAGTCAGTATATGTTTTGTTTTTGTACTTTGGTGTTTTAAAAATGTATTTAAAAGAGTGTCGAAAATCACTAAAGTTGCTGAAATGGTCGCTCTTGGTAATTATAAAGTAAAGATGGATTATATAAATGATGAAGGGGATATCTCAAAACTTGCATATCAAATTGAAGCTATGACTAATAGGATGAAGAGTATTATTGAAGAGCTTAATATGGAGAGGATTAATTTAAAGAATCTTATTTCAGATATTTCTCATCAGCTTAGAACACCTCTATCAACCCTTGTTATGAATAACAGTATAATTGAGTGCGAGGAATGTAAAGACATTAATGAAATTAAAGATATAACTAAAGTATCCTCCATTCAACTTGATAAAATGGAATGGCTTATAGAAAGCCTTCTTAAAATGGCGCGGTTTGATGCAGGAGTAATTAAATTTAAAAAAGTGGAGGCTATTATAGGAAAGACCATTGATAGTGCTTTAATTTCTTTATTTGATAAAGCTGAATCTAAAAATATAGCCATAGAAATAAAGGGAGATTATAACGCCGTTATAAACCATGATAAAAAATGGATCTCTGAGGGGTTATCTAATATAGTGAAAAATGCCATAGAGTATACTAGTGTTGGTGGCAAGATTGTAATTGAAGTTATAAGTAGCAGTCTTATGAATGAAATTAAAATAAGCGATAATGGGATAGGAATAAATGAGCAGGATTTAAATAAAGTATTTTCTAGATATTACAAGGGTGATGATAGCACAAATCCAAGAAGTATTGGTATAGGACTCGCTCTTTCAAGGAAAATTATTGAAGGACATGGTGGAAGTATTTCTGTAGAAAGTCATGTAGGTCTAGGAACAACTTTTTCTATTATATTTCTAAAAGAATTTATTGTGAAATAGAGTGATTAGTCATATATTGGGAGGTGTATTTATGGATAATTACTATGAACAACGGTTAAATTCCACAAAATTGTTTCAGGTTTATGAAACTAAGCATCCAAGAATTAAGCGTTATTTAAGTGAAGAGATTAAATTTGTACTGGAAGATTTAAGGGGCGATGAAAAAGTTTTGGAGGTTGGAACAGGATATGGGCGTATAATTAAGGAGCTGGAACCTTTTGCCTCAAAACTTGTAGGTATCGATATTTCAAAAGATTCTGTAGAACTTGGTAGAAATTATATAAAAGGAAGTCCTAGATGCAGCATTGAAGTTATGGATGCTTACAACCTTAAATTTGGTGAAGAATTTGATGTGGTATTATGTTTGCAAAATGGGTTATCAGCTATGAAAGGAAACCCTATAGATTTGGTTGAACAATGCATGAAAGTACTTGTTCCTGGAGGAAGGGCTTATTTTAGCACCTACAGCTTCAAATTTTGGAACCATCGTCTAGATTGGTTTCATGAACAAGCGGACAAGGGTCTTGTTGGAGAAATTGACCTAGAAAAAACTCATAATGGTATAATTACGTGTAAGGATGGATTTGTTGCTACTACACTTTCAGAAGATGAACTTAAAAAATTAGGTGAGGAATTTGGCAACAATTATATTATTAAAGAAGTAGACGAGTCAAGTCTATTTCTTATTATTAAAAAGCCTATAGATTGAGCATAGAGTTTATACTCTGTGCTTTTTTTATGTCTAGAAAAGTATAAAAGTTTTGGACTTCAAAATGGAGTGATATGAAGGCATTACAATAAATTATTGGGTAAAACCCTAGATATTAAAAGTAAGGGATGAAGGGAAAAGTTCCCCTCATAAGCAGCAAGTTTTTGGTAAAAAACATTTATAGAATTTGTATGTATTATAATTGCAGTTTTATAGGACTATAAATAGATATGGATTTTAGCATAGTCATCACTTTATCATTATTTAATAGATTTTGCATTTTAGGGTTATTAGTATCATGGGAAAGCTGAGTGTTGTCTTCATCAAAATTTATTTGAACTGTTTCTTTTTCTTGGGTTTTATATTTTTCTGCTTCTGCCTCTGCCTCGTTTATATAAGCGAAAAGATTATTTCTTTCTTTAGCTTTTCTTATAAGTTCCTTTTCCTCTGGTGTTAGTTCACATTCAAAGCGTTGACCGTTAATTACCACCCATCTTTTATTATCATCCATACCCATTTCTTCAAATCCACTAGTTTCAGTATTGCTTACAGCATAATTAATAATATTGAAAATAGTATTTCTATCTACATTAATAGTTGTTCCAATGGCTGTTCCTTTATCGGTAGGTATCATTCCTGAAGGATAGGGACTACTAGCATTAATTTTATTACTATTTTTATGCTTGTCTATAGTATTTTCTTTGTTTAGTTTAGATTCATTTACACCACTTAAGTGGTTTTTAGGAGTATTGTTCCTATAGTTTAATGATAGAAAGTTTATATTCATATGTATCACCTCTTGTAACGTTTTCGTTACATTATGATGATAACTTTAATGAATTTTAAATAGATGGATAATTTATCACTTTATTTTGTTACATGTCATTGTTATTAAAATGTAAGATAAAAATAATTTGAATGTAAGTATGACACTTTAAAATATGATTTGTAGCTAACGCAGAGAATAAAATATCAAAAATTATGGAGGTATTAAGATGACACCTGTTTTAGAACTTAGAAATGTTAGTAAAATAATGGGCAAAAAAGTCTTAGTTGAAGATATAAATTTTATTATTAATAAAGGAGAGATCTTTGGATTTTTAGGACCCAATGGTGCTGGTAAAACAACAACAATTAAAATGATTACAGGACTTTATAGTATATCTAAGGGTGAAATTTTTATTGATGGTAAAAGTGTAAAAAAGGAATTTGAAAAAGCTTTAAGTGGAGTAGGTGGAATAATAGAAAATCCAGAGATGTATGGATATTTAACGGGAAGAGATAATCTAAGGCTTTATGCAAGGATGCATGGAGGGATAACAAAGGATAGAATTGAAGAGATTATTTCTTTAGTTAAGCTTGGAAATAGAATTGATGATAAAGTAAGTAAATATTCTTTAGGAATGAGACAAAGGTTAGGGGTAGCACAAGCGTTACTTCATAATCCAAGGCTTCTTATACTTGATGAACCGACTAATGGGCTAGATCCAATGGGAATAAAAGAGCTTAGAGAAACTTTAAGACAATTAGCTGAGGAAGAAGGGCTATCAGTAATGGTATCAAGTCACTTATTAAGCGAAATGGAGCTTATGTGTGATAGATTTGGAATTATTGATGGCGGAAAGATGATAGACATAAAAACAATAGCGGATATTAAAAAAGATGTAAAATCTTCTATAAAAACTTATGTACTAGAAGTTAGTAAGAAAGAAGAAGTTATCAAAATTATAAAAGAAAAATTTTCAAATATTAGTAGTGAAATCTGTGAAGCTGGAATAAGAGTTTCCTGCGAAAAAGAAACTATAGCTCAAATAAATAAAGAGGTAATATCAAAGGGAGCCTCTCTTTATTTGGTAAGTTATGAAAGTAACACCTTAGAAGACGAATTTATGAAAGTAACTACAGGATCTAAAGATCAAATAAGGTAGGAGGATAAGAAAATATGAAATTATTTAATTTAGTAACTAATGAATTAGAAAAGCAGTTTAAAAAGCCATCAATTAAAATAATAATAGTTTTAATTTTAATTACTGCAATATTTTTACCTATAGTAGTAAATAAAATCCCAAGTAAAAGTAATGTTTTTTACAATTTAGAAAATGATAAATTTCAACTAGAACAATCAAAGGAATATGAAGATAGTTTGAAAAATGATAAAACTACCAAAGGACAAATACGTTTAAAGTATGCATCTATAGACAGAGAGTTTATGGAAGTTATTGTGGCCAATGAAATTCCTTATGAAGATTGGAGAAGAAAAGAAGCAGAGGAGTTAAAATTCATATCTTATGAATTAGCATCTATTGAATTTGCAATTAATGGTATACCTCAAGATGTAGTTATGGAGAACCTAATAGGTACTGATCCAAGTAAAGTTGATTCATATTATAAATTATCAGTAGATAAAAGGAAAGAAATTCAAAGTAATCTAACAGCTAAAAAAGAACAGATAAAAAATATTATTACTACCAAAGACCACTTAAATCATACACAGGAAGAAATAAATAGAAAAAAACAGTTAATAGAAGACAATAAAAAAACTATAGCAGCGTACAATGAATTAAAGTCTAAAAAAGTTCAAACTGAAGAAGAAAAAGCAAGATTGAGTAACCTTGAGATTGAAGCTCAAGATGCAGAAAAACTAATAGTACAATATGAAGAAGATATTAAAATATTAGAATTTAGATTATCTAATAAGATTGATTATGATAAAAATAATTGGAAAAATAACTCTATAGAAACAGTGGAAAAAGAATTAATGGAATTAAGAACTCCATTAATGACAGAAAAACAATATACATCTACAGCAGCTCAACAAGGATATACTATGACTTATGATGAGTATGTTAAAAACTATAATGAAACTAATAATAAAAGAAAAAATAAAATAAAAGAAGTATGGTATGGAATAGAAAACAATATACCTGATTTAAAGGATGTTAATGATGCAAGAAGCGTTTTAAATAGAACCTATGAAATATATATAGTTCTTGGAGTCATTTTAGTCATTATTATTGGTGGAGGAATGGTGGCTTCCGAATTTTCAAAGGGTACAATTAGATTATTATTAATTAGACCAGTTTCAAGATGGAAAGTGCTTTTATCAAAGTTATTATCACTATTAATTATAGGTTTTGCAGTATCAGTAATAGGTATAGTAATACTTTCAATATCAACAGGATTTGTATATGGAATGGATACTTACAAAATACCACTTTTAGAAACTTATAATAATGGAATAATAGAGGTTAATTTCTTTAAATATTTAATACCTAAAATAGCACTATCAAGTATATCGATAATATTTATTGCTTCGTTAGTATTTATGATATCAACTCTTGCAAAAAATACTGCATTAGCAGTGGCAATTAGTATGGTACTTTATTTAGGAACACCTTTTATAACAGAGTTATTAGTAAGTATGAATCAAATTTGGATTGTTAATACTTTTATTCCTTATATTAATTCTTCATACTTTAGATTAATGCCAATGACTGAAGAGATTCTAGCTTCAACCCATGGAATGGCTATGAACTTTTTATCAGGAGGTATTCAATTACTTATACTTTCTATATTAATGCTAATAATAACCTTTGGTATTTTTATTAAAAAAGATGTAAAGAACTAAGAAAATATTTCAAAAAGAACTCTATTAATTTTAGGATAATAGAGTTCTTTTTAATTAAAATATTAAAATATGCAAATATTATATTAAAATGTGTCGTGTAAACTTAGGAGGCAATAATGAATGAAATTAGTTTAGTTTCAGTAAATAAGGTTTATGGTAAAGGTGAAAATAAAGTAGAAGCTTTAAAAAATATAAATTTATCAATAAAAAGAGGAGAATTTGTTGCAATAGTAGGGGCTTCAGGTTCGGGAAAGTCAACTTTATTACATATTATAGGTGGTGTAGATAAACCAACTTCAGGGAAAGTTTATCTTCAAGGTGAGGATATAACAAGTCTTTCAGATGAGGAGACATCACTACTTAGATTAAGGAAATTAGGCTTTGTATTTCAACAATATAATTTGTTATCAGTTTTAACAGTTGAAGAAAATATAGAAATGCCAACTTTATTAGATAATGGAGTGGTGGACAAAGAATATAAGGACGAACTTATTAGGACATTAGGACTGGGCAGTAGAAAAGATCACCTTCCTAGTCAGCTATCAGGAGGACAACAACAAAGGGTAGCAATAGGTAGAGCCCTTATAAATAAACCCTCTATAATTTTAGCAGATGAACCAACAGGAAACCTTGATTCAAAAACAGCAATGGATATTATGGAATTATTAAAATATACTACAAAAAAGTATAGACAGACATTGGTACTTATAACTCATAATGAAAAAATTGCAGTTCTTGCAGATAGAGTTGTAACTATTAAAGATGGAGAAATTTTGGATAAGTAAAGAAGGTGATTATATTAAAAGTTATACAGATATAGTAAATAAGCAATTTAAAGTAAATAGAAAAAGAATAATTTCAACTGTTTTAGGGTTAATTCTAAGTATCATATTGCTGACTATAGTGGGATATATTTTCACTTATTTAAGGGAGATAAATATTTTAGAAGCAAAAAATAGAACAGGGAATTATGAGGCTGTTGTAACTGATATTTCTTATAAAGAAGCTAACTTGCTTAAAAATAATTTACTAACAGAAAGGGTAGGTTTTTTTAAAGAAGTTAGTAGAGAAACAATATCACTGGATAATAAAGAAAAGAATATAAGAGCTTTTGCATTAGACAAGGTTGCTATGAATGATATCTTTTATTCCAATATAAATGTGTTGAGTGGTCATTTACCACAAAGTAAAGACGAAATCATAATAGATAGTCCATGGATGGATATCCTTAGGAAAAGCATAGGAGACACAATAATTATAGAAAAAAAACCCTATATTATAGTAGGAGTTTATTATAAAAAATTTCAAATGAACGGATATATAATTGATGGTATTACTTTATTAGAAACCTATGAAATGGAAGGTATAAATGCTGCCTTTTCTACTAACTCCAAATCAAATAAGACTAAAAGTGTAAATAAAGTTATAGAAGATATAGGAATTGACACAAAAGAAAATAGTAGTGATAAAAGAGCAATTTTAAATGGAATTCTTCTTCATTATTATGAAAAATACGACGCTGCTCATGACAGCGAGTTAAATGAAATTAAATTAATGGAATATAGTTTATATGTGATAGTAATAGTATTAACAACATTTTTAACTTATAGTTCCATTAATGCATCATTAAAAGATAGGATGGAGCAGTTCTCTATATTGAGGTGTATTGGTGCAACAAAGAGTAAGATGAAAATAATACTTATAAAAGAAAGCATATATTTATTAGCTTTATCTTTAATTCCAGGTTTGATTATTGCACACTTAATTTGGTATTTAATTTCATGGAGTATTTTTTATAAATTAATGGCCCATAATGTAGAAAAAATTTCATTTAGAATCTATCCTAATATTATCATAATGATATGTATATTTACAGTAATCAATATAGTTACTTCCACAATTATACCTATTATAAAAATTGGAAAAGTGTCACCAATAGAAGGAGCAAAAAGTGGTAACTCAAACTTAAGAAGAAGAAAAAAAATTAAGGCAAGGTTTATAGAAATTATCTTTGGATATAATGGTGTGCTTGCTTATAAAAATATTACAAATGATAGTAAAAATTACATTGTAACAACATTAGCATCTATAATTCTGCTAACTACATTCATTTCATTTAATGGATATAATAATAATTTATTAAAAATTCAAAAGTTAGATGAACAGTTAGAAAATGATATAAATATTGACATAAATATTGATAGTGAAAGTCAAAAAGAAAATATGATAAATCTAGTAAATAAGTATAAAGAAGAAATAGACGATTTACAAGTTTCTAATAATATATCTTCTATTTTAAATTATAGATTAGAAGGTATATTTACAGGAGCAAAATTAAGTGAACATTTTAATGAAAACAATAATTTATATAGCAATGGAATTAATTTTTTGATTTTAGATGAAAAATCTATTGAAAATATATTAGATGATTTTAACGGTGAGAGTCCATTATCCTTAGAAGATTTTAAGGGAAATGGAGTATTGATTGTAAATAGAATGATTTTAAAGAATTACATCAATGTAGAAAGTGAAAAAATATTGGACATTAATAAAGGTGATAATTTTAGTATTTTGTCTAAAAATGGAAAGAAATTAACATTAAAATATTTAGGAGAAATTGATGGAAATAAAATTTCAATTGGTAAAAGATATGGATTAAACAATACTACTACACTAATAGCTAGTGAGGATTTTTATAATGACAATGTTGAGTATTTTAGTAATAGGAGTGAACTTGATAGTCATATTTATTTTCTCTCAGCTATATTAGAAATTTCTTTAAGGAAAGATATAAATAGAAATGAAGCAGTGCAGTTACTTAAAGATCATTCATATAAAATAGAAGGTATATTTACAGATTGTGAAGCAGAAAAATATTATTTAAAAAGAAGTATAGAAGCGATGAATATTCTTGTTTATATGGTTTTATTATTAATTGTGATAACCGCAACTATTAATATAATTAATAATAAAATGCTTAATTTAAAAACAAGAAAAGAAGAAACGGGAATACTTTTGGCCATTGGGATAAGTAAGAATAGGTTAAATAAAGTTTTGCTGTTGGAAGGAATAATTCAATGGTTTATAGCCTCAATTATTTCAATATGTATATCTTTAATAATTTTAAAAGGGATTTCTGAATTCTTGTATTATTCTTATGGTACTAAGGTAAGTATATTTCCATTAAAGTCAATTATAATGGGGGTTGGAATTTTATTTATAATTAATTTTTTGCCTAGCTATTTATCTGTAAAAAAATTAAAATATACAGATACTATAGATTTAATAAAAAATAAAGAGTAGAAGAATTTTAACAAGAGGTGGCTATTTATTTATGATAAAAATTTTGTTAGTGGAAGATGAAAGAGCTGTAGCATTAGCTGTTATATACAGTTTAAAAAAAGAAGGATTTAGTGTAGAACATGCTAATAACTTAGCAAAAGCTCGTGAGATGGTATTAAGTAATTATGACCTTATTTTATTAGACATCATGTTGCCTGATGGAGATGGATATGAACTTTGTAGTGAGATAAGAGAAGGTGGAAACGATACACCTATAATTTTTATGTCTGCTTGCGATGAGGAATTTAATATTGTTATGGGATTAGATTTAGGTGGAGATGATTATGTAACTAAGCCAGTTAAAATAAAAGAGCTTACTTCTAGAATTAATGCTGTTTTAAGGAGAAAATCAAAAGTTATAAAGGAATCAAAGGACTTAAACATTTTAGAAAGCAAAGGGATAAAATTAAATATTGCAACACATCTGGTAGAAAAAAATGGAGAAGAGCTTACACTCACATTAAATGAGTTTAAGCTTCTGAAAGTTTTAATGGAAAATGCTCCCAATGTACTTACAAGGAGTATAATATTAGATAAAATATGGGATATTGATGGAAACTTTATTGATGATAATGCTTTAAGTGTGTATATGAAGAGATTAAGAGAAAAAATTGAAGAGGATAGCACAAAGCCTGAATTAATTTTAACTGTTAGAGGGGTAGGATATAAATGGGCAGGTAAGGTGGTGAAATAATTGATACCTTTTCAAAATAAGGATGAAAGATTAAAGCTTATAGTATTTATTTTATTAGCTTTTTTGTTACAAGGGATATTGGTTACATATACATATAAGATTAGCTTAAAGGAAATTAATACTAAGATACTTAATCAAAATTATGAAATGTTGGGGTATATTAATTCAAAAGATAGTTTATTAGCTGACGATATAGTACCAATTATAACAGGTAAGAGTGAAGAAAACGCTGAACTTAAAAAATATGGGAAAGAGGTTTTGAGTAATTACTCCTATGATGATGAAGTAACTTATGATAAAAATCCTTTAATAAAAGACAATGAAAGAATATATGTTTTTTATCTTTGTATGATACTTTTAATAATTTTTGTTATAGTTATATTTGGAGTAATAGTTTTTTTAAATCCTTTATATGAAGAAGTTAATCATTTAACTTTTAGAGCGGAAAATATTGTGGAGAATAAAAAAATCAATACCCTTAATAAACAAACATATAGTGGAAGTCTCGATAAGTTTATAATTAAGTTTAATATGATGGAGGAAAGAATAGATAATAGCATTAATCTTTTACAAGAAGAAAAGGTTAATTTAAAAAATATAATCAGTGATATTTCTCATCAATTAAAAACTCCTTTAATGGCACTTACCATGTATAATGACATTTTAGAGGATCATAGAAATATGGAAGTTAATGAAGTCGATAATTTTATTTCATTAAGTAATGAACAATTGAAAAGAATGGATTGGCTTGTTAAAACACTATTAAAATATGCAAGACTTGAAGGAAATGTGGTAGAATATAACAAGGAAAATTATCCAGTAAATAGTACCATAGAGGAAGTTGTAGCCTTACTTAAAATAAAAGCTAGAGAGAAAAGTCAAGTGGTAAGTTTTTTAAATAATAAAGATATAAATTTATATCATGATAGAAAATGGATTAGTGAAGCTTTAAGTAATATTATCAAAAATGCTATAGAGCATACTGGTACAGGGGGAGAGATTGTCATAGGTTTAGAGGAAACACCTATGACAGTTAGGATTTGGATAAAAGATAATGGAGAAGGAATACCTAAGGAAGAAATAAAGAAAATTTTTAACAGATTTTATAAAGGACAGAACTCAATTAATCCCACTAGTATAGGCATTGGGTTGTGTCTAAGTAAGTCTATAATAAAATCGCATCATGGTGATATTACAGTAGAGAGTAAAGAAAATGAAGGAAGTATATTTTATATAACCTTTTTAAAATCATAGATTAAAAAACAAGTAGGGGGATTATGGAAATACAGCAGGCTATTATAGCATATGATAGTCAAATTTAAAAATGTTGTTTGTTAATTGTAATATGTATTATAATATATGAATGCTAGAAATTTTAAATGGAAGGATTTGTGTTTACCAGTGAAGAAAATTAATGAAATTTTTAGTGATTATAATGCTAGCAATAATTTAGGTGATGCTGTAGTTGAGAACGTAGTGATAAAGAAGAAATCTAATATTTTAGAAATGAAACTTGCATCTGATAAATATATTGAGAGAGCTGAAATTAAGGATTTTAATGAGTTTTTAAAGAAGCGATTTATTTTAAATGATTCCAAAGTGGATATTAGATATACAGATGAAGGATGTAAAAGACCGATAGAAGAGTGTCTAGAACATATTGTAGATTCACTTTGCTCAGAGCATCCTCTTTTTAAAGCTGCCATGAATAATTGCGATTTTGCTGTAGTTAATGACAAAATAGAGTTTAAGTTTAAAATGATGGTTTCAAATACTTTAAAGGATTTAAATTATCATGGAAAGATTAGAGAAGCTGTTAGAAGTTTTTATGGGAAAACCTATGACGTTAAGTTTATTGATAATGTCACTAGTGAAGAGATTAAAAACAGAAATGAAGACGAACGTAAAATTAAAATGATGGAGCTTCAAGAAGAAATTAATAAGATTAAGAAAAATGATATTAAACCCAAAGTTAATAAAGATACAAAACCTTCTAAGGAGAAAACTAATCCATGGGCATCAAAAGGTAGCAAGAATATTGAAAAAGTAGATAGTTCTCTTTTAATCTTAGGAAGAAATGCCAACATTAAAGTTCCCGTTATTAAAATTAAGGATATTGCTCCTAATGAAGAAAGAATTGCCCTTCAAGGTGAGATTTCTAATATGGAAACTAAAGAACTTAGAAGTGGGAAAATATTAGTATCTTTTGATTTATATGATGGTTCTAGTTCAATTTCCTGTAAATCTTTCTTAAAACCAGAAGATAGTAGTGAAGTGGTATCAAGGCTTAAGAAAGCAAAGGGTGTAAGGATATTTGGAAACTCAGGATATAGTAAATTTTCTGGAGAAAATGAAGTTATAGCTAATACTATAGTAGAATCGGAAGGACTTAAAAGAGTTTCAAGAAAAGATAATGCAGAGAAGAAGAGAGTTGAACTTCATCTCCACACTAAAATGAGTCAGATGGATGCAATGACTAGTGCTACTGATTTAATAAAGAGAGCTATGAGTTGGGGAATGAAGTCTATAGCTATAACAGACCATGGAGTAGTGCAAGCTTTTCCAGAAGCTCATAAACTTTTAGGTAGAGATAATAAGGATATGAAGGTTATATATGGAGTTGAGGCATATCTAGCTCCAGATAAAAAGCCATCAGTTACAAATATAAAAGGTCAGAGCATTAATACAACTTATTGTGTTTTGGACTTAGAGACTACTGGATTTTCACCAGTTTTAGAGAAAATAACGGAAATTGGAATAATGAAAGTTCAAGATGGAAAAGTTATTGATAAGTTTAGTACCTTTGTAAATCCTCAAAAACCAATTCCACCGAGAGTAGTTGAAGTTACAAATATCACTGATGATATGGTAAGAAATGCTGATACTATAGATGCTGTATTTCCTATGATGATGGAGTTTATAAAAGGAAGTGTTTTAGTTGCACATAATGCTGACTTTGATATAGGGTTCTTAAAGCACAATGCTAAGGTTTTAGGATATGATTTTGATTTTACTTATTTAGATACCTTGACATTAGCAAAAGAACTTTTCCCAGATTATAAAACCTATAAACTTGGAAGAATTGCAAAGAATTTAGGAATTAAAGTAGAAGTTGCGCATAGAGCTTTAGATGACGTTGATACCACCGTTAAAGTTTTCAATATAATGGTTGATATGCTTAAGGAAAGGGGAGCTATGACTCTAGAGGATATAGAAAAATATGCATCAGATGAGAAAGCAAAGAAAGAGGAATACAAAAAGCTTAAAACTTATCATGCTATTATCCTTGCAAAAAACTACGAAGGATTAAAGAATCTTTATAAACTAGTTTCTTATTCTCATTTAGATTATTTTTATAAAAAACCTCGTATTTTAAAAAGCATGTTTAAAAAGTACTCTGAGGGGTTAATAATTGGTAGTGCTTGTAGTGAAGGTGAGCTATATCAAGCCATTGCTCTTGGAAAGTCAGAAGATGAAATTGAAGCTATTGCTAGAGATTATGATTATTTAGAAATACAGCCGCTAGGTAATAATGACTACTTAATTAGAAATGAACAGGTTCCAGATAAGGAATACTTAAAAGATATAAATAGAAAGATAATTAACCTTGGAGAAAAGCTTAATAAGTTAGTGGTAGCTACAGGTGATGTACACTTTATAGACCCGGAAGATGAAATATATAGACGTATTTTAGAAGCAGGTCAAGGATTTAAAGATGCAGATAATCAAGCACCTCTTTACTTTAGAACTACTGAGGAAATGTTAGAGGAATTTTCTTATTTAGGTCAGGAAAAGGCTTATGAGGTAGTAGTAACTAATACAAATAAAATTGCTGATATGTGTGAGCAAATAAGCCCCATATCACCGGAAAAATGTCCTCCTCATATCGATGGTTGTGAGCAAACTATTAAAGATATAGCCTATGACAAGGCCCATGAACTTTATGGAGATCCGCTACCAGAAATTGTTCAAAGCAGGCTTGATAGAGAACTTGATTCTATTATAAAAAATGGATTCTCTGTTATGTATATTATTGCTCAAAAGCTAGTTTGGAAATCTAATGAGGATGGTTACTTAGTAGGATCTAGAGGATCTGTAGGTTCATCTTTAGTTGCCTATATGACAGGTATAACTGAAGTTAACTCCTTAGAACCACATTATAGATGCCCTAAGTGTAAGTATTCAGATTTCAATGATTATGGATATAAAAATGGCTTTGACCTTCCAGATAAAAATTGTCCTGTTTGTGGTGAGGCAATGGAAAAGGATGGTATGGATATACCATTTGAAACTTTCCTTGGATTTAATGGAGACAAGGAGCCCGATATAGACTTAAACTTCTCTGGGGAATATCAAGCAAAGGCACATAGATATACAGAGGTTATCTTTGGAAAAGGTACAACTTTTAAGGCTGGAACTATTGGTACCATAGCGGAAAAAACAGCTTTTGGATATGTAAAAAAGTATTATGAAGAAAAAAATGAAGCTGTTAGCAAAGCTGAAATAATGAGAATCTCAAAGGGATGTACTGGAATTAAAAGAACCACAGGTCAACACCCAGGTGGAATAATAGTTGTTCCTAAGGGAAGAGAAATATTTGAATTTTGTCCAGTACAACATCCAGCAGATGATTCAGATTCAGATATAATTACAACACACTTTGACTATCACTCTATAGATCAAAACTTACTTAAACTGGATATACTAGGACACGATGATCCTACAGTTATAAGAATGCTTCAAGATATAACAGGAGTTGATCCTAAGACTATACCGCTTGATGATAAAGAGACTATGTCAATTTTCTCATCTACAAGAGCTTTAGGGGTAACACCGGAACAGATAAATTCAAAGGTTGGAACCTTTGGAATTCCTGAGTTTGGTACAAAGTTTGTAAGAGGAATGCTTCTTGATACAATGCCAACAACCTTTGCTGATTTACTATGTATATCAGGACTTTCCCATGGTACAGATGTATGGGTAGGTAACGCTAAGGATTTAGTTGATGCAGGGACAGTTACACTGGGTGAAGCTGTTTGTACAAGAGATGATATTATGATTTATTTAATTAAAAAGGGTATAGAACCTAATACTTCCTTTAAGATAATGGAGCTTGTTCGTAAGGGTAAGGCTTTAAAAGATCCTGAAAAATGGGCAGGATATGAAGCTGACATGAGGGAGCATGGAGTTCCCGAGTGGTATATAGATTCTTGTAGAAAAATTAAATACATGTTCCCTAAAGCCCATGCAGCGGCTTATGTTATGATGGCTTTTAGAATTGCTTGGTTTAAAGTTCATATACCAAAGGCGTATTATGCAGCTTATTTTTCTATAAGAGCGAGTGCCTTCGATGCAGAATTTATGATTTACGGAAAAGAAAAAGTTAAAGATAAGATGCAGGAAATTTTAAATCAAGGAAATGATGCAGCTCCTAAGGATAAGGATATGTATGATGATTTAGAAATAGTTCTTGAGATGTATGAAAGAGGAATAAAATTCTTACCAATAGACTTATATAAATCAGATGCAACAAGATTTATAGTAGAAGAAGATGGATTAAGACCGCCTCTTAATAGTATTTCAGGAATGGGAAATGTGGCAGCAGAATCTATTTATAAAGCTACTCATTCAGAAATTCCAATTACATCTATCGAAGATCTAAAGAAACGTGGTAAAATCGGAAATGCTGCTATAGAATTACTAAGAAAGTTTGGATGCTTACAAGGGCTTCCTGAAAGTGACCAGCTTAGCATCTTTGACATGTTATAGGCTACATTTCTCTATAAGCTGACTTTGCTACTCCCATATACGCACTACAGTTCACGGGCTGCGGACCTTTATATAATATCTATCAATTAATATTAAGAAACTAATAATTTAGTTTGGGAAGTTACATAAACTTCCGAGCGGCCCTGTAGATAGTTCACTTGTAGTGGTATATTTGGGAGTAGCAAAGTTTATATAATATAAGAATTGTAACATGGTGGGGTGTTACTGAAGGTAGAGATTCCTAAGGGAATCTCTATATTTATACTAAGCTTTAATGCGAGAAAAACTGAATTATCATCGCTCATTGGGGCTTCGAAGCTGACACATAGTAAGGATAAATTAAGATGAAAATTGTAATGGAGTGAAGAGTTACTGAAGGATGCATTCTTGTGGAATCTCTATTGTTTTTATTGTCACTTTACCAAAGTTAATTTAGCACAAGTGTTGTACAATATATGTTACAACACTTGTGCTTTTTAAATCCATATATAAGATAAAATGCCTTTGGAAATAAGATACTAATGTATTGGCAAAATTTGCATAAATTATGTTATTATTACTTTATAAGGAGGCTTATAATTTGATAGAGATTATAACAAATAATTATTAAAAAGGTGGTAAGTTAATGTACGAATACAAAGTTTTTAAATGGAGATTTGATTTAAGTAGTGCAGAAGAGTTAGAAAAAACTTTAAATGATTACGGTAAAGAAGGTTGGAAAATATTAAATATCATACAGAATGTAAAGGGAAGTGGAGGAGCATTGTTTGCGTCTATAGACGGTAATGAAGCAACAATTATTCTTGAAAAAAGTATATAGAATTTAAAAATATTAGAAGATTCAAATTTTTGAGGGTCAATGTAGATTTATAAGTGAGGTGTTAATCATATGAAAGATCAAATGAATGGTGAAAACATTAAATCAGTTTTAAGTAATATTACAATGCCAAAGGGTTTCTATATTCGAGAATTTGAAGAAAATGACTTTCCATATATTCAAAAGATATATGAAAATGAAGGCTGGTTAACTATTGTTAATAGACCTAGCGATGGTCTAAAAGCTTTTAAAAATTCTGATATAGCTCTTGTTGCAATATATGAAGATAAAGTTGTCGGTGTTGTACGTGGCCTAACTGATACAGAAATAACTACTTACATTGTAGAATTAATAATTAATGAAGAATTTAGAGGAAAAGGATTAGGGAAAAGTCTTATTAATGCTTGTCACTTATTATATCCTAGAACAAGGATTGAAGTGTTAGGGAGTACTAACTCTAAAGATTTTTATAGAGCTAATGAGTTTAGAGAATTCTTTGGTTTTAGAAAGAGTTTTTAAAATGTAGATTTAAAATTATGACATGTAGGTTATATAAAAAAAGATGCTTCGATGTTGAGATCGAAGCATCTTTTTTGTCAGAAGATTGTCAGAAGATGTGTTTATAATACAAAGTAAATGAAAAACTTTGAGGTGGTAAAATGAGTATTTTAAAAACAGAAAATTTAGTTAAGATCTATGGTGAGGAGCCTAATATTATAAAAGCATTGGATGATGTGAGCATAGAAATAAAGGAAGGCGAATTTGTTGCGGTTATAGGAACTTCTGGAAGTGGAAAATCTACACTTTTAAATATGCTGGGAGGCTTAGATAAGCCCACTAGTGGAGAGACAATAATAGCTAACAAAGTTCTTAGCAATATGAAGGATGAGGAACTTACTATATTTAGAAGAAGAAATATAGGATTTATATTTCAAAATTATAATTTGGTACCAATTCTAAACGTATATGAAAACATAGTATTACCAATAGAACTTGATGGAATAAAAATAGATAAGGAATATGTAGATTCAATAATTACAACCTTAGGACTTGGAGAAAAACTATCCAATATGCCTAACAACCTATCAGGTGGACAACAGCAAAGAGTTGCCATTGCAAGGGCTCTTGCAACAAAACCAGCTATCATTTTAGCAGATGAGCCTACAGGTAATTTAGACAGTAAGACTAGTATGGATGTAATCGGACTTTTAAAAGTTACTAGCAAAAAATTTAATCAAACTATGGTTATGATCACTCATAATGAAGAAATTGCGCAACTTGCTGATAGAATTATTAGAATAGAAGATGGTAAAGTTGTAGGTCGAGGTGATAGATAATGAAGTTTGAAAATAATAATAAGGAAGTCATAAAAAGAATTACTAATCGATCATTAAAAACTAACAAAGTGAGAAACATATTTGCTATTTTAGCAATAGTACTAACAACTTTTATGATATCTTCTGTTTTTAGTATTGGAGCAAGTTTTGCAAAGAACTATAAGACTATGACATTAAGGGTTCAAGGGAATACCTCCAATGTATTTTTAAATAATCCAAGGGAAGATCAAATTAATAAAATTAAGGATTTAAATCTGGCTAAGACTATGGGCTATGAAATTAATGTTGGAGGAGTTCAGCTAGAGAGTTTAAATAAGAATAGGAGCAATATTAAAATTAAATACAGTGATAATGAGAATTTTGAGAAACAGTTATTACCCTGTATAAGTGATTTTAAAGGTAGTTATCCTAAGGAAGAAAAGCAGATATTAGCATCTACAAAGGCTTTAGAGTTTTTAGGTAAAAGTGATGCAAAGATAGGAGATAAAATAGAAGTTCCTTGTAAGATTAATGGTAAAGTTTCTAATATAGAATTTGTTTTGAGTGGTTATTACACTACTTATGATTTAGTACAGGATACTGGATATTTGTTGGTATCTAAGGATTTTGTAGATGAAAATAATTTAACATTAGCTAGTAGTGGGAAGCTATTGATTAGTTTAAAACCAGAGTTTAAAGGGACAGGTCCAGATACTTTAGAAAAAGAAGTGATTCTTGAAGGTGGACAAGAGTTTGATTATAGTTATGATAAAGATGGTGAAATATCAGATACAGTTAAATCGACTACTTTGATTGTAGTGATAATTGCTTCATTTATTGTACTAAGTGGATATTTATTAATTTATAATGTGCTATATATAGCAGTTACAAAGGATATAAATTTTTATGGTCTTTTAAAAACTATAGGAACATCACCAAAGCAAATTAAAAGAATAGTTAAAGGCCAGGCACTAAAGCTATCAGCCATTGGAATTCCGCTAGGTTTAATTCTTGGAGGCGTAGTTTCTTTTGGAATTGTACCTTTGGCACTAAGTATGTTTTTTACTGAGGCTACTGCAATGCCAAAAGATGTATCCTTTAATCCAATTATTTTTATAGCAGCAGCTCTATTTTCACTAATTACAGTTATGCTAAGCTGTAAAAAACCTGCAAAAATTGCAGGGAATATTTCACCAATAGAAGCAGTAAGATATACAGGGAATAGTAGTAAAAAATATAAGAAAAATAGAAATTCAACTAATGGTGGCAAGCTTTATAAAATGGCATGGTACAATGTGTTTAGGGAAAAGAAGAGATCCGTTTTGGTATTTTTATCACTGTTTATGGGGATTATTACTTTCTTGAGTGTAAATACTTTTATAGATAGTCTCAAGGTAGATAATTTTATAAATGCTTACGTAAAAAATGACTTTGAACTTCGTAGTATCATATTACCTAAGGATATTGAAAATACTGAAAATAAAATTCATAGTGATATGGTAAAGAAGATTAGGGATATAGATGGCGTTAATAAGGTAAATGAAATTAAATATAGTTTTCTTGAGCTAGAGATGAGTGAAGATGTTTTATTACCATCACTAAAAGAAGGTTTTAAAAGAGCAAAAGAAACAGAAGATAGTTTAAACAATTATCTTGGAGCTATTAAGGATAATCCTCAAATATTGTCTGCATCAATACTTGGAATTGATGATGACCTTATTGAAAAATTTAATGAAGAGAATAAGGAAAAAGTAGATGTAGATAGATTTAAGGAAGGTAAGTTAGCTTTAGCTGCTTCATGGTATTATGGAGATAATTACAAAGATGTGAAGGGTATATTAAATATAAGAAATTCAGAAAAAAGTGGAGTACAGGGGTTTGAAGTAAAGGCTGTAGAGGATACAGCAGGACTATTACCATCAGGATTACCTGCACCTTTAGGTATACCAACGATTTATGTAAGTAATTCTGCACTTTTAAAACTAAATAGTAAAGCTGCAAATAATATATTATATATTAATGTAGATGCTAAAAAGGAGGATTTAATTAAAACAGAGCTGAAAAATATTAGTAGTAGTACAGGATTATATCTAGAATCAAAAACTGATGAAACAAAGGAATTTAAAAAGTCTCAAGTGGTAATGAATATTTTAGGTGGTGGAATTTCAATTATATTAATATTAATAGGGGCATTAAACTTTATTAATGTGATGATAACTGGAGTAAATGCAAGGCTTAAAGAATTAGCTGTCATGGAGAGCATTGGTATGACTAAAAAACAAATTAAAAAAATGCTTACCTTTGAAGGATTTTATTATGCTGGAATTACAACTATATTTATCTTAACATTAGGAGTGGCAATTATTTTAGGAATTTCTAAGCTTTCAAGGCAAATTGCAGATTATGCAGTATTTTCTTTCCCAACTATTCCTTTAGTTTCCATAGTGATTTTTATATTTGTAGTATGTTTAATTACTCCAAGCATTGTATTTAAAGCATCAATTAAAAAAAGTGTAACCGAGAGAATTAGAAACGAGAATTAATACTAAAAGCTAAGAGCTAAGGAATATTGCCATGAAAATTTCTTAATTCTTAGCTTTTAACTATTTATCAATAAGCTATAATAGACTTATGAGGTGAAGTGATGGGAAAAATACTAATTGTTGAAGATGATAAAATACTAAATAGAGGTGTAGCCTTTGCTCTAAGAAAAGAAGGGTATGAAGTTGTATCTGCATTTTCTAAAGAGGAAGGGCGCAGTTACATCTTTAACGGAGAGATAGATTTTTTACTGTTAGATATTAATCTTCCTGATGGTAATGGCCTTGAGCTTTGTAGAGAAATAAGAAATGATTGTAACTTCCCCATAGTTTTTTTAACTGCTAATAATACTGAAGAAGATATGGTTAAGGGTTTTGAACTAGGGTGTGATGATTATATATCAAAACCTTTTTCAGTAGAAGTTTTAAAGTACAAAGTCAATGCAATTCTTAGAAGAAAGAATTTAAAGGATGAAAATGTATTTAGTTATAAGGATTTAAAAATTAATTTTGATAAGATGGAAGTTATGATAAATGAAAAGGAAGTTAAATTAACGGCTACAGAGTACAAGCTTTTAGAGTTGATGGTTAAAAATAAAGGTAAAGTTTTAACAAAGGATATTCTTTTAGAGAAGCTATGGGATAATAGTGGTAATTTTGTAGATGAAAATACACTAAGCGTAAATATAAGAAGGATAAGAAAGAAAATAGAAAAAGATCCTAAAAATCCTGAATACATAACAACTGTATTTGGAATAGGATATATATTTGGAGAATAGATTTATGAAGAAAAAGTTGGATAAGGTACTATTTATATTTAAAATCCTTTTTATTTCAATAGTTATTTTGTTTAATCTTTGGATGTTAGTGGTAATACAAAGTTTAAAGGTATCAATAAGTATTTTTATATTTTCCATTTTTGTAATTCTATCTTATCTTTTTTATGAAAGATTAAATGAAAAATATATGGAAGAGATATTTATACAACTTTCAGATATGTTAGCTACTATTATAGACATGAGAGAAGAAGAGGTTTTCTCAACCATAGAAGATTCTCTTTTTTCAAAACTTCAACATCAAACAATCAAACTAACTACAATATTAAAAAATAAAAATAAAGATATTGAAGATGAAAGAAATGAAATAAAATCGTTGATTTCAGATATATCACATCAGTTGAAGACTCCTTTAACTAATTTAAAAATGTATGGTGAGTTTTTACAAGATGAAAGTTTAAGTGAAGAAGAAAGAAAAGAGTTTACTAAAGTTATTATTGTATCTCTTAATAGAATGAGTTTTTTAGTTGAAAGTATGATTAAGATGTCTAGGTTAGAAAGTGGAGTAATTAGTCTAAAACCACAAATGAATAGCTTAAATGAAACTATACTTATGGCTATTGGACAAGTCCAAAAAAAAGCGCGATTAAAAAACATAGTTATAGAACTTAATGAAATAGATAAAATTAATATTGTTCATGATAAAAATTGGATATACGAAGGTTTTTTTAATATTTTAGAAAATGCGGTTAAATATACAAAGCAACAGGGCGTTATTGAAATAACTTTAAAAAGGTATGACATGTTCGCTAGAGTTGATATTAAGGACAATGGCAGTGGTATAAGCGAGGAAGAAATTCCTAAAATATTTAAAAGATTTTATAGAGGAACTAATGCTAATGATGTTGAAGGAATAGGCATAGGACTTTATTTAACGAGGGAAATTATTAAAAAGCATGGTGGATATATTAAGGTGACATCTAGTAATAAAGGCACAAATTTTTCTGTATTTTTACCTAATAATGTAGCCGAATATAGCATAGTAAGGCTCTTTAACTAAATAAAGTCATGAGCCTAAAGTAATAAATGTGGGGAGGGGATTTTTAGTGAATAGTGCTAAGCTTTTCACTAAAGAGAAATTATGTATAGTGAATTTAAAGGCAAAGTAGTGTTAATAACAGGTGGTACTAGTGGAATTGGTAAAGCAACATCATTTGAATTTGCAAAACATGGAGCAAGAGTTATTATTTGTGGAAGAAACAAGGAAAAAGGGAAAGAAACTTTAAAAGAAGCGTTAGAAATGGGACTAGATATTGAATATATGTGTGTGGATGTTTCAAAGCCTAATGAGGTAAAAGAAATGATTACTAGCATAGTAGAAAAGTACGGAACTTTGGATATAGCTTTTAATAATTCAGGAATAGATGGTCAGCCTACCTCAGTTATGGAGTGCAGTGAAGAAGAGTGGGAAAGTGTAATAAACGTAAACTTAAACGGAGAATTTTATTGCATGAAGTATGAAACTATTGAAATGAGTAAAAAAGGTGGTGGCGTTATTGTTAATATGCTTTCAGCATCAGCACATACATGTACACCACGAGGTGTTGCTTATGTAGCAAGCAAGCATGCCCTTGTAGGGTTAACTAAGTCTTCAGCAATGGCATGTGCCGATAAAAATATACGTATTAATGGAATATCTCCTGGACTTATTAAAACTCCAATGACTATTCCAAACCCAGAAGATGAAGAAGAATACTTAAAATTCGTCAATAGGCTTACACCTATGGGGCGTATAGGAAGTCCTAAAGAAGTTGCTGAAGTTGTGCTTTGGCTTTGTTCTTCAAAAGCCTCCTTTGTTACTGGAGAAATAATAAAAATCGATGGTGGATTATTGGCAGGGATAATAACTGGACATTAAATAATAAAAATGAGCTAGACTTGTACAAATCTAGCTCATTTTTATAAATTCATTAATAAGTTTTCCATCTTTATAGCCTTTTTCATAGAGTTTTTGGA
Organism: uncultured Clostridium sp.; assembly: GCA_900548455.1. GTDB lineage: Bacteria > Bacillota > Clostridia > Clostridiales > Clostridiaceae > Clostridium_J. Next base: position 215,903 of record URKQ01000001.1, read on the forward strand.
TTCTATCAGGTTTTCTCGTTAAAGTATTTACATTACAACAGTCATCAGGAGCTAAAATAAGAACTCTTCCTGTAGGAAGATATTTATTAAGAACTTCATCAAGAGTTCCATTATATCTAGCGTGTTCTGTTTGGAGCTTTTTATAAACGTTTGGATATTTTTTCTTAAGTATTTTAAAAGATAATAAATCTCTATCTTTTCCTTCTCTGTAATCTACAGGTTTTGTAAGAATTAAAACTACTTTTTCACAGCCATCTTCAAAGGCTTTTTTTATTGGAATTGGATCAGCAACGCCTCCATCAAAATATTCTTGTCCATGCCAAAGATAGGGTTTGCATACTATTGGAATACAGCAAGAAGCTTTTAACATTCCATAATCATTTTTTACAAAGTCTTTTGTTTCAAAATATTCAGGTTCACCAGTTCTAGCATTGGTAGTTACTACCTTCATAATACTACCACAGTTTAAGATGGTATCCATATCTAAAGGATCTTCCCCATCCTCATTAGACATAGTACTATAAACATAATCTAAGTCAATATATGAACCATTATGTATAAAATTGGAAACACTCATATATTCTTTTCTATCAATATAATCTTTGTAAAATCTGAGGTTTCTACCTGGCTGGTTACCTAAGTAAGATGCAATATTCCCACTTCCAGCAGAAACACCAATGCAATATGGGAATTTTATGTTGTGATTTAAACAATAATCGAAAATTCCGGCACCATATACATCACGCATACCTCCACCAACATCAATAATACCTATCATGAATTTCACCTCTATATTTATGCTCTGTATGCTTCACCTTTTTTAGAAAAGACTTGCATACAGAGCTGAATTACATTATTCGGCTTTTTCAAAAGGAACCCTATGGTTCCCTTTGAGGATCTCTCCTTAAACCGGAGGGGATAGAATCCCCCTTCACCCCTTCTTAGGAGAAGACTGGATAAGCTAGATACTTGATATTCTGAATAACTTATATATTCTATCACTGTTTTTATTATAGAGTATATATATATATTAATAGTATTGAATGATAAAATAAAGTATATAATGAAAAAATTTGAAATTATTATGTAGAAAGAAGGTGGCATATTGGAAAATAAACTTTTAGGTCTTGATGATAATTTCTATGGGGAAGGCTGTTTTTGCATTAGGGATGATAAAGAATGTAAGGTATATAAGATGGAAAATGAAACAGGCCAAGGAATGATGACTTCCTATACTGTTTTTGACGGAGTATATATTATATATAATGATTTTCATATGCGAGATGTTTCTTTAAAAGTTAAATCCCAACCATCTATAGTAGAGATAAATCACTGTAGAGAAGGTAGAATAGAATGTGAATATGCAGGTGAATATCTATACATAGAGGAAGGAGATTTTGTTATTGCGGCAAAGGAAACAAAAAGTAATTTTGAATGGTTCCCACTAGGACATTATCATGGTGTTTCTATAATACTAGACTTTGATAAAATATCAAGGGGAATGGAAGATCTATTAAAGATTTTTTCTATTGATATAGATGTATTAAAGCTAAAACTTTGTGGTGGAAGTAAACACTTTATAATGAAAAATAATGAATCAATAAATCATATTTTTTCTGAGCTTTATAATGTTCATGATGCAGTTAAGTTAGATTATTTTAAAGTCAAAGTAGTAGAGTTATTATTATTTTTATTACCTATTGATTTTGTTACACACCAAGAAAAGCGTCCTTATTTTAAAAAAAGTCAGGTAGATATTGTAAAAAAGATGACCTATGATATAACAACTAATTTGGAGGAACATTACACTATTAAAGAACTTTCATTAAAATATGGCATGTCATTAACTACTATGAAAAATTGCTTTAAAGCTATTTATGGTTATCCCATTTATGAGTATTTGAGGGAAGTTAGAATTCAAAAATCCTGTATTCTTTTAAGAAATACACCATATTCAATTATTGAAATAGCAAATCTAGTTGGATATGAAAATCCTAGTAAATTTGCAGCTGCTTTTAAATGTATAATGGGAATGACACCATCAAAGTACAGAAAAACTGCTGTCTAAATGGAGCTTTTTTGGACTGAAGAGAGTCGGGGGAAATGCTATCTTTTATTATAATATAATTAATTGGTGCCAAGAAGGCACTAAAAAATTGGAAGCGGGTTAGTAAAAACTAACTCTGCCTTAATTATAATAGAAGGAGGTTTTGGAATGAATAAGAAAAAGGAAAAGTCCATAGGATTATTTTCTTATGCAGGCAATTATAAGATTTATACTATCTTAGGGTGTATCCTTTCAGGGATTAGTTCTATTTTTTCTCTTGTACCTTTTATATGTATTTGGAAGGTAATAGAAGAAGCTATAAGAGTTCTGCCAAATTTTGGCGAGGCTCAAAATTTAAGTTATTATGGTTGGATGGCAACAATTTTTGCAATACTTAGTATATTAGTTTATTTCCTTGGACTTTTATGTACACATAAAGCTGCATTTCGTATAGCAAGGAATATAAAGGTAACAGCACTTCATCATATATTAAATCTACCATTAGGTTACTTCTCCAAGGAAGGAAGTGGAAAGCTTAGAAAAATAATAAATGATGGAGCTGGCCAGACAGAGAGTTTTTTAGCTCATCAATTACCAGACATGACAGGAGCTTTTCTATCACCAATAGTATTAATAATATTGCTTTTTATCTTTGATTGGCGATTTGGGATTATTAGTTTTATACCTATAGGAATTAGTTTTATTTTTATGAGCAAGATGGCAGGAAACTCTTTAAAGGGGAAGATGGCAGAGTATCAAGGTGCTTTAGAAGATATAAATAATGAAGCAGTGGAATATATTAGGGGAGTTCCCGTGGTAAAAACTTTTCAACAAAGCATTTTTTCCTTTAAAAATTTTTATGAATCTATAATGAAATACAAAAAGTGGGTTATTAATTATACTGTATCTTTAAGACTTCCAATGACTTCATATACTGTTTGCATCAATGGAATTTTTGCTTTTTTAATACCAGCTGGGATTTTACTTATGGGAACAGCAGTAAATTATGAAAAATTTTTATTAAGCTTTATTTTTTATCTTCTTATAACACCTTTAATAACTTTTATGATGAATCGTATTCTTTATTCAAGTGAAAATACAATGCTTGCTAAGGATGCAATAAAAAGAATACAAAATATTCTTGATGAAAAACCTTTAAAGGAAGCTGAAAATTCTAAAAAGCCAAATGGCAATTCTATAGAATTTAAAGATGTAACTTTCACGTATAAAGGCAATAAAAAGCCAGCCATAGATCATATATCATTTAAGGTAAAAGAAGGTAGTACTGTAGCATTTGTTGGACCATCGGGGGGTGGTAAAACTACCATTGCAAGACTTATTCCAAGATTTTGGGATGTAGATAAGGGTACTATTAAAATTGGAGGAGTAGATGTAAAAGATATAAAAACAAAGGATTTAATGGACAATATATCTTTTGTATTTCAAGAGACTAGATTATTTAAGGCAAGTATTCTTGAGAATATCAAGGGAGGAAAAGAAAATGCATCTTTGCAAGAAATAAATGAAGCTATAAAAGCTGCTAGATGTGAGGATATAATTAAAAAGATGCCAAGGGGAATTGACACAGTTATTGGTGGAGATGGAGTTTATTTATCAGGAGGAGAAGCACAAAGAATTGCTTTAGCTCGTGCAATTTTAAAGGATGCACCTATAGTTCTTTTAGATGAAGCCACAGCCTTTGCAGATCCAGAAAATGAGCGTGAAATTCAACTTGCATTTGAAGAATTAACTAAAGGAAAAACTGTTATAATGATTGCTCATAGATTGTCTACTATAAAAAGTGTTGATAATATTTATGTGGTCAAGGATGGAAAAATTGAAGAGCAAGGAGACCATGAACAATTGATTTCAAGGATGGGATTATACAATAAAATGTGGAATGAATATTGTTCGTCTATAGAGTGGAAGGTTAAAAATGCAAGAAAAGATGAACCTTTAAAGGAGGTGGTGTGTGGTGACTAATTATTTAAAAAGAATATTTGCACTTAGTGATAAAGGAGCAAAAGACCTATTTAAAGCTAGTATTTGTTGCACATTAACTAATATAAGTTTAATGTTACCAGTAACTATAATGTATTTTTTACTTCAAGATTTGCTGTTACCCCTTACTTATGGAAGTGGTAAGTTACCAGGAGTTACATTTTATTTAGTTGTTTCTGTAGTGGTTCTTGTAATAATATTTATATTAAATTATATACAATATAACGCCACTTTCTTAGCTTCTTATAGGGAAAGTGCCAATAAAAGAATTTCATTAGCTGAACATCTTAGAAAAATACCTCTATCTTTTTTTGGAAATAGGGATTTAGCTGATTTAACTACAACAATAATGGGGGACTGTGCAGGTCTAGAGAAAGCATTTTCTCATTATATTCCTGAGTTATTTGGATCTATTGCTTCAGTAATATTAATAGGTATTGGACTTTTTATTATGGATTGGCGTCTATCAATAGCACTTTTATGGGTAATTCCAGTAGCGTTTTTAATAACTGCAGGCGGTAAAAAACAACAGGATAAAGTTAATATTTTAAATAAGATGGTATCTTTAAAGTGTTCAGATGGTATTCAAGAATGTATTGAAACTGTAAAAGAGATTAAGTCTAATAATCTTAATGATAAATACTTAAAGGATTTAGAAGAAAAGTTTAAATGGTCAGAAAAAATACAAATGAAAGCTGAGTTAAATTCAGCCCTATTTGTAGTTACGGCTCAAATGCTTTTAAGATTAGGAATTGCAACCACAGTATTAGTTGGAGGATTCCTTCTTACAAAGGGAAGTGTAGATTTATTAACTTTTTTAATGTTTTTAGTTGCGGCAACAAGAGTTTTTGACCCATTGTCATCTTCTCTTATAAATTTATCAGCAATTTTTGGAGCCTTATTGCAAATTAATAGAATGAAAGAAATCGAAACTCAACCAATACAAAAGGGAAGCGATAAAGCAATATATAGAGGATATGATATAACTTTTGATAATGTAGGATTTGCATATAATAATAGTGAAACAGTTCTTAAAGATGTATCCTTTGTTGCAAAACAAGGAGAGGTTACAGCATTGGTTGGACCATCTGGAGGAGGAAAGAGTACAGCATTAAAGCTAGCAGCACGCTTTTGGGATGTTACAAAAGGTTCCATAAAACTAGGTGGAACAGATATAAGCTATGTAGACCCTGAAGCTTTGCTTGAAAATATTTCTATAGTGTTTCAAGATGTAGTTTTATTTAATAATAGTATTATGGAAAATATAAGATTAGGAAGACGTGGTGCTACAGATGAAGAGGTATATGCAGCAGCTAGAGCAGCTCAATGTGAAGAGTTTATTGAAAGACTTCCTGAGGGCTACAACACAAGAATTGGAGAAAACGGAGCTATATTATCTGGTGGAGAACGTCAGAGAATTTCTATAGCTAGAGCTCTTTTAAAGGATGCACCAGTGATATTTTTAGATGAGGCTACAGCTTCATTAGATGTAGAAAATGAATCAATAATTCAAAAGGCTATCTCAAATTTAATTGAAGAAAAAACGGTTCTTGTGATAGCACACCGTATGAGAACTATTGCTAATGCCGATAAGATTGTTGTTTTAGCTGAAGGTAGAGTAAAAGAAATAGGTACACCTGAAGTACTTATAAAGGAAGATGGGATATATAAAAACATGGTAGAACTTCAAAAAGAAAGTGCTAATTGGAGTATTGCTTAAAAAAATGATGGGATTCTTATAGAATTCCATCATTTTGTTATATATTTGTTAAGTTATTACTTAGAAGGACGATTATAAAAGATATGTATATATTTTAGGGATGTTATAAATTGTTAAAACTGAAAGGGGATTTAAGACTTAATATGTATGGAAAGACATTAAAGAATCATATTATGACAACGTTGCTATCTATAATTATTGTAGTTGCTTTATTTTGTTTAAGGGAGCTAATCTCAACTTTTTTGGGATATAAAATATATCTGATTTTTATGATACCATTCGCAGCCGCTTTTATCATAAATCTTATAAAATGGATAAGTTTTTTTGTAGTGAAATTTATATGGAAATCAAGTGAAATTTCTTTTGAAAAGGCCATTAATAAAAATATTCATTATAAGTGTACAGATGAAATTTCTCAATTTATCGTTAAAGTTGGAGCGTTATTTTCAATTACTGAAGCCAATTTAAATAAACATAATAAAGATGAAAAAAGTAAAAAAGGTTTTGTTAATTGTTTAGAAGTTAGGGATTATGAAAGTAAAGAAGAAAAAGAGATGATTCTAGCTTCACTTGGTGCTAGCTGGGATATTCAAACTAAAAATCAACTTTATGAAACATTGAATGAACTAATGGATAAGGGTAACTTTTATAGTACAGATTTTGATATAAATCAAAATAAGTGGTTTGATAAAATATTAAAAAATAATAACTTACAGTTTAAAAGTATTAAAAATAAAAGAATTTCAAAACATCAAGCTGCATTTAATCTTCAAAGATGTGTATTGTTATTAAGAGAGTCATTAACCTGTGATTTAATAACAATTGAAGAGTTTGAAGAATTTAAAGTAAAATTATACAATCTTATTAATGAAGAATTTGAGACAATGGAGGACTTCATTATAGATTATTTAATAGGTGTAGCTTATTTTTATGAAAACAAGATGATTTTTGGACCTGTATCCGTAAATGAAAGGGTTAATGGTGTGAAAGTTTTATTTGAAAATGACTATTTTAATAAAGATTTAAATAATTTATAAAATGGATTTAAATAATAGATATTCCTATATATACAGAAGATGATTTAAATCAAAGAAATAGTAGTTAACATATACAATTTAAAAAAATATTCTATGAAATATAAATGGAATATAAAATAATAATCACAAGTATTGTAACATTAATTGTACAATTCTTGTGATTTTTTATTGAGAAGTTATTTTCATATTAAAAAAATTTTTTGACTAAAAATTGTGGATAATTATTATTGACAAGAAGTTAAGAAAAGTCTATAATGAACATTGTTCAGTTAGGAGGTTTGTTATGAATAAAACTTTAACTTCCAGGGAAGCTATTCTTTCTGTATGCAAGGAAGTAGTAGTACAGTCAGGGATCCAAGCTTTAAATATTAGAGGTATAGCTGAAAAGTGTGGTGTTTCTGTTGGATCAGTATATAATTACTTTCCATCTAAAGGAGATTTGATGATTGCAACTGTTGAATCTGTTTGGAAAGAGATTATGCATGGATCTAAAGGATGTATTTCAAATCATAGCTTTGTGGAAAATGTTTCATCACTTTATAATAGTATACAAGATGGTTGTGAAAAATATCCGGCATTTTTTAGCATACATTCTATGAGTATTGCAAGCCTTGATAAGGACAAAGGTCGTGATGTTATGAATAGATACTTTGTTCATATTGAGAGTGCGTTACTTAAAGCTTTAGATTTTGACGAAAACGTAAGAGAAGATGTTTTTTCTGACAACTTTACAAAAGAGGCCTTTGTTGATTTTATTTTTTCTAATATAATAACTTTGCTTATGAAAAAAGATAAGTCTTGTGATTTTTTATTAGAATTAATTAAAAGAACAATTTATTAAATAGATATGTTATAATTGACGATCTATATTTTTAAAATTTGCCCACCTGGTGGTGGGTATTTGCAGAACTCAAACTGAACAATGTTCATTAAAACGTAGGAGGAATTATTATGCAAGCAATTATGGAAACTTTATTTGATGTAGTATATTTAACTACAGTAATTACACTTGGAATTTTTATGATTAAAAGGTCTAAGGGAGATAAACAATATCTTCTATTTGGGATAATGGCTGTAGTATTAGGTGCAGGGGATTCATTCCATCTTGTTCCTCGTGCAATTGCACTATGTACAACGGGACTTGATAATTATGTGGTACAGTTAGGAATAGGTAAACTTATTACATCTATAACAATGACTATTTTTTATATACTACTTTACTATGTTTGGAGAAAGAGATATAACATCAGTGGGAAACAAGGACTTACAATAAGTATGTATCTGCTTTCAGCTATTAGAATTTCTTTATGTTTATTCCCTCAAAATGCTTGGACAAGTGCCAATGCACCAATCTCATGGGGAATCTACAGAAATGTTCCATTTGCCATTATGGGGCTTATAGTTATTGCTTTGTTTTATAAAAGTGCAAAAGAGAATAAAGATAAATCATTCCGCTTTATGTGGCTTACAATTGTACTAAGTTTTGCTTTTTATATTCCTGTAGTTTTATGGGCTGATGTAAATCCACTTATAGGTATGCTTATGATACCTAAAACTTGTGCTTATGTATGGACAATATGGATAGGTTTCAGTGATATGAAAAGGGTGATAAAGTAATGAAGAAATTCATACCGCATGTTACTCCAAAATACCTACTATTAATTGCAGGTATTGTATGGATTATTGCAGGGGTAAATGTAGTTAAAATTGGGCTTACTGATTTTATATTAAATTGGAATGGACAAGTATGGTATGTATTAGTGAGTTTATTAGTATTTACTATATTCATGAGATTTATTTTTTATCCGTTAGTAAAAAAGCATCATATTAGAATCTTGAAAATGGAAGATAAAAGAGTTCCTTTTTATAAGTTCTTTGACGTTAAAAGCTATATAATAATGATATGCATGATTACTGGAGGAATATTAGTTAGGAGTGCTCACATTTTACCAAGCATAGCTATAGGTGTTTTGTATTGTGGTATTGGATTTTCATTAATGGGTGCAGGAATTTTATTTCTTACAAAATTTTTAATTACAAAAGATACTGTTATGAAGAAAGGGTTGAAAGAATAATTATGAAAAAATATATTAATTTAGCTTTTATATATGCAATTGCAGCACTTTGTAGTGGAGTATTTTATCGTGAGTTTACTAAATTTCAGGGCTTTGAAGGGAAAACTACACTAGCAGTAACTCATACTCACTTCTTTGTACTTGGCACTATTATGTTTTTATTAATAGGAATCTTTAGCTGCATAACTAACTTAAAAGAACAAAAACAGTTTAAAAACTTTATGTTACTTTATAATATTGGATTGCCTTTTATGGTAGTAATGTTTTTTGTAAGAGGAATTGTACAAGTCTTAGGTGTTGAACTTTCAAAGGGAGCTACTGCAGCGATTTCAGGAATTGCGGGCGTTTCTCATATTATGATAGGAGTTTCAATTGTGATGTTATTTATAGCTTTAAGAAATTCTAAAGGCTCTGTAGTAAAATAAAGTGATAGAACGTACAAGTTATGTTTAGTAATGATAAATAATTAGAGATATAAGGAAAGGTGCTAATCTGTAGAGGATTAAGCACCTTTTTATAATCTTATTTAGTGTAATAAATATGGAGAGTAATAGTTATATGTTATAATAAAATAAAAATAATTTACATATATAATAAAATATGGTGAATAACTTGTGAAATATATATATTATAAAGGAGGACAATATGGACGCAAAATGGGAAAAACTTTATAAAGAAGCTATTAGTCTAATTGATACACTTCCAGAATATCCAAGATATAAATAAATTTAATCTGAAAGTAGGAATACTATATGGATAGTTGGTTTACCATAGAACAAATAGATGAAGGAACATTTGCAATTAGTGAATATAACCATTGGGAAGAAACTCATTGCTACCTCATAATAGGACTTGATAGAGCAGTTTTAATTGATACGGGGTTAGGAGTATCCAATATTAAAAAAATAGTTAGTAATTTAACTTCATTACCTGTGTTAGTGATTACAACCCATGTCCATTGGGATCATATAGGTGGGCATAGTGAATTTAATGATATTGCTGTTTTTGAAGATGAAGTAGACTGGCTTTCTGGTAGATTTCCACTTCCATTATCTGTTGTTAAAAAGAATTTGACATATAATCATTGTGATTTTCCAAAGGATTTTGATATTAATAAATATAGTGTTTATCAAAAGGGAGCAAATTATATTCTTCATGATAATGAAATTATTAACTTAGGTAATCGTACTTTAAAAATAATTCATACTCCAGGACATTCACCAGGACACATTTGTTTATATGATATAGAACGTAAATATTTATTTTCTGGAGATTTAATTTATGCTGGTTGCTTGGATGCTTATTATCCATCAACGGATCCACAGTTATTTTGGAGTTCAGTAAAAAAACTTAGCCATTTACAAATAGAAAGGATTTTGCCTGGTCACCATAAATTAAATATTGAATCATCTTTAATTAAAGAAATTGATAATGCTTTTCAGGCTATTTATATTGATGGAAATTTGAAACAAGGTAAAGGTATATTTGATTTTGAAGATTTTCAAATACACCTTTAATATTTGGAGGTATTATGTTTAAAATTGGAGAGTTTTCTAAATTGACTCAGGTTTCTATTAGAATGTTAAGGTATTATGATGAAATTGGGTTATTAAAACCTGCTAATGTTGATTCTTTTACAGGATATAGAATGTATTCGTCAAAGCAGATACCAACACTTCAAAAAATAATTTTATTGAGGGATGCAAAATTTAAGGTTGCAGAAATAAAAGAGATATTGCTAGGACAAAATCAAGTAAATATAGTAGATGAATTAGAAAAAAAGAAGCTAGAAATTGAGAAAGAAATTTGTATAGAAAAACTAAGAATAATAAAAATAAATAATACTATAAGTGAAATAGAAAAAAGGAATTTTAAAATTCATTGCAATGTTAATTTTAAAAAAGTAGACAAGATAATTATATTATCAACAAGAGATGTGATTCCAACTTACTTTCATGAGGAATGTTTATGGAATAGGTTAAGTGAGTTTATAAAGAAAGAAAATATTACTATCAAACCAGATATGTATAATAATGTTGCTATATACCATGATATTGAGCATAAAGATAAAAATGTAGATGTTGAGGTTGGCATTATTGTAGATAAATTAGGAAAGAATAAAGATGGGTTTATATATAGAGAAGTTGAAGATGTAAAGAAAATGGCATATGCTATGGTGTATGGACCTTATGAAAACTTAGGAAAAGCATATGAGATGCTTGCGTATTACCTTGAAGATCATAATGAGGAGATGGCAGAATTACCTTCTAGACAAATATGTCATATAGGCGTAGATGACACTAAAAATAGTGAGGAATATCTTACTGAAATACAAATTCCATTAAAATAAAATTTATTGACTCTCACATCATGTGAGGGTCTATTATTTATTTAAGGTAAATAAATAGGAGGTAATTAATATGCAATTAAAAGAAATTGGTAGAATTAAGGTAGAGGGAGAAGAAATGTTTCTTCAAATCAACAAGGAATATGTAAAGGCACTTCAAGGGTTAGAAGGTTTTTCTCATATCGATGTATTTTGGTGGTTTGATAAGTGTGATAATGGTGAAAGTAGGGGAACTGTTGAAGTAAATAAACCATATAAAAGGGCTCCAGAAAAGTTAGGGATTTTTTCAACTAGGTCACCGGAAAGACCAAATCCAATAGCCTTATCTATAACCGAAATAACATATATTGATTTTGATAATGGTAGGGTTTATATAACTTATATAGATGCAATGGATGATAGTATTATTTTAGATATTAAGCCATACACTCCAAGTATAGATAGAGTAGAAAAACCGAATGTTCCTACGTGGTGTAGGCATTGGCCATTATCTTATGAAGAGTCTGGTAATTTTGATTGGGAAGATGAATTTTTATTTTAACCATATAAGTATAATTATAAAATAAAGCATAGCCCTAGCCATTTATAATAATTAGCTGGGGCTGTTGTTATTTATTTTATGCTTTTCTAGATTGTGGTAAAATATCTGGATTAATATAGGGCCTAATTATTCCACAGGCTAATCGTTGACCTGAATTTCCAGCAGGTTGAGTAGAAAAATCATCTATACCTTCATGGATAATAAATGTTTTACCGATTGCTTCTCTTACTGTGAAATTAGGTGTATATACACTAAGCATAGCAGTGCCGTTAGGAGCAAGCAATGGTGGTAAATCTCCTACATGATTAGGATGAGGTGTGTTTTTTGGATTCCAGTGGCCACCAGCTCCAATAAAAGGATTAGACTCATCACCTATTTCACAGCTGTCTTTGTCGTGAATATGAAATCCATGGAATTGCGTGTAGACACCTTTAGAGTTAGTAGTAGGTATACCAGTTACAATTACAGTAATATATACACCGTTGGAAAGCTGATATAAGTAAGCTTGACCCATGATTGAAGGTGCAATAGGACTACCTTTGATATGAGAATAAGCACTAGGTAATGACGAATTAAAATGATAAAATAATTCTTCAATATCATAACGTGTTGTAGATAATGCCATTTTATATCTCCTTAGTTATTAAATATACTTTATTATATGATGTGCCTTTTTACATAGTTACAAAAATTTGAGTTTATATAGCATAATTCACTTTCTAAAGTTACTTGCTTTCTATTAGTTGTTGCAAAATGAGATGATCTATAGAATCATTATGATGAGCAATTAAACATCGCTATTAAAAATTATTAAATTTTTAATAGCGATGTTTTTAAATGGATAAAGTTAATTAAAGAAATGTATATATTATTTGTTATTTTTCAACCAAGTAATTGCACAATAAGCATGAATTGCTGCACCGGTAACTAGTATATCTTCATTAAATACTACTTGATTGTTATGCATTGGTAAACCCAATAGTGGATTTTCATTTTTTGTTCCAGCACCAATCATAAAATAAACACTTGGCACTTCGTATGAGTATGAAGCAAAATCTTCTGAGCCCATACCACCACCTTCAAATGAAATAACAGCATTTTCACCAATTAAATTTTTTACATAAGATCCAAGTTCATTAGCTAAATCTTTATCATTAGCTAATGGAGGAACGGAAGATAATTCTATTAATTCTGCGTGCCCCCTAAACATCTTTGCTGTTGATACAACAATTTTATTGATTCTGTTAAATATGAATTTACCTAATTCGTTGTCTAATGTTCGTATTGTTCCTTCCATAATAACTTCGTCAGGGATTATATTTGGAGCATCACCACCTACAAATTTACCTATTGTTACTACAGCTGGTTGAGTTGGAGATGTTTCTCTACTAATGATTTCTTGCAGAGATAAATATATGTGACTTGCTATATTAATAGGATCTACACCTGTTTCCGGCATGGCACCATGACATCCAGTTCCTTTTACAGTAATTCTAAATCTAATACATCCAGCGATACTGGTGCCTAAGCCATATAATACTACATTTGAAGGCGTGCCAGAATGAACATGCATAGCCATAGCAGCATCAACTTTAGGATTTTCAAGAACTCCTGCTTTTATCATTTTTTTTGCACCAGTAAAGCCTTCTTCATCTGGTTGAAATACAAGTTTAACGGTACCTTCTATGTCATTTTGGTTTTGCATAAGCAATTTGGCTGCCCCTAAAAGCATAGCTGTATGCATATCATGACCGCAAGAGTGCATAGATCCATTAGTTGATTTAAATTCACAATTAGTATTTTCTTTCATTGGTAAAGCATCCATATCAGCTCTAAGTAAGAAGGTTTTTCCAGGCTTTGAGCCGTTTATTGTGGCTACAATACCACTTTCACATATTTCTGTTGGGCTATAGCCAAATTCCTTTAACTTTTCAATTACATAAGCTTTAGTTTTAGGTAAGGTAGCTCCAACTTCAGGATTACTATGAATGGTCCTTCTGTAAGCTAATAAATCCTTTTTTATTAATTGAGCTTGATTAATAAAATTATTCATTTGTACACCTCTTATTTTCTTTATTTACTATATATTGTGGTTATAATATAATATTATATTATTATTTTATTTATTATTTTGTAAAATTTATATTAAATGGCTCTGTACTAAAATAAAGTGATAGAATGTACAGGTCATGTGGAATGAAATAGAAATATAAAAATGTTATTAAAGTAAAGGAACGTTTATTTATGGCTAAATTAAGAAAAATGTTAGGTGATATTAATGACCCGTCTGTAGTAGAACTAATGCAGATTATGGAGACTCAAAGCAAGATTACTTTGGCTAGTTGGGCAATAGATTATGTGAAAGAACATATACTAAGGATATATGAAAAAATCAATAGTGATGATTTTAGGTTAAGAAGTGCAATATTGGCTTCAGAAGAATATTTAAATGGTAATAAGAAATTAAGTGAAGTAAAATTAGTTCTCAAAGATATAAAAATTATTCCTAAAGAGCTAGAAGAAGATCCTATTGCACAGGCTGCAGCCCGCTCGATAGTAACAGCGTGTGGTACAATTCAAACTCCAACAAATGCACTTGGTTTTACATTTTATAGTGTTGCTGCTATTATATATGAGAAAGTAGGACTATGTGAGAAAACTGAAACTTATAATGAACTGGCAAAAAATGAATTTGTAAAAATATTGGAGTCTTTTAAGTGCATTAGTGTAGAAAATGAGAATAATCCAGCTAAAATAAATTGGAACTGCTAAGAGATAATTGTAATAAAAACTCCTTCTTGTAATAATTTATTGTTTCAATTATTGCCAAGAAGGAGTCTTATTTATTAGTTTGCACAAGATTTATTACAGGGCTGCTTAGCATTTAAAATCATTCCAATTAACTGTAGTAGTTTCATTTGATTCCCAATCATGTCTAAGAATTGCGTATCCTATTGCATCGTATGTTTTATCATTTTGAGTTGGCCATGCTTTTCTGTAATGAGCTTCTTTAACAAAACCACATTTATGAAATACACATCTCATGGCATAATTATCTTCTCTAGTATTTCCTTCGATTCTTTCACTATCAGGATAATTTGAGAAAATATAATGAGTAAGCCATTTTAAGGAATCTGTTCCTATTCCCAATCCCTTATACTTTGTTAATATTCTTATATCAAACATAGGAGTATCATCTTGTAAATCATATATTCGTAACATTCCAACCCTAATAGTATCATCTAAAAGAATCCAAAAAGTTTTAATGTCATCACTACTATAATAGTTGTTTTCATAACTTAATTTTATTCTATCTGGATTTGGATTAGGTGTTCCGTAAAATTCCCAAGTATCTGATGTTAGAAAATTAATAAGTAAATCAATTTCATTTTTAAATTCTTCAAAGTGTAAGTTCATTTTATTTTCCTCCATAACATTAAAAGTAAATAGTGTAATTTAATTGTAAATGAAGCGAAATTAAAAGTAAAGATTATTTGAGAATATTTTTGCTCGTATATTTCTAGTAGGAAGCAGTATCTTAAATATAATATATTGTATCTGGCTTAAAATAAGAGTACCGGAGTACTCAGTTTCTTTAGAAAATATAATTCTTATATTGTTTGTAATAATTTTATAAATTACGCTTAGTATATCTAAGTACTACAATTCCCTTATCTGAAATGATTTCTTCCAGATGCAAATCAATCTTAGGGTTATTATCTAAAAACAAAGGTCTACCTTTACCTAGTATAGTAGGAATTATTCCAATTATATATTCATCAATAATATTAGCTTTAATAAAGCTATCTATAAGTATGCCTCCACCAAAGAGAAAAATATTTTTGCCTTCATTTTTTCTCTCAGACTCTATTACTTTACATATGTCATCATTTATAAAGTATATATTGTCATAGTTTTTTAGATTTTCAGAAGTTGCTACATATACTTTTTTATCTTTAAAGTCATTATGCATACCTTGGTCGTAGCATCTTTTACCCATAACTACAACGTCTATAGTACTTAAAAATTTATTGTAGTCCCATTTGTTTTTTGTATTTAAGGTATCATCACCATCACCAACAATCCAGTCATAGCCCCCATCTTCAGAAGCTATATATCCATCTAAACTCATTGCTAAAGTCATTTTTATTTTTGCATTCATTTTAACACCTACCAATACTAGTATAATTTTAAAATTAAGATTATTAATTGTAACAGATATAAACCTATAGTAAAATTAAAGATGTAATATGTTAATTTTATCATATACATAATAAAATAGGATTACCAATATATATAGCTAAAATGTATTGAATGGAGGAGATAGATTTATGAAAGAGATATTACATGAAAACTTTAATGAAAATTCTTTTAACTTAATAGGGAATGATTGGCTATTACTTACAGCTGAAAAAGAAGGAAAAGCTAATACTATGACTGCTTCATGGGGTGGTTTAGGGATTTTATGGAATAAAAAAGTAGCTTACATTTTTATAAGACCTCAACGTTACACAAAGGAATTTGTAGATTCAGCAGATAGACTTTCAATTTCAGTTTTACCTAATGATTATAGAAAAGAATTAGGATATTTAGGAAGAATCTCTGGTAGAGATGAAGATAAGATATCTAAGGCAAATTTAACAGTGAAAGAATATGAAGATGTACCATATTTTGAAGAAGCAAGATTAACAATGATTTGTAAGAAACTTTATGCCCAAGAGTTAAAGGAAGAATGTTTTATAGACAAAGAGATTATAGATAAGTGTTATCCTCAAAAAGATTATCACACAATGTATGTGGTAGAAATTGAAAAAATATTAGAAAAATAAATGTAAAAAATAGTAGCCTTAGATACTAATGTTAGTAAACTAAGGCTACTCTTATTTTATACTATGACAGCATGAATTTTTATGAATAGATTCAGTTCCAGCTTCAATAGCTGTTTTGTAATATAAGCATTTATGATTTATTAAATCTAGTGATTTTTGTAGAGATTCTATTTGAGACTCAACTGTTTTTTTCCTTTCAAGGAACATTTCATACCTTTCATTTAGAGAAGAGTCACCAGCTTTAACCCAATCACTAAAAATTTTTATATCTTTTATAGGCATACCTGTATTTTTTAAACATTCAATAAGCTCAAGCATTTTTATATCAGACTCTGAAAAAATACGATACCCAGATTCTGTTCTTTCCACGAAAGGCAGCAAGCCTTCTTTATCATAATATCTTATTGTAGATATTGATAAATTCATTTTTTTAGCAACTTCACTTATAGAAAAACTCATTTTTAATTAACCACCTTTCCAGTATAAATTAGTTAATACTCTACTGGTTAATATTTTTTTTGTCAAGGGTATTGACAGTAAAGTTAACTTTAGGGTTATACTTTCCTTGTTGAGAAAATATGAACTGCATTTAAATGTCTAGTAAAGTATAGATTTTTGCAGTCAGTCTATATATAGGCAAGTAGAGAGATAGATAAAGGAGAGTAAATTATGGATAGTGTTTTAAGTAAAATAAATTCACCAAAAGATTTAAGGAAATTTTCATTAGATGAGTTAAATGTTTTAGCTGATGAAATTAGGGATGTTTTAATAAAAAAAGTAAATGTTACAGGGGGACATATGGCACCTAATTTAGGCATGGTTGAAGCAACTATTGCTATGCATTATGTTTTTAATTCTCCTGTTGATAAAATGGTATTTGATGTATCTCATCAAAGTTATGTTCATAAAATTTTGACTGGTAGAAAAGAAGCTTTTATAAACACAGACAAATATTATTCAATTTCAGGTTATACAAATCCAGAAGAAAGTGACCATGATCATTTTGTAGTAGGCCATACATCCACATCTGTTAGTTTGGCAACAGGTCTTGCAAAGGCAAGAGATCTTAAAGGGGATAAAGAAAATATCATAGCAATAATAGGTGATGGCTCATTAAGTGGTGGAGAAGCCTATGAAGGTCTTAATAATGCAGCAGTTTTAAATAGTAATATGATTATTCTTGTAAATGATAATGAAATGTCCATTGCAGAAAATCAAGGTGGACTATATGGAAATCTTGCAAAACTTAGAGATACAAAAGGAGAAGCAGAATGCAACTTCTTCAAGGCACTTGGATTTGATTATTACTATATAGAAGATGGTAACAACATAAAGAACGTTATTGAAGCTTTAGAGAAAGTTAAAGATACGGACAAACCAGTAGTTGTTCATATGCATACCTTAAAGGGAAAAGGCTTGGATATGGCAGAGAAAAACAAGGAACACTGGCATTGGATTATGCCTGGTGAAGTAGACGGATCATTTGATGCTACAAAGAATGGAGAAAATTATGGCAGTGTTACTGCAGACTTTATAACAGAAAAATATAAGGAAGATAAAACGGTAATTGCTATTTCTCCAGCAACTCCAGGAGTAACAGGTTTTACACCAGAATTTAGAGAAAAAGCAGGAGTTAATTATATTGATGTGGGAATTGCAGAAGAACATGCAGTTGCATTTGCATCAGGTATAGCAGCAAATGGTGGAAAACCAATAATAGGGGTTCATAGTTCATTCATTCAACGTACTTATGATCAATTATCTCAGGATTTATCACTAAATAAGAATAGCGCAACTATTCTTGTATTTGGAAATGGAATTTCAGGAGCAGATGCTACACATTTAGGTATATTTGATATTCCATTAATAAGTAATATTCCAAACATGGTATATTTAGCACCAACTACTAAGGAAGAATATTTAAGGATGATTAATTGGTCTGTAGATCAAAATGATTATCCAGTGGCTATAAGGATTCCAAGTGGAAAATTAATTTCCACAGGAGTGAAAGATACCACTAACTATTCTGATTTAAATAAATATAAAGTTGAAAGTAAGGGAAGCAAAGTTGCAATTATAGGACTTGGAAGTTTCTTAGAACTTGGAAAAAATACGAAAAAAGCATTGAAAGAAAAAACAGGAAATGATGCCACATTAATAAATCCAAGATTTATTACAGGAATAGACGAGGAATTATTAGAAGACTTAAAAGTGAATCATGAAGTGGTAATAACATTAGAAGATGGTGTTCTTCATGGTGGATTTGGTGAAAAAATTTCACGTTTCTACGGTAGTTCAGAGATGAAAGTTTTAAACTTTGGAAGTGATAAAGAGTTCACGGATAGAGTTTCTTTAGATGAGTTATACGATCGTTACCACTTAAAAGAAGAATTGATAATAAATGATATTATCAATGTATTAAATAAATAATGAAAATGGCTTAAAGGTAAAACTGGATATTTTATCTTTAAGCCGTTTTATTTAATTTATATATTTAATTTAGTAGGGCTTACATCTGTGCTCTTCCCACCAACCAAAGGCAACGATAGCACTATCTAGTGTTACTGGTAAAAACCCACCAAGATAAACACTAAGGGCTTGACCAGGAGATAGGATAATTTGTCCACCGTCAACTACTAAGGTTGTGTTAGGTGAGACAATTCGGCTAAATATATCTACTCCATTTTTAGGTGGCTCAGTTGCTGTGCTTAAATATACAATTTTTCCATTAGGATTTGGTTTTGGTTTAATACCTACATTGGCACAACTAACAGAATCACTAACGGTTCCTCCGATGAAGTAACCTCGAAGATAAAATTCCGCAGATAAATTTGCTTCTGATATATTTGTAATAGTTATGGCATTTACATATATATCCACATTAGAACATTTGGGATTTACCAGTGCAGCTATTGCACGTGGGCTTTGTCCTTCTAATGTTGGTGTTTGACCAATAAAGTAATTGCCTTTTTTAGATTGATATAATGAATAAGGGATAGAAACTTCTTTATTTGTAACCA
This sequence comes from uncultured Clostridium sp., assembly GCA_900548455.1. Taxonomy (GTDB): domain Bacteria; phylum Bacillota; class Clostridia; order Clostridiales; family Clostridiaceae; genus Clostridium_J. The sequence goes on from URKQ01000001.1 coordinate 235,520, forward strand.
TTTGAGGGTAAAACATACTAATCACCTATCATATATTTTAGGAAAGACTTTCCTATAAATAGTATATTAATAAAGAGCAAAAGTGTGTTCACAAATAACGAATTCTTAATATAAGTTTATGTATTTAGTCATCATATGTAGGGTGAATATGATACAATAATGTTGAATATTAAAAAAATAGTATGATTTTTACATGAGGAGGGCTTTTTTATGAAGAGGTTATTAGTATTATTATTGGTTTTATTATCTTTAAACATTATGGTAGGATGTAACAATAATGAAAGTAGCAATGATAGAAATTCTAAAAAGGAAGAAAATAATACTACTGAAAGTAAAGTGGTAAAAAATAGTGCAAAGGATATAAAGGATAGTGCAACGGATATAAAAGATGATAAGGAGAAAGAAACTTTAAGTAATGTAAAAGATGAAGATGCAAAAGCATCTATTAAGTCAGAAGACAAGAAGGATGAACCTATAAAAAACAAAGAAGAAGATGAGAAATTTTATTTTGGAGAATGGAAAATAAATAAATATATTGGGGCTGGTATTGGCGTTAATGATAAGGAGCAGATTGAAGGTATAATAGGAAAAACTGTATCATTCTCAAATGAATCTGCAAATTATTTTGAAAACCATCTGCTTGATAAAAAGAATACCATAAAAAATCCAAGTTATAAGGAGACAGAAGTAGAGGTACAGGAATACCTAAATGGGTATAAAGCTTCTAATGATGTAGTAGGATTCCAAGGAAACAATGTCCAAAAGATTGATATTATGGATGGAAATCAAGCTGTGATTATGTCTTTAATAAAAGATAATAACAGATTATTAATTCATTTACCAGGAGTTTTTTTAGAACTTGAAAGGGTAAATTAGGTCCATGTTATGAAAAATAGTCAGTATAATAAGGGAACACATATTGGTATAGGAGTTGGATTAGGAGCTTTTTTAGGATTCTTATGTGATAATATTGATGTAGGAATAGTATTTGGGATTATTGGTGGAATATTTTTTGAGGTATACTTGGATAACAAATTTAAAGATGATAATGAATAGAAGTAAGTTTATAATTATAAGACAAAAGAAGGCTTAAAAAGTCGGGGTATCAATCTTTTACGATGTTAAGATTAGATTAAAGAATTGTAAGGGAGTAAGGTTATGGAATGGATTGAAAGTATTAGAGAAGCTATTTCTTATATTGAAGATAATATTACTGAGGATTTATCCATTAAAGAAATTGCATATAGAGTAAATGTGTCTCCTTTTTATTTTCAAAAAGGATTTGCAATGTTATGTGGCTATTCTTTAAGTGAGTACATTAAGAGAAGAAGACTTGCACTTGCCGGCAGTGAAGTTTTATCTACTAATGGAAAGATAATAGATATTGCCATAAAGTATGGATATGATTCGCCAGATAGCTTTACAAAAGCTTTTACAAGATTCCATGGTGTTACACCGTCTGCAGTTCGTAAAGAGGGTGCAATGATAAAATCATTTGTTGCTCTTAAAATCAAATTTTCGTTGGAGGGTGGATATATTATGGACTATAAAATAGTTGAGAAAGATGCATTTAAGGTTATAGGAGCGTCTAGAAAATTTAAATATGATTCAGCATTTAAGGAGGTACCTTCATTTTGGAATGAGCATATTTCACAAGGTAAATTAAAGGAGATATGTGGAATGTATGGCATTAATATTGATGAAGAAATGATGGGAAATGAATTTGAGTACATTATTGCAGAGGATTATTCCAAAGAAAAAGAAGGTATGGAAGGATATATAGTTAAAACAATTCCTAAGTTTACATGGGCTATTTTCCCTTGTTGTGGACCAAGTCCAGAAGCAATTCAAGATACTCATAAAAAGATATTTTCGGAGTGGTTGCCAAACAGTAGAGATTACGAAATTGCTGCAGGCTATAATATTGAAATGTATAATAATCCAAGTGATTATGAAAAAGGAATTTTGGATGAAAAGTACTATAGTGAAATTTGGATTCCAGTAAAGAGAAAGTAGAGTTTTATTATTAGATGGGGCGTCACAAAATAGAGTTATCTATTTTGTGACGTTTCTTTAGAAAAAGAAGGGATGGAAGAATATATAGTTTTTTAAAAGAAATACTAAGGATGAGGTGATTTTATGGAATCAGTATGGAGCGAAGGATGTAAATTTAGAAAAAGAGAAGGTTTAAAAGAGGATATAAAAACCGATGTTTTAATTATTGGTGCTGGAATGGCAGGTATATTAACAGGCTATATGCTAAAGCAAAGTGGAAAGGAAGTAGTTTTAATTGATGCAGCCGAAGTAGTAAGTGGAAATACAAAGAACACTACTGCAAAGATAACATCTCAACATGGTTTAATTTATCATAAATTAATATCAGAATTTGGAGAAGAGAAGGCTAGGCAATATGCAAAAGCAAACCAACTTGCTATAAAAAAATATAAAGAAATTATTAAAGAAGAAGAAATAGACTGCGACTTTGAAGAAAAATCAGCATATATATATTCTTTAAATGAAATTGATACTCTTAAAAAAGAAGTAGAAGCGGCTAATAAAGTTGGTATTAATGCAGAGTTTGTGGAAAAGGTTAAACTTCCCTTCGAAATAAAAGGAGCTGTTAAATTTAATAATCAAGGTCAATTTAATCCCCTTAAGTTTTTAAAGGATATTTCAAAGGATTTAAGGATTTATGAAAATACTAGAGCAATAGAAATTAAAGAAAATTTAGTAATTACAAACAAAGGAAATATAACAGCAAATCATATAGTAGTAGCAACACATTATCCAATAATGAATGTGCCAGGATATTATTTTTTAAGAATGCATCAAGAAAGAGCCCATGTTATAGCATTGGAAAATGTAAATGATATTGATGGAATGTATATAGATGCTAACAATGATGGATATTCTTTTAGAAGTTATAAAAATCTATTATTGCTAGGAGGAATAAAGCAGAGAACAGGAGAAAATGAGAAGGGTGGAAGTTATGACAAATTAAGGAAGGCTGCCAAGAAGTTATATCCAGAATCAAAGGAAAAGTATCATTGGTCAGCTCAAGATTGTATGACTATAGATAGTATACCTTATATAGGAAGATATTCTGATGATACACCTAATGTATATGTTGTCACAGGATTCAATAAATGGGGAATGACAAGTTCAATGGTGTCAGCCATGATAATATCAGATATGATATTAGAAAATGAAAATGATTTTTCAGAAATATTTTCTCCTAAAAGATTTGATTTATTATTATCAATAAATAATCTTACTAAAGATATTGGTGAAACAGCCAAAAACTTTATTGCACAAAAAATATATATTCCTAGCAGTAAAATTGAACATATTAAAAATGGTCATGCTGGAATTGTTGAATATAATGGAGAAAAAGTTGGAGTTTATAAAAACAATGAAGGAAAAGAATTTATTGTATCAACCAAGTGCAGTCACTTAGGGTGCCAACTTCATTGGAATGCCGATGAATTAACATGGGATTGCCCTTGTCATGGATCAAGATTTGATTATAAAGGACGTTTAATAGGAAGTCCTGCAACGAAGGATCTTGTAGAGGATTAAATTGATGCAATGTAATTTATCAACATACATCGTGTAAATAATTTGAAATTAATGTTATAATATAGAATATCCATTGAGTATTTTTGGGGGGGAATATTATGAATAGTGAATGGTCTGAATTAAACAAAACCATGCAAAAACAGCTAAAGAAAAAGAATACTTTCCATAGTGGTATTGAAACTCTATTAAAATTAAGACGAGAATTGATGAATCAAATTTTATATTTTAAATCATCTTTAAAAGAAGAAGATTTTAATAAAATTCCATATATTAATGCTAAAGGATATCATAGCAAAACCATTGCATATTCTTTGTACCATATTTTTAGAATTGAAGATATTGTGGCAAATTCTTTGATAAAGAAAAGTGATGAGATATTCTTTAGTAGTAATTATGGTGAAAGAATGAAATCACCTATTATTACAACGGGGAACGAATTGATAGGAGAAGAAATATCTGAATTTTCAAGTAAATTAGTTTTGAAAGAGCTGTATAAATATATAAGAGATGTTGATGAAGCTACAACTCAGTTGTTAAAAGGACTATCATTTGAAGATTTAAAAATAGAAATGACAAGTAAGGATAAGGAATTCCTTAGATCATTACAAGTAGTAAGTGAAGATGAAAATGCTCTTTGGTTAATTGATTACTGGTGTGATAAAAATATACAAGGATTAATTCAAATGCCATTTTCAAGGCATTGGATTATGCATATTGAAGCGAGCCTTCGTATTGAAAAGAAAATAAGGTAATAAGTAATTGGGAAAGTGAAGTTATTTGTGGAGGTAAGTAAATATGGTTAAATTGAGAAATGCTAATGAGAAGGATTTGATTAATTTAGCAGAATATATGTCAAGTATTAATTCATCTACCATGATGAGATGTGCTTATATTGGATTAGATAAATTTGAAACCTTAGAATATTTAAAAGAAATATATGAGGATAATTGTAAGGCCATATTTTTTATTGAAGATGGAGAAAAAATCTTAGGGGCTGTTGCAGGGGATGTTTGTGATGATAATAACACTATTGAAGTAATAGGACCATTTATTGATTTAGGTTTCATTGAAAGGAAACAATATGGGCAGAAAATGATAGATGGTATAAAGGAATTGAATTCTCAATATAGACTAAAGTTTTTTATTGATGAAGATAATTTATTTGTAAGGGAATTAATCTTGGACAACAATGGTAATAAAATTGGAGACCATTATACTATGAGTATGGAACTGTCTAATTATAAAGAATCACAAAATAGATTTAAAGGAGAAAAAAAGTGTATTCAATATACAAATAGTGAGGTTGAAGAAAATGATATAAGATATCAGATTGAAAAATTGCACGATAAATTATTTAAAAATTCTTATTATAATGGAGAAACAATTATAAGGGCCGTTGATGAGAAACATATTCTTGATTATTATTTGGAAAAAGGGAAAGTGGTAAGCTACATTTTTTATAATATAGAAGACGAGGGGTATATAGAATTTTTAGGAACAGACACTATGGCACGTAAAATGGGTTATGCTGGAGAATTACTTCAACATGCATTTAAGTTTATGAAAGACCATAGTTGCATTAATGTGGAATTATGTGTAGATGCTAATAATAAAGCTATTAGTTTATATGAAAAATTTCTTTTTAAAGTGGATGAGAAAAATCAAGCTTATGTTGTCTTATAAGGAATGGAAATGCTTTAAGAAATTATATATTTATACTTGCAAAGTCCAAAGAAAGTGTTTATAATATAGATAATTTAAATATGAATAGGAAACTTATATAAGTTCATAATTGGTTGAACGTCTCTACCAACTACCGTAATAGTTGATTATAAGTTAGTTCTTTTTATTGAATTAACTTAGATCATTTATAGCGGTATTTTTTTATGCAATTTTAAGGGGGTAAATTTATGCTAATTAAAAATATTAATTTAGTAGATGAGAATTATAATGTGGTTAAAGATACTAATATCTTAATAGAGGACAATAAAATAACGTATATAGGAAGTGAAATTCCATCAAATTATATTGGAGAGATATATAATGGGGAAAATAAAGTTGCACTTCCAGGATTTTTTAACACTCATTGCCATGTGCCAATGACACTTCTTAGAGGTTATGGGGAAGGACTTCCCCTTAATAGATGGCTTAGTGAAAAAATTTGGCCTTTTGAAGCAAAGCTTACAAAAGATCATTGTTATTATGGAGCACTTTTAGGAATTTCAGAGATGATAAAAAGTGGAGTAGTAGCTTTTAATGATATGTATTTTAATTTAGAAGGAATTTTAAATGCAGTTTCTGAAGCAGGAATTAAAGCTAACCTTTCTTATGGGTTCACAAGTAAGGGAGATGGAATTGATTATTTTAAAACTAAAGCTTATGAAGAAACAAAAATGTTGAATGAGCATATTAGTAGTGCTAGTAATGATAGAATTAAGGCCGATGTCTCAATTCATGCAGTTTATACATCTTCTGAAAAGGAAGTTATACAGATATCAGATTACTGTAATAGTACAAATATGAATATGCATATCCATTTATCTGAAACTGAGAAGGAGATAATTGATTGTAAGAAGAGATTCAATAAGACACCTGTAGAGTATTTCCTTAGTTGCGGAACTTTTAAAAGTAATACGACAGCTGCCCATTGCGTATGGCTAGAAGGTGATGACTTTGACATAATGAAAGAAAATAATGTAACGGCAGCCCATTGTCCAAGTAGTAATCTAAAACTAGGAAGTGGACTTGCTCCTATAAAAACTATGATGGATCATGGAATGAATGTAACTATAGGTACAGATGGTGCTGCTAGTAATAACAACTTAAATATGTTGGAGGAAATAAATCTTACAGCCCTTCTTCACAAGGGAATTAATAGAGACCCACTATTTTTAAGTTCAAAAGATATGGTTAAGATATCTTCCTTAAATGGAGCAAAGGCCCAAGGTAGAAAAGACTGTGGAGCATTAAAAGTTGGTAATAGAGCAGATATTGTTATATTTGATATGGACAAACCTCATATGCAACCAGTACACGATGCTCTTGCTAATATCTTTTATTCAGCTCAAGCTGATGATGTGTATATGACTATTATAGATGGAAAAGTAGTATATAAGGATGGAATATTTACTACTATTGATATGGAGAAAGTACTATTTAATGTTAAAGATTTGTTGAAATTCCTATAAGCTAACTTTGCTACTCCTATATACGCACTACAGTTCACGGGCTGCGGACCTTTATATGATGTCTATTCATAATACTAAGAAACTAATAATTTAGTTCGGTAAAGTTACGTGAAGTCCCGAGCGGCCCTGTAGATAGTTCACTAGTAGTGGTATATTTAGTAGTAGCAAAGTTTATTTAACATAGGAATTTCAAATCGATACGGTGTTACTAAAGGTAGAGATTCCTGAGGAAATCTCTTCTATAATAGATTTAACGCAAGAAAAACTGAATTATCATCACTCATTGGGGCTTCGAAGCTGATACATAGTAAGGGTGAAATAAGATAAGACAGCAGTGGAGATTTGCTTTGAATTTTAAAGAGTATGAGCTACTGCTTGTGGACTGTAGAGTTTTATTTCAAAATTGTAATATAAGTGTAAGGTACTTAAATACAAAAAGAAATTCTCCCAAGTTATAATAAGTACATAAAGTAAATGAGGAGATGATTTTTAATGAAAAAAGTAATAGATGTTTTTAAAGTGGTAGTAATGGTGGTTTTTGCAGGTTGTGATGAGAAGGATTTAATATAATAATCAACTTATACAATTTAGAGAAGTAGGATGTAAATATGAGATTAACAAAAAACAAATAGCACAAGCATTGTACGTATGATGTAACAATGCTTGTGCTATTTTTAATGTCTAGAAAAATATAAATTTACTAATTTGAATATATGACATTTTTTATTTTAACCATGGTTGTGATGGAATTAATTGTAAAAGATTATATATGTGATATAATTTGAACATCGGACAAATGTTAAAAAATGGAAGGAGAATTGGCTTTGGTGCTGATTTATTTAAGGAGATCAATAGTATTTAGTGTTATCATTTATTTTTTCATATATATGATGTTGAGAAGAGGAAGAGAAGAAATATCTTCTTTTAAAATGTTATGTGAATATATATTTGTTGGATATATAATTATGTTTTTACAAGTTACATTGGGAGGAACTATTCATAGGATATTAAATTCAAATATGGCATTACTTAGAGGAAAATACCTAAATGTAATACCTTTTTACGAGATAATTAGATTTATAATTGAGAAGGGGAATTATGAGAGACTAGTTCAATTTTTCTTAAATATTTTGATATGTATGCCTATTGGTATTCTCTTGCCGTTAGTTTTTTCAGAAAGAAATTGGAACTTGAAAAAAATATTTAATATTACAACCATTATAACTTTTTCCGTTGAAGTTATTCAATATTTTACAGGAAGAATGGCAGATATAGATGATATTATTGCTAATATTTTAGGTGGCTTAATAGGATTCATAGCAATTTATATGGTAAGATATTATATAAATAAAAGATAATTTAATTGACTATTTGAATACAAGGAGATTGTTTAAATGTTTAATACTTTAAGTTATATAGGAAAAAAATTAAATGATGCAGGTATAAAATGGGGAGTTGGGGCATCAATACTGCTTAATATGTTTGGTTTTGTAGATAAACCTAATGATATAGATATTTTTATAAGTGTTGAGGATATTGAAGAAGCAGATAAAATACTTAAAGGTATTGGAGAAAAAAAGAAATGGGAAAAGAATTCAACATATAAAACAAAATACTTTTATGAATATGTAATAAATGGAGTTGATGTTGATGTAATGTCTGGATTTGCAGTTAATCATAATGAAGGAGTATTTAGATATATATTTGACGACAATTCTATTTCAGAGTTCAAGTTAATTAATGGTGTTAATATACCTTTTACTTCATTAGAAGATTGGTATGTTATTTATCAATTAATTCCTAATAGAGAAATTAAGGTAGAGATGATAGAGAAACATATTCTAACAAGTGGGATTGAAAAGCCTATACTCTTAGAAAGGGCATTAGACGGTTGTTTACCATCGGATGTAAGAAGAAGAATCAAGAATATATTAACTTAATAAATTCTAGTTTTATAATTAAGTTTTGAAGAATGACGGAACATAAGATATGTAAAAAAACAATATGTACATAAATGGAAGGTGACCCTTCCATTTATTTTTTTATATAAGAGGTTTTAATTTAAATAATTTATAACTTGATCTTCTTTAACAGCATATCTCTTAATCTTATTAAAGTCTAAATCTTCATCTAAAAGTTTTATGCAATTTATTTCAGAATTTTCATAGCAATTAAAATAATAGGATCTACTTTGTCCGCACATAACACTTGTATACATTGTAAATATTATTTCCTCAGTATCATGAAAGAATTTAATTCCTTTTGTTATATTAGAAAAATTTAAAATTTTAAACACATTGGTTACACCTAATATTTCGGTGTTAACATCGGGTATATTTCTCTTTATATAAGCAGCTCTTATAAAACGAGATTGAGAAGAAGTATCTCCAGGAATGCCAAGGGAAATTTCATTAATGTCATCTTTTTTCTCAATTAAATTTTTATATTGGTATAAGTTTGATAGATGCCAAGGATAATCAGGTTCATTGGTGATGACTCCAATTAAGTTATTATATATTTTAAGTCCACTAACGGTTTTTTCTATTATTACACTATCTCCTGAGGAATCATTAAATATCCAGTGAAGTGGAGGGATAGTGTTAATGATTGGAAGTTTGTCGCATATTAAATTTATATTATAGATATTTTCTCTTAATTCTTCAACATTTTTATAGTTACAAAGAGTATAGAATATCAAATCATATCCTTCTATATTTTCTTTGATATTGCTTCTTTCAGGTTCGTAGTATGAATAGTTGTTAAAAGGTAAGGTAGCAGCCATTAATCCATGTTCATTAAGTCCATCAACAAAGACTAAGTGATTACGTATTGGTGCTGCCATTCCGAGGATTGCATATTTAGTTTTTATTTGTTTATAATCCCCCTTATTAAACCATCTATAATTTCTAGGAACCATAAATATATTTTTATCCTTTAAATTTCTAAAATCAAAGTTACGACCTAACAAATTAAAACCATCTACTGTAGAATAGGTTATGCTTGTACTCAAAATTATTTCACCTCCAAGTGAAATTTAAATATAGACTGAAGGTTTATAGTCTTATAGTGGTGTAATCGCTATTAATTTGATTTATATCATTAAGTGTAAGGCGAATAACTCCACATAATACAGTATATGGAATGCTATCATTGATTGTTAATAAATAATTATGGCTCTGCAGTAAAATAGAGTGATGAATATATGTTCCTAAAATGACATGGGCACTATTTTATTGTTAGAACATGATAAAAAGATATGAATATTATAATATTGATTAATAAATTTAAAAGTAGGAGATATAATGGCAAGTTATATTAGCTATAATCTAGATCAAATATCTGATGATATATTAATACCTGCTGATGTTATAGAAGTATCAATATATCAAAATACAGTAGCTTTGCCTGTATGGGAACATTCAATTAAAGCTGCAATAGGCAGAGAGAGAGAAATTACTCTTAATTTACATGGTGTAAATATTTTAGGTAATATAGATATATTTAATAATAATTATAATAATAAACTGTTATTTGAAGAAGAATCAATAATTGAATCAAGAGGGTATAATGAAGCAGCTATTCATGTGGGTGATAATTGTAGATTGTCAATATATAGTAATGGTGGGACTCTTAATGCGAAAGCAAGTATCGATGGTGCAGCTATTGGTGGAAATAATGGTGAAAATGGCGGAGATATATGCATATTTGGAAAGGGGAATATAATATCATCAAGTATAAATGGTGCAGCTATTGGTGGCGGAAGTGGTGGAAATGGTGGAGTTGTATCAATATATGGACCCATAGTAGTTTACGCTAATAGTACAAATGGGGACGATATTGGAAAAGGTTTAGGCGGAAATGAGGGCTATATATTAATTTCAGATATTAATAATGTAAAAAAGTCAGATGTGGAAGATATTGATGTAAAAAGTAAACTTATGAGAATTAGCTTTAAGGATATGACATATACAGGTGTATATGCAGGAAATATTTATTTGTTTGATGGTTCTGATATTGGGATTAATATATATGGACGAACTAATAAGAATGGAGATATATATATTCATATGACTGCAGGGAAAACCTGTTTTTTTAGAAATTCATCTATAAGTGGTTGGTGTCAAACAGATAATATAACCTTTTTAGAAAATTCAAATCAAGAAGCGATTTTTTATTTTATTAAGACAGTTTGGCTTGATAGAATTGAGGATTTAAATGGGATCTTAAATTCCTTTAAGTTTAATGGAAATGAAAGAATTTATATTTATTTTGAAAATGCTACAGATTATGATAAAAATTATAGTATTATAATTCCAGATTATATTAAGAATATTGCTTTAGTAGGCAAGGTTGTAATGGAGGACATTAATAACGCATATAGGTTTAATGTGTCAATAAATGCAGAAAGAGAAGATGTTATTAACGTAGTTATTGATAATCTAAATTTAATTACATTTACTAATAACGGAGAAGTTTTTGTTGACATTTCTACTGTGGAACCAGGAAGTAAACTTATCTTTAGTGGCGAAAGTTGTATTTTATCAGATGGTGGAAAATCACCAATTCATGTAGTTAATTCTAAAAATTTGATTATTATTTCCGAAAATAGTAGTTCTGTATTGGGAGGGTTAAGTAATAGTAACGCAGCTGGCATTGGAGGAAATGCTGGAGAATCTTCAGGTAATATAATTTTAAATGGTACTGGTAACCTTTATGCTATAGCAACTGGTAGTGGTGCAGGTATTGGCGGAGGAAATGGAGGAAATGGAGGGAATATAGTAATTACTGATGGTTTGAATATTAATGTTACAGGAAGTAATGGAGCTGATGATATCGGAAAAGGCTTAGGCGGAAATGATGGATATATCCTTATCGCTAATGTAGATAGAATTAAATGTATTGAGGATAGAGACATTAATATATTAAATAGACTAGTACCATTGTTATTTAATGACTGTGACAATGAAATATATAGTGGGGATATATATTTATACAAAAAAACTGAACAAATTAGAGAATATATTACCTATGGAAGAACTAATAAGAGTGGTAAAGCAATGTTATATGCTCCCGATGGTTCTTATTTTTTCAGGAACTTAATGAATGACGTTCGTAAAAGTACATCAAGTATATTTATTGTGGATGGAAGTATAGATGAAAAGGTTATTAAATTCAATAATGTTAAATCATGGTGGCTATCAGATTTATCACAATTTACTTCTGACATTAGCAATTTAGTTGATATAAATGATAAGTGGGTATATATATATTTAGAAAGAGCAGCTAATGACTTTTCTAATTATTCACTAAATATTCCCAATAATGTTGAAAGACTTGTTATTGTTGGACAGGTGGAAAGTGCAAGAAGAATCTATGATGCATCTATTAATGTTAGCAATGTTAGATTAAGTGCAATGAATATGGGAATGGATAACTTGAATCTAAGATCAAAATTAGCTAATGGTGTATTCGTAGACATTGCTAAAAATGCTTTGGATAATATTTTGTGGTATACAGGAGAAAATTGCATTAAATCATCTAATAGCGTGGCCGGTATTCATACAGGACCAGGAACATCCCTAAAAATCTATTCTCAAAGCGACGTTTTGGGGACTCTGCAATGCGACTATAGTTATAGTGACGGGGCAGGAATTGGTGGAAATGCTTTAGAAGCTGCAGGAACTATAAGATTTTTAGGAGATGGATTTTTAAATTTAGTAGGCAATGGTTTAAATAGTGGGTATGGAGCAGCCGGTATAGGTGGAGGAAGAGGATCAGATGGAGGAAATAAAACTGTCAGTGGAGGTATAAAAATATCAGCTGAAAGTTGCCTTAGTGGAGCTTGTATAGGTGGAGGTTATGATGGAAATGGCGGAGACATGTTAGCTTTTGACAGACCCTGTATTTGGGCTGATCAAATAGATAGTGGAGCGGCTATTGGAGGAGGTTGTGCTATAGCTAGTTCACAATTTGTTAATGGTGATGGCGGAAATATACAGTTTTTCCATGATGTTAAGGTTAGGGCCACCAATAAGGGAAATGCATGTGCTATAGGTGGAGGATATAGGGGAAATAGTGGAAATATATCAATTGAAGGTAATACAAATGTTAGAGCTAGAGCTCAGGTAAGTCAGAGAATATCTGATAGAGATGAATTTGGCAATGCTGCAATAGGTTCTGCTACTGGAAAGGTTCAAGGAAGAGTTTTAATAACTATGGGTGCTAGAGTAACAGCTGAAAGTGAAAGAGGAGCTGCCGTAGGAAGTGGAAAAAGAGGAGCAGCCGCAATACCTACTGAACCTGCAAACGCTATGCTTGTAATGATATCTGGAGATGCAGAAGTTTCAGCTGTAAGTATGACTGGAGCAGGAATAGGTGGAGGAGAAGATAGGGATGGTGGAGAAATTTCAATACTTGATAGAGCTAGCGTATTTGCTCAAAGTACAGGCATAAGAATTCAAACATTTAGAGGCTTAGGGCCTCAACTATATGAACATTCTGGAGCAGGAATAGGTGGGGGATATATGGGAGGTTCTGGTAATGTATGGATTCAAGGTACAGGCGCAGTTATTGCTAGAGGTAATGTGAATGATGTAGGAGCTGGTGAGGGATATGTACCGTTACCAGGGTTATGGGCTGTTTTTATTATGAATTCAAATAATAATTCCAGTATACAAAAGCCAGTAAATCCAAGGGTAGCAATTGAGGGAAGGGGCTTTTCAAGATATAAGGGACCTGTTTTAATAAGGACTACAGATGGCGTCACTTGGGATGAATATACAGTGAGTACTGATGATAAAGGAGAAGTTTCTTTGCTAGGGAATTTTATAGTTACTGTAGAAATTCCAGGAAGAGAATCTACAAGATCACAAGAAGTCGCCTTTAGTCAAAGTAACGTTCCTTCAGTTATGTATTTAAAGAATTGGCCAAGTAGAGGATTAAATATTTTTAATATTAGTTGAACTTGATATTAGTTGAACCTGATATTAATTGAAAAGGAGCTTAAATATGATGAAAAAAAAGTGGACATTGCTTTTTTATTTAAATGGAAATAATGATTTAGGACTTGAAATGGAAAACACTTTTTTAGATTTATGCAATAGTTCATTTAATGATGATATAAATATAGTAATAGAGATTGGCAAAGCTCCTTTAAATATAGTTAAAATGGTGCGCCTGAGAGAGTGCTATTATAAAGAAGATTGGTCAGGTGTTAGAAGATATGCAATTATCAATAATAGCTTAAAACTTGAAGAAATATTAGAAAATAAAAATATGGCAGATTATAAAGAGCTAAATGATTTTATAAGTTGGGGAATGAAAGAATTTCCTGCTGAAAGATACTTAGTTTCAATTTCTGGTCATGGTTTTATAGTCGCATCATTGAGTGATTTATGTTCTGAAAGACCTTATATAATGGGTTTATATGAAATGACATTAGCATTAAATACAATAAAAGAACAAAATATAGACATTTTAATTCTAGATATTTGCAATATGAATACAGTAGAAACTTTATATGAGCTTGGTAGTAAGTCTAAAAACCCAGTTAAAAATCTTTTAACGTATGTTGGAGATGGGCCATTAGAGGGCATATCATATGGTAGTATGATTAAATATTTAAATGATGATGACACAAAGGTTATATTAAATAATATGGTATCAGGATTTAATTATAATTTGGTAGCGCTAGATGTAAATCACAGTAAGTTAAAAAAATTAAAGACCATAGTTAATGAGTTTTCTTTTAGACTTTTAAATAAAGAGATTAGTGATTTTAGTTATTATGATAAAATGATACAGCAAATTATAGATAAATTAGTTATATGTCATAAAGCAGAAAAAAATAAGAAGACTCTTTTAAATTTAATTTCAGCCAAAGATATGAATGATAAAAGTAAATGTGATTTCTTTAGATTTTATAAAAAATTAGCTTTTCTGAGGAATAATTATTGGTGGAATATTGCAATGTCATTGGATGATAAAGGCGTTAGTAGCAAACTTTATAAGCCCACTTTGGAGTATTTAGACTGCAGACAATTAGCATTGTTTATACTTTTATATAATGAGACATTGACTTTTGAGGAAGCAATGGATATTTCAAAAACTATATTTATAAAACTGAATTGGATAAATGAGGTTAAGACTGGATACTAATATTATAATTAGTATCAGTCTTTTTATTTAACTTCTAAATGTAACTTAGTATGTAAAAAGTACAACTTAGTTATGAAATTATAGGAAAATTAAAAAACTTTTATATAATATAAGTATAAAGTGAAGAGGGGAGAGGTAAATGAAAGTCATTATAAATGAAAATTCAAACCTTGAAGAAGAAGAAATAATAATTAATTGTAAGAAAATTGAAGGTAAGTTTTTGAAGTTAATAGAGTTTTTAAAAATTCAAGAAGAAAAAATATGTGGTAATAAAGATGGAAAGGTCTATCCTTTAAATTCTAAAGATATACTTTTTTTTGAATCAGTTGATAAAAAAACATTTATTTATACTGACAATGAGGTATATGAAACTACTTTAAGGTTATATGAATTGGAGGAAAAGTTTGCAGAGGGAGATTTTTTTAGATCCTCAAAATCTACTATTATAAATATTACTAAAATTAAAAGTATCAATCCGTTAATTGGTGGAAAGGTTGAAGTTGTTTTAGATAGTGATGAAAAATTATTAGTATCAAGACAATATGTGAAGACTTTAAAAAGAAAACTTGATTATTAAGGAGGCAAGTAATGAAGGTATTTTTTGATAAATCATATGAAATAAAGTCACTTTGGGGAACTTTTTATATGGGCATAATGCTCACATATGGGATACTGTGTTTTTTTATAAAAAATTATAATATATCAATAGATTTAATTTGGCAAGTATTTATAATGTCTGCTTTTGCTACATTTTATCAATATATATTTTATGGGGAGTATTTTATGGTGAAATTAAATAGTAAGTTAAAAGTAGGTATTCATTATTTATTATTTTTAGTAACTGTTATTGTTTTAAACAATATATTTAATTGGTTCAATTGGTTGATAGTGTTTTCTGTTTTCACATTTTACTATGTATTAGTAAGTATCTTTTACATGATATATAATAAATCTTCTGGAGAAAAATTTAATGAAAAATTGCTTAACTATAAAAAAAGAAGGGGATAGGGAAGTATATGAGTGTAATAAAAATAAACAATCTTACAAAAAGCTATGGAAAAAACAGGGGAGTAAATAAAATTAACTTAGAAGTTAACGAAGGAGAGATATTCGGGTTTATAGGACCTAATGGAGCAGGAAAATCAACAACTATAAAAGTTTTATTAAATTTAATTTATCCCACTTCAGGGTTTGCTTCAATTTTAGGCATGGATGTTACAAAAGAAAGCTCAAAAGTTAAAGAGTATATTGGGTACGTACCAAGTGAAGTTAATTTCTATGATGAAGTAAAAGTTAAAGATATTATTAAATATGCTGCCAGTTTTTATTCTAAAATAAGCAATGATGATGTTCAAAAAATATGTGATGAGCTTGAATTAGACATGGAAAAGAAAATGGGACAGTTAAGTCTTGGTAATAAAAAAAAGGTAGCAATTGCTCAAGCACTTATAGGTAAACCTAAAGTTTTAATTTTAGATGAACCAGCTAATGGACTTGATCCACTAATGCAAAAAAAGCTCTTTGAAATATTAGTAAGAGAGAAAAAAAGAGGATGTTCAATATTTCTTTCATCTCATAATTTAGTGGAAGTAGAAAGCTATTGTGATAGGGCTGCCATAATTAAAGAAGGACAAATTGTTAAGGTAGTAGATATAAATAAATTAGAAAATAATAGAGGTGTTAAAGTTACGTTAGAAGGAGAAGAGATTGATACTATCAACTTAAAAAATATTACATCAACAAAGAGAGATAAAGACAAGATTTCTTTTGTTTTTAAAGGAGATATAAATGAACTGGTCAATATTCTAGGTAAAACTAAGCTTAAAAGCTTGTTAATAGAAGAGATGAGCCTTGAGGATGACTTTTTATCCTATTATCAAGATGAAAGGATTGAGGAAGATGAATATATTTAAATTCGAATTTAAACGTAACTTAAAAACTATGTTTATTTGGACATTAGTATGCATTTTATTTGTAGTAATGTTTGTTGCATTATTTCCGAGTATGAAAGATAGTGGTATGAGTGAACTTATGTCAACAAAGTTAGATGCAATGCCTAAAGAAATTTTGGATGCTTTTAATTTAAGTGGAGGAGTAGATTTTGCAAATATTTCATCATATATGGCTTATTGTCTTCAATATATTGTAATGGCGGCAGGTATATATGGAGCCATTTTAGGCACAAGTGCTCTTATTAAAGAAGAAACAGAGGGGACTATAGAGTTTCTATACTCTAAGCCAGTTAAAAGAAGAGAAATTGTTATAGCTAAATTTTTATCAAGTGCATTACTAATTTCTATTTTTGTATTTTTAGTTGGTTTATCTACTATGCTTTTATCTATGTTTGTAATACCGGATAATGTTAAAGTCATGGATTATTTTATGGATTTAAAGATAATGTATTTAGGAATGGAGATATTAGGAGTAGTATTTCTTTCAGTTGGTTTTTTTATTTCAACAGTAATAAAGTCATCTAAGGGAGCAATAACAATTGGAATAGGTATATTTTTTGCAACTTATATAATTGGAAGTGTTTCTAAAATGAAAGAAAATCTTAAGTGGTTAAATTATTTTTCACCTATTGAATATGTACAACCTTCAATTTTAATCCAAGATGGATTTGATATAAAAAAGATAATTTTGGCTGCTTTTATTATAATAGTTTCTATGATTGGGACTTTTATTATATATGAAAAAAAAGACATGAGAATATAAATAGAATAGTTAAGCTGTTTTATGGTTAAACTGAATTTGTATCACATATAAATAGTACATAAGAAAAGGAGAGTTTAAGCATGAAAAGACAGCACAAAATATTTGCATTAATCCTCGTTGTATTAGTTATGGCAACAGTTCCATTAACCGCATTTGCAATGAACTGCGAAAATTGTAAAGAGGATATGAAGGAAAAAGACATTATAGATATTGCAGCAGGAGATCAAAGATTTAGCACATTAGTTACAGCTTTAAAATCAGCTGGACTTGTAGATACCTTAAAGGGGAAGGGCCCATTTACTGTTTTTGCACCGACTAATGAAGCTTTCGCCAAACTACCAGCAGGAACTGTTGAAGAGCTTTTAAAGCCAGAAAATAAGGAAAAACTCGTTGATATCCTAAGTTATCACGTTATCCCAGGTAAAGTATTAGCTGAAGATGCAAAAAAACTTGATGGCAAAGAAGTTGTCATGTCAAATGGTAAAAAAGCTAAGATAGAAATTAAGAATGGTGATTTATACATTGATGGAGCTAAGGTTATTGTTACAGATATAATGACAAAGAATGGTGTTATACATGTAATAGATGCAGTAATGTTACCATAATAAAGGGCAGTTGCAATTTTTTGCAGCTGCCTTATTGTGCATCACTGTAAATGTATAGAGGTCTATTTAAATAGTAGTTCATTCAATTCATCAACGGTTTTTAAATAGAAGTCACAATTAGTTTTCATAAAATCAATTATTTTGTTATTAGTATGAGACCAACCAGCACAGGCAAAATTAACGTTACATTTCTTTGACATATCAAACCCAGGCTTTAAATCATCAACCATAATAAGATCCTTTGGTTCAAGGTTATATGTATTCATTATTTCTTGTAATGGAAAAGGATTAGGTTTTCGTTCTTCTTCACATCTTTCCCAACCAAAAATCATGTCAGGTATTATCCCACAGTTTTCTATATAGTCACGTGTAATATTTTCACTATAGGAATGAGAAACAACACAAATAATTCCACCTTCATCCTTGAACCTTTTAATTATGTCTGAAAATCCTTCATAGAAAGAAGGAGTATGATTTTTTACATATTCATTCCATGTGGTAAGTTGATATTGCATTTCCTCACCAGTAAATTTTAAAATATCAAAACAAAGTTCATTAAAACCAGGATGAAAACAGTACATTATAAAATCATCTAATGTTAAATTTACATCTGGACGTAATTTTTCTAAGGTACGTTTAAATAAAGGAAAGTGAATCTCTGGAGTACTTTTAACTACAGTATCATCGTGGTCAAGTACTAAACATTTATACTTCATTATTAAGATCTTCCTTTCAATTTATAATAAGAATTTACATGTGGTAGGAATTATAAAGCTATAAATATTATTACATATTATTCTAAAGGAAGCTATAAAATTTTAGCCTTTGGAGTTAAGTAAGGTAATAATACTAGATTTAATGGGAAGATATTAAACAATTAATTGTAGCCTAATATAATTGTTGTTTTATATTAAAACTAATGATATCATTATATTGTAATTAAATAGAAAATCCACAGAGTTCTGTGGGAGAGGTTCGTAACCATCCCTCTATAAAAAACTAGGGAAAATGACTTTACGGTCGTACTATGCCCTTAGTACGACTTTTTTTTGCCTTGAGGTTGCCTCAAGGTTTTTTTATAGATGCTTGGTTTTGGATTGTAAAATGGGAGGATATTAAAAATGGAAAAAAAGAAAATAATAATCGATTGTGATCCAGGAATTGATGATTCACTTGCAATAATGCTGGCGTTAAAGTCAGAGGAATTAGAAGTTGTTGGAATTACTATTGTATCAGGGAATGTACATGCTAAAGTTGGAGCAGAAAATGCTCTTAAGGTTTTAAAGGAACTAGAAAGATTAGATATTCCAGTGTACATAGGAAGTTGTGATCCACTTAAGAGAAAACTTATTACTGCAGAGGATACTCATGGAGAAGATGGACTTGGAGAAAGTTTTTTTCCTAAAGTTGAAGAGGTTTCTTATAGGGAGGGAGCAATTGAATTTATTTTAGATACCTTAAGAAAAGAAAAGATTACAATAATTGCTCTTGGACCACTTACCAACATAGCAAGATGTCTTCAAAAAGATAAAGATGGAATAAGGAATGTGGAGGAGCTTGTTTTGATGGGAGGAGCTTTTAAAAGTTTTGGAAACTGCTCTCAGGTTGCAGAATTTAATTTCTGGGTTGATCCAGATGCAGCAGAATTTGTATTTAATAATTTAGAAAGAAAAATAACCATGGTTGGTCTTGATGTTACAAGAAAGTGTGTTTTAACCCCTAATTATATTGAGATGATAAAACAGCTAAAGGAGCCTTTAGGTGAATTTATAACTAAGATAACAAGATTTTATGTGGATTTTCATTGGGCACAAGAGAGAACTTTGGGATGCGTAATAAATGATCCTTTGGCAATTGCTTATTTTATAAATCCAAACCTTTGCAGCGGCAAAGAATATTATGTTGATATAGTGACAGAAGGAAAAGCAATAGGAATGTCTCTAGTAGATGAGGGAGATTTTTATAGAAAAAAACCTAATTGCCTAGTATTAACTGAAGTTAATTCAAAGGAATTTATGGAGATGTTTTTAACTAGAATTTTTAAAGATCATAAAGAGGACATTTTAAGTGTTTTAAATAATAGTAAGTATGGGTTGAATTAAGGAGATAAAAGATGAGTAGTAAAGAAAGGTATAAAACAATATTTATTGGACTTGCTATAGCAATTAATTTAATTGGAGGTTTTATTGCACTTACACTAAAACTTCCAATATATTTAGATACCATAGGAACAATTTTAGTTTCTGTGATGTTTGGGCCTATAAGTGGAGCAATAGCTGGGGGACTTACCTCTATAGTTAATGGAATAACTTTCGATCCAATTTCCTTTTATTTTATACCAGTACAAATTGTATTGGGACTTGTAACTGGTGTTTTAATTAAAGAGAAGAAATTTTGTGGATTTAAAACCATATTAAAGATTGTACTAATTACGGTGATTTCATCATCAGTTTCTTCAGTAATTGCAGCTTTTGTATTTAATGGAGTTACGTCTTCAGGTTCAAGTATATTGGTAGCAGTATTAAAAAATTCAGGTATAAGTATTGTTACAGCAGTGTTCTCAACGCAGATTTTCACTGATTTACTTGATAAAGCTATAAGTTTTGCAGTAGTTTTTGCAGCAATAAAAATTATGCCTTTTAATATGAAAAATTTAATTATAAGGAATTAAGAATATGGATAGATATAACATAATTCACGGTAAAAATAAAAGAGAGATAGTGCTTTTAAAAGGTTTTCCTTGTGTTTGGGGAAAGTGTTCATTTTGTGATTATATAGATGATAATTCAAGGGATGAAAATGAAATTAATAATCTAAATATTGATGTCGTAGATAATGTAAAGGGGACTTATGGTGTCCTTGAAGTGATAAATTCTGGAAGTTGCTTTGAACTTCCAAAGGGAACTTTAGAATATATAAAAAAGGTTATAGAAGAAAAGAATATTAAAAAACTATTTTTTGAAAGTCACTGGTGTTATAGAAACAGACTTCAAGAAATGAGGGACTATTTTGGAGTTGATATTGTTTTTAAAATTGGTGTTGAAAGTTTTGATAATGATTTTAGAAATAATTTTTTAAATAAGAATGCTAGGTTTGAAGATTATACCGAAGTGAAAAAATATTTTTCTTCTGTGTGTTTGATGGTGGGAATAAAAGGACAAACAAAAGAGATGATTAAAAAAGATATAGATATAGTTTTAAAACATTTTAACTATGGAACTATTAATATTTTTACTGAAAATACTACGAAAATTAAAAGAGATGAAGAATTAATTAAGTGGTTTGAAAAAGAATATAGATTTTTAGAGTCAGAAGAAAAAATTGAAGTTTTATTTGAAAATACTGATTTTGGGGTAGGGGATTAATGTATAAAAAGGCAGTTGCAAAGGTACATTGCAACTGCCATAATTTTTAGAATTAATATTGGCTCTATATAAAATAGATATTACTTGGGATATTAGCGCACCTCATTTACAGAGGATACTACATTTGTACTAAGGTTTATTGTACAAATATAGCCAGAGTGTTTATCAAGAGCATAGCCTAAGTTATCGATTGAATCTAGTAACAAGAAATAGGGCGATTTTGATAAACTAATGCTAGATCCTTTAGTAAAGGTAGATAGATTAATAATTTGAATAATCTTATTTTTAGAATTTATAAGGTATAAAGGGTCACCTCTTAATGATATAATAAGCCCTTTTAATCTAGTATTTAAATAACTTAACTGGTTTACAACTGTTAAAATATTACCTGTAGTTGAAATTTTAAATATGATAGAGTTTTCTTTATCTAAAGTTAGCACATAAATTATTGACCCATCTAAGGAAAGAGTAAAGTCAACTATTTTTATTGTAGAACTATAGGTTGTAAGGTTAATAGTACTGGTGTTGTTATTTTTTAAATTAATAATTTCTAATAACCCTTTTTTTTTGCTAGCGTAAATTAATAAAGAATTGTCATTGGAAATTATAAAGTTTGCTAAATTAAAATCACTTTTACTATTACCTAAATTGATTGTATCAGCAACTAAAAAAGTATCAGTATTTATAGTTTGTATAATATTTGTATTTCCAGCACAATAAAGAATGGAATTATCAGAATTACTCCTTATCTTTTGTGGGTAGAATGATAAATCAATTGAAGTTGTACTTTTATTAGAATCATATAAAGGAATTTTGTAGATGGCTGTAGAATTATTGCAAATTACATACAAAAATTCATTATCATCACTAAATACAGCGTCTATAGGTTTTTCTATATTTATAATTATTTGTTTTTTCATCAAATCTGTTAGATTAAATATAGTTAATTTATCATAAACAAAGCTTAAAGTTACTGCAAGGGTTTTATCTGAACTTAAAATTATATTTCTTTTAATTGGTATATTGGTACTCATTTACATTCCTCCATTTTTAGTTTAAGAGGATTCCATAGGCATGTTTGTTAAAATAAATAATGAAAATTTATAGTTACCTATAGAGTTAGGATAAAACATTTCCTATTACTTAATATTCCAAGTGTTCGTAAAATGTTCGCTGATATTTATAAATGAGTACAATTTAGTTATTAAAAAGTAGTATCTAATGGAAATAATGAAATATTTTTACCAAAACATATATTTCGATTTGTTTCTTGAAAGCCAGAATTTATATGAAAGTTATGACTTTCCATGTCAGTTATTTCACATTGACTAGCAAATTCTATACATCCTAAATTTCTTGCCCAATTTTCACAGTTTAATAGTAGGTTAGTGCCAATTCCCAGTCGTCTATATTTTGGAATAACGTAAATACCTTCTAAATATCCAATAGGACTACTTTTAGTACCTTTGATATATTCATATCTTAATCCACATATTGCAAATCCAGAAGGGAGGTCATTATCAAAATAAATAAAGGCAGCTTTTGAATTTGATGTTACATAGTCTCTTAAATCAATTTCTAAATCATTTGATTTTTTGCCTTGCCATGAAAGCATAGCTAAAGATATTAAGTTTTCAATGTCATCTATAGTAGCTTTTTTTATCACAAAAAAACCTCCTTCAATATATCCATATATGAAAAATATTACATAAAATTACATTGGCTATATTTAATAGTATAAGCGAAAAAAGATTGTATGTAAATAATTTACAGGTATTTTGAAGATATTATCCCTAGCAATAATGAAAAAATTTTATTCCATTTGCTTTTGTAATTAAATAAAGTGATAGGTATAAATTTAATTAGCCTATTCCTCCATAAACTATACCAAGGATAATAACTACTATAGTTACAGGTACAAATATGGTTTTACCAAAGATTAAGAACCATTTACCTAAGGTTTTTTGTGAACCTTTATTTACTTCTGTAAGAAAGTCTTTGTTTAAAAAGAAGAATGATAATATAGCAATTACCATAGCTCCGGTTGGTGAGAGTACTATTGTGATAAAATCGGCAAAATTGCTAAACTTATTTGTGTCCATAGCAAGTGGAATAGCAAGAATAAAACATATAATTGCAACAATAAAAGATGCTTTTTTTCTTGATAATTTAGATGAAGATATTATCGCTTCAACAGGACCCTCAAGCATATTTATTGATGAGGATATAGCTGCGAAAATTACACTTAAAAAGAATAAAGAACTTATAAGATTTCCATGAGACATGGAATTAAATACTTTTGGTAAAGTAATAAATAATAGACTAGGTCCAGATGTAGGATCAAGATTAAAGGCAAATACTGCTGGCATAATTACTAAAGCAGCAAGCAGTGCAGCTATGGTGTCGAAGAATGCTGTGTTAAGAGAAGAAGATACTATATCAAAATCATCTTTTGCATAACTGCCATATACCACCATGCCACATCCGTTTAGTGAAACCGTGAAAAAGGCTTGTCCTAACGCCATTATCCAAGTTTTTATATTAAATAAGGATTCCCATCTAGGAGTTAAAATATATTTAACACCTTCCATGGCACCAGGGAGTGTTAAGGATCTTATAGCAAGAATTATAAATATAATTAATAATCCAGGTATTAGTATTTTATTTAGTTTTTCTATACCCTTTGATATACCTAAGGATACAATTATAAAGGTAAGAATTAGAGAGAGAAAAAGCCAAGGTATTGAATTGCTTGTACCAGCAAAAGAATCAAAGAAAATCTCAGGATTAATAGTACTAATTTCACCTGTTAAACTAATTGTAAAGTATTTTAATATCCAACCAATTACTACAGAGTAGAAAATTAAAATTCCAGTTACACCAATTACGGGAATAAAGCCAAAGAGGTTGGCACCTTTAAGATTTTTGCTTTTAAAAATAGTTTTTATTCCAGTTAATGAACCTGCTTTAAATTTTCGTCCAAAGGTAAATTCAGTTATAAGCCCCGTGGTTCCAAGCAAAAATACAAATAAGAAGTAGGGTAATAAAAATGCCGCACCTCCATATGCACCCAACCTGTATGAAAACATCCAGATGTTTCCTAGACCTAAAGCTGCGCCTATGGATGAAATTATAAATCCAAATTTTGAAGAGAAAGTTTCCCTTTGTTTTTCTTTAATTAAAATGTTATTCATAAGTATATCCTCCTAGTTTTTTATAAAAAAATAAGACCACATATTTTAAATATGTGACCTCGTATTCCTAGGATAATTAATAGGCCACATATCTTAAATCTATGTGGCCTATTAATTTGCATTATAATTAGCCATCATAGATACAAACTTTAACGTTTGTATCTATGATGAATTTAATTCATTTCATAAATACAAACCTATCTATAATAGCAATAATACATATTAAATTGTATTAAATTTAGGTTTATATTGTTCATAATAGTATTCTCCTTAAAATTCAATTAATGTTTATAATTATAAAGAGATAAGATAAATATGTCAATATATAATTTAAAATTAACTATATATTTTAACGATTTATATTAAATTTTATGAAATAAATTTTATTTTAAATCATGTTATAATTGACATAATATATAGTTGAAATATAATAGTTAAAATTTTTAAATAGGGAGAAAAGAGATGAAGATATTAGTTGCAGATGATGATGAAAGAATATTGAGACTACTTTCAGATTATTTAATATTTAATAAGTATGAGGTTGTAACAGCAATTGATGGTGAAGAAGCTCTAGAAAAATTTAAAGAGAATTACTTTGATCTTATAATTTTGGATGTGATGATGCCAATATATGATGGATGGATTGTGTGTAAGGAAATAAGAAAGCAGTCACAAGTACCTATAATTATGCTTACAGCAAAGGACAGTGATCTTGATCAATTATTTGGTTTCGATATTGGTGTTGATGATTATGTTTCAAAACCATTTAATATTGCATTACTCTTAGCAAGGATTAATAGGCTATTAAAAAATAAAAATGAAGATAATAAAACTGAAAATCTATGTTTTAAAGGTATAGAAGTAATAGAAGAAAATCATATTGTTAAAATTGATGAAGATGTTATAGAACTTAGTCCTAAGGAATATGAGTTATTAGTTTATTTTATGAAAAACTTAGAAAGAGTAATAAGTAGAGATACACTTTTGAGAGTTATCTGGGGAGGAGACTATTTTGGAGATACAAGAACGGTGGACACTCACATAAATAGATTGAGAAATAAACTTAAAAGTTATGCTACGTATTTAAAGACTGTAAGGGGCTTTGGATATAAGCTTGGTGAAGTGTAATGAAATCAATTAGATTAAAGTTATTTTTAGGGATTATGTTAGTTATAAGTGTTTTTTTGTGTGGTATTTTTACTTATGGGGTTTTCTTTAAAAAATATTTTCAAGGTGAAAAGCTTCAAGATATGAGTGAAGTTATTGAGAAAGTTGAAGTTAGCATTAATGAAGAGGGCATTAATAATATCGTTATGCTAGTAGAAAAATTATCTGATGAATATAATGTTCAAATAGAAGTTCAAGATGGGACTTCAGATAAAATGATTTGCACTACTCATAGTATGGGTAAGGGGAATAGCTCAAATACTATGTCAGGGCATAATAGATTTGAAACAATTAAAGAACTTGGATATTTTGAAAATATTGAGCAACTAATAATTCATGATAAATCAACGGGAGTAGATTTTTTAACAGCACAAAAGGTTAAGGTAAGTGATAAATATACAGTAATTGTGAAGACTCCTATAAATATAATGGATGATGCAGTTAGCAAGTCTATAAGTTTTTTAATCATGATTTTTTTACCAATTACTATACTTATCTTAGTTTTTGTATATATTTTTGCAAAGAAATTTACAAAACCAATTATTGAAATTACGGATAAGACTTCCAGGATTACTAAATTAGATTTTAGTGATGATATTAATGTATATGGAAAAGACGAAATTTCTATATTAGGCTATAGCGTAAATAATTTGTCTCACAAAATAGAAAATACGTTAAATGAAATTAATGATAAAAATATAGCTTTAGAAAAGATGATAATGAGAGAAAGGGAAAATGAAAATATTCGAAAAGAATTTGTTTCCTCAGTATCCCATGAACTTAAAAGTCCTATAGCTGTAATTTCTGGTTACGCCCAGGCTCTACAAGAAAATATAATATCTTCAGAGGAAGATAGAAACTATTATATAGATGTTATTAATGAAGAAACTAAAAGGATGCAAGTTATAGTAAATGATTTGTTAGATTTATATAAGCTTGAATCTAACACATTTAAGCTTCAATATAAAGAATTTTATTTGGGAGAATTGATTGAAAAGATTATAAAAAAGAATCAGTTTAAATTTAAAGAACTTAATATAAACTTAAAAACAAAAATAAAAAACCCTAGAGTGATAGGGGATGAAATAAGACTAGAACAAGCAGTTCAGAATTATATTAATAACGCATTAAGTCATATTGATGAGAAAAAAGAATTAGAAATTACCGTAAGTGATGAAGGGAAAATTTCAGTTTATAATAGTGGTACTAACATTGAGAATGAAAATTTAGAAAGAATATGGCAAGGCTTTGTACGTATAGATAAGGTAAGAAATTATAAAGAAAAAAGAGTAGGGTTAGGACTTGCGATAGTTAAACAAATAATTAGATTACATCAAGGTTCCTGTGGTGTTTTAAATAGGAGTGGAGGAGTTGAATTTTGGATTAAACTAAACACTATATAAAATTTTTAAAATTGGTACATATATATTACCTTCTTGTGACATAACTGTGACATTGAGCTGTTAATATGTAATTACAGAATCAATAACAAAACAAATTTTTAAGTTATAGGGAGGAAAATAATATGAAAAAATCTTTATTAATTTTAACAGTGGCAGGAATGTTAACAATTGGAGGGTCTGTTTTAGCTTTTGCAGAGGATTCAACTACAGAAGTTAATACAAATAATAATTGTAATTCACAAGTTCAAAACTATATGAATAGTGGATTGTCTTTTGAAGAAGCAAAGGAAAAGGCACTTGAAAGTAAATTTGAAAGAGTAGATTCAGCTATTGAAAGAGGAACTATATCAGCAGAAGAGGGAGCAGAAATCAAAGAAGAAATGCAGGTTAATTCAGATAACTGCGAAGAACCTAATGAAAATTGTAATGGGTCAGGATATGGATTAAATCAAGGAATAAATGGAAGAGGTCAAGGAAAAGGTGCTGGTATGAATAGAGGCAATGGATGTGGAAGAAATACTGGACTATAAAGATTTGTACTAAATAAAGAATAAAAAATAAGCAATAAATATGAACTTTCCTTCATATTTATTGCTTATTTCTTTTTAAATTTAATTAACATATTTAATATAGTTGAAAGATATGAGTTGAAGTTATAATATATGTATAAGATGTTTAAAAGTGTAATGAAGGATGGAGGGATTTTTGTGAATACTTATAAAGAGATGAATAATGAATCTATTGTAGAGTATATTAAAGAACTTGAAATTTTTCCGAAAGACCATAAACTTGTAAGCAGCGAAATAGGAGACGGAAATTTAAACTATGTATTTAGAATTAAAGACCAAGACACAAATAAAACAGTAGTAGTAAAACAAGCACTACCTTATTTAAAAATAGCAGGAGATGGATGGAAATTAACTCTTGATAGAAATAGGATAGAAGCTGAAGCTATGAAGTGTCAAAATGATGTATGTCCTGGCTCTGTGCCTAAAGTATTCTATCATGATAATGATTATGCTTTAACGGTCATGGAAGATTTGGGAGATATGAGTATTTTAAGAAGAGGGCTTATGGATATGAAAAGATATCCAAATTTTCCTAAACAAATTGGGAAGTTTATGGCAAGAAATTTGTTTTTGACTTCAGATTTAGGAATGGGTCCAATGGAAAAGAAAATGAATATGTCAAAGTTTATAAGTCCAGAGCTTTGCGATATTACTGAAAGATTAGTTTTAACAAATCCTTATATGGATACAGAGGATAATAGCATCAATCAATATATTAAGGATTTTGTTGTCAGTGAAATTTGGAATTGTAATGATCTTCGAGTAGAGACGGCGAAACTAAAGAGTATTTTTATGACTAAGGCAGAATCATTATTACACGGGGATCTACACACAGGGTCTATATTTATTGATGATGAAAAATCAGTAGTTTTTGATACAGAATTTGCTTTTTATGGGCCTTATGGTTATGATATTGGATTACTATTTGCCAATATAATATTAAATTATGTGTCTTGGGAAGGAAGAATGGACAAGTCTCAAGAAGAAGTGGATGATTATAGACAGTATCTATTAGATTTATGTAGTGAAATATGGGATGAATTTTTGAAAGATTTTGATTATTTATGGGAAAATAAATCAAAGGATGTTATTACAAAAATTCAAGGCTATAAAGAAAATTATATATATGATTTATTGCATGAAACCGTTGGATTCTGTGCTTGTGAAGTGATGAGAAGAATTATTGGAATGGCACATGTCCCAGATCTCGATGAAATTGAAGATTTAAAGGAAAGAGGAAAGGCTCAAATTTTAGGCCTTAAGATTGCAAAGAAATTAATTTTATGTAGAAATGATATAAACGGATTTGAAGATTTTATTGAGGCTATAGCTTTGACTTCAAAACAAGTGTGCATATAAATAAAGTGACTTTAAGGGAAAAGGAGAATAACAATGAAGGAAGAATTATTAGCACTAAAATGGAATGATGAAAAAGATGAGCTTATTTTATTAGATCAAACAAAGCTTCCAAATGAAGTTGATTATATTGATTATAATACGGTTGAAGGAATATATGATTCTATAAAGACAATGATTGTAAGGGGAGCTCCAGCAATAGGAGTTACAGCAGCTTACGGAATGTATTTTTCAGCTAAAAAAGCAACAGAAGAATCCTTTGAAAAATTTTATGAAGAAATTAAGAAAGATGGAGAATATTTAAATTCAAGTAGACCTACTGCTGTTAATTTATCATGGGCAATTAAAAGAATGTTAAAGAAGGCTGAAGACTTTAGAGAGTTTCCTATTAGCATAATAAAAGAGGCTCTAAGAGATGAAGCTATGATGATTCATGATGAAGATATTTTAATTTGTAAAACTATAGGAGAGAACTTACTTACATTGTTAAAGGATGGCATGGGCATTTTAACTCATTGCAATGCAGGACAACTTGCTACTTCAAAATATGGAACTGCAACTGCACCTATGTATCTTGCCAAGGAAAGAGGTTGGAATTTAAAAATATATTCTGATGAAACAAGACCAAGACTTCAAGGGTCTACTCTTACAGCATTAGAGTTACAAAGAGCAGGAATTGATGTAACAACAATAACAGATAATATGGCAGCAGTAGTTATGTCTCAAGGTAAGATAGATGCAGTTATAGTTGGTTGTGATAGAATAGCTGCTAACGGAGATACAGCAAATAAGATAGGAACCTATGGAGTATCTATTTTAGCTAAATATTTTGGAATTCCTATGTATATTGCAGCTCCAACTCCAAGCATTGATTTAAATACACCTACTGGAAAAGAAATTCCAATTGAAGAAAGAGATCCAAAGGAAGTTACTTGTAGATTTGGTGTATGGACAGCACCTAAGGAGGTTAAAGTTTATAATCCTTCCTTTGATGTTACAGAACATGAAAATATTACAGCCATTGTTACAGAAAAAGGAATAGTTTACCCACCTTTTAAAGAGAATTTAGAAAAATTGCTTAAGGGTTAGAAGTGATTATTCCCGTTATCAGATAACATATAATAATTATTTTAAATTTTTTCTTCCGATATAGTTGATTAAAGTGATAAATTTTTTTATAATTTAAAAGAAAAACATAATTCAATATGTAAAGGATTAAATTTGATATTTTGGGATATTATTTATATAGTTTTCGGTATAATGGAAGGGGACATTCTATGTTAGAGAATTTAAAAAGCAAATTGGTAGAGGTAGCCAAAGATGCGGAGACAGCAGGACTATGTAAGCATAAGTCAGGTAATTTCAGTATTAAGGATGAAGAAACAGGATATATACTAGTAACACCTTCAGGTATTTCAAGGAAGGAACTTACTTCAAGACATATTTGTGTTGTAGATATGGAGTTAAACTTAATAGAAGTAGAGGAGAATGTGCGTCCAACTAGTGAACTTTTGATGCATATTGAAACATATAAATGTAGACCGAATGTTAAAGCTATAGTTCATACACATTCTAAATATGCTACGGCCTTTTCAGTGGTGGATAAAGAAATTTCTCCTATAGTGTATGAAATCGTTAACGTTATTGGTGGAGACGGAAACATAAGGGTGTCACCTTATGAAAAACCAGGTACATTAGAACTTGCTAAAAGTGTATTACCAATTATAAAAGATTCTGATGCATGTCTTATGGCAAATCATGGAGTTATGGCAGTATCTGAAAAGGATATAGATGATGCATACTTAAAGGCTGCTTATGTTGAAGAAGTGGCAGAAATTTATTATTTATCACTTCAAATTAATAAGGGAAAGGAACCCTCATTAATTCCTTCCCAAGACTTGTGGTAATTCTTATCAGCTAACTTTTCTATTATGATATATGCACCTCTGTTCACGGGCTGCGGACCTTAATTTTATGTAAGATTATAATTTGAAAAACTAATAATCTAGTGTTTTACATTAGTAATAATTCGGGGCGGTCCTGTAGATTGTTCACTTGAGGTGATATATCTAATAATAGCAAAGTTTATCTAATACAAGAATTGTAATATGTGGAACGTTACTGAATGTAGAGATTCCTATGGGAATCTCTATTATTATAGGCTTTAATGGGAGAAAAACTGAAGGCTACGTGTTAGAATATGAAGTTAAAGTAGGTGGAGAAATATGAGATTGTTTTATGCAATTACCTTTAAGGAGGAAACAAAAGAAGAGTTATATAAATATAGAAATATGATTGCTGAAAAATCGGTTAAAGGTAATTTTACAACACTTAATAATATTCATTTGACATTAGAGTTTATTGGGGAAGCTGATGGAAAAGGGTTAAAGGTCTTAGCAGATGTGTTGCACCAGTTAAAAAGTTATCCGGAAAAACTCATGTTATCTTCTATTGGATCTTTTAATAAAGGAAATAAAGAGATAGTTTGGCTGGGAATTGAAAAAAATGAGGAACTTATTAGGTTACAATGTGAGCTAAGAGAAGTATTAATTAATAATGGATTTAAAATTGAGGGGAGAAGTTATAAACCTCATATCACTATAGGCAGACAAGTTGTGACAATTGGTGAAATTCAGGAAGTTCATGTAAAACCTATGGAAATTCCAATAAAATCAATTGCGCTTATGGAAAGTAAAAGGATTAATGGAGAACTAGTCTATAAGCCTTTAGAGGAAATAAAAATATAGGATTGTAATTTAGTCAATGGAGAAGGACAATCAATATTAAAAGCTAAATAAAAAGTCCCTAAGATGTCTTTTGGCAGTCTTAGGGACTTTTTTCACAGGATATGAAAAAGGAATTATTTTAATGATTTTTAAGAGAGTTAAGTATCATATCAATATAATTATCAATAAGATCATTAATATATTCAAGAGAATAATGTTTTCTATCGTTAATTTCTAACCTTTGAACTAACCCACTATAAGAGGATGCTATAACTTTACTAGTTATAGAAACATCAATATCAAATTTAATTGACCCGTCCTCAATACCAATTTTTATTGCTTTTTCTAATAAGGAGATAATAATTTTTCGATTGATTCTATGAAGTTGTGATAAATTTTCATCAATGTTGTTTTGATAAAAGAATAGTTCCATATCTATAGGAAATGCAACAAACTCAGGTTGCTTATTATAACAAAATTTTTGCCTTTCTAGAATGTTTTTAACATGATTTAATCCATTACAACATTCCCAATCGGTTGTATCAATAGTACATTTTGATTTTTCGTAGGCTTTAGTTAAAAAATCATCAATAGCACATACTATTAAATTGTTTCTTGTTCCAAAATACCGTTCTATGGACTTAACGGTAAGATTTGAGCGTCTTGCTACATCGGAGACCTTACAACCATCTATTCCCAACTCTTTAATACATTCAATAGTTTTTTCAAGAACTAATTTTTTATTATATTCTCTAAGTTCTTCATTATTCATATCAATTCTCCTCAAATGTTTTATATACAGTCATATTATAATGAAGATATGATTAAGTCAATATAATAAAAACAGGAGTGAGGAAGTACTTTCTCACTCCTGTTTTTAATTTATTCTTCTAATAAAATAAACCTTGAAACAAGTTCAGCAAGATTTTCAGCTTGAGCTGATAATTCTTCACTTGTGGCAGAATTTTCTTCAGCAGTAGCTGAATTAGTTTGAACTACATCAGATATTTGTTCTATGACACTATTAATTTGATCTATAGTTTGAACTTCATTTTTAGCAGCATCTTTAGCAGTATCGGCAAGGGAAACAACTGTTGAAACATTATCAATTACAGTGAAAAGTTCATTTACTGTTTCTTTGGTTATATTATTTCCTTCTTCTGCTTCAGTTATAGATTTTTCAATAATCTTTCTAGTGTTGTTTGCAGCTATAGCACTTTCAGTTGCAAGTTTTCTAATTTCATCAGCAACAACGGCGAAACCTTTTCCAGCTTCCCCAGCCCTAGCGGCTTCGATAGCAGCATTAAGAGAAAGTAAATTTGTTTGAGAAGCTATTTGTTCAATGCTATCAATGATTTTATATATTTGTTGTGAGGATTCAGTTATATTGTTAATAGCAGTTGTTAGCTTTTCAATTTGATATTTACTTTCTTCAGCTTTAAGCCCTACTTTTTTAGCCATTTCACTTGTCTTTTCAGAAATATCAGCATTATTTTCTACAGTTGAAGACACAGTATTCATAGTAGCTAATAATTCTTCAATAGAACTAGCTTGTTCAGTTGATCCTTCTGCAAGGGTACAGGAGGCTTCAGTCATTTGTTCCGATGCAGATGATACTTGTACTGCTGCATCATTAATTTCTTTTAAGGTTTCACTTAACTTATAGGAAATATTTCTCATTGACACTATAATTGGTTCAAAGTCTCCTATATACTTAGTTTTATCTTGAGATTTAATGTTAAAGTTTTCTTCAGCCATCATTTCTAATAGATGAGAAATATCGTTAATTATAAATTTAATATTTAAACACATCTCATTAAAGGAATTAGATAGTATACCAATTTCATCATTTGATAAAATTTCTACGTTAATATCTAAGTTACCATTTGATATTTGTTTTGATGCTTCCACAACTTTATCAAGAGGTTTTAAAAGTTTATCTATAAGTTTTTTAACTATAGTTATAATTATAATTAATGCACCCACAGATATACCAATAATAATTAATGAAAGTATATTAACTTCTTTACGTAAATCACTAGTTTTTAAGGAAGTATCCGCCCACCAAGTTTTTCCACAGGCATTAATTGGGTAAAAGTATTTTCTTATCTTTTTACCTTCATTAGTTCTAACAGAAATGGAAAAAGGTAAGTTTTTATTTTGATGATTTTTAATTTCATCTATGTATTTAGGCTTTATAAAATCGACCATGGACTTTCCAATATTATCGTTACTGGTGCTATCAAATACCACTGTACCATCATCAGTATAGATAGCGGCAGATAGAGATTTATATTTTTCATCTTTAGTTTTTAATTTTGAAAAATTATCAATGTTTATATCTACCTGAACTACACCTTTAAATTGATCATGGGAAATAATAGGTAAGGATACAGTAACAACATTCATACCTTCAAAAACGTACGGTTTTGTGAAATAAGGCTCCTTAGTATTCTTAACTTGAGAATAAAATTCTAATGTACTGTAATTTTCATATGTATCATATTTTTTTACACTTTTATTTTTTGCATCATTTTTATCAACATAAAAGTTATAATCTTTAATTGATTTATCATACATGTATGGTTCAAAAAAAGCACCTATAACGGTAATATCAGGGCTTTCATTTATTGTTGACCAAGCATTATGAATCATATAATTTTCCATATCATAGTTCATTTCAAGAATATCAGAATTGTAAATAAAGCTTTTTTTTCTTACATCAGATAAAGTGCCATCTGCAATTTGTTTCTCATATAAACTATACATTTCTTCTGCATAATATTGAAGACCAGAGGTAACTTCTGTTGCATTATCAACAATGGATTGAACCATTAGACCATTGCCGTTAGATATATTAGAAAATTCACCATCGATTGCTTTTATTACAGCATTATTAGTGAAAAGCATAGTGAATAGTAATAAGATAAGAAATACTATAAACAGTACTGAACCTATTATAATTGAAATTTTATCTTTTAGTTTTTTATCTTTCAATTTATTATTATATATTTTAGATATAAACTGACTCATATTTTTCCTCCTTTATGTACAATCAAACAACAACATGTCGTGCATATAGACATATTACACCCAACATAAGTAACATGTCAACATATATGTAATTAGATTGATTTCAATACATTAAATGTATCGCGAGTGAAGAAAGTATAAATAAATATTTAAACTTTAGCATAATATTATACTGGAGTGAATATGTATACTCTGGGAAGAATTTTTCTTGCCATATATAACGGTGTAAAGGGAGCGGGAATTATGAATTTAATTGATGTTAAAGAATCAGATTTAGAAATTTATAATCTTGTAAGTAAGGAGCTTGAAAGACAAAGAAATGGGATAGAACTAATAGCTTCGGAGAATTTCACGTCTAAAGCAGTAATGGAAGTTGTAGGCTCTTGTCTTACAAATAAGTATGCTGAAGGATATCCAAGTAAAAGATATTACGGAGGCTGTGAGGTTGTAGATGTTATTGAAGATTTGGCAAGGAATCGGGCTATAGAATTGTTTAAAGCTGAAGGATACCATGCTAATGTTCAGCCACATAGTGGATCTCAAGCTAATATGGCTGTTTATATGAGTATTTTAAGCCCAGGAGATACTGTAATGGGAATGAACCTGACAGAAGGTGGCCATCTAACCCACGGATCTCCAGTAAATTTTTCTGGGAAACTATATAATTTTATTCCTTATGGTGTAAATAAAAGTACTGAACTTATAGATTATGATGAATTGGATACCTTGGCAAAGAAAAATAAACCAAAACTTGTTGTTGCTGGAACTAGTGCTTATGCAAGGATTATAGACTTTAAAAGAATAAAGGAAATATGTGATGATATTGGAGCTTATTTTATGGTAGATATGGCTCATATTGCAGGTCTTGTGGCAGCAGGATTACACCCATCTCCTATACCATATGCCGACTTTATTACTTCAACTACACATAAAACCCTAAGAGGTCCAAGAGGAGGACTAATTCTTTGCAAGGATGAATATGCAAAAGTTTTGGATAAGACTGTATTTCCAGGAATGCAAGGGGGACCATTATTACATGTAATAGCTGGAAAAGCTGTTTGCTTTAAAGAAGCTATGAGTGAAGATTATATATTATATATGAAAAATGTAGTTGAAAATTGCAGTACATTATGTGATTCGCTAAAAAATCTTGGCTTTAGAATAGTATCAGGTGGTACCGATGGACATTTATTATTGGTTGATTTAACTGATAAAGATATATCTGGTAAAGAAGCAGAGCATAGGCTTAATCATATAGGAATTACAGTAAATAAAAATACAATACCAAATGAGAAAAAAAGTCCTTTTGTAACTTCAGGTATTAGAATGGGGACAGCAGCTGTTACCACTAGAGGATTTAATAAAGAAGATATGGTAAAGATTGCAGATATAATAAATGACACTTTATGCAATGATAATATAGACGAAGGCCAACTAAAATTAAGGGTAAGGGAATTGAGCCATAATCATCCTTTATACTAATTTCTAGACAGGTGGGAAAATAATTATGAGTATTATATTAAAAGGTTCACAAGTTGCAAAGGACATGAAGGAAAAGTTGGCAAAAGAAATAAAAGATTTAAAAGAAAAAAATATTTTACCACATTTAGGTATAGTACGTGTAGGAAATAGAGAAGATGACTTAGCATATGAACGTAGTGCTAAAAAGAGAATGGAATCTATTGGTATAATGTGTACTGTATTTCAATTTCCAGAAAATATTAAGCAAGAAGAATTTGTTAAGGAGCTTGAAAGGATAAATGATAATAAAGGTATTCATGGAATACTCTTATTTAGACCACTTCCAAAACATTTAAATGAAAAGGAACTGCAATCAATTATTAATCCTTCAAAAGATGTTGATTGTATGAATCCTATTAATATTGCGAAGGTATTTTCTGGAGATGAATTTGGTTATGCACCATGTACAGCTGAGGCTGTTATGGAACTTCTAGATTATTACAATATTAATGTTGAAGGGAAGAGAGTTACAGTAATTGGTCGCAGTATGGTAGTTGGGAAACCATTAGCTATGCTTATGCTTAAGAAAAATGGAACTGTTACAATTTGTCATACTAAAACAAATAATTTAGAAGAAGTTTGCAGAGAAGCTGATATTTTAGTAGCAGCAGCTGGAAAAGCCAAAGTTATAAATGAAAGATTTGTAAAGGAAGATTCAATTGTGATAGATGTAGGAATAAGTGTTGACGATGAAGGCAATATCTGTGGAGATGTAGATTATGAAAGTGTAGTAGATAAAGTCGCTTATATTACTCCGGTACCAGGTGGGGTAGGAAGCATTACCACATTAGTGCTGGCAAAACATGTTATGGAAGGAGCAAAATTTTTGAACTCGTAAAATTTTAAATTAAAGATAAAAAGTGGGGGCGTCGCAAAATAACTGATTAAGTTACGGAGCGATGCTCCTTTTTAATATAAAAATTAAAAATCTTCGGTTGCACACTTTTTTAAGAAATAATTATTAGGTTGTACTAATAAATACCATGAGCTATCATAAAATAAGAAGTTCATTGTTATTTTTTAACTTGGAATATTTTTAATATTATAAGTGATAGAAAGGAATGATTATTACTATGATTAATCAAGACACTTGGAATATTACAAATATAGATCCGAAAAATATTTTTACAATAGAATGCAAAGATGTAGTCCTAAAGGAGTTTCAAATGGAAGATTTGGATTTTATATATGATATTACATTGGAACCTGAAGTAAGAGAATTTTTACCAGATTGGATAGCAACAAAAGAGCAAAGAAAAGAATGGTTAACAAAATATGAAATTAATGAAAATAAAGAGTTTTTGGACGCTGTTCCAGATATAAGTAATGTTAAAGGACGTGCTTTTAGATTAGGAATTATATTAAAGAATGAAAATAAGCTGATTGGTTGGATTAATTCAGGTTTAAAAGATGAATTACCACCACCAAATAGAGAGATAGGTTATGCTGTTTCTAATAAATATACAGGAAAAGGATATGCAACACAAGCTGTTCAGGGGTTAATTAGATATCTATTTGAAAATACTAATACAGATGTGTTAAATGCTACTGCATTAACATATAACATACCATCAAATAAGGTGATAAATAAATCAGGGTTTTCATTAATTGGAACTGTGAAGATTGAAGGAAAAGATTATTACCATTATAAAATCTATAAAAATCAATGGAAGGATGAAATATAGAAAGGAGTTAATATGATGATGGATGAAAGTAAACCTACAATATTAATAAGCAAGTGTATTGAAGGGAAACCATGTAGATATGATGGTGGAATGTTTAAAAATTCTTTTGTAAAGGAACTAAAGAATTACGTAAACGTTATAGAAGTATGTCCAGAGGTTGAGATAGGATTACCAACACCAAGGGAAGCTTTAAGACTTATTAATAAGACAGGAGAAATAGAACTAGTTGTTTCAAGTACTGGAGAAAATTATACAAAGAAAATGAATGAGTTCTGTGATGAATTTATAAATAAACTAAAAGGTACAGAAATTCATGGTGTAATACTTAAAAGTAAATCTCCATCCTGTGGGTTAAAAGACACAAGCCTTTATAAGGATTTTGGCAAATGTT
Organism: uncultured Clostridium sp.; assembly: GCA_900548455.1. Lineage (GTDB taxonomy): Bacteria > Bacillota > Clostridia > Clostridiales > Clostridiaceae > Clostridium_J. The sequence continues at coordinate 274,174 of URKQ01000001.1, forward strand.
GCAAGCTTCAAGAAAAGGTAAGTGGACAATTTGCAAGAAAGATGTTAGAAAGCTATCCTCAAGTTGCCATTGAAGATGATGGAAGGTTGTCAAATTATAATATAAGAGAGCAGTTTTTAACTAGAATATTTACTCTTTATGATTTTGACAAAGTTAGAAAGGAAAATTCAGTTAATAAATTAATTGATTTTCAAAGTAGATATAAATATTTGCTTATGGCCTATAATCAATCTAAGCAAAAGGAATTAGGTAAAATAGTTGCAGGAGCCACAAAGGAAAATTTAGAGGATTCATTAAACCTATATAGTGAAATATTATCAAAGGCTTTATCGTCTCCGCTTAAAAAATCACATAACATTAACATGCTATTACATCTATTTGGATATTTTTCTAAAGATTTGTCAAAAGAAGAAAAGTCTTTTTTTCTAGATAACTTAGAAATGTATCATGATTCTAGGATACCTTTTTCTGTACCTCTTACAATTATTAAAGGATGGGTTATAAGATTTGATAATGAGTATTTGCTAAATCAAAGAATATTTGAACCCTATCCAGAAGAACTTATTACAGTTACAGATTCAGGTAAAGGAATATAATTAACAAAAATTTATGCATAAAAGCCACCATATTTTCACAATACTATAACTGATATTATTACTATAAATTTGGAATGATTTGTAGATATAACGGTTTTACTAAAATTTAAACAAAAGAACGGAGAGGAATTAAACATGAAAAACAAATTGCCAAAAGAAGCATATGGTGGTGTGCATGGAAAAGATTATGTTCCATATATTACAGATAGATCATTAAAGGGAATGAATGTTGTAGTAATAATTCTAGGTATAATATTATCTGTTTTATTTGCAGCATCTACTGCATACTCTGGAATGAAGTCAGGACTTACTGTTGCGGCAGGTATACCAGGAGCAATAATTGGTTCAATGTTAATTAGTGTATTTTCAAAAGACAGAGGAATTCTAGGTAAGAATATTCTACAAGGAATGTCTAGTGGTGGTGAATCAATAGCAAGTGGTATGATTTTTGTTGTACCAGCAGTAATACTAATAGGTAGTGAAATATCTTTCTTAGAAGGATTGATTATAGGTGCAGGAGGAGCTTTATTTGGTATTGGGGTAACTTCCCTAGTATATAACTACTTAATTGTAGAAGAGCACGGAAAGCTTATGTATCCCGAGGCTATGGCAATATCTGAAACATTAGTGGCTTCAGAAGCTGGAGGAGATGCCATTAAGTACATGGGAATAGGTTTTGGAATTAGTGGTATTATTAATGTTTTAACATCATCATTCTTAAATTTAGTAAATAATACAATGACTTTTTTAGGAAGTGCATTTTATAAATGGAAGTTCTCCACTGAAGTAAATCCACTGCTTCTAGGAATAGGTTTTATAGTAGGAACAGAAGTTTCACTAACTATGTTTGCAGGCTCAGTACTTGCTAACTTTGGTATAGCACCACTCATTGGATATTTTAGTGATATGGCTGCGGGTAACTCCTTTGTATGGAATGATACGGCTTTAGCAATAAGTCAAATGGATGTTAATGCTATATCAGGTAGCTATGTTAAATATATTGGTGCAGGTATGATGCTTTGTGGAGGTATAATTGGTGCTATTAAACTTATTCCAACCATAGTTGTATCTATAAAAGCTACTTTAGGTGCAAAATCAGACACTTCTGAAGGTAGTAAAGGTTCTTCAGGAGAAATGATTATTTTACTAGCTGGAATTGTAGTAGGTTTTATTGGAGGATTTTTAATTTCAGGAAGTATTACCATGGCTATAGTAGGAAGTATTGCATCACTAATACTATCATTCCTATTTGTAATAGTATCTGGACGTTTATCAGGTACCATAGGAACTTCAAACCTTCCTGTATCTGGTATGACCATTGCATCTTTAGTAATATTAACTTTAATATTTGTTATAATGGGATGGAAATCTCAAGCAGATAATAAATCACTTCTTTTATTTGCTACTTTTATGGTTATTGCTATATCTGTAGCAGGAGGATATTCTCAATCACAAAAGGTTACTTATGTTATAGGTGGTAGTAGAAGTGAAATGACCAATGGATTTGCTATAGCTAGTATAGTGGGAGTTATTACAGTTTTAGGAACAATATTAGTTCTTTCTAATCAATTAAAGATTACTGGGGCAGATGCACCTTTCGCACTTCCTCAAGCGAACTTAATGGCTACACTAACATCAGGCATAATGTCAGGTAATTTGCCTTGGCCAATGATAATAGCAGGTGTAGTAATTGCACTTTTCTTGTTTTTCTTAAATCTACCTATAATGACAATTGCGATAGGATTTTATTTGCCAATTTCAACAACTTCAATAATATTAGTTGGAGCTTTAATTCGTTATTTTGTTGAGAAAATGAGTAAAGATGATAAAGAAAAAACAGTTAGAGTTGCTAACGGCATAAGTTTATCTTCAGGTCTTGTAGCTGGTGGATCTATTGTAGGATTATTAGGAATAATTCTACAGGTATCTGGTTTAATTACTCCTGGAAATCCAACTGGTTTTTTAGGTGGTAATATGATGGCAGTAGTACTTTTAATAATCTTAGTGATAGCTACAACTCTACCAATATTAGCATCGAAGGTTAAAGATCATGAAGAATAATGAAGAAGTATTAAATATTATATTTAAGGTAAGTGACTCTATACAATATGAAATAAATGAGTTTGGAAGAGTTGTTATACTTGAAAAACAAGATTATTTTATTCAAAGGGTTTTAAGAAAAATGAAAGTTAATATTCCTATGTATAAAAAAACTACACTAGATGAATACAGTAGTGAAGTATTTTTGGATATAGATGGTGAAAAATCAGTTAAAGAAATTGGTGAGATTTTAGATTATAAATATGGAATGCAAATTCATCCACTTTATGAAAGATTATTACTATTTTTAAATCATATAAATGTGAATTTGCACTATATTGAAAAAGTATAAGATAATAAAGAAAGCATGAGAGTTAAGGAAAAACTCTCATGCTTTTTTAGTTCTACGTATTTTTATCAAACATGCAATGAGGAGATGTAATATCAACATGTAAAGATAAAAAATCTTTACTGTCTGCTAATTCTTTATATTTTAAGTATTTAGCTTTATAATCCTCGTTTTTGGTAAAAATGTACATATCCTTATATATTAAATATAAATCACTATATCTTTTATTAATTTTTAAATTAGAAATACATTTTTTGTAATAAGTGATGGCAACTTTATATTTTTGCTGGAAACTACTCAACCTACCTTTTATGAAGTAATAATCGCTGAGTGAAAGAGGAGGTAAATTAGATATATTAATTTTACTTATCTCTTTTTGTAGTTCATCTAGATTTCCTTGATTATATAATAGAGTTAGCTTTAAATTTTTAAAGCGTTCCTGTAATCTACAATTTACATTAGTAGCTATAAGTTTTTTTTGTAGCTTATTACATTCATCAAAATTACCTAGATAAAGATAACAATTAAATAGGTTAATTTGTATTTCTTTAGCAGTATAATCATCTTTTATATAAGAGTAAAAGAAAACAGCATATTCAATGTGTTCTATGGCTTTTTTAAAATTGCGTGTGCAAAAATAAGAAATACTTATATTAAAATGTAAATGTGGAACTACTTTCAATGATATAAGATGATCATACTCTGTTAATACTTTTTCAACTAGATTTATGGTATCGTAATGCTGTGAGTTTTTTCCGTAATAAACAGCTAAATTGTTAATTGTAATGTAGTATATTTCTGTTCTAGTATTTGTATATTGTGTTAGATAGGATAATATTTTTTCTAGATATTTTCTGTTTATTGGAGAATTAAAATTTTTTATTTCAATACGCCTTAAGCTGTTTAAAGCAAGAGCTAGATATTCAATGTAGATATATTTATTATTTTCATCTAGTTTTTTAAATAAGGTTTCACATTTTTTAAGAAATCTATAAGCTTCAGATTTTATATTAAGTTTATAATAGCTCATACCTAAATAATAATTTGTTATAAAATCTTTAGGCTTTACTTTATCGATAATCTTCCAATATGATTGATTCTCGAACATGTTTTTTAAATTTTCAATATTAAAAGAAGGTGTGTTTGATGGTGTAATTGGAGTATCATCAAATAAATCTTTAAGAGATACATTATATATTTGAGCTAAATATTCCAGTTGAGGAAGAGATGGAATCAATACACCTATTTCTATTTTACTTAGTGTGCTCCGACTTAAAAAAGCATTACTAACATCTGCTTGAGTTAACTTTAAATTTTTTCTTAGATTTTTTAGCTTATAACCAAGATTATTCATATAAACTCCTTTTGTTATTTAAAAGAACATTTTAATTTTTATTATGAAAAAATAAGTAATATTTAGGTATTTGTAGATTACATTAATTGTATATGATTCTCCATAATTAAGAATTATATGTATATTTTACTATGTGTTATAATAAATGTAAATTAAAAAGGAGGAGATTATGTATGAAAAAGTTATTAGTAGTGTTATTAATTTTAAGTGTGGGGGTATGTGGATACGTAATTAATGATGATAAGGATTATGTAGATATAGGTATGCAAGAAATAAGCGTAAATATAAATTTATAGGTATTTAACCAATTTATCTCTATATATAAATGTGAAACTTTGTATTTTAAAAGGCTTTGATATTGTAAAAAAGTATCAAAGCCTTTTATGTCAACAAAAGAGTATTTTTAGTTTAATAAAAATTAATGTATGTGAAAATGTTATTTATTATCACATATATCAATTTAAAATTTATTTTTGTGATATTTAGATAATTTAGGAGTAATAATATTTTTAATTATATGTATAAGTTAAAACGGTAAAATTAGGAAGTTTTTAAAATGTATTAATTTGTATAATATATAAGTAAGTTGTAAATGTAATAAGGATTAGTTTATTTAAATGAAATTATATGTATTTATTTTAAAATTAATTGTTGTTATAAATAAACAAATATATGGAGTTGGTAAAAATGTATGATATTCTTAGTGTTTATCTTGAAAATGGACTTAGAGTGGTAATGCATAAAATACCATATGCTAGGACAATGGCTTGTGGAGTGTGGGTAAAACAAGGAAGCAAGTATGAAAGTGAAGAGGAAAGCGGATTATCCCATTTGATTGAACATTTAATGATAAATATTGAAAACAAAAACAATAAAAAATTTAGGAACTTAATATCAAAGGTTGCATCAGAAGGGGTTTCATATAATGCAGGTACAACAAAAGAAACTACATCATACTATTTTACAGGCCTTTCTAATATGTTAGAAAAGTGTATTGAAACTCTTGGCACTATTGTAATAGATAATAAAACGTTTTCTGAAGATCTTTTGGAAAATGAAAAAAAAGTAGTTGTTCAAGAAGCAATTTCTTTTTATTCATCATTTAACCAAATAAAAGAAAGAACAAGTCAATCCTTGTGGGGAAATGTGGGAGTAGGAAGAATTATTGTTGGAAATATAGACAATGTTAATAATTGTAATATAAGTAAAATTGAAAATATGATTAATGAAACCTACACACCAGAAAATTCAACGTTAATTGTCGTTGGAGGGATTGATTATGATGAGACACTTAGAATAGTTGAAAAAAACTTTTCGAGATGGAAAGATAACGATACAAGAAAATATAAAGAAATTGTTGATAGTGATCCAGGAATTTATTTTAATTCCACAGGAACAGGAAAGAGTACAGCTGTATCTATAGGTTTTAGAAGCCCTGGATATACAGATTCTGAGAGATTAAATGTAGAAATAATTTCTAAGATTTTGGGAGATGTTTCTTTTGAATCAAGGTTGGTTCAAGAGATAAGAATGAAAAGAGGATTGGCCTATACGATAGGAGGGTTTACTAATTTTTACAATGAGCGAGGAACAATAGGATTTACTGCAGTTTGTTCTAATGATAAAGTTCAGGAAGTTGTAAAAATAATGATTGATGAATTTAGAAAAGTAAAGGCTAATGGATTTGAAGAAAAGGAAATTGAAAGAGTAAAAAAAGTACTTGAAACAAAAACATTACTTGATTTAGATAATTTACAATCACAATTGAACTTTTTAGGTAGGCTGTCAGCTAGTAATAAGTTATTTTCTCTGGAGCAAGAAATTAGGAGTATTAAGAGAGTGTGTAATAAAGATGTCTTTGGTACATTAAACGATCTTATGCTAGATGAAAAAATGGGTCTGGCAGTTATTGGAAATTGTGATGTAGATGAAATAGTACAGTTATTAAAAATAAATTGAGTAGGGAGGTAAATAAAATGAGTGATATACCTTGCATTTATGATATTTCAATGATTAGTGAAGAAGAAAAACTAAGGGATGATATATTAAATGGAAAGTCTTTTGATATATTACTTCTTTTACTGTCAGGGGCAAAAACTATACGAGAAATATCTAGTAAATTACAAGTACCAAGTTTTTCAGTACAACTATATATTCAAAGATTAATTGATGCTAAGATGATACGAATTGTTGAGGAACGTGTTATTGAAGGTAAATTAGAGAAAAAATATGAACTGGCATCTACTGATGTAGAAATACTAAATTATATTAAAGATAATTGTAAAACACCTAACGGGGAAGAAAATATAGCATTAACAGCTCAAATGTTCGCTTCCCTAACTAGAGAAATAATTACTAATATATCAACATATAAGGCTAAACCCTACAAAATAAAAGCTTTTTTTATTAAGTCAGATGAAAAAAATATAATAGAATTTAAAAAAGAACTTGAAGAACTATATGAAAAATATAAAAAATTAGAGAAGATAGACGCTACAGACACATATGGATTTATAAGTACATTAGCACCTTATAACATAGAAAATTTAAATAGTGAGGAGGTAATTTTAGAATGAAAAAAGAAAAGACAAGCATTCCTAAAAAGAAAATGAATGAAGGTACAGAAGAAAAAATTAAAATTCAAGATGATTCTTTAAAGATAAATAATAGTGAGGAACGACCAGGAATAGGAATTGAGATATTAGGCGGTAATTTTGGCGGTGGAAATTAAATAACTAATTGTTACATTAAGGTATTTATAAGGTGATAATAATTAATATTATTATAAAAATATTTTAGAAAAGGATGGGAATAATAAATGGAAAAAGTAGTTGATGAAAAGAGGGTATTACCACTTGATAAGGAAATGTATAAAATTGAAGATGGGAAAGTAGTAATAACATCAGATGAACTTGCACGAGCTATTCAAGATGAGTCTATTGAATTATTTGTTGACGAAGAGCAAGCTGCATCATTAGGAGGAATAGGATTCGCTTGTCCATGCGTTTAGAGGCTACTTTGTTATAACAAACTAGGTTCTTCAATGCGACAATGAGTTGTAGCATTGAAGAACTCTATTTTATATGGAGGAAAATTATGAGAATTTCAAGATATAATGTGAGTTTTAAGATAAATGAAAATGAAAATATAATATTTAATACTAGAAGTAGAAAATATGTTCTATTTAGAAATAATGAAGAATTAGGAGCAATAAATGAAACAATTGATGCTTTGATACAACAAAATTATGATAATACAGAATTGCTTAAAAATGTAGGTATACTAATAGCAGATAATGAAAATGAACTAGAAGAAATAAAATTTAGAGAACATACAACTATGTATCAAGATCAGTGCTTTAAGTTAACAATTCAACCAACATTAGATTGTAACTTTAGGTGTTCTTATTGTTATGAGAAGCATATAGATATGAGAATGGAAGATCAAACCATTGAAAATATCTTGAAATTTATAGACAAGATAACTAGAAAAGTTAATAAACTTATTATTAATTGGTTTGGTGGAGAACCTTTACTTGAAGCTGATAGTATAATTATTTTATGTGAAAATATCAATAAAATATGTAAAAATAACAATTGTTCATATGAATCTGCGTTGATTACTAATGGCTATTTGTTAAATAACGATTTAATAAAGAAGATAGACCTATTAAATTTGAGAAAGATTCAGATAACCATTGATGGAATAGATGAAATTCATGATTTGACTAGAATGTATATGGATGGAACAGGTACTTTTGAAAAAATATATAAAAACTTGATTGAAGCGTTAAATACTGGTATATATATAACTCTTAGAATTAATGTCTCTAATAAAAATTATAATTGCATTACTCAATTATTCGATATGATTCCTGAAGAAAAGAGATCAAAAGTAATAATTTCTTTAGCAAATATTTTTCAAGAAAAAGATAAGATTAGCTTATTTGAACTAAATAAACTAGCAATAGAAAAGGGATATGCTATCGGAAATGTATTTCATAACACATTTATATGTGAGGGAGCCATTAAAAATTCACTTCTTATAAATCCTGAAGGGAAAATTTCATCTTGTGCAATGGCGGCCGAAAAAGGAATTATGTTTGGCAAAATAGATAATGAAGGAAATATCAAGTTTGATAATAAAACAGAATTTTTTAAAATAAGAAATATTATAGCTTCAAATGAAGTAGGTTGTAGTGAATGTGTAAAATTACCATTATGTTATGGGGGATGTAAATTAAATAGATATTTAAACAAGGGAATTTGTAATTGGAACAATCCTACAGGAATGACATTAGAAGAAAGAATTAAACTAAGGTATTTACAAGATACTTTAGCTAATAGAAAGGTTGTTGACATTATATAAGAAAATCAATAATAGTACAGTTAGGTAGAAAATTGTGATATGTATAATTTACAGATAAAAGGTGTTGATGGCATATGATAAATGTAGTATTTGTAGATTCTATTACTCTAAACAATAATGAGTTAAATGATAACATAAATTTGGGCTTATATAGCTTATTGACGGTACTTAATAAGGAAAGAAAATTTCGTGGAAGCATTATTAATTTTAATAGGATATATAAAGAAAAGAAATTAGTTTTAAAATCTGATTTTGAATCTAATATTGATGACATAAGCAAGTATATTATAGGGCTAAATCCGGATATTATAAGCTTTTATACTCTATATAAATCACACTTTATAGCATTAAGTGTTGCTAAAAAAATAAAAGAAATTAACAGTAATATAAAAATATTATTAGGAGGTCCTCATGCTACAATAGCGGCACATGAAACATTGGAAAAGTATGATTTTATTGATGCTATTGGAGTAGGAGAAGGTGAGGGGACAATTGTAAAAATTATAAAGTCTATACATTATAATGATGATTTAGATAATGTTCATGGACTAGCATATTTAAAAGAAGGAAAAGTAAAGATAAATGATTCAATATTAGTTGAGAACTTAGATGAAATTCCTATGATTGATTATTCATTGGTTGAAGGTATAAAAGATGTTAGTCAAATGCCTATTGATGTTGGTAGAGGTTGTCCTTATAGTTGCACGTTTTGTACAACTAAAAATTTTTGGTCTAAGAAATACAGAATTAAATCAACACAACGAATAATAGATGAAATAAAAGTTTTAATTAGTGGTTATGGATGTAAATATTTTAATTTTTTACACGATAATTTTACGTGTAATAAGAAACAAGTAATTTCAATTTGTGATGAGATTATTAAAAATAATTTTAATATAACTTTTGAGTGCAGTTCAAGAGCTGATTTATTAGACGAAGAAATAATAAAAAAATTGTATAGTGCTGGATGTAGAATGGTTCTATTGGGGATAGAGACAGGTTCTATGTATATGCAAAAATCAATTAATAAAAATTTAGATCTTGAAAAGACAAAAAAAATTATTGAGTGTTTAAAAGAAAATAAAATAGGAGTGGCAACTTCTTTTATAATGGGATATCCAAATGAACAAGAAAGTGATTTAAGTGATACATTTAAATTTATTCATCAACTTGCATTAAGAAAAGTAGATAGAATACTTTGTAATAAATTAGAAATAATACCAGGGGCTGAGTTGTTTGAAAAATATAAGGATAATCTTTCACCAAAAAAGAACTATAGTCGAGTAGAGCTTGGTAATGTTACAAATAAGGATATAACATTATATTTAGACAAAGTAATAACTTCTGATTTTTATGAGTATAACACTATATTGAATGAAGAAATATTTTTGCTTCAGTTTATTATAGGTTATGTGTATAAAATTATATATAAGAAATTTTTTGGGACATATAAACTTATTATAGAATACTTTAATGACAACTTATTGAAATTCTTAAAGGATTTAAGAGAAGAGCAGTTAGAATTATTGCTAGATTTTAGAGAAAAAGTTATAAAAGAAGAAGAATATAATGATAATGAAGTGGTTGAAATAGTTGAAAGATATATTATGGAAAAATCTTTTGAGAAAAATACTTGCTTAATAAGATCACTTTTTAAACTTGAAAAAGGTATTAATGAAGTGGTGTTAGATGACAGTATAGAATTTTTAATTATTGACTTTCCTATAGATATATTAAGGTATTTACATGATAAATATGAAACTAATATTAACTACAATGTAAAACTTCGTATATCAAAACAAATGAGTAACAAGATTTTAGTAGGATATGAAATTAAGAGAAATTAATTATAAAAAAATACAAGTAGTAAATGATAAAAACCATAGTGTAAAGTTTCATATGAAAAATTTATCCATGTAGTTCTTGTAATGCGTGAGCAGTTTGCCTTGTAAAAAGTTTAAGATTTACATGATAAGTAAGGCATAATCACATAATATGAGGGTTAAATTTGTTAAATTGCAGGCTAGTCGCTCGCTTAGTTAAATCACTGATATCCATTTTAAAGAAGTCAATAGTAAATTCATGGTAAAGGTAGCGAAGTTTGTATTTATATTTGTCATCTTTATTTAAATCCTTAGGGGGTCATTATTTCTTTATACGAGGAAACTCTAGAACCCTTGATATATAAAGAAAAATTTAATAAGATAGCGTAAAAAATTTTACACTATCATAAAAACTGATAGGAGGTAAATATGAAAGCACAACTAAAATCGAAATCCACAGGAGAAAAATTATGGACTAAAAATTTTTTCTTATTATGGCAAGGACAAATGGTTTCTTGCTTAGGTGATGTACTTTATTTAATAGCTTTAGATTTTTGGGTACTAGATGTTACAGGTTCAACAGCATTAATGGGTGCATTAAGTGCACTTACAATGTTGCCAAGAATAATATTAGGGCCATTTGCAGGTGTCTTCGTTGATAAGTGGAAAAGAAAAAATGTTATTATATTTACAGATTTAATTAGAGGTATAGTAATCACCCTTGTTGGGATATTGGCATTGATGGGATATATTCAGGTGTGGATGGTTTTTGTCATTGGAATATTAAGTGGAATATGTCAAGCATTTTTCGGACCGGCAGTAAGTGCATTAAGGCCGGAAATAGTAGATGAATCAAGAATAATAAAGGCAAACTCAGTAACAAGCATAGCAGACTCAGGAATGAACATTCTAGGGAGTGTTGTAGGTGGAGTTTTGTATGTAGCAATTGGTGCTCCATATATGTTTTTTGCGAATGGTATTTCATTTTTATTCTCAGCCTTCACAGAGATTTTTATAAGAGAACCTCAAAGAGTGAGAAAGGAAAAAGAAGAATTAACATATAAAGAGGATTTAAAAGGTGGATTTAAATTTATATGGAGATTTAAAACTTTAAGGAATCTTATGCTTACAGCTTCAATTTTAAATCTTTTAGCATCTTCAGCTTTTATATTAATATTACCTTATTTTAAGTCAATGGAGTTTTTAGGACCTCAAAGGTATGGTGTATTTAGTGCAGTTATGTCAGTGGGAATGTTAGCAGGAAGTTTTTTATTATCGGTAGTTAATATAAAGAAGGATTACAAATACGGTATTTTTGCTTTTTCAACAATATTTTGTATGGCCACGCTTCCAATTCTTTTTTTACTTAAGAACTTTACATTAATGCTTATTATTGCCTTCTTTACTTTATCTGCTAATGTAATTTTTAACACACTATTTCAGTCCACATTGGCGGTTGTAGTACCATCAGATATGAGGGGAAAAGTATTTGCTTTATTAGGAACAATATCAGGAGGTATGCAACCAATAGGAGCTTTTGTTGGAGGAGTACTTGGACAGGTTTTACCAATACAAGTTGCTATCGTAAGTATTCTTGCAGTGGATTTATTATTAGGAATTATAATGGTATTGCCAAAAGGAGTTAAAAAACTTATTGAATATGATAGTAGTGATGGCACTGTTGATGAGTTAATAAATATAACTAATGGTAATAAGATTAAAGTAAATGTTTCTCAATAAAAATTAATAATTAATTTTAATAATAACCAGATGACTGATGTCGCCTGGTTATTATTTTGGCTGGGAATACATTTAGTTACATTAATTAGACTATAAGGAAAATATTAAAGTAATCGATAATTAAACTATAACAAAGATATGGTCAGTGGAATAATGAAAAAGAAGAGGGAAACTAATGGGATTATTTAAGAAGAAAAATAAAAAAGTTTTTAATCAAGATACTAATGAAAAAATAGATTTTCAAAATGTGTATATGATACATTTACTATTTGAAAAAGAGCCTACAAAGCCTAGTGCTGATGTAATAAAAGAAGCACTTATTAAAAAATTTGGCGATGTTGATATAGTATCAGGAGATAAGGCTTTAACTAGTTTTGCTATAAAAAAATATTCAGCAGAATTTAAGGAAGGTTGCATTCCACCTCAGGTAGTAATGGCAGAGGTTCATGAGTTTAATGAGGAATCTATAGATGAATTTTCACGTGCTCAATTATGGGATGTGACAGATGGTAATGAGTTATTATCAAAGTGCAATTATGAATTATTCATATTTGATTTAATGTCTTCAGTACTAGACTACAAAGAAAGATGCGAATTACTTATGGATTGGCTTGAAGTAGCTGTTGAGATTTTCCCTGAATGTAAAGCTGTATGGGTTAAACCAGCAGGAAAATTATTTGAAGCAGATGTAATTAGAAATAATGAAATACCTAGAGAAAATAGATTTGTTTACTTTGGTGTAAATGCTAGATTTTTTAATATTGAAGGGTCTAATGATCAAATTGTAGATACTTTTGGGTTATATGCCATTGGACTTCCAGATGTTCAATATCATTTTCATGATTTAAATCCCAATGATGTAGTTAATCATGCTTATAATTTAGCTTCATATATTTATGATATGGATGCTCCGATTAAAAGTGGAGAAACCATCGATGGAATTGAAGATGGTAGGTTAAGTGTTGATGTAAGATGGTACTGTCAGTATGAAGATGCATTAATTCAACCTACAAGAGGAGTTCTAGATGTTTGTCCAGGTGAATTTGCAGCTGGAGATAGAGGACAAAATTAGTACTTATAATGACAAAGGAGAAATGCAAAGTGGACGAATTAAAGGTCTCAAAAGAAATAATAGAATTTGAAAAATTATATGATGAAAAAGAGATTGAAATATTAGCTGTTACAGATGCCAGCGGATTAGGGGGAGGAAAGGGTCCAAAAGAGAATTTTTGGACAGCTTCTATAGGGATTTTGGCATGGAGAGAAAATAAAGAAGACAGTTATATTAATAGAGAAAAAACATTTTTAAGATTTCAAGCGGATGATAAATTTTTAGATGAAATGAGAAATAAAATTAAGAAAAACTCTGTGGTGAAACTTGTTGTTCGTAGGAATGAAAATAGCTTTATGCTATGTCATCCTTTGGAATATGATAAAAAGGATGATGAACTAGAAGAGATATTAGCAGAAGAACTAAAGCCAGTAGTTTATATTGATGATATTTTTGGAGAATTTAACCTAGACAAATCAATAGACATTTTTGAAAAAGAAATAAACTGGTGTGGGGAAAGTATAAGGATATCCTTTGATAATGATGAAGAAAATGAAATAGAAAGTGCTTTAAAAACAGGACATGCTCTTTATAAGGATCAAGAGAAGTGGATGGAAAGAATTTGTGAATTTGCGGCTGAAGAACTTTTGGAATTAAAAAATGATTGTTGGCTAGAGGATGATGAAGAGGAAGTAACTAAAGAAAAATTTATAGAAACATTAGAGCTTTGTGATATAGTTTTTGAATCAGAAGGAGAATTTACATTTTGGTTTTCCGACGGTGATCTTTTTTGGGGACACTCTATAATAGTTGAAGGAAATATAGATGGTACACTAAACAGTGCATATATAGCAGGGTAGTGTTCAAAGGAAAGGTAAAGTTAAAAAAATAATATAATACAGTCTCTATATTTATAGCCTTAGGCATTTATATTAATTGCCTAAGGCTGTTTTTTATGCCGAGGAAAGTTTTTAAACTATTTATTAAGCATGGTAGCAATTATCTTAGCACAATCTGAAGCTCCATTTTCATTCTTAATATTTTCAGCTAATACTTTTGCATTACTAACAATATCTTTATTTAATGCAAAGTTTATTCCTTCAGCTAATTTATTTGTGGTTAAATTTTTCTTATAAATAGGTTTTGCTCCAACACCTAAATCATAAGCTCTATGTGCCCAAGCAAATTGATCATTAGAGAATGGAATAATTAAACTTGGAACTCCGGCTCTAAATCCTGCTGCGGTTGTTCCAGCTCCACCATGATGACAAACAACGGACACGTTTTTAAATAGCCATGTATGAGGAATATTGTCTATTGCAATAAGGTTATCTGGAAGGTTATCTATTTTACCCATACCAGAAATAATTCCGCGCTTTTTGCATATTTTCATAGCGTCTATTATAAGTTTAACTAGCGCATCTTTTTCATTATTATTAAATACGCTTCCAAATCCAATGTACACTGGTTTTTCACCTTTACAGAGGAAATCTGAAAGTTCCTTTGATGGTACATATTCTGAAGTTTCCTCTACAAACCAATATCCATGCTGATGGATATTTTTATTCCAGTCATTTGGTCTTTTAAACACAAAATTACTACAGGATACAATTGCTGGATGGGTTGAACTTACTCTTTCATATGGATTACTAAAATTTTTTGGAAGTTTTCCAAAATGGTTTTTCCAATATCCTTTTACAGTATTGCTGGAGGCAAGCCAAAGCATGCTTTGTAACATTTTATAACTTATTTTCTTATTTAGATTTGAAGGTTTCACTTTTCCATAGGTAACAACTGAAAGATATTCATTAGTCTTGTGCATAGGAAATGGAGTAGCAAGTACTGACGGTATTTCCATTTCTTGAGCTGCAAAATATCCAATGGTACATCCAGGATGATATATAATTAATTCACTACCTTCTAAAGAAGAATAAGTTTCCTCAGCTATTTTAATTCCATAGTTTTTCATTTTATTAAAGGTAAGAAGCATCTTTAATGGATTATCTGCTGATTGTGCTTTTTTTATAATATCTGGATCAACACCTAATTTTTCAAAATCGTCGTCAATTTCAAAGTAATCTATACCATAATTTCTAATAAGACTTGCAACTGCACTTGATCCAGAAATTCTAACTTCTTTTCCTAATTTTTTTAATTGCTGAGCTAAAGCTATATATGGTTGAAAGTCACCTCTTGAACCTGCACATATTATTGTTATCATAATTTTTTCACTCCTATTGTAGAATCCAACAACGTGTCGTATATTAATATTGTATGAAGCATAATGATTACAATCAACCGACAATGAAGTACTTAGTGTCGGATTTATAGAGGTAAAAAATGAAAAAGAATTTTGAAATTATGACTAAAACAAAACAAGACTTGATTGATGCCTTTTGGGCGATTTATTGTGAAAAACGAATAGAGAAAGTTACGGTAAAAGAGATAACACAAAAAGCTGGGTATAATCGTAGCACTTTTTATGAATATTTTATTGACGTTTATGATGTTCTTGAACACATTGAAACTTCAATTATACCTAATATTAATGAGATACCACCAATAGCTACTTCAGCAGGACATTTAGGCATGCCCTTAGATATATTTCTAGAGTTATATGAAAAAAATGAAAAATATAATTCTGTACTGCTAGGAGATAATGGGGATGCTGCTTTTGCAACTAAGTTAAAAAACTCTATAAAGCCGATGCTACAAGAAACTTTCAAGGGTCACGTAAAGCTCAGTGAAATAGAACTTGATTTTCTTTTGGAGTATACACTTTCCGCCATGATAGGAATTATGAGTTATTGGTTTAAACAAGATAAAGCTTTACCTGGTGAAAAGCTAATTTCTCTTATGATTGAAATAATGGAAAATGGAGTTATTGGAATTTTAAACTAGGATAGTATACTTTTATTTACATTAATTTCATAAAGGTTATGTTATAAATTGGAGCATAAATGAAGATGCGTTTTAAAAAATGGTATAATAAATTGTAATTAACATGTAAATAGGAGTTTGTAGGGGGAATAATTTGTGGATATAATCAAATTTAATTTAAAAGATAAAAATGAATTATTAGAGTTAGATAAAGAATGTTTTGGAGTAAATCACTGGGATAATGAATTATGGCAAGAAATTTTAGGAGATTTAGAACATAATATAATTTATCTAGTAAAACAAAATAATGAATTAATAGCATACTTAGCTATATATAATTGGGGAAAAGAAAAAAATTACGTTAAAATTACTAATATAGGAACTAAAGGTTGTTTTAGAGGACAAAAATTAGCTCATAAATTATTTGAAGCGATGATAAATGAGATGAAGGAACAAGGAATGAAGGATTTTAGAGGAGAGACAAGAGCGACTAACTATCCAATGCAAAAAGTATTTAGTGATTTTCAGTTTGTAAAAGTAGAGACTTTTAAAGGATATTATGATAATCCTACTGAGGATGCATTGAGATATCATTTAAATTTAGTATAGGAGAGTTTCGATGAAATACATGGGAGATTTTAATTGGTGGAATGAAAGATTTAAAGGGAGAGAGCTAAACATTATGAAACATGAAAAATGTTTAGAAGAGGACATTATTTATTTTCCTAAAGAAGGCAGGGTATTAGATATTGCTTGTGGGGATGGAAGAAATTCAATTTATTTAGCAAGACTAGGCTATAGTGTTTGTGCTATTGATTTTAGTGAAGAAGCATTAACCAGGTTAAAGTATTTTGCTAATAAAGAAAATCTTCATATTAAAACTGAGTTAGTAGATTTAGCAAAAGACAATGTGTTTGTTAATTTGAATAAATTTGATATTGTAATAATTAATCATTATAGACTAAATCCAGGTTTATATAAAAATTTAGTAAATCACTTAAATGCAGGTGGTATATTATGGGTAAATGGATTTGAAGAAGTTCCAAAGGATAATCCTAGTATTACAAAATCAGATATTATGAAGGAAGCAGATTTTGAGGATTTGAATAACTATGAACTAAAGGATAAGAAGTTATATGAAATAGGTGAACGAAAGTTTATTAGATGTATATGGAAAGTTTAAAATATTTATTAGACATCTTATTAAAAGAGGATATTTAAAGAAATATTAAGTTACCTTAAAAATGCAGGGTATACATTAGGGATTTGTACTAATGGTAGTAAAGAATATATGAATAAAATATTAGCTCATTTTAACATAGAAGAATACTTCCAAATAAAAAAATCAAGAATTGAGGGCTTAGAAAAATTTCAAATTATAAATCAAATACTTAGTGAAAGTGCCAGTGATAGTGCTATTATAGTTGGAGATACATCCATAGATTTTGATGCAGCTAATGCAACTAGTTGCATATCCATAGGTGTGTCATATGGATATGGTGGAGATGACTATAAGAATGCTGATTTTATGGCAGATAGTCCACTAGAAATTTTCGGAATTATTAGTAAAATTAATGGAATTTATAAAGAAGTTACGATGGAAATTTTGAATAGAAAGCAAAAGAATAAACCAATAATAGTAGGAATCAATGGTGTGGATACATCTGGGAAATCAATGTTTACAAAAGAACTTTCAAGATACCTTTTTAAGATAGGATTTAAAAGTGAGATTATTTCTATAGATGATTTCCACAATCCTTCAAAGATAAGAAATAAGGAAGAAAATCCGGTTGTTTCTTATCTTAATAATGCATTCGATATTACAAAAATAGAGAGCCACTTAATAGATATTTTGATTTACGAATATTTATAGATATTTCCTTTGATGAAGTATTAGAAAGAGCATCAAAGAGAGATATAGGACTACTAGGTGAAGCTGTAATTGAAAAGTATAACAGTAAGTATATACCTATACAAAAGTTATATATGGAAAATTATAATCCTAAGGAGCTAAGTGATATTATTATTGAGAATAGTGATTATATGAATCCTAAAATTACAGCAAGAAAAAATAAGTAAGAAGAAAGCTATAGAAACTATTGAGACGTTGTTTTAGAATAAGCAACGTCTTTTTTATGCTAGGAAATAGTATAAATTAGATAAAAAATATAAATTTTTGTAAATTTGTTACGAATATAATAGTAAGATATATCTTAAGTAACATTTTAATTCTTAAAAGAGCATGCTTAGGGGGGACTAATATGAAAAAAGTAAAATTATTAACAAGTTTAGCGGTTATATTATCACTTATTATGGTACCATGTACTGCTTTAGCAGTTCCTATAAATGAACAACGTTGTGAAAGTATAATATCAGAGCAAAACTATCATGGAATAGATATGGGAATATGGAATTTAAATTATGATAGGAATGCAGTTTTATCTAACCAAGGAGAAAGTGTTGAAAGCTTTGTACCAAAGTCAGGATCAGAGGTAAATGGAAAATTTGTTGTTGTTGAAAAGAATAAAAAATCTTTAAGTACAACACCAGTTGATATATCTATAATAGACTCTATAACTGATCGTACTTATCCAGGGGCATTACAACTTGCAGATAAGGGATTTTTAGATAATAGGCCAACATTACTAATGTGTAAAAGAAAACCTATAGATATTAGTATTGATTTGCCAGGTATGGGTAGTAACAATACTATTAACGTTAAAAATCCAAACTATAGTAATGTATCAGCGGCGGTAGATACTTTAATTAATAATTGGAGTGAAAAAAATTCTAGTTCGCATACATTACCAGCAAGAACTCAATACTCAGAAGCCATGGTTTATAGTTTATCTCAAATTGGAGCTGAATTAAATGTAGATGCTAAAACACTTACCAACTCATTATCAATTGATTTTGATGCTATTTCAAAGGGTGAAAAGAAGGTAATGGTAGCAGCATATAAACAAATATTTTATACAGTAAGTGCTTCACTTCCTGAAAATCCATCTGATTTGTTTGATGACAGTGTTACTTTTTCTGAACTTCAAAGAAAAGGGGTAAGTGATAGTACACCACCTTTAATGGTATCTAATGTTGCATATGGAAGGACTGTATATGTAAAATTAGAAACTAATTCAAACAGTGATGAAGTGGAAGAGGCATTTAAAGCTGTACTTAAAGGTAATAGTGTAGAAAATAATACAAAGTACAAAAATATTTTAGATGAATCTTCATTTACAGCAGTTGTGTTAGGTGGAGATGCTCAAACACATAATAAAGTTGTAACTAAAGACTTTGATGAAATAAGAAATATTATAAAAGACAATGCAGAGTTTAGTATAAAAAATCCTGGATATCCAATGTCTTATACTAGTGTGTTCTTAAAGGACAACTCCCTTGCAGCTGTAAATAATAGAACTGAATACATTGAGACAAAATCTACTGAATATACAAGGGGTAAAATTAATTTAGATCATTACGGGGCTTATGTAGCACAATTTGATATTTCATGGGATGAATTTAATTATGATGAAAATGGAAATGAAGTTTTAGTTCATAAAACATGGGATGGTAATTGGGAAGATAAAACAGCTCATTTTAGCACTGTAATTCCACTCCCTGCCAATGCTAAAAATATAAGAATATATGGTAGAGAATGTACAGGCCTTGCTTGGGAATGGTGGAGGGATGTTATTAATGAATATAATGTTCCTTTAACAAATAAAATAAATGTTGAAATGGGTGGAACAACACTATATCCATACGGAAGTGTACAACCTTAATAAAGAACGTTTTAAATTTAGTTGTAAAGTAGAAAAGGAGGCGGTAAATAACCGCCTCTTTAAATTTGGCTCTGTATGCAATTAGAGTTACATATACAGAGCCTATATGTCTTTGAACGCATTTTAATCCTCATAATAATATGAAATAAATTAAGGTGGATCAATAGTTAATAATTTCATTAAAAGTAAATTAATATAAAATGACAATAACAAAAATTTAGATAAATAAAAAAATACAAAAAAACAATACCTGTTAATGGAAATCTTAATAAATATTAAGATAAAAAGGCGAAATTTATCTATCGTAGCTATTAATTATTAATAAATTGTTACGAAATAATGTATGTGAAAATAACTGAGGACAAATAGGAGGAAAAATGAAGAGAGTGATTAAAAACAGAAATTATAGTCTTGGAAGTAAGATGATGCTAGTCGTGGCAATTATTTTATTGGTAAGTTTAACATGTTTGGCGTCCATTACCTTTAAGATTTTTAAAAGTGCTTATTACGAGGAAAACTTGAGAGTATTTAATGCAGAAGTTAAAGGCTTAACTGCAACTGTAAATAATCTGATTTCATCAGAAATAAATTCTCTAGATAAGTATGTTTATAATGACAATGTAATATCAATTTTAGGTGGTAGCACAGGACTTGATAGTGAAGAAACAAAAAGTGTTAAAAAGAAAATTGATGATTTGCTTAAATTAGAGGGTGAAAAAGAATATATAGAAATGGCATATGTAGTTAATAATAATGGTGATATTATAGCTTCAAGCGAGGAAAGTATTATTGGTTCATCAGTTGCAGATCGTGATTACTTTAAAGAGATTCAAAAGGGAAGTGATCTATATATATCAAATCTTTTAAAGTCATTTGATACTGGAGATTACATAAATGTTATGGCAAGAAGTATAAAGGATGCTAATGGAAAGATAGTAGGGGTAGTTTGTAAGGATATTATTTCAGAGTTATTTCATCCTGTATTTGAAGAATATAACTACGGTAGATTTACAGTAAATATGATTGATAACACTGGAAATATAATATATGATTACGATGAAAAATTTATTGGAAATACTTCTGGAATTGAACAAATTGATAAAGCGTCAATTGGAGATTTTACAGGCATTGAGACAATAAATTATGTGTATGAAAATGAAAAATGCATAGCTTTGGCTGGTAAGGTGCCTTATACAAATTGGACAATTTTCTCAAACGCATATTTAAGTGATATAGAAGAACCTATTAGAAAAATGGCCTTAATTACAGTTGGTTTAACAATTGGACTTTTATTAATAACACTATTTATTATCAAGTTAGCTAGTAATAAAATTATAAATCCTATTAAGTTGCTGACCAAAAGTCTAAAAAGTGTTTCAGAAGGAGACTTAACAACTAGGATTGAAGAAATTAAATCAAAAGATGAAATTGGAGTTTTAGCAAAGTCACTAAATATTACGTGTGGAAAGTTATCAGGTGTTATTTGTGATGTAAAGTCAACTATAAATACGGTAAGCAATCACGCTTGCGATTTAGCAGCTATCAATGAAGAAGTAAGCGCTTCAAATGAAGAAATTGTCGCAGCAGTAAATGATATTTCTCAAAAAATAGTTCAAGTTGCAGGTAATACTGTTGATTGTAAGGATAATGTTGTTAAATTAGATGAAGCTATTGAGAAGTTAAAAGATAATAATAATACTATTAAGGAAAAGAACTTTAAGGTAATGGATGTTGTAGATGATAATGGATTAAAACTTGGGGAATTCATGAGCTACAATGAAAAGTCATTTAGTAGTTTTGAAGAATTAAAAATAACTATAAACGATTTGTTTAGTGGAATTAATAATGTAACAGAATTTTTAAATATGATAAATAATATAGCTTCCCAGACGAATTTATTGTCTTTAAATGCTGCCATTGAAGCAGCTAGGGCTGGAGAAGCTGGTAAAGGTTTTGCAGTAGTTGCTGACGAGATAAGAAATCTATCATCAGAAACACAAAAGGCTACCGATAGTATTTCAGCTATAATAAATGATATTGGTAGGTTAGTTCACAATACAAATAATAATTTAAATACAACAGATGAAATTAATAATGGACAAAAAGATGCGGTTATGAAAATGGAAGAATCTTTTAGAAATATGAGATTACTTTTAGAAAATGTAATAGAGCAATCTGCTAAAATAGGAGAAAATATAGATATTGTAGATAGTGAAAATGTAAATGTTACTAGATCAATTACTGAAGTCTCTGATTCAGCAGAACAGATTGCAGCAATAATTGAAGAGATAAATGCATCTATGAACGAACAGGTAACTGTATTTGCAAATGTTAATAGTAGTTCTGAAGAACTAAATAATGTATGTGAAGACTTAACGAATTCTGTAAATATTTTAAAGGTATAGTTGTTGTTAAAGAAAGGGGATACCGCAGTAAATAATTAGTGCGGTATCCCCTTCTATTTTAGACTGCATAGTATGCAGCTTGAGTATTAAAAAGTAGAGCATATTCTCCATTTAAGTTAATTAAGTCTTCGTGACTTCCTTTTTCAATAAGTTCACCATTTCTAAATACCATTATCTCATCACAGAATTTACAACTACTCATACGGTGAGAGATGTAAATTGCACTTTTATCTTTTATCATATCATTGAAATTTTCGTATATTTCAGCTTCACTGATAGGGTCCAGGGCGCTAGTTGGCTCGTCCAATATGACAAAGGCCCCATCTTTGTATAGAGCTCTAGCAATGGCGATTTTTTGTGCTTCCCCACCACTAATTTCAATACCTTCTTCATTTTCTTTATAGATATAATTATTGATGTTTTGAGGCCATTTTTCAATTTTCTTATATATATCTACTTTTTTTAGGCTATCTATAACTCTATCTTCATCAATATCTTCACTGCAAGCTATATTTTCTTTTAATGGATAAGAAAAGAGTTTGAAATCTTGGAAAACTACACTAAATAATTCTGTATACTGACTATAGTTATATTTTGAAATATCAATGCCATTTAATAAAATTCTACCTTCAGTAGGCACATATAAACGGCAAAGTAGCTTAATTAAAGTAGTTTTACCAGCTCCATTTTCCCCAACTATAGCGGTCTTTTTATTAACATCAAAGGTGCAAGAAACATTTTTTAATACATAATTATCACTACCTGGATATTTAAAACTTACATTTTCAAAGGTAAAGGTATAATCATTACCACTTCGTTTCTCTATCTTCAAGTTTCCTGTTTCATGAATACTAGGTTTCTTTATAAATTTCTCAAATAAACTGATGTATTCACCTTTAAATGCCAAGGATGAGTAAGAACCAATAAAGTTAGATATTGAGGTTGTTAAAGTTTCAATAGCTCCAGCATACATTAAAACGGAACCAATACTTATTAGCCCAAGCATTGCCTTTTGACCAATGAAAATATAGGTTATTCCACTTGCAAGTACAAAATGGAATATCTCAATGCCGCTAAATAACCCTGTTTTTCTACCCCAGTCAGTATAAATTTTACAACTTTTCACCAGACGTTCTTCATATTGTTTAGATAGGAAAGGTTTCATAAAGAACAATCTAATATCCTTTGCATTTTCATAGGACATAATGCTAGAGGTAAGATAACCACTTTGAGAATTACCTTTCTCATTGCTAAGAAGCATGTTTTCAGTTTCTTTTCCTGACTTTTTAGAGCATATAAAGCTAATGTAAAAGCTAAATAAATAAAATCCAAGGAGCAGTATTAGAAGAATAATTGAAGTTTTTGACATAGTTGTACCAATTAAGGCTTCTTTAACTAAGTTAATTACAAATATAATTGATAAAACCATGGTAAACATATATTCAAGGCATGTAAAGATTGAATTGAAAAAGTCATCACATCCACCACTGCTGTTACTACCATTTTTAGCACGGCGAATACTATTTAAAGTTTCTTCTTTTTCAAAATCATCGTAATCGATGGTATAAGCTTTATAATCCGTTTTACATACTATTGTATCGTGGATAATTTGCAAATTGGCAGATATATATTGGGTAGAGGCTCTTGAGATTATTCCAACAATTAGTGCAAGAGTAAGCATAAGAGCGATATATTTAATTGAGCCTTGATAGGTTCCACTATATACTAAATCCAATATAACAGCTGAATAATATATGGTTATAAAAGGAAGAACGGCATTGCTTAGAGCTCTAAATACTCCAACTACAACTAATTTTTTAGAAAAAGATGATATCATTTTTATAAAATCACTTATATTTTTTAACATTGTTTTATTGCGCACAGAATTCTCCCTCCTCTTCCACATAGTATTTTGCTTGTACATCGAACATCTCTGCATATTTACCATCTACAGCCATTAAGTCATCATGGGTTCCTTCTTCAATAATTTTGCCATTTTCTAAGAAGATGATTCTATTACAGAATCTTGTTGAAGCAAGACGATGAGATATGAAAAGAGAAGTTTTATTTTTAGTATAGTTAAGGAAGTTTTCATACATTTCACTTTCACTTAAAGCATCTAATTGAGCAGTAGGTTCATCTAAAATTATAAAGGAGCCTCCTTTGTATAAAGCTCTAGCAAGCATAAGCTTTTGCTTTTGACCTCCACTTAACTGTATTCCGTTATCATCAAAATCTTTTCCTATAAAGGTGTTATATCCATCTTTCAAAGATTCGATTTTTTCAGCTATACCCGCATCCTCACAACATCTTTTTACCTTCTCCATATCAGTTTGATCTTTGTCTGCAATGGAAACATTACTAAATATTTCAAAGGAATATATGAAAGATTCCTGAAATACAACGGAAATAGCCTTATAAACCTGATATAAATTTAACTCCGCTATATTTTGATTATTAATTAATATTTTTCCTGCAGTAGGCTGATATAGTCCGGAAAGAAGTTTTACAATGGTTGTTTTACCAGCTCCATTAACACCCACTAAAGCTATTTTTTCTCCAGCTTTAATTTCAAGATTAAAATCCTTTAATATATATCGCTGGCTATCAGGATATTTAAAATCCACGTGTTCCATTTTAATGCTGATATTTTCAGGATTTTTAAGATCTTCGCCATCTTCATATTTATAACTATCAGCCATAGATAAATAATTTCTTAAATCATCTATTCGAAGACTGGCCCTTTTTATTTCATTGATATTATCCGTTATTTTAGAAAAATAGGTGGAAAATCCGCTAATCATATTTAGATATAAAACAAATAGGCCCACATTCATGCCTTTAGATAGAAGATAAAGCAAATAACCATAACTTACACCATCTCTAAGAAATTTAAGGACTAAGCTTACTAAATCTGCTCCAAAGAAACGAATACGTTCCTTATATAATATTTTTTGTGTATCTTTAATTTTTGTACTTTCTTTATCTTGTAACCAATCTTGCATTTGATAAAGCCTTATATCTTTTCCAGATGCTACATTAAATGCTTGATCTTCAACATAAGTTATACTTTTATTTAGTTTGGCTCTGATATCTTTATTTTTAAATTCATATTTATAGGCAGCTTTAAAACATAAGCTGTTTATAACGGATATGCCTAATAAAAATATAATAATAAGAGGAGATATCTGACCAATGACTATAGTAAATAGAATTAAACTTAAAGCATTTTTTAAAAGGTCAATCCATTGACGATTAAAAAATTCTAGGCCTACCCAGTTGCTATTAAGTGCATTTACAGCCTTATTTAATTCTTTTTGTTTAGATTCACTTTCAACATTAATAAAGTCACAAGACATTAGCTTTTTAAGTAATTTTGTCCAGCCAGCAAACATTCTTACTTCAATATGATACATTTCATTTCTGCCCTTTAAGTAGTAAAAGAGCAATCTAAAGGTTGCTAATATAGCAAATATGATGGAAAGGTAGATTACGAAATTTTTAAAGTCAATCTTATTAGTTAGAAGAAAAATTATAATACTAGGAATAAGCATAAATAAAAAAGTATCTAATGAGGCCATAATTATTTCTAGTATCCAAAAATACATTTGTTTTTTATTATTTTTCTTTAATTCAGCAATAGTATATTTTAAGTTGCTTATAACTCCAAAACTATTCATATAACTCCCATACTTTCTTAATTAAGGCTCTGCAGTTAAGTCTCGCTGCAGAGCCTTCACTTTTATTGTAGCTCTTCTGTTAATTTAACAATCTCATCAATGATACTTCCAATATAATCAATAGTATCAAGAAGTGGTTTATCTGTAGTTATATCTACTCCAGCCATTTTAGCAAGTTCTACTGGAGTTTTAGTTGATCCAGCTTTAAGAACAGCTCTCCAATCATCTATAGCTGGTTGACCTTCTTTTAGAATTCTCTTGCTAACTTCTGTACCGATGGTAAGTCCAGCACTATAAGTATAAGAGTAAAGACCCATATAATAGTGTGGTTGTCTCATCCAAGTAAGTTCAGCGCCTTCGATTATTTTTACATCGTCTCCCCAGAACTTTTCAAGGACATCTTTTTTTATCTTGCTAAGGGTTTCAGCTTGAACACTTCCACCTGCATCAATTACTTTATATACTTCTCTTTGATAAGCTGCTTCTAAAAGGTGGGTAACAAAGTTATGATAATAAGTATTTGAAATCATTGAAGATAGTACCCAACGTCTAAATCTCTTATCATCACTAGTTGTTAAAAGGTAATTTGCCATTAAAAGCTCATTCATAGTAGAGGGTGCTTCAACAAAGTAAGTTGAAACATCAGTATCAAAAATATTTTGCTCTGCATTACAGAAATGGAAGTGACCTGCATGTCCAAGTTCATGAGCTAAAGTAAATACTTCTGCCATTTTTTCACTCCAAGATAGTAATATATATGAATGACTTCCATAAGGGGATGCACAGAATCCACCAGTAGATTTACCCTTATTTTCTGCAAAGTCAACCCAGCGTTCACTGTAAGCTCTTTTTACTATATCTAAGTAATCATCACCTAAAACAGCTAAAGCATTTTCAATATATTTTTTAGATTCTTCGACAGTTACATCTGGATCATATTCAGGATCTATAGCAATTTTTAAATCTGCAAAAGTCATTTCATCAAGATCGTGTACTTTTTTAATAAGTCTTGCATACTTTCTCATATGAGGTGATAATTTTTCCATAATTAAATCTATTTGTCTGTCATATAACTCTCTACTAACATTTTGAGGGAAGAGTAAACTATCAATAACTGAATCAAAGCCTCTTAAAGTAGCTAAAGTTTTTTCTTTTTGTACTTGAAGCTGATATGCAGTAGCTGTAGTATTTTCATACTCTCTTAATTTGTTAGAGAATGCGTTAAAAGCAGCTCTTCTTACAACTGGATCTTTTTCATATTCATAATTATTTTCATAAAGAGCATATCCAAGAGGATAAGTATTACCATTAACATCAAAAGTTTTAAAGTCCATATCAGCGTGTTTTGCTTGCTCATATACTTTATATGGTGCTTCTAATGTTTCAGATAGTGCAGCTATTACTCTTTCAGCTTCTGGGTGAAGAGCATGAGCTTTATTTCTTCTTTTTTCCTTTAAGAAGTTGCTATTTTCTTTAGATAATTTCATAGCTTCCTCAAGGACCCTATCTTCAGCTTGTATTATTTCACTGTCAATGAAGGTAAGTTTACTGTCGATTTCAGCAATTAAGTTCATTAATTTAAAGTTTTTATCTTGATTTTCATTATTAGTATAATCAACTGATACTGCAAGTTCTGAATAATTTGCAGTCAATGTGACAATCTCCCATAGTTCTCTAAGTTCATCCAAGCAGTTATTTATGTTTTCTGCAGTTGTTAACTTTCCTTTATATTCTTTTTCTATTTTTTGAGAAAGCTCCTTCATTCTTTCTACATCATTTTGGAATGCTTCTTCTGTTTTGTAGATTGCAGATAAATCCCAAGTAAGATTTGGATCTACATCTTTTCTTTCTAATAAAGTCTTTGCCATCATAATTCCTCCTTATATGTAGCTTTATATAATATTATAGTATATATTAACAAAATTTTCTATATAATTGAAAATGTTGTAATGAAAAATATATACTTGTAATAGTTTGAGTTTGGTAGGTAATTATATTAGATAAATAGAACGTGTTAACTTTAAATAAACATTTCCTTTGGTAAAATATAATGATTAGTATGCAGTTTATAGAGGAGGATTTAGTGTGAGATTATTGATTATAGAAGATAATGTGGAGCTAGCAAATTCAATGAAAAAGGGTTTGGAAAAAATTAATTTTCAAGTAGATATTTCTTACTTTGGGGAAGATGGAGAAGAAAAAGCCACTGTTAATGAGTACGATGTAATACTATTGGATTTAAATCTTCCTGATGTTGATGGAATAGAAGTTTTAAAATATTTAAGAGAAAGAAATGTGTCTACACCAATAATTATAATAACGGCAAGAGACCAGGTTTCAGACCTAGCTATAGGACTAGATAATGGAGCAGATGACTATATAACTAAACCATTTAAATTATTAGAGGTTAGAGCAAGAATTCATGCTGTAATAAGAAGATTTCACGGACGAACCAATCCAATTATAAATATTGGGAAACTAGAACTTAATCCTATTAATAGGACTGTTCATATAGATGGAAATGAAGTGATCCTCGCAATTAAAGAATTTGATATTTTAGAGTATATATGTTTTAAATATCCAGCAGTTGTGTCAAGTGAGGAGATTGTAGAGCATGTATATGATGAGAATTTTGACCCCTTTTCTTCAGTTTTAAGGGTTCATATATCTAGGCTAAAAAACAAGGTAAATACTGCCTATGGAAAAGATGTTTTATTAAATGTTAGAGGGAAGGGTTACTGTTTATGCATAGAGTAAATTTAAAAAGTGGAGTAGTGATAATAACATATTCATTAGTATTATCCTTGATTATCGTACTAGGTATTTTTAATATAAAGGGTTCTTTTAATAATTTGCAAGATAGGGTAAATCCTAATAATATTAGGGCAGTTATAATCAATACGGATATGAAAAATTTAAGGGATAGTAATATAAGTTCATACATAGAAACTCAATTGACACAATCAAATTTTAATCAAGTAATTAAGGTTGATGAAATTGGAAAAGTCTATTTAAGAAGTGGCTTTAAAGATATAGTTATGATGGTTCTTATGTTTTTTTTACTTTTTATTATAGCATCTTTTTTATTATGGGTTTCATTAAACAAAATACACAATAATGAAATTGAAAATATTGTTAAGAAATTAAATACTCTAGATGATGATTTCAATCCTTATTTAATAAGTAAGTCCTTTGGAATAGCTTATGAAAATGTTAAGGAGAAATTTAAAAATAATTTAGAGGATTATAAAAAACTTAATTCTTATCTATCCCATGAACAGAAAAATGCCATAGCTATATTACGAACTAACATGGAAATAGATGAAAATAAAGAATACATTAAACTACTAGATAATATTACAGACAGTATAGAAGATATCTTAACTTTAAGTGATATAAAATCGGATGACGATATGGTTTTGGTAGATGTATCTTTAGTATGTGCAAATGTATGTGACACCTACAGAAATGCATATGAGGAAATTGATTTCGACTTTGATGATAATACTACAATATTGGCAAAAGAAAGATGGATATTTCGTGCCGTCAGCAATTTAGTTGACAATGCAATTAAATATGGAGCTGATAAACCTATAAGTGTAATTGTAAAAAATAAAAATAATTGTGTAATTATTCAGGTTAAAGATAATGGCATTGGTATGGACAAAAATTCTATAGAAAAAATATTTAATAATAAATATAGAATTAATGATTTAAATAAAGATGGATATGGAATAGGATTAAGTCTTGTATCTCATGTTTGTGATTTATGTAATGGAATAATATTAGTAGATAGTGAAATAAATAAAGGTTCTTGTTTTTACATGTCCTTTTCTCAATATAAAAGTTAATAAGGGTATTAACATTGAGTAAACAGTTAATTTATTATAATTTCCTTGTAATCAATTAAAGAAAGGAAGAGGGTATATGTATATTTTAAAAAATGCACTAAAGAATTTAAGAAGAAACAAGGGCCGAAATATTTTGATTGGAATTATAATGATAGCAATACTTTCATGTACAGCTATATCTATTATTATCAATACTACTGCCAATGGAATAATAGAGGATTATAAAAATAAATTCGGCTCAGAAGTGTTTATCCAAGCAAATCAAGAAAAACAAAATGAAAAAATAAATAAGGGCAATTTTGACGAAAAGGATTTTATTATACCAAATAATGTTTATGAAGAACTAGCAAAGTCTGAACATATTAAAGAAGCAATAATGAGTTCAAGTTTTAGGGGATATAGTGAAGATATAAAAGCTATTGATCAAGAGGATAAAGAAAACACAAATATGGGAAACGTAATTACCATGGGACCAAGTGGAAACCAACCCTCCCCAAATATGAAACTTCCTAATTTGAATATTTTGGGAGGGCTTAATCTAGCTGGAACTAAAGAGTTTGAAAGTGGAGCAAGAAAAATCACAGATGGTAAATTCCCTGAAAATGAAGGTGAAGCAATAATAAGTGAGGATTTTGCTAAGCTAAATAATTTAAAGGTTGGAGATAAATTAAAAATAGAGAATCCACAGGATCAAAGTGATTCAAAAGTGTTAGAACTAACTGTATCAGGAATATACTTCGATGGAGTGAAGGCAGAGGATATTGGATTTAAGCATCCTATGTTAAATAGAAAAAATGAAATTATTACAACATACAGTACTTTGAAGGAATATGATAAAAAAGTAAATGACGGTTCAGTTGCTATAGAAGCAAAATATTACTTAAAAGATCCAGACTTATTAGAAGCCTTTAATGAAGAAGCTCATGAAAAGGGATTAAGCGATTTATATGATGTTTCTATAGATGCTAATAGCTACAATAATATTGTTAAAGCTGTAGAAGGATTAAAAAAGATTTCAAATATATTTATGGTTTTAGTATTAGGATTTGGTGGAAGCATATTAATTTTAATTTCAATTTTGAGTACTCGTGAAAGAAAATACGAAATTGGTGTATTAAGAGCTATGGGGATGAAAAAAGGGAAGGTTGCTTTAGGATTAATATTTGAAACATTATCAATGATAGCAGTTTCCTTAGTAATAGGATTAAGTATTGGTAGTTTTTCAGCACAGCCAGTTTCAGATATATTATTAAAAGGTCAGTTAGAAGCTGCCAATAATATGTCATCAGGTTTTATGGTTTCAATTGGAGCACAGACAAATGTACCAAAACTAGAAAATTTAGATATATATTTAAATGGAGAAGCTATTTTATCAATTACTTTAATAGCATTATTGCTTGGAATTATATCAGTTAGCATAGGGATTATATATATAAATAGATATGAACCAAGAAAAATACTAACAGAAAGGAACTAAGAATATGAGTTTATTAAGTTTAAAAGATATAAGTTATAAATATGAGGGTTCAAAAAAAGATGTGTTTAGTAATGTAAATATAGATTTTCAGCCAGGGAAAGTTTATGGAATAATAGGTAAGTCAGGAGCAGGGAAAAGTACTTTACTTTCCTTAATTTCTGGACTTGATACTTGTACCAGTGGAGATATTTTATATAAGGATAAAAGTTTAAAAGAAATTGATAGAGATGACTATAGAGCAAAAGATATAGGAGTTATATTTCAAGGGTATAATCTTTTATTAAATGCCACAGCTAAAGAAAACATTCTATTATCTATGAATATTAGTGGAGTTAAGGAAAAGAATAAAGCAGAATATGTCAACAATTTATTAAATGAAGTTGGAATTGATAGTGACAAAGCAGAAAGAAAGATTTTAAAACTTTCAGGTGGAGAGCAACAACGTATAGGGATAGCACGATCACTTGCACATAATCCAGATATTATAATTGCAGATGAACCAACAGGGAATTTAGATAGTGAAACAGAAGAAAAGATAATGAATATATTAGTATCCTTGGCACATGAACAAAAGAAATGTGTTATCATCGTAACCCACTCAAAAAAAGTTTGTACTTACCTTGATGAGATATGGGGCTTAAAAGGTGGCAAGTTATTATTTATAAAAAATGATGATAAGTAAAATTTAATAGATCAATTTTAGGAGGAAGTATAATGAAATCACAAGGCAAAGGAGTTTGTATAGTTACAAAGGTATTAAATATAAGTGCAATAGTTATGGGAATATTTGCGGTATTTAATACTTATGCATCCTATAAACATATTGCAGATTTAATTTCAAAAGGCCTTAAAGTTAAGGATCAATTAATGGAAGTAATAAATTATTATATTGCTTCAATAGCTCCCTATGTTTTTTATGGGCTAGTATTATATGGACTAGCTATTATTATAAAACAAAACTATAAAAGGATAGAGAATAATAATTCTTTACTCAGTATTCCATCAGAGGGAAGAGTAAATGAAGAAGATGATTTGGTAGATGAACTGCTCAGTGGAAAGTAACTGAAAAGAAGCAATTGAATATTAAATACTATGGAGGTTAAGTACGCTTCGCCTCCACCATGAAACCCACGAACCGCCTGTAGGTGGCTTTAATAGCTACTTACAGGCGATTGTGTTTTTTGAACAGTTAGTGTAGCTCCATCAGTAATATTTAATCTGTGTAATTAATTGAAACAGGAGATTTTTTTTCTAAAAAGAGTAAGCCCCATAAAGAATTTTCAATAACATAATTTATATATATTAACCTATCTTAATATATGATAAAATGTATTGATTAGTATTTAGGAAAGGGAGAATTCAAATGCAAAATTATAAGATGATGATAGCCTATGATGGTAGAAAATATATGGGGTATAATAAATCCAAAGATAACTTGGAAAAGAGTATTCAAGGTAAGTTAGAATTGATATTATCAAAGCTATATGAAAAAGAGGTAGAGGTTATTGGTGCGGTTAATACGGATGCTGGGGTACATGCCAAAGGGCAAATTGTTAATTTTATAGCACCAGATAACAGATTAAGCGAAAAGGAAATTTTTGATTATTTCGAAAAATATTTAACTGATGACATTATTATATTATCAGTAGAAGCTGTTGATGAAAGATTTCATAGTAGATATTTAATGAAAAGTTTAACTTACGAATATCGATTATGGAAGAAAGATGCTCCTAACCGTCCTTTGTTTGAAAGACAATATGTTAACTTAATGAATCAAACAATAGATGTAGCTAAAAGTAAAAAAGCTGCAAAGTACCTTATAGGAGAGCATGATTTCTTAGCTTTTACTACTAATAAGAAAACAAGGAAATCAATTAAAAAATTACTGTCTCTTGATATAAGAGAAACTACAAATGAAATTATTATTACCATGACAGCAGATGGATTTTTGTTAAATATGGAAAGGATAATAGTAGGTACATTAATTCAAGTGGGGCTTGGCCAATTGCCTATCAATATAGGTGAGAAAGCTTTTGAATCTAAGGATATGAAGGATGTAGGTCATAAAGCTAGCGCAGATGCACTTTGCTTACTAAGTGTTGAATACTAGTACATATGTCTTGTTTAAGTCTTTGTTATATCTGTGCTATACAGTAGAAAGTTGAAATATAAAACTATGAGATTACATCTATTAGTGTTATAATTACTCCAAATATATGATAAGAGGTAAAATAAATGACATTTAAAGAACTTGGAATAAATGAAGATATAATAAAGGTTTTAAAAAGAAATGGAATAACAACTCCAACAGATATTCAAAATGGGAGCATTAAAGATATATTAGGTGGAAAAGACGTTATAGCTGAAGCACAGACGGGCACAGGTAAGACTTTAGCGTTTTTACTTCCTATTTTTGAAAAGCTATCTACAGCATCAAAGGATATTCAATGCTTAATTGTTGCACCAACAAGAGAATTGGCAATACAAATTACTGAAGAGGCTGGAAAGCTGAAGGAAGGTAAGGATGTTGGGGTTCTTGCAATGTATGGTGGTAAGGATATTGGTTCCCAATTAAATAAGCTTAAGGGAAATATTCAAGTGATTATTGCTACACCAGGAAGATTACTTGACCATATTGAAAGAAAAACCATTGATTTAAAAAAATTAAATACTGTGGTTATAGATGAAGCGGATCAAATGTTACTTATGGGTTTTAAAAATGAAATAGATAAGATTATGAAGGTATGCCCAAAGAAGGTTCAGACTTTATGTTTCTCTGCAACCATGGATTCAGCAGTTAAAAAACTTGCTTATAGATATATGAATGATCCAGTGGTTGTTACTGTTAAAAAGGAAGAAGTTACTCTTGAAAATATTAAGCAGGAAGTAGTTGAAACTACTGACAGGTTAAAAAGAGATGCTTTATGTAATATTTTAAACGAAGATAATCCTTTTATGGCAATAATATTCTGCAGAACCAAAAGAAGAGCTGATGAACTTGAAGTGGTGATGCATCAAAGGGGTTATAACTGTAAAGTAATTCATAGTGATATACCTCAAAATAAACGTGAAAGAATTATGAAGTCCTTTAGAGAGGCTGATATTCAATATTTAATTGCAACGGATGTTGCCTCAAGAGGTCTGGATATCAATGGAGTAAGCCACATCTATAATTATGATATTCCTGAAAAGGTAGAAACCTATATTCATCGTATTGGAAGAACTGGAAGAGCTGGTGAAGAAGGGTATACTTGCCTATTTGTAGATCCAAAGGATTTAAGTCTGCTAAGAGATATAGAAAGAGAAATTAAATTTACTATTAAAAGAAGATAAAGAAAAGTAGACATTGATGATGTTTGACTTTAGTAATAGATAATGATACACTTAAAAAAAATGATGATTGGAGTTGAAAAAATGATTAATTTTTCTTGCTAATTTTACTAAGTATAATAAAAAGATTAAATGGATATTTTATGTTTTTATTATGTAAATGCAAGAAAGTTATTATTTTTTCAATTATTAATATAGTGTGATTAAACCTATGATATAGGTTTAATCTTATTGTATTTATAAGCTGTGAGAATTTACTTTCTTGCAGCTTATATTTTTTTATACAGGAGGGTAAACTCATGTCTTTAATAAATGTTAAGAATCTAACTTTTGGTTATGAGGATAGTTATGATAATATATTTGAAAATGTAAGTTTTCAAATAGACACTGATTGGAAATTGGGTTTTACAGGAAGGAACGGAAGGGGTAAAACAACATTTTTTAATTTGCTGTTAGGTAAATACGAATATAAGGGAAGCATTTCTTCAGGGGTAAGTTTTGAGTACTTTCCTTATAATATTAAAGATGAAAATGAAATGACAATTAATATAGTAAATGAAATCTTGCCAGATTGTATTCAATGGAAGTTAATAAGAGAAGTATCATATTTAGAACTTTCAGAAGATGTATTATATATGCCCTTTAATTTATTATCTAAAGGAGAACAGACTAAAATTTTACTTGCAGTATTATTCCTTAAAGAAAATAGTTTTCTATTAATTGATGAACCAACCAATCATCTTGATATGAATGCAAGAAAGCTTGTGAGCGAATATTTAAAAAGTAAAAAAGGGTTTATACTAATATCACATGATAAGGATTTTCTCGATAATTCTATTGATCATATATTATCAATTAACAAGACTAATATAGAAGTGCAAAAAGGTAATTTTTCTAGCTGGTTTGAGAATAAACAGAGGCAGGATAACCTTGAATTATTAGAGAATAAAAAGCTTAAAAAGGATATAGATAGATTATTAGGGGCAGCAAAGAGGACATGTGATTGGTCTAATAAAGTTGAGAAATCAAAAAAAGGAACAACCAATTCAGGGTCTAAAATTGATAAAGGTTTTGTAGGTCATAAAGCTTCTAAGATGATGAAAAGATCAAAATCAATTGAAAGCAGACAAATGAATGCTATTGATGAAAAATCCAAATTGCTTAAGAATATTGAAAGCTCAGATAAACTAAAAATTGTTAAACTAGACTATAATAAAGAACGCTTAGTAGAGCTTAAAAATGTTTCAATTTATTATGATGATATTGTTGTATGTAATGATATAAGGTTCACCATTGAGAGAGGTGATCGTGTGGCACTGATTGGTAAGAATGGATCAGGAAAATCTAGTATTATTAAATTAATCCTAGGCGACAATATACAATATTCAGGAACATTTTGGAGAGGGAGTCAGCTGAAAATATCATATATATCTCAAGATACATCATATCTTAAAGGAAAGCTAGATGATTATGCATTAGATAATAATATTGATGAAAGTCTTTTTAAATCTATTTTAAGAAAGCTTGATTTTTCAAGAATTCAATTTGAGAAAAATATAGAATCTTTTAGTGCTGGACAGAAGAAAAAGGTTTTAATTGCAAAGAGTCTTTGCGAGAAAGCACATTTATATATTTGGGATGAGCCTTTAAACTATATTGATATTATATCTAGAATTCAGTTAGAAGAGTTACTTACAGAATATTCTCTAACATTGCTATTTGTTGAACATGATATTGAATTTTGTAGAAATATTGCAACAAAGATTATAGAACTTTAATTATTTAAGTAAATATAAGGCAATAAAAATGTGTTGTCTAGGGGTTTTTATAACCAAGAGCGATAAACTATATAAAAATTGATATATTAGCTTTTGCTTGACTGAAATAGAGAATATTAGAATGTTGAGTTAATTATTATGGAATGCTATTATTAAAGATTTGTAGTAAAATAGAGTGAGAGAATGCTGAATAATGTAATATAGAGCCCAAAGATATTAAATATTTGGACAGAGCATTAAAAGAAAGAAGGACTAACTTATGATAAAAAAACCCTTTAGGCAAGTGTTAAACCTGCTAAAATTTAATATATCAACTATGGTTAAATTTGAACTTATATATAAGTTGCTTTCAACCTTAGTGTTTATTCCACTTGCAGTGCTAATTCTTGACTTTTCTATGAAAATTACAGGGTACAGTTATCTAACAATTGAAAACATTGGTAGTTATATTTCAAATCCAAAGAATATTATTATATTTATTATTTTGATTTTACTTTTAACCTTTTTTTCTATGATAGATATAAGTGCTGTTATTTATATAATTGATAGTTCAAAGCATGAGAAACACGTAAATTTGAGGCAGGTTATTACCTTTGCGTGGGAAAATTCCAAGAGGGTATTTCACCGTAAAAATTTCTTTATTGCTTTATTTGTCCTTTTAATTCTGCCTGTTATGAATATCGGAATGACTTCGGGACTTATAACCTATATAGCTATTCCCGAATTTATTATGGATTTTATAAATGCAAATATGCTTTTATCTATTGCATGGATGCTACTTATGGTGGGCATTGCAGTTTTTACAGTACGCAGACTTTATTGTTTTCATTACTTTACTCTTGAAGGGTGTACTTTTGCTGAGGCAAAGAAGCGAAGTTGTAAACTTCATAATGGACATTGGTTTTATGATTTTTTGGCTTTGGTTGTTTTACAAGTAATGTGTTTTGCACTGTTCTTTGTGGTGATGGCGGTTCTTATTGCACTTATAATTTTTTTAGCTACTATTCTTGATGTGAAATCTATTTTTTATTCTATCATTTTAGGGATTATAGCCTTTGTAACTGCAGTAATACTTATTACATACCTTTCTTTGGCTGTGCCAATCAACTTCAGTTGTATTAGTATCTTATATTATAACCACAAGGAAAGAATAGGAGAAAAGATAGCTACTATAGATGATAGAGAAGTGATAAAAAAACCTTCTTTAAAACTTAAGGTTTTAACTAGCTTATTAGTAGTAAGTTGTATTGGTGTAATAAGTACCTTTTCTTATCTTGTTTTTAATAATCAGCTTGATTTAAATATAGAGTATTTAACACCTACGGAGGTGTCTGCTCATAGAGGAGCTTCTATAAATTATCCTGAAAATACCATGAAGGCTTTTGAAATGGCAGTGGAAGAAAATGCTGATTGGATAGAGCTAGATGTTCAGCTTACAAGTGACGGGGTTCCTGTTATTCTCCACGATTCAAATCTAAATAGAGTTACTGGGGTTAATAAAAATATCTGGGAAGTGACTTATGATGGCATTAAGGATTTAGACTGCGGTTCATGGTTTTCACCTGAATTTGCAGGGGAGAAAATTCCTACTTTAGAAGAGGTTTTGGATTTTGCAAAGAAAAAACATATAAAGTTAAATATCGAGTTAAAGCCAACGGGACATGAAAAAGATTTTGAAAAAATTGTTATAGATACAATAAATGAAAGAAGTTATAAAAATAGTTGTGTAGTAACGTCTCAGGAATATAATACCCTTGAGAAAATCAAAGAATATGATTCGGAAATTAAGACAATATACGTAATGAGTATAGCCTTTGGAGATATTACAAAGCTCACTGCAGCTGATGGATTCAGTGTGGAAGCTAGCTTTATTACATCACGTCTTGTATCTATGGTGCACAATTCTGGAAAGGAAATCTTTGCGTGGACAGTAAATACACGTGAGAATATGGATAGGATGATAGAGATGAATGTGGATAATATAGTAACTGATGATATTCCTCTTGCAAAAGCAGCGGTTTATGAAAGTCGTTCTGGAAACTTGGTAGTAAAGTACATTTTAGATATTATAAAGTTTTTTGAATAAAAGTATTTAAAAGTGGTTTATCCAATTAATAAATAAAGATAGTTTAATGCTAGATTAAGTTAAGTGTTTTAGGCTGCCATTCCTTAGGGAATTTCAGCCTTTAAATAACAATTGGAGTTAGTAAAGACTAACTTATATTAAAAAGGAAATAAAAGGAGAGAAAATTCCATGGTTATATATAAGTAATGAAATCTTTTTGAAGGTATTTAAGAGGGGTGATAGGATGAAAAATGAAGAAGGACAAGGGTACATTCAATGGAGATTTCCTTGTGATGGAGAAAATGAAATTATAATATATCCCATCGTTGAAGGCATTGAAATTGTATATATGGATTTTAATAGTGATACTGTTTTTTCAAATACAAAATTAAATCCTAAAAGAACAGAGATTAGTTGGTGTAGTAAGGGTAAAATAGAATTTGAATTCCAAAATAATACTTATTCCTATTTGAGGGAGGGGGATTTTTGGGTATTAGGATCACAAGCATTACCAATATCATATAGTTTTCCACACAATATTTTCAAAGGAATATCATTAGTAATAACCTATGAGCTGTTAACTGCAAAAAGCTATGAGTTATTAGATTTGTTTTCAATTGAGTTAGACTATATACATGACACACTTAAATTAGATGAAAGTTGGTACATAAGTAAATCAGATGCTTCCCTTCAACATTTGTTCGAGGAGCTTTCTAAGGCAAAATTCAATGAATCAATAGAATATTTTAAGCTAAAGACCATTGAACTATTATATATTACTAGCAGATTAAAGTGTCAAAATAAACTAGAAAATCACTATTACTCAAACTCACAAATATTGAAAGTGAAAAAAATTAGGGAGTACTTAATATCACATGTTCATGAAAAACATTCAATTAAAAATATTGTAGCTAGAGAGGAATTATCTTTATCTACATTCCAAAAAATATTTGCTCAAGTATATGGATGTCCACCATATGAGTATTTAAAAAAATATAAAATGGATGAAGCTGCACGAAGGTTATTAAATAGCAATGATAAAATTAGTGATATAGCACTTTCATTAGGATATTCTAATTTTAGTAAATTTGCTGTAGCATTTAAAGATGTTTATTCTATACTACCTAAGGATTATAGAAAGAAAAAATAATTTTGGGCTATTTTTATTGTTTTTCAAATTATTGGAGTAGTTAAAATAATCTTTATAAAATACAATATAGTAGTTAGCGACAACTAACTAATTATATAAAAGTAGGAGGGTATTATGGAAAATACAAAAATTAAACAAAAATTAGGAATCAAGGATATTGCTACTGTTTCAGCTATGATGGTAATATGCATTATTATCAATATGGTAGTATCATCTTTATTAATGGCAATGCCAACTATGTACTTATATTTTAGTGCTGGATTAGAAGGATTTCTAGGAGCATCATTTTATTTAGTAGCTGCAAAT
The DNA here is from genome assembly GCA_900548455.1 of uncultured Clostridium sp. GTDB lineage: Bacteria > Bacillota > Clostridia > Clostridiales > Clostridiaceae > Clostridium_J. Next base: position 314,199 of record URKQ01000001.1, read on the forward strand.
AGAATTAACAAAAAGGGATTAATTTTCATTTGGTGTACAGTATACGGCTTGTTGCAAGGTGTTATGGGTTATATTTTTATGTTACCATATTTTTTAGTAATAGGATTAATCGCTGAACTTACTATGGTAGGACATAATACGTATAGAAATCCCGTTAGAAACATGATTTCATGGGTTGTTTATTGGGTAGGAATGTTTATAGGAAACTGTGTTCCACTATGGTGGGCGTGGGAAAGCTATCGTGAGATGGCAGAAATGGGAGGCTTTCCTGCTGCAACATTAGACATGCAATTAAAAATGACTTCAAGTATACCACTTATGTTTTTAGGTGCTTGTATTACAATTGCTATTACAGCATTGGGGGTTACTTTTGGAAACAAACTTCTTCATAAGCATTTCAATAAGGCTGGAATTATAAAATGATGCAAAAGAATAAACCACTGAATAAATTAAATAATATTGATGGTAGAACTATATTATTAATAACAATATGTTCCTGCTTTGTATCCTTTTTAACCTCTAGTTTATTAGGACATGCTATATATACTTTTTGGATCTTTTGCATTATGTGTTATATGGGATGCGGCTCAAAAGCCATTAAATATTTTTCGGTATATATTGCAATTGTAGTATGGATTATTGTGTCAAATAGATATCACTTTACATTTCCATCACCATTATTTATCAGTATGGTTTATAAAGTAATCTTGCCCGCAATGCCAGCAGATTTGCTTAGTAATGTTCCTTTTGGCAAATTAACAGCAGGCATAAGGAAGTTGCATATTCCATCGCAACTGCAATTAATTGCAATTGTGATGTTGAGATTTACACCAACTGTTTTTTATGAAATTAAGGATGTAAAGGAAGCTATGAGAGTTAGAGGTTTTTTAGGATCGGCTTCTACGGTTATTAAAAAGCCAATTCAAACATTAGAATATGCTTTTGTGCCTCTTATTATGAGAACAATTAAAATTGCGGATGAATTGGCTGCTTCGGCATCTGTACGAGGAATTGAAAGTCCATATAAAAAGGAAAGCTATTTTATTAGTAAGTTTCAGGTATTGGATTATTTTATGGTAATACTTACTTTGATTGCTACAATAATTGCTTTTAAAATATAGGAGGATATTATGCTATCAATTAAAAATCTTTCATATTCCTACAAAAAAGATAATCTTATTTTGAAAAATATTTCTTTAAACATAGATAAAGGTGAAGTTGTGGTAATAACAGGTCCATCGGGTTGTGGGAAAAGTACAATTACAAGGATTATTAATGGTTTAATTCCTGGTTTTTATGGTGGTGAAATGAAGGGTGAAATTACACTAAATGGAAACTCAATACAAAACCTTGAGACTTGGGAGAGAGGGAAACTCATTGGTAATGTATTTCAAGATCCAAGAAGTCAATTCTTTTCCAATGAAGTAGCTGGAGAGATTGCCTTTGGATGTGAAAATTATGGATATTCACATGAAGAGATTTGTAAGAGTGTAAGTCAATCTGTAGATGATATGAAAATTCAAGATATAATACACTTGAATTTACACCATTTATCTTATGGAATGAGGCAGAAGGTAGCTATTGCATCTGCAAAGGCAATAATGCCTGAAATTTATGTAATGGACGAACCATCAGCCAATTTAGACACTCAATCCACATACCAGTTAGGGGAAACAATTAAGGAGTTAAAAGAAAAAGGAAAAACTATTATAATATCTGAACATAGATTGTATTATCTAAAGGATATTGCAGATAGATTTGTTTATATGAAAAATGGTGAGATTGAAAAAATATATTCACAAAGTGAGATGTGTGATTTGGGAGATAGTGTTGTTGAGAAATATGGATTGAGACATACGGACATAACAAAAGTTCCCTTTGTACCATCTCATGGATCAGATAAATCACAACCCATATTAGAGGCTAAAAATATATCAAAACAATTTGAAAAACATAATGTATTAAAGGATGTTAGTTTCCGTTGCAACAGTGGAGAAATTATAGGAATTATCGGAGAGAATAGTTCTGGGAAAAGTACTATAGGTAGGATTTTATCGGGGATTTTAAAAGAAACTGAAGGCCAGGTTCTTTTAAATAATAAAACAGTATTTTCAAAGAAAAGGCTTGGTAATATATGGTATATATCTCAAGACTTAGATTGTCAATTATTTGGAGAAGACTTGATGGATGAACTTTTAACTGGGGAAAAGGTAAGTCGTGAGTTAGAGCAGAAGGCAGAAGATATATTAAAGTCATTAAATTTATGGGATTATGTAACACAACATCCATCTACATTATCTGGTGGTCAAAAGCAAAGACTTGTTTTTGCAGTTGCCCTGTTTAAAGGAGCAAAAGTAATTATTTTAGATGAACCAACAAGTGGATTGGATGGTAAAAATATGAGAAGCGTAAGCAATGTTATGAAAGAAATAGCTAAATTAGGATATACAATTTTACTTATAACTCATGATGTAGAATGTGCTCTATTATGCTGTAATCGGATTTTATATATCGCTGATGGAAAAATCCAACAAGATTTTGGACTAACATCTAAAAATCAATTGTTAGAATTGATGGGTTATAAAGTTTAATAATAGAAATGTTCATAGTATAATTTTTAAGTTTGTATAATAAATTGTAATAGTATTAGTAATATATACAAGGAGATTTATATTATGACGGAGATGAAGTGCCCTGTAACAGGTAATAGAGGTAAAGCTATAGCAGGTGGTGGAAATACCAATAAAGATTGGTGGCCAAATCAATTAAATCTTCAAGTTTTACGTCAAAACTCTGAACTAAGTGATCCTATGTCTAAGGGATTTAACTATGCTGAAGAATTTATGAAGTTAGACCTTAATGCTGTAAAGAAAGATTTATTTAAGCTAATGACAGACTCTCAGGAGTGGTGGCCTGCTGATTACGGTCACTATGGACCACTTTTTATTCGTATGGCATGGCATAGTGCAGGAACATATAGAGTTGCAGATGGTAGAGGTGGAGGAGGTAGAGGAATGCAACGTTTTCCACCAGTTAATAGTTGGCCAGATAATATTAACCTCGATAAAGCTCGCCGTCTACTTTGGCCTATTAAAAAGAAATATGGAAACAAAATATCTTGGGCAGACCTTTTTATATTAGCAGGTAATTGTGCACTAGAATCTATGGGCTTAAAGCCAATTGGCTTTGGAGGAGGGCGTGAGGATGTTTGGGAACCTCAAGAAGATATCTACTGGGGAAGGGAAAAGAAATGGCTTGATAGTGAGAGAGAACCTATAGGTGGAGAGCTTGAAAATCCCCTTGCTGCTGTTCAAATGGGATTAATTTATGTAAATCCAGAAGGACCTAATGGAAAACCTGATCCAGTGGCTTCAGCTCATGATGTTAGAGAAACTTTTAAGCGTATGGCCATGAATGATGAGGAAACTGTTGCCCTTATAGCAGGTGGACATACTTTTGGTAAATGTCATGGAGCAGGACCTGCAACCTATGTTGGACCGGAACCAGAAGCTGCACCTATTGATCAGCAGGGACTTGGGTGGAAGAGTACCTTTAAAAGTGGTAAAGGTGAAGATACTATAAGTAGTGGCATAGAAGGTGCATGGAAGGCAAATCCTACACAGTGGAATATGAAATATTTAAAAACTTTGTTTAAATATGAGTGGGAGCTAGTTAAAAGTCCAGCAGGAGCATACCAATGGTTAGCTAAAAATGTAGACAAAGAGGATATGGTGGAAGATGCTTTTGACCCATTAAAACTTCATAGACCTATGATGACTACAGCAGATTTATCATTAATTTTCGATCGTATATATGAACCTATAGCTAGAAACTATTTAGAAAACCCTAAAAAATTTGCTTCCGATTTTGCTCGTGCATGGTTTAAATTAACCCATAGAGATATGGGACCTATTTCAAGATATTTAGGACCAGAAGTTCCAAAGGAAGTTTTTATTTGGCAAGATCCTGTGCCACCGGTTGATTATAAACTAGTTAATGAAAAGGATATTTTATATCTTAAGAAAAAGATTTTAGCTTCTGGGATTTCAGTATCAGACCTTGTTAAAACAGCTTGGGCATCTGCGTCAACCTTCCGTGGTTCAGACATGCGTGGGGGAGCTAATGGAGGGAGAATACGCCTTGAGCCTCAAATACAATGGGAAGTTAATGAACCAGAAAAACTTAAAGAAGTATTAAATGTACTAGAAAAAATTCAAAAAAAGTTTAACAGTTCTAAGTCAGGAGGTAGAAAGATTTCTTTAGCAGATATTATTATATTAGGTGGGTGTGCTGGCATTGAAAAAGCTGCAAAGAATGCGGGATATGATATAGAAGTACCATTTATAAAAGGGCGTACTGATGCAACTCAGCAGCAAACAGACGTAAACTCTTTTGCTGTACTTGAACCTATGGCAGATGGTTTTAGAAATTATGTAAAGGATAATTATTCCTCAAAGCCAGAGGAAATGTTAATTGATCGTGCACAACTACTTACATTGACTATTCCTGAGATGACTGCGTTAATAGGTGGTTTGAGAATTTTAGATGTAAACTATAATAATTCTAAAGAAGGTGTATTTACCCATAGATTAGAATGTCTTACAAATGATTTCTTTGTAAATCTTCTTGATATGAACACTGTTTGGAAACCAACATCTAAGGATGAGCAAAAGTTTATAGGCTATGATAGAGAAACAGGAAAAGAAAAATGGACAGGGACGAGGGTTGATCTTATATTTGGATCTAATTCTCAGCTTAGAGCCGTTGCTGAAGTATATGGTTGTAATGATAATAAGGAAAAGTTTATTAAAGATTTTGTAGCTGCTTGGAATAAAGTGATGAATGCAGATCGCTTTGATGTCAAGGGAACTGAATAAATTATGGATATAAAAGTAAAACCTCTTAATTTAAGGGGTTTTTTTATTTATTATACTTTTAAATTTTAATTATACAATTAAGTATAATTAAATATTATTGCTAAACAAAGAGGAAAATAATAAAAATAATTGTATATGTAACATTTTATTAACAAAAATTTCGATATTAGGGAAGTGAAATTTGTTATAATATTAATATTGTTTTTTTTTTACTATATATGTAGCTGCTCGTATTTCATCGAGCAAAAATTTCGGAGGTTTATTATATGAAGAAGATTTTAAGCGTATTTAAAAGGGATATACGAGCTATAATAAAAAATCCAATTGCAATAATAATAGTATTAGGGATTTGTGTTATCCCTTCTCTTTATGCATGGGTAAATATTAAAGCAGGTTGGGATCCTTATTCAAATACTGGAACAATACCAATTGCAATAGTCAATAATGATAAAGGTGCAAATTTAAATGAAAAAGAACTTAACATGGGAAATGATATAGTTGATAAGTTAAAGGATAATGATAAGATTGGTTGGAAATTTGTAAACCAAAAACAAGCAGATACAGGGGTTGTAGATGGAACTTATTATGCTGTAATTGAGATACCAGAAGACTTTTCTAAAAATTTAATAAGTCTTACAACGGACGAGCCTAAAAAACCAGAAATTATTTATAAAGTAGATACGAAGGCAAATCCAGTATCAGTAAAAATTGCAGGTGCTGCTGAAGATTCCTTAGTTAAAGAGGTTAAAACAAATTTTATTTCTACTGTAAATGCAACAGTATTTAATTCTATTGGTGATGCGTCAAATAAGGTGGAAAAAAATAAAGACGATATAATAAAAATGAAAAATGTAATCATAACCTTAAATGATCATATGGATGCTGTACTTAATATTTTAGGAGATGTATCTCAAAATTCGGAGAATCTAAATACTTATCTTTTAGGAATAAAAGAAACTCTTCCAAGCTTAACTAAGAGCTTAGAAGATATGCAAAACAATACTGATAATGCTAAAGATTTAGCAAATTATACTAAAAATAGTTTGAATAATTCTGTAAGTAATTTAGATACCAATATAAGCAATTTAAAAGCTTCAAGTGACAGGATAAATGTAAGTATTATAAATTTGATGGATGATGTAAATGCAGGAATAAATAGTAGTACAAGTAGTTCATTAAATACAATAAGACAAAATGCTCAAACCATGAAAAAAAGTGTTGAAGCTATAGAGACTTATCTAAAAGCTATCAATGATAAAGTTCATAATCAATCATTAGATAATTTAATTAAAAGTTTAGAAGAAGTCAATACAATTATAGACAGTGAACTTGCAAACGTAGATGATGTTCAAAATGCTATAAATAATAAAAATAGTAATATTAATTCAGAACTTCAGGAATTACTAGACAAATCAAATGATGCAAGTAATGGAGTTAATAATACATCTAATAGTTATAATTCATCGGTTAAACCTGAACTTAATAATATATTTGATAAGTTTATTAATTTAACCAATGATGCAAATAAGATATTAGAAGGTTCTAAAAATGGAGTAAATCAAGTTAATACAATTATAAGTTCAGCTGAAGAGGGAACTGCACTTACAACAGAAACAGCAAATCATTTAAAATTAACTTTAGAAAAATTTAAAGGGGATATAAATGAATTAAGTGAAAAGTTAAAAGAAGTCGATGATGATGATTTAACTAAAATTCTTTCAATAATTCAAAGCGATCCAGATTTAATGGGAGCCAATGTAGCTACTCCTTTTGATGTTAAGGATGAATCAATTTATAAGATTCCAAACTATGGAACTGGAATGACACCAATTTATTCGGTACTTGCAATTTGGGTTGGAGGATTTGTTCTTGTATCAGCCCTTAAAACTACAGTTCCTGAATTTGAAGGAAGTAAAGACCTTAAACCACGTGATATTTATTTAGGAAAACTTATGTTATTTTTAGTAATTGGAGTTGTTCAATCATTAATAATAGTACTTGGGGATAAATATTTATTGGGAGTTCAGGTTGTTAGTATGCCGCTATTTATTGCTTTTTCAATAGTTATAGCATTATGTTTTAATATAATAATATATACTTTAGTATCTTTACTTGGAAACTTAGGTAAAGCTATATCTATCGTAATAATGGTATTACAAATAGCAGGTTCAGGTGGAACATATCCTATACAATTAGACCCTGTATTCTTTAGAATAGTACAACCATTCTTCCCCTTCACATATGCTTTAGGTGGATTTAGGGAAGCTATAGCAGGCCCTCTAGTAAGTAGTGTAGTAATGAATTTTGCAATGCTTATACTATTTGGAGGAATATTCTTAGTAGTTGGTATTCTATTTAAAGAAAAATTACATAAAAAAGTAAGTCGCTTTGAAGAAAAATTCGAAGAGTCTGGAATTGCAGAATAGGAGGCTAGTTATGAAAAATGTTTTTAAGATTTTTAAAAGGGATTTGAAAAATATATGGAAGAATCCCGCAGCACTAGCTATAGTAATTGGATTGTTTTTTGTACCATCTCTTTATGCATGGGTTAATATAAAGGCTTGTTGGGATCCTTATGTTAATACTAACAATTTACCTGTTGCCGTAGTTAATAATGACCAAGGAGTTAGCCTTGAAGGTAAAAATGCCAATATAGGTAATGAAATAGTTGAGGGACTTAAAACTAATGAAAATATAGGATGGACATTTGTAAGTGACTGGGAAGGTAATTACGGTCTAAATGAAGGTAAGTATTATGCTTTAATCGAAATTCCAACTAATTTTTCAAATGATTTAGTAACACTTGCAAGTTCAAACCCTAAAAAGCCAGAAATTATTTATAAAGCTAATCAAAAAGTAAATGCTATAGCAACAAAGATTACAGACGTTGCACAATCAAAATTTACAGAAGAAATAAAAACTAATTTTGTAGAGACTGTAAATGAAAAAGCTTTTAGTTATTTAAATGAATTAGGTGCAAAAATTGAAGACAATAAACCTAAAATTTTAGAATTAAAAGAAACTATGAATGAAGTAAGCGAGAATATGATGAAAGTTCAAGATCAAATTGAAGAGTCATCTGAAAACTCAAAGGCATTTAGTGGTTATTTAAAAAGTGTTCAAAATGATTTGCCAACTGTAAAGGATGGTATAAATTCACTTCAAAGTATTCTAGATAGCAATAAAGCATTAATTACAAATACAAGAATGACTGTAAATGATATGAGCAGTAACGTAAGAAATGATTTAATTCAAATTCAAATGATAAATGATAAATGTAATGATAAAATAGCAAAAATTAAAGAAGATATAAATAAGAATACTGGTTTAAATAGTGATGAAATATCTAAGATTATTAAAGATAGTATTTCTTTATTAAATAAGATAAATGACATTATAGATAACAATTTGGAAGCATTTAATGATTTAAATTCTAAATATCCAAACTTAGGAATTGATGTAGGAATATCAAAACTTCAATCTATGAAAGATGAAATTAATAAAACAATCGATGCTTTAAGTAAATTAGATGGTGCAGTATCAGGTGGAGATAAAGGTGCAATAACTAGTGCACTTGATAACTTAACCAAAGTAAATGATGAATTGAATAGTAAAATATCTTCAGGAATTAGCACATTTTATAGTGTAGTTTTACCTAGAGTTAATAATATAAGTTCCATAATAGAACATGGAAGTGATTCTGCAAATACAGCACTAGATAATTTAGAAGTTGTAATACCACAGATTAGGGCCCTTACAAGTTTCGGTATTTCAAGCGGCAGTGTTGCTACAACACAAATAGATAGAATTGGAGATAAGATTTTAGGATATCAAGAAAAGCTAAATGAAGTTCAAAAAGAAACTAATAATATAAATGATGAAACTTTAGATGAACTTGTATCTTTAATGAAAAAAGATCCAGATACAATGGCATCATTTATGTCAGCGCCTATAAATGTTAAAGAAGAAAAGATATATGATACTGATATATTTGGTGTTGCACTAACTCCATTTTATACTGTACTGGGTATTTGGGTTGGTGCGTTACTTATGACTTCTATGCTATCAACAGAAGTTAAGGACTTTAACGATGGAACTGAAGAGCCATCAGTTACAGAAAGACATTTTGGAAGATTATTATTATTTATTTGTATATCTCTAATTCAAACCTTTATAGCTACATTTGGAGATATTATATTACTAGGTGTAAGACCAGAATCTCTTGGACTGATGTTTGCTTTTGCATTTATATCTAGCATAACTTTTGTGATGATAACTTATACCTTAGCATCCCTTCTAGGAAATGTTGGTAAGGCTATTGCAGTTGTAATTATGGTATTCCAAATTGCAGGCTCAGGAGGAATTTACCCAATTCAAACAAACCCAGAGATATTTGGAGTTTTACAACCACTATGGCCATTTACTTATGCTATAAACGGATTAAGAGAGGCTATTGCAGGACCTATTTGGTCTGCAGTCTATACAAATATTAAAATGTTATCTATGTTTATAGCTGCGTTCTTCCTTTTAGGATTCTTAAAAAGACTCTTCCATAAGTTTAGTGAATTTATGGAACATAAATTTAAAGAAGCTCAAATATAAAAAAAACTGCCAAGATTTTGGCAGTTTTTTTATTTGAGATATGAATTTAGTCATAAAAAAGTCACAAAATCACCATTTATACATCATAAGTTAATTTAATAATTATAATTACTAAGTGAAGTAAGGAGAAAATGATGTTAATTTTAAAAAATATTTATAAAAAGTTTAATGGTGTAACAGTACTTAAAAATTTAAATCTTGAAATAAGAGGAGGATTAAACTTTATTGTAGGACCATCTGGAAGTGGAAAATCTACCCTATTAAAAATAATGAGTGGTATGGATAATGACTTTGATGGAGAAGTTTTTTATGGAAGAAAAACTCTTAAGAATTTTGATTGTAATGAACTAAATCAATATTACTATAATTCAGTGGGGTTTATATGGCAAAATTTTCAGCTTATTGACCATCTATCGGTAGAAGATAATATAAATGTCATCTTAGAACTGGAAAACATAAGTAATGAGGAAAAAGATAAAAAGGTAGAAAATATACTAAGAAAATTATCAATTGAAAAATTAGCGAAACAAAATGTTTCTACTTTATCAGGTGGGCAAAAGCAAAGAGTTGCCATTGCAAGAGCTCTAGTAAAAGATCCAGAGATTATAATTGCAGATGAGCCTACAGGAGCATTAGATAAGAAAACATCAAATATGATTATGAATTTACTTATAAAGATTGCAAAGGGAAAAACAGTAATAGTAGTTACCCATGATAAAAGTCTAATAACGGAGGACAGCGATTGTTTTTTACTAAAAGATGGAGTAATAACCCAAGTAGTGGCTGGTAATAAGATAAAGGAATCTTCACAGAAGGCGGAAAAAATAAAACCAAAATTGTCATTGAGAAGAGCTGCTACTCAAGGTGTCAAAAACTTTAAAGGTTTGTTTAAGAAGTTTATATTAACTTCCATTATATTAATGTTATCCTCTTATTTTTTATTACTTAATTTAAGTGGAACTGTAGTTAATGAGCAGCAGGAAATTTTAGATAAACTTATTGCTGAACGAGGAAATTCTCTTAGAGATATAGATATGTATACAAGTATCATGTCAGGAGCTAGTACAGAGGATGATAGCGATAAAAATAAAATGGATATTGATCAAGATGTATCAAAGGCTTTTGATAGATTAAAGAATGATCCAAGAATAGAGTTTGTAGTGCCTGTAGTTAGTATAAATGATATGACCGTTAAAATCGATGGAAAAGCACACAAAGTTGAAAATTCAGGAACAGTGCCTACTATTGGGAAAATTGTGGCGGGGAGAATGCCAAATCTTGAAGGTAGAGAAGTTGCAGTTAGTGAATTATTCTTAAAAGAAGTGGGTATAAAGCCAGGGGACGCCCTAGGTAAGAATATTTCAATAGATGGAGTTGGATATGATTGGACATTAGGAGAAGCTAAAGAAGTTAAAAATAGTATTAAGGATTTGACTATAGTAGGTGTAGTAAATACACAGGTTGGAGAAGGGTCCCTTGTATATGAGCTAGAAGACTCCTTTGTATATAGTCTAGATGTAACAAAAGAAATAAACAAGCAAAAGAATGCAAGTGAAACTAATTTATCCTTTAAAGTTAGAGTTAAAGAAATTAAAGATATAATGCCAATAGTTGAAGAACTCCAGAAAGATGGACTAACACCTATAGGAATGTTTGAAACAGTAAAAGACATCTTAAAGATAGGTGATACAACTAAAGAGCAATCTGGATCTATTACTGTAATTATTGCAGTTATAGCTATAGTAGTTGCTTTAGCAGTTACTATTATAAATGGGTATTTAAGAAAATCAGAATTTGCTATTTTAAAGATAAATGGTTATTCAAAAGGAAGTATATTAAATCTTAATATAATGGAATATGTATTAATATCAATTTTATCAGCAGCACTTTTTATAATAGCATTACCTGGTATAAATAATATGTCAAAGTCAATGTTAGATATTACAGTGTCAGGTTCAAATACAATAATATTAGGAATAACAATAGTTTTAGTTCTAGGACTAGTTATGGGATTAATATCAGCTATTATAACTTCTAACATTAAAATCATAAATAATTTATCAAGTGGTGATCGATAATGATTAATTTAAAAGCGTTAAATAAAAGTTTTGGAGATATAGAAATTTATAAAGATGTTAACTATAGCTTTAAAGAAAATAAATTATCATGTTTTTTAGGCCCAAGTGGCTCAGGAAAAACGACTTTATTAAATTTGATTGCAGGTTTTGATAGTGATTATACAGGAGAGATAACTGTTGAGGGGATAAAGCTTAGTGATTTATCAATAGATGAGCTTTGCGAATATAGATTTAATAATATAGGGTTTATATTTCAAAATTATAATTTATTAACGGGATATACAACTTTAGAAAATGTGCTTATGGGTATTAATCTAAATTCAGATGCTACTGAAAGTGAAAAAATAACGAGAGCTTCAGATTTACTAAGTTCTCTAGGAATTGAAGATAAAAAGAATGAAAATATTGAAACCTTAAGTGGAGGACAAAAGCAAAGAGTTGCTATAGCAAGAGCTTTGATAAATAGTCCCAAAATAATTTTAGCTGACGAGCCAACAGGAGCTTTAGATGAAGAAGCTACTAAATCAATAATGGAAATTCTAAAAGAAATATCTAAAGAAAAAACAGTTATTATAATAACTCATGATGAGGAAGTTGCAGATTATGCAGATGAAATTATAGAGCTTGAGAATTACGATATATCTATAAAAAAGGCAGCAATGGTTGATGAAAATATTGTAGTAACTTCATCAACTGAAGATTATAAAATTAGTAAGAAGAATAAATCTAAGCTTGGAAGGAAAATTTCAAGAAAGCTAAGCATAAAAAACTTTAGGATACATTTCTTTAAATTTTTTATTGCAGGTCTAATAATAGCCTTTGGTTCGGCAGCATTTGTAGGAACTCTATCATCAAAGAAAATTATGGGACGAATAATTGATGAATTTAAGACGAAGAACTTTTTCTATAATATAGGTCAGGCTCCTATAGATAAAAAGAATGAGAAGAGTGCAGAAGAAATATTTAATATATTAGACAGTAGAAGAGATGTTGAAAGTGTCTATTATCAATACGACTTAGAAAATATTACATTAAAAAATGACCATAAAACCTTTAATATTGAGTATAAGAGTCCTACAGCACTTTCGAAAGAAAGTTTAGTTTATGGAGTTATGCCTAAGGCTGAAAAAGATGAAATAGCTATAGCTATTAATATAGCAAATAGATTAACTGATGATGTTAAAAGTATGCTTGGAAAAGAAATAGTACTTCAATATCTAGATAAAAATAATGAAATTCAAGAAGTAAATCTAGTTGTTTCTGGATTAACTAATTCCCAATACCAAGACTTTGTAGTTAGCAGTAATATTGAGTCAATAATATATGAAAATGGCAGTATTAATAAAGATAATCCAACAGCAATATCTTTTGAGGTTAAAAACTTTGAAGAAATATCCAAGGTAGATAGTGAGTTAAAAACTATAGGAATTGAAGTTTTTACAAGAGCTGAAGAAGTAGATTCTTTCCAAAATTCATTTGCCAGGTTAATTAAATTATATACAGGTGTATCTTATATTATTTTATTAGTAGGTATGGTTATAAGTGCAGTAATACTTTATAAGGTTTCTATAGAGAGGTATAGAGAGGTAGGACTTTTAGGAGCTTTAGGATATAATATGATAAATATAAATAACATAATGTTTAAAGAAAGCACATATTTTGCACTAATTTCAACAATAATATCTTGTGCACTAATTTTTGCATTAGAAGCAGTATATAAAGTTCAGTTTGGATATGGATTAGAGCTAAGTATAATTTCATTTATAATATTAATAGGAATAAATTTAATGTTAACTATTATTTTATCTAATGTTATAAACTTAAAACTTATTAAGACAGAACCAGCATTAGCATTAAGAAAATAGCTTAACCCCAAAATATATTTAAATTTAAGGAGTGGCATTGTCACTTCTTTTTCTCTAATATATGATAATAGGAGAGGTGAAATTTGTGAATGGAAAAACAGTACTGGTAGTTGAAGATGAAGTTAAAATACATAAAATGATTAGAGACTATTTTATTTTTAATGGGTTTAATGTAATAAGTGCGTATAATGGAAAAGAAGCAGTGGACAAATTTGAGGATACAGTTAATCTAATTATACTAGATGTCATGTTGCCTATTTTAGATGGATTTACGGTGCTTAGAAGAATAAGGAAAAAATCTAATGTGCCAATAATTATGTTAACTGCTAGGGCAGAGGATGAAGATATATTAATGGGATATGAACTTAAGGTTGACGATTATGTAACAAAACCATTTAATTTGGAAATTTTAGTTGCTAAAGCAACGGTTATGTTGAGTAGAATAGATAATAGTGCTTCCAATACTGTGGTGGAACTACAAGAGTTAGATATACTAGAGTATAATGGGGTAAAATTAGATAAGCTAAAAATGGAAGTATATATTGATGATGAAAAAATAGAATTAGAACCTAAACAATTTGAAATATTACAGTATCTTATGGAAAACAAAAATATAGTATTATCAAGAGAAAAACTTTTAGAAAGTAAATGGGGTTATGATTATTTTGGAAATACAAGAGTTGTAGATGCTCAAATAAAGAAGCTTAGAAAAAATTTAAAACATAAATCTTACTGTATAAAAACAGTTTTTGGAGTTGGATATAAATTTGAAGTTGAATAAATTTATTAAAAAGAGTGTTGCCTCTAAATTTTTCTTGATGAATCTAATAATTTTAATTTGTATAATAGGATTACAATTATTATTTCAAGCTTTATATTTTGAAAAGTACTATATAAATAAGAAGGAAAATAAGCTAGAAGGTACTATAATTGAATTTAAGGAGTTTTTGCTTAAGGATAGAACAGATGAAGAAATTATAACTTTTATAGATAAGGTACAAAGACAGGAAAACATAGTTCTATGTTATAGAAATGGAGACTTATCTGATGGTTATTCTTCAGAATATTACATGGGTCAAGATCAGATTGTTGTTAAAGATAATATTACTAATAAGGAGTATAAAATTGTTCTAGGGGAACAATTTCCTAAAGTTAAACTAAATAAAGATGATGTTGTTGAGGTATATGGAGCTATTTACAAATATGGATATGTTTATACGGAAATTATAAGAGTCAATGGAAGAGAGATTCAACCGTATTATGATATAGTGCCAAAAATAGATTTTAATATGCAAAATGCACCAGCTAGCCAAATGATGCCGTCATTAAAGCTAGATAATGAGATTTATATTAAGGGAAAAGTGGAAAATGTTATTGCAGAAGATAAGTCCTATATTTTATTAAGTAATGCAGATTTATATTTAAGCGTGGAAGAAAAGAAAAATATAGTTTTAAATAATAAATATGTGGCTAAAACAAGTCTTGAAAATAATGTAGATGAGATGTTATTAGCAAGTGAAAAGTTTTCAGGTGGATACTTAATTGCAATGACTCCACTCTCAGAGGTAAATGATGTTTTAGGCAATATGAATAGTTATTACTTTATTATATTTTTATTTGCATTTTTAATAGTAATAATTATTTCTTTAGTCTATTCAAAGTATATGACTAAGCCTTTAGTTGAAATGAGTAATATAGCTAAGAAAATTTCAGAGTGTAATTTTCAGTATAAATATAAAGTGAAAAGTGAAGATGAAATAGGTGTTCTAGGAGAATCACTAAATTTAATCTCTAGTAATTTAGAAAAAAGCTTAAGTGGGATACAAGATGCAAATGAAAAGCTTAAAAATGAAATGGAAGTGAAAAATGTTCAAGAGGAAAAGCGTAAGGAGCTTATAGCAAATATATCGCATGAACTTAAAACTCCTATTACTATTATTCAAGGAAGCATTAATGGAATAAAGAGCGGAATGTATACTACTGATATGTATGATGATATTTTAGAAGAAACAAATAAGATGAACGAGCTTGTAAAAGAAATGCTTGAAATATCAAAGTTAGAGTCACCAAACTTCAATTTAAAAAAAGAGGCTTTTGATTTAGGAAGTATATTTTTAAAGGAAAAGGATAAACTTAGAGGATTAATAAAGGAAAAATCATTGAAAATGAATTATAATAACTTTGAGGATATTATAGTGTTTGGTGATGAAAAAAGAATCAATCAAGTAGTAACGAACCTTCTAACAAATGCTATTAAATATACACCTGATAGAGGAAAAATAAATATTTTTATAGGTTTAGATAAAGAAAGAGGAGAATATGTATTTTCTATAGAGAACTTTGGAATTAGTTTAACTAAAGATGAATTAGATAAAATTTGGGATCCATTTTATAGAAAAGAAAAGTCTAGAAATAAAAAATATGGTGGCACTGGGTTAGGATTATCCATTGTAAAAAGAATTCTAGAGATTCATAATAGTGAATTTGGAGTAGATAGTACAGAAAATAGTGTTAGATTTTATTTTAGCATTGCAAAATCCATGGATTACTAAGAGCTGTATATTAAATAAGTAAAGTTCATAAAAGTATATTATTTAGAGCCAAGAGCCTATGAAAAAATTCATAGGCTCTTGTTATTATATTTGCATTTATTTTTTAAACATTCTTTATTTAAGTGACTAAAAGCGCATTTAAGGTCTGAATATGTAGTAAGTTCTGTGTTAAAGTGTTCCTTAGTGAATTGTATAGCAGTTTCTATAGCTGTAAAGGTGTCTCTTTTGCAACATCTTGGACCACCGAATTTACTTATGTTTTCTAAAGCTTTTGATGTGATTAAGTTAGAAAGTCCCCATTCTTCTTTACTCATTGGAGTTGAATTTAAGACTAAGCTTGCGTAAATACCACATCCTACACCGGCACCACAAGCTCCATAAAACCCACAAAATCCACCTAAGACATTTTTAGATCTTTTCTTAGCTTCATTAAGGAGCTTTTCCAAGTTTTCGCTATTGTTATTTTTATTTGCAAACGAAGTGATTAATACGGCTGGAACTAGGTAATGATGTTCTGGTCCATGCATTTTAATTGCAGGATGATTCATTAAAGCTATAGCCATTTCCAAAGGATTTGTACTAGGACTATTTAAACAATAGTTAGTTATCATTGTAAATGCATCACTACTATGACATTCATCACAAACATAGTGGCCATTTTTACATACAATAGATGATGTATAAGTTTTTTTGCAATAGTAGCAGGTTCTTTCTTTACTTTCGCTTTCATAAAGAACTTCTTCATTACAAATTAAGCAGTTAACTTTATTCATTTTATGTACCCCCCTAAAACTATAAATTATTATTTGTAAAATATTATATACGTAATAGTAAAAACTACATCTTAATTTTACTATTATATTATTTTTAAATCCACATAACAATTATATTTTAGAAGACTTTAAACAAGTTGCTGGGTATAGGAAAATATGTAATAATAGTTATGAAATATATTGCAAATTTAGGGGGATATATGAAAATATCAATTGTTGAAGATGAAAAAATTCATCAAGATTATGTAGCCTCTATTCTTGAGAAAATATCAAAAAAGCAAAATTGTATGTTGTCCCTTAGAGTATTTGAAAGTGCAGAAGCTTTTTTATTTGACTTTGAGGAAGAGAAGGTAGATGCAGTTTTACTTGATATAGAGCTTAAAAATATGAATGGCTATGAGTTGGCGAGAGAAATTAGAAAAACTAATAGTAAAATTCCTATAGCATTTATTACAGGGGTAAAAGATTATGTTTTTGATGGATATAAAGTAGATGCTTGTGGATATATTTTAAAACCCATTGATGAAGAGTCTATGTTAGAAATTATTAAGAAAATACAAGATAAGTTAAGTACAAGTGAAAAATCTTTAATGGTTAAAACTAAAGAAGGAATTGTTAATCTTTGGGAGAGCGACATTAACTATGTAGAGAGTGCAGATCATAGTACCATAGTAAATACCACTAAAGGACGGTATATTTCTAGTAGAAAATTAAGTCAGTGGCTGGAGGAACTTTCAAAGGATAAATTTTTTAAGCCTCATAGATGTTATATTATAAATTTAGGGTTAGTTGAAAAAATTGAAAAAGAGTATGTATCTATGAAGAATGATGTGAAGATTCCAATTGCTAGAGGAATTTGGAAGGATTTAATGAAATCATATTTAAATTATAGAAGGAAGGATTATGAGTAATGTTTACATGTAGTGTACTTTTGTTTTTACTCATATATACTTTTGTACGGAACACTAATTTAGATAAAGATATTAAAATAAAATCTGTAGGATTAGGATTATTGATTTTATCTATTTTATTTCAGAAAGTATTATTAATTTTTAATTTAACTGGATGGTATTATAATTTATTAGTTTATGTAATTCAAAGTTTTATATTATTAGTTTATTTGATGTTTTATAATAATGATGTTTTTAGTGAACAGCTAAGGTGGTTTGTACCACTAATTGTATCTTATATTTTAATTTTAATATTTAAGAAAGATGTTTCTGGGGGAGTAATATTTTCATTTGTATGTTTGTGGATAATTGTAATCAATAATCAGAATCTTAAAAGAAAGACTGTTTTTCCTTTAGGTCTTATGTCATTAGCAATGATTTGTGTAAAAGCATCTAATATTTTTTTGATAGGTATAGTTTTTATGGTGGTGACCTTTGATCAATATGCTTCCTCAATAGATAGTGAGAGCTCTATAAATATGGAGTTATTTCAAAGAAAATTATTTTCCCATCAATATGAGGAAATTAAAGAGATTTACATGAATATGAGAGGTTGGAGACATGATTACCATAATCATATACAAGCTATGAAGGCATATTTGTCTATGAATCAGTTTAAGGAATTGGAGACTTATCTTTATAAACTAGAAAAGGATTTGGATGAGGTAGACAACCTTGTTAGGTCAGGGAATATTATGATGGATGCAATTCTTAATAGCAAGATAAGTATTATGTTAAAGAAGGATATTAATGTAGATTTTAAGGTTGTTTTACCTGAAAAGTTGAAAATTACCGATGTGGATTTATGTGTAATGGTTAGTAATCTTCTTGAAAATGCAATAGAAGCTTGTGATGAGATTCCTGTGGGAAATAGATTCATTAGAATTTTCTGTGAAGTTTATGGTTCCCAATTTTATTTATCAATTCAAAATAGTGCTAAGGATGAACTTGATTTTAATGCTAAAAAGTATATTACTAATAAACGTGGTGAACATGGGTTTGGTATGAAGAGAGTTCAATTCTTGGTAGATAAATATGATGGATTTTTAAATCTACAAAATGAACCAGGGATTTTTGCTGCTGAAATTAGTATACCTTTTTAGAAAAAGTCTTTTCACGTAAAAAAGCTGACAATTCACGTCAGTTTTTTTATGTGAAAAGAAAGAAGTGATAGTATAAATATGGAGGTGATGATATGGGAAGTAAAATGAAAAATACTAAATTTATGGTAAAAGAATGGGGAAGAGAGGGTGGATTTAGTGGCCCTTTATTTGCAATACTGTATATTATATTTAAATCTTTAAATTGTATTTTTGCTATTTTTTTAACTAGTAAAGCAATAATGATTTTAGGGGAAAATGGTGATCCTTTAAATAAGTTTTTATTAGTAATTGGAATGATATCCATTTATGCTGTATCTTCAACTATTGAAAACTTCTCACATCAAAAATTTTATACAAGTCTATTTCTATTTAGGATATTGGAATCACCCAATTTATTTATTAAACAATTGAAGTTACCTTATGAATACGTTGAAGGAAGCCAAGGAAAAAAGGATTTTGAAAAAGCTAACGAAGCAGTAGGAGCAGGTAATGATATTGGAATAGAGGCAGCTATTAGAAATCTAGTACTTCTAATAGTTGATATTTGTTGCTTAGTCATATTTATAATAATATCAGCCTCATTACACCCTTTAATTATGGTTTTACTTCTTGTAACAGGGGCCATTAGGATTGTTATGGATGTTAAAAACAGAAGATGGATAATAAATAATCAAGATAAGAAAAATAGTTTTGTGTATGAAAAAATGTATTTATATAATAGATGCTTAGATAATAAAATAGGAAAAGACGTAAGAATATATAATATGAAGGATTGGTTTTCTAAAAAGTTTGATTATCTCCGTAAAAAGGTCATGTTCTATAGTAAAAGGGAAGAAAGCAATAGTTTTAAGGCTCAGGTTATTGGATTATTATCAGGGATAGTCAGAGATGTCATTTGCTATGGTTATTTAATTTATAGAGTAACTAATGGTCTTAGTATAAGTGAATTCGTTTTATATCTTGGAGTAATTGGTGGATTAAATATATGGATAAAAAATATTTTCGATCATTATGGGGAGTATGCAAAAAATATTATTGTGGTAGATAATTTTAGGACATACTTAGAAAAGGAAGAGATTGGCAAAGGGAAGTATGATCTAATAATTCCACAAAGTGAAGGTTATACCTATATTTTTGAAAATATTTCTTTTGCCTATGAAGATGGTACACTACTATTTGAAAATTTAAATTTAACAATTAATGCTGGTGAAAAAATAGCTCTTGTGGGAGCTAATGGCGCTGGTAAAACTACCTTCATTAAGCTTATGAGTGGACTTTATAAACCAAAGTCAGGAAGAATATTAGTAAATGGTATAGATATTTCAAGGGTTGATCCAAAGAAACTTTTAAAAATTACTGGAGTGGTATTTCAAGATACTAAGGTGTTTCCGCAGAGTATTGAGAAAAATATCTCCTGTAAACTTGATAAATACATTCAGAAGGATTTAATTGATGAAAGTTTAAAAGGTGCTAATTTTTATGAAGTTATTCAAGACTTACCTTTAAAAGAGAAAACTATTTTAACTAAAAATCTAGATAAAAATGGAGTAGAGCTTTCCGGTGGTCAATATCAAAAGTTAATGCTTTCAAGGGCTCTTTATAAAAATGCTCCAGTTTTAATTTTAGATGAACCTACAGCAGCACTAGATCCATTAGCAGAGGCAGATATGTATTTAAGATATAATGAATTTACAAAGGGAAAAACTTCTGTTTTTATTTCTCATAGATTAAGTTCTACTCAGTTTTGTGATAGAGTAATTTTTTTAGAAAAGGGAAAGATTAAGCAGGATGGCAACCACAAGGAGCTATTAGAAAAAGATGGTCCTTATAGAGAGATGTTTTTAGCTCAAGCACATTACTATAGGGAGGAGGAAGTTATATAATGAAAATAGGAAAACTTCATAAAGATGCATTTAAAGTTATGAAAAGATTTCATAAGTTAGATCATTCCATGGGTCCTTTAGTTATTTTAAAATCAATATTAGAAGGGTTAACTCCCTTTATTCCTATAGTTTTTAGTGCCCCTATATTAAACGGGCTTATAAATAGAAGATTTAAAGCTGCTTTTATATACTCAATTGTTATGGCTTTTATAGTTTGTGTGGCAGGGCTAATTCAAGAGTATGTTAAAAAGGTATTTAATGTTAAGGCTAATAATATTTCAATTAAGGTTGAAAGTTTAATTTATGAAAAACCTTTAATGGTTGATTATGAAAGTATTGAGGATGGAAATGTTATAAAGGAGTTTACTAATGCTTTTATGGCTCTAAGATATAAGGGGGATTACAGAAGTTTGCTACAAGAGTATGCATGCCTTTTACAAAGCATTGTATCATTCATATTTGCACTAGGATTAACATTGGTACTATGTATTAATACAGGAAATTCTAATTATCACTGGATAGATTTTACAACGAAACCTATAGTTTCGGTCTTATTTATTTTAATAACAGTTACCTTTGTAAGTGGATTGATGAGCAAAGTTGTAAAGTGGGCGCAAAATAAGGTAAGTAAGCTATTTGATGAAAAGTTGCAGAGTGAAAGTAGTTTTAGTTATTTAGGAAGAATGATTAGGGATGATGAAATGGTTAAAATGATTCAATCCTATGATGGGGAAGAGTTAGTTTGTGATACCTTTAAAAGTACTAGTAAGTCAATAAAAAAGCATTATAAAAAAGAGTGCAATTATTGGGATGTAAGTACAGTTGCACAAGGTGTTGCAAACGCATTAGTTACTGTTTTATCCTATGCTATAGTAACTTTAAAGGTTTTAGCCAATGCCATAAGTATTGCAGATTTTTTGAAATACAGTCAAGCTATTATTAAGATGAATGAATCTGTTCTTAGTATAGTTTCACATAACCAAGAAATTTCAGATATAATGACTTATATGAATAAGCTTATGGACTTTTTAGACTTAGAAAATAAATTTGAAACTGGATCTATTCCAGTGGAAAAAAGAAGTGATCATGAATATAAGTTTTCCTTTGAAAATGTTTGGTTTAAATATCCAGGTGCTAATGATTTTGTTTTAAAAGATGTATCTTGTAACTTGAATCTTAATACAAAGAGTGCTTTAGTTGGACCAAATGGAGCAGGAAAAAGTACATTTATAAAGTTATTATGCAGACTATATGAACCAACAAAGGGTAGGATTACTTTAAATGGTATTGATATAAAAAAATATGACTATGATGAATATTTATCATTATTTTCAGTAGTATTTCAGGATTTTGGGTTATTTTCTTTTAGTTTAGGTGAGAATGTATCAAGTACTACAGGTTATAATGAAGAGAAGGTGAAATATTGCTTAAGTCAAAGTGGCCTTAAGAACTTTGAAAATAGGCTTGAAGAAAATGTTGATAGTTTTTCAATAATAGGAAGTGCTAAAGGGATAGGTAAAAAGACAGACTTTAGTGGAGGAGAAAAGCAAAAAATTGCTATAGCAAGAGCTCTTTATAAAAGCGCTCCTCTAATAATTCTTGATGAACCAACAGCAGCACTAGATCCATTAAGCGAATATGATATATATCAAAGATTTGATTCTTTAGTTGGAGATAAAACTTGTGTTTATATATCCCATAGAATGAGTAGCTGTAGATTTTGTTCTGATATCATTGTCCTTGATAAAGGGGAAATAGTAGAGCGAGGGAATCATGATAGTTTATTAGAAGAGGGAAGATTATATAGTGAAATGTGGAATGCTCAAGCTAAATATTATGCTATGAATTCTTAGAAAATAATTTTAAGGACAGATAAACTCCCTATGAAAATATTTCAATTTTCACAGGGAGTTTATCACATATATTTAGATTTTATCGATTAAACAACATGTTGCATATTTAAGCTGAAACACTTAATTATCATGTGGTTTAATTACTTTGGAAAGAGATTTATAAAGGAAATTACCATAAGCTTTTTTTATAAAGTTTACTTTAGCATCTGGGTAATAGGACCTTTTAAGCCAAGTATTTTTATCCCAATAATCTTTATCTAAAGGAAATACATTGGTTGCTAAAACTCTTTGAACATTATAGGTGTTAATTTCTTTAAAAGATGGAGAATAGCCTATACCATTAGAGTTTATTAGATTTATAAATTTCGAAATCTCTTTTTCTTCAATAGGATTATTTGAAGTTCTACCAGTCCTACTAACAGTACTACATAAGCTAACACCCCATTGAACCATAGCTTCCTCTATAGATTTTAGAGTGTTTTTTATTCCAGAACCTTGAGTATCTACAAGTAATAAAGTAGGTTTTCCAGCTACTTCTGATCGATGAAACCACTTGCAAGTTCTATCTAAAAAAGATTTTAAAATGCCGGCCATGTTGTTCATATATACTGGTGTTCCGATTATTAACCCATCACAGGATTTTATTTTATTCATTATTAGTGAACAGTCATCATCTATAAAGCATTTATCTTTAGCAATGCAACATTCACATCCCTTGCAATAATCAATTTTATAATCTTTTAGTGAAATTATTTCAGTTTGAAAATTATGGTTTTTTAATATATCTTCTATGGACGATAAAAGATTAAAAGTAGTTTTTTTTCTATTACTAGCATTAATTAATAATATTTTTTTCAAGATTTCACCTTCTTAATGAATTTATTCTATCACTTTATTTTACTATAGAGCCTTAATAAATAAAATGATATAATATCTTTCATAGAGTTAAAAAGGAGTTAAAAACATGAAATATTATTTAGCACCAATGGAAGGCATTACAGGATATATTTATAGAAATGCATATGAAAAATATTTTCATAATATAGATAAATACTTTACACCATTTATAGTGACAAATCAAAGTAGAAGTTTAAAAACTAGAGAGTTAAAAGATATTTTACCTGACAATAATAAAAATATTAATATCGTTCCTCAGATTCTTACCAGTGATGCTGAAGGGTTTATTATAACCTGTGAAAAGCTTAAGGAATTTGGTTATAAAGAAGTTAATTTAAATCTTGGGTGTCCTGTTGGAACAGTAGTTGCCAAAGGAAAGGGTTCTGGCTTTTTAGCTAAAAGGGAAGACCTTGATAGATTTTTAAATGAGATATTTGAAATGAAAGATATTAAGATATCTATTAAAACTAGGATAGGAAAGGATGATCCTGAGGAATTTTATGAATTAATTAAAATTTATAATAAATATCCTATAGAAGAGTTAATTATACATCCTAGAACACAAAGAGATTTTTATGGTAATAAACCTAACTTAGATATATTTAAGGAAGGATTGAACTTAAGTAAAAATCCAGTTTGCTATAATGGTGACATTTTCACTGCAAAGAATTATAAGGATTTTGTTAGTGCGTTTAATACTGTTGATAAAATTATGCTTGGCCGAGGAATAATAGCAAATCCTGGGCTTATGGGTGAGATAGTAGAAAGTTCTTCTATTGATAAGAATACCTTAAAAAAATTCCATGATGAAATTCTAGAGAGTTATTATGACTTATTTAAAGAGGATAGAAATACTTTATTTAAGATGAAGGAACTTTGGAGCTATATGGTTTATATTTTTTCAGATAGTAAAAAGTATGGTAAAAAAATAAAAAAATCTCAACGAATAGAAGAATATAAGGATGCAGTTTCAATTTTGTTTAATGAGCAAAGCATTATAGAAGGTGCAGGGTTATTCAGTAGTAAGAACTAAGAGAATCATAATTCTCTTAGTTCTTGTTTTTTTATGTATAGAAAAGAATATTGTATAGGCTATGTATTTTAGAATACTTTTTTTGCATTTTATAGGTGAATATATACCACTTGATGGAAATTTAAAGACAATATAGAGAATAGTAAGTATACTTATATTGTAGTTGAAAGTAGTTAGGAGTTGAAAAGGTGAAGGTTGAAGTGAAAATATCTGAGGATGTAAAAGAATCTTATGCGGTTATATATACTAAAGCTATAACAGAAGAAATACAACGGGTAATTTCTAATTTCGAAGAGCATGATAGTGCCATTATTGCATTAGATGGTGAAAAAATAGTAATACTTCAGCAGGAAGAAATTTATATGGTTCGAATGGAAAATTCAGAAGTAATAGTGTACTGCAAGGATAAAAAATTTAAATCTAAAAAAAGGTTGTATGAGATGGGAGAACAATTGGGCAGTGGATTTATGCAAATTTCAAAGGCTGCTTTTGTAAATTTAAAGATGATTGAATGTGTGGAGCCTTATTTTAATGGTATGATGAACCTTAAATTAAAAAACGGCTGCTCAGAGTATATTTCTAGAAAATACTTGCCGCAATTTAAAAAATATTTAGGAATATGAAGGGAGAGATTTTTGTGGACAAAATAATAAAAAAGATATTCTTTGGAATAGGATGGGGATGCACTTTCTTTGTGATTTGTGGAATGATTTCTGCAAGAATAATAGGAGGAGAATGGATATTTTCCGGAACACAATTTATAAAGCAAGCAATTTGTTCAATGATAGCAGGTATTGGTTTTTGTGTTCCTGCAATAGTATATGAAAATGATAAAATTTCTAGAGGTCTACAAGTTTTAATTCATATGGGAATTGGGTTAATAATTTATTTTATCGTTGGCTTTTATGCTGGATGGATTCCTGTAAAAAGTGGAATGATATCAACAATTTTTACTATTGTATTTATGATAGGGATTTCTTTTGCCATATGGTTTGGTTTTTATATTTATAATAAAAATGAAGCAAAAAAAATGAATAAAAAAATTAAAGAAAAAATTTAAATAAATTGTAAGTGTTCTTTAAAAAAATCTGAAATTCTTAAGAGTTTCAGATTTTTTTGTTTCAATTTATAAGTGAAACTTAGTTTTAGGTAGACATGAAATAAAAAACAGTAATTTGACAAAAATTCAAATTAAGAATAAAATATAGTTTACAAAGTCAACTATATTTTATTCTTAATTGTAAAAGATAAGGAGTGTAGAAATGGAAGATGGATATAAAAATTGGATTTATATGATGGACAAGATGCAAAGTATTAAGTATTTTAGTAGAATGATGATACTGAAAACTACAAAGGAATATAATGTTCCAGCAGAACAATTAGACTTGCTATCTCAATTATCGGTCTATAATGATAAAATTACTCCAATGAATTTAAGTAAAATTATGAGAGTTAATAAGACAATTATAAGTAGGGCGATAGACCCTTTATATAATCAAGGACTTTTAACAAAAGTAAAAGATGAAAATGATGGTAGAAGTTATTTTGTTGAGATAACAGATTTAGGAAGAGAGAAGTTAGATGAAATTTACGGTTATTATTTAGGTCCGATATATGAGCTTAGAAGAAGACTTGGAGAGGAAGAATTTTTTAAACTCATTGAAGTTATTGAAGGGGCTAATAATATAATGGAAGAGAAGTAGGAGTGAAGTTTTATGAAGTTTTATGATGCCATGCAGTTAGGAGCAAATAGTCTTAAGCCATTAATTAAAGAAGCTAAAGATGAAAAAGAAAAGAAAAAATATATATGGGCATTAATAATAAAAAATATTTTATGTATTATGTTTTGTGTTTTAGTAGTTACGCCCTTTGGAAAAATATTTGGAGATGAAAATAGTATAGTAGGTGTAGTGACGGTTATGGCTTTATTAACATTTAGATTTTCAAATTTGGATTTTGATGTTGTGCAGTCAACTACAGCTCTATTTAGTATATTTATAATATTTTGTATATCGCCTCAAATAGCGACTATGGCTAATCCTATATTGGGTTTTTTTATTAATTTTATATCAATAATGGCCATAGTAGTTTTAAGTTGTCATAATACTATTTTGTGTAATCAATCCATATTAGTGCTATCTTATATATTGTTATATGGAAATCCAGTTGGAGATATAAAGCAATATAAAGATAGAGTGATAGCATTAATTGTAGGTGGAATTATTGTATCAACTATATTTTATATAAAGCATAGAGATGAAAAATTCCATAGAAAGTTTAAAGATATAATTTCAGATTTTGACTTTAGTAATGAGCGAACAAAGTGGCAAGTTAAGCTAGTTTTAGGAGTAACTTTAATGATTTTTATTGGAGAGTTAATAAAATTACCTCGTGTTATGTGGATAGGATTTTCTGTTTTATCTATTATTCAACCCAATAAAGAGAAGTTAGAAGTTCGTTTTAAGACTAGATATTTATATATAATTTTAGGAAGCTTAATTTGTGGTATTACATATGTAGTTATGCCTATAGAATTGAGAGGATTAATGGGAATCTTGGGTGGAATTTTAGCAGGCTATTCCGCAACTTATAAGTGGCAAACAACGTTTAACTGTTTTGGTGCAATAGCTGTGGCTGTTCCTATCTTTGGATTAAAAGGAGCTATAATAGTTCGTATATTTGATAACATAATTGGAGCAATCTATAGTAGTTTTTTTGATAAAACTTTTAATTATTTAGATAACAGAATAGATAACAATAACGATAATGCAATGTCTGAAGTGGGCTAACTAAAAAAAGGTCATCGAACTAATTATTTAGTTCGATGACCTTTTTTTAGTCTCTTCTTCCAAATATTCTTAAGAGATGTATAAATAGATTAATGAAATCTAAATATAGTTCTAAAGCTCCAATTATAGCAAATTTATTTACTGTTTCACTATCGTACATATAACTTTCGTTGTGGATTCTCTTAATATTTTGCATATCATAGGCAGTTAGCGCACAAAAGGCTACTACACCAATATAGCTTGCCATAATAGAAAGTCCATCTAGTCTCATAAATAAATTTAGAACGTTGATTATAATTATTCCAAAAACGGCCATTATAGCAACTCTACCAATTGTTGATAAGTTAATTTTAGTAGTCATTCCAATCATACTACAGCAGAAAAACATAGCTGCAGCTACGATAAATACTGAAATTATTGAGCTTAGATCATAATAAATAAAAATTGATCCTAAAGTAAGTCCGTTAATTACTGAATACGTAATAAACATCGCTATGGCTGTCTTAGTTGACATCTTACTTAAGGCTCTAGTTAGTATAACTACTAATGCTAATTCAATAATAGTTAATCCTATTACTACACCTGAATTAAAGTATATAAAATATACTGCATCTATGTTAGTTGAGATAAGATAACTAACAGCAAAGGTTATTATTAGTCCAAGAGCCATATATAAAAGTGTTTTATTTATAAATTTTGACTCACTTTTTTGAAAAGAAACTTCACTCATTTTATCACATCCTTTTATAATATAATACCATATTTATTGAAATCTGTATATTTGAAGGTTAAACTGTTTTAAAATTTTTAAAGTGTTATGGCGATGTTTAAAAATTTTCATATACAATTATATAAAAAATATTATATAATTTAAAAGACGTTTTAGATAAAAGTAAATAATTACAAAGGAGAAAGTGATGTTATTCAGTAGTTCAATATTTGTATTTGGTTTTTTACCAATATGTTTGTTGTTTTATTATATTATTCCTAAAAGTAGAAGAAAAATAAGAAATTTATTTTTATTTATAGTAAGTTTAGGCTTCTATGCTTGGGGAGAGCCTGTATTTGTTTGGATTATGATAATGTCTATTCTGGCAAATTATATATTTGGTTTATTAGTGGACAAATATAATGATAATAAGATAATAAGCAAAAGAATCATACTTGTTATGTTAATTTTAAATTTAGGGGTTTTATGCATATTTAAGTATTCAGGATTTGTTGTTGAGAATCTAAACAGCATATTTAATTTAAATATAGTGAACCCTAATATATCATTACCAATAGGGATATCATTTTTTACATTTCAAGCTATATCTTATGTAATTGATGTATATAGAAGAAGAGATATAGATGGGGATATTATTAGAGCTCAACGAAACCCTATTAATGTAGGACTATATATAGCTTTGTTCCCACAGCTTATAGCGGGGCCTATAGTAAGATATAAAACTGTAGCTCAACAAATTAATCATAGAGATGAAAATTTTGATGATTTTAGTGAAGGAGTAAAAAGGTTTATATTAGGACTTTCCAAGAAAGTTCTTATATCAAATAACTTAGCACTAATTGCGGATAAAGCATTTTCAATTGCTCCCAATGAAATTTCCATTTCATTCATATGGTTAGGGGCTATTTCTTATTGCATGCAGATATTTTTTGATTTTGCAGGATATTCTGATATGGCTATAGGTCTAGGTAAAATGTTTGGATTTCATTTCTTAGAGAATTTTAACTATCCATTTATTTCAAAGTCTGTTTCAGAATTTTGGCAAAGATGGCATATTTCTTTAGGAAGTTGGTTTAGAGACTATGTATATTTTCCATTAGGAGGAAGTAAAAAGGGTACAAGCCGTACTATAATAAACCTTGCAATAGTTTGGTTTTTAACAGGCTTTTGGCATGGAGCTAATTGGAATTGTATAGCATGGGGTATGTACTTCTTTATATTTATATTTATAGAAAAGTTCCTAATTAAAAAGAATAATAAACTAAAGAGAGTATCATTTTTGGGACATATATATACTTTGGTAGTTTTTATAACAGGCTTAGTTATATTTAGATGTACTTCAATTCCTAGTGCTCTTGATTATTTAAAATCAATGGCAGGTCTTAATGGAAATGTTTGGATTAACGATATAACTATTTTATATTTAAAGGAGTTTTTTATATTTATAGTGGTAGGAGTGTTGTTTAGTATGCCTGTTGCAGATGTAGTTAAAAGAAAATTTATTGATAGAAGTGATAACTTTTCTTTTATAAGTAAATGTTTTTTTGTAAGTATTTATGTGGTTATGTATATGGGGATATTTATTATAGCTATGTCCTATATAGTAAAAGGTGCATATAATCCGTTTATATATTTTAACTTCTAGGAGGACATCATGAAGAAAGTAAATAGAATAATTGCAGTTGTGTTTTTGATTTTCATTGGATGTTTTGCCATTAAAAGTGTAGGTGTTAAAGAATGTAAAGAAATTTATGGAGTAATGGCAACATTTATTGATAAGGTTAAAGTTGAGATTAAAGGTGATGTATTAAATGAAGATACAGAATCTAATTTAAATACTGATATGAAACAGGTTGTTAGTAACACGGAAAATTCTTTTAATAACAGTGTTTTTTTAAGACAGGAATTTATAGATTTTTACGGAAGTATACAAAAAACATTAAATAAAAAAGTGCAAGAGGATATAGCTAAAGATAATAATAATATATTACATAATGTTGCTGAAACTAGAGATGTGACTTTTGCTATAGATAATTTAAATGAACTCAGTGACTTTTCAGAGGAGAAGGATATTAAGTTTTTATATGTACAACCTCCAAGTAAAGTTATGGAAGATTTCACCGTATTACCTAAAGGAGTAACTGATAGCAGTAATGAGAATATAGATGAGTTTTTAAAGGGTATTGAAGATGTTAATTATTTAGATCTTAGGAATAACATAGATAAATGGAATCTTGATAGAGAAAAAATGTTTTATAAAACAGATCATCATTGGACCATAGAATCTGTTTTTAGAGCGTATAGCGATGTGATTGATGAAATAAACCATCTATATAAAATGAATTTAGATCCAGATAATGTATATACTGACATAGAGAATTTTTCAGAAACTATTTATGAAGAAAATTTTTTAGGATCACAGGGTAATAAATTATCTGAGCCATACAGTGGATTAGACGATTTTAATTTGATACTACCTAATTTTCAAACTGATTTTACATTAACTCAGATTTTAAAAAATGAGATATTGCATGAAAAAAAGGGAACATTTAAAGAGGCCCTTGTCTATGAAGACCTTATAAAAGAAAATGAGAGAGGTTATTCTATTGAGTCTTATACATCTTATCTAGGGTATGGTAACACAGAAAAAAGAATAGTAAATAATAGTGTTGAAAATGATAAAAAAGTGTTAGTAATAGGAGATTCTTATTCAAGACCATTTAGTGCATTTCTAAGTTTATGTTTTAAGGAAACAAGAAATTTAGATACTCAACCAGGTAGGTTTGAAGAAAATATTTATGATTATATTTCTGAGTATGATCCAGATATAGTAGTTGTAATGTTTTATGAATGGTCCCTTGGAGCAAAGGACACATTTAATTTTAAGAGAATAGAGCTCCAATAAAAGGCTCTGTATGCATTTACAGTGCTGCATACAGAAACCTATTCAGCTTTTTCAAAAGGAACCTTATGGTTCCCTTTGAGTATCTCTCCTTAACAAGGAGGGAACAGGGTCCCCTTCCAACCCCCATTAGGAAAAGCCGTGCACAAGCTGAGTAAATTATTGTCTATCATAACTTGTACATTCTATTACTTTATTTTACTACAGAGCCAAATAAAAAAATACTTGAATGGTGTGGTTCACCATTCAAGTATTTTTTATTCTTAGGAGAATATAGTTTTTTAAAGAGATGCTATTTTATTTATTAATTTATCAGTTTCTTCTTCAATTTCCTCAATGAAATTATGTATAAAAATCCCATTGCCACAAGCATAAATGTTATGTCTAGAAGTCTCAAAATTGTCATTGACTTTTGGGCCTGTAGTCTCTGGATTTAACTGGATTTCACTTCTTAGGGCAACCACACCATCAGATAGAAAACCTTCAGCGAGAATAAGTGTATCGCATGAAAGTTCTTTTTCATCATCACTATTAGCAATGGAAATAGAATTAATTCTACCCTTACCCTTAATGGATTTAATATTATAATTTTCATAGGTACATTCTATAAAATCAGTTATATCATTATTACTACATTTGCTACCAACTAAAGCTTTAACTTTTATATTTTTATTTTTTAACTCATCTTTTATCATATACAATCTCTTAGTACCATATATAATTATCTCATTTCCTAGTTTAACATCATCCATATTTAAGATGTTTTTAGCATTTAGAATGGTGTATATTCCAGAACATCGATCTCCAGGCATATTTATTGAATTTCGTATTTTTTCTTTCCATCCATTTGCAAGAATTATAAATCTTGATGATAACTCAAATTGTCCTTTATCAGGACTTATACAGCAAACTTTTCCACTTTCATTTATATTTAAAACCATGGTATTTAAAAGAGTATCAATATTACTTTCATTATATTCTTTAATTAAACTTTCTTTATAGTCTATTCCGGTTATATTGCCTGAAAAGCTTATATTAAAATTTGCTAAGTTAAGAGCTCCACCTAATATAGGATTTTTTTCTATTACTAGGATTTTATTTATTCCACTTTTTTTAGCTTTAATGGCACACATTAATCCAGAGGCACCACCACCAATAATAATTAAATCATATCCTTCCATAGATTAATCCTCCTTTATTCCTATAACAGTTGAGCCATCAACATTTTTTTTGATATCACTAATATTTATATTTAATTCTTTACTTAATATTTTACTAATAGGTAATTGACAGCCAACACCTTGACAACCTCCTTGTGTAGCACGAGTTCTTTGCTTAACACCATCAATAGTAGTAGCACCAAGAGGTCTTCTTATAGCATCTATGATTTCACCTTCAGTAACAAGTTCGCATTTACAAATTATTTTTCCGTAAGCTGGATTTTGAGCTATCAGTTTGTTTTTTTCCTCCACAGTTAAATCTATAAATCTAATAATTCTCTTTCTATAAGGGTCAAAATTAGATTTTAGCTCCATTGGTATTTTTTTAGAAACTAAGTTAGCTATATATTTAGCTATGGCAGGGGCAGCAGTAAATCCAGGTGATTCAATACCTACAAGGGATATAAAATTTTTGTTATTCCCAGCCTCTTCAATTATAAAATCACCATCTTCTAAATGAGGACGTAACCCAGCAAAGGTATTTAAAGTTCTTCCAAGGGGAATTTCAGGAATGCTTTTTGTAGCTCTTTCTAAAATTACTGCAATTGTTTTTTTGTCTGTTTCAACGCATTCTTTGCAATCCACTCTATTTGCAGTTGGTCCAATTAAAAGGTTTCCATCAACGGTTGGTGTAACTAACACACCTTTAGAGATTTTTGTTGGAACTTGGAACAATGTATGATTAACTAACTTTCCAGCTATTTTATCAAAAACTAAGTATTCACCTTTTACAGGAATATGTTCATATTTTTTCTCGTTTATCATATTATTTATTCTATCACTGTTAATTCCAGCAGCATTTATAACTATTTTTCCTTCAATTATCTCACCATTTTTAAGATGTATTTTATAGCCAGCATCATTTTCTTTAATATCAACGACTTCAGAATTAAAATGAAAATTTACTCCATTTTTACAAGCATTCTCGGCAAAGGCTATTGTAACTTCATAAGGATTAACTATTCCAGAGGTTTTAGCATGAAGTGCTCCTTCAACATATATAGAAATATTGGGTTCAATTTCTTTGATTTGATCTTTTGATAAAAGTTCTAGTCCTTCTATACCAAGTGCATCGCCATTATCTTTTAGTTTTTTTAGAGTATTTATATCCTCCTCATTAAAACCTAAAATAAGAGCACCATTTCTGATGAAGGTGAAATCTAATTCTTTAGCAAGCTTATCAAACATTTTATTACCTTCAATATCAAATTTTCCTTTAAGAGAACCTATTTTTTCGTTATAGCCTGCATGAATAATGCCACTATTTGCTTTTGATATACCCCAAGCTATATCATTTTCTTTTTCTAATAGTTCGACATTTATATTATATCTTGAAAGCTCTCGAGCTAAAGAACAACCTATTATCCCCCCACCAATAATTATTACATCACTTTCCATATTCAATCTCCTTGGTTAATTAATTTTATATAGCACAAGCATTTTTATAGGAAAAATACTTGCTATAACTGTAGTATGCACTAATTTTATATTTTAATTTATTGAACGAATTTTTCTAATAGCAAATAAAAAACACGATTATTGTAACATTAATTGTACAATAATTGTGCCTTAACCAACGCCAAATCCTATTGTGATTTTTATATTGAATAAAACTTTGCTACTACTAGATATACCACTACAAGTGAACAATCTACAGGGCCGCTCGAAACTATTACCAGTGTTAAACACTAAATTATTAGTTTTTTTATATTAATAAATAGACATAAAATTAAGGCCCGTAGCCCGTGAACAGTAGTGCGTATATAGGAGTAGCAAAGTTAGCTTATTTATAAAAAAGGGATTCCAAAAGAATCCCATCCATCAGTAACACCATATCAATTTGCAATTCTTATAGTAGATAAAACTTTGCTATTAGTGGATATATCACCTCAAGTGAACAATCTACAGGGCCGCTCGAAACTATTACCAGTGTTAAACACTAAATTATCGGTTTATTAATATTAATAGACATACATAAAAATAAGGTCCGCAACCCGTGAACAGTAGTGCGTATATAGAAGTAGCAAAGTTAGCTTATTTATAAAAAAGGGATTCCAAAAGAATCCCATCCTTCAGTAACACCATATCAATTTGCAATTCTTATAGTAGATAAAACTTTGCTACTACTAGATATACCACTACAAGTGAACAATCTACAGGGCCGCTCGAAATTATTACCAATGTCAAACACTAAATTATTAGTTTTTTAATATTAATAAATATACATAAAATTAAGGTCCGCAGCCCGTGAACAGTAGTGCGTATATAGGAGTAGCAAAGTTAGCTTATAAGAATGCATTAAAACAATTTAAGAATTTATCTCGTTTAGTAACATCACCTATTCCCTCGTAACATTCAGCTAATAACTTATAGACTTTCGGGTTAGTTGAATCAATAGATAAAGCTTTATTTAAAAGAACTATAGAATCTTCATATTTTTTTAGCATAATTAACTTTTCAACGCCCTTAATTATTTTCTTCAAAACTTCATTATCGTCATCATCATTATTAAGCTTTTTTATAAGTGCATTAATTTTATCTGTTGTAAAAGGCTTTAATAGATACTCTACAGCTCCAAGTTTTGTACAATCTACAGCATTTTTTATGGTTGGAAAGGCTGTCATTATAACTACTGTGGAAAAAATTCCATCATTTCTAATCCTTTTTAATACTTCAGTTCCACTCAAACTTGGCATTTTTATATCAAGAAAAATTATATCAAAGGTATTACTTTCTAATATTTCTAGAGCCAATAGTCCACTATTGGCTTCAATAACTTCGTAATCATTTAGTTCTAACGAGGTTTTTAAAAGATTTCTTATATTTTTTGTATCATCAACTACTAATGCTTTTTTCATAATATTTGGTTCCCCCTAGTTATATATATGGAATTGATATTGTAAAGGTAGCTCCTTCTCCAATGTCACTTTCACATTTAATAGTACCATTGTGGGCTGTGACAATATCTTTACATATCCAAAGACCAAGACCTGATTTTTTAATAATCTCTTTATTTTCAATTTGAAAGAACTTAGAAAATATTGATTCATTATATTCTTTTAAAATGCCTAAACCTGTATCGGTAACAGTAATATTTAGTGAATCATTCTCTGAGAAACTTCTTATAGAGATTAAATCCCCATCTTCACAATGTCTTATTGCATTAGTGATTAAATTATTTATTACCCAAATTATTTTTTCTCCATCACATAGAAGAGGTTTAACATTTTTATCTACAAAATATTCTAAAACAATTCCATTATAGTTTGCCATTTCTTTATTACTATCTACAGAAGCTTTTATTAATTGATCAATATTTTCATAATCTTTTCTATAAATTTCATTGTAGGAATCTAACCTTGATAGAAGTAACATGTTAGATACAAGTAAATTTAATCTTTCACCGTCTTCTTTAATGGTATCTAGTATTTTAGATTGCTCTTCGTTTAAGTCTCCAATTTTATTACTTTCTAGAAGTCCTGTTCCAATCATTATAGAAGTAAGAGGAGTTTTAAATTCATGAGAAATTGTAGCAAAGAAATCTTTACTTACTTGTTCAGTTTCCTTAAGGTATGTAATGTCTTTTAATAAAACTACCATACCTATTTCATCAGATTCTTCTTCAATTTTACTTATAGATACATTGTAATAGTGCAAATCTCCAGCTTCATTTTTAAAGGTATATAAACTTTCAATTTGGTTTTTACAGTTATTCATAGACATATCATAAACTAATGAAAAAAAGTTTCTATCTTTAATTAGATGAGTGAGATATTTTTCTTCAATATCTTCAGAATTTAAGTTAAATAGGTTTAGAAAATCATCATTGGCCATAGCAACTCTAAAGTCGTTATCTAAAACCACCATTGGAGAGTCAATACTTTTTAATATAGCATTTGCGTTATTTTTTTCCTTAAGAATTTCTCCAAAAGTGCTTTCTTCAAAACTTTTTATTCTCTTAGCCATTAAGTTAAATTGTTTTGTTAATTCTCCAAACTCATCTTCTGTAGTTACATCTAATTCTTTGTATTCTGATTTTGTTTTAATGTCTTTAATTCCATTAATTATGGTGTTTAACGGATTTAATGTTTTTTTAAGGAGTTTTTTTGACCACACAAAGGATATTAAGATAGAAATACAAGTTAAAAAAATCGTTATATTAATTATAATATTAATTTTGTTTTTAACTGTATTTTGAGAATTTATCATATTAGATTCATTTATTTTACTTATTTCATTTAATGCATCAACTATATTGTCATGACTTATTTTAACATCATCATAGAAAAACTCATTGGCAGTTTCCTTGCCTTTTCTTGTGTAAATATCTATAAAAGTAAAGAAGTTATTACTGTATTGTGAGTAGTAATCATCAAGTTTATTTGCACAATCTTTTTCACCTTTTTCAGTAATATTATTTTTTTCAATATGTAAATTTTCAAGAAAAGCATAATTGTTTTTAGAATAATAATCTAGGCCTTCTTCTTCGTTTCCATTTAAATAAAGAAATAATCCATATTGTTCATTATAAAGAGCATCTTTCATGCCATTTACAGCTTGTATACTTATATAGTTATTTTTTAAAAAACCATTAATGTCTTTATAAATTACAAATAAATTCAAAAGAGATATTATTCCAATAAGAGTAGTAAATAGAATTAAAATTATATTTATTGATGTTAACTTACCTTTAAGTGTTTTTATCATAAAAATATCCTCCAATTACAATGTCTATAGAAAAGTGAAGAAAGATGAAGAAAGACTAAGAGCCAAAGATTAGTTTTCATAATTTGAGTTTTCCTAATATAGATAATTTTTAATTGCAATGTTAGTGAATTTTGATAATTATTCCCTAAGGAAATACAATATAGGTACAGAAATATCTAGTAAGAAGGTAATATTATGTATGTATTAATTATAGGTTACAACAATATTAGTATCAACTTAATTAAATCGTTTTTAGCAGAGAAACAGGTAGTTTTTTTGATAGATAATAAGAAAGAAGAAGATATTCAAATTCAAAGTAAGTTTTTTTATTATTATGAAGTAGATATAACGGATATGAAAAAGGTTTTAGAAAAGGCCTCAAGAAAAATGCTTTTGAAAATTTTCGTGGTAACCGAGGATGATTGTTTAAATTTAATGATTGAAGAAGCTTTAAAGAATTTAGATAATGTACAAGTTATATACACATCTAGGTCCTTAAAGAAAATATCCTGTCATAAAGAAAACAACTCTTATTTACAAGAT
This sequence comes from uncultured Clostridium sp., assembly GCA_900548455.1. Lineage (GTDB taxonomy): Bacteria > Bacillota > Clostridia > Clostridiales > Clostridiaceae > Clostridium_J. The sequence continues at coordinate 351,556 of URKQ01000001.1, forward strand.
TTTTTAGATCCTTTGGCTAAGGTGGTGACTTAGATGTTTGTTGTACTTGTAGGTGAAAATAAATTTGTAGATTCATATAAAGACTATTTAAGAGATTTAAATTTAGATTTTTCAAATATAATTTCACCTAAAGATTTTTCTCCATTATATGGGGATGTATTTAATGATTATTTACTAAAAAGGGCAGATGCGGTTGTAATTTTTACACCGTCAGATCAGTTTAATTTTTATATCGCTAAGGTATGTAAAGATTATTATAAGATTAAAAAAGTAATTAGTGTAATAAATAATTCCAATAATGCAGATGTTTTTAACTCAATTGGGGTTAAGGAGTTAATTGACTGGAATTATTACGCTAAGAATTCTTTATATAAGTATTTAAAAGGAGAGTAATTTAGTATGTATATTATTATTATTGGTTGTGGGAAAATGGGATGTAAGTTAGCAAAAGAACTTTCAAAGACTGATGACGACATATGTGTTGTGGATAGAAGTTCTCAAAACACAGAAAAACTAGGGTCAGGGTTTAATGGGAAAGTTTTAAATGGAATTGAAATAGATACTGATATCTTAGAGGAAGCTGGAATTAAGGATGCAGATATTGTACTAGCTATGACTCAAAATGACAATATAAATATTGTAAGTTGTGAAATAGCACAAAAAATATATAATGTTCCTACAGTAATAGGCAGAGTATATGATGAAGAAAAATCTCATATTTATGATGCAATGGGAATTAAGACGATTAATCCAGTAAAAATAGCCATTGATAATATTAAGGAGGAAATAGTATGCGAGCAGTAGTAGTTGGTGGTGGAAAGGTAGGATATTATCTTATTCAAAACCTTATAGATAGTGGATGTTCAATAACACTTATAGAAAAAGATTATGATGTATGTGAAAAAATATCTAGGGAGTTGGATGTTGACGTTATATGCGGGGATGGTACTAGCTTAGAAGATTTATCAGAAGCGATAGAAGGACCTAACACAGTAGTTGCAGCTGTAACAGGAAAGGATGAGGAAAATTTAATTATTTGTCAGATGAGTAAACTCAACTTTTCTATTAAAAGTGCCATTGCAAGAATTAACAATCCAAAGAATAGACAATTGTTTAATAAACTAGGAATTACATCTACCGTATGTAGCACAGAAGTAATTTCTACTTTAATTGAGAATAGACTTATTGATGATAAGTTTAAAATTGTAAAAAATCTAGAAAGAGGAGAAATGGTAATAGTGGAAGCTCATATTGATGAGACCTCCTGTTGGCAAAGTAGGGAGATTAAAGATTTTATTTTACCTGAGGATTCAATTGTTGTTTCCATTTTAAGAGATAATGACATTATTTATCCTAGAGGAAATACGAAAATATTGCTTGGAGATATAGTTGTGCTTATTACTAACACAAGTAAAGCACATTTGTTAAGAGAATGTATTTATGGAGATGGTGAAGATGGTAAGAAATTCGGATTATTTTAAAGGCATTTCTTTTGAAATAGTTATATTGTGTGCATATACTGTTGTGTTTTTTTTATTATGTTTTCTAGGGTGATTTAAATGAGTGAAAAATATTTGAAAGATTTTAAGGTAATAAATTATTACTCTGGGATTATTGTACTTGGGACGGTTTCATTAATGACTATACCCATATTTGTAACAATAATGTACAGGGAATGGAAGTCACTTGTAGATATACTTTTAGCTTTATTTATAGGTCTTTCAGTATCATCATTGATGATTATTTTAAGCAAAAATGAAAGAAGTAATACTAAAATTGAATGGAAACATGGATTAATTATTGCATCTTATTCCTGGCTTTTATTGATGCTTCTTTGTGCACTTCCATTTTTATTTAGTGGACACGCTAATTCATATTTAGACGCTTGCTTTGATGTAATGAGTGGGTTTACTACCACCGGTGTATTTCTTATGCAAGACCTTGATCATATGTCCTATGGAATTAATATGTGGAGGCATATATTAACTTTTGTTGGTGGACAAGGAATGGTAGTACTTGCACTATCTATTCTTATTAAAAATTTTTCTGGTGGTTACAAGATGTATGTAGGTGAAGGAAAAGATATTGAACTTTTACCTAATGTTAAAGGTACTTCTGTTGCGATTTGGAAAATAAGCATTATATATCTAATTATTGGAACCATAACGCTAACTATAGATGGTATTTTAATTGGATTATCACCATCTAATTCCTTGATGCATGGACTATTTATTTTTGCTTCTAGTTGGAGTACTGGTGGATTTGCTCCTATGTCACAAAATATCTTGTATTATCATAGTTTTTCTTATGAAATAATTACAATAATTTTCATGGTTATAGGATCATTAAACTTTGGACTTCATTTTGCGGTTATTAAGGGAAAGAAGAAAGAAATATTTAAAAATATAGAGGCTCAAAGTTTCTTTACAACTTCCTTTATTCTTACAGCTTTATTAGTTATATTTTTAAGTAAGACAGGTGTATATAATAATGCAGTAGCACTTTTTAGAAAAGGAGTTTATCAATTAATATCAGCACATACCACTACAGGTTTTGGTAGTCTTTATGCAAGACAGCTTCTCTTTGAGTGGGGAGATTTTGCTTTGTTAATTATGACTATTGCCATGCTTATTGGAGGAAGTGCTTGTTCAACAGCTGGTGGATTTAAGGGATTGAGAGTTGGGATTATATTTAAAGGAATAATTGCAGATATAAAGAGAAATTTGTGCTCTGATAAAAGGGTGGTTACAACAAAGGTACATCATATAAAGGATATTGTGTTAGATGATGCACTAGTTAAATCTTCTATGCTTATTGTTCTTTGTTATATTGTAATGTTTACTATTGCAACACTTCTTGGAACATTTTATGGATATTCTCTTGTAGAATCAGCCTTTGAAGCTGCTTCAGTGTCAGGAAATGTTGGGTTATCCATAGGAGTTACAAATACTTTGATGCCAGCTCCACTTAAGGTGTGTTATATAATAGTAATGTATCTTGGAAGGTTAGAGTTTGTCTCTGTATTTGCTTTAATTGGGTACTTTGTAGGAGGAATTAAAAAATTATGCGTAAGACATGGAAGGTGATAATTGTAACAGTTATTACTATAATATTTTCTTCATTTACGGTATTAGCTAGTGAAAATATAATTCCTATAAATGAACTTATTGATAATGGGAAAGAGTATGATACTAAGACTATTACAGTACAAGGTGAAGCTATTGGTGAACTTTTAGAAAGAGGAGAGAATTCCTTTTTAAATATTAATGATGGAACTAGTGCTATGGGAATATTTTTAAAGACTAAAGATGGAGAGATGGTAAATTGTTATGGTGATTATCATAATATCGGTGATACTGTAAAAGTTGAAGGTGTTTTTCATAGAGCATGTGATGAACATGGTGGTGATATGGATATCCACTGTAATTCAATTGAACTTGTAACAAAGGGATATAAAAGGACACATGAAATAAGCAAATGGAAGATAATTAGTTGCTTAGGATTAATGCCATTTGTTATTTATGGAACAATGAGAGTATATAAAATAATTAGAAAAAATAATGGATAGGAAAAGTGGCAAAGCCACTTTTTTCTTGCGTAAAATAGTATGATCATACAATTGTGATATAGTGATAATGTTTGAAAATCTGGTAGCCTAGAGGTTAGAATATTCATAATATATAATAGGTAGTTTTTTTATTATCTCATCTCTTTGGAGGAATTTATATTATGAAGGTTATATTAAAAAACATGATACCAAATTATTTATGTAATGATGAGTCAAGTGATATTAAATATTTTAAACAATTTAATGTATATGAAACAATTAACATTAAAAAGTATATCTGTGATAAATTAAATAATTGTATACAAGAGTATAACAGAAATGAAGAAATTAGAATTTGCAAAATAGAAAATACTATACCACAAATAAACATGAAATCAGCAAAAATCATAAATACAATACAAATCATATCTTTAGAAGGCCAATATTTATCAGGTAAAAAATTAATAGTTACAGGATGTATATGTTTAAATCTTTTAATTACATATTACATATGCTGTAATAAATTTACTGATGTTGTAGAGGTAAATATACCCTTTAGCACTTTTATTATTATACCTAAAGATACCTGTGAGGAAGAAGAGATAAACTTAAGTTATATAATTGAAGATGTAAGTGCTGCATACTTATCTAAAGGTAAGGTTATAGTAAGTGTTACTTTACTTTTACAATACCTAGATGAATATTAAAGCTATTTATACGTAGGTGATTATATGAATGTAGTAAATGAATGTAGAATATATTTTAAGTATAGATTTTCACAGGTAAGTCCAATAATAAGTGAAACTAAAGATAGTAATAGGGTATCTACGGAGATAATTAAAGATATATTAGAAGTAAAAAAGTATGTAAGTAAGCAACGAACTTACTGTTTTGGCTTTTTAACTTACACAATTATAATATATAATCCTAGTGTAGCTACTGTGACTAATGTGATTTTTAAAGATAACATACCTGAGAATACAAGATTTATTAAAAATTCTATGGCGATAAATGATTTAAAAAGAAGATGTGTAAATCCAGAGAAAGGTGTTTTTATAGGGGAAATTAAAAGTCATGAAGATGTAAAAATTTCTTTTAAAGTTTTAGTATTACCTCTATGCAGGGATAAAGTTATAAATAATTATTCTATGGTAGAATATGACTACATATATAATGTAGAGAAACCACCTTATAGAATAGAAGTAGAAAGTAATAAGGTTGCATCAATATGTGAAAATAGAGTATTTAAACAAATCTTGATAGATGACACTATAAAAACACCATATCCTATAGATGAAATAATAAGTGTAAAGTATGATTTAAAGATAGTAGAAACTAAAATAATTAATTATTTTCAGTCAGAGTTTTCTACACTTGTAGTTATAGGAAAAGTGTCATATAAAATATGTTATCTATCCAAGTGCCATAAAGAATATGAAGAGGATGTAGTTGGGTTTTCTACGTGTATGTTAGTACCCTATGGTATAAATTATGGAAACAAGAATGACATAAAAGCAGAAATTGAAGATTTTTCACCAGAGATTTTAGATTCTAAAAGGGTGTACTTTAGTATTAGCCTGCTGTTACATTATTAAAACCATTGATTATAAGAATATAGTCAATGGTTTTATTATTTTAAAATGGTTTTGGATCAATATTTAACACAGTCATTTCAGGATAAGGATTAGTCTTTGATTTTGTAGTTACTGTAAAGTCATATCGAACTCCTAAAGGTTGATTTGAAGGTATAACAGCTGTGATTGTTATTATTTTTGAAGTATTAGGACCTAAATTGGACATCGATGGCAGGTCTTCTTGATAAAGTGTATTTGCAGCTACATCGGTAATTTTAACATTATCTATATAAAGACTATAAGGAAGGGCAACCTTTTGTATGATTATTGTAAAATCATCATATCCGCCACCAGTATTTTTAAAGTAGTTGTTTATTATAGCTGTATTTCCTGGAGGAGTAACTATAAATGAAGTTGAATCATTTATTTTATATAGTGGATCCGGAAGTAGTGAAACTCCTGGAATTAAAGTACAAGAGAGAATATTGCTTTTCTCACCGCTATAAACTTTTGTTGTTGATATATTATTATAGTAAGAAATAGCAGTAGCTTGGGTATTAATTGTAGTACCAACTCTTAGATTAGATTGTGGGATTAAGGTAAAAGTCATAAAACCAGATGCAGAAGAACTTAGTTGAGGTACAGTTATTATTACCTTTTTTGATGAGGAATTATAGGTTGCACTGCACAAAATCGTTGCATCTATTGATGAAAATAAAAAGTTACTATCAATTGGTATCTCAATAGTTCCGTTAGATAAATCTATATAACTATTGTTTTGAAAGTTTAATTTAAATTGAAGTATAGAGCTAGTGCTTATATTTGCATTTGTAGTGTATGTGGTTGAAGTTGTTTTATCTGTTGCACTTAAATTTAATAATAAATTTGGATGGTTAATTGTTACTGTTAAGCTTTTACTTATTGTAGTAAAGGAACCACTTTGAATTTGTTGGTATAAGCATTGAACAGTATTAGTTTGAGTTGAGGTTATAGCATTTAAACTTTTATTAGCATTACTAATTTTTGCAGTAAAAATATAAGTTATAGTTTGGGTAGCTAGTCTAGCATCCACGGTACCTTCAGTTGGGAAAGTAACTATATTAGAAGATACTGAAGGAGTAATGACTATTCCATTTCTATAGCAAGGCCCTAGATAGATTTGTCCACCACTTGGTAAGGTATCTTTAACATATAAACCATAGGAAATTGTACCTTGTGGAACAGAAACTACAATAGTATAAGTTATAGGTGAGCCTACCTTAAACAATTCATTGTAGTTTGTTTTTGTAAGGGTTATAGCCAGCGAAGATAGGGTAACAGAGGCACTTTTATTTAAATTACTATATTGAAAGTTTGAAGCACTGGCGTTATATACTTGGGAATAAGGATTTGTATTAGTTGCTGTAGTAGTAATATTTACGCCAGGGGCTAAATTAGAAGAGATAGTGACTCTGTAGGTTAGTACTATAGATTGACCTGGAGCTAGTTTTTTTATATATAGACTAATATTACTACCCTGAACAGTTGGTAAATTAAAACTTCCACTACCAGTAGCAGTAACACTACTTAAATCAAGGGTAAACCAATTAGCTGATAAAGTATCATTAAGAGTAAAGTCAAAGGCATCGGTTTCAGTACCTAAATTATTTGAGTTGCTAATTGTAACAGTATAAGTGTAAATTTCATTTGATTGTATAGCATTTTTATTTGGTCCAGACACAGTTTTTGTTAAGGTTAAATTAGGTGTTCCAATGTTAATAGTTACTTGAGCACGGTTACTGTAGGCATAGCCATAGGTGTTAATTCCTTTTAATTTCATCAAGTTGTTATTTTGAGCAGATGAACCGAGCGCTGCAATTGGAACTTTAAAATTAATAGTTCCCAGTGATAATCCTGCAATGTTTCCATAATAAAAATCTACTCCATGGGGACTAATTAGTTGAGGAGAAGTAACAGGATTAACTCCTGTATACACATAAGATAAATTATTTATAGGGTCAGCGGATAGAGGAAAGAAATCATCAATAGATACTTCCTTTTGTATTGCTTTTAAAGTTGAAGCGTTATAGGTTAAAGTATATTCTGCTAAATCTCCAGGAGCTAAAGAATTTATAGTTTTAGGAGTTTCATCTTTATAATAGCCTTTAATAAATTGTTTAGCTATACTCCCAATCCCAATACTTGAAGTAATACTTGAATTATCAGTAACCTGTGTTAATGGCCCTATTAAAGTACCTAGTATATCAGTGGTGGCTAAAAATGGGTCGGAAGCTACTACTGGTAAATTTAATCCTTGATTATCTTTTTTATATCTATAATAACTATCTACCTTTGCATTAATAGTTACTGTTCTTGATGAATTTTGAGTAGCTAGTGGGAAATTATAAGTTAAATAGTAACCTTGTAAAGTAGGGCTGTCTACCACTGAGGTTGGAGTAACAGAGCTTGATACATAGAATATTCCATCAGGTAAAAAGTAATGAACAACTATATCTTGAATGTTGTAATATTGACCAACTTTAAAAACATAGGTGTAGGTTGTACTAGTTTGAACATCTACAGTTGATTTACTTGTTGAGGTTGTTATTATTAAATCCATGGCTGCAAAACTACAACTACTATCTGAAGTAGAGATGATTTGTGGGTCAGCTGAGGTCATATTAATTAACATATTAAGCATAGTTCCATGAACTATGAAGTTTCCTTGGTTACTATTATATTGATTCCATATTGCATAGCTGAAAGTCAAGGTGGTATTACTATTTATTGAAAGAGAAATATTTCCAAAGTATAGTTGAGTATATACTTTCCCATTGATATTAACAATACTTACAATGGGAGCTGTAAATTTTGACGCATCGGTACCAGTGACTAAGATATTACCTATATACCTTATTCCATCTTCTAGTAGTATAGATATATTTACTGAAGATGCAGAAGAAGAATTGTTGTAAAATTTGCAGGTGGCTGTAGATACTTGGGTATAGTCGTTTAAAGAAGTTGAAGTTCCAGCACCTTTTAAGACTTTCCCTGAAGTAGTTATTGTGCCTGAAAATCTAACGGTAACATAAGTCATAGAGATTTGCTGCGTTATTACTTCATTGCCAATATCGTAGATACCCCTAGGCATGGTGTCTACTAGACATACTACATTTATTCCAGAGAAATTATAGCCAAAGGGTATAGTAGTTCCATTTTTAAACTTTGTATTACATTTTACAGTAATATTCATTTTATAGTTTACCTCTAAAGGTGCCAGGTCTTTTATATTAATCCATGAATAGGTAGTACTGTTATCTGCATTAGTTACACTTGAAGTTTGAGGTATAGTAGAGGCAGAAAGTTGCATTCCATCAGGAAGTGTTAATGAAAGGCCTAAATTATATAATCTTTGTGTTGAACTAAGATTTTTTATATTTACATCAAAGGAATAGGTGCTGCCTATAATTATTGATATATTTTGAGTTTTATCTATACTCATTGAGAGTATACTTGAAGGCATAATATCACTCCTTACTTTTTACTTGATACATAATATTAGTGAAGGCAAACATATGTTACTTTATTTACATAAAACATTTGTTCTTATAGCGTGTCCTGTAACAAATGGAATTAAGCTTAATAATATGTATTAAGACTTTGTTTTAAAAATAATCAAGTAAATTTTAAATTTAGTAGGAGGTAATATCGTGGCATTAACACAACATTTCTCAGCAATAGATAAAGCTTTATTGGTAGCTACTGGAAATAGTTTCATGGTATGTGGTAGTACAAATGCGCTAAGTGTAACATCTTCAGATTTAATTAAGCCTGATGGTTCAGTAACTAGGGATTGGACAGAATCAGGAAGCACTGCAAGTTTAAATATATTATCAAATAGCACAATACTATATGCTGAACTTGTATGGTATTCTACTGTAAAAAGTAATGTTCAAGGGGCGCTAGATCTTAGAAGTGTACAAGATAGTCCAATAACATTTACAACATCAAAAGGGATATATCAAATCTCTCCCCAAAATACAGACAGTTATACAGGAACTTCAGGTTCTATAGATAGGTATCGTTCAGCAGATGTAACAGACTATGTAAAAGCTTCTTTATCAGGGAACTATACCGTTTCTAATGTTCCAATAAGTATTCCTCAAACAGGACTAAGTAATTCAAGAGGTGGATGGACATTAGTAGTAGTATATAGAAATAACACATTAAAACCACAAAAGATTATTTACAATTCAGGTATAGCAGTAGCTACTCCTGATACACCACTTCAAACAACTATTACAGGATTTACAACAAGTTCAAGTGCAGAATATTTAAAGGGTAACGTATTTATGGCCTGTGCTAACGGAGAACCTTTAAATGGAAGTGAAGTAGTGTATGCAGGTCCTTCTTTTTCGCAATTAAGTAATATAGGTAACACTGTAAATAGTCCAAATCCTAATCCAGATAAGGCTCCAAATAACCCAGGGAACAACTTTTTTGCAGGATTAATAAATATAGCAAATCCTCTTAATTCCAATAATGGATTAATAAATATGAATGGAACTAATGGAAGTAAAAATAATGATGGATTTGTGCCTACACAAACTTTAGGAGGAAGAAATAAATGGGATATAACTAATGTAGATATTTCAAATACGTTAGTTACAAATCAAACACTAATAGCAGGACAAATAACAGAGGATACTGTTGGCGATGGAGTTCAATTAGTAGCACTAGGTGCTCAAGTTTTATCAAAAGCACCTAATATAATAGCTAACTTAGATGCTTATGATATAGATGGTGATAAAGAGTACAACGTAGAAGTGGGAGAGCCTCTAATTTATGCAGTGCAAATTAAAAATGATGGAGATGTTCCTGCCAATAATGTAATACTATCAGCAGTTATAGACTCTGCAACTTCATTTATACCAGGTTCAGTTACTATTAATGGAGTATCAAATCCAACAGCTAATATAATAAATGGCATTAATGTCGGTACTATTAATGCTAGAGGAATAGTTAATGTTTTATTTACAGTCAAAGTAAATTCAGTTCCTTTAGGTGGCCTATTGCATCAATTTGTAAATTATAGCTATCAATTTACTTCAGGTATAGATACTATTACAAATTATGCTCAAACTAATATAATTGATGTAATAGTTCAAGATGGGTTATTATCTATTACTAAAACGGCTTCTAAAACTTTATTAAGTGTAAATGATACTGTAACCTATACCATAGATATAACCAATATTGGAACAGAAGTTGCAAAGGAGTTGTTTTTTCAAGATAAGATTGATTCAAGCTGTTCTTTTGTAGCTGGTACCGTAGTAATAGATGGTGTCCTTTATTCAGATTATGACCCAGTTGTAGGATTTTCTTTACCGAATCTAGTTGTTGGAAATAGCACAAAAATAGTATTTGCGTCAAAGGTAAATTCATTACCTGCATCTACAAAGGTAAGTAATGTAAGTTGTATAACTTTTGGTTATATTTTTAATCAATATGGATATGAGAGGAAAAGAACAGTATTTAGCAATGCAACCTCTGTTCAAGTTCAATTTGTAGATATAATAGGGGAGAGGTGCAATAATAACAATTATCCTAAGGTAGGAGATACAGTAACTTATATGCTTAGCCTTACTAATATGGGTAATATTCCAGCAATGGATGTAGAAGTGCAAGAACCTATAATACCTGGTGCATCCTTTGTAACTGGAAGTGTTAAGATTAATGGAACTTCAAAACCTTTATTAAATCCTTTTGATGGATTCACACTATCAGATCCGATAAATCCTCAGCAAACTACAACTGTTGAATATAAAGTATTAGTAAACAGCATTAATCCTGCTGACTTAATTGAGAATATAGCTAAGGTTCCGTTTAAATATCAAATTTCTGCAGGTGGAACGGTTATAGATGGAGAAAAAGACTCTAATAAAGTTGACACTATTGCAAATTATGTATGTATGAATATGGTGAAAAGTGTAGACAAAATTTATGCAGAAATAGGAAATACTTTGTACTATAAAATACTTGTAAGTAATAACGGTAATATAAGTGCCACTAATACAGTTTTCTTAGATAATATTCAAGCAGAAGCAGCATTTATAAGTGGTACGGTAGCTATTAATGGTATATTATATCCAACCTATGATCCAACTCAAGGTTTTAGCTTAGATAATATATGTGCTGGAGATACTATAGAGATTACCTTCCAAGCTAAGGTTAATACTTTACCAAATCCTAATGTTATATATAATAACTCTAGATTAGTATATAGTTATAAACCAGATCCAAATGGAAGTACAATAACAAATACTATATATAGTAATACAGTTCAAACTACTATTAATAAAGCTCAGTATTCCGTAGTTAAGAGTGTTGATAAAACCTATGCTCAAGTAGGGGATTATCTAGTTTATACAACTACCATACAAAATACAGGAACAGTTCCATTAAGTAATATGAAGTTTGCAGACTATACTGGAGTATATCTTTTATTCTATCCAGGTACTGTATATATTAATGGCGTTAATTATCCAGACCTTGATCCGAGCATGCAGTTTCCTATTGGAAATATGAATCCTGGAGATACAACAACAATAGTTTTTGGAGTCCAAATAAAAGAAAATCCACCAGTAGGATATATACCAAATATGTCCGAGGTAACTTTAACCTATAAACAAAACCCTGATAGCCCGGTAGTAACTAAAACTGTATATTCCAATGTAGTTAAGACCTATGATCCTTTTGCAAATATAACTTTAGTTAAAAGTGTAGATAAATCCTATGCAGCAGTAGGAGAAGTTTTAACCTATTTCTTTACAGCTACTAATACAGGAAATACAGCAGCCATAAACACTTTATTTACAGATTCAATTCAAGCTGAAGCGTCTTTTATTCCAGGGTCTGTTTTTATAAATGGCATTAATAAGAGTGGTTATAATCCTGAGACTGGATTTACTCTTGGTAATATGGAAAATGGTCAAGTTGTAACGGTGGAATTTAAAGTTAATGTTAATAGTCTTCCGGTTCCAAATACTATTAAAAATAGCGCTACAACCTCCTTTAGTTATTATGTTGATCCTTCACAACAACCAATAACAAAGACTACTACAAGTAATACTGTGACTACAGTAATTAACACTTATAGTGGAACGTTAACTAAAGCTGTAGATAAAGCTTATGCAACAATAGGAGATGTTTTGCACTACACTATAACTTTAACTAATACTGGTACAGTGACTTTATCAAATGTTAATTTAAAAGATACAATTCCAAGTGGAGGTACCTTTGTAGCAGGGTCAGTAGTTGTAGATGGTGTAAGTAATCCAGATGCTAATCCTAATAACGGATTTGTTATTAATAATGCATTACCAGGTGGAAATGTAGTAGTAATGTTTAGTGTAACAGTAACTAGTCTTCCAACTCCACCTAAAATTATTAATACTGCTAACGTGACCTTTAAATATCAATTAAGTCCAACTTCTCCTTATGTAGATGGAACTTTAACAAGTAATCCAGTTACTACAAATATAAATAAGATGACAGTTACTAATACTAAGAGTGTAAACAAATCCTATGCAACAGTTAATGATACTTTGACCTATACTTCAGTAGTGGCAAATAGTGGTAATATAGATATTGCAAACACTGAGTTTATAGATGTAGTTCCGCAGCATACAACTTTTGTTGCTGGATCTGTAAAAATAGATGGAACCACCTATGCAGACTATAATCCTAATGAAGGGTTTACCCTTGGAACAATTTCTAAAGGCACGTTTGTAACTGTTACTTTTAATGTAAGTGTGGATAGCGTTCCAAGTGATGGATATGTTACTAACTCATCTATTATAAATTATAAATATAAAATTGACCCAACAGGACCATATATTCAAGGTAGTGTAACTAGTAATACTGTTACAACCTATATTAATTTGGGAAATTTAACTATAACTAAGGATGCTGATAGAACTGTAGTTAGGTTAACTAATATAATAACCTATAGTTTTGTAATAACAAACACTGGAAATACCATTCTTAAAAACTTGATATTTAAAGATAAAATTCAGAGTGAATCTTCTTTTAATACTGGTTCAGTATATGTAAATGGTGTAAATAAATCAGGGTATAATCCAAATACGGGATTTGGGTTAGATGATATTCCTATAGGGCAGCAAGCCACAATTAATTTTAAAGTAACAGCGAATTCTATACCTGCGGCAAATAAGTTATTAAATAGTGCAGATGTAACTTATTCTTACTATGTTGATCCAAGTGGAAATCCTGTAACTAATACAAAAACTTCAAATACAACTACAGTTTATGTTTATGATACTATTGTATCTGCAAATAAAACAGTAGATAAGTATCTAGCTAAACTTGGAGATCCGTTAAACTTCACTATTACTATAAAAAATGAAGGTAACGTATCAGCTCAGCATGTATTTTTCAAAGATATATTAGACACACACTTAACTTTTGTTACTGATTCAGTATATGTAAATGGAGATCAAAAGACAGGATATAATCCAAGTACAGGATTTAATCTTGACGATATCATAGCAGGCGGCACAACTACAGTAGCATTTCAGGCAACAATAGCAAGTAGACCAGCTAATAATATAATTTATAACTTTGCAACTATTAATTATGATTATTTGGTAGGTACAGAAGTTGTAACTGCTACTATTAATACTAATATTACTCAGACTTATGTGGCAGTAGGAGAATTAACAATTACAAAAGCAGTGGATAAGTTATATGCTACAGTTGGAGACAATATTTCTTATACAATTATTGCAAAGAACACTGGTTCAGTAAATGCAACAAGTTTAAACTTCAAAGATTTAATTCCGCCATCAACTTCATTTAATAGTGGTACAGTAGTGGTAGATGGTGTAGTAGAGCCATCATATAATCCAAACTCAGGTTTTTCTTTAACAGATTTAACACCAAATCAATCCCATACAATTATATTTAGTATTCATGTAGATTCTTTACCTCAAAGTGAAAAGGTAGAAAATACAGCGGCTGTAACTTTCACCTACAGATTAATTCCAACGGATGACCCAACAACTATAACTACTACTTCCAATAAAGTTACAACTCTTATTAAGATAGGAAATTTACAAGCTACAAAGTCAGTTGATAAAGCTTATGCCACTATAGGAAATACTTTAAACTATACTATTTTAATAAACAATCTAGGAAATGCTAATTGTTTTAATGTATATTTTAAAGATATAGTTCAATCCAATGCCAGTTTTGTAAGCGGATCTGTAAAAATTAATGGTGTAACCTATTCAGAATATAATCCTAACGTTGGATTTAATCTAGACGATATACCTGGACATGGAAATTTGGAAGTTAAATTTGCAGTAACAGTTCAAACTTTACCAATGGACTATATTATTTATAACTCTGCGACGGTGGATTATAAATATTATGTGGATCCTACAAACCCACCAATAGTAAAAGAGGGAAGTACCAATACTGTAAATACAGTTATTAATGTAGGTTTAGTAACTGCAACAAAAGCAGTTAGTAAAGCATATGCAACTATAGAAGATATATTAACCTATACTATAAGTTTAGTTAACACAGGAAATACTGTAGCTAAGAATGTTAATTTTAGAGACGTTATACCAAATGGTTTAACTTTTGCAGAAGGTTCTGTAACTATTAATGGCACATCATATCCAACTTATAATCCTTATGGAAGCTTTTCTGTAGGAAATATTATACCTGGAGGTACAGTGGTAGTAAAATTTGATGCTACAGTAACTTCTGTGCCAACACCATCATTGATAAGTAACACAGCAACAATTAACTTTGTTTATAGAATTGATCCAAATGGAAGTGATATCCCAGTTCAAGTTACCTCAAATCCAGCGACAACTCAGATTAATTTAGGGTCATTGAATTTAAATAAGACTGTAGATAGAGCTTATGCAACAAAGGGAGACGTATTAACCTATACAGTAGTTGTAACTAATAATGGAAATGTTAGAGCTGATAATGTAGTATTTACAGATAGTTTACAGCCGGATGTAACTTTTAATGCGGGATCAGTGAAGATTAATGGAGTAACACAACCAGACTATAATCCAAATTTAGGATTTAGTTTAGGGAATATAGCGTCACTAGATTATGTAACTGTGGTATTTACAGTTACAGTTATACAATCTCCAACTCAAAGTTCAGTTCTCAACTATGCAGTAGGAACCTTTTCATATAAAGTAGATCCAAATGGACAATATTATAATAAGTCTATTCAATCTAATACCGTTTCCACTATAATAATAATGCCAAGTTTAACTGCAACCAAAACAGTAGATATGTTATATGCAACTTTGCAAAATACTGTTAATTATAGTGTTTTGGTAAAAAATTCAGGGAACACAACCATATCCCAACTGTTCTTTACAGATTTCTTATCAAATGGGGCAGTGTTTAAGAGTGGAACTTTGATGATAGATGGAGTAAGTTATCCAACCTATGATCCGATAGCTGGATTTAATTTGCCAAATAGTTTATTAGCAGGAATAACTACTTTAATTCAATTCCAAGCTACAGTAACCTCTCTTCCTTCACCACCACAAATAACAAACTATGCAGTTGCAAATGGAGTTTATTATATTGATCCTCAAGGACCAACTTATCCAATTGTGGGGACATCTAACACTGTAACTACTAATGTAAATGTAGGTAGTTTGTCAAACAGTAAGACAGTTGATAAATTGTATGCAAGGGTAAATGATATAGTATTATATACTTCTACAATTACGAACACAGGTAATATAAATGCCACAAGCTTATTCTTTAGTGATATACTTCAAACAGAACTAAGCTATGTATCTGGGACAGTGAGTATTAATGGAGTAGTATATCCAGCACTGGATCCTACAATAGGATTTGAATTATCTAATTTAGCACCAGGTCAATTTGTCACCGTAGCTTTTAATGCTAAAATAAATGCATTGCCAACACCTGCCTATGTAACTAATAACTCTTTAGTTCAATTTAGTTATAAGATTGATCCAAGTGGCTCTGTAACTACAAAGACTCAAACAAGTAACTCAGTAACAACTAATGTAGTTTTAGGAAAGATAAATGTTACTAAAGTTGTAGATAAATCAATAGCTACAATAGGAGATGAACTAACCTATACTGTCACACTAACTAATGTAGGAAATGTTATTGATAGTAACGTATTTTTCCAAGATGTTCCTTCAATAGGTGTGACATTTAAATCAGGTAGTGTAAAGATTAATAATGTAAGTCAGCAATCTTTAAGCCCTATAACTGGATTTAATTTAGGAGATATTGGTATAGGTAATGTAGTTACTGTTTCCTTTGTAGTGACTGTAGTATCAGTTCCTACAAGTAATCAAGTAACAAACCAAGCTGTTATTACTTTTGAATATGTAGTAGATCCAAAACAACCACCATATGTAGATACAACTTATTCAAATACAGTAACAACTAATATAGCTTATGGTAGCTTAAGTGTAACAAAAGCAGTAAATAAACAATATGCAACTGTAGGAGAGCAGATAACTTATACAGTAACAGTTGTTAATACTGGTAATATTAATGCTACTAATGTAGTATTCTTAGACCCAACACCACGTAATGTAACCTTCGTTCTTGGATCAGTTACTATTAATGGAGTAGCTTATACAGATTACAATCCATCATCAGGATTTAATCTAAATACCATGGTACCTGGTCAAATTATAACTGTGGTATATAAAGTTCAAGTTATTCAGTTATGCTAATGAAAGTAAAGGGATCCTAAATTACAATCTAGATCTTTAAGGACTTTTACAAGATAAATTTTATCTTGTAAAAGTCCAATTTTTAAGTAGAAAATTGTTAAAAGAATTTTCATATGTAACGTATATAATATAATTGTATAAATAGTTGGGGAGCATTAGTGTATGAAGGTTATTATCATATATTTAAAATAGTATGAGGAAGTGTAAATTATGGTTATAGATTTAGTTAAGTACGGAAGACTTTTATATAAACACAATAGTTGTAGTAGAGAAGAAATATTAAAATATAGTGAAGACAAATTTAGAGCTGTAGTTAAGAAAGCATATAAAAGTAGTGAGTTTTATAAAGGGTTATATTCATCAAAGGGAATAGAGTACGGTGATTTAGATAAAGTAAATATTACTGATTTACCTATAATAAATAAAAACTGTATTAAAGATAATTTTTATGAGCTTGCAACTAAAGCAATAACTAAAGAGGATATTGAAAAAGCTACAAATAAGGAAACATTACTTCCTAAGTTTAAAGATAGATATATTGTTCATACCTCTGGGAGCACAGGAATTCCTACCGATTTTCTATATGATAAAAGAGCTTTAATGATACTTGAAGCTAATTTTGTAAGGCTTACAGTACAAGGTGGAGAGAGAAGGGTAGGTTTTAGTGACTTTCCTATTAAAAGTTTATATATAGCCCCCGTTGGAAGTGGCTATGCATGTACTGCCCTTGCCATTTTTGGTATGGAAAAATATAAGTGTAAAAGTGTTATCATAAATGCACAAAAACCATTAGATGAATGGGTGTCCCTTATAAAAGATTATAATCCACTTTACTTATCAGGTTATCCTTCCTGCTTAAACCTTGTTGCATCACTTCAAGAAGAAGGCAGAATAAATATTAATCCAAAGAAAATTATAACAGGTGGTGAACCCCTTACTAAGGATGCTACAGATTATTATAGAAGAGTATTTGGAGCAGATGTAATAGATTATTATGGGTGTACCGAATCTATATTTATTGGAGCAGGAAGCAGTTATTATGATGGTATATACTTATATGATGATTTAAACTATACAGAAATAGATGAAAAAAATAGATTAATTGTGACTCAATTATATAATAGGGCCTTTCCACTAATCAGATATCAATTAACTGATATTATGGAGGGATATACTAAAAATCAATATGGCAATTTACCTTATACTCATATCGATAAAGTTATGGGTAGGGAAGAAGAACTTATGTGGTTTGTAAACTCAAAAGGGAAAAGGGATTTTCTTCACCCCCTATTTATAGATGATTTAAATGTAACTGGGATTACAAAATATCAGTTTGTTCAAAAGAGCCTAAATTATTTTGAACTAAAATGTATGACATCAAATAAATCTAATGAGGATATACAGTCTATGGAAATATCTAAACAAATAAGGATTTTTTTAAAGAATAAGAATTTAGATAATGTGAATTTTAATATTAGATTTGTAGATAGATTGGAAGCAAGTAAGAAGACAGGGAAAATTAAAATGGTAATAAAAGAGATATAGGATCTGTTATAATAGAAGTAATAGTTTGATTAAAAAGTGTGATATGGGGGAAGTTGGATGTTAAAAGAATTGAATGAGAAAATTCGTAAGGTTAAAGAAGATATGGCCCTTAAAAAGGTTCTACAAGGTAAGTTAGATAACTTAAAGTTAGAGTATGAAGATGAAAATAAAAAAATGAATGAACTAAAGAAAGAATTGGACAAAGAATATAAAGATGTTGAGAAACTGGAAAAGCTTTCACTTTCTAGTATCCTTGCAACGGTTATGAAAAATAAAGAAGAAAAGTTTCAAAAGGAACAACAAGAATATATTATGGCAAAATTTAAGTATGAAGACCAAGAAAATAAAGTTAATTATATTAAGCAACACATTGAAAATATAGAAGATAGATTATTGCAATTAAGAAACTGTGACAATGAATATAGAAGATTATTAAATGAAAAAGCAAATGAGATAAAGGGATCGTCAGAAGAAAATAAGTTAAATAGTATAGAAAAAGAAATAGATGACTTAGTTATGGAACTTAAGGAAATAGAAGAAGCACAGAACATAGGCAACAGGTTGCATGTTGAGATTTTATCTGCAGAAAGTGCTCTTGGCAGTGCGAAAAATTGGGGGATATTTGACATAGCAGGAGGAGATTTTATATCATCACTTGCTAAGCATAACAGCATAGATGAAGCTCAAGTTAAAATTAAAAGAATTTCTAATTTACTTTCAAGTTTTAATAAGGAGCTTGGCGATGTAAGTATACAAAATATTTCTTTTTCATCTGGAACTATTGCTTTTGATATATGGTTTGATAATATATTTACTGACTTTTCAGTTCAAAGTGAAATAAATAAAACTCTAGATAAGATTATTAATTTAAAGGGAAAAGTAGAGAAAGTGCTTCACAATTTACAAAATGAGAATATAAGACTTGAGGATTGTATAAAAGAAAAAAGACAAGAATATGATAAAGTTTTAGAGAATATTTAAAGATATTATTAGAATAGTCATTACCTTCTAGGAAATACTACTTAATGAATAATAAGCAGTATTTTTTAGGGGGTATTATTTTATGAATTTAGATTTTATTAAGGGGTCGCCTTTATTTGCGAAAAACAACAGAGTTATAAATCAATTTAACTATTTAACTGAAGATATAGATACAGATGTAATAATAGTTGGAGGTGGAGTTACAGGAAGCATTTTGGGATATTATTTTTCTAAAAACAACATTGATGCTGTGATTTTAGAAAAAGGGATAGTTGGTTATGGAAGTACTAGTATTACTACAGCACTCCTTCAATATGAATTAGATAGTACCATAAGAGATTTGGAGGAATATACTTCAAAAGAAAATGCAATAAAATCATATAAGTTAGGTGTTAAAGCATTGGACGAGATAGATGAGTTTATTAGGGAGTATGGTAATGAGTGTGAATATGTAAAGAGAGATACACTATTTTACACATCTAAAACTTCCGATATAAAGTCAATAGAAGAGGAGTATAAAGTTAGGAAAGAAAATGGTTTCGATGTTGAGTTTATAAATGAGAAAAATAATCCGTTCTCCTTCGATTTAAAAGCAGGAGTTTGTGGGAAAAGTGGAGGAGCAGAACTAGATCCATATAAATACACCCAGGAACTTTTAAAGGTTGCAGTAGGCAAGGGACTTAGAGTTTTTGAAAATACAGAAGTTGTAGAGGTAAATTATGAAAAGGATGGAGTGGAGGTAATAACTAAGTATGATCATAAAGTAAGAGGTAAAATTATTATAGTTGCCACAGGATATCACACAGAAGTTTTTACAGATAGAAATTTTGGGATAACTTCAACTACTTTTAACGTTGCAACTAAGCCTTTAAAATCTCTGAATGGTTATTATGATAATGTGTTAATAAGAGATAATGAGGATCCGTATAATTATTTAAGAACTACAAAGGATAAAAGAATTATTATAGGCGGAGAAGACATAGGGTTTTATCCAGATATAGAAAATAAGGATAAAGTAAGTGAAAAATATGACATATTGGAGCAGAGACTAAAATCAATGTTTCCTAATATTGAGGATATTGAAATTGAATATAAATACTGTGGTGCATTTACCTCAACTCAAGACAACTTAGGATTTATAGGAAAAGATCCAAAAAATGATAAGTTGTGGTTTAATCTTGGGTATGGAGCAAATGGAATCCTTTTTGCAATTTTAGGAGGAATGATGTTAAGCAAACTTTATTTAGGTGAAGTTGATGAGAATTTAAAGTTGTTTAATGTAGGAAGATTTGATAATTGAAAGAAGAATTCTAAATAAGGTGCTATTGACTATGATAAAAAATTATGATAATTTAGTCATATAGAATTGAAGTTATCAGATTGTGACTGGTAATGCAGGCAAGACTGAGATACACTAGGTTTTTCATATCAATGAGCTAGTGTATTTTGGTCTTTTTTTAATTTGTAGTTAAGCGGAAAAGTTTGGTTTTAAATGGTGTAAGTGGGAGGAATATACGATGAAGAAAATTGCAGTTTTAACAAGTGGTGGAGATTCTCCGGCAATGAATGCAGCTATTAGAGCGGTTGTAAGAACAGCTTTAGAAAAAGGTATTAAAGTGTATGGTGTTCACAGAGGGTATAACGGTTTAATTAATGGTGAAATTTTCGAAATGGATAGGCATTCTGTTTCAGATATAGTTCAAAGAGGAGGAACTATATTAAGAACTGCAAGAAGTGATGAATTTAAGACACCTGAAGGTAGAGAAAAGGCTTTAAATGTTATAAGAGTGCTTAAAATTGATGGTGTTGTGGTAATTGGTGGAGATGGTTCTTTCAGAGGAGCTGAACTATTAAGTGATTTAGGAGTGCCTACTGTTGGAATTCCAGGTACTATAGATAATGATCTAGCTTATACCGACTATACAATAGGCTTTGATACTGCAATTAATACGGCTCTTGATGCAATTAATAAAATTAGAGATACATCTAGTTCCCATGAGAGGGTAAGTGTAATAGAGGTAATGGGTAGAAATTGTGGTGACTTAGCTCTTTATTCAGCAATAGCAGGTGGAGCAGAACAAGTTATTATTCCGGAACAACCAATGGCTTTAGAGGATATATGTGAAAATATTATTTTAGGTAAAAAATCAGGCAAATTACATAACATTATAATCCTTGCAGAAGGTGTTGGAGGAGCTCAAAAACTTGCTGGTGAAATTGAAAGAATAACAAGCATTGAAACTAGAGCTACTGTCCTTGGATATATTCAAAGAGGAGGAAGTCCTAGTGCTTTTGACAGAATTTTAGCATCAAGAATGGGTGGTAAGGCTGTTGAAGTATTAGCAGAGGGAAAAAGTGCAAGAGTTATTGGTATTAAGAATAATGAAATAATTGATATGGATATAAAAGAGGCACTTAGCACTAAAAAAGAATTTGATGAAGAATTGTATAAATTATCATTACAATTGTCAAAATAATATTTATTAAGTCAAAATTAAAGACGTATATTGACTATTATTTATAAATATGATAATTTAAAATAAATATAAGTTTAATGTTTTACTATAAAGAGAATAAAATGTATAATTCATTTTGTAATGGTTGTTAGGGGGCAACGGTATGTATAAGGTTGTAAAGATTTTAAATAATAATGTAGTGTGTTCCCTTGATCATAATGGTGAAGAAGTAATTTTAAGAGGGTTAGGTATAGGTTTTCAAAAGAAAATCAATGATGAGATAGATGAAGATAAAGTTGAAAAGGTTTATAAAATTTCAAATAATAAGACCTCAAATAAATTACAAGAACTTTTAGCGGAAATTCCAAATAGTTATGCTGCAACAAGTTCAGATATAATTGATTATGCAAAGGAAACCTTAGGAAAGAAACTTAATGACAACATTTACATTACTTTGACTGATCATATTAGTTTTGCTTTAGAGCGAAAGGATAAGAATTTAGAATATAAAAATGTATTGTTGTCGGAAATAAGACAGTTTTATCCATCTGAATTTGCAGTAGGAACTGAATCCCTTAAAATTATAAAAGAGAAACTTGGTGTTGACCTTTCTTTGGATGAAGCGGGATTTATAGCTTTACATATTGTAAATGCAGAATTAGATACAGATATGAGTAGTATGTTTAATATTACAAAACTAATTCAAAAAATAATAGATATTGTAAAAGATTATTATAAGATATCTTTAGATGAAGAGTCTTTAAATTATGCCAGATTCATAACTCATTTAAAGTTTTTTGGACAACGAGTATTTAACAACAAGATTTCAAAGGATGACGACGTTACCTTTCAAAAGATGGTTAGAGATAGATATGCACATGATTATCAGTGTGCTGTGAAGATTAGAGAATATGTAGAGGAAACTTATAAAAAAACTATTTCTGAAGAAGAGATGACATTTTTAACAGTACATTTAAAAAGAATATCAATTACAGATTAGTTGGATTGTGACTGGTAATGCAGGCAAGACCGAAACAGGCTTTGAGTAGTATTAATATTAATACTGCTAGGTTTGTTTTGGTCTTTTTATATTATGATGAAAAATGTGAATGAATGGGGGAAGAAATATGAAAGACAAAATTTTTGGAGTTTTACAACGTATCGGAAGATCCTTTATGCTTCCAATTGCAATTTTGCCAGTAGCTGGTTTATTTTTAGGAATAGGTAGTTCCTTTACAAATGAAACGGTGTTAGAAACTTATGGATTACTCAACGTAATGGGACCTGGTACTTTTCTTTATGCAATATTAACAGTAATGAGCAAAGCAGGGGATATTGTCTTTGCAAATTTACCTATTATTTTTGCTATGGGAGTAGCAATAGGTATGGCTAAAAAGGAAAAAGAAGTTGCAGCGTTATCAGCAGCTATCTCATTCTTTATTATGCATGCCTCAATAAGTGCAATGATTAATATAAATGGTGGAACTGGAGCTTTATTAGAAGGTGCTACTAATTCAGTTGTTGGTATTCAATCATTACAAATGGGTGTGTTTGGTGGTATTATTGTTGGACTTGGTGTTGCAGCACTCCATAATAAGTTTTATAAGATACAATTACCTCAAGTACTATCTTTCTTTGGTGGTACAAGATTCGTACCTATAATTAGTGCAGTTGTATATTTAATAGTTGGTATATTAATGTTCTATATTTGGCCAGTTGTACAAACTGGAATTTATAATGTGGGTGACATCGTTTTAAGTTCTGGTTATGCGGGAACTTGGGTGTATGGATTGATGGAAAGAATATTAATACCATTTGGATTGCACCATGTTTTCTATTTACCATTCTGGCAAACTGCTGTAGGTGGAACAATGATGGTTGGAGGAGTTTTAGTTGAAGGTGCACAAAATATATTCTTTGCACAACTTGCTACTCCAGGAATAGAACACTTTAGCGTAGAAGCAACTAGATTTATGTCTGGTAAATTCCCACTTATGATATTTGGATTGCCTGGAGCTGCATATGCAATGTATAGATGTGCAAAGCCAGAAAAGAGAAAAGTAGTTGGTGGACTTTTACTATCAGCAGCTCTAACTTCTATGTTAACAGGTATTACAGAACCATTAGAATTTACATTCTTATTTGTTGCACCACTTTTATATGGAATTCATTGTGTATTTGCAGGAGCTGCATATATGATAATGCATATGCTAAATGTTGGTGTAGGAATGACATTCTCAGGAGGATTTATTGATTTATTCTTGTTTGGTATTTTACAAGGAAATGCTAAAACAAACTGGGTAAATGTTATATTTGTAGGTATAGTTTACTTTGTAGTTTACTACTTGTTATTTACTTTCTTAATTAAGAAATTCAATTATAAAACTCCAGGTAGAGAAGATGGAGATGAAGAAGTTAAGCTTTATACAAGAGCTGATGTAAATGCTAAGAAATTAGAAGGAAAAGAAAATAGTGACGCTGTAGATACAGTATCAGAATTGATAACAGAAGGATTAGGTGGAAAAGCTAATATTAGTGACGTGGATTGTTGTGCAACAAGACTTCGTATTACAGTTTTTGATGCAGGAAAAGTTGATGAAAATAAATTAAAAGCATCAGGTGCTGCAGGAGTTATTAAAAAAGGTAATGGAGTTCAAGTAATTTATGGACCTAAAGTTACAGTAATTAAATCTAACCTAGAAGATTATCTTCAAGGGGATCATTCTTCTAAGGAGAATGTTTCATCAAGTGAAGAAGTTGAAAGCAATAACTTAGATGAAAAATGCAATGTATATTCTCCTATGAAAGGTAGAATATTATCATTAAAGGATGTTGATGATGGAGTATTTTCAGAGGGAATGTTAGGTGATGGTATTGCCATTGAACCTGTAGATGGAAATATTGTAGCTCCATTTGATGGAGAAGTTGAAATGGTTTTTGAAACACATCATGCAATTGGTTTAAAATCAAATGAAGGTGTTGAACTACTAATACATGTAGGTATTGATACAGTTCAGTTGAATGGTAAATATTACGATGTTAAGGTAAAACAAGGTGATAAAGTTAAAATGGGACAATTATTAATGGAGGCAGATTTGAAGGAAATAAAGAATGAAGGTTATAAAATCATCACTCCAATAATTGTAACTAATACTGACGATTATTCAGAAGTTTTACCAATAGAAGCAGAAAAAATAAATAAAAATGAATTGTTAATGACAGTTAAATAAGAGATAAAAGGAGAAAAAACTATGAAATCATTTAATTATGTAATAACAGATGAGGTAGGAATACATGCAAGACCAGCAGGGATTCTTGTTAAGGAAGCAAAAAAATATGAATCAACAATTACTATAGAGTGTAATGGTAAAAAAGCAGAATTAACTAAACTTATGGCTATAATGAGCCTTGGCGTAAAACAAGGAATGAACGTTTTAGTTTCAGCTGAAGGTTCAGATGAGGAAGTGGCAATAAGTACTTTAGAGGAATTTTTTAGATCAAATCTATAGAGAAAGTGGAGCGATAATATGGAAAAGTTTTTTGGTAAAGCCATCTTTAGTGGGGTTTCTATAGGAAGAGTATTTCTATATAACAAGCAAAGTGAAGAAGTAGTTAAAAGAGAAATAAATAATGTACAACTTGAAGTAGAGCGTTATGAGATGGCAAGAGAATTTGCTATTAAAGAATTAAACTTTTTAGAAAAAAAGGTATCTGAAGAAGTTGGACAAGTGGAAGCTCAAATATTTGAAGTTCATGCTATGATGCTAGAAGATGATGACTATAATGAATCTGTATTAAACATCATAAATGAGGGTGTTAATGCAGAGTATGCTGTAGATACAACAGGTCATAATTTTGCTGAAATCTTTTCTAATATGGATGATGATTATTTTAAAGCTAGAGCTATAGATGTTAAGGACATTTCTAAGAGATTGGTTAGGATTCTTAGTGGAAATAATGAAAAGTGTAATATGGGAGATGAACCTGTTATTGTAGTTGCAAAGGACTTAGCACCTAGTGAAACAGTTCAGTTTGAAAAAGATAAACTTTTAGCTTTTGTAACTGAACTGGGTTCTTCAAATTCTCATACTGCTATTCTTGCTAGGACTATGAATATTCCTGCTTTAATTAATATTGAAATTGAAGAAGAGTGGAATGGAAAGATGGGAATTGTTGATGGATATACGGGTACTTTCTACATTGACCCATCTGAAGAGTTGATAAATGAATATAAAAAGAAGAAAGAAGAAGACGGAGAAAAACTTAGAATGCTCCAAGAACTAAAAGGAAAAGAAAACATAACACTTAGTGGTAAAACGATCAAAATATTTGCCAACATTGCTAATGTTTCTGATATAGATTCGGTAATAGAAAATGATGCAGGTGGAATAGGATTGTTTAGAAGTGAATTTTTATATCTAGAAAAGGATAGCTTTCCAACTGAAGAAGAACAATTTGAAGCTTATAAAAAAGTTGCAAAGTCTATGGGAGGAAAGAAAGTAATTATCAGGACTCTTGATATTGGAGCTGATAAACAAGCATCTTACTTTAATCTAGATCATGAAGAAAATCCTGCTATGGGGTATAGGGCAATACGTATTTGTCTTGACAGAGTAGATATATTTAAAACTCAACTTAGAGCATTATATAGAGCCAGTGCTTTTGGCAATATAGCTATAATGTATCCAATGATAATTTCAGTAAATGAGGTTAGAAAAGCCAAAGAGATTGCAAAGGAAGTAAGGGAAGAGTTAATAGCTGAAGGAGTTTCTATTGGCACAGTAGAGCAGGGAATAATGATTGAAACTCCAGCGGCAGTTATGATTAGTGATTTATTAGCTAAGGAAGTTGACTTCTTTAGTATTGGAACTAATGATTTAACTCAATATACTTTGGCAATAGATAGACAAAACTCTAAACTTGATAATATTTATGATGCTCATCATGAAGCTGTTTTGAGATCAATAAAAATGGTAGTAGATAATGCTCATAAAGAAGGCATATGGGCTGGTATATGTGGAGAACTTGGAGCAGATTTATCACTTACTGAAAAGTTCTTAGAGATGGGAGTAGATGAACTTTCTGTTTCACCAACCTTTATTTTGCCAATACGTAAAGTTGTAAGAGAAACAAAATAGAATAATTAAAGGTCTAAACAAGGTGTGTTGTAGAGTAATCTTTATAACATGCCTTTGTGTTTAGCTTTAATGTTGCAGATAACTTTTTAAAATAAAAAAATTGTACAAGCTTCCTAAAAATAAGATAGGTACATTTTTAGAAAGCTTGTACATTATGGAGGATAAAGAATGAAGAAAATAATTTTTTTTGATATAGATGGGACACTAGTAGATTACTTTGGTGGGATTACGGAAATTAGACCAAGGGTAAAGGAAGCTATAAGAGAAATGCAAGCTAATGGGAATTATGTTTTTATAGCTACAGGAAGACCCTATGCATTTTTAAGTGATTCAATTAGAAACTTTGGATTTGATGGTTTTGTCCTTGCCAATGGAGCTCATGTAATTATTGATAACAAAACTAT
Source organism: uncultured Clostridium sp. (assembly GCA_900548455.1). GTDB lineage: Bacteria > Bacillota > Clostridia > Clostridiales > Clostridiaceae > Clostridium_J. The sequence goes on from URKQ01000001.1 coordinate 378,969, forward strand.
TTATGAAAGACCTATGGACAAAGACTTTGTAAAAGCCTTAGTAGATAGGCTTAAAAGTCGCAATATACAGCATATTTTAGAGAGTAAAGTATATTCTTATCTGGATGAAAGTTATAAAGAGTTTAGTGAATTTTATGATAAGGTAGGTGTTTCCAAGAAGTATTTTAAAGGACAATGTGATACAGACAAGGTTAATATTTATAAAATAGAAATTTTCTCAGATGATAAAGAAGGGATTAAGTATTCTAAGGAATGTATAAAGCAATATCCTGAATATGATTTTTTTAATAGTATTGCAGATAATTATTTAGAAGTCTATAGAAGAAATAGTACAAAGGCACAAGGTATACTAAAGACTATAGAGTTTTTAAATATACCAATTGAAAATTCTTATGCCTTTGGAGATGGAGAAAATGATATAGAGATGTTATCTACAGTAGGAATGGGTATTGCTATGGGAAATGCTAGGGAAAAAGTTAAAGAAAGTGCTGATAAGATAACTGAAACTGTACATAATGACGGTGTAGCTGTAGGGATAGAACGATATATTCTAGATTTTGAGAAGTATTTTGAATAAAAAAATAATTTTAATACGAGCGTTAATATGTTAAAATCTAAGTTGGTTTTACATTAATACTTAAGGAGAATTATTGATGAAATTAAGGATAAATAAAATATTACTTGGATTAACATTAACTATTGCTATGACATCACTAAGTGGATGTGGTAGCACGTCTCAAAAAGAGGGAGAATCTATTCCTGTAGAAAACAATATAGAAGAAAAGGAAAGTAAAGAAACTTCAGATGGTAATGAAGAAATAGTATTAGAAAATGATGCAATACTTTTAAATGATGAAAATTTTTCTAAAAGGCTTGATGATATATTTGAAAGTCCTAAGGACTATGTTGGGATTCAAATTAGATATGAAGGTTTTGTATATATGATAGATGATATTAAAGATATATATGTGGTAGGAAGAAAGTATGAACTAGAGCATGGTGATCATATTGATGAAACTGTAATTGGGTTTCCTATGTCTTATGGTGGGACATGGCCAGCTTTAAATACATGGGTTGAAGTTACTGGTGTTATAGAGATGAAATCAATTAATGGGACTATGTTACCGTCTGTAAGAGTAAGTAAACTTAAGGTTATGGAAGAAAGAGGACAAGAGAAAGTTACAGATTAATAAATATAGAAATATGTACAGTGTGTATAATAAAACAGATAGGGACCTTTAAAGGTCCCTATCTGTTTTTATATCCAAACTCATTAGATAATTCTTTTTTTAAGTTTAAAACAAAAGGAGCAAGAGACTCTATTTTATCATCACTTAAACGTTGCTTTGGAGCAGAAAGACTAAAGGCATATTTTGCTTTACCAGTAAAGTCAGGAATACATGCAGCAATACATCTAACCCCTTCTTCATTTTCCTCATCATCCAGAGCATATCCATTTTTTCTAACTTCATCTAATTTTTCTAGAAGAGCATCAAGAGAAGTAATAGTATAAGGAGTAAGTTTATGAATATCACTTTTCCTCCATATTTCAGTCACCTCATCATTGGATTTTAAAGCAAGTAGAGCCTTACCTACACCAGAGCAGTATAAAGGAATCTTACTTCCAACCTTTGATACAAGTCTTACAGAGTTTACACTTGATTCCACCTTATCTATATATACTGCATTAATTCCGTCCTCTTCAACTAAGTGAACGGTTTCACCCGTTTGCATAGAAAGCTTTTTTAAATATTCATGTGTTGTCTGAAGAATGTCGCTTTGATTTAAACTTTTATTAGCAATCTCCAAAAGCTTAAATGTAAGAGAGTATTTACCTGTATCTTTGTTTTGTTTTACATAATTCATATAAATTAATGAGTTTAAAAGTCTATGTGTTGTGCTCTTGTGTAAATTAGCTAAGTTACTAAGTTCTAAAAGTCCAATTGGACCTGTTGATGACATAATTTCTACTATGTTAAAAACCCTATCTACAACTTGAATAGGATTTTTGTTTTCCAATTCAATATTTTCCATAAATATCACCCCAAATGAACATCTTTATTGCAACTTATATACTATCATCAACTTTCAATTTTATCAAACATTATACAAAAGTTGAGGAGTTAAATTTAAATGACTAAAAATGTTTACATAACCCATTGACAATTTTCGATATAGAGGTATAATTGCAATTAGAAGACAAAAATGAAACAGCGTTTCACAATGTGAAACTCATTTGATGCGTAATTGGAGGAAAAGGCTATGTATGAAGTTTTAGAAAAAGTTCAGAAATTAGGTATTGTACCTGTTGTTGTTTTAAATGATGCAAAGGATGCTAAGCCTCTAGCTAAAGCTCTTTGTGAAGGAGGACTTCCATGTGCTGAAGTTACATTCAGAACAGATGCAGCAGAAGAGTCTATAAGAATTATGGCTACTGAGTATCCAGAGATGCTTGTAGGAGCAGGTACTGTATTAACAATAGATCAAGTAGATCGTGCTGTTGCTGCAGGAGCTAAGTTTATAGTAAGTCCTGGTTTAAACCCTAAAATAGTAAAATACTGTGTTGAAAAGGGAATTCCAATAACTCCAGGAACTTCAAATCCAAGTGATGTTGAGATGGCTATAGAGTTAGGTTTAGAAGTAGTTAAATTCTTCCCAGCAGAAGCTGCAGGTGGAATTAAAATGATAAAATCTATGGCAGCTCCTTATGTGAATATGAAATTCATGCCAACTGGTGGAATTAGTGCAAAAAATATAAATGAGTATTTAGCATTTGATAAAATAATAGCTTGTGGTGGAAGCTGGATGGTTAAAAATGATCTAGTTGAAGCTGGTGAGTTTGATAAAATTAAAGAAATGACAAGAGAAGCTGTACAAACTATGTTAGGTTTTGAAGTTGCTCATATTGGAATAAATGGTAAAGATTCAGAAGAAGCAAATGCTATGGCAAATGCATTTGAAAATATGTTTGGATTTACTAAAAAAGAAGGAAACAGTTCAGTGTTTGCTAGTAAAGGAATCGAAATAACAAAGACACCTTTCCTAGGAGCAAATGGACATATTGCTGTAGCTACAAATTATATAGACAGAGCAGTAGCATATTTAGAGTCTCAAGGAATTGAATTTGACTTTACTACAGCTAAGTATGATGATAAGAAAAAATTAAAAGCAGTATATATTAAAAATGAAATTGGTGGATTTGCAATTCACTTAGTTCAAAAATAGAAAATTATAAAATTACGTACATAGAAGGAGAAGATTAGAATGGCTAAGAAAGTTGTTACATTTGGAGAAATTATGCTAAGACTTGCACCAGAAGGATACTATCGTTTTGTACAAGCTGAAACATTTGGTGCTACATACGGTGGAGGAGAAGCTAACGTTGCAGTATCACTTGCAAACTATGGATTTGATGCAAAATTTGTTACTAAACTTCCAAAGCACGAAATAGGACAAGCGGCTGTTAACTCTTTAAGAAGATATGGAGTAGACACTACTGATATTGCTCGTGGAGGAGATAGAGTTGGAATATACTTCTTAGAAAAAGGAGCTTCTCAAAGACCTTCTAAAGTAATATATGATAGAGCTGGATCTTCAATAGCTACAGCTAAATCTGAAGATTTCAACTGGAAAGAAATATTTAATGGAGTAGAGTGGTTCCACTTTACAGGAATAACTCCAGCACTTAATGATGAAGTTGCTGCTATATGCCTTGAAGCTTGTAAAGCTGCTAAAGAAGCAGGTGTAACAATTTCTTGTGACTTAAACTACAGAAATAAGTTATGGTCAAAAGAAAAAGCTGGACAAGTTATGGGAGAATTATGTAAATATGTTGACGTGTGTATAGCTAATGAAGAAGATGCTGCTGATGTATTTGGTATTCATGCTGCTAATACAGATGTAACTACTGGAACAGTTAACCATGAAGGATATAAAGACGTTGCTAAACAACTTGCAGATCGTTTTGGATTTAGTAAAGTGGCTATAACTTTAAGAGAATCTTTATCTGCAAATGATAACAACTGGTCTGCAATGCTTTATGATGGAGAAGACTATTTCTTCAGCAAAAAATATAAAATGCACATAGTTGACCGTGTTGGTGGTGGAGATAGCTTCGGTGGCGGACTTATCTGTGCTACATTAAACGGATATGATTCAAAATCAACTATAGAATTTGCAGTTGCAGCTTCTTGCTTAAAGCATTCTATAGAAGGAGACTTTAACCAAGTATCTGTAGATGAAGTATCAAAACTTGCTGGTGGAGATGGATCAGGAAGAGTTCAAAGATAAGTAATCTAAGTGACACTTAAAACTTTAATTTAGAATCGTTGATGTTAAAATCATAAGCTTCAAGCAAATAAATTAAATCTAATTTAATTTCACCAAACATTTGTATGAAAGTTTATGAATAGGCTTAATGCTTCTAAGTTAAAAGTTATTAAAAGTGAAAAATGAATGTTAAATTTGTTAATGGATGATATACAAATTTATAAATCATTTCTCAATATTTTAACAAGCAATGAAATATAAAGAATTTCACAGGTATCAATGACCTATAGTACAAATGAAGTTATTTATATAAGTTGCAATAAGTATTAGGCTCTGTAGTAAAATACAGAGCCTAATATTATTGGTAATTAAATATGTATAAAGAAAGGCTCTGTATGCATACGGAGCCTTTTATACTCTATTCAGCTTTTTCAAAAGGAACCCTATGGTTCCCTTTGAGTATCTCTCCTTGAATCGGAGGGGATAGTATCCCCCTTCACCCCTTCTTAGGAGAAGCTGTGCACAAGTTGATTAAATTATTGTCTAGAATAACTTGTACATTCTATCACTTTATTTAACTACAGAGCCTAAAGAAAAGCGTTGCAACTTAATTTTGCAACGCTTTTATCATCTAAAAAATTTCAATCTATTTTTGGGAGGATTAGATTGAATAGCGGTAGGAATCTACCTAATGCATGGAACACAAGTGGTTGTAATAATTATTAACCGATAATTATTATCCCTTGTATTTATAATATAACATATGAGTATAAAAGATTCAAGTATAATATATATTTGTTAATTAATTTCCTCTTTATCATGATTGTTGAGATAATCTATATAATCATTACCCCACGCCTCTAGTGAGGCAAGGACAATTTCAAACTTTTTACCAATATCACTTAAGCTATATTCCACTTTTGGTGGAACTTGATTATATTCAGTTCTAATAATTAAGCCCTCTTTTTCTAAACTTTTAAGTTGTCTTGAGAGTGTTGAGTGAGTCATATCTTCAGGCAAACGTCTTTGAAGTTCATTAAACCTTAAAGGTTCATTTCTTAGTAAATATAGTATGTATATTGACCATTTTCCAGATAGTATTTTTTGCGAAGTCACAAAGGGACAAATTCCAAATAGTTCTTTTTTCATATATCCTCCTAGGTATCTTTTTTGATACCAGTATCATAAAATATCGTACTTGTATAAAAAGTAGTACTTTGTATAATAAAAGTACAAATAAAATATATCATGTATATTTGGAAGGAGCAATAAAAATGGATGAAGTTTTAAATTATCTAAAGGAATGTGGAACATTTTATCTTGGAACTTGTGAGGGTGGACAACCTAGGGTAAGGCCTTTTGGAGCTGTAGCGGAATTTGAAGACAAGCTTTATATTGTAACTAATAATGAAAAAAATGTTTATAAGCAAATGATTAATAATTCCAAGGTTGAGATTTGTGGGATGAATAAGGATACCTGGATACGTATAGAAGGTGAGGCTATTCATGATGATAGGCGCGAAGCTAGGGTAAAGATGATGGAGGATAATAAGGATTCATTAGGAAGTTTATATAAGGTAGATGATAATCTAATGGAAGTACTATACTTGAAAAATGCAACTGCAACTATATATTCTTTTACAAATAGTCCAAAGGTAATAAAATTTTAAAAAAGCAGGCAATGATGCCTGCTTGCTATTTATAAAAAAATATTAATGAATTATTTCTTTTATATAATTTATTATTTTAGAAACAGCTAAATACTCATTACCTAAAACCTTATTTAAGTAACTCAATTGGTTATTATATGCTTTCTCTAACAATGCAATTTCTTCAGTTAAGTCTGGACAATCATCTTCATATTTGCAATTTAATGAATGAATAACATCATATAAATCTTCATTTGGATTCATATACATTTTTTCACCAAAAGAATTATCATTTCCATAGACCTGGCGATTAACTAAAAAGTCATAAGCTTTTTTATCTAATTGAAAAGCATATTTGTTTCCATCTATATTTAAAAGATAGTTATTTACTATATCATCTAAAGATTCGCTGTTGTTATGTAAGGAATTTAACCCTTTGTATAACAATAATAGGTTGGTCTGACAAAGAGAATGAGGATAGACAATGGAAGCATTATAATCAAGAGCTAAAAAACTATCTTGTACCATTTTATATAGCTTATATAAATGATAGTTTAAATCATATGCTTGGCAACTATAATTTTCAAAATTAGAATTAATGATATATATTTTGTTAGTAAGCATTTTTCCATAATAGCAAAGCTCTTCTAAAAGGTTTTGGAATTTACTATCTAAAAATCTTTTATTAAAGCTTTTTTTAAAATCTTCAAATGTAGTATAAAAGTCCATTGGTCGAAGAATTAATCTATCTAGACTTAAAACCATTGTTCCGTAGAGTTCTTGAATCATCCTATGGGTTTTTCTATCAAAGCCAGCTTTTTTATTATCCATAGAACTATGGTAATAAGACTTATAATATATGCTTTCATTTAAATCATCACCTGCAGTTATACAAGGAATGCCAGATTTTTGATAAATAAAATCTTCATAAGAGGTAGGAACTGGATATTTAAATTTAAAATTATATTCTTTATACCTAGAGAAAGTCTGTAAATTAGCAGTTCTAGTAAAATAATTTAATTCCGGTGAACTATATATAATAAAGTTTTTTTCATCCTTTATTGGAAAATTACCATCAATATTTATAAGTGCAAAGGCTTTTTTAGGCCATTCAGGATGAAGATGCATAATTTGTTCATAAGCTCCTGCAGCCCAGTCAAAATGACTATAACCTTTACCCCATTCTTCAGCACCATGGGCGATGAATCTTATTGTTCTAGTATTATCATAGGAACTATCTATAAGACCTTTTGCAATACCTAGAATTTCAGAGACTCCAGAGGCATCATCAAAATATGAGTGATAATAACCATCATAATGAGAAATTAGATAAATTACTTCATCGGTTTTTCCTTTGATTTCTCCCCAAATATTATATGAAGTAGCATAAGGAATTACAGTTGAATTAGAATTGAGAGTTACTTGAATTTCTTTAGAATCACTAGCATCAATTAATTTCATAAGGGTATTAGCATCTTTTATACTTATAGATAGAGCTTTGCAATAAGAGGGGGTACTAATATCATTAGAAATTAAAATATCCTCGTGAAGGATTTTGTGTGTTGTAGCAACTATTACTCCTGCGGCTCCTTTAACATGTGCCTGATATGAAGGATAGTTAACCCAGTTATCTGTTGTTGTATTTAAAGGAGATATTAAGATTAGTTTACCAGTTATATCCCCCAGTGCTGTAAGTTCATTACTACTACCTTTACCACCATAAACTAATTTTAGACATTGATCTTTTGCAACGAAGTTAGTAGCAAATCCACCAAGTATTATCTTTGAAGGTTCATTCTTATCATTTGTATACTGCAAATTTGCTCCTTTAAAAGTCCATCCATTGACTTTAAAACTATCAGCTGTTACATTAGTGAGTCCAACTTCACTAAATTTTTCATAGAGATATTTTGCAGCAGCAGTGCAGGCTGGAGAACCAGCAGAACGATTTCCTGTTTCAGGATCATCACCAAAAGCGGAGAGTTTATCTATTATATCTTCTGTATATAAAGTATCAATTGAATTATAAAATTTATCAAACAAATAGTTCACCTAACTTTCTATATCTTTATATTAATGTATGAATAGAAATTAATTATTGTTAAAATAAAGAATTAGTTATGAAGTGCTATTGCATGTATAATTTTGCAATAGCACTTTTATTTCCAGTTTTAAAAGGTATATCTATATAAAAATACATCAAGATTTTCATTCATAGAATCAAAGAATACTCTTTTTTCATTAACACGTTTGAAGCCTTCATGTTCATAAAAACCATAATTACAAATTGTATCAGTATAAAGGTATAAAGACTTTACATCCATAGTCTTCATATAATCAAATAAGTCATTTACAAGAACTTTTCCAACACCTAAACCCTGACTTTCTTTAGAGACAATAAACAGCTCAATGCAGCCTTGGAAAGCATTTTCTTTTCCTTTAATAATTTCTTTGTACGTTTCAGTAATAGTTGAAAACTCTTTAAGTATTTTTTTGTTTTCCTTATTAGTTATAAGAACTTTAAATCCACTTAGTAATAGACTAAATAAGTTATGAGGTTTTCTTAGATTCAATTTATCATTTTTTGAAGAACCTAAAATAATACCAATTACTTTTCCTTCTTTTACAGCTACTTTTCCATAGGAACTCGATACTAAACAATCTTGAAGATAGATATTTAAAAGTGTATTTAAGAAATTTTTATCTTTAATCTCTTTATTAAAGCCAAAAGCTTCACCAATTAAATATTTAGCCGTTTCATAATCTTCTTTTTCTATATTTCTGTATAGTATATTGTCCATTTTTAACAATCCTTTCTAAATTATATATTGATTTTTCCATAATTTCATAATAGAATCTCCACTAAGGGGAGAGGCAATAGCTTATATAAAAAATTGGAGGATTTAAACGTGAAGAATTTATATTCAATTGGAGAAGTTGCAAAAATTAAAGAAATTACTATAAAAGCATTAAGATATTATCATCAGGTGGGTATTCTTATCCCTAATTATATTGATGAAAGTACAGGATTTAGATATTACTCAATTGAGCAATTTATACATATTGATGTTATTAAAGGTTGCAGAGCGTTAGGAACAAGTATAAAGGAGCTTCAGGAAATTTTTAAGGATAAGGATACCTTAAAGTTAGTAGAGTTTCTTCAGATGAAGAAATGTGAAGCGGAAGAAAATATAAAAAAGATGAAAGAAGTAATTAAAGATATAGATGAATTGACTGATGTAATCATGTATTCAAGGGATATTGTTAATAATGAAGAAATTCAAATTAAGTTTTTTGAAGAGAGATCTATAGTTGTAGTGCCTTGCAGAGAAGTAGGAAATTTAAAAGAACTTATATATTATTCTGACTTAGACAAGGTAATTGAGTATAATAATCTAAATGTAACTATGGAAAGAGGAATTATATACAAATTATCTTTAGATATTAAAGCTGAACCCGAGTATGTTTTTTCTAAAATTAGTGAAAAGATAGAGCGCCCAAAATGCATAAGTATAAAAACATTACCCAAGGGAAAGTATTTAACTTTAGTTTATAGCAAGGAAAATGAAGACTACCGTTGGGAGAAATTATTTAAATATATAAAAGACAATAATTTAAAAGTGAAAAATATTATTGAAATAGAACTTTATGATCAGCTTTTCACCACAGAAACATATAGTTGCCAATTACAAATGCTAATAGAGGAGCTAAATTAAATATATTTCAAATTGACCATATATTAAATTACATGTAAAATATTACATGTGTGAAGTGAGGAGAGATTTAAATGAATTATCTGTATGTTTTCAGCCTATTGGGAGAATAGGCTATTAAAATAGAACACTATTCTTCTAACTCAAGTAAGAAATTATTTGTAGAAATGGAGAATAACAATGATAAAAGAAAAAGAACAACGATATAAACTATTATCTAAAATGGCTTTTCCAATATTAATGAATTATGTAGTTACTACTTTATTTGAGGTTTTAGATAAAGCTATTGTAGGAAATTATTCTACAGAAGGATTTGCAGCTGTAGGCGTTGCAGGCTCTGTCATCTATGCAATAACAGGATCTTTAGGGATGCTTTCGGTTGCATATAATATTATAGCAGCTAAGTCAATTGGACTTGGCGATGATAAAGGTTTTAAAGAGAATTTTTTATCCGCAATGTCACTATCTATAGTTATAGGTATAGGAATTATAGCTCTATCATTGATAGGTGGAGAGTTTCTTTTTAAGGAAATGTTTGGACTTGAAGGTAATGTACTTAAAGATTGCCTTGGGTATTTTTATATTTCATCGGTTACTGTACTTTTAAATATGATTATATTTATTTTTTCAGCTTACTTTAGAAATCTAAAAAACACAAAGATTTCTCTATATAGCACCATAGTTGCAACAGGGATAAATATAGTGTTTGACTATGGTTTGGTATATGGGAAGTTTGGACTTCCAGAGGTTGGAGTAAAAGGCGCTGCCATTGGAAGTGTTATAGGATTAACCGTAGGAATAGTGATTTATATAATTGAGATATGTAAGGAAGGTAGATTAAGTTTTAAAGTATCCTTTAAGAAGAATATCTTTAAAAGTCTTATAACCTTGTATATTCCACTATTAGGTCAGGATTTAATGGAAGGAACAGTATTTACACTAATACTAACAGGGATTGTTTCAAGACTTGGAGTGTATGAAATTGCAGCTTATAGTCTTTCAGAAACTATGGGTAGTATTATAGCTCTTCCTATATTTGCATTTTCATCTTCTGCTATGACGTTATCTGTACAAAAAAGTTATGAAGGAGATGACATAGAAGCTCGTAATATCCTTAAAGCTGCAATAAAGATGTCTTTAATTATAGTTTTAACTTTAGGGATTATTACTTTGATTTTTCCAAAATTTATTTTTAGTATCATTAGTAATGACAAAGTGGTAGTTTCAAGAGTTTCAAGAATATTTATAGTGGTTATTATAGTTCAGCTTATAAATGTATTTCAACAAATATATAAAAGTTTTTTACAAGGAAAAACTGATGAAACTTATGTTCTAAAGTGTACAATTTTTATATCGTTAATTTCTATAGTTTGGATTTTATTTCTTTCTAAATTACTCAGTCTAGTTGGAGTATATATAGGCATAGGAATGAGCTATTTATTACTTGCCATATTTTATTACAACAAGATAATAAAAAATAGTAAAAATACTTGATATTGGAAAGAAAATAATATAATATTAGATTAAAGATTTAAAGGAGTGATGGATATGAAAAAAATAAGTAGCAAATTTAAGTTAAATATTATATATCCAGCACTTCGCGTAGAATTTATTGAGTATTTTAATGATTAAAAGTTTTTAGAATTTTTAAGTCATTATTTTAACGTGTATTTTAAATACCCTGAAGTAGTTGAGATAACTTCTTTGGGGTATTTTTTGATGTCTAGAAAATTAAAGGGGGAGTTTGTCGTGCAAGTAGAAACATTAGACGAAAAAATAATTTTAAGGGAAAATCTAAGTGAAAAGGAGTATGAAGAAATAATACGATTAGAAGGTATTTGTAATAAAGAAGATAAAGTAAATTTAAAATTAGAATTAGATTTTAAAATGAACTTTATTAAAAGTAGCAATAATTGTGGGATTGAAAATATTAATGAGTTTTTATATTATAACAATAATACTTTAGTGTCTTACCTTGGGATAGTAAGTTTTGGCGGTAAAAAAACAGCAGAAATAAATGGTATGACACATCCAGATTTTAAAAGAAAAGGACTTTTTAAAAAGCTTCTTGATTTAGCCCTAGAAGAATGTCATAGAGCTAAATATGATAAAATTTTGTTGTTATGTGATGGAAAATCTAAGTCAGGAATTAAATTTATAGAAGATAACTTAGGAAAATACAGTTTTTCAGAGTATAGAATGAAAGCTAATAATAAAATTCATAATGAAGTTGCAAAAAATATTGTACTTAGAAAAGCTACTAATGAAGATGGAAAAGAGATTGTAAAACAAAATGAAATATATTTTGGCCAACCTTTAGAATATGAGTGTTTTCCAGAAGAAGAGGAAAAAGTAGGCCAAATCACTTATATGGTTGAGCTTAAAAATAAGATTATTGGAAAGATCACTATATCTTTTGGAGATGGTCCAGCTTTTATTAGTGGTGTAGGGATATTACCACAATATAGAGGCAGGGGATATGGAAAAGAAACTTTAAAAGAGGCGTTGAGATTAATAAAAGAAAGAGGTATTAATGAAGTTGAGCTGGATGTAGAGTGTAAAAATGATACTGCTCTAAATTTATATAAGGAATGTGGTTTTCAAGAGCAATCTTCAATGAATTATTATAGGCTTTGTAGTAAAATAGAGTGATAAAATATACAAGTTTAAAATATTTATTTAAAACTTAGAATGTAAAATTGTTGTTGAAATTCCATTGGAATTTCTTCATTAAAAATGAAGGGGATGATCGTATTGAAATTAATAAAACCACAAGGGCTTAAAAGGGGAGACAAAGTAGCTACCGTTAGCTTATCCTGGGGAGGAGCTGGAGATAGCGATATTTTATGGAGATATTACCAAGGGAAAAAGCGACTTGAAGAGGAGTTTGGTCTGCAAGTAATAGAAATGGATAATACGCTTAAAGGAACTGAGTATTTAAATAATCATCCAGAAAAAAGAGCAGAGGATTTAATGAATGCTTTTAAAGATTCAACAATCAAGGGGATATTTTCTTGCATTGGAGGAGAGGAGAGTATAAGGTTACTTCCCTACATAGACTTTGAAATTATAAAAAGAAACCCTAAAATTTTTATTGGATATTCAGATACAACAGCTAATCATATGATGTGTCTTAAGGCTGGAATTTCTAGTTTTTATGGTCCAGCAATCCTTTCAGAGTTTGCTGAAAATGTAAAGATGTTTGATTATACAAAGCATTGGATAGATAAGGTATTATTTAATAATGAAACAATAGGAGAAATTGAAGCTTCAACTGATTGGACAAGTGAGTATTTACCATGGGAAGAAAAGAATAAGTTAACTCAAAGAAAAACTAAGCCTAGTAATGGCACAGAAGTATTACAGGGCAGTGGAAAAGTTACGGGCCAATTAATAGGTGGTTGCATGGATGTTTTAGAGATGATTAAGGGTACAAGTATTTGGCCAGATAAAAGTCAATGGGAAGGGGCTATACTATTTCTAGAAACTAGTGAAGACATGCCAGAGCCTAAATACTTTGAATATTGGCTTAGAAATTATGGGTCTCAAGGAATCTTGGAAAAGGTTAATGGAATAATTTTTGGGAAGCCTTATGATAACAGGTTTTATGAGGAATATAAAAATGCCATTATAAAGGTTGTAAGAGAGGAACTAAAACTTGATAATTTGCCTATAATGTGCAACTTGAATTTTGGTCATACAGCACCTATGATGGTTTTACCATATGGAGCTATGGCTGAAATTGATGCATCTTATAATAAATTTTCTATTTTAGAATCGGGAGTATTATAACTGTATAATGGATTGGAGGAAGTTAAAAGTGAAAGTATATAATAAATTAGTTAGAGATAATATACCAGAAATAATTGAAGCGGATGGTAAGAGCTATGATATAGTTGTAGCTAAAAAAGAAGAAATGGGAGAACTATTAGAAAAGAAATTAATGGAAGAGGTTAATGAATATCTAGAGGATAAAAATGTAGAAGAACTTGCAGATATAATGGAAGTTGTGTTTGGACTAGCTCATAACCTTGGATGTTCTGAAGAAGAACTTCTTGAGAGGAGAAGAATTAAATATAATGAGCGTGGTGGATTTAAAAAGGGAATTATATTGAAGTGTGTTAAGTAAATGATGTATAATTAAAAGGATTTGATTTGAATCGAATCTTTTGAGAGATAATTTGAGGAGGACACTAAATGAAAATTTCCAAGCAGGATGCACTATCATGGTTTGAATTTTTTGCAATGTTGCCAGAAGAAGAGGAATTAATGGTAAAGCAACAAGAAATTATTTATGCTACCTTTGCACAAATTGAGGCAGCAATTAATGATAGAAATAATAAGTTAATGGCAGAAATTAAGGGGTTAAAGTCTTTACAGAATAGAACTCTATATGTAGGAAAAGATAATAAATTTTCTAGAGGATGTCGCTCATGTCTTATGGGGACAGGTTTGACTGCCATTAGAAAAACTAATAAATGTAACATACAATGTAAATTTTGTTATAACTATGGAGAATTAGATGATCAACCACCTATAGGCGAAGGAATGTGGGAAATTGGTGGCACAAAGTTTTATGAGGAAGATATTGACTTATTGCTTTCAATTCATAATAAACCTACTGGAATTTCCTATGTTTACTTAGAACCATTTATGGAAATTGAAAAATATTATTCAGTTATAAAGAAATTTAGTGATGCAGGAATTCATCAGCATATGTATACAAATGGTATACTAGCTACAGAAGAAAACTTAAAAGCATTAAGTGAAGCGGGTCTTGATGAGCTACGATTCAACTTAGGGGCATCTAATTGTTCAGATAAGGTTATTGAAAATATAGCCATAGCAAAAAAATATTTTAAATATGTAGGTATCGAAACGCCAATGACACCTGAATTCTTTGAAGGATTTTTCAAGAAAAAGGAAGCTATTTTAAACACAAACCTTGATTTTATAAATTGTGCAGAACTACATTTAAATATCAATAACATAGATAATTATCAAGGGGAAAATATGTACATTTCTAGACATGGATATATTTCTCCAACTTGGAGCAGAGAATTAACTTTAAAATTCATGAAGATAGCAGATGAAGAAAATTGGGATTTAGCTGTTCATGATTGTTCAAATCATACTAAATTTGCTAGAGGATTAAATCTGACTAGCAAAGAAGGTAAGTGGTTTGGAGCCAATGACTATGGATGCGAATTCTCAAGAATACCATACGAAGCATTTTTACCAATATTAAAGGATGATAGCTTCAAATTTGTAAGTGAAGAAGAGTTGCCTGAAGGTTATAAACCAGGAGAATTATTTTTTTAATTAGATTTAAAGTAAGGCTCCGTAGTAAAATAAATGGTCAAAATAATAAAATTAAGCCAATGATATGATACGTATCATTGGCTTATGTTATAATAATTGTAAAATTCAAGAAAATTAATTGCTAGTGATATTTTATAGGGGAAGATTGGGGGAAATATTAAATGAATAAGAGAATAAATATATATTATTTTGGAGAGATTGGAGTGTACAATGAATATTGTCCTGCATATGTATGTGATAAGAATTTTGTAGGAGAAATTTTATATTTAATTTCTAAAGATGGACCTTTTACTATATCCAAAGAAGAAATTATAAAAACTTTAAATATTAACTTAAGTACTTTTGAGGATATAATAGAGGCATTAAAGAGAATAAATTTGATAGACATAAAAGATAAATATTATAAAGTAAATTTTCCAGTATTTTTGGAGAAAGATTTAGAAATATTAGATGACACGCTTGGTAATATAGGTAGATCTATAGGTGATATGATTATTGAAAACAAAGAGTATATTTATAATAAGCTAACATTACTTTCAAGCTATAATTTTTTTACAAAAGAAAGACTTTTATATCATATAATATGTGATGATATATTTGACGGTACAGCACTTGAGTACTTTGGTCAAAAAGGATTATTTTGTGTATCTAAGCCTCAACCAGATGATAGAAATTATATTGTTATAGGTTATGAAGATAATGATGTCGTTGAATCTTATAGTAATAAATTGCTATGTAGTAGTAACAATTATAGGAGTAATGGATTCACATTTAATAGTTTTGGCGATTCTAATGGAGAAAGAAAAGATATGTATAGATTCTTTAGAATGACTCAAAAATCACTTGAAGATTCAACTAGGTCACAGAATTTAAATTTAGCATATGTAAAAATTATTGATAATAAAAATAAAGAAATTGCTGAGCAATGTGGTAAATTAGTACTTAAAATATCAGATTCTCAAATTAGTTATACTAATTTAACTGAAACTGAAAAAGAATTAGCCGATTTACTTAAAAAATTAAACTATATAAGCTTCGATAAAAATACAGATATTATATCAATAAATGTACCTATTTTTATTCAGTCAGATAGAAAAATAATAAATGAATTGTCTACATTCATACTTGATGGAATATTTGAAACAGTAAAAGAACTTTTTAGAGATTTTGAAAAGGATGCTAAGGATATAACAGCAATTCAACATAAAGTTAATATAAAAGAGATATTAAATGAATTATGGCATCAAGTCTTTGGACTTACTAATGAATATCTTGTTGATAAGGGATTTGTTGAAGCTCCAAAACATTTAAATTTGGAAGGACGATATTTTCAAAGTCTAATTATTAACTAGTTGTTAAATTACTTGATAAACAGGAATTTACAGAGGTGAGCACTATGAATATAAGAAAAATCACAGGGGACAAAAAACAATATATTAACTTGTTATTGTTAGCAGATGAGCAGGAAAGCATGATAGACAACTATCTTGAACGTGGCGAAATGTTTATTCTGGATGATAATGGAGTAAAGGCTGAATGTGTGATTACCAGAGAAGTAGATGGAATTTATGAACTCAAGAATATTGCAGTGGTGCCTAATTGCCACCGAAAAGGCTATGGAAAAAGACTGATAGAGTTTCTGTTTTCGCATTACTCCGATTGTAAAACCATGCTTGTCGGAACTGGTGACTGTCATTCGATTCTTTCTTTTTATAATGTATGTGGTTTTACAGAATCACACAGAATAAAGAACTTTTTTATAGATAACTATGACCACCCAATGTTTGAAGATGGAAAACAGCTTGTTGATATGGTCTACCTGAAACGGGAACGATAAATTCCAATTTAGCAATTACAGTTTGAGAAACAATCTATAGATATTGGGAACTAATTAAGAAAGTTTGATCTTTGAAAATAAGTTATTATACGTATATAAAAATACGGGATTAATGCATAATGACAAAATGTGAATTAAATTAGGGGGGGAAACTATGCAATACTTTATTAAAAACAGTATGCGAAAAAATATGTTGGAAGCTTATGATGAAAGCAAAAATTTAGTTGGTGAAGCTGTTATTTCATCTTTTATGTCATCTGAAATATTTGATCAGCCTAGATTAAACATTTATATAGATATCTCAGTTAAGGATATGGCTGACAAAATTGAAATTAAAGATCAACTGCTCTATGAATTAATTAATCGTGGTAAGACTATCGCTAAGAAGGAAAAAGAGCAAATTAAAAACCTTGAAGTAAAGTTTTATCATTGTTGTTTTTCAGATGATAGAGAAAATATTGAGTATTACTCTTCAAAAGAAGGTTTTAAGTATGATGAAGGTATGCATATTTTAAAGCTGGAGATAGGTGAAGATAAGGTTGAGACTACCCAAATCAAAGAAATAGAATTTGTAAACCTAGAACTTTCAGATGATGAAGAAATTAATGAGTTAGTTAAAAAGCAAGGTGAGATATTTGCATCAGGTTATTCCGTTGATGATTTAAAGAAAATAGAAAGTGAAAATGAGTACTTCAGCATTGCGGCTAAACATAAAGGTGAAATTGTTGGAAATGTTATGGTTATTGTAAAAGAAAATGAAGATAACAGCCAATATGGGTGGATAGATGATATGTTTGTCTCTAAGGGTTATAGAAGACTAGGAATTGGCAGGAATCTAATGCTTGCTGCCATAAATAAGCTAAGAATTCTAGCTGTTAAAGAATCAAGACTAGAAGTTTGGAGTTCCAATATTAGGGCTATAGCTATGTATAATAGTGTTGGTTATAAATTTTATGAAGAAGTTGAATCAGCTATTGGAATGTTTCTTTAAGAGATAATATTAAATTATTAAGAAGATCAGGTTTAAAATTAAGTTATTTTAAATACTGTATTATTCAATTTGAATATGCGGTATTTTTTATTTTGCAATTCAACCATAATGTGTTAGTAAGCTATAAAGGGGACCAATTTTAAAATTATTATTTGATATTAAAAATTAAATGTCCATACTCATATTTATTTCTGAATAAAGGATGAGGTTTCCACCACTGTTTTAGGATGATATCATAGAAATATAAGTTGCAATACCAAACTTTGTAGTAATTGTATGCAAATTATATATTCATTTATAAAATAGGAGGAAATTTTTATGACTACAGATATATTTAATGCTTAGCAAAGGCTATAGCATTATATTAATAGTGAGATAGCCTTTGCAATTCCAAAATAATATAAAAATTTGGAGGAGCAAAATGAGCTATTTAAATAAATATGTATGGGAAATAGTACCCGAGAATTTACCTATGGTAAAAAGAAATTGTCCTAAATGTAATGAGAAAACCCATTTTATAAACAGTGAGAAGTTTAGAGTTAATGCTAATAAAAATAATTTAGATGTATGGTTAATTTATCAATGTGAGAGATGTAAATCTACATATAATATGACCATATATGAAAGGGTAAAACCTAGTGATTTGAACAAAGTAGAATATGAAAAACTATTAGCTAATGACAAAGAACTTGCCTTTGAATATGGATTTGATTTTAGGATGTTTAGTAAAAATAAAGCAGAAGTTATTGTAGATAAAATTAGATATAAGGTGAAAGAAAAAAAGTTTTCTGCTTGTTATGTTAATAAAGATCAATGTGTTATTGAAATAGTATGTAAATATCCTATTGATATTAGAGTAGATAAATTATTATGTGAAAAGTTACAAGTATCAAGAAGTAAGATTAAAAAGTTACATGATAAGGGTATAATAGTTATTGACAACGATAAGAATTCTTTAAGTTGTAAGGTTAAAGATGGAATGGAAATTCATATTTTAAAAATTCAAGAAAATACTTTATTAAAAGAAGAAATAGTTTAAAGTAAAAATTTGACTAGATAACATATATTAGGTAAAATATATATAGGATAATGTAAAGGGGGAAGTTTTTTATGATGAAACCTGCTATAAATGCATAGCGAGGCTATTGCATTGAAAATCAATTGAATAGATAGCCTTTGCTAAACCTAAATGAGATTATTAATGTTTAGGAGGAGCAATTATGTGCTATGTTACAGCAAAACAGGTATTACCTATAGAGGTAATAGAAATGATTCAAAATTATATAGATGGTGAATATATTTATATTCCTAAAAAAGAAGGTAATAAGCAACAATGGGGAACTACAACTAATACGCGAAAAGAGCTTAGTGTTAGAAACTCTAAGATTTATATAGATTATAAAAATGGTGTTAGTAGACGTGAACTTGCAGAGAAGTACTTTTTATCTATTAAAAGTATAGATAGAATCATTCTTAAAGAAAAATCGAAGTGAATATGATGAGCCAAGACTTTTATAAAAGCTTTGGCTCTATTTTTTTAAAACTTAAGGTTCTGTAGTAAAATATAGATTTGACGATAAAACAACACAAATATGTACTAAAAGTGTAGGTGGATAAAATGATAGAGTTACTTGTGAATAATGTAAAAAAATATAAGGGAACTAATATGGTTTTAAGGGATATATCCTTTCAGGTTTATGATGGGGAAAGAGTTGGTATTGTTGGAGTTAATGGATGTGGTAAATCAACCCTTCTAAAGTTAATTGCAGGCATAGAAGAGCTTAATATCTATCAAGGTTCAGTAAGTCTTGGCTATGATGAGGGGAATATATCTATAACTAAGGGAGCTACCACTTCATACCTTGATCAGCTTCCAAACTATGAAGGTGAGAAGAAAGTTATTGATATTTTGACTGAACCCTTTGAAGGAGTCTTTTTACTTGAAGAAGAAATGCATAATCTTGAAGAAGAAATGAGAAATTTACAGGGACAGGATTTGAAAATTGCATTGAAAACATATAGTGAAATGCAAAATAAATTTGAGGTTATGGGTGGATATGAAGTAGATGAAAGAATCAAAAGAGTTGCATTAGGGCTTGAATTTTCAGAAGATTTTTTAAATAAGTCTTTTGGTGTTTTAAGTGGTGGAGAAAGAACTACGGTTATTTTAGGTAAGTTACTTATTGAAAAGCCAGATATATTATTACTAGATGAACCTACCAACCATTTGGACATAGCATCTATTGAATGGCTTGAAAATTACTTGAAAAGTTATAAAGGGATAGTAATTATTGTATCTCATGATAGGTATTTTTTAGACAATGTAGTAACTAAAATTATTGAAATTGAGGATAAAGAGTGTAAGACTTATAACGGTAATTACTCTAAGTTTACTAAACTTAAAGAAGAAGCCATAATAAAACAATTTGAAGATTACAAGCAACAACAAAAAAAGATAAAGTCCATGGAAGATACTGCAAAGACTTTAAGAGATTGGGCAGGTAGAAGTGATAATGTTAAATTTATAAAGCGAGCTGCTAGCATTGAAAAGAGATTAGAAAAGATGGATAGGATTGAAAATCCTGATTCAGAAAAAGACACCATGAAGTTAAGATTCAAAACATCTGAAAGATCTGGAAAGATTACAATAAAGGCAGAAAATTTATATAAATCCTTTGAAGATAAGGGGATTTTTTATGATGCTAATATGATTGTAAATTATGGAGAAAGAATAGCTCTAATTGGTGAAAATGGTTGTGGGAAAACTACCTTTGTGAAGATGCTTTTAAATGAAGAAACAATAGATAGTGGGAAGGCTGAACTTGGTGCAAGTGTAAAGATGGCATATTTACCACAGAATTTTAAGTTTCAGGATGAGGATATGACACTTTTAGAGTGTTTTAGAGAAGATATATCAATTTTAGAAGGTAAGGCTAGAGAATATCTTTCTAAATTTATGTTTTATGGAAGTACCGTATATAAAAAGGTAAGTCATTTATCTGGTGGAGAGAGGATAAGATTAAAGTTAAGCAAGCTTTTATATGAAGATATTAATTTACTTATACTGGATGAGCCGACAAACCATTTAGATATTGAATCTATAGAAACACTAGAAGAAGCTTTAGAGGATTTTAAAGGAACAATCTTCTTTATTTCCCATGATAGATATTTTATAAATAAGATTAGTAGTAGACTTATAGCAATAGAGAATGGAAACTTTAAAACTTATGAAGGAGACTACGATTATTATAGAGCTATTAAAGAAGAAGAGAAATTAGCTGAGATAAAGAAGGAGCAAGTTAAGGTTAAAGAGAAGACTAAAAAGGTTAAAAAAGTTGTGCCCAAAGAGAAAAAGTTAGACCCAAATAAGTTGGAAGCAAGGATTGAAGAACTTGAAGAAAAAATAAAAGAAATAAGTATTTCTATGGAAAATACAGGAATTGATTATAAAGAGTTAAACGACCTTTATGAAACTAAGGAGAGTTTAAGTAATGAGCTTAATGAAGTTATGGAGCTGTGGATTAAAGCACAAAATGAAGATTAATATTTATGAATCAAAATGATTATAGAAGGTTTTAAGTGTGAGGTATAAAAATGGAGTATAGAAAACTTCAATCAAGTGAAATTGATAAATTTGTTGAGAATAGGATTGAGTTTGTTACATCAATTAGGGATATTAAAAATGTAGATTTATTTGAAGAAAAAACTACGCAGTATATAAAAGACAACATAAATTCAGAGAACTTATTAATATATATTGCTACCGATAATAATGAAATAATAGCTTCATGTGTTCTTTGTATTTTTCAAACTATACCACTTCCATCTAATTATGGTGGCAAGATAGGGGAGTTACTTAATGTGTATACAAAGAAAGAGTATAGAGGAAATGGACATGCATCTACATTAATAAAATTATTGTTTGATGAAGCAAAGTTAAAAGGAGTGTCTAAAATTATTTTAGAGTATACAGATGATGGATATCCACTATATAAGTTATTAGGATTTAAAGTGTTAGATAGGCAAATGGAATATAGATTTTAAGTAATAGTAAAGAAACGATTGTACGAAGTGAGGATGGGGTGAATAATGGATTTCAGAAAGACATTTGACCTAATACCAGAAGCATTTGATAAATATAGGCCTAGATATTGTGACGAACTCTTTAAAGAAATTATTACTGTAGGGAACTTGAATTTAAGCAAAGATGTACTTGAAATTGGCCCGGGAACGGGGCAAGCAACAGAACCTATTTTAAAAACCGGTTGTAATTATAAGGCAATTGAGCTTGGAGAAAATTTTACACAATATATGAAAAATAAATATGAGATTTATAGCAATTTTAACATTATAAATGCTGATTTTGAAACCTACGATTTTGGAAATAACACATTTGACTTAGTGTATTCAGCAGCTACAATTCAATGGATACCTGAAGAAATAGCATTCTTAAAAGTTTATAATGTACTAAAACCTGGTGGGATTCTTGCAATGTTTATGACTCGTTCTGATGAAAAAAGTGAGAATGAAGAACTGTATAATAGGATAGAAGAAGTATATAAAGAACACTTTTTTGTTAGTCAAAGATATAACTGCAAGATGAAATATGAGAATGTTGTAAATTATGGATTTATCAATTATAAGTATAAGCAATGGAAAAAGGTAAGACAGCTTAATGCTGATCAATATATTTCATATATTAGTACACATTGCGAGCATATAACATTAGAAGAACCGTATAGGTCTAAGTTTTATGCAGGAGTAAGAAAGGCTATTCTAGATGCGGGTAATAAAATAATTATTAATGATAATATTATATTATATCTTGCTCAAAAACCGGTATAAACTCTAATTTCTACAGTAGTATAATGAAATGAAACAAGTTCATTTCATTGTGATAATTTTGAGACTGATGTTTTATAAACTGAAAGCTTTGGACTTACTACAGTTTTTATAAATTATAAACAAGATGATGATATTAATAAGAAAAAATTTATGGAGATTGAATAATTAAATGAGTTGCTAAAAGTAATGTAACTGAGAGGAATACATTTAACATGTACTAAAGGGGGATTTTAAATTGACCAATATTCGTATAGAAACACCTAACCTAATTATTAGAGAATTTACACTAGAAGATGCAAAGGATGCAACATTTTATAGTCAGCAACCCAAAGTAGCATATTGGATGTCTGATATGGTTTTACACAGCGAGGTAGAAGCACTTTCATGGATAAATTGGATAAATGAAAAATTTAATGCTACTGAACCGTTTATGATATTAGCAATTGAAAGTAAGTCTAATGGTGTATGCATTGGTGTTGTAGGGGTTCACCCCAAATATGAGATAGATAATGAGGTTGAGATTTTATATGGGGTTTCTGATGATTACCAAAATAAAGGATATGCAACAGAAGCATCTAAAGCATTAATTCAATGGATTTTTGAAAACACTCAATTAAAATACTTAGTTGCAATCGTGAAACCAGAGAATGTTCCATCTAGAATTGTAATTGAAAAACTTGGCTTTGAATATGTTGATACTAAAGTAATACCATATGATGGTAATATGTGTACATTTGGTTATTATAAATTAAACAATAAGTAAGGATTAGAAAAGGAGAGTTTTATGGAAAAAATTCTATTATTTGATTTAGATGGAACACTTTTAGATAGTGATAAATCTATATCTCCTTTAACTTTAAATTCAATAGAAAAATGCAAAGATAAGGGATTTTTAATTGGGGTTTCAACAGCAAGGAGTGAAATAAATTCACTCAAATTTTTAAAAGAAGTAGAACCGGATATTATAATTTCTAGTGGGGGAGCCTTAGTAAGCTATAAGGGTAAAAATATTTATAAAGCAGAATTCTCTCTGGAGGAAACTAAAAGGATTATAGAATTGGCTAGGGGACTTGGTGGAGAATCAATAGAGATTACAGTAGATACTGTGAATTGTCATTATTGGAATTATAGCAAGAATCCTCTTGAAGATGATCCAACATGGGGAGACACTACCTACAGTGAATACATAGATTTTAATGAAAAATCACTAAAGATATGTGTAGAGTTAGGTGATGAGGATAAAGCTAAGAAGCTAGCTGAACAAATTGAACATTGCCATTATGTTAGATTTTCAGATGGTAATTGGTTTAAGTTTAGTAAAAGTACAGGTACAAAAGATAAGGGAATTATAGAGCTTTCAAAATTTTTAAATATAGATTTGAATGATATTGTTGCATTTGGAGATGATTTTGCAGATATAGAAATGTTGAAAATTTGTGGGAAAGGTATTGCCATGGGCAATGCTATTGAAGCAGTTAAGGCAATTGCAGATGAAGTAATTGATACTAATGATAATGATGGTATTGCAAAATATTTATTAAGGAATTACTTAGAGTAGGTGGTGTTAGTTGAGATAATGATATGAAGTTAAAATACAGAATTTGGAGGGAATACATATCATGAATGATTTTGATACAATAACGAATCTTGCAATGGAATTACAATCAATAGCTCAAATTGGTCTGACTTATACGAAAGATGTTTATGATAAAGAGCGTTTTGAGAG
>URKQ01000002.1 GCA_900548455.1 uncultured Clostridium sp.
AAAAAAATAAAATGCTTACAAGAATCTATGGAACAGCCTTTTCTAAAAAATCAGACCTAAAAGAACATCTTGTAAGACTAGAGGAAGCTGCCAAAAGAGATCATAGAAAACTTGGCAAAGAACTTGAATTATTTACTTTAATGGATGAAGGCCCTGGTTTCCCATTTTTCTTACCAAATGGAATGATTTTAAAAAATATATTAATTGATTATTGGAGAAAAATTCATCAAAGAGAAGGTTATCTTGAAATTTCCACTCCT
This sequence comes from uncultured Clostridium sp., assembly GCA_900548455.1. Lineage (GTDB taxonomy): Bacteria > Bacillota > Clostridia > Clostridiales > Clostridiaceae > Clostridium_J. The sequence continues at coordinate 261 of URKQ01000002.1, forward strand.
ATGATCTTGAATAGACAGTTATGGGAAACTTCTGGTCATTGGGAACACTATCGAGAGAATATGTACACTACTGTAATTGATGAGGAAGATTATGCAATTAAACCTATGAATTGCCCTGGTGGAATGCTTGTATATAAATCACATCAACATTCATATAGAGAGCTTCCTCTAAAAATAGGTGAACTTGGTTTAGTTCATAGACATGAAAAATCTGGGGCACTTCATGGTTTGATGAGAGTTCGTTGTTTTACACAAGATGACGCTCATATATTCATGATGGAAAGTCAGATAACTGAAGAAATTAAAAAAGTAATTAAATTAATAGATGAAGTTTACTGCAAATTTGGTTTTAAGTATCATGTAGAATTATCTACAAAACCTAAAAATAGCATTGGAAGTGATGAAGATTGGAACCTTGCAACAAATGCTTTAGAAGATGCTTTAAAACAAATGAATATAGATTATCTAATAAATGAAGGTGATGGTGCTTTTTATGGTCCGAAAATCGACTTTCATTTAGAAGACTCTATAGGTAGAACATGGCAGTGCGGAACAATTCAACTAGACTTCCAACTTCCTTTAAGATTTAATGCAGAATATGTTGGGCAAGATGGTGAAAAGCATAGACCTATTATGATTCATCGTGTTATATTTGGTTCAATTGAAAGATTTATAGGAATATTAATTGAACATTATGCTGGAAATTTCCCATTGTGGCTTGCACCTGTTCAAGTTAAAATATTATCTATATCTAGTAAATTTAATGATTACGCCCTTAATATCTCAAAGGTTCTTCGTGACAACGGTTTTAGATGTGAGGTAGATGCTCGTGATGAAAGAATTGGATATAAAATAAGAGAATCTCAACTAAAAAAGATACCATATATGATCATTGTTGGTGAAAATGAAGTTACTAATGAACTTATTACAATAAGAAGCAGAGACCAAGGTGACTTAGGAACAATGGCTATACAGGATTTTATTCATAAACTCGAAGAGTAACTTTTTTAGAAATTAAAAATTGGGGAAGTAGAATCATTTGCAAAAATTCTACTTCCCCTTTATAGTAATATATTTGTATTGGGGTTAAATATATTAACAGCTTATATCTGAGCAAGGTATAGTTATTTTAATACCTTTATAGTCAATAACATCAAAGGACATTTCATAAACCTCTTGCAAACATTCTTTGGTCATTATTGACGAATCACCATATGCAAAAATTTTATTATCTTTTAAAAACATAAATTTATCACAATATCTCAGTGCTAAATTAATATCATGAATAACTACTGCTACTGCTATATTTTCATTTTTACATATATCTCTTATCTTTTTTAATACGCCATATTGATTTTGAGGGTCTAAACTACTAGTTGGTTCATCTAGCAAAAGTAACTTTGGTTCTTGAGCCATGGCTCTAGCAAGCATAACCTTTTGCAATTCACCACCACTTAATTCATCTATAAACCTCATTTCATATCCATTCAATCCCATACTAGAAATTGCACGTCTTACTACAGCATGGTCCTCATCTGAAACATCCCATTTAATATAGGGCTTTCTTCCAAGTAATACTGCGTCATATACAGTAAATCTACTTGCTTCATTCTTTTGAGCTACATATGCAATCTGCTTTGCAAGTTCAACTCTATCCATCTTCATAAGATTTTCACCATTTATATAAACAGTACCTTCTTGAGGTTGAAAAATTCTATTTAGACATTTAATCATAGTACTTTTTCCAGCACCATTATTCCCCAGTATAGCAATGCACATTCCTTGTTCTAGATCAAAGGAAATATCATTAAGTATTTTCTTATCTCCATATGAAAAGGATAGGTTCTTTACTTCTATCATTTTGTGCCAACTCCTTTAAATAGTAGATATAAAAACATAGGTGCTCCCAAGAAGGAAGTAATAGCTCCTATAGGTAAAATAACCGGAGCAACTATCATTCTTCCAAAGGTATCACTTATTAATAATAAAAGAGCTCCTGTAACTGCAGATGCTGGTAATAAATATCTATGGTCACTTCCAATAAATTTCCTGATAATATGTGGAGCTATAAGTCCTACAAAGCTAATAATTCCAACAAAGGCAACAGCAATTGATGCAGCAAAGGACGCTACTATCATATTACTTATCATTACCTTATCTACATTTACACCAAGACTTTTAGCTGTATTCATTCCACTTTCCATGGCATTGTAGTTCCACCTATTACAAATAAAAAATATAAATGTCCCTAATGTAGTTGCCGCCAATATACCTATTTCAGTCCAACTTGTTCTTCCTAAATCTCCAAAGGACCAAAATACAACTGCTGAAACTTGAACATCATCTGCAAAGTATTGAACTAAGGTTGTACCACCACTAAATAATGCACTTAATGCAACACCAGCTAAAACCATTGCACTGGGCCCCATGGCTTTAAATCTAGAAAGAATCATTATTACGCTGGCGGATAATATTCCTCCTATAAATGCACAAATTACTACTACTGTTGGATTATATATAGTAATTGCATTAGCCGCAGAAACAGATCCTTGAACCCCTGCCCCTAAACAGATTATTCCAACGGTGGCTCCAAAGGATGCTCCCTGCGATACGCCTAAGGTTGATGCTGATGCCAAAGGGTTTCTTAATATACTTTGCATAACACAACCTGCCATTGCAAGAAGTGTCCCAACTAAAATAGATGTAACTATCCTTGGCATCCTTATTCTAAAAACTATGGAATTCTCTTTCATACTTCCTTTCCCTAGAAAACAATTAAATACATCTTTTAATCCAAGTCCAGATGATCCCGCACATATTGCATATAGTGATACAATTATACACATTACAAAAAGAATAAATATAACCATTTTCTTTCTTTGAATGTACCTATTATATTCTATATTTTTATCAATCAACTTTTCTCCAGTATTCACCATTACTCTTCACCTAACTTAAGTTGTCTCCATCCAAGGCCACCTTCTACAAGGGATTCATAATATCCTTCAGCTTCTTCTCCTAAAAGAGTTTTGTAAACTTTTTTTGCTGTGTCTTCAATTTCAACGTCCTTGAATTTATCTGGGAATATAATCTTTCCTGCATAATAAGCATCTACAACTGCTGTTTCAACATTAGTTGTATACCAATTATATGCAACTTGTGTATATACCTTACCTTCTTTAACTGCCTTTAATGAATTATAGAAATTAGCATTAGTTGCATAATCATCATTTACAAGTTTCATATTATTAGGATCTAAGAAAATATAATCTGGATCCCATGTAGCAATTTGTTCAAGGTCAATTATTTTTCCTCCAACCTTATCACTAAGTTCATCTGCCACATTTTTAGCTCCTATAGCTGTAAATGGAGGAAACTGTGTGTATGTTCCTTCTATTCCATGACCACCTTTAAATGAGCAAGCTCCAGTGTATACACTTGGTTTTTCCTCTTCTTTAATATTAGCTGTTCTTTCTGTTAAATCCAATTTCCATTCTTTAAGTGAATTTACAACTTCATTACAACGCTCTTCACGATTAAGAATTTTTCCTATTAAATCCATAGATTCATATAACTTTTCATCAAACATACCGCTATCATAAGTAATTACAACAACAGGAATTCCTGTCTTACTTTGAAGGTCATTTGCTAAATCTTCTGGATACGCAGCAAATATTATATCTGGATTTAAATTTAATATCTCCTCTTCATATGCTTCATAACTACCTGAACCACCTTTACCTACTATAGGTAAGTCCTTAAATTTATCAAAATAAACATAATTATAGCATTTAGCTAACGCTTCTTTATGTTCTCCTTCTTCAACTCCAACAACTAAATCTTGAGCCCCAGCATAACATATCATTCTAAGTCCACCTGCTCCTAATGCAAGAATGCTTTTAGCACCTGTTGGAACTTCAACTTCTCTTCCAAGTAAATCTGATACCACCATAGTTTTTGGTGTTTCAACTACTGAATCTTTATTTTCTTCTTTTCCTGATGCTGAACCTTTAGAACTACCACATGCTGTAAAAACAAGCATCATAGAAATTACCATGGCTATTACTTTAAACTTTTTCCTCATTATAATCTAACTCCCCTTATGTAATTTACTTTAAGCAGTAACTTTATTTTTTCTTATTTACCAACCTCTTTTATATTCTTTAAAACAATCTAGACATACTCTCTTTCCATCCATTAAACGTACTTTGTGCTCTGGAGCCCCTTCTCCACAGATTTCACACTTAATGGTTGAAAATAATCTTGCTTTTTCTGGAACATCAAACTTCGGTTCTCCTGTCACAAAAATATCTTCAAAAGGTGCATTTAAAATAAATTCTTGTCTTTCTTCACGACTCATATCTTTTGAAGCAGGTTTTAAATAAAATCTAACTTTCCTTCCAGTCTTTCTGTCAAAGAAACTAAAGGCCATTTTACCTGTTCCTCTATAAATTAAGTTACCTTTTCCAATTGTACAGCTTAAAATTCTTTGTATTGCATCTACGCAACAAGCATCGTTTTCTGTAACACAAACTAACTCTTCATCACTGCTTGAGCTAATTTCAAATAACTTAACTACCTCCATAGCAACTCTATAACCTATAGCTAGTCCTGGACATGCATGTCCATGAAATTCTACACTTTTATCCCACATCTCTTTATTCATTTCCTATTCCCCCTATCTATTTTCCTGCCAATAAATTGTACATTTTATAGCATTAGTAACTTCAGTAACTTGTCCATTTACCTCAATTGATTTAAGATATTTTTCTATAGATTGTTTTTCTAATTTTGTTAGTTCTTTTTTTGTAGACATCCTCTTTATATATGTATTTAATGATTGCTCCACAGGCAATGTATTTTCCCAGTTTTCTTTTTCATAAACTATTTCTGGAGTTATTCCCTCTGTCCATAACATTTTAAGTAATTGAAGTATTTCTTCTTCTCCATAGCCAGATACTACATTTCCACATATTTTGTTTACTTCATCATTTATAGTATTTTTTCTATACACAGATTTTGTAATTACACACCATTTCTTCGATGCTTTTCTTATTTTTTCTATGCTCTCCATATCTTTTACAGCTGGAGTCATATGTGCAAAAACCAAATGGAACTTATTTTCCCAGCCCATATCTTCTATGTTAATCTCTTGCCAAGAGATACATTGAAATTCTACATTATCTATACTTTCTAAAGCTTTTCTTTTATTTCCATAGGAAATCATATTGGGTGATATATCTGTGCCTATAACTTCTTTAACATAAGGTGCACATCCAAAAGAATATTTTCCAGCACCACATCCAACATCTAAAACCTTTTCATTAGAATCTAAAATTCCTTGATTTTTTAGCAGTGCCATAAATTTATTATTTTCACAGGTTGGAATCTCATAATCATAAAATCTTTCGGCCATAACATCCCAAAATTCCTTTACCTTGTCTAATTCTGCCTTCAACTCTTTCCCTCCTTTCAGTATTTTAAGCAAAACAAAAGCCACGAAAACAGGACTATCTTTTTCTATAGATAATCTCTGCCTTCATGGCATTTTTTTCACAAATATATCAGTGGATTTACCACTTTTTTTAGACATTTAAAAAATTATTAACAGACTTCGTGCCTGTCTTAGTTCTTCTTTATAATAACAACATTTACATACAAAGTCAATAATGTAAATTATCATTACTTATCCATCCAACTATACCATTGTTTTTTACTAAGGTTCTATCTTTACATTTCTCAATAATTGAAACAATTTCACCAGCCTTAGCTTCTATGAAATAATCTGTACAATCGTAACAATGAATACCATCTTTTCCTTTAAAAATTATATCATTTTTAATTAACAATTTATGCTTTGATGATAGGTGTCTACAAAGACTAAACTCTTCACCCTCTTCAATTATTTCAATTAAATTATCACTCCATGAAATTTGGATAGTATCTTTATTTTCATGTTGAGCTATTTTAACTTCTTCTTTATGAAAATCATCTACATACTCAAAACTAAAATCATCATTATCTATAATCAATGAATTTAGCTGACCTTCAGTCTTTATAGTATTACCACCATCTATACTAATAATCTTTTGATTCTCATTTATGATTGGATTACAGCACGCTTTATCTTTTCCATAATTAGCAGTAGGCCAATGCCCCACTATAACATACTTATGAAATACCAATCCCTCCTCCATAAATGCATCCCTTTTAACAACTTCTTTAACTTCATTTTTCTCTAGTTCCTCAAATGTAATTCCTGCATGAGCAAATATGTAATTATCCGTTTCTATAATATGTGGTAATTTCATTAACCAATTTAATTCTGTACTAAAATTACTTCTTAATTGCTTTTTAATATATTGGATATCTGATTTTTCATCAATTTCAAGGAAGATTTCCTTACACATATCATTTAGTATGCTATTTTTTCTAAATAACATATACTTTAATAAACTTTTATCCTCTACTTCACTATTTATATCTTCCCATAATGTATCGCAGTTTCCCATAACTGTATAAACTTCTCTTTCCTTTGATAACTGCATTATATATCTTAAGGTATTTAAACTTTCTTCTCCTTTTTCAATTAAATCCCCAACTAAAAATAACACATCCTTTTCACTATAAGAAATCTTTGATAATAATTTTTTAAAAAGGCTCAAACTACCGTGTATATCGCTTATAGCAATAATTCTTTTTCCATTGTGTACCGTAACTTTTTTAACTACTGCTTTCATACTAACATCCCCCAATTACATATTTTGAACAATTCTACATGTGACTTTTGCTCCACCTAACTCTTCTGAATTGGAAAGCAATAATTGTCCTCCTTGTTTTTTAAGTAAAGTGCTTGCAATATAAAGTCCCATTCCATAATGATTCTTTACGCTTCTACTCTTATCTCCCTGATAAAACTCTTTAGTTGCCTTTACAAGTTCCTCTTTATTAAACCCTTTGCCAGAATCCTCTATAACAAAAAAGAGTTGTTCTTCTTCAAAGTAAGTTGTAAATCGTATTATCTTCTCCCTTGGACAGTAGAATACTGCATTAGAAATAATATTATTCAACGCTCTTTTTAAGGACATTTCATCTATATAAAAAAACTCTGGTATTGTTTCCTCATTGATCTTATTCATATAAAATGTAATCTTTTTAGAATTACATAGTGTATTAACTTCATTTTTAATATTATTCAAAAATTCATTTAAGTTAAGTTTCTCCTTTTTTACTATAGCTGTGATTTTTTCTGATTGATTCATTTCAATCAACCGTCCAATATAAAATTCAATTTCATTAACTTCATGTAAAATATTTTCATTTAACTTTTTATCTTCTTTTGATAGTTTCGATTCACTAAGCAATTCCGCATTGCCACAGATTATTGTTAGTGGAGTTTTTATATCATGTGCTAATGCATTAATTTGACTTTTTCTTTCTTCTTCTAATTTCCATTGACTAGTTAGCGAAGTTGCCAACTCTCTTTTCAGTGCATCAATTGATTTAAGCACCTCATTGAAATCAGACACCTTTGTATATTGAACCTGAAAATCTAAATTTTTCTCTTTTATTTGCATTGTTGCATCTTCTAAAATTGATAATTCTTTTCTCATTTTTTTTTGAAAACGCCTTGAAATTGCAATCATAGCTACCACTATTGATAATATATATATAAGAAGTGCAAATAACTCTGTATTAGGCAGATATTTTCGTAATATGGCATTTTCAAATTGCATTGACATGCTATACCTAACAACACAATAACCACTTTCTCTATCAATTCTTCGATAATAAATATTTCCTAAAGCTATCCTACTTCCATATTCAACTTTATCTTTTAATTTCAATGCTTCCTTCTTTGAAACATTACTTTCAACTATATCTCCACTTTGTGTAAATACTACATAATCACATTCATCAGGTATATAATTCTTTACAATTTTCTCGCTTGAAATAAACTCTTCACTTTCTTTTACCTTTTCATCTAGGTAATTAGCTGGGCGAAATGCATCTAAAAAAGCACCGGCTAAAAAAATAGAAAAATAAACTGTAGTAATCACTATTACAACTACGCCAAAAATCATCATATAAGCTACAAACATCTTGGATAGACTTTTTTCTCTTTTCCTTTTTAATATATTTCTTTTCTTGTCTATCCCTTCCATTTATACCCTACTCCCCATACTGTTTCAATAGGACTTAACCCTACACAACTTAATTTGTTACGTATATTCTTAATATGTTCCACAATGGCTGGGGTATCACTCTCTGAAGCAAATCCATATATTTTCTCTAAAATTTGCTCTTTTGAAAATACTTGCCCATGATTTAATGCAAGATATTCACAAATATCATACTCACTCTTTGTAAAATTAAGTGGTTTATTTTTAAAATACATTTCTTTTGCCGTCATATCAAAACGACATTCTGAAACAGAAAATGCATTTTGTTTTTCTCTATACTCTCTACGTAGATGTGCATCGACTCTAGCTCTTAATTCTCCAATTCGAAAAGGTTTTGTAATATAGTCATCTGCACCTACCCTAAGCCCTTCAATAATATCTTCTTCCATAGTTTTTGCTGTAAGAAATAAAATTGGACAATCAACTAATGTTCTAATTCGCTTACATAACGTGATCCCATCTATTCCTGGCATCATAATATCCAAGATTATCAATTCAAACTGTCGAAACTGATTGTCCTTTAGATTATCAGGATTTGATATCTTTGTTACAACATGTCCTTCTCTTTCTAATGCATTCTTAATGATTTCTAATATGCCTTCTTCATCATCCACTGCTAATATATTAGCCATTTCTTACCTCCATACTATTTTAGGCTCTGTATGCATTTACAGTCATGCCCATAGGCTGATTACTTCATTCAGCCCTTTCAAAAGGAACCCTATGGTTCCCTTTGAGGATCTCTCCTTAACAAGGAGGGTACAGGGTCCCCTTCCAACCCCTTTTAGGAGAAGGACTTGTATAAGCTGATTACTTTATTCAGCTTTTTCAAAAGGAACCTTATGGTTCCCTTTGAGTATCTCTCCTTAACAAGGAGGGAACAGAGTCCCCTTCCAACCCCCATTAGGAAAAGCCGTGCACACGCTGATTAAATTATTGCTAGCATAACTTGTATATTCTATCACTGTATTTTACTACAGAGCCTTATTCTACTTGAGTTCTTCCCTCAAAGTAATGAAACCATAAAAATAATAATATGGTAATTAATACTAAGTATATCATACATCCATATAATCCGAAATGATATTCTCCTATAAAAGGTGTATTACGAACAGTATCTGTCACTATGGTTATGAAAAGACCATTCATTCGACTTGGCATACTACATGGTACTAAAAACCATATTCCATCCCCTAATCCTGTTATAAATAATGCTTCAACTAAAAATTCAAATATTCCAACACCAATTGACATTCCAAGTCCAAATCGTATTGATAAAAATATGTGAAACAAATATAAAACTATGATAGGTAAATATGTGATTATACATAACTTAAAAATAGCTGATAATGGTAATAATTCTTTACCTGATAAAAGTGTAAAACCTGTAGAAAACAATACTACTGTTAATATATAAGAAAAAGCACCCATTAAAATAAGAAAGCATACTTTACTGCTTAAATGAATCTCCCTGCCATACTTTGAACATAGCATTTCTCTAAATCTTCCAGCTTTCATTTCTTGTTCTATCACCATTGCACTTACAACACCTATTATAATAGGAAATACAAGTAATACTTCTTCTAAAAAACACCATAAAATCATAGAAGGTGGTTGTTCTGAATTTTTAAAGTAAATCAAAGATACAATTGCCCCTATAATGGGAAATCCTAAATGCATATAATAAAACGATGTACGTTTCATCTTTAAAAAGTCTGATTTTAATATACGAAAAAAGTCCATTATATTACCTCTCTTCCTTCATACCACTTTGTTGTTATATATGTTAAAACTGCAAATAAAGCTAACGAAATGATAATGGAGATTGGAATAGATGACATATTTAATATTTCAGGTGTAAATGTAACATTTCCTGGTTCTGCCAAAAGACCATTTGGCATTATTTTTATAATTGGGCAAACAGCTCTACATGTATATGAAAACGGATTTATCCACCAATAAGATTTAGGCGCTATTAAAACAGAGCCAACTCCCATGCCAAAACCAAATAATATATTTATATATATTCCAACCTTTGTACTAAAGAAATGAAACAATGGAACCATCCATATTGAAGTCAATACTATAACACAAAATGCTTCTATTCCATGAAAAAAAGAAAGATTTATTTTGCTATATCCTGGAAAAATATATTGTCCAATTGTTGCTGTAATACAAATAATTGCTGTTGATATAGTAAGATTTTTAACTCCAACTAATATCTTTGCAAAATATACTTTTCTTAAATCAACTGGTAATGATAAAACTGCTTTATTCTTCTTCTTATCATCTATTCTGATTTGCAAACAACTATTTAGTGCAATGACGGCAATTAAAAACATTGCATACCACCAGTTATAAACTGTTTGAACAAAATAGCCTCTCTGCAAAACAATAGCAAGAGATAAAATAGCAATTGGAGCAACCCAAATTAATTTTTGTACAAAGGTATGATTAATTTTTAAATTTTCTGACTTGAAGTAATTTATCATTTTTTAAGCCTCCTTTCTATAGGTTCTTATTACTTCCATAAATTTTTCTTCTAAGTCTTGTCCTTCTTTAAATTCTCCCTGATAGCCAAGGACTCCATCTGATATAATTCCAATATGGTCTGCTACCTGCTCTACTTCACTTAAAATATGACTTGATAATATAACCGTAATCCCTTTTGATGGAAAAGAACGAATTAATTCTCTTAGTTCTTGTATTCCAATTGGATCAAGTCCATTTGTTGGTTCATCCAGTATTAAAAGTTTTGGGTGATCAAGTAGTGCAATTGCTATTCCAAGCCTCTGTTTCATTCCCATAGAAAACTGTCCTGCTCGTTTTTTCCCAGTCCCCGTCAAATCCACTATTTTTAACACTTCATCTATTCGTTCATCAGGTAGTCTAAGTACCTCTGTTCTCACTTTCAGATTTTCTCTTGCTGTTAAATTTTCATATAATGGAGCCTCTTCAATCAAACATCCCATATCTGACAAGTCTTTTCTACTCCACTTATGACCCATAAAAAAAATATCCCCTTGAGTTGGACGAAGCATACCTGTAAGCATCTTCATCAAAGTAGATTTTCCTGCTCCATTAGGTCCTAATAATCCGTAAATGGAATTTTTCTGCACCTGTATTGATACATCTTTGATAACCTCATTCTTCTTAAACGATTTGCATAAATTCTTTGTCTCTAACAATATGTCACTCATAACTTCTCCTCCTTTAAATGAAAAATCCTTATCTTTAGATATATCATATAATCTAAAAATAAGGATTTTATAAGGAAATAATATTTTGATGTAGCTATGCTATGCTTCTAGCTTTATCACAAATTTCTTAGTAAACTTACAATGCTTTCTCTGTTCTAAAAACATAGTTCCATGATGTAATTCTATAATTTTTAATGCAATACTTAATCCTAATCCTGAACCACTTCCAGCCTTACGAGAATTATCTCCCGTAACAAATGGCTGAAAAATATGTTTTGCAATATGCTCTGGAATTTCATCACCAGTATCTTCTACACATATTGTTATTCCATCCATCAAGTCAAGCGTTGTTTTAACTACATCTCCTGGTTGATTATGTTTTAGGGCATTAGTGTAAATATTAGCAAAAACACGATTTAATTGTTTTCTATCTCCTTGTATAATAACTTTATTATCAGGTATATCAAATTCGAACCTAATTTGATTTTCTTCAAACTCTGTATAAAATAGTGCAATATTCTCTCTTATTAACTCAACTAAGTCTAAACTTTCAAACACAAGCTTTCCCTTTGTTGTTGATAATTTTGCATAATCAAATAAAATAGAAATTAAACAATCTAATTGTATTGATTTTCTATTTATTGCTATAAGGTATTCTTTTTTTTGTTGGTCATCTTTAAGTACTCCTTCATTAAGTGCCTGGGAGTATCCTCGAATTGTAGTAATGGGTGTCTTTAAATCATGTGCCATACCTGTAATTAGTAGCTTCTTCTGCTCTTCTGCTTCTATTTGGGCTTTGTTTGATTTCTCTAACCTATCAAGTAACTGATTAAAGGTATTTTTAAGCTCTGTAAACTCATACTTTGTTGGAATATCTAAACGCTTTGAAAGTTTATTATAATCTACTTTATCTATTCCCTTTGTTATTTCTTTCAATGGATTCACTATAGTTTTTTCAATAACCTTCATTAAGGCAAACATATATGGAATGAGTAATACAACAAAACTCATAATCCTAATAATATCAGTATAATAAATAGTAAGCTCTCCAGGTATATTACAAAAAAACATAGATAAATCAATAAATCCTTTCGTAAACCCTGAACTTTCTAAAGCATTAAATATGAAAGATAGCACTATTTGAATAGCTAATGTGAAGATTATCAATAGACATGTAAAAACCATACTCATTTTTAATAAACGATACTGCACTTTATTTTTCAAATCTATAACCTAACCCCCTAATCGTAGTAATGTATCTACCATCATTATCATTAAGCTTGGCTCTAATTTTACTAATGCATACCATAATACTATTATCATCTACTACTGATATTTCCTCCCATCCAGCTTCATAAATTTGTTGTTTTGTAAATACTCTCCCTGGATGACTCATCATCAAAAAAAGAACCTTATATTCTATTGATGTAAGCTCTATACGCTTTTCATCAACAATTAAAACACACTCTTCAGTGTTAAGGATCACGTCATTTACTATTACCCTTTTATAATTATCTTTACTTCTTCCACCTAATTTATAAAATCTTCTAATATTAGACGAAACACGTGCCACTAATTCTAATGGATCAAATGGTTTTACAATATAATCATCTGCACCTAAATCAAGCCCAAGTATCCTGTGGAAACTTTCTGATTTTGCAGACACAATAAGTATAGGAACGTTATTAATCTCACGTATTCTTCTTAACACCTCAATGCCATCTATCTCTGGCATCATAATATCAAGAATAACAATATCTATATTTTGATTTAAAAGTCTTAATACTTCTTCACCATCTTGTGCCTCTATCACGTTGTATCCATCTTTTTCTAAATAAACGCGAATAAAACTCCTTATTTCCTTTTCATCATCTGCCACTAAAACTGTTCTACTATTTCCCATAACACTTCTCCAAAAACAAATTAATCCATCTTACAATTGACTATATTATCTAAATACTCATTAATCACACTTGAAACCTTGCTTGGATTATATTCATAAATACAATGTGGTCCTGATAATTCAACTACATCAATATTGCTTCTTCTATTCATATAGGATATCTTATCATTAATTATCCGTTTACGTCTATCTACCTTATTTCCTATCTTTTCTTTATCTCCATTAAATTGATTCTCCAATAGTTCCTTATATACCTCTTCATAATACTCACCCTCTACATCATTAGCAACTATATATAATTGTGGTATATTAAAATTCATATCTCCATCTAATACTGTTTTTGCATTTTCATAATATAATTCCATCTCTGAGCAAGTTGCCTTTGAATACGTGTGCTGATAAAGTAAATATTTTCTCATTGTATTTTGTTCATCCTCAAATATTTGATTTTCTACTTTACCAATCAACATACTATCTGAAACAAATAACCGTTGCAATCCTAGTGATGATGCAAGATACCCTACCTTACTCAGAAACAATGTCAATAAATCTACTTTCCCTTCTTCTACAAAACATTCTACTGGATCAGCATCTAAATAAATTATTGCTTTGATTTCATTAGGATAATTCTGAGCCCAATATGTAGCATATATTCCAGAGATGGAATGTGCAATCAATATATATGGTGCTTCTTGATTTATATTCTTTAATGCATTACGGTATTCCTCAATAATTTTTCTAACTGTTTGTTTATCATTAGTGTCATCGCTCATACCATTTCCATATCTATCAATAATACTTATCTTGAAGTTATCTTCTAATTGTTCTAACATAGGTCTAGCTGTAATTGTTGTATCTCCCATGCCCAATCCATGCATGTAAACAATTGTATTGTCAGCTGAACTATTACCTGCAGTATAAATGTTAATTTTTTTTCTATTTATATCAATTTGTTCTCCAACATCATATTGTTGTAATACCTTTGTCTCTTGTTTTAACCTTACCTCATGATTAATTTTAGATATCATTAATATTATTGCAATAGCAACTACTATTCCTACACAAACTTTTTTACCCTTTTTCTTTTTCATAATATTTACCTCCTATCAATGTAAATATTATGCTATTTCTCTTAACACAGTTTATTCTAAAACTTAAGCTAACCTTAAATTTTATATATCTGTTAAAACTATATATTCCAAAACTTTGTAATAGCTATCTAATTTATTTAATTAAATCATCACAAAAAGCGGCTACGTTACTACCAGTCACTTCTAATACATCTTTTCCTAAAATAGCACTTTCTTCAAAAAGATCAACAATTCCTGAAAGCAAATCTATACCATCATTTAACTCAGCTGGACCTATCTTAAATAAATATTTTTCAATTTCTTTATAAACAATTTGATAATCTTTAGGTAATGATTTAACACGGGCTACATGTGCTCGCCACTCTTTTTTACCTTCTATGATATCTTGTATTTTCATCTTGCCCTCCTATTAACCTAATTTCTTAGCTATATTATTGTTGAGCTGATTACGCCACTTATCACGGAAAGATTTTGCTCCTTTTTCCCCAGCCAACTCTAAACAAAAACCGTTTATGTCGTAACCTAAAACCTCTTGTATACTTTTGCCATCAGCAGCTGTTTCTTCAAGCATAACAAGTACATCATCAAAAATTGGCATTAAGTTCCGACCTGTAAAATCTGAATGTTGCCATAGATTAGATTTAATTTTTTCCCATGCCTCTTGATAATCAGCTGGTAACTTTTTAGCTCTCAATTCAAAAGTTTTAAATTCTTTAGTCATATCGCTACCGGTTACTTTTTCCCAAAAATTCATGATCTTTTCTCCTTTAATTCATTAATTCTTGTTGAAACAAATTCCCATTTTGCCCAAAACTTCTCTAACTCTTCTCTCCCTGCTTCATTAAGGGTGAAAAACTTTCTTGGTGGCCCCATCTCAGATGGTCTTTTCGTACTCTCCACCAATTTATTTCTTTCAAGTCTTACTAATATAGTATATACTGTTCCATCTACAACATCAGAAAACCCAAGAGCATTTAGTCGCTTTGTAATTTCATAACCGTATATTTCTTCATGACTAATAATTTCTAGAACGCACCCTTCTAATACACCCTTCAGCATTTCTGTAATATTCTCCATATAAATCACCCTCTCACTACTAAGTACTACTCATTACTACTATATAGTAATACTTAGTAGCTTCTGAGTCAATAATTTTTTGTATTAAATATTAACAATATCAAATTACATAATTAAAGCCAGCAGGAATATTTTTCCTACTGGCCGTATAAAATTAATGACATTTATCACATGGATCACTTTTTCCACTTTCTTGTAATGATCCCTCTAAAATAGTTTTACTTCTAGATAAAGTAGGACAACCCTTTGTAGTATGATAGCTCTTTCCATTAGGTGTCCAATATACTGTTCCCCCATCATTTGTACTTGCTGAATTATTAGTATTTGTATCACTGCTAGAAGATGAATTGTTAGCTGCTGTCTCTTCATTTAAACTAGCATTAACTTTCTCTGGATTTATATTGTCAAATTCATCTTTAATAACATTACCCTTTAGCGTATAAGTATAGCTATAGTGACTTGGTATATGAGTTGTTGTATCTGGATAAGTTATTATGGCAACAAAATCTGTACAGCCACCAGCATCTCTTATAACCTTTTCCATATAAGCTTGGTCACCATGCCTATTAAGCGTACTATTCTGTGGAGTTATATTGTAGGCATTAGAAACACCACCAAGGGAATCTGCTATAACATGTCCCTCATCCAAATCTTTACTTTCAACTCCAGGCACTTTAGCTTCATCTTTATAATATCTTCCACTAGAAGTAACAGGCTCTTTCGAATCATCCTGAAGAATTATCTCCTTAGCAATTACTTTAACCAACTGACCATATTCATTAGTAAAAGCATAGTATTCTCTATCTCCAAAGCCAATATCAACAACAACATTGGGTTCTCTGTGTCCAGATAAATTTCCACCATCTACCTCTATAAGTTTGTAACCTTCAAAGATATCCTCTTTGGTACTAGTTGAAGCATCCCCCTTTTGCTGATCTTCCGCACCCTTATCTGCTTCAGTTTTTTCCTCCTTTGAAGTATCCGTCGCTTCTTTCTTTCCTTCTGTGTTAATCGTGTTTGAAGCAGAAGACTTGTCCTTATCTTGGGTTGTTCCACAAGCGACTAAGTTAAAAGCAATTAATAACGTAGAAATAATAACTAAAATTTTCTTTTTCATAAGTATATCCTCCTAAAAATATGGTTACATCTAACTTTGTGATTGCAAAGTTTATCTAATACACGAATTGCAAAGTAAACTTTAAAATAGTATATATGAAACTAAACAATTAGTGCGACAACACCATTTCCAAATTAATTACTATTTTAAACAATACCTCTAAAATTTCGTCACTAGCAATAGTATATCATGAAAGTACATTGCGAGTTTTAAAATTTTATTTCTTGATATAATTAAACCCAGTAGGAATATTGATAATTTTCCTACTGGGTATTTTGATATTATCTTATATTTTCACAATTTTTAAAGTCCTCTTCAATTTAATTCACTATTAATTTGCCAATAAAAAAATTAATGCATTACTTAAAGTCTCTCCCCATGATAAATAATCATGTCCACTGTTAAACTCCTCATATTTTACAATGCATCCATCCTTTTGAGCTAGTATATCCCTCATTTCTTTATTAACATCCCTCATACTTGAATATGGGGGATAGTCCATATTTTCGAGTACACCAACATTAAGAAAAAACTTAGCAGGAAATTTTTCAGCCTCTTCATATTTTTTCAATATCCAATTAATCTCTTCTTCTTCATTTGGTCTCCAAAAGAAGGAACCTGATTGTGAAAAAACATTTCCAAATATATTGGGATATTTTAGGCCCATAAAAGCAGAAAATAATCCTCCTAAACTGAAGCCACCAATAATAGTATCTTCTGCCCTATCACTTACATTAAAATTAGTTTTTATCCAATTCATCATCTCTAATGCTAAGCAATCTGCAAAAGTTTCATCACATGTTAATTCTTCATTTCTATTTTCTCCACCATCAATTAATATAATAATAATGGGTTGTATAGCACCTTCTTCAATCAAATTATCAAAGACATTCTTTGCAGAAAGTACATCAAGATATATATCTCCATCAGTTAATACTAGTAATTTATAAACATTATCTGGCGAATAATTATAAGGTTTATATACATATATTTTTCGTTTGTCCTTTAATCCTTTAAAATATAAATCATGTGTTTCAAGTGAACCTTTATTAGTTGTATCTCTTTCTATTGTCCACTTATATTCCGTAGCTTTCGGCATTTCAAAGTATGATACCATGGATTCTACATTGCCTTCTTCATCCTTAAATATAATCTTATTGTCATTATATTTATCATAGCTTATGTTATTGTCTCTTTTTTCCCAATCTTCATCTAATGAATCATTTACTGAAAAGTCATATCTTCCCCTAACATCATTTCTTATAGCATAACTTTTATACCATACATTTGTATTTGGAATATTAATAAGCATATTATCTTTATAATCTTTCCAACATGTTGGATGCATAACTATAACATTTTCAGTTTTTTCATCTCCTTTGTAAATATAAGTAATCAAAGCATTCTCGTCATCACCTTCAATGTTTTCTATTATAGGTGTTCCTGATACCTCAATTTTGTGCCAAAAACTTTGTAATGCATCTTCGTTTCCATTTTGTATTTCACTTTGTAGATTCGTTATAGTTTCACTATAAAATTTATTTTTACACATCATTTTTACCCCCTGAAATATTACATTCAGCACATAATCAATGCTCAATGTACTTTAAAAACATTTACATGTCCCCAAATAAATATAATATAGTAAAATTATATCATTTTTGTAACTTTTAATCTATTTTTATTTATACACATCGAAAAAAGTTATAAATAGTTAATTCACACCTTCATTTAATAGCAACGGCTTCAAAAGTAATTATCTCTTCAGAATTTGATGGATACTGCCCAAATTTATAATCTGAAGAAATCACAATATTCTTAAACCCTATACTTTCAAGTATTAATTTAAATTCCTCTACACCGTACCACCGTAATGGAAAATATTCTAATTCTGTTTGTAAAAGTACATCTTTACGCCACTTTTCATATCTGCCATGGGAAATAGTATATTGATTTATATAATCAACCTCTACAATTTTATTTTCTAATGTAATTATATCTCCATTAGAGCATTCCCACGTTCTAGTAGAAACTGCACCTATTGAAATATCAGTTTGCAAGGATATATCGAGAATTAGTCTACCTCCGTTAGATAAATGGTTATAAAAATTTTCTAATGCCTTTATTGAATCTGCTCTTTTATGCAATAAAAGGAATGTTCCCGTTGGCACTATAATAGCATCATATTTTGTATCTTGTGAAAAAGACTCCATTCTCGCCTGAAAAAGTTTAGGATTTAAACTCCTTGCTTTACAATTAGTTTTACATATGTTTAACATATCATTTGAAATATCAAATCCATCAATATTTAACCCTTTTTCCAAAAGAGGAATTAATATACGACCAGTCCCTGTTCCAGGTTCAAGAATAGGTCCTTTGCACGACTCTAACCTATTCATATAAAATTCAACATCTCCAAAAGAATGACCTATATGCTTATCCATATCATATACTTCTGAAGACAATCTCCCATAATAACTTATCATCTTTTATCACCTTTCACTTATATCTCTTGTATATTTTATACACGGACCTAATTTATTTTAAGCTACATTTTACATTTATCTTTCCTATTAATTATTATTTTCTATGTAAAATAATAATTAATTCTACTTTTCTTTTTTAACAGGAATATAAATATCCATTACAGTATCTTCCCTATAATGACAGCGTTCATCGTAAAATTCAAAGTCAAGTTTACTTTCATCATAAATATATCCACTGTCTTTAAACCAATCTTCAAAAATATATTTCCATGTGTTTGCAATAATCTTTGCAAATTCCTTTTGATCTTTATCATCTGTAGTATCAACAGGAGTCGTTGTAAAAACTGCATACTCGGCCTCCGGAACTTCTACCATTACCATATCTTCTTCTACCTTTGAAAAATCATCAACAATTACACCCAGAAGATATATTGTATTTCCTTCTTCAGATAATGGCACACATAATCCAACTTCACCATGTCTAGCTGGATTTAAAATTTTGTACATTTTACTTTCTAAATTCTCGCCATTATAATTGCTCCAAAATGATGCAATATCTCTTGTGTACGTTCCCCCAGTAATGTTAGTTTTTATTCCATAGCCAGCAACCTTAAATGCGGGCCTCTTCACAATAACAGGATTCATAATATAACCTCCAACTTCAAATGTTATTTTTGAATCAACATATCCAGCCATCCTCATCATATACTGTGTGGGACTATAACCAAATGCTTTACGAAAAGCTTTGACAAATCCACTGTGTGTTTCAAATCCATAATCCAAAGCAATATCAATAATTTTTCTACCTTTTAATAATTCTGACGCTGCTAAAGATAGCTTACGTCCTCGAATATATTCCATAACAGATACACCCATACATAAACTAAAAACTCTACAAAAATGATAGAGAGAGTATCCTGATTGATTAGCAACTTCTTCAATAGTAATATTTTCTTTGATATGTTCTTCAATGAATTTAATACACTTTTCAATATCTTTCCTATAATTCAATATTCAATTCCACCTAACCTTCCCTCGTACGATAGTTTTATTATAACAACAACACTTAAAATAAACTGTTCCTGTTTTGCTAAATATGCAAGCAAAAAATATTAGACATATTTAACCTCCATGCTATTAAAATAAAATACCCAGTAGGAATATTGATAATTTTCCTACTGGGTATTTTATTTGATGTCCACCTACTGTAAACCAGTTATAATATTTCAAATCTATGAATCAACACAGAAGCCTCGTCTATAATTTTTTCCTATCAAATATAATAAACCTAGATATTTCTAATTCAAAACTTCAAAATCTCTATCTGTAATTATAGACAAATCATCTCTGGACACATTAGCTATGTTTATTACTCTTCTAGCATGATTCATAACTAAGTCATCATATATATTACGCACCAAACGACCATTTGCAAAGTTTTCATTTTTTTTACTTACCTTGCTTTCAAAAAAGGCTTTTACACTTTTCCTAACTTCTTTACTTAATCGATAGTCATTCTTTTTGCACATACTTACCAAGATTTCTTCTAGTTCTTCAGCCTGATAATCTTCAAATTCAATGAATGTATTAAATCTTGATTTTAGCCCTGGATTGGATTCAAAAAACTTATTCATTGGTTCTGTATAACCAGCAACAATAACAACTAAATCATCTCTATAATCTTCTAATGCTTTAGTGAGTTCCGTTAGGCACTCTCTTCCATATGAATCACTATGATCATTTTCAGTAATACTATAAGCCTCATCAATAAATAATACTCCGCCTTTAGCTTGTTCGATAACCTTTTTCACTTTAAGTGCAGTTTGTCCTTGATATCCGGCAATCAAATCAGTTCTGGACACCTCAACAAAATGCCCTTTTGAAAGCAATCCAATTTGTTTATATATGTACCCAACAATACGAGCAACAGTAGTCTTGCCAGTTCCAGGATTTCCAGTAAAGGCCAAGTGCAATGTGTTCTTTGATGAATACAGATTATTTTCTCTGCGAAGTTTTTGAACCTTCTGATATGCAATCAAGTCATTAACTTTTGCTTTAACATTTTCAAGACCAACTAGTGCATTTAACTCTTCTAACAATTCCGATAGAGAACGCTTATCTTCATACTCTTTATTTTGTTTTTCTTTATTACAGATTTCAAGTAGTCTCCCGTATCCATAGTAGCTAATTACACTGTTTTTTAGTAATGCAGCAACTTGCTTGATTTCTTTTGAGTAAGTACTCGAATCTGAAATGTCTGAAATACGCTTCAATAACGCAATTGTAGAATTATCATTGCCTTCATTAACAATAGAATTGGCAATTTTTGATATCTCTCCACAAGCATCTGTTAATGCATCTAGTTTCGAGGCTATATTTGTTAGTGCTTTTTTATATTTTTCCATCAAATAACCCCAGCCAATAAAAGTATCAGTTCTACAACAGCAAGACTTAAAGACCCTCCGGCAATGAGATAAGCATACTTAAGTTTTTTCTCCAAATTTGCAAGGGAAATATCCACATTATTGTTGCCATCTTCAATTTTCTTATCTGTATCAACAGTCTTTTGCTGTAATGCAGCAATAGTTTCATTTACGTTTGCCAAATCTTCCTTCAATACACCAATATTTTCTTTATGTTCAGTACATTCGTTAGATATGGAAGAAATACTGTTCTGTTGTTCTTGAATGTTTTTATTAATGTCCAGAACACCATTAAACAGCTTTTCAGTATCTGCACTAAACTTTGCTTTGGATTCTGCCAAATCATCGTTTATAGAATTTCCTTGTTCCCACATATAATCCAAATCAAAAATATGTTTGATGCCCTCAATTTTACTTCTGAACAATTCCAATTCAGAGATAGACCCTTTATGCTCAGCACTTTCCGCAAAAAGCGAGTCTAACTCACTCTGATGCTTTTGAATTATCTCTTGAAGTTTGACATCTATTTCATATAAATCTGCCCACATCGTATCCACATCGTTCAAATGTTGAATACTTTTGATACTTTCAATATCATTCGATAGATTTGAAATAATCGTTATTTGCTTATCCAATAACTCTGTTGTATCCTTAATTTTTTTCGATAGGTCGGAAAAATATTTCCTGAATGATTCTGCCTCTTCACGAAGTTTGATGATGTCTTTATTTACCAGATCAGACAAGGCCTTGTTTTGATTATTTGCTGCCACAATGTCAGCAGTGGTTTTCTTTGATAGTTTAGAAATACTGTCTGATACTATTTGGATATCATTACGAATAGTTTTGCAATCTGACCATATTTTATCTATATCTGTAAGATGCTCATACTTGTCTAATTTTTCTTTAAAGTTTTTTAAAGCAGTAACGACTTTAGATATGTTAGCAACATTCTTTTCTATTTCTGTTTGATGAGCATCCAGTTTGCCTTGCTGATTTGCAAGCTTTTCATTGTGCTGTTTAAGCGTACCTTGCTGCACTCTAACATCATTACTAGTCTTCTCTATAGCTTTAACGTTGGCAACGATACTTGTGATGTAGTCCTTATCAAGTGCATTAAGAGCATTGTATACTTCTCTAAATTCCTTAATTACCTTATTGTTTGTTGTGTTAACAGCGATAAGATGCTCTTGAATAGTTTCTAATCTGCTATTCAACTCATATCCGGTTACTTTATGGTCACCTAGTCCCAAAAAACCACCGTCTGTTCGAACCTTATTAATTTCAAGTTCAGCTTCAGTTTTTTGAGAAAACTCTTTTAGTCGATTTTTTGCTAAATCAAAATTATGTCTTTTTATTGCTATCTCATTCACTATCTACACCCCTATTTCAATAAATCATCTAATTCGTCTGAGATTGAGTCTAACTCCTTCATAACTGCAGCAGACTCATTATCAATAACGATATTTTCAGTTTTCTCCTCAGGTACAATTGGTTCTATCTCACTAAAAATATTCTTAAATGCATCGGACATTATCTCAGCAGCCTCTGAATGTCTTTCGTGAACTGACTGCGCTCTTTCACACTTAGCTTGATACATTTCTTCCACTACATTAGTTTCACTGCTAGGTTCTTCTTCAGTAGTGTTAATATTAGAATCAAGGTCCATTTTATTAGCATCAGACTTGGAAACACCCTTATCTGATTTTTCTTTTTTACAAAGCAAATAAACAGCACCTCCTGCTATTCCTATTAAGGACGCATAAATGAGCATTTTTTTCATCGTGATACCCTCCTTACATCAAACTAGCAATAAGGTCATCTAAATCATCACTAGTCTTGTCAATTTCTGTCTTAGTTTTTACATCTTCTCCATCTATTACATACGCAACATCCTCACAAGAAAAATCTTCTACAAAATCTTCCATGATGTTGCCGAATGCATCTTTCATTATTGCACCCGCCTCCTGATGCCTTCTTGAAATGTTAGCTTGTGCATTTTCTTTATCTCTTTCAAGCAGGGCTTCGCTTACAATTTGAATTTGATGCTGTTTAGCAATAATCTGGTTTCCCTTTTCTATTGTAGCCGCTTGTGCATCTGATTTTTGCTTTTTGGCAATGAACTTATCAATAAGGTTGATGATAATAGCACCAATAAGTCCACTCACTAAGCTTGCCAGAAACATACCTATTACATTTGCCAAAGAACCTAACAAGGGTAATTCTATCTGCATTCCTGGTACTGATAATAGAAGTTTCTCAAACAATTCTCCAAGGAAAATCGCACCACCTGCAACTAAACCCACTGTAGTTATTTTACCAACTTGGGCTACCTTAATGCTGAAAGGCTTATTCTTATTTTCCTTATCATTAAGGTACCGTACAGCTCCCATTACCGATGAAACACCTTGTTTAATGAGACTAGCCAGTTTCTTGAATATACTTACGATAGGACCAAAAATTTCAGTCACTATGGTGCCAACAACACTAGACGCCCCTATGTGCAAAACACTGGATATCTTCTGAAAAAACGACTTAATTGCTTTTTTCATTTCTTCTAAGAAGCTTTTAAATGATTTAGCCTGACTCTTTAAGAATCTCACAAAACCATTCATCACTTCCTTAAGTAATGAAAATAATGCGGATACTGCCATTGCTTTCAATGCATCTTTACCTGCTTTTTTAGCAGTTTGTTTGACAGCTCCTTTTGCAATATCCTTATTGATAGCTTTTCTTGCCTCGGCATCTGCCTTCATCATCAAATCATCATCTGCATCTAGTTTATTTTGCAAACGTTTGTCTGCCTCTTCCTTTGCTAGCCTTTTTTCAACTTCAGACATATTGGACTCATCTATCTTTTTCTTGGCACGTTCATTTTGTGCAATTAAATCCTTTTCTCTTTGTTCTCGCTTTTCAACATACTCTTTATTTGATTTTTCTTTGATGCTCCTGTTCAACGAATCATTGACTGCCTTCATATTCTCATCTTTATTAGCGAGTTCAGCGGACTCCAACCCTGCTTGTTTTCTTCGCTTATTCTCGAATATTTCTTTTCTTTTTACTACGTGCTCAACATCAAAACTTTCTCCCGGCTTTAGGTGATTTCCTGTGTAATCATCCTTGAGTGTTCCTTCCGCTTGTTTTCTTTTCATTTCCTCACGAGTATCTTTATATTTTTTGTCACTAAGAATTTTAGCGCCTTCTTTTTTGTTATACTCGCTAGATTCATACGGGTGTTTTCTATCATATTCTTGAATTAATGTTTCGTTCGTCATATCTAGTCCAATCTGATTGCCGAACTGTTTCCAAACTTCATCGAGTATTACCTTTCCCAATGCATCAGGATTTCCTATTTTTTCTTTTTCATCTGCCAAAAATTCCAAATCAGCAAGTTCTTCTTCTAATTGGCTTTGAAGTTTCTCTTCCAACTCATCGAAGTCAAAAGAGTCCGCTACAGCCTCGCTAAGCCCCTGGTTTTCATCAAGAAAAGCATTTTCCTTTGCCATAATATATCTATCCTTTCAGCACAAGTTTTTTTATCTCTGTATAATTATGTTTTATTATACTCAAACACTAGGACACACACCTGTCCCATATAATATTTCTATAAAACCTTAATTCTATTAATTTGTGTACATAATTATCCACCTATAAATCTATATTCTTAATCCAATCTCCCTGACTTCTAAGCCACATTTGTACACCCTTACCATAAACCTCAGCACGAATTTTGTACACGCCATCATCATCACTGATTATCTCAGCTGTTGGAAGCCTATCCAACACAGCTTCTAGAGATGGTCCACTAAATTCAAAAGTAACTCTTTTTAACTCACCAGAGTACATAAATTGTACCCTTTTTCTAAACTCACCTTCATTAAATTTATCTTTATATGGAATGTTAAAATGCTGTTTTGTGCTTACTAAATTAGTAATTCTGTCTATACGAAATGTAGTAGGAAAATCTTTACTACCATCTGCCATAAAACCAATGAGATAAAAATAAAATTCCGAAAACATTATAGCTACAGGTTTCACCGTTCGATCATTAACTGTTCCATCTTGCCGTGTATAAGCAAAAGTGATGATTTCTTGTTTGCTTATAAATTTCGACAGTTCCCATATATGAGGCAATAGCTTTTTATTATGTTTAAGAGGTATGTATTGAAATAGCTCATTTTTAATGATTTCATCTACAGTCTTTCTATCAGTTGGAACAACCTGAGACATTAACTTTCCAATTATCCCATTCAGTTCTTCCTTTTGGAAAGCACGACTTTCTAAAAGAATTTTGCAAAGTGCAAGTACCTCTTCATTAGTCAGCCATTCACGCTCAAAACGCACAAGATAGTATCCACCTTTGGATTTATCGTATTTTATCAAAACTTCTGTTTCCGAAAAATGCGTTTCAGTAAGATATGCTCTCAAATCATCAATATCACGCTGAATAGTTTTTTCTGAAACACCAAATTCAATTGCCATTTTATCCTTTACGAGCAATTCTCCTTTATTTAATCTTTCATAAATACTCAGTAATCTAAAACCTTTATTTCCATTATAATTTACACCTAAATTCAACTTGTCACCTCCTAACCGTCTTAATACTATTGTATCTATGAAGATGGACACATAATGGGATTTCGAAAAAATTCTTAATAAATTATCTTCCATATTTTCTATGGTATCTTTAAGCTCCATATTGTTTTTTCATAATAAACTAACTTGTTTGTGAAAACTTTACCATATAAAGTTAACATAAAATTTTACATTTTACAATTAACACGGACAAATTGTTAAAAAGTTGTGACATAAAAATGTCAAAAATATCAACGAATTATAACTTCATATAGTTAAGATATTCAGCAAAATTAATTATGACTATAGCAAAAAAGAGAAAGACTCTTCCCAAAAGTCATCCTCTTCTACTTTATTCATAATTAATAGGTTTCATAATGTATCCTAGTTTCATCAAATCTATCTACAAACTTATTGCCTTTTCCTTTTTCTGAATATTCTACACTTATAACGCAATATGGCATTAATTTTTCTGACAAATTAAACATCTCTTTTGAATATTACTTCCATACTTTACCTACTTACATATTCTTATATAACTAAACTTTGTTATCCTATTTAACATCTTTCCTTATAAGCAAGGTTACGACCTCAGCAGTAGCCTTCTGCCATTCAAAGTTCGTCTATGACTCCTTTTCATGGAAATTCCTTGCATGGGTGGTTTAAAAAGCCTACTTTATCCCTTTGGTCTTCGCAAGCTTAACAACCACCTCACAGTGCTCAGTCATTGGGAACATATCAACTGGATATGCCTCATTAGCCTTGTATCCTTTTTGTGCCATATATTTTAAATCCCTTGCTAAAGTTTCTGGATTACAAGAAATATAAACAACTCTATTAGGGTTTATCTTTACAATGGCATCCATAAATTCTTCTGTGCTCCCACTTCTTGGAGGATCCATTATAACAACATCTGCGTGCTCCCCTTTTGAAGCCATCTTAATCATAAAGTCTCCTGCATCACCTTGATAAAACTTAGCATTGTCTATTTTATTAAGCTTTGCATTACTTATAGCATCTTTAACTGCATCTGAATTAAGTTCCACACCAATAACCTTTTTTACGTGCTTACTTGCTATTATACCTATAGTCCCTATACCACAATAAGCATCAATAACTTTCTCTTCTCCTGTTAACTGAGCTAGTTCAATTGCTTTATTATAAAGGACTTCTGTTTGTACTGGATTTATTTGATAAAAGGATTTTGAAGAAATTCTAAATCTACAGCCGCAAAGTTCATCTTCAATATAACCTTTTCCATATATAACTTTTTCTTTATCTCCTAAAACCATGCTTGTTTTTTTATCATTTATATTATGTACTATTGTTGTAATTTCAGGATGTTCTTTCAAAAGTGCTTTAACAAAATTATTCTTTGATGGAAATACTGGGGCTGCTGTAATTAAAACAACCATTATTTCTTTAGTTTTAAATCCTCTTCTTATTAAAACATGTCTAAAAAAACCACGTCTGCTGTCTTCATCGTAGGGTTCAATTTTAAAAGATTTAATTAAAGAACGGATTGTTACAATTATTTCATCTGACTTTTCATCTTCTATATAACATTTATCTATTGGGACAACCTTATGAGTTCCAGCCTTATATACACCTGAGATTATATTTCCATTTCTTTCCTTATGAAAAACCGCATGAACTTTATTTCTGTAGTGATATGGATTTTTCATTCCTTGAACAGGATGTACTTTAATATTTTTTCCTAATAATTTTTTCACTTTAATTTCTTTAGCCTTTAATTGATCTTCATATGGTATCTTTAAACTTTGACATCCTCCACATTCAGCATCTTTTAAGCAAACTATATTCTTTTTATTATTCATACTTTTCTCCAATTCTTTCATATGTTTAATTCTAATTTATTAAAACAATTTTATATCATTTTACTCTATATCATCCAACCATAATTATACTAACTTTAAACAAAAAAGGATATACGCCATTTAAAAAGGCTCTGTATGCATTTACAGTGACGCATACAGAGCCTAAAAAAATTCCATAAGGTATTCCTTTTTATAAAAATATAGGTATTTATCTAAGAAACCCCTCTATTCAGTAACGTTTCCCTCGTTACATTTCTTATAAATATATAAACTTTGCTACTACCAAATATACCACTACAAGTGAACTATCTACAGGACCGCTCGAAACTTTATATAACTTACAAAACTAAATTATTAGTTTATTAATGTTAATAATTAGACATCATATAAAGGTCCGCAGCCCGTGAACAGTAGTGCGTATATGGGAGTAGCAAAGTTAACTTATTAAATTTAATTTTGTATCTTTGAAACAACTCTAATTATTTTATACCCAGCATATAGCATCACTAAAGAAATAATTAATTCAAAACCTTTAGGTACTCCTGGAAATACTTCTATCATAGAGCCAATTATAAATCCTAAAATAATCATATATGTCAATTGAGGATGATTTGTCATGGCCTTTTCTAGTATCCTAGTAGTTAATATTATTCCTATCATTATGCCTATTCCTATTGGTAGTAAGTATGGAAGATAAAACTCACTTATAGCTCTCATTGTCTTATCATACATACCCATTAAAAGTAACATATAGGAAACACTTATTCCTGGTAGAACTAATGCTATTGCGGCTACAATACCTGCTGCCACTAAAAATATAATACCTACTATACTTTCACCCTGGGAATTAAACACCTCTTTTGGAACCATTGATAATAACATAACTATAGCAATACCCATGACCAAATATATAATACTTTTAAAGCTAAATTTACCCACACTTGCTTTTTCATATATCATTGGTATTCCACCAGCTACAGCACCTATAAAAAAATATAACATTATCATAGGAAATCTTTCTATAAGACTAAGAAGTGGTTTTGCAAATAATACCATTCCTATGACAGCTCCAATAGAAAAAGTTCCTAAGAAAAGAATACTTTGTTTTTTATGTTTCATAAAAGAACTTACGGAGGATACAAGCTTGTCGTAAATTCCTAATATCATTGCCATGGAGCCACCACTTACTCCTGGCACTAACATGGTTCCTCCCACACACATTCCCTTAACCGCCGTTACAATAACATTTTTCTGCATAAATAAATCCTTTCTCTATAAGTTAAATTATTCTTCAACAAATAGTTGAATATTCTTCTTTTTTCCTATTACTACGATTATATCTTCTTCTTTAAACACATAGTCTGAAGATATTTCTGTTATAATATCACTACCATGTTCAATTGCAATAATATTTAATCCATATTTTTGACGTATATGTGACTGGTCAACAGTTTGACCTAATAATTTATCTTTAATCTTAAATTCAGATATTTCAATTTCACTATTTAAAGAGATATGATCAAGAACACTATTGCTAACTATTCTCTTAGCTAAATTCATTGCCATATCATGCTCAGGATATACAACCTCTGCACCTATCTTTTCTAACACACAACCTTGTTCATAACTTATTGCCTTGGCAATTACTTTAGGAACTCCTAAACTTACAACATTTAAAGCTGCTAAAATACATACATCTATTTTTTCTCCTATGCAGATTATTACAACTTCACAATTTTGAATTCCTGTTTCCTCTAAGGTCTCCTTATTTAAATTATCAACAACAAAAGCATATTCAGTATGAGCATTTATCTCTTTTATCTTACATTCATTTTGATCTACTGCTACTACTTCTTTTCCTAATTCACATAATCTTTTTGCTAAAGCCATTCCAAATCTTCCCAGGCCTATAACACCAATTGCATTGTTTTTTTTATTTTTAAACATATTTATCCTCCTAGCCTATGCTAATCATTTCTTCAACATAATGAACATTAGAGCTTTCCCTTATAAAGCATAATGATGCTATAGAAAGGGGTCCTAATCTACCTATATACATAATTATTATGATTACAAATTTACTAATACCACTTAAAAATGGAGTTATTCCTGTAGATAATCCTACTGTTCCAAAAGCAGAAGTAGTTTCAAATAAATTTTGTATAAAAGAGTATTCTGGTTCTAATATACATAAAAGAAATGTTCCGAAAATAACCACTGTTAGCGACAATAAAGTAACGATAAATGCCCTTGAAACAGCTTCATATGGTATCTTTCTTTTAAATGATTCACAATCTTGATTTGTTACAACACTTCTTACTGCTTGAATTAAAACAAATAGAGTGCTTGTCTTTATACCGCCCCCTGTTGATCCTGGTGAAGCACCAACAAACATAAGAGCAATAAGAACAAATAACCCTGCATCTGTAAACTCTCCAATAGGATAGGTACTAAACCCTGCTGTTCTTGCAGAGGTACTTTGGAAAAAAGCACCTAGCCAAGTTATATTTTCTGTTGATTTTAAAAATAATGTTCCTAATACTAATAGTATTAAAGTCATTATAAGTACTACCTTAGAATGTAGTGATAACTTTTTAATAGATTTAGATTTTATAACGTCTATTATAACCAAAAATCCAAGTCCACCAAATATAATTAATCCACATGTAGTTAGATTTAATAACACATCATTTTTGTAAGGAATTAAATTTTGTAGCCCTCCTAAAATATCAAATCCAGAGTTATTAAAAGCTGCAATGGAATGAAAAACACTTATTCCAATGGCATCAACTGTAGGATAATATTTTCTAAAAGCAAAAAAGCTTAGTATAGCTCCAATTAATTCAAAGGATAAAGTTAATATAAGAACTGCTTTTACAAGCTTAACTATTCCTTTAAATGTATTCACATTCCAAGCTTCTTTAACTAAATGACGCTGTTTAAAGCTTATCCTTTTTCCAGCTACTAATATAATACTAACTCCTATAGAGGTTACTCCTAATCCTCCTACTTGTATTAATAAGGCCACAACAGACCTACCAAACACATTAAACGTCTCTGCTGTATCCACTGCAATTAGTCCTGTTACACATACTGCACTTGTAGATGTGAATAAAGTATCTATAAATGACACCTCAACTCCATCGTTTAAAGAAATTGGCAATTTCAATACAATAGCACCTGTTAAAATTACTAACAAAAAACTAATAGCAATCATCATCCCTGGTGACAATTTTTTAAGTTCCATTTCTATACTCCTTTTTATATGTAAACTCATATGATATCCCTATTATATGAGAAATACCTGTTTACTTTAATAGGGCAAACCAAACATTAGCGTTTTCTTGACGGCCCCTTATTTTTAATACTTAAGACTTTTATAGATGATATATGTCCAGCCCTTGAAATTACAGCATTTTATACCTTTAAAACCTATACTCTCATAGACATAAAAAAACATGCTGTGAATTTCACAGCATGTACAGAACCTTCAATTATAAATTATAATTTTTTATTTTGCTAAAGCTTTTCCTAATTCAATACAATTCTCAAGTGCTTCTTCATCTGGTTCATTATTAGCCATTACACAATCAGAAACAATTTTAGCACCGTTTACTAAGCAATCTTCTTCCCAATTTCTCATCCACTCGCCGTCTCCCCAGCCGTAAGAACCAAATAAACCTATCTTTTTATTATTTAATTTGGCTTTACAAGATTCAAACATAGGTTCAAATTCTCCTTCTTCCAAATTTTCATTTCCCATAGATGGACAACCAAAGGCTATGGCCTCATACTTATCAACTTCATCACTTGAAAAGTTTCCTGCTTCAAATAATTCAACTTCTGCCCCAGCATTTCTTGCTCCTTCTAAAACTGATGAAGCCATCTTTTCTGTATTACCTGTTCCACTCCAATATACAACTGCAATTTTACTCATTTTCATTACCCTCTTTCTAATATTTTAAACAGCTATTGCTAACTGCTCAATAGACCTTCCATTATTAAATAACCTAGTATAAACTTCTTTACACCTTTTAAATCTTGCAAAAAGTTTTATGGCTTCACATTCATTACAATAAACTTTCCAACATCCAACGCATTTACTATTTTCACCTGCATTTTCAATAAATCCAATAACGTCCTCCAAAGGATAACCTAAAAACAATCCTATCTCATGTGGAAATTCATCACTACCTGCAATTCTACTTTTTAATGTTGAAATGCACTTTCCTACTGAAAAATCTCTATATCCATAATTAAAAAGGAATGATTTTGCTCTACCTTCACAAATATCTTTTTCTAACATTTTCTCTCTATATACATAAATGAGTGCACGTCCATTAGATGCTTTTAATGCTTCAACATATACTCCCTTAAAATTCAATTGACTATTCCACTGCTTTATTATTTCTTTCAATTGATCTTGTGAATCAAACCAAAAATTAAAAAGATTTCCTGTCTTTATTCCTGCTAGTGTTGGTGCGCAATGTTTAACTAATATTTGTTCTGACATATGCTCCTCTCCTTCCTAATTTTCGAGTTAGTTCAAGCTAACCCGCTTTTATTTTTTTAGTGCTCATATATTGAGCACCTATACTCTTCTCTTATAATCTTATTTTGGTTAGTTGTAACTAACTTTGTAATTACATATTATCATTTAAACTAATCCTTGTCAAACAAAAATATATCCTTTCCTAGATATAAAAAACATGCTGCGAAAATTCACAGCATGTACATAGTCTCAACCAATCTATAATATTGCATTTAGCGCTTGATCTAAATCCGCTATTATGTCCTCTACATTTTCAAGTCCAATAGCAATTCTAATTAATCCATCGCTAATTCCTGCAATTTCTCTTTCCTCTTTTGTGTATGGTGAATGAGTCATTGAAGCAGGATGTTGAATTAATGTTTCTGCATCTCCTAAACTAACTGCTATTTTACATAATTCAGTGCTATTTATTACCTTTTTACCTTCTTCCATTCCACCTTTAACTTCAAATGCTATTACAGCTCCTGGTAAAGACATCTGTTTTTTAGCCAAATCATATTGTGGGAAGCTCTTTAATCCTGGATAATAAACTTTTTCTACAGCTTTATGGCATTCTAAGAATTCTGCTACCTTCATTGCATTGGAACAATGTCTATCCATTCGAATTTCTAATGTCTTTAATCCTCTTATAATTAGAAATGCATCAAATGGGCTAAGGCATGAGCCTGTCATATCTTTTACACCAAATAATCTTACATTCTTTATATACTCAGCACTTCCAGCTACGAATCCAGAAATTACATCTCCATGACCATTTAAGAATTTAGTTCCAGAGTGAATAACAATATCGGCACCTAACTCTAGCGGTCTTTGTATATATGGTGTACAGAAAGTGTTATCAACCATAACTACACAATCTTCTTTTGCATGAGCAATGTTACTTATAGCTTCTATATCCGCTACTGCTAAATTAGGATTTGCAGGTGTTTCTAAGTAAACTAATTTTGTATTATCTCTCATTGCATTTTTAACTTCTTCAATATTTGTTGTATCAACAAAAGTAACCTTTACACCATACCTTGTAAGTCCATGGCATAAATATGCATAAGTACATCCATAAAGAGTTTTAGCTGCCACTACATGGTCTCCAGCCTTAAGTACTGTCCATATTGCTGAAGCTACAGCTCCAATACCAGAGCCAGTGGAAATTGCAGCTTCTGCTCCCTCTAACATAGCTATTTTTTCTTCCAGTTGAGTATTTGTAGGATTTCCTAATCTAGAATATATATATCCACCTTCTTCTAGGGCAAATCTTCTTCCTCCTTGCTCTGCACTATCAAAAACAAATGTAGCAGTTTGATGAATTGGTGTAGCAAGAGCACCATATTGATCCTTTGCATGTCCACCATGAATTGCCTTAGTTGCAAATCCCATTGATTTTAAATCTTTTTCCATTAATATATCCTCCTAAACAAAAACATATTATTACATATATTTCTATTATAGATTATTTTTAACTTATGAGTAATGTTATCTAAAACTAATATTCTTATTTTTACATCATTTCTACTTGTTTTTCATTTTCTTTTTTTATATTTAGTTTAATTAAACTTAAAAGCTGTCACACCATTCAGGTGTGACAGCTTATTCTAAAGTTTCTACATAATTTTCGAATTAATATAAATCACTTATAAGACCATCAATTGTTGAAACAAGTTCACCAATATCAGGTTTGCTAAGTTGTGCCTCAGCTCCTACAGCCTCTCCCTTATGCCTTAAGTCAGCAGTAATTAAAGAAGAGAATATAACAGCTGGAAGTTTTCTTAGGACATCATCTTCCTTAATCTTTCTTATTAAAGTATGTCCATCCATTTGTGGCATTTCAATATCTGATATCAACACTTGAACATCTTCAATAAATCTTTCACCCTTTTTATCAACTAACTTTTTAAGATAATCTAATGCTTGTTTCCCATCATCAAAGAAAGTTAAATCTTTAAATCCAGCCTTATAGAGTGTATCTTTTAGAAGTTTTCTTATTAAAGCAGAATCATCGGCTAAAACAAGTTTAATCCCTGTCCTATCTTTATATTCAACTTTAGCTACTCTTTCTTCGCTTATACCAGTACTTGGATTTATATCTGTTACGATTTTCTCAAAATCTAAAAGTAAAATTATCTTACTATTTAAAAGTATATTTCCTATAACTAACGAATTTATAGAAATATCATCTGGTTTAATTATCTTATCCCATCCAATTCGATGAATTCCTACTATACTATCTACATTAAAGGCTACCTTAACTCTATTAAACTCACAAACAATAGTTTTAAAGTTCTTTCCCTTACTCATTTCTCCATCTAAAATACGCTTTAAATCTACCAAAGTTATAATTTCATCTCTACACAAAATTAAACCTGCAACAAAAGGATGACTTTGTGGTAATCTAGTTAAATTATCTACTTCCAATACCTCTTTTACTTTTATAACATTAATTGCATAGTGTTTATTTCCGATTATAAATTCTAAAACTTCAAGTTCTCCAGTTCCTGATTCCAACAATATATTAGTATTCATCTTCTACACCCCTCATATTTAGAATAACTAGTTTCTTGATAAATTCTTAAATTAATTTTAATTTTCACAAATAATAGTTACCTAATTATCGGCCTTTTCTATGAATAATTAATATATAAATTGAAATAAACATTATTCATATAGTTTACTTATCTTGCCTTTTTTCCATTCTACACCAACTTATAAATCCATACACATCATTGCAAAAGAAAATTCCAAAACATATTATCATAGGAAAATATGTTATATTGTCTACCGTAGCAAAAATCCAAAGTATAATTAGAACAATATCATTAGCAGCATATGCAATTGCATAAAAAGTACTTCTAAATAGCATTAAATACGATGCAAGAAAACTTGTTGCAATTGAAACTGTACTAAAAAACAGATTTTCAGTGTTAAAGTATCTAAGAATAAAATAGAAAATATATGTTATTCCTACTGTTAACAAAATCATATATATTGTTTTCTTTACTCCTAGTTTTGCAGTTTTAACCTCTGATTGATTTCCTTCATATGGATGTTTTATCCATGAAATAACTGTAAGCACTGAAATTGGTGCTGTCATACCAAGATATGTTATCATTTCTCCATAATAATGAAATTGCACCGAAATTATCGCATATATTATACTAAATATCACCATTAGCACTTGTCCAATAACTGCTCCCCTCGCAACAAATATCAATGATGTTGCACCTACTAAAGATGCAACTAATGTTAATGGATTTCCTGATTTACTTATAAAGAATGAACTAGTTATTACAAAAATTGATATAATCCATAATCTTCGTTCGAATCTTGTAAGCATTTTAAATGGGTTGTATCTCATAATTGCTTCCTCCTCAACAAAAAAGAGCATCCGCTATACACATCTTCTAAGACCTAATGATGTGCAAGCGAATGCTTATTACATTCCTACCCGGTGGTAGAGTTTTATATACTTAGCTATGTTTAACAGTTTATCATAAATTTATGTAATCATCAACTAACTTTTACACAACGTGGTTCTTTGTTTTTATAATGCTTAAATATTTGAGGTATGATTCTTAAATATATAAAGTTAAGTGTATTACACAATAGGAGAAACAAATTGTATAATGTATCTATACACGTTGAAAGGATGATGATTTATGAACTTTAAATATTCAATGCCTACTAAAATATATTTCGGTGAAGAGTCAATTCTAAAAAACAAAGAAGTTTTCAGTACTCTAGGAAGAAAAGCTTTAATTGTTACTGGGAAAAATTCAGCGAAACAGAATGGTTCCTATGATGATGTTGTTAAAACCCTTTGTGAAATGAAAATAGAGCATGTTCTTTTTGACGAAGTGGAAGAAAACCCTTCCTTAGAAACTATAGAAAAGGGTAGTAACCTCGGTAAAGCTAATAATGTAGATTTTGTCATAGGCATAGGCGGCGGTTCCCCTATGGATGCTTCAAAGGCTATGGCTGTTTTTATAAAAAATCCAGAGATTGATATAGATACTATCTTTTCCGGAAAACAGCTAGAAAATATCCCTGTAGTTGCAGTAGCAACAACTGCTGGAACAGGCTCCGAAGTGACTCAATATAGTATTGTAACTTCAAATAAAGAAAAAACAAAGAAAAATTTAGGTCAATCAGTATTTCCTGCGGCCGCTTTTCTTGATAGCAAATATACCTTTGATTTACCCTACAATATAACTGTAAATACGTCTATTGATGCTTTTACTCATTTAGTTGAGGGATATCTAAATGCAAATAGTACCTATATGTCTGAACTTTATGGTGAAAAAGGCTTTGAGCTATTTAAAGATTGCTTTAAGAACCTTTTAAATAAAAATTTAGATAAAGACTTTAGAAGTAACGTTATGTTAGCCTCAACTTTAGCTGGAATACAAATATCTCAAACTGGAACCTCATTGCCTCATGGTATGGGTTACTCACTTACCTACTTTAAGGGCCTTCCCCATGGTTTAGCTAACGGAATATTAACAATAGAATATTTAAAATCTTTTAAAGACAAAAGAAAAATTGATAAAATGCTTAAAATCCTTGGATTAAATACCTTAAATGAATTGGGAGAAATCTTCACAAAGTTAGTTCAGGTAGATATTGATATAACTAAGGAAGAAATAATGGAATATTCACAGGCTTTTGTTTCTAATAAGGGTAAATTAAAAAACCATCCAGAAGAAGTATCTCTAGAAGATATAGTAAGAATCTATAGTAACAGTCTTCTAAAATAAGCTCTTTATATTTTAAAGGGATTATAACTGCAAGTTTTTGTAGTTATAATCCCTTTCTTACTTTATGCTGAATATTTCCAACCAATTGCTTCCTTTCGTCCAATTATAAAGTCCGAGTAAATTCCCTTTTGTTGTATCAGTTCCTTATGTCTTCCTTCTTGCACTATTTCTCCATTATCTATAACAATAATCTGATCTGCATGACGAACAGTCTTTAAGCGGTGGGCAATCATAATAATTGTTTTATCATGCATAAGTGATTCCATAGCCTTTTGTAATTTATCTTCATTTTCAGGATCCACATTGGCAGTTGCTTCATCAAAAATTACAATTGGTGCATTTTTAAGCATTGCTCGAGCAATAGAAATACGCTGTTTTTCCCCTCCTGATAAAGATGCACCACCCTCACCAATCATGGTTTTATATCCTTCTGGCAATGTTTTAATGAACTCATGACAGCATGACTTCTTTGCAGCTTCTACCACTTGTGCATGTGTAGCACTTGGCATACCAAATTTAATATTATTTTCTATAGTATCTGCAAATAGATAGACATCTTGAAATACAATACTTACTTGATTCATTAAAGATTCAAGTGTATAATTCTTAACATTATATCCTCCGATTAATATTTCTCCACTATCTACATCCCAGAACCTTGCAAGAAGATTACAAAGTGTTGTCTTTCCAGATCCACTTGGACCAATAATTGCAGTGGTTGTTTTATCTCCTATATTTAGATTTACGTTATTAATAATCTTTTTATTTTCATAGGAAAAAGATACATCTTTAAATTCAATATCATGACATTTTGGATTTAATTCCTTTCCCTTACTATCCATTTCAGGAATAAAGTCTGTTTCATCAGCCTGATCCATAGAACTGCTGACAACTCTCATAATAGATAAACCACTTCCAGCTGACTCTATCTGTGAAAAGATAATAAATGACATAATAACGACCATAAGTGCATCTGCTATAATCATACTTCCATTGAGATAAAAAACAGTACCTAAAAGTATCATCCCAATGCTGAATAAATGAAGTACCATACCTTGTCCTATTATGTATGGTGTGAATAAATGTTCCATATCCAAATTGCTTTTTCTATTATATTCTAGAGCCTTTTGTGTCTTCTTATCACCATGTCCAGTAAGATTAAAAGATTTAATTACACTCATCCCTTGTACATGCTCTAGTACTGCATCAACAAGTTTCGCTTTAGAATCCTGCCTTTTAGGTGCAAACTGTTCTGATTTTTTCTGCATCTTTGATGTTATAATTAGATATATTGCTACTCCAATTACCACTACTACTCCAATACGCATATCCCATATTAATGTCATTACTGCAAATACAATGGTATTGATAAACCCACTAAGAATTCCCACAAGTACCATGGGGGCAATTGTCTCTACATCATCTAATATAGTTGTACAAATTCCTGTGATTTCTCCCAGGTTATTTTTGTTGAAATATCCCATAGGAACACTTTTCAACTTATTTCCTATTACAATTCGTTTATTAGAAGCCATAAAGTAACCTGCATGTGTCTGTTGCAACTGAGAAAAATATTTTGTTGCTGCTCGGCCTATAATACTTATTACTAGAAAAATTAGAGCTTTAATAGCCGCTTCATTGCCCATATCATGTTCTGTTAATGCTACTACAACACAATAAATAGCTCCTATTTGAAACATATTAAATATGGCAAAAATAAAATTTAATACTATGGATTTTTTTATGTTTGATTTTTCTTCTCCCGCAAATGTCCAAATTCTCTTTAATACTTGTATCATGCTGCTTCACCATCCTTTGCCCCAACATGTGCTTCCCACATAGATTTATACAACTCACACTCTTCTAACAATGTTTCATGGGTTCCTTCAGCTTTAATTTGTCCATGATTTACTACAACAATCTGATCAGCATCTATAATAGTTGATAATCTATGAGCAATTATTATTACTGTTTTGCCATTTATTAATTTTGACACAGCCTTTTGAATTATAGCTTCATTTTCCGGATCAATATAGGCTGTTGCTTCATCAAGTATAACTATTGGTGAATCTTTTAGCATTGCCCTAGCAATTGCTATCCGCTGTTTCTCTCCACCAGACAAATGAGCACCACCGCCACCTACAACGGTATCATATCCATTTTCAAGTGTTTTAATAAAACTGTCACACCCTGCTGCTTTAGCCACCTTAATAACCTCATTATCTGTTGCATTCTGATTTCCCATACGAATATTCTCTTTTATTGTAGTATCAAACAGATAATTATCCTGTGATACAAATGCCACCTGATCATAAAGTTGCTTTAATGGTATATCTTTTTCATCTATGCCTCCTAAAGTTATTTTTCCAGATGTAACATCCCAAAATCCAGCAATCAATTTTGCTATTGTTGATTTTCCACTACCACTTGGCCCCACCAATGCCACCATATCTCCAGATTTCATTGATAAATTAACATGGTGTAAAATCTCTTTGTCCTCATGGTATCCAAAACTTACATCGTCTAAGATAATATCCTGATTCTTTAGCACAACATCCTCACTTCCATGTTCTTGCTCTTCACCCTGTAAAATAGCATCTACACTTTCCACCGTAGTTCCAACTTTAGCAAGGCTATCTATAAAATTCATAGCTTTAATCAAAGGTTCTGTAATTCCTAATGATAGGATAATTGTGATGATAAACGTTTCTATTGAAATATGACCTGCATTATACAAAAGCCACCCACTAGGTAAAATAGTAATCATTGTTGTTGGCATAATTACATTTGCAATAGAAATAGGAAGCTGACAGCTTTTCATCCAATTATAATAATAGGAAGCATTTGCATTCACGTGATCTTCATATTTTTCATAAGATGATGCTCCTTGATTAAATGCTTTGATTACTTTAATTCCTCTTATATATTCCACAATAGTTTCATTCATTCGCTTAGTTGTTTTAACTGCACCTTCATATTTGTTACTGTAATCCTTCATTGCATATCCCATAAAAAATATTCCAACAGGAATTGAAACAATAGATAATAATGCCATGCGCCAATCTAGTACAAATAAATAAATAAAAATTAGAATAGGTACTACAATATTGGATGTCATTTCTGGAAATACGTGAGCCAATGATGTTTCCATACTTTCTACTTGATCTACAATCATCTGCTTTATCTGCCCACTTGAAGTATCAATTACTGTTCCCAATGGCATCTTCGGTAATTTTTCCAATACTTTTTGACGAATGGTTTTTAATATAGAAAATGCAGCTTTATGGGATTCTCCAAGTGCCAAATTATATAAAACTTCACGAATTGTAAATCCTATAAGAGCTACTAGACACCAAAGTAAATAAAATGACATGTCTGTTTCTCTTTGAATTAGTCCAATTACAATTTTTGTTGCACAGAAATATGGTATCATCCCACCTAATACACCTATAAAAGCTAGTATAATTGCTTTTATCAGCCTACCGTGCTCATCCACTCCCAATTCCCATAACCTTAACATAGGGTTCTTTTTTTTCATATACTCTCCTCCTTATGGTGTTAGTTAAAACTAACTCACCCTTTTATTTTAAGGCTGCCTATTCCGCATTATATCTGCAACGGCAGCCTTAACTTCTTATTCCTCCTGGGGACTTAAAATTACCTCATATCCTTTTTGATGATACTTTTGTAAAATTGTAACGTATTTTATTGCATTTTCCTTAGACATCTTATGTCGTACAATTTCAAACATCCCATCAAAAAATGACCTAGTTACTATATGAATTAGCTCCTCTGGAATAATCTTTTCATTTATACTTGTACAACCTGTTGTTTTCATAAACTTATAAGTATACTCCACTTCAATATTTACAAGTTCCTCTAAAAAGTCATAGAAACAAGTTCCGTATGAAGCATCTAGTAACAACTGAACTTCCTCGAAATGATTATATATAAAATCCACCATATCTAATGCACCTTTTTTGCTATAATTAATCATTTCCCTACTTTGTTCATCGGGAGTCTTTTGACTAAATGTTTCTTCAATTGTAAAAAAATATGCTTTCATCTCATTTGCAACAGGTTCAACAAGAGCTCTAAACAAACCTTCTTTATCTCCAAATCTGGTATAAATAGATCCTGTTGTTGTATTTGCATCAGTTGCAATGTTACGTAGAGATGCATCAATAAAACCCTTATTTAAAAATTCTCTTTTTGCGCATGACAGTATATTGTCATAAACGCCCTCTTTTTGTTTTGCCATAATCTTCTCCTAATACATTCATAACATCGTTTTATAACACCGTTATGAATATACCATAAAAAAATATAGTAGTCAATATTTTCTATCATATACATTTATTTAAGGTAAAATTTTAGCACCAGTAAAAACTGGTGCTAATGATTAAACTGTTTTGGGTTAACACTTACTTCGTCTCTTCTTTCCTTGTAAGCAAAGTTACGTTCTCAATATGAGCACTTTGTGGGAACATATCTACTGGCTGAATTTCTACAGCTCTATAGTTTAAATCCTCTAATATCTTTAAATCCCTAGCTAAAGTAGCAGGATCACAGGAAACATAAACTATTTTCTTTGGTGCTGCCTCAGCAATTGCATGTAGAAGTGATTCCTCACATCCCTTTCTAGGAGGATCTAGAACTATTACATCTGGATTAATGCCACTTTTTATTAATTTTGGTATCTCTTCTTCAGACTTTCCTACTATAAACTCCACGTTATCAACATTATTTTCTTTCTTATTCTCATTAGCATTATCTATAGCTTGAGGTATAATTTCAACTCCAAATACCATTTTAGCTTTTTTAGATAAGAATAATGATATAGTTCCCGTTCCACAATAAGCATCAAATACTATTTCATCTCCATTTAAATCAGCATACTCCATGGCTTTATTATAAAGTACTTGTGTTTGAATAGGATTTACTTGAAAGAAAGACAATGGAGATATATTAAATCTAAAATCTCCTATATAATCACTAATTGTATCTTGACCCCATAGAGTTATGGACTTTTGCCCCAAAATAACATTAGTTTTATCTTCATTAATATTTTGAATTACTGATTTAAGATTAAGTATATTTTCTCTTAACTTTTGAACTAAAGACTTAGCATTAGGAAGTTTTGCTCCATTTGTCACAATAACAACCATTACTTCTTTTGTTCTAAAGCCCTCACGAAGCATGACATGTCTAATTATTCCACTATGAGTTTTTTCATCATAGGGCTTAATTTTATTTTCCTTCATCCACTCTTTTAAAATATGAATTACCTTATCTCCTAATTTACTTTGAATATAACAATGCTCCATATTAATTATGTCATGGGATCTTGGTGCATAAAATCCTACTACTACTTCTGAATCAATAGACCCTACAGGTAGCTGAACCTTATTTCTATAATTATAAGGAAACTCCATTCCTATTGTATTATGTATCTTTGCATCTTCTAATTTTCCTACTCTTTCCATTACATCTTTAACTCTTTGTGTTTTAAAATTAAGTTGCTCTGTATAAGAAATATGTTGTAAATTACAACCACCACATCTTTTATAAATTGAACATACTGGTTTTTCTCTATGTTGGGATGGAACTATTACTTCCAATAACTTTGCTATACCATATGTTTTATTTACTTTGATTAATTTAATTTTTACCGTTTCCCCTTTAATTGCGCCTTTAACAAATACAGTGAAGTTGTTTATTTTCCCAACCCCTTCTCCTTCGTGACCATAACTATCTATTTTTATAATATACTCTCTGTTCTTATCTATTATAATTTCTTCATGATTTTTTACATTATCTATCATTTATAGTTTCCTCTAACTTTCCATTAGTTTTCTTTGAAATCATATTAATTTTAACAGAAATTTTGTATATTAACCACAACATCTAAAAATCTATTATAATCAATAACCCTATACCTTTAAATTTATTACATATATAGAAATTCCACAGAATTATTATCTATCTGTGGAATTTCAAAAATATATTATGTAATTAATAACTCCTAAAGGATTGACATTCTGTTCTATTGCTACTTACGGCTCCAATTCCTCCAACTTGAACATAATTTGAGGTGCACTGACCATTAATATTGTATTGGCAGTTTACTGCATCACAAGATACTTGGGGACTACTTCCCCCTCCATAGCTA
The DNA here is from genome assembly GCA_900548455.1 of uncultured Clostridium sp. Classification (GTDB taxonomy): domain Bacteria; phylum Bacillota; class Clostridia; order Clostridiales; family Clostridiaceae; genus Clostridium_J. The sequence continues at coordinate 43,623 of URKQ01000002.1, forward strand.
TTATAAACTTCTCCACCTATATTCATATTATATACATTGCTTAGTGAATTTTGCAGACCCATTTCAACAAAGGACCCACATTCAGTATACTCACTAGATCTAGCGTTTGCACCTCTAATATGAATATTATTAGCGTTACATAAACTCCTATTGTTATGGATACAATTTTTTGCATTACAACTTAAATTACCACTCATACTTCAAACCTCTTCCAAAAATATTCTAGTAGTAGTATGTGGTATACTTAACTTTTTATACTTATATTTTTCAATTAGTTTTTAATGTCGTTATTTTTTCTACAAAAAAAGGAAAAGACACCCTTTTACGGGTGCCAATAATGAATCAGTTGCCAATTGTGTTTCTTTATAATTTTTGTCCACTTGACCATTAATTATACCTCAAGGAACATAAATTTTCAAGAATTATACTGGTTTTTTTAATATTTTTTTACTTTCGTTAAGGTCTACAGTAAAAAAACAGTGACGGAATATAAAAATTATACTTGCCCTTTCATTAATTATATATGATGAACCTTCATCATATTGGTACTTCCTACATTATTTATAGGTATTCCCGCTACAAATATAACTAAGTCACCCTTTTGTGCATAATTCTCTTTTAAAACAATTTCTGAACTTCTTTCAATTAATTCATCTGTACTTTCAACTCTAGGTATAATAAGAGGTAATACTCCCCAACTTAAAGCTAAGCTTCTAGCTACCTTTTCACATGGTGTACAAGCAATTATAGTTGCTTCCGGTCTATATTTTGATATTCTTTTAGCAGTTTGACCACTTTGAGTGGCTGTAATAATTGCTACTGCTTTAAGATCTCTTGCTGTTGTGCATGTAGCTATACTTATAGCATTAGGTACGTTAGATACAGAATTCTTTTTTCTTTTATTAAAATGAATATCATAATTTAAATACTGCTCTGTTTTTCTCGCAATACTAGTCATTGTCTTTACTGCTTCAACAGGATATTTTCCATTAGCTGTCTCACCACTTAGCATTATGGCATCGGTACCATCAAATATAGCATTTGCCACGTCAGAAGCTTCAGCTCTTGTAGGTCTAGGATTTCTTATCATAGAATCTAACATTTGTGTAGCTGTTATAACAGGCTTTCCAGCTTTATTACACTTTTCTATAATCATTTTTTGAACTACTGGAACATCCTCTGTTGGTATTTCTACTCCCAAATCACCTCTAGCTACCATAATCCCATCTGAATTTATAATTATTTCATCTATATTGTCTAATCCTTCTTGGTTTTCTATCTTAGAAAATATTTTTATATCATTTCCCTGGAAGTTATTTAATACTTTTCTAATCTCTAAAACATCTGATCCTTTTCTTATAAAAGAAGCTGCTACTATATCAACTTCATTATCTACACCAAATTTTAAATCTTGAATATCTTTTTCAGTAAGTGCTGGCAAATTAAGCTTAACTCCCGGAACATTTATTCCTTTATGATTACCAATTACACCTGTATTCTCAACCTCTGTTATAATATTTTTGTCTTCTACTTCTAAAACCTTCAACGATACTAATCCATCATTAATTAATATTCGATCATCAACTTTTATTTCTTCGTATAAGTTCTTATAGGTTATTGAACATTTTGTTTCATCCCCTACTATATCTTCATCACAGTGTAAGACAAACTTACTACCTTGCTGTAACTCCACTGCTTCATTTTCAAAGTCCCCAGTTCTAATTTCTGGCCCTTTAGTGTCTAGTAAAATAGCTGTATGTGTACCTAACTCTTTTCTAACACTTTTAACCATTTCAATTCTTGCTTTATGTTCCTCATGAGTTCCATGAGAGAAATTAAGCCTTGCTGCATTCATGCCATTAAGAATAAGTTCCTTAACAATTTCCTTTTCATTTGTAGTAGGTCCCATTGTACATACAATTTTCGTCTTCTTCATAAATCTTCTCCCCATCTGTTAATATTAAACCTATTTTTATCTTTTTAATATCTGCTATTTTGATAAGTTAACAGATAAATTATATAAATCACTATTAAATTCTTTTTTCATACTAAGAGCTTCTTTTATATCCATATCCATTACTTTGTTATCTTTAATCCCTATTACCCTTGCACTTTTTCCTTCTAAAAGAACGTCTACAGCCTTTCCACCCATCCTTGATGCTAATATTCTGTCAAATGCGCTTGGGCTTCCTCCTCTTTGTATGTATCCAAGAACTGTAGCTCTAGTTTCAATTCCCGTAATTTTTTCTATATTCTGAGCAAGTTTTTGAGCTCCTCCAACTCCTTCAGCTAAAATTATTATATTATGAAGCTTTCCACATCTTTTCCCAATAAATATATTTTCACAAATATCCTCTATAGTTATTGGCATCTCTGGAATAATAACTTGTTCTGCTCCACCTGCTATTGCAGAAAATAAAGCTAAATCGCCACAATTTCTTCCCATTACTTCTATTACACTAACTCTTTCATGAGAGCTTGAAGTATCTCTAATCTTATTAATAGCATCTAATGCTGTGTTTATTGCCGTATCAAATCCAATTGTATAGTCAGTATAAGCTAAATCATTATCTATAGTGCCTGGAATACCTACTGTCGGTACACCTAAATCACTTAATAAATCTGCACCTCTAAAGGATCCATCTCCTCCTATAACAACTACACCATCTATTTTTAATACTTTAATTACATTTAATGCTTTTTCTCTGCCTTCTGGAGTCTTAAATTCATCACTTCTAGCTGTTCTAAGTATCGTTCCCCCTCTTTGAATGATATCAGATACAGACTGCCTATCCATTTCATATAATTCTCCATTAATTAATCCATTATATCCTCTATGAACACCAAAAACCTTAATACCTTTTTCTAAACCGATTCTCACTACAGCTCTAATCGCTGCATTCATTGCAGGAGAATCTCCTCCACTTGTTAGTACCGCTATTCTCTTCACTTATATATTCCCCCTTCCTTAGATTTATTTTATCCTCATAAAAATATTATACCCATTATTACCAAACATATTTTTATACCTTCATTTTAATGTTAAACTCAAATAGTTTCAACTATTTTGAAAAAAAAGAATTATAACATAACAGTTATAATTCTTTTTTTGCTTTGTATGATAACCCTGCAGTATATAAACTATCTTTTAACTAGTGGAAAAGCTATTACATCTCTTATAGATGTTGATTCAGTTAAAAACATCATAAGTCTATCTATACCAACCCCTAATCCTCCTGCAGGCGGCATAGCAACGTCAATTGCCACAGCAAATTCCTCATCCATTGGACTTGCTGTCTCAAGTCCACCTCTAAGTTTTTCTGCTTGATCAGTTAGTAGTTCTCTTTGCTTAATAGGATTATTAAGTTCAGAATATGCATTTCCAAGTTCTATTCCAAATGCATAAGGCTCAAACCTTTCAATTAATTCCTTATTACTTCTATGAGGTTTACATAAAGGCGATGAATCTAACGGAAAGTCTATTACAAATGTCGGTTCAATTAACTTCCCTTCACAATAAGTTTCAAATAACATTAAAATTAAGTCGCCTTTTACTGCTTCCTCTATATTAAAGCCTTCTCTTTGCTCTTGTTGTAATAAATTCTTTTCCTTAATTAAGTCTACTATCTCTTGTTTTGATAAATTTTCAACATCAATTTCTGTAAACTTCTTAACTAAGTCACACATAGTTTCTCTCTTCCAAGGAGCCTTAAAATCAATTTCTACTCCGTCATATTTAGCCTTAGTAGTCCCCTTTACTTTAGAAAATATATACTCATACATATTTTCCATAAGTTTCATCATATCATTATAATCTGCATAAGCCATATAACACTCCATAAGTGTAAACTCTGGATAATGGGTTCTATCAATTCCTTCATTCCTAAAAGAACGACTAACGCTATATACCCTATCTATTCCTCCAACCATTAATCTTTTTAAATACAATTCTGGTGATACATTCATATAAACTTCACAGTCCATAGCATTGACATTAGTTATAAATGGTTTAGCTTCTCCTCCACCATATTTAGTATCTAAAATAGGAGTTTCCATTTCCATAAACCCTTGTTCATGCATAAATTCTCTTAATGCATACATAGCTTTCGACCTTGATATAAATCTATTTTTAACTTCTGGATTCATAATCATATCCAAAGATCTATGTCTTTGTCTTAAATCCATGTCTTGAATACCATGATACTTTTCTGGAAGCGGTCTAATAGATTTTGAAAGTACACTAAATTTATCTGCTCTTATTGTAATCTCTCCAGTCTTTGTTTTAAAAGCACTACCTTCAACTCCTATGATATCACCTGTATCTAAAAGCTTAATTATCTCATAATCTTCTTCTCCAACATTACCTTTGCTGATAAAAATTTGTATTATTCCTTCTTGGTCACTTATATTTAAAAATGTAGCCTTTCCCATTCTCCTAAGTAACATAATTCTTCCTGACAGTACAAATACTTCATCTTCTTTTATTTTTTCAAAATTATCAATGACGTATTTTGATGTTGTATTAGGATTAAATTCATATGGGTATGGATTTACCCCCCTATCAATTAATTCCTTTACTTTTTTTATTCTTTCAACATTATACTCATTACCATCTTGCATTATTTTTTTTAAGTTTTCTAACTCTAAATATTGTTCATACATTGGTATACCACCCTTCAAAATTTAGTTGTATTTTTTACTACAGCAATTAACCTTTTAATTGCAAAACAAAAACTCTCACCTCCAAGACTAAGTCTTGGGGACGAGAGTTATAATACAACTTCGTGGTACCACCCCAGTTTGTTAATAAGTCACCTCATTAACCTCTTCAGGTACGCCTTAAAAGGTTATACCCTAGCTCTATAACGTGAGCTCACGTTACATCATCCCCGAAATACGGTTCAATGTACAACTCCGAGTCTTTTTTCATTAAAATACCTATACCCTATCTCACCATATTGGGCTCTCTGTAAAACAATATATTTAACTACTCTTCTCTTCATAGCTTTATGCAAATATTCTATCATCATTTTTACATTAAATCAACATTTTACCTTGGATTAAATTTCAATTTTCTTAACCTTGTCATCTCCAAAAGTTTTTCTTAATTCATCCATTGTTTCATATTCTCCATCAAGCCATATACTTTTATTCAATAAGTATGACTTTCTTGGATTTAATGTACATAGATATGTTGGCATATTTCCAAGGTTATCCTTTAAGTTCTCTTTAATAAAACTCATAGCTTCATTTAATTTATTAGAGTCTTCTACTAAAATATATATCTTCTCTTTTTGCAAACTAGATATAGGAGTAATCTTTTCACATAATATCTTAGGTTGTTCATCATCTTCTAGAGCAACCCTTCCCTCTACTATTACAATCTCATCTTCTTCTATATACTCTCTATAGGAACCATAAGTTTTAGGGAATATTACCAGTTCAATTATTCCATATAAATCTTCTAAAGTAGCAAAAGCCATAGCTTGATTATTTCTAGTTATTTTCTTTGAAACGGAAGTTAATAATCCACCTACAATAACCTTTTGTCTATCTTTTATTCTAGGAGAACTACTTCCAAGTGAGCCTTCCTCAATATTCTCATCCTCAAGAGTATCTGCAACAACTAAATCTGAAATTCTATGACTAGTAGTATTTTTTAAAGTTCTTTCATAATCATCTAATGGATGTCCTGATAGATAAATACCTGTCATTTCCTTTTCCATAGTTAAAATATACTTTTTATTAAACTCTTTAATCTCAGGATATGTTATTTGAAGTACATCATCTTCTTGATCATCACTTTGAAATAAGCTTAATTGTCCTGGAATATTTCTTTTTCTTTCACTATTAATACCATCTAAAAGTCTTTCAAAAACTGCCATAAGTTTTGAACGGTAAATTCCCAAGCTATCAAAAGCTCCTACCTTTATAAGACTTTCTACAGCCTTTTTATTTACTGCTGAGGAATCAATTTTATTACAAAAATCCCCAAAACTTTTAAAATTGCCTCTTTCATTTCTTCTTTGAACAATTGATTCAATTACATTTACACCAACATTTTTAATAGCAGATAAACCAAATCTTATAGTATTATCCTTTACAGTAAACTTACTATAACTTTCGTTTATATCTGGTGGTAACACCTTAATTCCTAATTCTTCAGCAAATCTTATATAGTATGCTACCTTGGAGTTATTTCCCATAATGCTATTAAGCATTGCTGCAATAAACTCGGCAGGATAATAATGCATCAAGTATGCAGTTTGATATCCAACAACGGCATAAGCTGCAGCATGTGATTTATTGACATTACGTTATTATAAAACATTTATGTTTTATACTTTATATCTCTATAAAGATCGGACTATATCATTATCCTATTAAAATCAGGATATAGGGCACTCGTGGATATTTAACCATATACTTACATACTTAGGCTACTTTATCTAGTCTCTGAACCTTTAACCTATTTCTAGGAAACTTGGCTGCGGATTAACCAATCCTTAAACTTTTTACTTTACCTTAGATAGTTACTCTAAGCCCCTAACTCTATTACTAGGTTAGGTTAGTATTTAAGGCTCTAAGGTCTTTCCCGCAATTCACCCTATTTGCTTTATAGCTCCCGCTATAAAGGCACTCTTTATTTCATTCCATTTATTATATTTTCTTTCTAATTTTATAGTTGAATTATTATACAAATAATTAAATACATTTTCATATTCTTTTTTTGCATTTATTTTTAAACATTTCATTTTTTCACTTTTGGTATCATATATTTTTGCATGTTTAAATTTTGTTTTCTCCAATATATCATTCAAAAAATTTTCAGTACCTAATATCATAAAGCAGTATGTAGGATATATATATTTTATAGTACCGCCTTTTGCTTTATAATAACTTGTATTATGAGATAATACTATACTGCCATCACCATCAAAATATCCTCTTATAAAATGTCTGATTAATTTTTCATCTATACAAGGCATTTTTTCTAGTGTAAGTGACTTATTAGGATATAAACCAATTTCTCTTAATCTAGATGCCATTATCTTCGAAGAAAAATTTATTGAATACCCTGACTTAGAGTTTTTAAATCCACCTTTTTTTGTTGTCCTGATCTCACCTGAAAATTTAAATTCCTTAGAAATAAATTCTAAAATTTCTCTATCATTTATAGATATTACTATATTATTAAATCGATCATTTCCTACAAATCCATCAGCGTATATAAAACCTAAAATATACGCTTTTGCCTCTGTATCAATACAATCAAAATAGTTTTCATCTAAAACATATCTATTTTTTAATCTTGTATTTATACCAGCTTCTTTTAAAACTCTTCTTACTGCCCTATATGATATATTTAACATATTAGAAATATTCTTTATTCTAATATCTTTAAAGTTATAGTAATAATCAACTATTTTATTCTTATCTAAGCTATTTAATTCTGTATAGTTTTTTACCAAACCTTTATTCACCTCATAAAGTATGGTATTCGATTTTAGAAAGAATATACATAAAATATGAAATTTATTTTGCGAATGCGTACGAAGCAAAGTCCATCATTTGATCAAATATCTTGTTGGCTGCTTCTGCAGTTATTCCGTTTCTTATACACCCTGGGACAAGCACTTTTCCACTTTCATCCACAATTCCATGAATAAAGTTTTTACGCTCCTCCTCCATTACCTTATGCTTTTTCTTTGACATGGCACGTCGAACAAGGTCACTTCTTCCAAGGGAATATCCTGCCAAATCCCTAACAATTTGCATAACTTGTTCCTGATAGACCATTACTCCATAGGTAACATCTAGTATTTTTTCTAACTGAGGTGTCACATATTGAACATTGCTAGGATTTCTCTTTCCCTCTATATACTTAGGTATCTCTGCCATTGGACCTGGTCTATAAAGACTGATTCCCGCAATGATATCCTCAAAACAGTCTGGTTTTAGCTCCCTCATAAATGACGTCATTCCTGCTGATTCTAGCTGGAAAACACCAACGGTCTTTCCTTCACCAATCATGTTATATACATTTTGATCATCGAAATCTATTTTGTCTATATCGACATCAATGCCTTTATTTTCTTTAATGTTTTTTATTGCATCCATCATTACAGTAAGAGTTCTAAGTCCTAAGAAGTCCATTTTTAGAAGACCTAGTTCCTCTAGGGTACCCATTGTAAATTGAGTTACTACCATACCTTCATTTTTTTGAAGTGGTACATATTCAACTAAGGGTTTAGATGCAATTACCACCCCTGCTGCATGAGTAGATGTATGTCTTGGAAGTCCTTCTAGATCTTTAGCTACATCAATAAGTTCTTTAACTCTTATATCCTCATCATATATAGCCTTAAGTTCACTATTCATATCTAGCGCTTTTTCTATAGTTATATTAAGAACTGATGGAATCATTTTTGCTATTTTATCAACCTCTGCATAAGAATAATTCATAGCTCTTCCAACGTCCCTAATACATAGCCTTGCAGCCATAGTACCAAAAGTAACAATTTGAGAAACACACTCTTTCCCATACTTTTCAACTACATAATCAATAACTTCTTGTCTTCTTTCATAACAAAAATCACTATCGATATCAGGCATAGATACTCTCTCAGGATTTAAAAACCTTTCAAAAATCAAACTATATTTAATAGGGTCAATTTTTGTAATGCCTAATGTATATGCTACTATTGATCCTGCTGCTGATCCTCTTCCTGGTCCCGTAGGTATTCCATTATCTATGGCATACTTTATAAAATCCCACACTATGAGGAAGTAATCCACATACCCCATTTGTTTAATAATTCCAAGTTCGTAATCTAGTCTTTCACATAGTTCCTTTGCTTCCTCATTACTATCACATAACTTCTGAATTTTTAATTCACTATACTCACTATCAAGCTCTGAGAACACAGAATATCTTTCCATTAACCCTATATAACAAGTTTTCTTAAGATACTCAAAGGCATCAACACCCTCTGGCAGAGGAAACTTTGGAAGTTTTGATTCGTGAAATTTATAATCAAAGTTACATTTGTCTGCAATTTTAACTGTATTATCTAAAGCTTCCGGTACATATGAAAATATCTCTTCCATCTCAGAGGCAGACTTTAAATAAAACTGGTCTGACGGATACCTCATCCTATTTTCTTCATCTACAGTTTTTCCTGTCTGAATACATAATAGTACATCATGAGATTTATAGTCTTCTTTTTTAATGTAATGAGTATCATTAGTACAAATTAGAGGAATATCACATTCCTTTGATAATTCTACTAGCATCTCATTTACTTTTAATTGTTCTGGAACTCCATGGTATTGAAGTTCTAAATAGAAGTCATCTTTAAATATTTCTTTATATTTTAAAGCAGTTTCTTTAGCTTTCTCCTTATTACCTCTAAGTAAATTCTTTGATACTTGACCACCTAGGCAAGCACTTGAAGCAATAAGTCCTTCACAATGATCTTTTATAAACTCGTAATCTACTCTTGGTTTATAATAAAATCCATTAATAGATGCCTCTGAAACAATTTTCATCAAGTTTTCATAACCCTTTTGATTTTTAACTAATAAAACTAAATGATATGTTTCATTATTATTTTGAAGATCCTTTATATGCATTGATTTTTCAGCAACATAGATTTCGCATCCAATTATTGGCTTGATACCATTATCTATAGCCTCTTTATAAAAATCAACAGCACCGTACATAGTTCCATGATCAGTTATCGCTATAGATTTCATCTCTAATTCTTTTGCTCTTTTTATTAACTTAGATATCTTGCCCGATCCATCTAACAAACTATATTCTGTATGGACGTGCAAATGTACGAAGTTTCTCATACCTTCACCTCCCTTTTTCCTATAACTATAAATTTTGATTTATAGGAAATTTCATCTTGCTCTTTACGGTTGCTTTCTACTATTAATCTTTTTCTATCAATAGTATTTTTGTCTTTAACTTTTATTTTTAACCCATCCCCAAAAGTCTAGACTTTCCTATGCATTAAAATCAACAACTTTAGATGTTTCCATTAATGGTTTAATCTTTGCTAATACTTCATTAACATGATATGGATGGCATTGGTATGTATTCATATCATTTAGGGAATTAAATCTAGTTATTAATACCACATCAAAAGATCTTTCCGTATGAAGTTCATCAACTCCAACCTCTATATCCTTAAGTTCATTAATTTTACCTTCCATAGACCTTAATCTTTGTGCTACAAATTCAACATTGTCCTTTGAATTATCCTTTAATTTAAACAAAACTATATGCGTAAACATATATTTTCCCCCCATTTATTTAAATAATTTATCATACTAAGTTTATCATTTATAGTGATTATTTAAAAGGCTCTGTATGCATTTACAACGATACATACAGATGCCTATTCAGTACTTTATTTCACTACAGAGCCATTTAAAATAGGTTTAACGAATAAAAACAGAGCAGTTCAATTTCCAACCGCTCTGTTTCCTTTATATAAAAATGTGAGTTAACATCTATATTATGTTATATCTTTTTAATAACTCTTCTACAATTGTTCCTGAAATTGTCTTAGCTACTTTCTTCTGAACCATACTATATTTCATTGGAAGTTTTATATCTGTTAACTTTTTACCATCCATCATTTTTGAAGTAGAGTCTAGTAATACCCTAACATCATAACAAGATCCAAATACCTCTGGTACTCCTCTATCTACATTCAATAAAGTGTATACTGCTTCCATACCAGTTCTTACAGAGTATTCAGTTGTAAATACAGTGTCACGGATTGTATCAGCAAATTGTCCTATAAATGCAAAGTTAACAGCACCATCTGGAACAACTTTTGGTCTATCTCCTTTTGTTCTTGGCATAAAGAAAGCTGTAATGTATGGCATCATACATGGTATAGAGCGAGCAGACTTAGTAGCCATATCATGAATTTCGGATTCTGGTACTCCTAAATGATATAACCACTCTTCAGTTATTTCAGTTCCTGTACACTCTCTCATTGGTTTTTTAATATAATCACCTGGAACATCTGTAAATAAACCATATACCCATACTACAAGTTGATCACCAGGTTGTTCCTTAAAGTGTGGTTGACGATTTAAAGTATAGCTCATTAACCACTTAGAATCCTTAACAGTGATTATACCTCCTGTTACTACCTTTCCACTAAATGGATCACGCTTACATATTTTTTCTATATATGGTGGTATTCTGTCGTCAAGTGTTGTAACTGTAGCTGATTCCCAATTTGTTGCTTTTGTATTTGTACAGAACTTATCAGGATTTCCGAATGCTTTATCTTGTTTAGCTATATTCTTCCAAAGCTCCCAACATCCACTTAATGAATTATTGAACTCAGGTGCATGGTCATTGTCTCCTAATGAAGAATTTTCTGTACAACTTCCATTAGTTATAAATACAAGGTCATTTTCTGTTAAGTTTACAAGTTCTTCCTTTCCATCATGGATACAAACTAATTGCTTAGCAACTTTTTTATCAGCTTTTACATCAAATAATACATTTGTAACTCTTGTGTCATATTGGAATTGTACTCCGTGACCTTCAAGATATTTAATCATTGGAAGAATTAATGACTCATATTGATTATACTTTGTAAATTTTAAAGCTGAAAAATCTGGAAGTCCTCCAATATGATGAATGAATCTTTGAATATAAAGTTTCATCTCTAAAGCACTATGCCATTCTTCAAAGGCAAACATTGTTCTCCAGTATAACCAGAAATTTGACTTGTAAAAATCCTCTGAAAAAACATCAGATATTTTTTTATCATATAAATCTTCATCACGAGTCATAAATAGTTTAACAATTTCCATTGATGCTGTTTCACTTAATGCAAATTTACCATCAGTATGAGCATCTTCTCCTCTATTTACAGTAGCTCTCATTAATGAATAGTTAGGATCTTTTTTGTTAAGCCAGTAATATTCATCTAAAACAGAAGCTCCTTCTGTTTCTAAAGAAGGTATTGAATGAAATAAGTCCCACAAACACTCAAAATGGTTTTCCATTTCACGACCACCACGAATAATAAATCCTTTTTCATTGTCATTTATACCATCACATGCACCACCTGGAAGACTCAATTCTTCTAAAACATGAATTTTTTCTCCCTTCATCTGTCCATCTCTAACTAAAAAACAAGCTGCAGCTAAAGATGCTAAACCTGAACCTATTAAATATGCTGATTTACTATCTACATTTGCAGGTTTTTCAGGACGAGCAAATGCTTCGTAATTTCCATTGCTATAGTACATAATACCTACCTCCAAATTCATTTTATAATTAAATTATAGAATCATTGAAGAAGTATCACGATAGACAGTATGGTCGTCATGTTTAAAATTTTAACATGACGACCATATTGTAAAAAGTTTATACACTTTAAGGAATTTGTCTAAAAGTTAGACCTTTCTCTAGTCTTGTACCCTATTACTTAAGCAATTTAGCTGATAACATAGCCTTTGCCATAAGCATTTTATTTTGGTTAAACACAGACACTTCCACTTTTGAATAGTTTCTTCCTCTATCTAACACATCAGCATATACATCAATTACTCTTCCAATTTGAACAGGCTTAGTAAAAAATGATGAAAAGCTATCAATTGCTACATTAGTAATACCATTTTGCTTTAAAGCTAAAGTTCCCATTGTAGATAAAAGCATATTCATGGCATTCCAAGAAGCTGTTCCTATAGAATCTAGCATCTCTGGTATTATTTCTCCCCAAAAATGCATTCCTGTTTTGTTCGATTCAAACTCAAAATTGTCAAGAATCATATCTTCTAAAGTCTGACCAATCTGAGGTTGTCTTAAAACTATTTGCATAGCTTTAATAACATCATCTCTAGTTATAACTCCAACTAATTTTTTCTTTTGAACAACAGGACAAATTTTTATCCCTTCCCATGCCATAATATGTGCAGCATAGGCTACAGTACTAGTTGGTGTTAAAACTATTGGATCCTTTGTCATTACATTAGATATAATTTCATCCTCATTATTATGAATTACTTGAGTAACGCTAACAACTCCTACGACCTTTTCCTCTTCTCCTATAACAGGATATCTTTCATGACCAGTTTTCTTTACCAGATCAATAATAACTCTACTCTCATCCCATGCATTAACATAAGTAGCATTGGTGTCCATTATATCTTCCACTAATACAATTTCCTGCTTAACATTGTTCTCATATATTGCCTTATTTATAATGCTTGCTACTGTAAAGGTATCATACCCACAAGAAATTACAGGTAACTCTTCTTTGTCTGCCAATCTTTTAATATCCTCACTACAATGAGATCCTCCTGTAATTAAAACTGCACACTGGTTTTCTAAAGCCAACCTTTGAGCTTCTTCCCTATTTCCAACTATTAAAAGAGCCCCTGGACTTATATACTTTTTCATTGTTTCAACTTCCATAGCTCCTATAACAAACCTGTCAAGAAACTTATTTTCTCCAGCACTCCCTCCAAGGAGCTCACCATCTACTATATCTAAAATTTCTTTAAAAGATACCTTATCTACATTTTTCTTTTCTAGCTTTTCAACTCTAACAGTTCCAACTCTAGGTACCGTATTTACAATCCCTATAGATTCACATTCCTTTATAGCTCTATATGCTGTACCCTCACTCACTCCTAAACTACTACTTATTCCTCTTACAGAAATCTTAGTGCCAATCTCCAAGGATAAAATATGTTTTATTATATCTTCATGTTTAGACATATTATCTCCCTTCTTTTCTCAGTTCATCTGCAATCTTTTCTATACGTCTTAATCTATGATTTATTCCTGATTTACCTACAGGTGGATTTAACATTGCTCCTAATTCCTTTAATGATTCATCAGGATATGCTAACCTTAACCTAGCTACCTCTTTTAAATTTTTAGGCAATCTATCTAATCCTATTTCACTCTCAATTAATTTAATGCTTTCAACTTGTCTTACTGCTGCATTAACAGTTTTACTTAAGTTTGCAGTTTCGCAATTTACTATTCGATTAACATTATTCCTCATTTCCTTCATTATTCGAATATTTTCTAGTTCTAAAAGTGCGCTATGAGCTCCTATAATATTAAGCAAGTCAACAATCTGTTCACCTTCTTTTAAATATATTACAAAGCTATTTTTACGTTGGATTACCTTAGAGTTTAACTTATAACTATTTATTAATTTACTAAGTGCAGTTGCATAATCATGGTCATGGGTAACAAACTCCAAATGATATGTTTTCTCAGGATTACTTATACTTCCACCACCTAAAAATGCACCTCTTATATATGCCCTTTTAGATTCTTCGTCAGATATTATATCCTCTGGAATTCCATAATTAATATTAAATAATCCTTCTCTTTCTACTATTCCAAGTTGCTCTAGTAATCCTCTTACATCCACATCTTCTGGAATCAAAACCATATATATATTATTCTTTTTTAATGAATTACTTTTTTTAACTAGAAGTTTACTGTGAATATCGAAGGAATCCTTTAATGATTTAAAAATCCATCTTGCTATTGCAGGATTTTCTGTTATAACCTTAAAGGTTACAGCTCTATTAAACCCAAACCCAATAGTCCCACTAGACTTCATAATTGCAGATAATTGCGCCATTATTTCTGCTTTAGATAATTCACCAGTTCTACATACTTCATTTTTAACCTTTAGTGAAAATGACATTATTCTAACTCCCTACCCTTTTCTTCTTTTCTCAATCGCTGTAACAAATATATATACTCAAAAACTCTCTCTTCATCAAAAACCATCTTTTTTTCCATTATGGTATCCATAAGTATTCTAGCCAATTTATCTTCATGATGACGAAGACAGTTATTTTTAATTTTAAGCATATCACACTCTATATATTCAGTTTTAATACCTGAATGATCATTACTATCTAATTCTACAAAACTATTATCTTTATTCAAGTAGTTTTCTCTAACGTCTTTAATTTTTTCATCAGCAATCTTATTTACTACTGCAAAATCTATAGAAATTCCTTTGCAATGCTTCATAATTGCTCTTATATGATCTTGCACACTAAAATTATCACTTTCTCCCGGTTGTGTTATTATATTAGAAACATATATTCTTAAGGCTTCAGTTTTTATAATTGCTTCTTTTATATCTTCAACCATTAAATTAGGTATTATACTTGTATAAAGACTTCCAGGTCCTATAATAACTGCATCAGCTTCTCTTATGGCTTCAATGGCCTCAGGAACCCCCTTTGCATGTTTGGGTTTAATAAAAACCTCTTTTATAGGTGAATTTCTTTTCAGACTTTCTTTTGGTATTGAAGACTCTCCTCTAATAACATCACCATTTTTAAGTTTTGCATATAATTCAACATTATCAAGGGTTACAGGCAAAACCTTACCTGTAACCGCTAAAACATCACTAGTTTTTTTTATCGCTTCTAGAAAATTTTCAGAAATTCCATTCATTGCAGCTAAAAACAAATTTCCAAAACTTTGATTTTCCAAAGACCCGTCCTTAAATCTGTATCTAAACAGTTGTTCCATAAGGGGCTCCGTATCCGCTAATGCCGTAATACAGTTCCTAATATCTCCTGGTGGTAATATTCCTAAGTCTTGCCTTAAAACTCCAGATCCTCCACCATCATCTGCAACTGTTACTATCGCCGTAATGTTAGATGTATACTTTTTTAATCCACTTAGCATATTGGATAATCCCGTACCTCCACCTATCACGACAACCTTAGGACCCTTAACTAAAATATTATTTTTAAATATTTCTTCATTAAATTCCTTTTCGCCCATAGAAAAATTTAAGGCTTCATATCGCATTATAGTCTTAATTTTACTAGTATACTTTTTTAAACTAAAACATGTAATTAGAACTCCTAAGACAAATATGACTAGTAAAAACCACTTATTATATCCTATAAATTTTTCTTCACTAAAAAATTCTATAATAGCATAAGAGGTTAAAAATATTCCTATAACCATTTGAAGGATCCATCGCTTTATTCCAGCACCTGGCACTATCCAATCTTTTAGCTTCATCGCTTGCCTGCTCCTCTGTTTACATCCTCATTTATATCTCTATCATCAATGGTTACATTATGTCCATGGTGATTCAATATTTCATATATTTTATGAGCAATTGCCACAGATCTATGTCTTCCTCCTGTACACCCTATAGCTATGATTAACTGTCTCTTTCCTTCAATCTTATAATTTGGTATTAAAAAGTTCAGCATATCAATAAATTTATCCAAAAACTCAGTTGTTTCATTTTTAGATAGTACATACTCTCTAACAGGTTTATCTTTTCCTGAAAAAGCTTTTAATTCAGATATATAATATGGATTTGGAATAAACCTAACATCCATTACTAAGTCTGCATCAAGTGGAATTCCATACTTAAATCCAAAAGATATTACATTTAATAAAAGCGGTTTTTCAATCTGCCCTAAATCTCCATAAGCTAATATTATCTCTTCATTCAATTCTTTATTTGTAAGCTTAGTTGTGTTAATGATTCTATCTGCACGTTCCCTTACTGCTCTTAATTTTTTTCTTTCTATATTAATTCCATTTATAATTCTACCATCCGGAGCAAGAGGGTGCTTTCTTCTAGTTTCTTTATATCGTTTTACTAAAGTTTCATCTGTTGCCTCTAAATATAAAACCTCGTATAAATATCCTTCCTTATCTAGTGTTAATAGACTTCCTAGTAAATCGTCAAAGAAAGTTCTTCCTCTTATATCTGCTACTATAGCAATCTTATCAATCTTTCCTCCTGTTTTATAACATACCTCTGCAAATTTAGTAATGAGAGTAGGTGGCAAATTATCTACACAGTAAAACCCTAAATCCTCTAAGCTCTTTATAGTTTGACTTTTCCCGGCACCTGACATTCCTGTAACTATTAAAAACTTCATATACTCCACCTCTTTCATAATTAATTGTATTATATATATTCCTATACTAATTATATCATATTGTTGAAAATCATATATACATATTACTATCAACAATTTATTTTTCAACTCTTATTTATAGTTTCCTTAATATAAATAAAAACTGTTGCTCAATTAGCAACAGTTTTTATTTTCTGTATATTATACACGTACTAAGCTATCTTTTTTTACTTCTTCCATCAGTTCTTTAAACTTAGGTATAGATCTTTCAATTGTGTCGTAGGCTACACAATATGATATTCTTAAATATCCTGGACAGCCAAAGAAACTGCCTGGCACAATTAAAATATTATATTTTTTAGCCATTTCAACAAATTTATTCTCATCCTCTATTGGTGATTTTACAAATAAGTAAAAAGCACCTTCTGGTTTTATGCATTCATATCCACACTCAGACAAGGAATTATATAGTAACTTACGATTTTTATCATAAAAATCTAGGTCAACTCTACTATCTATACATCTTCCAATAACTTTTTGTAAAAGTGATGGTGCATTAACAAATCCTAAGATACGATTTGCTACTGCTGCTGCTGAAATTAAATCTTTAAAATCATTTACTTCATTTGGAATTACCAAATATCCAATTCTTTCACCTGGAAGTGAAAGTGATTTACTATAAGAATATCCAACAATTGCATTGTGATAATATTTTGTAACATATGGTACTTTCACATTATCATATGCTAATTCTCTATATGGCTCATCAGAAATAAGATATATTTCTGTTCCCAGTTCCTCTTCCTTTTCTTTTAAAATTTTAGCTAAATTCATTAATGTTTCTTCAGAATATACTACACCAGTTGGATTATTTGGAGAATTTACAATAACAGCCTTAGTCTTAGATGTTATCTTTTCCTTTAATTCTTCTAAGTTTGGTTGAAAAGTTTCCAAATTAGGAGATACAACTACTAACTTACAATCATAATTGTTTGCATAACTTCTATATTCTCCAAAGTATGGAGCAAAAGTAATAACTTCTTCACCTGGATTTAAAATTGATTTAAATATAACATTTAGTCCTCCAGCAGCTCCTACTGTCATAAGAATATTTTCTTCTGTAAAATTTGTAGCAAATCTTTTATTAAGTGATTCTGCAACAATTTTACGAACTTCTGGATATCCCGAATTACTCATATATCCATGTATACTAGTAGGTTCTTCTTCATTTAAAATGTCTATAATTGCATCCTTTACTTCATTTGGTGGAGCTAAGTTAGGATTACCTATACTAAAATCATAAACATTTTCTGCCCCATAAATTGAAGCTAATCTCTTTCCTTCCTCAAACATAGCTCTTATTAATGAGCCCCCTCTAACGTAGTCAATCATTTTCTCTGATATCATACTATGATTCCCCCCTATTTTAAATGTATTCGATTTCATACATATTTAAATTTAATCCTTCAACATTCATTGAAGGATTTAAATTTACTCATTTAGTTGTTATTGTCTTCCCCTACAATACGAACCTCCGTATGAAGTTCAACTCCATACATATCAAAAACCGTATTTTGAACTACATTTATTAGTTCCATAATTTCTCTTGCAGTAGCATTTCCCTTATTAATTATAAATCCTGAATGCTTTTCTGATACTTGCGCATCCCCAACGCTTTTTCCTTTAAGTCCAGCATCTTGAATAAGTTTCCCTGCAAAATATCCCTCTGGACGTTTAAACGTACTTCCTGCTGATGGATATTCAAGTGGTTGCTTACTACGTCTTCTTTCAGCAAAATCATTCATTTTTGCTTTGATGGCTTCAGCATCACCATGGTGAAGTTTTAGTTTTGTTTCTAAAACTACATATCCCTTATTTAATACTATACTATTTCTGTAAGATAACTGCAATTCGTCTCTTGAAAGTTCTAAAATCTCCCCATTGTCATCAATTACTAAAGCACTAACAACAACCTTAGACATATCTCCATCATATGCTCCTGCATTCATAGCAATTGCTCCACCGATTGATCCTGGAATTCCTGCTGCAAATTCTAAATCAGTTAATCCTTTTTCCAAAGCTCTTCGTGCAACTAAGCTTAGTAATGCACCACACTGAGCTATGATAGTATCATCATTAACAGTAATCTCATTTAATTTTGTTAAATTAATTACAACTCCTCTAAAGCCACCATCTTTAATTATTAGATTGGAACCATTTCCCATCACATAGTAATTGATGTTATTAGTTTTAAAAAAACTAATTAAGTTCTTTACCATATTAAAGTTTACTGGATAAACCATAACATCTGCAGGTCCTCCAACTTTAAAGGAAGTGTGCTTTCTCATTACCTCATCAGTTTTAATATTATCTTTTCCTACTATTTCTTCTATTTGTTTAATATAATTACTATTTAAATTCATTGTATACCTCGTGTCACATTATTATATATTTAGTATAGAATAAGCAACATGTCCATGGCAATAATTATTCTATATTTATATATGATAAATTTCAAATTAATTCTTTTTAAAGTAATCTATTACACTTTCACTTGATCTTTTATCCATGGATGGTGTGGCCATTAACTCTTCAAGACTTGCTTTTTTTATATTCTCTAAACTTCCAAATTTCTTTAAAAGTTCTATCCTTCTTCGCTCACCTACTTTAGGTATTTCATCTAGAATTGAATATAGCGTTCTTTTATCTCTTAATGTCCTATGATATGTAATAGCAAATCTATGAACTTCATCTTGTATCCTTGTTATAAGTAACATTGCTTTTGAAGATGGCGTTAACATAATCTCTTCATCATTATAAATCAATCCCCTGGTTCTATGGTTATCATCTTTAACCATGCCACATACAGGAATTTCAATATTTAATTCTTTTAATACTTCCAGTGCTATGTTTACTTGGCCTTTTCCGCCATCCATCATAATGAGGTCAGGAAATACAGAAAATTTTCCTGACTCAAAGTTTATTTCATTCTGAGTAATTTTTTGTATCTCCATTAATCCATGAGAAAATCTTCGCGTCAATATTTCTTTCATAGACTTATAATCATCAGGACCTTCAACCGTATTGATTTTAAATCTTCTATAATCACTATTTTTAGCTTTCCCATCTTGAAATACTACCATTGTTCCTACAGAATCCATTCCCATCAAATTTGATATATCGTAAGCCTCTATTCTTTCAGGAATACAATCTAATTTTAATGCTCCTTGAATTTCTTTTAATGCAACATTGTTTAGCTCCTTATTTACCTTATCATTAAGTTTAAACATTTCTAAAGCATGACTTGCATTTTTTTGAACCATATCAAGTATCCTCTTCTTTTCACCTTTTAGTGGTATCTTGAAAGTAACTTTATGATCCTTTTTTATAGAAAGCCATTGTTCTAGCAAGTCAGAATCTTTAATATTGCTAACATATATAACCTTTGGTATAAACGCAGCTCCTCCATAAAAGTTTTTCACAAATTCTTCTACTACATAGTCTGCGTCCTCTCCTCCAGTATTATCTAAAATAAAATGCTCTCTTCCTACGATTTTTCCATCTCTTAAGAAAAAAATCTGAATACAGCTATCCTTTTCATCTTGAGATATAGCAATGAAATCTTCATTTTCAAAATTATTGCTTATTATCTTTTGTTTTTCATTTATTTTTTCAATGGCCAATATCTTATCTCTAAGGGAAGCAGCTTTTTCAAAATCTAATTTTTCAGCTGCCTCCTCCATCTCACTTCTTAGCCTACTTGTAATTTTTTTATCTTTTCCTGTAAGTAAATCAACCACATCATCAATTATTTTGCCATATTCTTCTTTAGATATAAGTCCTTCGCAAGGTCCCTTACATAAATTTATATGATAATTTAAACATGTTCTTGTTTTACTTCCACCCTCTTTAATTAATTTTCTACAAGTTCTAAGTGGAAATACTTTTCGAATTAAATCACTAATTATATATACAGCTGTTCCATCTGTATATGGTCCAAAATATCTTGCCGAATCATTACCATGATTTCTTGTTACAATTACTCTCGGAAATTCTTCATTAGTAATTTTAATAAAAGGATAATACTTATCATCTTTTAATAAAATATTATATTTAGGACTATATTTTTTTATTAAATTACATTCTAATATTAATGCTTCAACTTCCGAATCAGTTACAATATATTCAAACTCACTTATATTTTTAACCATGGCTTTAACTTTCTCTGTATGGTTCTTTGAGTTTTGAAAATACTGTCTAACTCTATTTTTTAAATTCTTTGCTTTTCCTACATATATTACTTCTCTTAATGAATTTCTCATCAAATATACTCCGGGGCAATCCGGTAGATTTTTTAACTGATACTGAAAGTCAAACATCATATCACCTCATACCTTAAGTCGTAGTTTTAATTACTTCCAAAATATGTGCTCAATATATCCTTTGCCATACCTGCTGCATTATAACTATTATTTCCTGCATCTTCTGCAATTATAGCAATAGCAATTTCTGGTTCATCATATCCTGCGAATCCAATAAACCATGTATGTGGTTTTTTATCTCCCGCATCATGATCAGCTGTTCCTGTTTTACCTGCCACTTGTTTAGTCCACATTTTAGCTGCACTACCTGTACCTTCATTAACAACTGCTTTCATATATTCTTTTACCTTCCCTGCTATTTCAGGAGTTGTTACTGTTACAGCTTCTTGAGGTTTAAACTCTTTTAATGTATTTCCATTGGAATCAATAATTTTATTAACTATATTAGGTTCCATCATAACACCATCATTGGCAATTGCACTAGCTACAAGGGCCATTTCAATAGGACTAGCTAATACTCCACTTTGACCTATTCCACTTTGAGCTATATTTCCAACTTCTTCGCTTCCATAGGTTGGAAATCTACTATCATCTATAGTAAGCGTTCTTGACGGAATACTTTTGTTAAAAAGGAATTTCTCAGCTGTTTCTCTTAGTGTAGTATTACCTAGTTCCATGGCTAGACTTCCAAATACTACGTTACTTGATTTTAAAAACGCTGTTCTTAAATTAATATTTCCAAAAGCATTACCTTTATAGTTTTCAAGTGATTCACTACCATTAAAGTTAATTCTTCCTTCATCTTTAAAAGTTCTATCTTCGATCCCTGAAATATTTTCTAAAGCGCTTACGGCAGTAATAACTTTAAATGTAGACCCAGGTGGATATAAGCCTGACACAGCTCTATTTAAAAATGGCGTATCCTCACTTTGTGATAATGATTCAAAATCCTCTTGTATTGTATTAGGATCAAAGGTAGGTTTAGAAACCATTGCTAACACTTCTCCTGTCTTAGGATTTAATGCTACAACTGCACCCTTATTATCACCTAAAACATCATAAGCTTTCTTTTGAAGCTGCGAATTTAGCGTTGTTACTACATGGTTTCCTACTAATTCCTTTTTCTTATCTTTAGATAAAATACTTGAAATAGTATTTTGTATAGTATTTGCTACCGTATCTCCTGAAAGTTCTTTATCAAATTTCTTTTCAATTCCACTAGCTCCATATACTACATCGTAATATCCTAACACATGGGCAAATGCTGATCCAGCAACATATTCTCTCGTTTGGGAAAATTCATCTGTCTTAACCCCAACAGTTAATGGATTCATATCTCGATCATAAATAGTCCCTCGTAATACCTTACTTTTTTCAGCTGCTAATCTTTTATTAAAAGCACTATTAATTGCATAATCACTCTTAAACAGTGCATTATAACTAACATAGGAAATGAGCCCTAAAAACAGAATTAAAAACACCATCATTACATTCTTAATATTTCTCTGTAAATTATTCATAACTACTGCTCTCCTCCGAAATCTTTTGAATTATACCCAGAGCAAAATAGCTGATAAGCATCGAACTACCTCCATAACTTACAAATGGAAGTGTTATTCCTGTTAATGGTATGGCACCAGTTACTCCACCGATTATAACTAAAACTTGAGAAACTATCATAGTACTATATCCAACAGCTAACAATCTTGAAAATTTGTTATTAGCATAGATTGCAGCTCTAATGCATCTATAAAATAATAAAAAGTTTATTATTATAACCGCAAAACCTGTCAGTAATCCCATCTCTTCACATATGGCAGAAAAAATAAAGTCAGATTCCACTACAGGAATATATCCTGGGTAACCATTTCCTAAACCAGTCCCAAAAAATCCCCCACTTGCTATAGCTATTAATGATTGTACTAACTGAAGTCCTTGATCATAACCATATTTCCATGGGTCTCTCCAAATCATTACTCTCACTCTAACGTGAGAAAACATAAAATATCCTGCAATACCACCAAACACAAATAAAACCAGTGCTAGAACAACATATTTCTTATTTGAAGTTGATATATATAGCATTGTTAGAGCTATTGAGAAAAATATTAGTGCAGATCCCAAGTCAGTTTGAGCTAACATAAATAAAAGTGAGATCATTACAACTAACGCTGGTTCAATTAAACTTAAATATTTATAAGTACTTTCTTTTTTCATTCCTATTTTAGAACCAAATTTCATCCAAAAATCTGAAGGTTTCTCATAATCCTTTAGCGCTGAAGCTAAATATGCTACTAACGCTATCTTTCCGAATTCAGAGGGCTGAAATCCAAAACCTGCAATGTTCACCCAGTTTTTTGCTCCATATTGCTCCTCTGCAAAAAAAGTTCCCATAGACATGAAAATTAATGTTACTGCTAAGTAAAAATATTTATACTTACTAAATCTCTTTAAATCGGGTAAAATAACCACTATTAAAATAAAAGCAGTAACCCCTAATGCAAAGAAAATAATTTGCTTAGTGGCTAGGGAAGTAATAGTACCACTTTCCATATAGGTTCCACCAGACATTGGCAAATCTAATCTATAAATCATAGCAATACCTAATACAGCTAAAATGTTAGCAAATATCAATATGAATTTATCACCATCGGGATAAAATCTTCGTATTACAAAATGCGAATAAGCAAGCAATGCGCAAACAATAGCACCCATTACAATAGCACCTTTATTGATTGATGGGGTTAAAATTGCAACATTGAAAAAAAGTGCCATAACAAGTAAATATGTATATCGTAAGACACGGTTTTCCTGTTTAATAGTATTCATATTATTACCCTTCCATCATTATATCAATTTAAAAGTAGCAGTTCCTACTTTTATAATATCGCCTATTTTTAACGTAATAGTATTTCTAATTTTAACATCATTTACCTTAGTTCCATTAGTACTATCTAAATCTTCTAAAACATATTCGTTATTTTTAATATATATCTTCATATGATGTGAAGATGCATATTTATCATCTAAAATAACAGTATTGTCACTCTTTCTACCAATAGTAAGATTTCCTGATATAGGTATAATGCTCCCTGCCTTTAAACTAGTATTATCACCAGAATTAATTACCTCTAATGCATAAGTCGCCTTTTTTACCTTCTTTTTCTTTTTTCCTACAGACTTAGTGTCTGTATACATTATTTTTAGAGCATATATAATTATAAAATATATTATAATAATAACACTTAATCGTAATATGAACTTTATAATATCCATAAATCAAACTCCTTTATATATAAGTTGTATTTAAACTTCACGATTTTAATCATCTATATGTATTATTAACTATATGTCAACTTATATAATAATCTTAAATTCTATTCATTGCAATTTTTTTAGACTTTGCAATGAATTTTTTTATCTAACTAGCATCCAAGTTTCATTAGATGCTAGTTATATATTTATATTAGTCTTTTTAAATATTCACCTGTATATGATTTTTTGCATTTTGATACTTCAATTGGATTTCCCTCTACTAATATGGTTCCACCTGCATTTCCACCTTCAGGACCTAAGTCAATAATATGATCTGATGATTTAATTACATCTAGATTATGTTCTATAACAATTACTGTATTTCCAGCATCAACTAACCTTTGTAATATACTTATTAACTTCTTTACATCTTCTATGTGCAAACCTGTCGTTGGCTCATCCAGTATATATAATGTTTTCCCTGTGCTTCTTTTAGAAAGTTCATAGGCAAGTTTTACTCTTTGAGCTTCTCCTCCTGATAGTGTTGTAGATGGTTGACCTAATCTTACATAGGAAAGTCCTACATCCATAAGGGTTTGTAATTTATTACTTATTCTAGGTATGTTTTCAAAGAACTTCAGAGCTTCTTCTACAGTCATATCTAAAACTTCAGCAATACTTTTTCCTTTATATTTAACCTCTAGAGTTTCTCTATTATATCTTTTTCCTTTACAAACATCGCATTCCACATATACATCTGATAAAAATTGCATTTCTATTTTAATTATTCCATCACCTCTACAAGCTTCACATCGTCCACCTTTAACATTAAAACTGAACCGCCCTTGCTTATACCCTCTGCTCTTGGCTTCTGGCACCATAGCAAATATTTCTCTAATAATATCAAATACACCTGTATATGTGGCGGGATTACTTCGTGGTGTTCTACCAATTGGGCTTTGATCTATATTAATTATTTTATCTATATTTTCAGCTCCAATTATTTCATCATGTTTTCCAGGCATTTTCTTACTACGATTTACTATTTTATTTAATCCCTTATATAAAACTTGATTTACTAAAGTACTTTTACCTGAACCTGAAACACCTGTTACGGATGTAAACACTCCTAGTGGAAAATCCACTGTGATATTTTTCAAATTATTTTCCTTCGCACCCTTTACTGTTATAACTTTTTCAGGATTTTTTTCTCTATACTTGTCTGGAATATCAATTTTTTTAACTCCACTTAAATATTGTCCCGTTATAGAATTTTTACATTTCATTACCTCTTCTATAGGTCCTGCAGCAACAATTTCGCCACCATGTTCTCCTGCTCCTGGTCCAATATCTACCAAATAATCTGATGCCCTCATGGTATCTTCATCATGCTCAACGACAACTAAAGTATTTCCCAAATCCCTTAGGTTTTGTAGGGTTTTAATTAACTTGTCATTATCTCTTTGATGCAACCCTATACTAGGTTCATCTAAAATATATAGAACTCCCATTAGACTTGAACCAATTTGAGTTGCTAATCTAATTCTCTGAGCCTCACCACCGGATAAGGTACCTGATGCTCTGCTTAAATTTAAGTAGCTAAGTCCTACATTCTTTAAAAACGTAAGTCTACTATCAATTTCCTTTACTACCTGTGCTGCAACTTTTGCATCCTTATTACTTAACTTTAAACTAGATATGAAATCAATTTCTTCCAGTATAGACATCTCACAAAATTCACTTATGTTTTTACCACCAATAGTTACTGAAAGTGCTTCTTTAGATAACCTTCTACCATTACATTTTGGACAAGGATTATCACTCATATACTCCTCAATTTCCCTTTTTATATAATCAGAGTTACTTTCCATATATCTACGTTTTAAATTATTAATTACGCCTTCATAGGCATAGCTATATGTGGTGTCTTTAAAATCTTTTACATAATGAACCTTTAATTTAACTCCATTAGTTCCATATAAAATTGTATTCAGATTTTCTTTTGATAATTCATTAAGTGGAGTACTTAATGAAAAACCTCCCCATTTAGCCAATGATTCTAAAATAGCTCTAGTCCAAGAATCTTCTTTTAAACTTCCCTCTCCAAATGTAACTATAGCTCCATCTAAAATTGACTTACTTCTATCTGGCACAACAAGATCCTCATCAATTTCCATTAATGTGCCTAATCCATCACACTTATCACATTTTCCAAAAGGTGAATTAAAGGAAAAAGTCCTAGGTTCCATATCACCTATACTTATTCCACAATCAACACAAGCAAACTTCTCACTTAGAAGAATATCTTCTCCATCAATTACATTTAATATTGCTATTCCTTCACCTATCTTAAGTGCTGATTCTAAGGAATCTGTTAATCTTGATTTAATTCCTTCTTTAACAATTAGCCTATCTATTACTATTTCAATGGAATGTTTTTTAGTTTTTTCTAACTTAATTTCATCCTCTTCTAAATCAATTAAATTACCATCAATTCTCGCTCTAACATATCCATTTTTACGAATATTTTCTAAAACCTTAATATGTTCGCCTTTTTTTCCTCTTATAACGGGTGCTAGTATTTGTATTTTACTTCTTTCTGGTAAAGCCATAATCGAGTCAACCATTTGATCCACCGTTTGTTGACTTATTTCTTTTCCACACTTTGGACAATGTGGTACACCTATCTTAGCATATAGTAGTCTTAAATAATCATATATTTCTGTTACTGTTCCAACTGTAGATCTAGGATTTTTGCTTGTTGTCTTCTGATCAATAGAAATAGCCGGAGATAACCCTTCAATATATTCCACATCTGGTTTGTTCATCTGTCCTAAGAACTGTCTTGCATATGCAGATAATGATTCTACGTATCTTCTCTGACCTTCTGCATAAAGAGTGTCAAATGCTAAAGATGATTTACCTGAACCAGAAAGGCCAGTAAATACAATAAATTTATCTCTAGGTATTTCTAAGTCAACATTTTTTAAATTATGAACCTTAGCACCTTTTATTACAATACTATTTCTCATATGCTACTCCTTTTCTTATACATTAAATTTGGATTTTAAATCTGCTATTTCATCTCTTAAAGTAGCTGCACGCTCAAATTGAAGATCTTTAGCAGCCTCTTTCATCTCTTTTTCCAATTTAGCTATTTGCTTCTTTGCTGCTTTTTGGTCAAACTCTGTTCCTAACTCATCAGTGGCATATCCTTTAGATTCTTCAGCAACAGTAGATATTTCTAATACTTCTCTAATATCTTTAATTATTGTTCTTGGCACTATCCCATGGTCATCATTATATTTCATTTGAATTTTTCGTCTTCTATTAGTCTCTTCTATAGTTTTTGACATAGAATTAGTTATATTATCAGCATACATTATAACTTTGCTTTCTGAGTTTCTAGCAGCCCTTCCTACTGTCTGTATTAATGATGTTTCACTTCTTAAAAAACCTTCTTTATCTGCATCAAGAATTGCCACTAATGCAACCTCCGGTATATCAAGTCCCTCTCTCAATAAGTTAATACCTACAAGAACATCATATTCACCTTGTCTAAGTTCTTTAATTATTTGCATTCTCTCCATTGTATGAATATCAGAGTGCAAATAAGTAGTTTTAACACCTAACTCCTTAAGATACTTAGTTAAGTCTTCCGCCATTTTCTTAGTTAAAGTAGTAACTAGAGTTCTAAATCCATTCTTAGTTGTATTTACTATCTCTGAATATAAGTCATCTACCTGACCCTTTATAGGTTTTATAATAATTTCAGGATCTAAAAGTCCTGTAGGCCTTATAATCTGCTGTGCTACATTTTCTGATTTTTCCTTTTCATATGGTCCTGGTGTAGCACTTACAAATACAACTTGATTTAATTTATTTTCAAATTCATCAAATTGAAGAGGTCTATTATCATATGCAGATGGTAACCTAAATCCATAATCAACAAGGGAATTTTTTCTTGATCTATCTCCTCCATACATAGCTCTTATTTGCGGCATAGTAACATGACTTTCATCAATAAAGAATAAAAAGTCATCTGGAAAATAATCTATCAAGGTTTGCGGTGGCGTTCCCTTGGCTCTTCCATCCAATATTCTTGAATAATTTTCAATTCCTGTACAATACCCAACTTCTCTCATCATTTCAATGTCAAAATTTGTTCTTTGTTTTAACCTTTGAGCTTCTAAGAGCTTATCCTCTTCTTTTAGTATTTTTAGTCTCTCTTCTAGTTCAGCTTCTATTTGAACAATAGCTCTTTCTAAATTATCTCTTGAAGTTGCAAAGTGTGATGCCGGAAAAATTGAAACATGTTTTCTTCCATTTAAAATATTACCTGTTATTACATCAAATTCTCGTATTCTATCTATTTCATCTCCGAAAAATTCAATTTTTATGGCTTTATTTGTAGATGATGCCGGATAAATATCAAGCACATCCCCTCTAACCCTAAAAGTACCTCTTACAAAATTAATGTCATTTCGTTCATACTGTATATCTATTAACTGTCTTATAACTTCACTTCTATCTTTCTGCATTCCTTCTCTTAAAGATACTGTTAATTTTTTATACTCCTCTGGATTACCTAATCCATATATGCAAGAAACAGATGCAACAACTATGACATCCTCTCTCTCTATTAATGCAGAAGTAGCTGAGTGTCTTAATTTTTCTATTTCTTCATTAATTGAAGCATCCTTTTCTATGTATGTATCGGTCTGTGCAATATATGCCTCTGGTTGATAATAATCGTAGTATGAAACAAAATATTCCACTGCATTTTCAGGAAAAAACTCTTTAAACTCGGAACACAGCTGTGCTGCAAGTGTCTTATTGTGAGCTAATACCAAAGTAGGCTTTTTTACTCTCTCAATAATATTAGCCATGGTGAAGGTTTTTCCTGAACCTGTTACTCCTAAAAGAGTTTGATATTTTTCATGTTTTTTTATCCCATCTACAAGAGAATCTATAGCTTCTGGCTGATCTCCTGTAGGCTTGAATTTTGAATGTATCTTAAAATCAGTCATATTCCTTCACCTCACCTTTATTTTTCTTATTTATTATCTTTCTTATCCTTTTTTTCCTTAACCTTTTTTAGAATATCTTCAAAACTAGAATCACTACCTTTAGCCACAGTCACATTTCCTGGCATTTTTCTAGGTACAATAATAAACCCTAGTTTATCTCGATTATCGCTAACTTGGGATAGCAAATCCTTTACTACGCCATTAGCCTTTTTTACTTTTATAGATATAGTTCTAGGTAAGTTTTCTAAAGCATTGTACACAATTTCGTCTCTATCTACTTTTATATTATTTATTTCTAATATTAAATCTCCACGTTGTAATCCCATAGCTTTAGCTAATGAATTAGGCGCAACATCTAAAACACACAGTCCCTCTTCATTGCTTACATATTTAATCTTACCCTTTTTTTCGGAATTTCTATCAAAATAAAGCATATATTCATGGAATATAGGCATCAATAATAAAAGTGCTAAATCTAAAAACGGATTAATATTTCCTAAAAGAGACATTGCACCTATTAATAAACCATATCCAAGTATAAGCACTCCTGAAAACACAGGCTTTTCTTCCTTACTTTTAGTAAATGTCACCGTACTATAATTTAACCCAGCAAATATCGGCAGAGCTCCAACTGCCATAGTAGCTAGTAACTTTAAATTTCCATCATGATTTATAATTGGCCACCACTGCGGTACATTTACACTTCCACTACCAATACTAGTATCCCCTGCCTGTACCATCAATAAAATTATCATAGGAAGTATCCACTGCCTTCTATATGCAAATCCTCCTATTATCTTTTTATCTCTTCCCGCAAATACTGGTATTGCTCCTCTTTTTCCATCTATGATTACAAGCAGTCCTTCTACAATATGCATAACACCAACCAAAATCAATATATTAGTTATGTCTATTTTCAATACATTAATTTGAGGTCTTTCTAATACCATTGATAAAAAATACATCATAC
Organism: uncultured Clostridium sp.; assembly: GCA_900548455.1. Taxonomy (GTDB): domain Bacteria; phylum Bacillota; class Clostridia; order Clostridiales; family Clostridiaceae; genus Clostridium_J. The sequence goes on from URKQ01000002.1 coordinate 74,129, forward strand.
TTGAAATCAATCCTAATATAGCTCCTGAATAAGAAAAACATACAAGTTTAGGATTAAAGAACATTAATGCGATTGAAATTATAAAAATCAAATAAATATTTGAGGTCTCAAAAAAACTAATTCCTAAATAAGTTAATATTATACTAGCAATTACTCCACCAAATATCCCCATAACTATCTGTGAAATGGTAAGTTCAAATGCAGAATAGGTGTTTTTTCCCATAATCATCTTTTCCATCATAACAGTCTTTTTGTTTTTAAAGTAAAACATAAAGCCCATTATTATTAGAATAAGTGAATAGTATGGATCAACTATAGCATAAGAAACTTGTTGTAATGTATACTTAAAAAGCTCCATATTCTTTCTCCTTCTCATTATGCAAAACAATAGTATTGATGCAACCAAAATTAAGTATCCCTAAAGATACTTAATTTTTCATGCCACATCAGTACTATTTTAATTCTCTTAGTATATACGTTGCAATAAAAATCATTAATTTCACCAATCTAAAAATCACATTCTATTTTATTTTATCTTTTGCAATTTCTACAGCTTTTATAAATTGAGGATCTAAATTTCTATCATAAGTTTTTGTTTGTAGATCTTCAGGATATTCAACAACTACATCTGGCTCTATTCCTAATCCATGAATATTATTACCATTTGGTGTATAGTACTTTGAAATAGTAACTTTCAGAGCAGTTCCATCATCAAAGCCATCTATTGCTCTATAAAATGTAGTTTGAACTACTCCTTTTCCAAAGGTTTTTGTTCCAACAATAGTACCTATATTATAATCTTTCACTGCACCTGTAAATATCTCTGAAGCACTTGCGCTTCCACCATTAGTTAGTACAGTTAATGGCATTCCTTCAGCAATACCACCCTGTGAATTATAATTTTTTCTATTGCCATACTTATCTTCTGTATATACAATATTTTTATCTTTTTCAACGAACTGAGAAACCATAGCTACAGTTTGATCTAACAAACCACCTGGATTTCCTCTTAAATCAACAATTAAGCTTTTCATACCTTTATTTTTTAGTTCTTCAATTGCATTTGAAAAATTCTTAGCAGTATTCTCATCAAACATAGAAACTTCGATATATCCTATATTATCTTGAAGCAGCTCGCTTTTTACAGTAACCATTTCAACTTCATCTCTAACTGCTTCTACATCAAAGCTACCCTTATCTTGCCTATAAATTGTTAAATTAACCTTTTCACCTTTTTGGCCCTTCATCATTGAAACCGCTGTTTGAAGGTCACTTCCGCCTACTGTAGTTCCATTTACAACCTCTATTACATCTCCTGATAATATTCCAACTTTTTCAGCAGGTGAATTTTTAAATGTTGAAATAACTACAATCTTATCTTCTTTAACTCCTACTTGAATTCCAAGCCCCACATAATTACCTTCTGTTTGAGAATAAAAATCTTTAAACTCTTCAGCATCCATATATGTTGTATATGGATCTCCTACAGCTTCAGTCATTCCCTTTGCTGCACCATCAATTAAAGCATTTATATCATAATCTCCTAAATAATATCTATCTAATTTTTCCTTTATATTTATAAGTTTTTCAAATGATATTACATTTTCATAAGTATTTCTGCTAACAAGCACCTTCCCATTTGGCGTTTTAAATGATATATAATTGGCTACAAAAAACGTAGCAACGTTAGTTCCTATTACAATTAATATTACAATGAGAACAATTTTCCATTTACTTTTTCCACTTTTCATATAATCACACCTTTCATTTTATTATTACTTACTTTCTAAATAAATAATACCATTATACTAACTTTTTAATATATTTTTTTATTACTTAGTGTTTAAAAACAAACTGCTCTTTTATTTTACTATTATATTATATACTTTTTCCTTTGCAATTTATATGTTCAATTGTAACATGACCATATATAAATGAGACTAAGAAAATACTTCTTAGCCTCATACATCCACTATTTATACCTTTAAGAATTTTCTCATTGAAAGTATACTTCCAATACTTCCTATGAATACTCCACATAAGATAAATTCCCAAATTACTACTTTCCATACATATGAAACACTTACTAATTGGAAACCAAACAGCATATCTGTACTCATACCATTTAGTAACATAGCATAGCCTATATTCAATAAAATAATAGCAATGAATGCACCTGCAATTCCTAGTATTATTCCTTCTATTATAAATGGCCATCTTATAAACCAATCAGTAGCCCCAACATATTTCATAATACCAATCTCTCTTTTACGCGTAAATACTGTAATTTTTATAGTATTTCCTATCAAGAACAAAGATATTAGGATAAATATAACAAAAGCTACTATAGCAGTTATTTTCAACGAATCTGTAAAACTAGCAATTTTTTCGATTGTACTTCTAGCATCTTTTATTTTATCGATACCATCCATACCATCAATAGCCTTAACAACTTCATCCACAGTAAGTGGTTCATCTACTTTCACCGTATATGATGCAGGAAAAGGATTTTTCTCTTCAAATCCTACTGACAATTCACCGCTCTCATCATTCAACTGACCTCTAACATTTTCTAATGCCTGTTCTTTACTTTCATATACTACATCATTAACACCTTGAATTGCTTTTATTTTGCTTTCTATGGCTTTTTTAGACGTATCATTAACGTCATCTACCAAATAAACTTTAACTTCAACCATTGAGCCTAAGTGATCAACAATCTCATTTACATTTGCAACCGTCAAGGTTATAACTCCTAAAATAAATAAAGTAGCCGTTACTGTTGCTATTGACGCGATGCTTAAGGTTTTATTTCTCACTATGCTCTTAAAAGCATCTTTAATTGAATACTTAAAAGAATCAAATTTCATAGCCATATTTACCCCTTTCTTCATCTCTAGCAATAACACCCTTCTCAATAGCTATAACCCTCTTTTTCATAGCGTCAACTATATCTCTTGCATGGGTTGCCATTACTATTGTAGTTCCTGCTCTACTTATATCACTTAATATGTCCATTATCTCTAGTGATGTTTCTGGATCTAAGTTACCTGTCGGTTCATCAGCTATTAAAAGTGATGGACTATTTACTATTGCTCTTGCAATAGATACCCTTTGTTGCTCTCCACCAGAAAGTTCAGTTGGAAATGCATCTCTTTTCTTAGAAAGCCCTACCATGGATAAAACCGCTGGAACTTTCTTTTGAATTTCTTTTTCACTTGAACCTATTACTCTTAATGCAAAAGCTACATTTTCAAAAACATTTAGTGTTTGAATCAATCTAAAATCTTGGAATACAACTCCAATTTTTCTCCTATAATAAGGAACCTCACTTCTTGTTAACTTTGTTAAATCTACTCCAGCAACAACAACTGAACCTGCTGTAGGGTCAACTTCCTTTAGCAGCATCTTAATGAATGTAGATTTTCCAGCTCCACTAGGCCCTACTAAAAATACAAATTCACCTTGGTCAATATGTACATTCAAATTAGATAGAGCTAAAACATTATTATTATAAACTTTAGTTACATTTTTAAAATCTATCATAACAACTCTCCTCGATGTTTTGTTATTTTTCTCATTATATCACATAATCTTTAATACAATTTTATTTTCTCATTATAAAATATATTCTGCTCAATTATAGTTTTTACAAAATATTCCATACAACTACATCAAATATCAAAAAATATGCCGTAATCATTAAACTAATACAAAATAAAGATCCTACAAATTCAAGTTTTTCAAAGTATAATCTCCATTTTTTCTTATAATTTAAAGGTCTAAGAAATTTAGATGGTTGCAAAAATGCGGCTGCACAAACAAATAATCCAGCACAAGAAAATATTATCCCAGTATTTCTAATACCAATAAGGACTCTTGCTATATATATTGGCTCACCTTTAATAAGAAGATATCCCAATGTAATAATTATTCCTATAACAACAGGAATAATAGCAATCTTTAATGATAATTTAAGGCAATATAAAAAATCATGTACATAAGCTTGCATATTATCGTTCATTTGCTCCCCCTCCTTTAAATATATATGTTATAACTCACATATACAACTTTCGTCATACAATTATATCATAGGTTTTTATAAAAATCACTAAATACAGCATTTTTCTACGAAATATTTACATTTTCACAACAAAAAAACCATTGCACCTATGGCAATGGTTTTTTTAATTAAAGTGTTATATTTATACCTTTTTTAACTGTCTTAACAATCTCCTCTGCTGTTAACCCATAAGCTTTTAAAAGCTCTGAAGGTTTTCCACTCTCTCCAAAAACATCCTTAATTCCAACTCTTAACACAGTAACTGGTGAATTTGATGTTACAACTTCAGCAACTGCTGATCCAAGCCCACCTATTACACTATGTTCTTCTGCAGTAACAATTAATTTAGTTTCTCTTGCAGCCTTAATTATTAATTCTTCATCTATTGGCTTTATAGTATGCATATTAATTACTCTTACTCTAATTCCTTCTTCAGCTAATATATTATATGCTTCTAGAGCAGCTTCAACCATTATTCCTGTAGCTATAATAGTTGCATCTTTTCCTTCTCTTAATACACAACCTTTTCCTATTTCAAATTTATAATCATCATTGTCATTTATTACACTGACACCACTTCTACCTAATCTTATGTAACATGGTCCATTGTAATCCATAACTGCCTTTATTGCAGCTTCAGTTTCTATAGCATCACTTGGGTTAATAACAGTCATATTTGGCAAAGTTCTCATTAAAGAAATATCTTCAATAGATTGATGAGATGCACCATCTTCTCCTACTGTAATTCCAGCATGTGTAGCACATATTTTAACATTTAGCTTTGGATAGCATATCGAATTTCTAATTTGCTCAAAAGCCCTTCCTGTAGCAAATATTGCAAATGTTGATGCAAATGGAATTTTACCACAAGATGCTAATCCAGCTGCCACTGTCATCATATTTCCCTCTGCAATTCCCATATTGATAAATCTATCTGGGCAAGCTTTTTTAAAGTCTGCTGTTTTAGTTGACTTTGATAAGTCAGCATCTAAAACTACTACATTCTCATTTTCAGCACCTAAAGTTGCTAAAGCTTTACCATAAGCTTCTCTTGTAGCTATCTTTTTCATTACTCTTCTCCCCCAATCTCTCTTAATGCTATTTCACATTGTTCCTTACTTGGAGCCGTTCCATGCCAACCTGCTTCATTTTCCATAAAGGATACGCCTTTTCCCTTAATTGTTTTACAAACAATCATTGTAGGTTTTCCTTTAAATTCTTTTGCTGATTCTATTGCATTCTTGATTTGAGTTAAATCATTTCCATCTTTAACAAATATCACATTCCATCCAAAAGCTTCAAATTTATCTGCAATTGGATTTGGATTCATAACCTTTTCAGTTTCTCCATCAATTTGAAGTCCATTATAATCTACAAATGCTGTTAAATTATCTAATTTATAATGAGCCGCACTCATTGCAGCTTCCCATACTTGACCTTCTTCTAATTCTCCATCACCAAGCAGTGTAAAAACTCTGTAATCCTTTTTATCAATTTTACCAGCAAGTGCCATTCCAACAGCAGCAGATATTCCTTGTCCTAAAGATCCTGTTGACATATCTACCCCTGGTATGTAGTTCATATTTGGATGTCCTTGAAGCATTGCTCCAATTTTTCTTAATTTCATCAATTCTTCTTTATTAAAGAATCCTTTTTCTGCTAGTGCAGCATATAAAACTGGGGCTGCATGACCTTTAGATAATACAAATCTATCTCTATTAGGATCTTTCGGATTATTGATATCTACATTCATTTCATCAAAATATAAAGTAGTTATAATTTCAACCGATGATAATGATCCACCTGGATGTCCTGAAGCTGATTCAGTTATCATTTTTACAATATCGCTTCTTAGGGTTTTTGCTATGTCTTCTAATGACTTTAATGATTTTTCCATTAATTATCCCTCCTGATTTACTTCTACAATTATTATATCAATATTTTAATCAATGTCTACTTATTAATAAATTTATGACAACATTGTCTATATAATTTTATGAGGAAGGTATTTTTTATACCTTCCTCATATATGATATTTACTATTTTAAATCTAAACTAACTCTCAACGCATTATTAACCTTAAGCATATCTTCATCAGTCATGTGACCTATTTTTTCTTTTAAACGTCGTTTATCTAATGTTCTAACTTGTTCTAGCAAAACTACTGAATCTTTATTTAATCCATATTCCTCTGAGGAAATTTCCACATGCGTGGGAAGTTTTGCCTTGTTTATTTGAGAGGTTATGGCTGATACAATAACTGTTGGACTATATCTATTACCAACATCATTTTGTATAATAATAACCGGCCTTATTCCTCCCTGTTCTGACCCTACAACTGGGCTTAAATCAGCGTAAAATATGTCTCCACGCTTTATTATAGTTGTCATTAGGCATTCACTCTCCTAAAGGCTAGCTTCATATTCAGTTAATTCATTCATATAGCTTTCAAAGCCATATTCTGATAACTCTAAATTTAAATCCTTCATAGCTAAATAACCTTGCTTCATATTTTCAAGGTAACCATCTTCGCTAGATTCTATATTATATAATATTCCACCACTAGCAATTAATTTACTATTTACTACGAATTGTTTTTCATCTAGCTTATTAACTTTATTTTTTATTTGATCCATAGAATTTAGAACTAATTTCTTTGAGCTATCCACGGACTATTACCTCCAATACTTATAACAACTATATGTACATATCAATTATAATTCAATAATTGCTACCATGTCAAAGAAATTATTCTTTTTTTCTACTTTTTACAACATTTTTTTATTTATTTTGATACCCGTAATTTTTTTCTTCAATTATTTCACCTTTTTTAATATAAATTCTAGGAATTCTTTTACTTATATCACAAAGAATTTCATAACTAATAGTTCCTATATGGTTTGCTAAGTCATCTGCAGTAATTTTATTCCCATAATCATCTGATCCTATCAATATTACTTCATCACCTATTTTTACATCGGGAACCTCTGTAACATCAACCATGCATTGATCCATACATATTCGGCCTACTATTGGTACTATTTTACCACCAATAATTACTTTTCCCTTTCCAGCCTGTAATCTTGATAGTCCATCCGCATATCCTATTGGTAAAGTTGCAATCTTAGAAACTCTATCTGTTATATATGTTTTACCATAACTAATTCCTTCACCTTTGTTTAAAGTCTTTAAGTGTATGATTCTCGCCTTCAAAGTTAATGCTGGAGTTAAATTAACTCCTTTCATATTTACTTCAGTTGATGGGTAGTAACCATACATCATAATACCAGCCCTTACACCTTCATACTCTAAGTCAGGTAAGTCAATAATGGCTGCACTATTACTAACATGTTTAAATGGAATATATACCCCTAAGTCTTCTAGCCAACTATTAAACTTTTTAAACCTTTCTATTTGAAGTTCAGTATATTTCTTATCTTTCTCATCAGCCGTTGCAAAATGTGTAAATATACCTACAATTTTCACGCTAGGTAGCTTGCTAATTTTATGTACCTCCTGTGCTTGTTCTATTGTAGTTAAAAACCCTATTCTTCCCATGCCAGTATCTACTGCTATGTGAATTTTTGCAATCTTATTTTTTTTCATTGCAACATCTGAAAGCACCTTAGCAGAGTTATAGGAAAAAATAGTTTGTTCAATATTATAATCTACAATTTCATCATAGAATTCTTCTCCAATAAAACCCAATGTCATTATTGGAATTTCTACCCCTGCCCTTCTTAGCTCAACAGCCTCTGGCAGTGTAGCTACAGCAAACCTTTTCGCGCCACTATCTATTAATTCTTTACTTATTCCAACAGCTCCATGACCATATCCATCCGCTTTTATAACAGCTATAATTTCTTTATCTCCACAAGATTTCTTTACTTGCTCTATATTATTTTCGATGGCATCTAAATTAATCTCTGCCCAAGCTCCTCTAACTTTGCCAATCATTATATTCACCTCGTATATATGCAATATCTCATTATTCTAAGTTTCAATATTAAAATAAATTAATTAATAATCAAATTCTACATCGTTAATATCATATGTCCAGTCAAAATTATCATATGTGTATACAACTCTTTCATTATGGTTGCTATCAAATAACACTAATTTCTTTGGTAAATGTTCATCCAAGGAATAGTATAAACTTCCTTCACATATATTGTTATTATTTCCTGGAATAATTGTAGTAATAATGAAATACTCTTTATCATTTATTGCTTCCTTTTGAAATTTCAACTCTTCATTGGTGTATATTAAACCTACGTATTCACCTATAAAACCGTATTTTAATACTTCATCAAAGTTTTTATCGAGAGTATATGTTTTTGTATTGTTATTATCCTTTACGTTTATATCACCCCCTTTAAATATAAATACTCTTCCATCATCAACTTCTAATTTAGAGCCAATATTTTTTTTATAGGATTGAACTCCACTATACTTATTCTTTTCTCTATCATTTTTAACCTCAATGGTGACGTCAGACCTATATTTAGTTATTTGATTCAACAAATCAATAACCATATTATCATCTGTAACTTTCTTTTTCCCATTTATGTTATAAATAATTCCAACCAATATTCCTAAAGTTATAATAGCTATAAGTGCATAAGTAATCCTCTTTTTCATTGTGAACCTCCCTATTCTTATTCACTATATATCTATTATATTTTTCCTATTATAATGCTGATTTTTTTATTTTATAGAAACTTTTCATTTAATCTATTTTTTATAGTTAAATTATACTGAAGATTTACTCTGCATTATAATATCCTTTATTGCAAAAGGCAAATTATCAATAATATGTGTTGCATTTACACAAAACATTTCTTTTGCCAACATATCCCCACAGTATCCATGGACAAAGGCAGCAATTACAGTTGCTTCCAGTGGATCATATCCTTGAGCTATAAATGATGCAATTATTCCTGTTAATGTATCCCCCATGCCACCAGATGCCATACATGGATTACCTGTAGAGTTTTCAAATACATATTCTCCATCTGTTATTATAGTATTATGATCTTTCAAAAGCACAATAACCTCATTATCTTTAGCAAAATTCTTAGCGACTTTAACTTTATCTTCTTTTATTTCATCTATAGATAAGTTGGTTAATCTAGCCATTTCTCCATAATGAGGCGTTAAAATTATAGAACTATTTTTTCTCTCCAAAACATCTAAATTTCCTTGTAATACATTAAGTCCATCAGCATCAATTACTATAGGACATTCTGCATTTTCAATGGTTGTTTTTAGTATGTTAAAACTCCTTTTGCTATGACCCATCCCAGGCCCAATTGCAATGCATTTAGCTTTAACCATAATATTTCCTATTCTTTCACTTTGCTCGAAATTAATAGTCATGGCTTCATTTAATTTTACACTCATTATATCTTGAATCTCTTTGGGTACACACAATGTTATAAGCCCAGCACCACTTCTTACTGCCGCTTCAGTTGTTAAATATGCAGCGCCACAGAACCCTGTGGATCCAGCAATTATTAGCACATGTCCATAATCACCTTTATATGAATCTTCTTCTCTTTTTTTTAAAGTTGAACCTATCATCTTTTCATCCACACAAACTACTTTGTGTCTCAACCCTTTTATACCTAGTTTATTACTAAAAAACAAATTGAATGGATTATCCATACTAAACCTCCTCTAATATGGCATAAGCAATTGCTGCATCATCTCCATGAGAAATACTTAAATGTAAAGTTGTATTACCATTTCTATCAGCAATTTTTTTAGCATTACCATTAAGTTTAACTATGGGTTTACCTAATTTATCATTTAATACAGTAATATCCCTAAAAGAAAATTCTCTAAATCCAGTTCCTAATGCCTTAGCAATAGCTTCTTTTGCAGCAAACCTACCTGCAATATATTCTGGTCTTAAATTTCTTTCTTCGAGAAACTCAATTTCCTTATCCGTAAATATTTTTTTTAAGAAACTATCCCTTTTATCATTCATTATTTTATTAATTCTTTTTATCTCAACAATATCTGTACCAATTCCTACTATCATTTTTTTCACCCTTCTTTTGTAAACTTTATCTATATTTTACCATACATTTAATGTTTTATTATACCTTTTTTTGTTAACAACATAATTTATCAAAATCTCTATAAAAATCATCAATTACTTCTTCCGTAATATCTAAAAGATGGATTGGCGAAACATTATTATTGCTCAGCATCTCTATAAATTCTAAAGCTTTATATTTAAATGGGCTAATATATTCTACTTCTTCTCTATATAGCATGTCCATTTTATCACATCTTTTAACATAACTTATTGCTTCTACCCCATAAACAATAAACTTTTCTTCTCTGTCACCACACTTCATAGATAACGTTCTTTCTACTAAATTATATACGTATTCTAATACTTCTCCATCATATTTGACATTACACTTTTTAGTATCGACTATCACAAAGACACCCCCACAATACACTGTTAAATGTGTATCCCTATTTATATTTCAAATTGTATCACTGTAAAAAAAAATAATGTGTAACATTTTGTAGGTTGAAAAAAAATATCTCCCCCCTTAAATTTACACATTATTTCAAAATCCATTCTTTATTTTTAACTTCTATATTTTTTTAATTTTACAAGCTTTTTTTAATATCAGTGAATTACTTTATTTTATCCTTTTCTGTCTTACTGTGTAGAATCTTTTTTTAGATTTTTATACTTTTTAGAAGTTTTATTTACAATGTCTTTTGTCCTTCCTTCCATTTCATCATTTATTTCTTCTCTTGAAAATTTAGCCTTGTTGTAAATCTTCGTAACTTCTGAAAAATCATTTACGTCATCTACAGATATTTTAATAGTATTTTCAAACTGCTTAGGCGTCATGTATCTTTTAAATACACCTTTTTCCTCTGAATTACTTGCAAATTTTTCATATTTATAGATAACTTCTTCTCTTGAAGTTCCTTTCCGCCTAAAGATATCATGTAAAATACTCATTTTCTTTTTTCCTTCTGAATTAGGATTAATATCTTCTATTGTCTCTTCATAACTTAATTCTTCACTTTTAATTTCTACATGTCTAATTTGTTTTATAATTCTAATAGCAGCCCATATAATAAAAAGTATTATTACAACCTTTATTACAATTAAAACCATATTAACTATTTTCGGATCCATTTGATATATTGCCTCTGTATTGCTTTCTGCATATAAATCATTATTAGCAACTTCAATTGGCTTATATCCTGCTCTTTTACTTAATAGTGTATATATCCAATTAACCGGTTTTTCTAATATTATTAATAATAGTGAAATTATCTTACCTAATACAAACGATACTACGTTAGATAATATTTTACCTAATGATACAAAAATTTGATAAAAAAAATCCATAGTAAGCATTATTGCAAAAAAAACAATGGAAATATTAGTATTTCTAAATATTTTATCTTTTTTAATCTTATTAGAATAAACTAAAATTTCTCTTAAGGCAATAATCATTAAAATTAAATATATCAATATCATTCTATAAATTACACTTGATGTTTTTATTGAAAGAAAGGATTCAATAACAGCTAATAATAATATTATAGCAAGGCCTTTAATTAATATCCCTTTATTCCATTCATAATTTATATCACCCTCAAATTTATATACATATATAATATTTATAAAAAGTATAAATATTAAGTTGCTTACAGTTGTATTACCACCTTGAAAAATAATTTCAAATAAAACAGCTGGGATCATTGCAATGAAAACTGAAGTCCAAGGACTTTTACCCTTAGATAAGAAATATTTTAATAGCACCTGAACTACAAATGTTATTATAAATATTTCTAAACTCATTTTATTTCCACTATTTATTGAAATCAAGGCACTATAAATACAGGCTGCAACCATCAATAATGGTGCTGCATAATATAATCTTACTTTTTCACCCCAATTCATAATTAATTTCTCCCCTTATATATAATCTTCTCAATACCTTTAATGAAAGGAACATCACCCTTTGGAGATACATCTATAAGTTTTATTTTATATCCCTTCATAGCTAAACTTGAAAATATTTTCTGACCTTTTTTACTTAAATACGGAGTAATTAGTACATAACTATGATCTAATTGAAATTTGTTAATTTTACTTTCAATATATACATCAAAGTCACACTTTATGCCATAACTTATTCTAGCACAATACTCTAAAATTCTATTGAAGTTACCTCTCGTTGGTTCAACCTCATTAGAGCCCCTTTCATTTATATATATGAGCTGAGAATTGCTCCAGATTCCAACTTCTACCCCATCCTTAGATGCTCTGGCGCCTACAGAAACAGCCAAGTCTATTATGTTTTCAGTTGTATCTTCATTTACCGATTCCCAAAACTGATTGCTACTTTGACAACACAATATCAATACTAATTTCTCACTAGATGTATAATCATATTCTTTTACCATTAATTTATTAGCCTTTAAAGAGGACTTCCAGTGAATATCTTTCATCCTATCTTCAACACAATATTCTCTTATTCCCCTAGTATAAATAGGATCTTTATATATCCACCTTTTTACTATAGTGTCACCTTGCGAGTTAGTAGAATCAAACTTATACTCAGATAATTTTTTAACCTTAGGATATACTATCATCTCTACGAAATCTAATATACTCTTGCTTTCCATACTTAACCCTAAATGATCAGCTAATGTAATCTTAAGATTTTTTATATTATATACACCTCTATTATTAGCAATTAAAGTATATGTTCTAATTTTCCTTTGGAATTTCTTTACCGAATATCTACTAACATGCTTTACTCCCTCTGCTACGTCTCCTGACTCATCTAACATAGTTAATTTTTTAGGTAATACTTCTTCAATTATTAAAAAAGGAATATAGCATTTATTTTTATTTTCTATACTTAATCTGATATTAAACTTATCTCCTGCAGTAACTTTTTGTGGAAAAACCTCTCTCTTAATACTTATTTTTTTTAACCTTCTATTTGAAAACCCTTCTGCAAATATAACTACGCCTAAAACTATGATTGCAATTAAAAAAACTTGAAAAATCATGATACACCTCTAATTATGAACAATTGGAGTTTCAACACTAGACAATATATTATTTATAAACTTCTGTTTTTTGTCACTTGCTTCACTTATTTCATCTTTCAAAATAATTCTATGACTCATTATAGGAATAGCTAGCTCCTTTACATCTTCAAGTAGTACATAATCTCTACTATTTATTGCAGCTAAAGCTTGGCAACCTTTAAGTAAATTTAATGTTGCTCTTGGACTGCATCCCAGTTCTACTTCCGGACTATTTCTTGTGGCTACTACTATATCTAAAATATACTTTTTAATAGACTGATCAACATAAACTTTGTTGTAATTATTTTGAACATATAAAATTTCTTCCGTAGTAATAACACTACTTAAACTTTCCAATGGATCTGATTCTATAAATCTATCCATAACTCTAAGTTCCTCTGAATAATTAGGATAGCCCATTGATAATTTCATAAAAAATCTATCTAACTGCGCTTCTGGTAATGGAAACGTCCCAAATTGCTCAACTGGATTTTGAGTTGCTATAACAAAAAAAGGTCTTTCTAGTTTAATGGTATTTCCTTCTACCGTAATTTGATTTTCTTCCATGCACTCTAATAGAGCTGACTGTGTTCGTGGTGTGGCTCTATTTATTTCATCTGCTAAAACAATATTGCTTAATAACGGACCAGCCTTAAATTCAAATTCCTTGCTTTTTTGATTATAATAATATATTCCTGTTAAATCAGATGGCAATAAATCTGGTGTAAATTGAATTCTTTTAAACGTACAATTCATACTTTTAGATAGCGCTCTACACAATTTCGTTTTTCCAAGTCCAGGAACATCCTCTAGGAGCACATGTCCTGAGGCAATGAATGCCACAATTACCTTTTCAATTACATCCTCTTTCCCTACTATAACCTGAGATACATTATCTACAATCTTATCTTTAAATAATTTAAAACTTTTTGTATCCACAAAACCACCTCCATATATTAACTTAAAAATCCAATAATATTAATATGTAATAATCTTTTTTTATTATAACATTTTAATTGTTAGAATAATATACAAAATATTCTGTATTTAAGTATAAAAAGAGCGTTTAAACTATTTTAAACGCTCTAAATCAAATAAAGTTATCCAATTTCCTCCTTGGTTTTCTTACTACTCATAAATTGGAACTCATCTGCTATTACTTCTGATATATATTTTTTTTGCCCCTCTTCATTTTCATAATGTCTACTTTGTAACCTTCCAGTAACACTAATCAAGCTTCCTTTAGTAAGATATTCACTAACTATTTCTGCTTTTTTTCCTCTCAACACAACAGGAATAAAATCTACATGTTTTTCACCTGTTGCTGTTTTGTAAGGCCTATCAACAGCCAATACTAATCGTGTTAAAACCTTACTGCTATCTTCAAATACTTTAATTTCTGGATCCTTAGTTAATCTTCCAACTAAAACAATTCTATTCATATATATCCCTCCAAAAACATATCATTTTTTGTAATATTACCCACGCAAAATATTTTTAATCACTTTTGGAGAAAAAATTTAAAAACTATTTATATATATCTGAAAACTCTATTTTTATTCTTTCTGCATTTTCTTTCTCTGAACTATAAGTATTTCTATCAATAACCTCTTTATTCTTGGATAATATATTAGGTAACTCTACTGTAAATTGACTTCCACCATCAACAATACTATCCACATAAATTCTTCCACTATGATTTTCAACAATTGACTTTACTAATGCCAATCCTATTCCACTACCTTCATGAGATCTTGTAAATAGTTCTTCACTTTGCACAAACTTATCAAATATTTTATCTTGCATATCTTCTGGAATTCCTATTCCATCATCCTTTACTTGTATTTGAACTCTATCATCTAAGTCATGAACTTCAACCATAATAGTTCCTTTTTCTTTAGAAAATTTTACTGCATTAGAAAGTAAATTTAACACAATTCTTTCAATATTACTTTTATCTATTCCAATTATTTTTTCCTCTACATCAGTATCAAACACCAATGTCATTCCTTTACTTTCAACATATTCAACAGCAGCCATTGTTATATCTTCAACAATTTTTACTATATCATAGTTTCCAAAATTCATCTTCAAATTTCCAACGTCTATTCTTGTTACATCTATCAAATTGTTTATAAGCCTTAACAATCTGTAACTATTTACCTTCGTTAAATCCAAATATTTATTTAGATGATCATCCTCTTTATAATTATGTTGTAACACTTGAATTGTACTCAATATTATATTCAAAGGTGTTTTAAGTTCATGAGACATATTTGATATAAATTCAGTTTTAAGCTTATCATATTTAATAGCTTGTTCAAGTTTTAATTTATTTAATTGAGCTTTTTTTCGTTCAGTAATTTCCTGACAAAGTATTATAACAGATCTTCCATTAGTTATATTAATTCCCATTGTTGCCATTTCTATATCTAACGTGTCACCATTTAGTTTTTTTAATTTAACTTCTCTAAAATCTGTAAATCTACCTTTAAAATAAGCATTATAGTACATACTTTTTACATCTTCTACATAGTCCGAATGTATCATTTCCAAAAACTGTTCTTTTTCTATACTTTTAATATTTTCTATATCTATATCTAAAATACGTCTTTGAGTATCATTTGCTAATTCAAACATATTGTCTGTATAAATCATAACTCCAAAGGGAAGCGATTTTAGCAATGTTACATAGTTATCCCTATTAGATATAAGTGTTTTTTCACCATTTACTCTCCTAGTAATATCTCTTAATAAAAATATAGAATAAATTTCTTCATCATTTCTAAAGCACATTGGACTTATTTCGCAATAAACAATTTTTCCATCTTTTCTGATAATTTTTCGTTCCAATAAATTTTTTTTAAAATTATAATTGGAGTATTCCTGTCTCAAGAATGAGATATCCCTGTCCATTTCTTGAACCTCAATTAACTCAAATAATCCCCTTCCAATGATTCCTTTTCCTTGTTCTATTCCAATTAAATCTTCTGCTGCTTTATTTAAGCTTTTAATCTTACCATTTTTTTCTATAACAACACCTGTTGCTGTAGCTTCCAATATAGCCTTATATAACATATAATTATTTTCATTGTCATCACTTTTTTTATTAGATAAAATAGTATAATTAAAATTTAAGTCTCCCTTGTTTATACTGTCCTCTTGATTTTCATTCAAAATTTTAAAGTAACTATCTTGGGAATCTAAATTTTTCAATACTAATAATATCGCTATTTGGTTATCTATTTTAATTGTGTTTTTTATTATCTCTACTTCAACTTCCCCTAGGGTAGTGTTCATAATTCCCTTAATTTTGTTCGGAAATTTTTCCTCTTTACAACTAAAATAATCAGTATCATCATGAGCATCTTCACTACATACTTTTAAAATCAAATTAGCAATTAACCCTTCAATAACCTTAAAGTCTTTAACTCCTAAAACTTTCAATGCTGAATCATTTGCATAAATAATGCAACTTCCATCATCTAAGACTATAATTGAATCTGAAATGTTGTTATAAAACAATAAATCATTTTTATTTTCAAATTCCATTACGTTCCTCCAATATAAATACTTAAACTAAATCACTTATTAATTTTACACTATATTTGATAAAAATTTTACATAAACTTTATATCATTATTCTACAAATTTTTACTGAAATCATTTTTAATAAATTATGTTATTACATAGAAACTTCATTGTAAGTTTTTTTTAACATATATAACAAAAAAGACAATTGTTTTTGGAAACAATTGCCTCTTTTTTTTGATTTCATTTAATATCAATATACTTTTTAAAAATTAATAAATATTTTTTTTTTACCTAATGCCTATTTTTATACTCTTTATCATAGGTAATTAGCGCATTTAATTCTCCACCTAGCAAAATGGTTGTGGAAGTTATGTTTAACCAAATAAGTAAAACAATTATTACACCTATACTTCCATACAAATCTGTATATCGTCCAAAATTATTTACATAAAAAGCAAACCCTACTGAAAATATAATCCATACTATACTTGTAAATATAGCTCCTGGAACAGCTTCTCTCCATTTTATTTTTCTAGAAGGAACTAGCCTATATATACTAGAAAAAACAATAATCATTCCACCTAATCCTATTGGATATCTAAGCCATTTTAAAAATTTAAGAATTCCGATATCTAACCCAAGCCATTCTACTAGAGCCTGACCTATCATTTCTCCAAAAACAATAAATGTTAAGACAAATATAATCATAAAAGTTATTATAATCATAAAAACTATTGATAATATAATTACTTTAATCATATTTTTGTCTTCTTCTTCATCGTAAGCTCTATTTAAACCATATCTAATTGCTCTAAACGCTCTAGATGCAGCATATAAAGAAAAAATTAATGAGAATGATAACAAGTTCCCATTTCTAGCCTGCAATAATTGCAAAGCTAAATTAGATACAAGTTCATAAACTTGTTCAGGCATAATGTTATGCAACACACTAATAACTTCTATTGGATCTACTTTTATAAATCCAATTAAAGCCATCATTAACATTATAAAAGGAAATGAAGAAAATAATATATCAAAGGCTAATTGAGATGCCAAGGATGATACATGATGATTTTTATATCTAGCAATTAATTTAAAAACATATTCAGTTATTTTCATATATCATTCTCCTAAATTATAGTTATCTATTATAATAAAATCTTCAATTACAGATTTATTTATTAACAATTAATTATACCACTCTCCTTGTTCTTATGGAATAATTTTCATTATTTCTATCAAATAATATACATAGGCAAACCTTAAAAATAATATTTAATTCTATTTACATAATATTTCAACATAATATGTATAATACATTGAAATTTAATTTATAATTATAATAGGTACAATTAAAGGGAGTGATATTTTGAAAATTGGACTAGTACAAAATAATATATTATGGGAAAATAAATTATTTAATCTTAACTCAAGCAAAGACATTTTTAAAAAAGCAAAAGATCATAATATCGACCTCTTATTATTTCCTGAATTATCTTTTACAGGTTTCTCTATGTCCATAAAAAACTTAGCTGACTTTCATTTAGAAACAGTAAACTACATTTCTAGTCTATGCAAATCCTATCACATTAATGCAGGAATAGGATATATTGAAGGAAATTTTGAAAGCATCAAAGGTAAAAATACTTATGCATTAATAGATTCTCGCGGTAAATTGCTATGCAATTATACAAAAATACATCCATTTTCTTACGCAAATGAAGATAAGTATTATGAAGGTGGTAATCATTTAAATTTTTGTACTATTAATGACATCGATATATGTCCATTAATTTGTTATGATTTAAGGTTTCCTGAATTATTCCAAATTGCCTCAAAAAAATGTGATTTAATTACTGTTGCAGCAAATTGGCCAGCCTCAAGAAAAGACCATTGGATTACTCTTTTAAAAAGTAGAGCAATTGAAAACCAATGTTATATTGCAGGAATAAATAGAACTGGCATCGGTGATAAAATTAGTTATAGTGGAAATTCCATGATTATCGACCCTTCAGGTAAGATTCTTTCCTATGCTGAAGATAACGAAGAAGATCTAATTATAGCAGATATAAATAAGGAAAGAGTTCAAGACATAAGAAATGCCTTTCCTTTAAAAAAGGATCGCAGAGAGAATTTATATTGTAATTTATTAAATTCCACTGTATAATCTAATTAATAACTGTTATTAATAAATTATTAATGTCGTGAGGTGATACTATGATAAACAAGGTGTTAGAAATCTTAAAAAACTCATCTGAACCACTAAAAGCTGGTGAAATTGCTGAGAAAGCTGGAATGGATAAAAAGGAAGTAGATAAAGCTATAAAGACGTTAAAAGCAGAAGATAAAATAGAATCTCCTAAAAGATGTTTTTATTCAGCAAAATAAGATGGCTGTCTCATTATCAATAAGGAATTAATTAAAATAAGCTAGCTTTGTAGTTTTAATATAACTAAGTATACATGAATATAGGGTCAGTCGTGCTAAATAATTAGTACGATGGCCCCATTTTAATATCACTTTATTTTACACTGTTAATTTCTAATAAATCCTTTATACCTAGTTCCTTGAAATGTAAGTTTGCCTTTATCTCCTTCTACTAACAAGCCATATTCCTCACCATAAACCCTAAGCTCAATTCTATCTCCACTTTCTACTTGAAAAGTTACATAATAGCTTGTATCGTTTATATTTGTATTATTGTCATGATGATGATTCACATTAGTTCTTTTACTAACTATAGTAGCTTCCACTGTTAATTGAGGTGCACTATTATTTTTTCTCCATGTACCTAAACCTTTTATTATAGTAACGATAATCCCTACTATAACTATTGTGAAAATAACTGTAAATATAATTGGCATTAAACTTGTAAAAATACTAAAGCCAAACTCGCTATTCATGGATTCCCTCCTAATTAAATAACTTTATACATAAGATTATAGTAATAAATAGTTGTATATAACTTCTATACCTTCTTCTACATCCTTATAATTAACCATCTCTATATTAGTATTCTTATATCTTACTGGATATACCAATGTACCTGTTTTTATTCCTATTCCTTCTTTATGAATAGTTTTTCCGTCACTATGTTCTTCACTAAATATATATTGTGGATTTTTATTTAATTTCTCATAAACTGCTTCTAATTGCTCCTTAACTTCATGATGTATAAGCATAGTTCTATCCATAAATTTTATTGCTGTTCCTTTTCCAAGAGATAATTTACCATCTCCACTTAACCCATCACCAGATGATTGTCCATCTATTACGAGTGCATACATAGGATCAAAATCATAGGCAGCAGCTCTAGCTCCTCTAGCACCTAAATTATTTTGAGTAGAAAACACAAAATTTATTTCTTTGTCAATATTACTACAAATCTCTTTGTTGCTAACTATCTTTTCAATTGCTTTTAACATCATATAGCACCCTACTCTATTATCTAATGCTGGAGCTATAATGTTTTTTTCTTCCTCTATAACATTAGATGTAATCATGCATACATCACCTTCTTTTACAAGTTCAAGGGCTTCTTCCTTACTTTCAACCCCTAGATCAATATACATATCATTTATGCTTCCATCTTTCTTCGTTATACACACTCTTCCGCAATTTCCATTTTCAAATTCAACTAAATTATTTACAAAAGATATCTCTTCAAACTCTCCTACCTTACCAATACGTAGCATACCATTTTCTTCAATATAAAGTACTATAAACCCCATAGTGTCCATATGTGAAACTATCATAACTCTATTTTCTTCTAGTTCATTCTTTTCCCCAACATTTGCTATTACATTACCTAATTTATCTACTTTATTCTCTACATTAATAGAATTCAAATATTCTATTATTACTTCTCTTACTTCTTCTTCATGACCGCTTACTCCAAAAGCGCCTACTAGCTCTTCAAATAATTTATTCATTACTACTCTCCCTCCGTAACTACATAGTTTTTAAATATGCTACAAGCAATTTAATCGCATTTTGAACATCTGATTTAGCTGCTACAGACACAGCTGAGTGAATATATCTACAAGGTACTGAAATTGTTGCTATTTTAGCTCCTGAACCTGTACCGTGAAATGTTGCAGCATTATTTCCTCCAGCAATAGCCCTTCTTCTTTGATATGGTATCTTCAATTTCTCTCCAACTTCCATAATATCTTCAGCTATATCTTCATCAAATATACTGGTTAAATCCATTATTGATATGGCCGGACCCTTTCCTACTTCTGTAGCTCTTAAGTGTTTTGCAACACTTGGCATATCTGCACAAATAGTACCTTCAATAGCAATTCCTACATCTGCCTTAGTATTAATGGCCCCTATAAATGCGCCTCTTTCACCTACTTCTTCTTGAACTGAAAAAACTCCATAGATATCTGCATCATAGCTTTCCTTTAATATTTCCATTAACACAAAGCATCCCATTCTATCATCAAAAGCCTTTCCTTTAACTAAGCCTTCCCCAAATTCATCGTACTCTGTATCAAAAACTACATATTCTCCAAGTTCAATTAAAGCTTCACATTGAATTCTTGATTCTGCTCCTATATCGATACAACAATCATCATAATTAAGTCCTTTTTTTCTTTCATCTTGTCCTTGAAGATGAATTGGTTTAGCACCTATAACTCCAGGAATTTTAGAAGGTCCAATACTCACTGTTTTAGATGGTATAATTTTTGAATTAACTCCACCCAAAGCATTAAATCTCAATGTACCATCATCATTGTATCCTGTTATTATAAATCCAACTTCATCCATATGGGCATCTATAACGATTCTTTTTCCTCTTCCTTTTTTATGAACAATTATGTTACCCATCTTGTCCACTTTCATTTCATCTACATAGGGTTCTACCTCATCTTTAATAAAATTTCTAACTTCACCTTCATATCCAGATGGGCCATCTAAAGAGGTTAATTTATCTAAAATGCCTCCTTTTTTTAATTTTTCATCTAAAAGCATATTAGTCCCTCCAAATCTTCTTCTTTAATATTTTCTATCAATTTTGCCATCATATATCCAACACTTTTTATATCTTCTATATTTACTGTCTCTACAGATGTGTGCATATATTTTATTGGAATAGATATTAATAGCGTTGCAACACCATCACCTGCTACTTGAATATCCCATGCATCCGTTCCTGTATCACCTGCTTCGACTTCTACTTGATATGGAATAGAATATTCCTTGCAAATATTCATAAGTCTCTTTCTTACTTTGGGATGAATATTCGGTCCTACACAAATAACTCCACCTTTGCCTAGCTTTGTATCTCCATTCTTTAGCCCATATCTACCACAGTCAAAAGTTACGTCTACAGCTATGCCAATATCTGGATTTATCCTGTTAGTTGCCGTTTTAGCACCCCTATGTCCAACTTCTTCTTGAGCTGAACATACAAAATATACATCCATATCATGATTAACATTTTTAAGTTCTTTTGCACATCTATAAAGAGCTACGACTCCACTTCTATCATCAACAGTTTTTACACTAACATTATTATTTAAAAGTTCTTTATAGTTACCTTTTATAGTTATATAATCACCAGGCTTTATAATTTTCTCTAAGGCGGCTTTAGAATAACCTGTATCTATTAAGAGAGATTCTATAGTTGTCGCCTTTTTTCTATCTTCTTCCGTCATTAGGTGAGGTGGCTTTATTCCTATAATTCCATTTATGTCTTTATCTTTTCCATGAATTACAACTTCTTTAGACACCAACGTTTTAGGATCTATTCCGTTACCTTTAAATTCTAAAAATCCATTTTCCTTTAAAGATGTCACTACCATAAAAACTTCATCTAAGTGAGCCATAAGCATGATTTTGCCTTTGCCTTTGCCCTTTTTATGAATAATCAGATTATTTAAATTATCACTAGTAACTTCTCCAAATTCTGAAAATACATTTCCTACATAGTCGTGAAGCCAATCCTCTCTTCCACTAGGTCCATGTGACATACAAAGTTCCTTTAAAAAAACTTTATCTTCCATAATTTCAGCCCCTTTACCTTAAAATTTATCCTTTCTAAAAGTATAACTTAATTGATAATTATTTACAACTAATGATCTAGTATCACAAAAATCTCTGTTTTCCTATAAATTAAAAAAGTGGCAAAGCCACTTTTTTAATTTACCTACAACAAAAATACATAATTATATTTTTTACTTTATTCAACCTCTAAAAATTCACCAATTGAAAATAAATATAGGTATCTTTTAATCTTTTTCTTATTAAATACTTTTTTAACGGCTTCAGTATAATAATCTAGCTGAACTTTATATCTTTCCTTTATTTTATCTACATTTCCATCTGGAATATGATCCGTCTTATAATCAATAATTATCCCATCATCACCTATATCTATATAACAATCAATTACTCCTCTTAGTAACATCTTATCTTCGCTATATATATCAGTTTCAAGATTAGGATAAACTTTAGAAGATTCAATTTCTATTCTAAAAGGCAACTCTCTTTTTAAATTTTCTAGCTTATGTGCTTCTAAAACCTTGCCCCCTAACTCACTATTAAAGAAGTTAAAAATCTTATCTAAATTAACTGCATTGGCTGCTTCATAAGTAATAAACTCAAAATTCACCATATCATTAACTTGTTTTTTTATATTTTCTAAAGTGATTTCTTCACTTAAATCCAATCTCTCCATAATGCTATGATAAGCTGTTCCAACCTCTGAAGGAGTTAAACCCTTCTTTTCTTGCAAAAATACAGGTGTTTGCATTAAAGTTTTATACTGTCTTTGATTTTCAACTTCATCTAATAAATCCTTGTTAATATAATTTTCTTCCTCTAAAATTTCCTGTATTTTATTAGTATTTTGTAAATTGCTAGCTTCTTTTAATTCTGTAACTGTGGTTACTGTTGGCATCTTAGTTGAATCATAAAACTTATATCTATAATTTAGTTGTTCCCTAACATATTTATTTTTTTCTTCGTTATCATAACTTTTTAATAAGCGACTTAATTTTTCAGCTACAGTAGTTTCTTCTTTAACTTCAATTATGTCACTTGAAAATTTATCTTTAGGATATATGTTAACTTTAAACTTACTTTTATCCTCCATAGTTTCTTTCAAAATATTATCTACATAATGTCTTAGTTTTTCACCATCTCTATGATTAATTATTGAAGGACCTATCCAATCCATATAATTACTTTGTCTTTTTACAAAGGATGTTTCTATGGAACCTGTATCATTAATTTTTGCTTCACTCCACTTTGTAATTCTTTTATCTAAACTTTTACTACTTCCAACTAATATAAGCTTTTCTTTAGCTCTTGTTAAAGCAACATATAAAAGTCTCATTTCTTCGGAAATATTCTCTGACTTTATTTTTTTTCCAATAAACTCTCTTTGAGGTGTATTAAAGCTAATTCTATTATCTAAATCAATATAAGTAGGTCCAAAACCTAACTCTTGGTGAAATAATATTTTACCCTTTAAATCACTTTCGTTGAATTTTTTAGATAATCCGCACAAAAATACAACTGGAAACTCTAATCCCTTACTTTTATGGATACTCATAATCCTAACTACATTTTCATTTTCACCTATTACTTTTGCACTTCCCATATCTTCATTACTTTGTTTTATGTTATGGATAAAGTTTATAAAACTATAAAGCCCCCTGTAACTTGTTTTTTCAAATTCCTTTGCTCTTTTAAATAAAATTTTTAAATTTGCTTGTCTTTGCTTTCCTCCTGGAAGAGCCCCTACATATCCATAATAGCCTGTAGTTGTTACAATTTCCCAAATCAATTTATTTATAGGAGTATATCTACTCTCCATTCTCCAATTATCAATTTTTGATATAAAAGTATTGATCTTATTTTTTAATTCCTCATTATTAAAAATTTCTTCGATAACTTCATCGATCTTTTCAGGTTTTTCATCTCTTAATATTTTCACCATAGCTTCATAAAAACTACACTTTTTATTTGCAATTCTTATATCTGCTAAATCTTCCGTTGTAAATCCTCCTATTGGAGATCGTAGAGTTGCTATTAATGGAATATCTTGAAGTGGATTATCAATTATCTCTAAAACACTTAAAATTGTCTTTATCTCCAAAGCCTCAAAATATCCTCCCCCTCCTTCAGAAAACAGAGGAATCCCAACCTTTTTAAATTCATCTATAAATATAGGAGAAAGTTTATTACTAGATCTTAATAAAATAACAATATCTTTATAAGTAACATTTCTATATTCATCAAGAGCCTTATCATATACTTTCAAACTGTCATCACCATCTGATTCCATAAGGCTAATAATTCTACTTGCAACGAACCTTGCTTCTAACTGAATTGCATCCAACTCTTCTTTTTCAATTTCGTCTTCTGAAGTTTTACTTTCATCACTTTCTTCCACTGATGATTGATCCTTTACTTCTTCCTCTTCTAAGTTGTCATCTAAGTCAATTAAATTAACTTCCACTGCTCCTCCGATATTTAATTTTTCATCAGGTTCCTTAAATGAAGCACCTACTTTTAGTTCCTCTTCCTCATCATAAGTTAATTCTCCAACTTCTTCACTCATAACACATTTAAAGATATAATTAATTCCATCTATAACTTCTTCTCTACTTCTAAAATTTTTATGAAGAGTTATCAGTGCATTATATTCATCACCATTTTTAGGATAAGTATCTTTCTTTTCCTTAAATAATTCTGGTTTTGCCATTCTAAATCTATAAATACTCTGTTTTAAATCTCCTACCATAAATACATTTCTCTCATCTTTTTCTTCTCTGCATATAAGAGAAATTATTTCTTCTTGAACATTATTAGAGTCTTGATATTCATCAACTAATATTTCTTCATATTTATTTCTAAGTTCCAAAGCAACATTAGAAGGTTTACTTCTATCCTGAATATCCTTTAAAATATCTAAAGCAAAATGCTCTTGGTCATTAAAGTCAATGATACCTCTCTCTCTTTTTTTACTTTGAAATTTCTCTCTAAACTCTAAAACTAGAGAAGCTAGTTCCTTCATCATAGGATATAATCTATTACAAATTTTAGGTACCTCTGAAGAAGTGGCATTTAAAGCCTTTAATCTAACATCATTCCATAATTCCTTAACCTTATCTCTACAAGCTTTAGCATTTTCCTGCACAGTCTTCTCTTCATCATTTAACTTAGTAATGGTAGGAATTCTTGCAAAGGTAGTACCCTCTAAGAACTCTCTGCTTTCATTTAATTCATCATCAATATACATTAGAGTTCTTTCTAATATTTCTCCATCACCCTCGAAGGTCTTTATATACTTTGAAAGAAATTCATTATTAATTATCAAATCCATTCCTTCATTATTTAAAGTAAGTGCTTCTAAAACTGATGATTTTAATTCTTCAAGAAGAGCATCTTTAAATGGCAATTTTTCAAAAGAAAAATCTTCTCCAACATTAAATTTTTCTGCACTTTTAATTAACCACTCCCTTGGCTCTGCCATACTCATGGAAAAATTATAAAGATGTAATATAATATCTCCCAATGCTTTATCACTTTTATTATCACAATAACTTTCTACTAAATCTAAAAACTCTTTTTTTCCCTCTACATATTTTTCTTCTAAAAGTTCTTCTAAAGACTCCATTTTTAAAAGATTAATTTCTGTAGTATCCCCAACTCTAAAGTTAGGCTCTATGTCCAATTGATGAAAATTATTTTTTATAAGATTTAAGCAAAAAGAATGAAGTGTAGATATACTAGCCTTATTTAATAAAATTAATTGCTTCTGCAGATTTCTGCTATTAGGATTTTCTTTAATTTTTTTATTTATTGCTTCCCCTATACGTTCTCTCATCTCTGCCGCTGCTGCATTT
Source organism: uncultured Clostridium sp. (assembly GCA_900548455.1). Taxonomy (GTDB): domain Bacteria; phylum Bacillota; class Clostridia; order Clostridiales; family Clostridiaceae; genus Clostridium_J. Next base: position 100,685 of record URKQ01000002.1, read on the forward strand.
GTAAAAGTAACTATAAGTAATTTATCAATATCTACAGGATTTAAATCATCTGTAATAATTTTAATAATTCTCTCTACAAGAACCGCTGTTTTCCCAGAACCAGCAGCTGCTGACACAAGAATTTTTTTATATCTTAAATCAATGGCTCTTTGTTGATCTTCTGTCCATTTAACATTACTCATTATCTACACCTCCCATTCCCTCTTCTTCTAACTGCTCTATTAATTCCTTTTTATTTCTTTTAGGCATAATTTTATATGTGTTTACTCCTAAGGAATCATCATATTGGCATATAGATGAGAAATCACAATAATCACAATAAAAACTACTACCATTTTTACAAGGTGTAACTTCAATTATTCCATCTAACATATCTTCACAAACTTCTTTTACCTTTTCTTTCATATGACATCTTAGTGCATTAAATCCTTCATAGGATAATATTGAATTGTTTCTAGAAGAAAACTCAGGTTCAGTATTTCCCTTCTTAGGCTTATTTAAAGACACTGGAATTATTGAAGAAGTACCTCCAGTTTCAATAGTTTTATCCATTTCTTTAACTACCTTTAAATCCTTTATTACAATCCCCTTCATCTTTAGTGTCTTTAAAACTTCTTCTTCAAGATTTTCAAGGGTAAGTTTCTTAGCTCCATCCATTATAGGATCATCCACTGAAAGATAAACCATTGCTCCAGGCATTTTTTGTGTTCGACTTTCCTCCAATGTTAATATTGCATCTAAATAAGTTAAAAGTTGAATTTTTAAACCATTATATATATCATTAATGTCTAAATCCACCTTGCCAGTTTTATAATCCACAACTCTATAATAATTAACACCATCAATGTTAGCTTTATCAACTCTATCAATTTTACCAACTAAATTAATCACTTCACCTGTTGATAATGTTATAGGTATAGGTGGATAATAATCACTTTCATCAAATCCAAAGGAAAGTTCATATCCTAAAGGTTCAAAGTTCCCTCTTTCCATCTGTTCATTAATAATTAAAACCATTCTATATAAAATTCTTCTCACTCTTGTAGCTATATACTCATACCTTTTAGAGCTTCTTAAAATTCTATTATTATCTTCTTTAATCATTTCATCTACAACTTCATTTACTAGAGATTCACAAAACTCCTTATTCAAGGATCCCCACTTAACTTTACTTTCTTCAACCTTCTTAGAGAAATGTTCAAGGCCTTCATGAATAATGTTACCAAAATCTAAAGGTGCAAAAGTATATATTTTTCTTTCTTTTGCTTTTAAACCATACTTTACAAAGTAACCAAAGGAACAGTTAGCATAGGCTTCTATTTTTGATACACTTAACCCCTGTCCATATAGTTTTTTTATCTTTTCTTTCCCTATGGCTTCTACATTATTGTTATAAGTAAAACCACTTATAACTCTTTTCAATTTCTCACCATATTCCTCATTATTATAATAATAGTTATATATATCAACCCATAATTCATCCATCTCATCTTTATCAATATAACTATGAATTTTTTCAATTAGTTTGTTAAAGGTAGGAAGCTCTCCAACTATTGCTTCATTTCCTTCATCATTAACTATATCCGTTTCCTCATTTAGGTTTTTGAAAAGGAATCTTAATCTTGGTATTATCATAGAGTATCTTTTAGTCTTTCCCTCTAAATCTGCAATTGGATATGTTATATATAATTTATCACTGGCCAAGCTCATTAGATTATAAATTAAATATTGTTCTCTAAAGGTAAGTTCGAAACTATTGTCAGCAACACTTAGACCATGATTTTTAAACTCTATTCTATCGTTATCATTAAGCAATCCCTCATCACTAGTTGTTCTTGGTAAAACTCCATCATTAACTCCAACTATCATGGATATCTTAACTTCCTGAGCCTTAATTCTATCTGCACTTCCAATTAAAACTTGATCCATAGAAGGTGGAATTAACCCCATCTTATGATGTGATATACTCATGGAAACTAGATTATTAAATTCTTCAATAGGTAGTTGTTCATCTCCTAATAGTTCTACAAATTGATCTAGCAATTCAATAAGAAGATTCCATATAGCACTATATTCATCCATTAAAACTAATTTATTTTCTCTTTTAAACTTATCTACATATTCATTAACTTTTTTATAAATTTCATTTTCAACTAAAAATTCATATAAATGAGTGCAGATTTCCCTTACAGTATTTTTTCTCTTTAATTTTTTCTCTAAAATCACTAATGGCGCTATAGCCTTTTCTTTAATATTCTTTATTCCTTTATACTTATCATTTTCTATCCAATATTGACCTTCTTCATCTATCCATCTTTTTCTGCTTTTAATTCCATATTCTAAAACATAGTTTTCTAATAAATCGACTTCCTTAAGTGATAGGTTAGTAAATCCACTTTTGAAATAATTAATTATTGAATTATCTCTCCAGTTCTTTGTAAATATATTTAAAAGGGACGTAACATAAACTACTAAAGGATTTGATGCAATGTCTTCCTTGTTATCAATAAAGTAAGGTATTTCATATTCATCAAATATGACCCTTGCCATATCTTCATAATTTTCTAGGTCCCTAGTAATTACAAATATGTCCCTATATCTAAAGCCTTTATTTTTCACTAAATCTATAATCTGTTTAGCTACATATTCCATTTCACTATATGGATTTTGCGCTTTAAAAATTGCAATATCCTTTGTTTCATCATCATAGGAACTTATATTATTATTAAAATAATTTTTTTCTAAGTACTTTAGTTCTTCACTTTTATTAAATCTATAAGGTATTTTTAAATGAATATTATCTTTAGGATAATGTCCATATTCTCTAGCCACTGCAGTAAGCTTTTCTTCTGTCATGAAAATAGGATAAAATGGATTAGTTTCATCTTTATCATTTTGAACCTCATCCCCATTATAAGGAATAGTTATATTAACCTCTTTACATACCTTAAGAAGTTTTCCTATAACTTCAATTTGTTGAGGTGTAAATCCATTAAATTCATCTATCCAAACTTCAGCACCCCTTAAAAATTTACTAGATTCTATTTTATCCTTAAGGATTGTAAGATTATCTTCCGAATCAAAATAACCACTTTGAAGTTTTTCCTCAAATCTAGAATATATTTTTTCTAAATCATTCAACTTATCCACCAACAATGAATTTTCATCCACATCTGCTCTTAAATTTGTTAATACCTGTGGAGTAATATTATGTCTTTTAAATTCAGTTACCATTCCAATGATTTTATCTATAAATCCACTCTGTTTCGTTGACTTTTTAAAAAGAATTAATTCATCCTTTACTTCTGATATTGCTCTTTCTATAATTATTGCTTTTCCTGTATCGTCCATATATCTATGAGTTACTCCACCAACTTCATTAAATACAGTAAAAGCTAATCTCTTAAAACTTAGCAAATGAACATTGTTAATTCCTGTAGCTCCTATCTTTTCTATAAGAGCTTTTTCAGCTCTAAAGGACAACTGTTCTGGAACTACTAAAATAAGTGGATTATTATTATCAAAAGATTTTTTATATATTTCATCAATACAAGTATAACTTTTTCCTGTTCCTGATCTACCATAGATAAACCTTATTCCCATATTCTAACCGTCCTATCTTTCTTATTTACGTAAATTATATCATATTTATATTTTATAATTATGGTCAAAACATATGTAAACTATCTTAAGTTTAATTTTATAAAACGAAAAATTTTCCTATGTTTTTTAATATAAATGTAATTACTTGCGCTATTTGTCCAAATTTGCTAAATATTTTATATTTTTTTAAAATAATCCTTGGAAAAGGTTTACACTTGATGTAAACTAATATTATAGAATATTTTTACGGAGGTAGAGACTATGAATAAAATTATTTCAATTGAACAAGCCGTTGATAAAATACAAGATGGTATGACTGTCATGATTGGGGGCTTTTTAGCAGTTGGGACACCTGAGTTACTTATAGATGCCCTTGTAAAAAAAGGAGTTAAAAATTTAACAATTATAGCTAATGACACTGGCTATCCTGATAGAGGAATAGGCAAACTCATTGTTAATAAACAAGCTAAAAAAACTATTGCTTCTCACGTTGGTACAAACCCTGAAACTGGACGCCAAATGAATGAAGGCGAAATGGAAGTAATATTAGTTCCTCAAGGTACTCTTGCTGAACAAATAAGATGCGGCGGTTCTGGTCTTGGTGGATTCCTTACTCCAACTGGTCTTGGAACTATAGTTGAAAACGGTAAGGAAATTGTTACTGTTGACGGAGTACAATATCTTCTTGAAAAACCTTTAAAGGCTGATGTAGCTCTTTTATTAGGATCTAAAGTTGATAAAAAGGGAAATATCTACTATAACGAAGCTACAAGAAACTTTAACCCTATGATGGCAACAGCTGCTGAGACAGTAATTGTACAAGCTGAGGAGTTAGTTGAAGTAGGAGAAATTGATCCTAACTGTGTTATGACACCACATATATTTGTAGACTATATAGTTAAGGAGGAAAACTAATATGGATAAGACTATGATGAGAGAAGTAATCGCTAAGAGAGTTGCACAAGAACTTAATGATGGAGATGTAGTTAACTTAGGTATAGGTCTTCCTACTATGGTTGCAAACTATATTCCTGAAGAATATGACGTAACTCTTCAATCTGAAAATGGCTTTATAGGAATAGGACCTGCTCCTGCTCCTGGTGAAGAGGACAAAGACCTAGCTAATGCTGGTGGACAATTTGTTACAGTTCAACCTGGTGCTGTTTTCTTCGATTCTTGTACTTCTTTTGGAATTATCAGAGGTGGACATGTTGATGCTACAATTCTTGGAGCTTTAGAAGTTGACCAAGAAGGTAACTTAGCTAACTGGATGATTCCTGGTAAAAAAGTACCTGGAATGGGTGGTGCAATGGACCTTGTAGTTGGTGCAAAAAAAGTTATCGTTGCTATGGAACATACAGCTAAAGGAAATCCAAAAATATTAAAAAAATGTACTCTTCCTTTAACTGCAGCACATCAAGTTAACTTAATTATTACTGAAATGGCTGTATTTGAAGTTACTTCTAAGGGACTTGTACTTAAAGAATTAGGACCTGAAGCAACTATTGAAGAAGTAAAAGCTGCTACACTTGCAGATATTATAATTCCTGAAAATGTAGGAAGAATGAATATATAATTTCTTATGCTTGGAAAGGAGCAACTCTATGCACTCCTATAAGAATTTTGCAGAAGATCAGGTATTAGCCATACTAAAAAGAACATTAAAAGACTATCCTGATATATGTACTTGTGAAAAATGTCTTGATGATATGGCAGCCTTGGTTTTAAATTCTGTTAAACCTAAGTACGTGGTAAGTGAAACTGGTAAAATATATACTTCCGCATTAAATGAAGTTAACAAACAGGAAGAAATCTTTATTTTATCTCAAGTCATCCAAGCCATTGAAACTGTTTCTAAAAATCCAAGACATAACGAATAGAAAATTAAGGGGCTATCGCACTAATTATTTAGTACGATAGCCCTTACATTTAGGAATACTTCGTCATGTTACAATTCTTATATTAAATAAACTTTACTACTACTAGATATACCACTACAAGTGAACTATCTACAGGACCGCTCGGAACTATTATTAGTACCAAACACTAAATTATTAGTTTCTTTTAATCGTAATCCCATATAACACTAAGGTCCGCAGCCCGTGAACAGTAGTGCGTATATAGGAGTAGTAAAGTTAGCTTATTTTAATTAATCCTTGCTACTAATACGATAGCCACTTTTTAATGTTCCATTTCCTTAAATATTTGAACTGCTTTTATCTTTAATTTCTCTTTTACATTTAACTTTGGATTTTCCATCACAACTTCTAGTAACTTTTCAAGTATAGTTCCTATCACTTTACCCCTTGGAACTCCCATAGTAGTTATTTCTTCACCATTTATATCTAAATGTTTTATTTTATATGGCTCATCATTTAATTCAACTTCTTTAATCATATCTTTAATTATTAAAGCATCCTTAGTATTATCTTCAATATTTTCATTTATAGAAACAAAATCTTTAATACAATCTATTCCATATATATTCATAAGTCTTTTAAGATGAACTTTACTTAATATAACTTCTTCTTGAAATAACTTTCCCATATTTAATACATATTTTATTGCTGCCTTGTCATATCTTAAAGTATGAAGAATATAGTCTATAATTTCTATAAAATCATCTTCATTTTTGGAATTATAAAGAGGAAAAATAAAATATTCTACAAATATAAAAAGCCTTAGATTTAAATTGTTTTCTACACTTGTTAATAGCTTCTTACAACTATGAATATATCCAAAGTAGTCTGCTTTCTTACTTCTTTCAACCTTTGGTAAAACTTCTTCAATAATATTCATATTATATAAAATATCTATACCACAACTAGGTTTATCACATAAAATAATTTTATTTAATTCTTCCCTAATTCTCTCATATGAAATGTTTTTTAAATATTTTTTAGTATTTATCATAGCTATCTCTGTGTTTTTATCAAGGGAAAAACCTAATTGAGTTGCAAATCTAATACCCCTCATTATACGCAGTGCATCTTCTTCAAACCTTTTTTCTGGTACTCCTACACATTTGATTATCTTGTTTTTTAAATCCAACTTTCCCTGAAAATAATCGATTATGCCCTCTTCTTTATTGTATGCCATAGCATTTATAGTAAAATCTCTTCTCTTTAAATCTTCTCTTAATGACTTAGTAAACTCTACTTTTTCAGGATGCCTATTATTTTTATATTCCCCGTCAATTCTATACGTAGTAATTTCAATTTTTTCATTCTCCATTAAAACAACTACAGTTCCATGTTTTATTCCAATATCTATAGTTTTAAATTTTTCAAACACTTTCTTTATTTCTTCTGGTGATGCTGAAGTACATAAATCCCAATCATTAGGTATTCTTCCCTCAATTGAATCTCGTACGCATCCACCTACAGCATAGGCATTATATCCTTTAGATTGCAAATACTTAATAGCCTTTTCAACATCAGAAGGCATTTTTATTTCCATAATTAACCCTACTCCATTCAATGTAAAATTAAAATCAAATTTAGTCTTATTATCTATTTATACCATGTTTTTTATTAAATCTCATTATAGTAAAATAAGAAGCAAATGCTGATACTATAAAAATCATTAATCCTATAATCTTTATTGTTAAGTTATCTATTAGCATGCCCCCTGCAGCTATAAACCACGATATACTTAAAAAAGAAAATGTAACTACAGTATCATATCTTTTTTGTTTAAATACCTGTATCGCTAAATATGTAAATATACCCCCTAATAATAAAAATACTCCAACCATTGCTATATCACTAACATCTCTCCCTGTTTTTTGTGAAATTAATTGAAATAAATATTTTGATAATAAAAGTACTATTAATATACCTATCGTTATAGTATTTTTACCTTTTTTCATAAACATCACTCTCCATAATATCTTTTTAACTCACTTGCCTGATTGTCCCTCTCTATACTTCATTTGTTAATTATAGCATTTTATATTATATAAGAAAGCTCTGTATGCATTTACTGTCCAGCATAATTTGTACATTCTATCACTGTATTTTACTACAGAGCCTATATGAAATAATTTCAAAAAATCAATTCTGCACTATTAAATCCTTAATTTAAAATTACATTAAAATTTAAATTGTGTTAAATTAATGTAACACAAAAATAGCCACAGTCCTAAACCTGTGGCTACTTGATCACCTATTCATACCATGTTTTTACTAAATCTTATTATAGATAAATAAAAGATATTTTTTTATCAAAAATACTACTTATTTGTTACTTTTTCGTAATACATAGTGAAGTGCATTATTTTATAATGTGAGTATACACAATTGCAACTTTTAAAAATGTATTTTATTAATTGTAACATATATACTATTAATTATATATATTATAATAGATATGCTCAATATTTGTTATAATTAAACGATATATACTTCAGCACTACTATAAAAAGGAGGCTCATATGCAAATTAATACAACAGATAAATCTTCATTTAAAAAACCAAATACATTTTTACGTTTCATTATAATTCTTTCTTGTATTTGTTTTATTTTTATTAGTGGAAGCATTTATTATATTTCTAAAGAAAAATCTTACTTCAATAGAAGTAATCAACTTAAAATAGAAATAGATAAGATTAAAGAAGAAGAATCTACTTTAATTACTGACAATGATAATTTAAAAATTACAATAGATGATATGAATAAAGAAATTGATAAATTAAAAGAAGCTATAAATTAAATTGGAGGAATAATATAATGGACCCTATTTGTAAACACAGAATTTCAAGAAAAAGAAAGATGAAAAAGAAAAAAACAGCACTTATTATAAAATTTTTTTTAGCATTACTACTTATTCCTACAATATATATGGCTTCTTATTCCTTTTTTAAAATGAACTCTTCAAAAAATAAGTATGATGAATATTTAACTGAATATAATACACTTCTTGCTTCAAAAGAATCTTTATCTAAAGAAAATGAAAAATTGAATTTAACTTTAAATGAAAGAAAAACTCAATATGAAGAACTAAAAACAAAATTTAATGAAAGCCATGCTCCAATTGCACATTTAACCTTTGATGATGGTCCATCAAATATAACAATTAAGCTTCTAAATACCTTAGATGAATTTAATGTTAAGGCAACTTTTTTTGTGACATACAAAGAAGGATATGATGATGTATATAGAGAAATCGTTACTAGAGGTCATGTTCTTGCTAACCACACTTATAGCCATGACTACAAAAAAATATATTCTTCAGCAGATGCATTTATCAATGATGTACTAGCTTTAGATAAAAAATTAGAAGAAATAACTCAAAAACCTTCACCAAAAATAGTTAGATTCCCAGGAGGTTCTAACAATAGCTATAGTACTCCAAAAGTTATTAAAGAAATAACTGCTCGCTTATCAGATCTTGGATATACCTTTTTTGATTGGAATGTTGATTCCACAGATGCCCTTACTCGTACCCAAGATAAAAATAAAATAGTTAATGGGGTTGTAAATGGAGTGGCTAATGTAAATACTGCTAATATTCTAATGCATAATACCAATTTTAAGGGTACAACCATTGATGCATTACCTGAAATAATAACTAATTTAAAATCTAAAGGTTATGTGTTTAAAACACTAACTCATGATTCAGCAGCTATTCGTTTTGTAAATTACTAACTTCGCCCCTAAATTCTTTATTCATATAAATGGAGAAGGCTTGTATAATAAACAGCCTTCTCTTATTTTTATTCAAATATATCTTTAAACCCTACTATGGAATCTATATAAGACTTTCCTGAAGATGCATATATTTCTTTAAGTTTTGAAATAGTTACCCCATTAATACTAATAAACTTCTTACAATCAATTCCACATTCTTTTTTCTCAATAATTTGTACTCCTATAGTATCATGGATTATATAAGTATCACCCTTATACCTTCCTATAATCATTACAACATGTCCACTTAAATATAATAATGTCCCCGGTCTTAAAGAATTAATTATATCTATTTTTTTATTATAATTATCATCATCATTAAAAAAATAAGCCTTACCTATAGACTTTCTTAACTGATCTCCAGTATTCCTTGGAAATAATATTCCAAAACACCTTAAAGTATCAATTATTAAACTGGAACAGTCCCTTCCATAAAAATCTCCTCCCCAACCGTACCTCTCACCTTGAAACTTAAATATTTGCTTTAATATATTAGCTCTACTACATTTTAAATACCCTTCATGTATATCTTCATTAAAAGGAATTAAGACATTTGAGAAATATAATTTTCCGGTGTCATCTCTTCTTGGAAAATAAACAACATAATTTCCCTGTGAATGCATATCAAAAATCAATTCATCTTTTTTTACATTTTCATTGATAAAGAGTTTAACCCCCATATCTAGTGCTAAGTTATTTAATTCTTCATCTATGGGATTATATCCCAGTAAAATCTTTTTACCTGTAACAATAATATATCTTTTATTTGTGCAGTACTCTTGTATAATACTTTTTTCTTCTATCGCTATATCACACTTTTTAATCCATCCACTATAGTAATAAGTTTCACAAAATAGCCAGTTACCATCCTTACTTTCACAATATATCATACATGGTTCATTAATATATACAGCACTTTCCATAAATCTGTCAAGAGCATATTCATTTACTCTACTAAACACTCTATCATCCGTAGGAAATGTTTTCATTTTAGTTCTTCTTATTGTTATTCCATAGGAAATCTTCACTTCTTCACGTAAATTCTCAATATTTAAATTATCCATAAGATTGTTATAGTATATTTCATCTAATGGAACATTATTTTTATACAAGGTAGCATTAGGAATTTTACTTACTCCATTAATGATTTCTTTTACCTTTTCATCACTATAATAAATATCCTTTAAAAAAATATCATTTAAATAACCCTTTTCAAAGTTTCTTTTATTCATATCATTAATTTGGTAATAATTCAATAACTCTTCCCTGCTATTCTTACATAATCTAATCCACAAATCACTATAATACAATTGTTTTTCTTCATTCTCATAGTATCCATATAACATTTTATATAATATACTCCTTTTCCCTTTTTACTTATACCTTCATAATTATAAGTATGAAAAAACCTATATATGTATTACATTAAAAAAATAGCCATTAAAACCTATAAATTTTAATGGCTATTTTTCAACCTATAATTTCTACCAGCTTCCGTCCCAAACTGGTGGGTCCTCCATATCCATAGAGTTAAAAGAAACATTTAAACCTTTGTTACTCATTGATGATGTGCTTTGTAGCAAACCACCCAAACATGTTAAAAGAGTTAGAGCAACACATGAAGCGGATACAAATTTAATCATTTTATTTTTAAACATGTAATCACCCCCTATATGTTAAATATTAACATATCTGTATTGTTATTGCAACACCTCTTCTATATTTTTTGTGCATTTATATGCATCTTCATATTTTTTATTGTCTAGGTACATCTTTTGTAACTTATTATAGTAATTAATACATTCAATTTTATTTTTTTCTTCTTCTTTTGACTCTTTTGTGCTCTCAAGTAATGTTATTATCTCTATTATGGTTTCTTCAACTTTAACTATATTATTCATCTTAGAATAAACTTCTTCTAATTTTTTATAACCATTTAACACATATTTATAATCATTATACTCATTAGCTTTTTCAATACTTAAATTTATAATCATCAATGCTTCATCATATAGCTTCTTTTCAATGTACACCTCTGATTTTTCAATTAATGTATGAGATACATTAATATCATCAAATTTATTTCTTATTTCCAATGATTTATTATAATAATCCAAAGAATCAGTTAAATTTTTATTTTTATATTCTATATAACCTAAATTATTATATATAAATCCAAGGCGTTTATCCTTACCTTCTACACCTGGATTATCTTTTAGTAGCTGAATTAAATCCAAATATATCTTTTTGGATTTATCAAAATTTCCAATTTCATTGTAACAATTTGCTTTTAAACTTAAAACATATACATACCAATTAATGTTATATTTTTCCCCGTATTTACTTAATATTTTATCAACAAATTCTAAAGCTTTATCGATAAGTGAAAGTTCTTTATAACAAATAGCACAATTATACATTGCTCCTAAAATAATCTCGTCATCATTAATTAGATTTGCCCCATCTAATGATTTTTGCAAATAAATTAGTGCCTCACTATATTGCAATAATTTTATTTTACAAATTCCTATTCTATTTAGAACATAGTTAATTTCATGATTTATAGTACCACCTTTTATCAAACTAAATGAATAAAAATATTTATTGTAAGCATTTTTAAAATCATTGCTATCATAATATATATCCCCTTGCCTTTTATATGCACTAGCCTTAATATTAGGCAAATCATACTCATCACACATCATAATGATTAAATCAAATTCTTCTATAGTTAAATTTTTTTCTAACTGGCCCTCACAATATAGTTCTGCATCTCTTTTAATTGACCTTGAGAAATAATCATCCTCTAATGTTAAATTTATCCCCTGTTCTTTAGCCTTCTCCATTAACCTTGAAGCAATATATCTAGATGCTTGGACTGTTATATTTCTTCTTCCATTTTCTAAAAGCCCTAAGTATCCTCTTGTAAAATGTTCATTTTGAAAATCTCCTTGAGTAAGCCTCAATTGTTTTCTTAATAATCTGATTTTTTCATTTCCACTCAAAAACTTTATACATTCTACCATATCACTCTATCTCCCCTTACTAAAATTAGTCAACTCCTTACACTAACAATCACCCATTGTCCCATGGTTATTTTTTACATCTTATCTAATTATATCATTTCCCCGTTTTATCTACAATATTTGAAACCTCATTCTTATATATTGACATAAAAGATTATTGTGCTAAAATTATAATAAAATGAACAATCATCAATACATTTTATATAATATAATTATCTCTATGAAGAGGATAGTAGATTTGAATACTTATTTTCAGAGAGGAAGCATCTTAGCTGAAATTGCTTCCACTTAAGCCAAATTGAAGACCACCTCTGAGTGACTCTAATAAAGTCCGTTAACTACGTTATAGTTTTTCAAGTGGTATTGTTTATGTCAAACAGTACAAATTGGGTGGAACCACGGGTATACCTCGTCCCTTTTCTTTATAGAAAAGGAACGAGTTTTTTTGTTTTATTATATATAGATTATTAAATATAGAAAGGAGATTTTTAAATGATAAAAATAACTTTAAAAGACGGTTCAATAAAAGAATTAAATAGTGAAATGAGTGTACTTGAAATTGCTAAAAGCATATCTGAGGGATTAGCTAGAGTCGCTACTGCTGGTGTAGTAAATGGTAAAACTGTAGATTTAAGATATGTTGTAAATAAAGATTGTGAGCTTAGCATATTAACTTTCGATGATGAGGAAGGTAAAAAAGCTTTCAGACACACAGCTTCCCATATTTTAGCTCAAGCTATTAAAAGATTATATCCAAATGCTAAATTAGCTATAGGACCATCTATTGATAATGGATTCTACTATGATATCGACATTGATGGAGGTTTAAGCAATGATGATCTTGCAAAACTAGAAGCAGAAATGAAGAAGATTGTTAAAGAAGATCTATCTATTGAATCTTTTGTATTGCCAAGATCCGAGGCAATAGACTTAATGAAGGAAAAGGATGAACCTTATAAAGTTGAACTTATAGAAGATTTACCAGAAGACGAAGTAATATCTTTCTATAAACAAGGCGAATTTGTTGACTTATGTGCAGGTCCACACCTAATGTCTACTAAGCCAGTTAAAGCTTTTAAATTAACTAAATTAGCTGGAGCTTACTGGAGAGGTAGTGAAAAGAATAAAATGCTTACTCGTATTTACGGTACTGCATTTACTAAAAAAACTGACCTTGAGGAGTATTTAGCTGCTGTTGAAGAAGCTATGAAACGTGATCACAATAAACTCGGAAGAGAATTGAAATTTTTTACAACTTCTGAACCAATCGGTCAAGGGCTTCCTCTTTTAATGCCAAAGGGAGCTAAAGTAGTTCAAACTCTTCAAAGATGGGTTGAAGATGAAGAAGAAAAAAGAGGATATCTTTTAACAAAAACACCTCTTATGGCTAAAAGTGACCTTTATAAAATTTCTGGACATTGGGATCATTATAAAGATGGTATGTTTGTTTTAGGTGATGAAGAAAAGGATTCTGAAGTATTTGCTTTAAGACCTATGACTTGTCCATTCCAATTTACAGTTTATAAAGCTGATTCAAAAAGTTATAGAGATTTACCTTTAAGATATGGTGAAACTTCTACTTTATTTAGAAATGAATCTTCTGGAGAAATGCATGGACTTATAAGAGTTAGACAATTTACTATCTCAGAAGGTCACATTGCTTGTAGACCAGACCAACTTGAATCTGAATTTAAAAATGTTGTTGACCTTGAAAACTATATGCTTGAAACTCTTGGATTAAGAGAAGATATTAGCTATAGACTATCTCTTTGGGATGAAAACAACAAAGAAAAATATATTGGGGACCATGATGATTGGGAAAAAGTTCAAGACAATATGAGAGAAATCCTTAATCACCTTGGAATTAAATATACAGAAGCTGTTGGAGAAGCTGCTTTCTATGGCCCAAAACTTGATTTACAAATCAAAAATGTTCATGGTAAAGAAGATACAATTATAACAGCTCAAATAGACTTTTCATTAGCTGAAAGATTTGGAATGACTTACACTGATAAAGATGGTCAAGAAAAGCATCCTTATATAATTCACAGAACTTCAATTGGGTGTTATGAAAGAACTCTTGCTCTTCTTATAGAAAAATATGCTGGAGCATTCCCTGTATGGCTTGCACCAGTTCAAGTTAAATTACTTCCAATCTCTGAAAAGTATCATGACTATGCTGATGAAGTATATGCAGCTTTAAGAGAAAAAGGAATAAAAGTTGAAGTTGACTATAGAGCTGAAAAAATAGGATACAAAATTAGAGAAGCTAGAAATGAAAGAGTACCTTATTTAATAGTTGTAGGTGAAAAAGAAGCTGAAAATAGAGAAGTAGCTGTAAGAAGCCGTAAAAATGGTGATGAAGGCGCTATGCCTCTAGATAACTTTATTGATAGAGTTGTTAAAGAAATTGAATCAAAAGAAAAGTAGTAAGTTATAATTGCTAAAATAAGCTTTAATGCGATAAAAACTCAATTATCACCGCTCATTGGGGCTTCGAAGCTGACACACAGTAAGGATTAGTTAAAATAAGACTTCAGTGGAGATTTGCTTTAGTGTTTAAAGAGTATGAGCTCCTGCAGATACATTCGCTTGCGATAATTGAGTTTTTTTCTCGCATACAACTAATATAAGAATTACAACATGTGAAGAGTTATAGAAATAACCTATAAAAAAGCTGCTTAGAATGAAGCTGAAAAGCTTCATTCTAAGCAGCTTCTTTTATTTATAATAAGAAAGTGCTTTACTTCACGTACCAACCCATACTGTTTTAAAAGTATTTTTGTCGATTTTAGCATCTTTCTCCCCTGTTAATGGATCATTATAATAAAAATGAGTTTCATCCACTCCAGTTAAAAGTACGGCATGCTGCCTTTTATGTGCCGATACAGTAACTCCATTGCTTATCCATGTATAAGATACAGATGGTTCCTCAAATTCTGTATTTACCCAAACTACTATAGGTCTTCCACTTAAAAGTATTTGCTCTAATTTTGAAAAATCAGAACCCGTTAAATTTAAAGATTTTCCTGGTAAATACTCCTCAATCGTTGGTGCCAGTGCAATAGGATCAATTGAATACCCTGGCTTTTTCCCCGTAATATCTCCTACAAAACCAACTTCAGGGTTACCCCATTCTTTTATATTTCCACTTCCATCATAACTTATTGGCGTTTCATCTTTTTTAACTTTTGAAATTACAGTTGATTTATCTACACTTATACCTGCAAAGTTTAAAAGCATAGTTAGTGATGTAGCTTCACATCCATTTTTATATTCTGGAAGTTGATTAATAATAGCTACATCCATTCTAATTGTTTTTTCAGCTCTAAGCCGTGCTTCTTCTTCTTCTTTTTTTCTTTGAAGTTCTTCTTCTTTTTTTCTAGCTTCCTCAGCTTTTCTTGCCTCTTCCTCTTCCTTTGCTAATCTTTCAGCTTCTTCCTTTGCTGCCTTTTCTTCAGCTTTTTTTCTTTCTTCTTCCTCTTTTGCAAGTCTCTCTTCTTCTTCTAAGCTTATATATTCAACATTTTCTTTAGTTGCTAAAAAATTCATATGATCCTGAAGGGCACTAACCTTCTCACTTTCTTGCATATATATTTTAACTGTAGTTATCAAAATTCCCAAGGAAAGTGCTAACACCAACGTTTTGAAAATTTTTTTCACAGTACACCCTCCTAAAAATTAAGCTATATATTTTTAACCTATCTTTGTAGTATTATCGTTCAATTGCTTTACTTCTTTAGGGGGTTTAGTCACAATACAAACAGAAATAATTATAATAATTGCACCTATTACCTGCTGAAAAGTTAATTTTTCTTTTAATATAATAAAGCTAAAAATAAAAGTTACAACAGGACATAAGTTTAAAAATAAAGTAGAAATTGTAACATCTAATTCTTTGTATGCATAGTTATAACCAAAGTTACCTAAAGCTGAACAAAATACAGCTAAAAATAACATATTAATTATTATAACTCCATTTATACCAGAATAATTCACAGTCTGAAATGGCATAAAAGGAATAAATGCTATAGTTCCAAACAACGCTTGATATGTTGTAATTGTAAGATTAGAATACTTCTTAAATAAAGGCTTTGTCACCACTAAGTAACCACACCATGATACTATACTTCCAGCTAAAAATAAATATCCCGTTACAGAGCCAGTAATCACGTCATTCCCTATGACTAAATATATCCCTAAGATAGATGCTATAATACTTATTATACTCACTTTTGAAATTTTCGTTTTATAAAATATTTTATCTGAAATTAGTGCTGCTATTGGCAGAGTAGCTACTATAATTGAAGCTGAATTTGCGGAAACCCTAAGAACTCCATTATTCTCACATATAAAATATATAGTAATAGCAAATATGCCACTTAAAGCTAACCTGAAATAATCTTTTTTGTTTACTTTTTCTCTACTTGAAAATCTTTTTATAATTATAAGTATTATTGTAGCAATTAAAAACCTATAAAAGGCCATAGCAATTGGAGAAAAAACATCCAATGAGATTTTTATACTAACAAAAGATATTCCCCACATTATTACAACAATAATCAACGCAATATATGCCATTACTTTATTTTTATTCATATTTCTACCCCCTACCCCTACATAATGAAATTATACCATGTTTTACTACAAACATCTAAGGGCTGTTGTAGAATGATTAAAAATCATTCTACAACAGCCCTTATTCTACTTAATTACTAATTTGTCTGCCCATACTATGTTTGCAATTAGTGAATTAAGTTGTAACTTTGAGGATTGTCCATTAGACAATACATCAATCATTTCATTTGCTGCTGGATGATAATACTTGCCTTCATGTTCTGCCCTCTTACCTGCCTCAATGGCTCTATATAAAATTTCTTTTGACTTTATTCGCTTGCTTTTAAATATTTCATTAAGTAGAAGCATCTTACCATTAATTTTCTCGTTATTATATATGCCTGATATTCTAATAGGCTTTCTATCAAAAACAAAACCTGAACATGTATCATTATTTTTCCCAAGTATACGCACATCATTATCAAGTAACCATTTTATTGTATCTTCTATATTCAACATATCCTTTGGTGAAGTTGCAATTAATGTAACTGGTATATTTTTCAGAGCCCATAAATCGCAACAAAATTCTTCTCCTTTTATGTCTCCAATTCCTCCCATACCACATGTTACTGCTAATGATATTTCCATTTCAGCTGCAACCTTCATAGTTCCTGAAGCTGTCAAAGCTCCACTTAAACCTTCATCACAACATTTATCTACGGAATATCCATCAATCCTTATTAATTGATCTGCTCTCCTTCTAAATGGAATGTATTGTTCTAAAGATCCAATTACAATTTTACCTTTATCTATCCATGCTAATTTTCCTTGGTTGGGTATCCAATTACTAATTAATTCAGCATCGTCTATTGATTTTAATCCATGTGTTAATAATGCAGTCTCTATTAAAAATTTAGGATTATTTCCAGTTTTCAAACTCATTTATATTATCCTGATTTACTAATGTTAATGGTGAATATATTGGTTTATCAATTTCTTGTCCTTGTGCAACTTTCATTGCTAATAATAATCCTGCCTTTGTATATGCTGCACTAGAATATGTAATACTCCCCATCATTTTACCAGCTTTTATAGCTTCTTTTGCATCATTCGTAAAGTCAACTCCATATACTAACACATCGTTTTTACCTGCGTCTTCTAACGCTTCTATCGCTCCTAATGCCATTACATCATTACAAGCAAAAATGCCTTTTAACTCTGGATTACTTTGAATAAGATTTTTAGTTATTTCATATGCTTTATTTCTGTCCCAATCTGCTGGTTGTATATTAACTAACTCAATATCTTTAGCTCCTTCAAAGTATTCTTTTGCGCCATTTGTTCTTCCTTCACTTTGTCCTGCTCCTGGTAACCCTTGTATTATAGCAACCTCACCAGCTTTTATACGATCTACCATATCTTTAGCAACCATTTTTCCCTGTTCTTGAAAATCCACAGTTATTTTGGCATCTAAAACACCATCTGCTGCTTCCAGTGCTTCCTTATTAAATCCAGGCCCTAAGTTAATAATAGGTGTTCCCTTTTGATTGGCTCTAACAACTCCAGGAATTAAATTAGTACCTTCAATTGGTGAAACAATTATTGCATCATAATCCTTTGCAATCATTGCATCTAGTGCTTCAAGTTGTGATGCAGTATCCCCCTCTGTTGGTGCAGCTACAACATCTATTTCAATATCAAGTTTTTCTGCTGCTTCTTCATAACACTTCTTCATGTTGGCCCAAAATTGATTGGTTAATGAAATAATTAATACTCCTACTTTTTCCTTTTTACCTTCTTCTGGCATAGGAGCTAGTTGTTTCTGTAATTCCTCATCAATTTGACTCATAAGAGAATTAACTTGGCTTGTTTCAACAGCTATTTCTTCTTTTTTTTCATTTTCATCTTTTCCACTATTAGTTTTATCTGCTGTGCATCCTACTAAAATGCTTGTACATAAAGATAGTACCAAAATTGATGATATCCACTTTTTAAGTTTAATCATTGTTCATTCATCCTTTCACTTTTAAGTTTGTTAATTTAGCTGAATCTTTCTATGTTCTCTGGCCTCTGAAATTACAACCGACAACAATAAAAGAACACCTATAAACGCTTGTTGATAATATGGTGAAATACTAAGTATTGTTAGTCCATTTCTTATAACTCCTAATAAAAATACTGCTATAACGGTACCAATAATATTAGCCTTCCCACCAGTGCTTAAGGTTCCTCCCATAATTACTGCTGTAATTGCATCCATTTCCATAAACAATCCTGCATTTGCTTCTGCAGAATTTAATCTAGCAGTAACTATTAATCCAACAATTCCACTCATTAATCCCATAATGATGAAAATAGTTATCCTATATACACCTGTTTTGACACCAACTTTTCTTAATGCATCTCCATTGCCACCTAATGCAAGTGCATATTTTCCCCATTTAGTTCTATGTAAAATAAAAATTGAAAATATACATAATGCTATAGCAATTACTATAGGTGGATTTATTCTTTCTAGGTCACCTTTCCCCCAAAAGGTAAAACTTTTAGGAAATCCTGTAATCGGCGCCCCTTTTGTTATTATTAATGCTAATCCTCTATATAAACTTGCTGTAGCCAATGTTACTATAAATGGATTAATCCGTTTATAATGAATTAGTGCCCCATTTATATATCCCATAATTACAGCACTAAATACCCCTATTAATATACTTATTAATACAGAACATTTATTAGAAATTAATATTGCCATAATAATTCCACTTAGTGATACGATTGACCCAACTGAAAGATCAATTCCTCCAGATGCAATAACAAATGTCATTGCTAAGGCTAAAATCAGCTTTATAGAAATGGAATCTAATATATTTCTAAAATTAATCCACGTAAAAAAATAAAGAGATTTAATACTCAAAAATGCACATATAATTATTAAGATAATTAACAATACAAATTGCGATATAAAATTATCCATTACAAAGTTAACTTTATGTCTGTGCTTATGATTCATCCATATATCTCTTCTCACTTAAATCACCTGCACTTTCACCTATTTCATTTTTCATAATCAATGAAATGATATCATTTATAGAACTTTCTGACGGTTTGACTTCTGATATAACATTACCATTTCTCATAATATAAACTCTATCAGATACATCATATACACTATTAATATTATGACTAATAACTATTATGGTTTTACCGTATTTATTTAGTTTTTTAATTAACTCCATTGTTGCACTAGTTTCTTTTATCCCCATTGCTGCAGTAGGTTCATCAAAAATTATTACATCATTATTTTGATGAATAGCTCTTGCTATAGCAATACTTTGTCTTTGTCCACCCGAAAGATATCCAACTGGTACTTGAATATCTTTTATATTAATATTTAAACTATCTAGTAACCTTTGAGCTTCAATATTCATGGATTTTTTATCTAAGAATATTGTATATTTAACCATTTCATTGCCTAAAAAAATATTTTCTACACTATTTTTATAATTATCTAAAGCTAAATCTTGATATACTGTTGATATTCCTTCTTTTATGGAAATCCTTGGACTTAACTTTTTATATTTTCTATTTCCTATTAGTATATTTCCACTATCAGGTTCATGTAATCCTGACAAAATCTTTATCAAAGTACTTTTCCCAGACCCGTTATCACCAACTATTGAAATAATTTCACCCTTGTATATATCAATATTAATATTTTTTAACGCTTGGATATGTCCAAAATTTTTTGATATATTTTCTAATCCTATAATTTTCTCTCTATCCATATCATCACCCCCATAATCTTATCATTATGTAATGATTTGGTCTAATAGATAAAATCTATAAATAGTCATTTTTGTATATATTTCGTCAATAGTACTTTTATTAATATATTATTATTTTAATTTTTTCAAAAAAATTAAGGAGTATTATACAATACTCCTTATGCCATATAATATTATCTTCTTGTTGCATATTTTTTTTCAAAATAATGAACTGCTTCATACATTAAATAAGCTATAACAGCAAGAACAATAACACTCATCATAACCATATCTAATTGAGCAACCTGTCCACCATAAACTATCAAGAAACCTAATCCTTCCTTTGCTACTAGGAATTCTCCCATTATTACTCCTACCCAAGAAAGTCCAACGCTTATCTTTAACGCTGATATTAAAGTTGGAGTTGTTGCTGGAATAATTAAATTAATTAATATTTTAAATTTAGACGCTCCAAAGGTTTTTAATAGTTTAATCTTGTCTTCTTCCACTTCTCTAAATCCCGAAAGCATACTTATTATAGTTGATATTACGGATATAAGCAATGCCATAAGAATTATTGCCTTCATTCCATTTCCTGCCCAAAATATAATAATAGGACCTAGTGCTACCTTAGGTAATGCATTTAAAACTACAATATATGGATCTAAAACCTTGCATAAAAAATCTGACCACCATAATAATATTGCAATTAAAGTTCCAATAAGTGTTCCAAGAACAAATCCAATTATAGTTTCATAACAAGTAACTGATATATGTCTAATTAAAGTTCCTTCATTATATATCTTAATAAAACTCTTCACCATTCTAGATGGAGTACTTGTTAAAAAGGGATCAATTATTTTAAAATAACCAAGAATCTCCCATAAAGAAAAAAATGCAACTAATATAAGTATTCTAGTTATAATTACTTTTCTATTTCTTCCCTTTACTCCTCTCAAATACTCTTTATGCTCTTTGCTTATCACTAAAGACTCATTATTTTTCTTCTTCACTATAATCCATCTCCTTCCAAATATCATTGAAATAATCTCTAAATTTTGGATGTTCACGACATTTTAAAGGAGTTAATTCCTCATCTTCAAAATTAATATTTACTATCTTTTTTATTACAGCCGGTCTTTTTGATAAAACTACAATCTTTGATGACATAGAAACTGCCTCGGAAATATCATGAGTCACCATTATTGCTGTTTTACCTTCTTTTTTTATTATTTCATATATTTCATCACTTACATTCAATCTAGTTTGATAATCTAGAGCTGAAAATGGCTCATCTAGAAGTAATACTTCTGGATCAAGAGCTAAAGTTCTAATTAGGGCAACTCTTTGCCTCATACCTCCTGAAAGCTGTCTTGGATAATGATTTCTAAATTCCCACAAATTATAGTTTTCAAGTAACTGCTTTAATTTTTTTTGATTTTCCTTAGTTAATTGATTTTTTATCTTTAATCCTATACTTACATTATCCAGTACAGTTAACCACTCAAATAATTGATCCTTTTGAAACATATAGCCAAGTTTACTTGAATATCCATTTTGTTCTGTTCCATCAATATATATTTTCCCATCTGATGGATTTATAAGCCCTGAAATAATATTTAAAAGTGTAGATTTTCCACATCCAGATGGCCCAACTATACTTGTAAATTCTCCATTTTCAACATCAAAACTTATATTCTTTAACGCCACCGTCTCTGCTGTAATTGTATGATAGTTCATATAAACATTCTTTACCTCTACCTTCTTCATATACCCATCTCCACATCCGTTCTTATTCCACTTTTCATCTTATTTTTCTGTATATTTTAATATATGACCAACCTTCCAATGTTGCTAATAATAATTCAATGTTACTGTACTTTAAATGGCTATTTCAAAATGGCTCTGTATGCAGGAAAACGCCTGCACACAGAGCCTACAAAACCTTATTCAGCTTTATTTTAATGCTTCCTCACTAATTGAATTATCAACTATTTTCTCAAATTTAGGTCTAGTGGTAATTAACTCTTTATCGTAATGTTCAATAATATCCATAAGTCTATTTATATCCTCTTCACTTACAACAGGAGTACTTGCATAAGCTTCTATTTTTTTGTAGTTTCCAATAACTGTAGCTATTACTTCTTCATCTGT
This sequence comes from uncultured Clostridium sp., assembly GCA_900548455.1. Lineage (GTDB taxonomy): Bacteria > Bacillota > Clostridia > Clostridiales > Clostridiaceae > Clostridium_J. The sequence continues at coordinate 123,480 of URKQ01000002.1, forward strand.
ACCAGTAAAAAATTCCTTAATAGCTCCTGCTACCTTTTTATCATCAGTATTCATTACCCATTCCTGTCCTTTTTCAATAGCTTTAACAAATTTAACTAATACATCTCTATTTTCTTTTATATAAGAATTAAGAGCATAATAACAAGTATAAGGCAAATTCCCAGCACTTTCTCCTACTGAAGCAACAATTTGACCTCCTGTTTCTTTAGCTATTAATGTTGCATTAGGTTCAAACAAAGCTGCATAATCACCAGTACCTCCTAAAAAAGCACCAGGTATAGCATCAAAAGAAATGTTAGTAACTAACTTAATATCTTTATCCTTGTCTATCTTTTTTTGTTCAAGCACATATTCAAGTGCCATCTCTGGCATTCCACCTGGTCTTCCACCAATTACAGTACTACCTTTAATATCATCCCATGAAAAGTCATTATGTTCTTCTTTAGATACTAAAAATGATCCATCTTTCTGTGTAAGTTGTGCAAATACTACAGGTAGATCTTCTCTTCCTTGATTATGAATATAAATTACTTGCTCTGGACCTGAAAATCCTATATCCACATTACCACTTATAAGTTGTTGCATAGTTTTATCTGCACCTTGACCTGTTGTAAGTTCAATTTTAAGCCCTTCTTCCTCAAAAAAACCTTGACTTATAGCAGCATACATTGGTGCATAAAATATTGACCTAGTTACTTCATTAACTTTTACAGTAGTTTTCCCACCTTCATTTACCTTTGAACTTCCCTTACTACAACCTGCAAACATCCCTAAAGTAATAAATATACACATAAAGGTTCCAATAAGCTTAAAACTATTTTTTTTCATATTTTCCTCCTATGAAGTTATCTATACACTAACATAATATGTTGTTAACTTATGTTTTGTTATATTTAAAAAACAATTTTTAATCATTTTATAATTTGTATTTAAATATATATACTTATAATATTTTTTAAGGTGGAATTTTTCTATGAATTTTAAGACTATAAGAAACAAGAAATTCTATGTGCTTTTATGTGTTGAATGCTTCATTCTAATTTTTATTGTATGTTATATAATAAGTAATACTAAGAGTGTAAACCATGATATTATTATGGGCGGGAAACTTCACTTGCAAGATACTTTAATTGACACTTGTAAAATTCAATCGGAAACAATTAATGTTGAAAAATTTTTTAGGCCATCAAAACTTCCTATTTTAAATACTACCGATATAAACTTTAATTTTTTAGACAAATATTATAACAAATCACCTTCTGAAATTGTTTTAGATAGTGATTTAATATCAACACCTGAAAAATCCATAATAAATTACTTTAGTCTTTTAAGGGAAGCTTCATATTATGATGAAACTAACAAGAAACATGCTGGATGTGGCTCCATGGGTACAGGAAGTGCACCATACCCAATAGCGTATAACTTTCTTTCTGAAGATTATAAAAAGAAATTAAGTTATAAGGAATTCTTAAGCTCCTTTGATAATATATTTCATATTAATTTAATTAAAATGATAGAAATTCCTCAGCCAAAGGAAAAAGGTGATAATAAAACTTTTTTTGTAGAAATAGAAACTATTGAAGGTTCAGATAAGCCTATGACTAACTTCGGATACTACTACGGTTTTGTGGATTTAATTAAAGAAAATCAATTATATAAAATAAATGATATGAATTTTTATGGAGAAGATTTTCTTTGTGCACCTTATCATGGGTGGAAATACTACGGAGAACTATATGTAGAAACCAAATACGGAAACTGGTGCAATTTAATTGATGGGGAAATAAGGTCCGAAACTGATAATAATATTAAAAAAATTTATTTTAATGGCACCGATAAAAATGAGTATATGATTCAGTTTGTAATACTTACCAATGACACCGATGTAGAAGTTGCACAATATAAGAAAAACACCCTTGGAGAATATGAACCAATTAAGTTAAACCCTGAAAAATGTCTAGACAAAAATTAAAAACAGATAGGCTCTTTACCTATCTGTTTTTATATTTCTACTCAACTAATTTAACTCTGATTTTATTCTCTTCCTTTATATCTAAATTCATTATTCTTGGTAATGCTATAGTATATTTTTTTGATTTATCTATGGCTGGCATGGTTATGCTCACTTCCTTATCTTTTGAGTTTTCTATTATAACTCCAGAGCTTCCATTATATACATTGTAATCTTCATCAATAAGTTCTATAAACCCTAAAAATCTTAAATCATAATAACCATTAATTTTCACATTTATCTTAGTATAGTTATTTGATACCTCAACATTTTTAATTGTCACTGTATCCAAGTTATTAACTGCAATATCCTTATCTTTTATATCATTTATATTTAAAAAAGATTTTTCTGAATCTATATTATAATAATCATTATCAATCTTTATCTTTTTACAGTTTTCATCATTTATACTATTTATACATTGATTATATCCCTGTCCATTTTCATCATAATATGTTACTTCTGCTTTTTCAATTAACACAGGAATTACATCTATATATTTTGAGTATGAAAGGTCACCTACTATTTCTTGCTTTCTGAAAGATTCCATATTTTTAGGATAAGTACTATTATCAGTATCCTTAGATAGTAATATTTCCCCATTAGAATCCCTAAAAATATAAACTACATTGTTTAATTTACTAGAATCATTTAAAAGATCATCTTCAGTTTTATTTGAAAAATCATAATTTAAAATGCTATCTTTAATATTAACACTAGTTCCTAAGTGAGATGTTTCAAACTCATCTATATTAAATTTATAGTTATCAACTTGAAGTTGACTTAAACATTGTATTTTTCTTGAAGGAACAACAATTTCATCTCTATCAATAGATTTTGAAAAACTCCAATCCCCATTTATTTCGCGGCCATCTACTATTATTCCTCCTATATAAAAATCTAGCTCTATCTCATCTCTTATATTTATATTAGGCATATTCCCCTCAAATAAAACAACTACCGTATCATTATCAACCCTTTTTACATCACTAGATGATGGACTTACTCCTTCTCCATCTATTTTCCCTCTAACCTCTACGTCTACATAATCACTTTTTAAAGCCTGTCCTTGAACTTTAAATGTAGCCATAATCCTTGACCCATAAATACTAGCTTCCTCAAAATCAACTCGTATTCCTTTATCTTTTGCAGTCATATCTATTAACGTTGAAAATTCTTTCACTTTACCTACGTCTTCTCCTGAAAAAGCATCAAATATTCTTCCAATTACAGGCATTGCCCTAACTAACTGAGGATTAATTAAATTTGTGATAGCTGTTATGCTAATAACTATTGCCATTATCATAGCTACCTTAAACAAAATATTTTTTGTACTTTTTTTATTTTTATATTCTATATCTTTTAGTACCTCATCAATTCCACTTGATATTTCATCTGGAATTACTATATCTTCTGTATCTATAAGTATTTTTTTAATCTTAATATCATCATTGCTTAGTAGCGTTTTATTCATATCTCCACTCATTTATAACACCTCACTATTATCATCAATCAATATGGATTTAAGTCTAGTTCTAGCTCTTGATAACCTTGATTTCACAGTTCCTTCAGGAATTTTTAAACTATCTGAAATCTCCTTAACACTTAAATCTTCATAGTAATATAAAATAACTAGAATTTTGAGCTCACTGTCTAATCTTCCAACAGCATCCTTTAAATCAATGCCATTAAAATTCTCCTCATATGATGACTCTTCTTTGTTATAAAATAAAGAAATAGTTTTTTTTCTCTTATAAAGACAATTGTTGCAATTATTTATTAGTATCTTAATTAACCATGTCTTAAAATAGATTTCATTACTTAACTTATGAATATTTTTATATGCACTTAATATTGTGTCTTGAATACAATCTAATGCATCATCATTATTTTTTACCATTGCAATAGCTACTCTATAAAGATCTTTTTCATAAAACTTTATTAGCTTAGAAAATGCACTAGAATTTCCAGATTTACTTTTTTTAATTAATTCTACTTCACACATAACATCTCTCCCATTATATTGATTATATAACATTAGACAATATATAGAAGCAAATGGTTCTCTTCAATAAAAAAAAGATTGTTATAACAATACTGTTTAACAATCTTTTCTAAATCTCTATTTATTTATGTTAGATGTAGCTACCTTTATATTGCTATCATCTTTAAATATAAACATTACAAATCTAACACATACATATAGAACTATTATTGTAGCTATTACTTCTTGAACATTAACTACATATTTAAGCCATGATATTCCTTTTCCCATCTTTATTAAAAGCCCATTAGTTCCCTTTAAGGCAATAGCACTTATTACTAATGGAAAAGTAAATGCTGCATAGCTTGGATAAAACTTAAGTTTTAGTCCTTTGATTAAATATACTAATCCTACAATATATAATATTCCTACTAGTATCGCTAGGAAGTATACCATATTTAAATTCTTACTTTCAAAAGAATTTAGATATGCTGCTAATGTAAGTGCTGCTGGTGCTGCAAATATTACTGTAGTAGGAAATGCTGGTTCCGGAACTTCTTTTATCACCCAAACCCTATATGCTACTAAAACTAATAGAACTAATAACGAAATAAGAGCAAACCAGAATATAACTTTCCCTAAAGAAGCTAGTCCAAGAGCCGGTGCCGTTATTCCTCCAACCCCTATTCCTACATAAACTATAAATATGCTTGTAAACACCTTTTTAATATTAAATTTAATAATATACTTTGTTGTATATAAAATCATTAATACTAAATGAATAATTAAACCTATCCAAAATAAAGCTAATGCAGGCATATATGCTATTGGCTTTAAGTATCCTGCTAAAAGCATTAATGCCATAGAATACGTTGGTACTACGCTAGCAATTACTGGATTATCAAATTCCTTCTTTACATTCTCCCAACATACAATAATCTTTATAGTTAATAGGCCTAAAATTATTGCTGCTATACTTCCTAATATTGTTCTAGCAACTGCACTATATGTCATTAATAAATTTCCTAATGCAGCTAAGGCTAATGCAACTGCTGCAATTGGTAATGGCATCTTCTTAATATATTTCATTTTTCACCCTCAACTAATCATCAAGATTTTTTATCCCTAATTCTCTTACTATAATTTCAGCTGCTTTTTCTGCCATTTCTCCTGTATATTGAATACATTGAGCTTTATGTTCACCTGAAGCCATGTCCATACCCTGAGTTTGTACACTACAACATAAGCATTTATGCTTTTGTCTAAAACTATCTTGAAGTTCGAAAGCTAATTCTAATGCTTTTACACTCTTTGGATCTTTAGGATTACTTCCTTTAGTTCTACCAAAGAAATATCCTAGACAGAGAACTGCACCTGTAACAGCTCCACATGTACACTTTGATTTACCTATTCCTACTGGAAAACCTGAAGCCATTGCTATCATTTCTTCTGGCATATCAATTTCAAAATTTTTCTTTATAGATGAAACTATAGCTTCAGAGCAATAAAATTCACCTTTTCTAAAATGTTCCTGTGCATCTTCTTTTACCTTTTTAACACTAATTTCATTAACCATTATTTATTCCTCCCAACATTTATTTCGACTTAATTATAACAACTATTTTTCTCCTTCTATTCATATATTAGATAATTTAATAGATAGTTAGTTTCTATTTGATTTTATAATACATTTTTAAATTTAATTTAAAAATTCCAAAAATAGTTATAAATTTTTTTCACTTCATTTTAAATACTATATTTGATATAATATTACAATGTAGACTCTGTGGTAAAATAGAGTGATAGAATATACAAGATATGAAATGAAAAATAAATAAGAAAAAGAGGTACACTAAATATGGCAAAAAATAAAAAGTTTGTTGAAGCAATTACCTCCATGGATGAGGATTTTGCAAAATGGTATACAGACATAGTTAAAAAAGCTGAACTTGTAGATTATTCAAGTGTAAAAGGTTGTATGATAATAAGACCGTATGGTTATGCAATATGGGAAAATATCCAAAGAAATTTAGATGATAGATTAAAGGCTACTGGACACGAAAATGTTTATATGCCTATGTTTATACCAGAAAGTCTACTGAATAAGGAAAAAGACCACGTTGCTGGATTTGCTCCTGAAGTAGCTTGGGTTACTCATGGCGGAAGTGAAGAATTAGCTGAAAGATTATGTGTAAGACCTACTTCCGAAACACTATTTTGTGAGCATTTTGCTAAAATAGTTCAATCACATAATGATTTACCTAAACTATATAATCAATGGTGTTCTGTTGTAAGATGGGAAAAAACAACAAGACCATTTTTAAGAAGTACAGAATTCTTATGGCAAGAAGGTCATACAATTCACGCTACAGCTGAAGAATCTGAAAAAGAAACTATTTCTATTCTAAACATGTATGCTGATTTTTGTGAAAATGTCCTTGCAATGCCAGTTGTTAAAGGTCAAAAAACAGAAAAAGAAAAATTTGCTGGTGCTAAAGCCACTTATACAATCGAAAGCTTAATGCATGATGGAAAAGCACTTCAAAGTGGAACTTCTCACAATTTTGGTGATGGTTTTGCTAAAGCTTTTGGAATTAGATATAATGACAAAACTGGTCAATTACAATATGTTCATGAAACTTCATGGGGAGTAACTACTCGTTTAATTGGAGCAATTATCATGGTTCATGGTGATGATAGTGGTCTAGTACTTCCTCCAAAAATAGCTCCAACTCAAGTTATGATAATTCCTATAGCTCAACATAAAGAAGGCGTTCTTGAAAAAGCAAATGAACTTAAAGATAGAATTGCTAAAATTGCTAGAGTAAAACTTGATAGTAGCGATAAAATGCCTGGATGGAAATTCAATGAATGTGAAATGAAAGGAATTCCTCTAAGAGTTGAAATCGGACCAAAGGATATCGAAAATAACGTAGCTGTTCTTGTAAGAAGAGATACTAGAGAAAAAATTGAAGTATCCCTTGATGAATTAGAAAATAAAATTCTTGAAACATTAGATTCTATTCAAAACTCATTACTTGAAAAAGCAAGAAAACATAGAGATGAAAAAACTTATTCTGCAGTAACACTAGATGACTTTATAGAAATTGCTAATAATAAACCTGGATTTATTAAAGCAATGTGGTGTGGAGATCAAGCTTGTGAAGAAAAACTTAAAGAAGTTGCTGGCGTATCTTCAAGATGTATGCCATTTGAACAAGAAGAACTATCTGATACTTGCGTATGCTGTGGTAAAAAAGCTAAATCTCTAGTTTACTGGGGCAAAGCTTATTAATTTCTATGATACAAAGGGGCTTTTACAAAATAGATAACTCTATTTTGTAAAAGCCCCATTTTTATTTTAACTACAATTTATTTACTTTCATTTACTTCCAGTGGAAATATCACTTTCCAATTTCCTTCTGTTAGTAAATCACTAGTAACAAAGTCACCATATAACTTATATTGATTACCGCTATATGTTTGGTATTTGCCAATCTATAGGTTCTTCTCCAATAGATTTTAAAATATCATTAGTTTTTGAAAAATGCTTACATCCCATAAAGCCTCTCATTGCAGAAAGTGGACTTGGATGAACTGCAGTTAAAATATAGTGATTTGTATTTGTTATGTATTTAATCTTTTCCTTAGCATTATTACCCCAAAGTAAAAATACTATAGGTTTTTCTCTTTCATTTAACTTCTTAATAATCTCATCCGTAAAAGTCTCCCATCCTTTATTTCTATGAGAGTTAGCTTGCCCTTCCCTTACTGTTAATACAGTATTTAAAAGAAGTACACCTTGTTTTGCCCAAGGCACTAGATAACCGTTATTAGGTATAAAGCACCCTAAATCATCATGCAACTCCTTATACATATTTAAAAGAGAAGGTGGAGTCTTCACACCCGGTTGAACTGAAAATGAAAGTCCATGTGCTTGATTAGGACCATGATAAGGATCTTGCCCTAATATTACAACTTTTACTTCTTCATAGGGAGTATATTTTAAAGCATTAAATAGATTGTTCATATGAGGATAAATAATTTGCGTCTTATACTCTGTCACAAGAAATTTTCTTAATTCTAAATAATATGGCTTTTCAAATTCTCCTTTTAATACTTCGTCCCAGGAATTATTTAAATTAACCATTAAATTCACCGCCTTAAATAAATCTATATTCAATTGTATCACTAGATAATTATATTGTACATTCAAAGATAGAAAGCCTTCTTGTATCACTACAAAAAGGCTTTCCTTATATTTATAACAATAAAACCATTATTCTACCATGAAACTATTTTCGGTGTTTTACCTTAAACTTATCCCACGGAAACTCCTCAGCTAATTCTTCTTTGAATTTTTTGATTAGTTTTTTTGTTTTGGGACTTTTAGCTACATGCAACGCTTGATGAATATTTTTCACAAGCAATCCCTCCTTCAATTCTCTTTCTATAAAAAATATATTAGAAAATTTACTTCAAAACAAATAATGATTTTATTGGTATGCTATTATTATGTCTTTATTTTTTTTTATTATGTAAGATTTAATTAAGTATTTTTTTCCATTTTTAAAAACACTATATAAGTTACAATTAAAAATCTACATTTTTAAATTCTTGCTTATATTGAAATTAAAGAAATAAATAATCTTTATTAGAACTTATATATTTAATTTCACACAATGAAAAGAAATGTATATTATAATACTGTAATAATATTGAGGAGCTCATACTATGTTTATAAGAAAACCTTATGAAGATACAATTCAATTTGTTGGTGATGATGACAGCTTGGACTATGAAGTTATAGATATAAATAGTTTTGGTGAAAGAATTTTTCCACCATTCTTTCCACCTGGAGGACAAAATAATGGTGGACCTGGACCTGCACCTCCAACACCTCCTTTCCCATATAATCAAGGTCCTGGTCCATCAGTTCCTCCATCAAAAGATCCAAACTCACCACCTCCACCTCCACCAAAAGCTACACCAAAAGCAGCTAATCCAAACCAACTTAAAGTAAGTTCAGGCTCAATTAGACCTTGCAGATACCAATACGTATATGTTTGGTTGAATAACGGACGGTCTTTCTGGGTATGGCCTACTAACATAGATAGAAGAACTCTTAGTGGATATAGATGGAATGGTTTCCGTTGGGTTTACTTTGGAATAGACTTAAACAGAATAGCTGCATTTGAATGTTTTGGAAGAAATGTGGTTCAAAAAGAAGATAATTTAGTACCTTATATAAAAACTCAAAAATTATCTCCAGACTTTATAAATATTGAGTATCCTTTCATAAAGGGTAGTTCAAATGAAGATGCTAGTAATATTATAAATGAAGAAATAATTGATGAATTAAATTCATTACTTCTCACCGAAGTTTTAGTACCTGAAAAAGTTGATTTTCTTAAAGTTGATAATGCCTATGAAATTCCACTAAATGCTTATGGCATACTAAGTATAGTAATGTCTTTAAGTACACTAGTTAAAGGCCAAATGAAAGGTAGAATCACATTTGCTTCCTTAACTACTGATATTAATACTGGTAAAAAATATGACTTTGAAGACTTATTTAATCCAAATATAGATTACAAAACTGAGCTTAACTCCATAATTAAGAAGAAACTATCTGATATGGATGTAAACCTTATTGCTCCATACGAAGGAATTACAGAAGATCAAAGATTTTACTTAACCCCTGTAGACTTGGTTCTTTATTATCAACCTGACGAATATACTGCTTCAGAAAGCGGATTATTTAGAATTTCAATACCATATACTGAAATCGAAGGAATACTTGCTGATAATAGTCCTCTTAAAAATTTCTTAACTTAATTAAAATGGTGAGTTACAAACATGCTGTAACTCACCATTTATTTTATGTCATATAGTTCTCAACCTGTAAGTCATTTAACATATTTTTTCTTTTTATCATATAATATAAAATGCATGTTATCACAATTCCTTTAAGCACACTACTCATGCTAATACTCCACCATACTCCATTAAGTCCTAATAATTTCGAAGATGACAAAATCATTGAAGAGGGTACTCTAAGTCCAGTTAAGATTATACTTATGGCTGCTGGTATAGTTGTTCTTCCCATACCATTAAATACACCTGCAGTAGTAATTTCAATGCACATAAATAACTGCGAATATCCTAATATTCTAAGGTAATCCTTTCCTAATAAAATAGCATCAGGTTCATGTATGAAAATAGAAAAAATAAATTCCCCACAAAATACTAAAAGCAGAGTAGATAATATTCCAACAACCCCAGCTATTTTTATTGTAGTCTTATACCCCTGTTTAATTCTTTGAAAATTCTTAGCTCCATAGTTTTGTCCAACAAATGAACCTAGAGCTGTTGCAAACCCTCCTGCCGTCATCCATGTAATTGATTCAATCTGGCATCCTACTTTTTGAACTGCTATAGGAACTTCTCCCCATCCAGCTATTACTCTAGCAATCAATATAGAAAAAACAGTAAATAGTCCATTTTGAATACCTGCTGGTAATCCTAATTTAAAAATAGATTTTATAACATTAATATCTGGCTTCTTAAATATATTGAATTTAAAGAATTTCTCTTTACTTTTAATGATAGAAACTGCAAAACATATTACTACAATCAACTGAGCTCCTATGGTTGCAATTCCAGCCCCCAAAGCACCCATTGGCTTTATAGGACCAATTCCCAAAATTAGGATAGGATCTAAAACCATATTTGCTATGAGCCCTATAGTATTAATCCTAAATGGAGTTTTGCTATTTCCTGATCCATTAAAAATAGCCGTTAATGCAGGTATAAGTCCTGTTACAACCATACCCAGGGCAATAACACCTAAATAAGACTTAGCCATAGATATAACTTCCACATTTCCTAATCTAAAAAATCCCAAAAACTGATCTCTAAAAATAAAAACTATAGTTCCCCATATTAAGGACATTAATATATTTATTTGTAAAACGCTAACTATATATTTTCTTGTAGCATTTTCATCTTTTCTTCCTACACTTTGTGCAACTTTAACTTCTGCTCCTACCTTTGTAATCATTGCTAATGCATTAGCTAAATTAGAAAAAAATCCAGCTGTACCAACAGCAGCTACTGCAGCACTTCCTACTTGTCCCATCCAAAGCATATCTGTTAAGTTATATGCCATTTGTATAAAAGATGTTGCCATAATTGGCAATGCAAGCTTTACCAATTTACCATTTATAGATCCCTCTGTTAAATCAATTCTTTCTTCCATGATAAGGCCTCCTTTTTGCAAATTTTATTTCGTATTCCTAAATATTCATTCCACAGTTTATTCTACATCCCTCAATAAAAGTTGTCTATATTTTTGTTTTGATATATTTCTACAAAGTTTAAGAGTTATTTCAAATATTATTGAAATAACTCTTACATAATTTATATAGGCTTTGTATTACCTTATTGTCTAGCATGATTTGTACATTCTATGACTTTATCTTAATATAAGGCCCTTATATATTTAATTTTCCATATAATAGCATAATTTTTTCTAAGGATGTACTTTCCACTACAATTTTATCTTTTAAAGCTTCTTTTATCTCATAAACTTTATTTGTTAATCCTTCAAATCCATAGCTATTTTTTCTTAATCCTAAAAATAGTTTTTCTACTTCTTCATTTAAATCTTCATTTTTCCCTTTAACAATTTTAAATTCTTCTAAAATTTCATCTTTGGAAATAGAAAAAATTACTTCTCCTTCTTTAATAAAAGTAATAAAGTCTGCTATTTTTTCTAAATCACTAGTTATATGTGTCGATATAATTACGCTTATATTTTCCTCATAAATTAAATCTTGAAGTTCATCTAATAATTCATTTCTTACAATTGGATCTAATCCCGCTGTAGGTTCATCCATTAAAATTAATTCTGCACCATGACTTAGTGCCAAACAAAGGGAATACTTCATTCTCATTCCTTTTGATAGTTCTCTTAACTTTTGCTTTTCATTTAATGAAAATTTATTTATATAATATTTATACTTTTCAATATTCCACTTACTGTACATTGGAGCTAAAAGATTAGTATTGTCTTGTAATGATAAATAATCATATCCATAAAACTGATCATAAACAAAGCCTACTCTATCCTTAATCTCCTTTTCATTCTTAATATAATCCATACCAAAGACTTTTATTGACCCCTCACTTTTATTCACCAAATTCATTATAAGTTTAATTAGTGTAGTTTTACCTGCTCCATTTTCACCAATTATACCCATGATAAAGCCCTTGTCTAGAGTAAGATTTATATTATTTAAGGTAAAGTTCTTATACTTTTTAGATAAATTTTTTATTTCTAAAACATTCTCCATAAAAATCCTCCTAATTTAACTAAAAAAACTAAAATTTATATTCTTCTGCTAAAACCTTTATAGTTTCAATTACTTCATCTAAAGATATATCCGCCTTCATTGCTTCTTCCAGCGCACTTGTTAAGTAGTCCTCCATATTACGCATAATTGTTTCTTTTAACAACTCTTTGTCCTGTGCACATACGAATGAACCCTTTCCAGGCAACGTATAAATATACCCTTCTCTCTCAAGTTCATCATAAGCTCTTTTTGTTGTTATGACACTTATTCTAAGTTCCTTTGCTAATCCCCTAATGGACGGCAATGATTCATGTGGTTCCAATTTATTTGTTAGAATATCATCTTTAATTTGATTTTCAATCTGGGAATATATTGGCTCCCCTGAAGAATTGTTTATTATAATATTCATAATACCTCCCAGTTCCTTTTTAAATTAAATCTTTTTTTTCATAGCCCAATATAGATAAAGCCATAAATATAAAATAAATAACTATCCCTATTAAAATAATTATAAGTGATATAATATTCGTTCCATTTATCGAAGAGAACAGCATTTCCTTCAATTGATTTTTTAATGCTGGATTAAACTTTAATAAAATTCCTATTAAAAACGGTGGAACATATAGTACGGAAAGTGTAATTGCTCCAGAATATTTGATAGATATTTCATAATCAAAATAATAGTAAATAAAATTTGGTAACCCTATAAAAAAGCAATAATATACAAATATAAGACTTTCAACTAATAGAAGCATATGAAAATCAAACCCCTTAAGCTTATTGAAAATAATAGTGATTGACATAAATATTGCAGCAGCTATAACATAGGCAATAATATAATATAAAAATTTACTTATAACTACATCCCTGCGCTTTACAGGAAAACTATTTATAACCAAATCATAATTTTTTCTCATTTCTTCTGTAGCTCCAAATCTATTTACTATTAGTGGAATAAACACTGTTGACATTACACTAATAACAATTGACCCCTCAGTTGTTTTTAACGATAATAAAATAACCACTATGGCTAAAATTAATGTTAAAGTAAAATAAATAAATCTGTTAACTAAATAATCTTTTTTTAAAAGTGCTAACATAGTATCCCTCCTAAAAGTCTTTTTTTTCATATATAGCTACGGATATTGTTCCAAGTATGCCTACAAAAGCTAAAAGAATACCTATAAATATAATATTGTTCACTATAGATGTACTATTTAAAAATCCTCCTAGCCAAGTTAGTTTCTCTGTAAAAATATCCCTCTCAAGTATCTCTGATGCTCCTGTCATAACTATCATAACTACAATAAATGTTATATAGTACCATACCTTTGCAACTTTTTGACTAAAAGCAAAATATACAAAATAATAAATGCTTATGAAAAGTATTAAATATGCTGGTAATAATTTTATAGTGCTAAACTTTACATTTTCTACTGCATTAGGAATAAGACTATGAAGTAATACATTTATGGTAACTCCAGATATAATTAAACCTATAATCCAAATTAACATAGCTAAAAATTTTCCAAGAACATATTCATATCTTTTACACGGAGCACTTAGGATTAATATATTAGATTTTTCTCTAGCATCCATTTCTGGTGTTGCTAAAACCATAATCCCACCTAACAATAAATAAAAACTGAAAAAGTCTGAAGTTGTATTTGTTAAAGTAAAAATAAAAGGAATAATTAACAATATTAAAATTCTACGATTATACATATAAAAAATTGTTTTCATTTCTCTTATTGCCATATTAAACATTTCTACTTCCTCCTCTATTAACATTAACCATAATATCTTCCAGCGTTGGTCTTTCAATTACAAGTTTCTTTAATATAGATTTATCTAACTTATTAATATCCATTATCATACCTTCAAAACCATATTTATTTTTTCTTAATCCCCAAATCAAATTTTTATCAATGGAATCTAAGTCTTCTAAACTACCTTTTATTATTTTATAATTATCTAATACATCTAATGTAGTTTCTGAAAAAACGACTTTGCCCTTCTTTATATAAGTTATATAGTCTGCTATTTGCTCCAAATCAGAAGTTATATGGCTAGAAATTAAAATTCCCATTTTCTCATCTTCCATTAAGTTTTGAAATATATCTAAAATTTGTCTTCTCATAACTGGATCTAATCCTGACGTTGGCTCATCAAAAATTAAAAATTCTGCACCATGACTTAAAGCTAAAGCTATTGCAAATTTCATTTTCATTCCTTTAGACAATTCTTTAACCTTTTGCTTTTCATTTAAGCCAAAGTCGCTTATATACTTATTAAAAGTATCCCAACTCCATAACTTATAGAAGTTAGCAAATATTTTTCCGTTGTCTTTAATTGATAAATTCTCATAATAAAAACAATCATCATATACAAAACCTATTTTTTCTTTTATCTCTCTTTCATATTTACAATTATCTTTGTCAAAAATCTCAATAGTTCCATCGTCTTTTTTCAATAAATTCATAATAAGTTTTATTGTTGTTGTCTTCCCTGCACCGTTTTCTCCAATGAGTCCCATAACAAATCCCTTCTTTATTTGAAAAGATATATTATCTAGCTTAAAATTTTTATAACTTTTACATAGATTTTTTATATCTAAGATATTTTCCATAGATTAACCTCCTTAATACATCCGTTTATATTCAGTATGTACAGTTCGAATATAAATAATAAAGATATTTTCTATCTTTATATACAGTATATATCGTTTATATACAGTATGTCAATATTAAAAAAAGATTTAGTGACTTTTATTTCACTAAATCTTTTTCATCATTGATGCTTGTCCATTAAAAATAGTAGCCTGATGGATCTATTCTTGAACCATTTATTATAACTTCAAAGTGAATATGTGGTCCAGTTGATTGACCAGTTGAACCAACTACTGCTATTTGTTGACCTCCAGATACCCTTTGACCTACTTGTACAGTTAAGCTAGAGTTATGAGCATACAAAGTACTCATGGACCCATGGCTTATAACTACTACATTACCATATCCACTCATCACTCCCGAATAAGTAACTACTCCATCCATTAAAGAATACACTGGATCTCCATATGGCGCTCCAATATCAATTCCTTTATGTGACTCATGTAGTCCTGTTACTGGATTAATTCTATCAACAAATCCAGAAGTTATAGGATACTTGGCAGCACTTATACGGAACATACCATTAGTAGAAACTGATCCACTAGATGACCCACCTGAAGAACTACCACCACTAGATGAATCTCCACTACTTGAAGATCCTCCTTCAGTATTGCTATCACCACGGGAAGGTCTTTCAGCTTCTGCCTTTGCAGCCTCTTCCATAGCTGTTATACTAGATAAAATTTGATTAAATTCTTCTTCATTTTGAGCTAACATTGCTTGTGCTTGCTCAATATTACTTTCTGCCTTAGCCATAAGGGATTTTCTCTCTTCAGTTTTGGCTTCCAACTCTGAAATATTTACATCAACAGTTGCCTTTGCAGATTCCAATGCTGCCTTTTCTTCATTAGCCGCCGCCATAGTAGTAGTTAGCTCTTCTTCTGTAGCTTTAAATTCTTTTACAAGATCATTGTTAAAGTTAACAAGCATAGCTACCGTATCTAATCTTTGAAGGAAATCTCCAAATCCCTTAGAGTTTAATAATAAATCTAAATAGCCTGTCCCATTATTTTGATAAAGAACTCTAAGCCTCTTATTCATAACTTCTCTGTTTTTATCAGCTTCTGCTTGTAATTCTACTATTTTGTTTTCTAATTCTGTTATTTTTTCACTAGATTGATCAATTTGAGAATTTAATTGATTAACCTGACTATATAAACCATCAACTTCATCAGAAAGGTTCGATATTTCTTGTAAAATATCTTTCTTCTCACTTTCCATTTTATCAATCTCTTGCTTCTTTTCCTCTATTTGCTGTTCCATTGATTCCGACTTACTTTTAGCATCTGATAAATCATCTGCATAAGCAAATTGGACTGAAGTCATCATTGTACAACCTGCAACAACTAACGCTATAAGTTTTCCTCTGCTTTTCACCAAATCACTCCCATCCCATCCAATTATTTATCTAAAACTTTTTAAAACTCTTTACATGATTATGTACATTATGTGCTACACTTAGCACACTTTACTTATCAGTTTAATGATAACAATGGTGAAATATGTTGTCAAGAAAATACCTATGGTAATAAACGGCAAAAAAAGACTAAAGGATTCCCTTCTCTAGTCTTTTCCTACTAAAATATATATATTACAATCAATTCATTTATATATCTATTCCAACTATTTTCATTAAAAATTTTGCATTTGTAGTTGTTGATTTTCCTTCTCTTAATTTATAATCAAATAAAATTTTATTATCTTTATAATGTTCTTCAAAATGATAATTTTTAATTCTTTCTGTATTACTTAGAGTACATAATTCTAAATCATGAGTTGTAAGTGCACCAATTACACCTCTTTCATTTAAATTTCTTAGCACAGTTTCCGCACCAGTAATTCTATCTTTTGAATTTGTTCCTCTAAATATTTCGTCAATCAAAAATATCATCTTCTCATTTTCTTTTGACCTATCAATTATATTTTTAATTCTTATAAGTTCTCCATAAAAAGTTGAAATTCCTCCTTGCAAGTCATCAGTTATTCTCATAGAAGAGCATATGTCCATTAATGAAGCATTCAATTTTTCCCCACAAATCATTCCTCCAGAATATGCTATAACTAAATTAATTCCTATGGTTCTTAACAAGGTAGTTTTTCCTGACATATTTGAACCTGTTATAATAAAAATATTATCTTCCATATCAACATCATTATTTACCCTTACATCTGATGAAATTAAAGGATGCCCTAACTCTTTTCCACGAACTATTAATTTCTTTTCATCGAAGGATGGATATATAACAGATTCATTTATATGAGAAAGAACACTTATACTCATCAACTCTTCAATAGTACCTATGTCATAAAGCCACTTTCTAACTTTATCTCCATATTGTTTTTTCCAACTTTCTAAACTAAATATGCATTGATAATCCCAAAGAAATAAAACATTTAAAATCAAATACATAATCCCATTATTTCTTAAATTTATTTTTTCAGATATGTTGTACAGCTTTCGTATAGCTTTAATGGATGAAGTATCCTCATCAAATAAGTTCTTCTTTATATTTTTTAATTTTTCACATTGAAAATCTTCCTTTTCAATAATACTTAATATATCTTCATATTCTTCTAAAGTATTTTTATAACAAGATACTACTTGAAGGGCTTCATTGAGTTTTAATGCTTTTACTCCCCAAAGTAATAGCTGTACAATAAAAAAGAAATAAACTAAAATTTTTAGTGACTTAATTTTAAATAATATTATTATAAACGAAATAGGAATCGTAACCATAGGCATAATATATATAACCTTTTTTAATATTGGCCAGTTAATAAATATGTTATCACTTTCAACATAGTTTAATAACTTATCTGGATTCATTTTGTTCTTATTTTTCTTATTACCTGCATACTCAATTTTTTGACAAAAATCTATTTTTTCACTTAATTCCTTCGTAGCTTCTTGATTTTTTTCTATTTCTTCTTTATTCAAATTAGGAAATAACAATGCATTAACTAAACTTTGTCTTCCAAAATAAGTAGTTGTAATATTTATTAATTGAAATAATGATTTTTTACCTACTAAATCTAAATCAAAAGAATATGGATGATCCTTATTAACAAATTCCTCACCACAATCTTCAAACTCCATCCACTTTCCATTAATTCTTTTAATATATTTCTCATTAATTAATATCATATCAGCTTCAAATTTTATCTTTTCTTTAATATTACTATGATATATTAAAAGTCCTATAAATATTATGAAAGTAATTATAACGCCATAGATATTTTGAATACTTTGAGATCCTCTAAAAATCTGCACTATAAAATATATGCATCCAACCATTACTAAAAGCCTTAAATATGCAATTTTATCATATACTCTTTTTTTATCTGCAGCATCTTTTTTATATTTTTCAATTCTATTATTAAACTTATCTTCTAATATAATAACCACTCCACTTCTATTTAACTTATCTTATAATATATCATATTTTAAGTCTATTTCCAAATTGTTGAAATGCATAATTGGAACCAAGTAAACCCATTTTGACATGACTCTGTAGTAAAATAAAGAGGGACTCCTTTAGGAATCCCATCATTCACTCTTCACTTTTCACTCAAAAAGGCCCGAAGCCCGTGAACAGTAGTGCGTATATTACAATGCCAAAGTTAGCTTATAAAAATTTATTATCTTTATTATTTTGAAATACTGAAGGCTGTTTTTGAGGATCTCCTACATTGTTTTGTTCATCATGTAATTTTTTCCTTCTTTTTCCCTTTTGCATTGGATTATCAGCACCTGGCTTATTTTTCATAGTACACACATCCTTTCTAAAGTAGTGTATACTGTATTTTAAAAAACTATACCTATGGCATTAATCTAGTCCTATCTCTTGGAATTAATGATGCTTCTCTTACATTATTTAATCCTAGCAACTGAGATGTTATTCTTTCAAGGCCTATTGCAAGACCTCCATGAGGTGGAACTCCGTATTTAAAAACATTTATATAACTATTATATTCCTTAGGATTTAAGCCCTTGTATAAAAAGTTTTTTAATAGCATATTAAAGTCATGAATACGTAGTCCACCAGTTGTAATTTCCATACCTCTAAATATAAGGTCAAAACTATGAGTCTCTTCTTCACCTAAAGGCATTGTATACATAGGTCGTTTTTTTCTTGGATAATGAGTCAAAAATACAAAGTCACTATTATATTTTTCTTTAACATATTTAGAAATCTGTTTTTCTCCCTCAGGGTCTAAATCTCCCTCTAAATCAGTCCTTCCATATTTACTTTTCAAAATACTTATGGCATCACTCAATTTCATCCTAGGTATACCATTTTCAATGTTAGGTATAGTACATTTAAATAATTTTATATATTCTTTTCCTTCAGCACTTAATTTATTAAATACATATTTTAATAAATTTTCTTCCAAATCCATAATATCATTTTCATCCTCAACAAATCCCATTTCAAAATCTAAACTAACATATTCATTTAAATGTCTATTAGTATTATGCTCTTCTGCTCTATATACGTGGCCAACTTCAAACACTCTTTCAAACCCCGCTGCAACCATCATCTGTTTATAAAACTGTGGACTTTGAGCTAAAAATGCTTCATTTTCAAAGTACTTAACTTTAAAAATTTCCGTCCCTCCTTCTGCTCCTTCAGATACAATTTTAGGAGTATATATTTCTGTAAATCCTTCCTTATTTAAAAACTCCCTAAACCCATCTACTATTATATTTTCCACTTTAAATATAGAGTTCACCCTTTTATGTCTAAGACTAAGAACCCTATTATTAAGCATTGTGTCTAAATTTATACCTAATTCTTCTCCATTTATCTCTATTGGAATATCTTCATTAACCTCACTTAATACCCTTAAGTTATTTACTTGAATCTCAAAATTATTAAGTTTATTTTTTCCTTCAACTACTTTTCCTTCAATTTCAACTACTGTTTCTAATTTTACATTATTTAAGAAATCATTAGGAATAACACACTGCACCAATCCACTTCTATCTCTTAAAATTACAAATGAAAATTCTTTTAATTTTCTTATCTTATGAACCCATCCTTTTACTATTACTTTTTCTTCTATATACTTATTTAAATAATTAATCATAATTCTTTTCATCTTTTTACCTCCAATAATTATTTTTCAAATTTATATATTTAGTTATATATCTAGTTTGCAACCTAGATATATGTTTTGATTTAAATCAAAAAACCCCTTGAGCTAAAAGCTCAAGGGGCAAAACTGCGGTGCCACCCTTGTTAATATAGAAATTACTTATATCACTATTTAAAGTCGCCACCTTAATTTTTATTTATAATTCTATATAAATAAAAAAACCTTCACTCCTCATAGGAGTGAAGGTAAAATTCACGGTACCATCCTAAATTTGATTAAGTAAATAACTAAATCATCTCTACCCCTATAACGTGGGAATACGTCTTACCCTACTTACTTCAGATAAGAATCTCCAGAATGTCTTTCAACATTGCTTTTCTCATAGAGCTTCCACCGTCCTCTACTCGCTTTAGATACTCTACAATATCTACTTTTTCCTTCAATGACTTTTTAATATTTACTACATAATACTCTTTAAAAATTAACTTGTCAATATAATTTTCAGATTATTCTATTGAAATAATTTTATTACCTTTTCATTTTTACCACAACATTTTTTATATTTCTTACCACTTCCACAAGGACAAGGATCATTTCTTCCAACAACTATTTCCTTCTTAATAGGTTTATTCATTCCTTCAACTTCTCTTTTAGTAGCACCTTTATATTTCCACATTCTTATGCTATCTAAATAATCTAGAAGAATATTTTTTGTCATTTCTTTTACAACTTCTCCACTGTCTGCAACCATATTAAGAGCTAATTCCAATATTTCATCTCTATGAAGTTCTTGACAATCTATATAAATAGACTGCATTAAATTGACTAATTCATCTCTATCCACATCAAACATTTCTAAGAATGCGTCATAAAAGTTTTTGCCACCTTTTGTTTCACATACCCATTCATCTTTTCCTAAAGAAATTAATTCTCCTCTCGGAATCATAGCATAATCTTCTTCATTTTTATCAATCTCTTCTAATAACTCAAAAGAAGAATTTATATCTTCATTTATGTAATAATTTTTATTTAAAACATAATCATAACAATATTGACCTTCATCTATAATTGCTTCAATGTTTTCATTTTCCACATTATACGTTTTGTATAAATCCAAGATAGTATCAATTTTCAATATTCCATAAGCTCTATTCATTCCTAGATATAGATTCATAATTTCTGTATTGTTTTTAATTATATTTCTATATTGAAAATCATTTTTTTCACTTATTACCTTTCTTACTACATCTGGAACATATGTTATAACTTCATCATAATTTTTTAAGCTGTAGAAAATCATGCCTAAATTTCTAAAATATAAAATTTCCTCTATACCCATATTAATATCATCTAAAGAAACTATTCCATTATTATCTACATACTTTTTTAAAAATCTATATCTTTTGTCATCTAAAAGAAGCATCTTTTCTCTAATTAATTCTTCATACTCTGACATCATTTTTTCAATTAATTTTTCCTTATTTAACCCAGATATCTTTTTCATTCCTAATCTTCTAGCCATAAAATATACATCATCTTTGGTTAAAGAATTAAGGATTTTTTGTATATCTAGAGAAAATTCCTTCACTGCCAGGCTCTCAAAAATTTCAGCCATGTTTTCCATAATATTTCTTATATCATCTGACAATGCCCCAAAATACTCCTCCTCAGATTCCAAATCCGGAGATTTTTTTTGCTTGCATCCATGATATTTTGTAGTATTTCCTGGTAAATATTTATTTTCTGCCACTTTATCTTCAACGTAACCACATACTCCATGTCTTGGCGATCCACCTTCACAATTACGTGCAATAATTTGAATTTGTGAATAGCTTACTGGCACTTGTTTAATTTCAACCACTTCTAATTCTAATTCTGTACTACTACCAAAGTCGTAGATATATTCCATTTTACTTCCTTCTGATATAATTTCATTTATTGTTACTTCCATATCATCTTGATGAAATATACAACCTGATATCTTAAACATACTTAAGTGATTACAACATTCAACCCATATGTCTCTAATAAATTTATCAATGTGCTTCAATGATAAATCACCATCAATTGATAAATACATACAATATTTATCTTTATCATATTTAGGTTTTATAGATAAAACATATTGATTTCGCACAATATGGCACTCTGCTTTCTTTTCCTCTATTACTTTTTCTATTTCAGAACAAGTTTTCATATGTCTTTTTATAGTTCTCTCTGTCAATTCTTTATTGCAATAATAACAAATTCCCTTCAATAATCTTCTCTCCTCTATATTTTTTTATTCACTACAATTTTAAACCCTAGACAAATTTATATCTAGGGTATTATTTCAGTCTTTAATTGAAAGCCTTGACCAATCCTCAAAAATAGTAACAGCAGTTGGCCTTGCATTTTCTACACCATTTAATGATTTTTTTGCTATAATATATGAACGACCATAATCTATCAAATAAATTGGTGCCTCTTCCATTATCATAGTTTGTATTTTACTATACAATTTCTTTCTATTTTCATTATTAACTTCTTTATAAGCCTCATCCCACAACTTATCAATATTAACATTTTCATATTTTGATTGATTATTAAAGGATTTAGCCATGAAAAAAGATTTATAGTTATCAGGATTTATTCCAAACTTATAACTACTAACATATAAATCACACTCTGAGCTATCACTACTTATTAAATTAAAGAATTCATCTGATTTATAACCACTTACAGTTACACTTATCCCTAAATCCTCCAATTGTTCTTTAGTTTTTTCAGCATATAATTTATGTGTCAACTCTTCTATATTATATCCTATAATAATATTTTGCAACTCTATATTTGCTCTCTTCATATATTCGGCAAACTTTTCCTTATCATAATTATACTCTTCTACATTCTCTTCTGTATAGTAGTCAGTTTCCGGAGTGAAAATTGATGTTGCTTCTTCTACTGCATCATCATCACCATAAATCGCTTTAATCATATCTTCCCTATTCAAACCGTAAGATAAAGCTTTCCTTACATATATGTTCTTCATTGCATCTACATTTTCATTAAAAACTATACAATTTACATTTCCCTGGCTAAATGGATAAACTTTAAATTCCGCATCATTAATATAATTATTTTTAATATCTGGTCCACCTATGAGAAATGTTAAATCTTCCTCTACTAAAGCCTTTTCTTGAGCCTTTATATCCTGATAATTTCTTATTTCTATTAAATCTACTTTAGGTGTTCCTCCATAATAATCATCATACTTTTCTAATATTAAATTTTTGCCCTTTACCCATTGCTTGAATTTAAATGGTCCAGAACCAATGGGACTATTATTCTTAGAAGAAGACGTTATATTACTTTCTCCCTCATATATATGTTTGGGAATAGGAACTATTCTAGATATATTATGAAGAAAGTCAGCTCTCTCTTCGGGTAGCTTTATTTTAATCGTTAAATTATCAATCACCTCTGTTTCAATAGGTTTATCTCCTATAATCATAAATTTTCTTAGTGGTGATTCTTGTGATTCATCTAAAATGACATCAAATGTGTATTTTATATCTTCTGATGTAATAGGTATTCCATCATGCCATTTTAATCCATCTCTAAGTTTAATTATTAGTTCCTTATTATCCTTAAATTCAACAGAATTAGCTAGGTATGTTCTCACTTCACCCCCATAGCTATAAAGAGGATCATATAAAATATTACCTACCAATCCAACCTTATCTTCCTGCATGAATGCAGGATTTATAGAAGACACATCTTCATTGTAAGGCAACACAATAATCTTATCATTACTTATATCTCCCTCTTTATTTTCATTTCCTTTTAAATTGGTTGAATTATTATTACAACCTGAAAAGGTAAAGATTGAAATCATTATCAATATAATAGAACCTAATTTTTTCAACATATAATTTCCTCCTTATCATATGAACCAACTAAAAAAATACTTTTCATAGCTTGATATCCATATTTTAAGCAAGTACTCATATTTTTATTTATATAAGTTTAAATTAAAATTAGGAGGTGTTGCACTAATTATTTAGTACGACACCCCCATCCTTCTGTAACTCTTCACATGTTGTAATTCTTATAAATTATTCATTAATTGTAGGTAACGTCACATTTACTTTAAATAAATCTGCCTCTACATCTATTTCAAATTTACCACCATGAAGTTCAACAATACTTTTAGCTATAGCTAAACCTAATCCTGAGCCTTCTGTATGTCTAGATTCTTCACCCCTCTTAAATCTTTCCGTAATTTCTATTGGATCAAAATTTAATTCATGGGCTGAAATATTTTTCATAGATATTTCCACAAAATCATTTTTCTTTTTTATATCCACATATACTCTTGTTCCTTGTAATGAGTATTTTACTGAGTTGTTAATTAAATTCTCAAAAACTCTCCAAAGTTTTCTTCCATCAGCTTCTATAAATATTTTTTCTTTTGGCATTGTTACTTTAAAGTTAAGATTAGCCTTTTCTATTCTTCCTTCCGCTTCTCCAAGTGTCTGTCTTAAAAGTGCTACTACATCAAGTTTCTCTAAACTTAATTGCATTGCTCCACTGGCTGCCTTAGAAGCTTCAAATAAATCCTCAATCAAAATTTTTAATCTTTGAGATTTTTTATCTAAAATACTAACATAGGTTTTTGCCTCTTCTGGCTGTACATCTATTCTCTTTAACAAATCTACATAATTAATTATAGATGTTAATGGTGTCTTTAAATCATGAGAAACATTTGTTATAAGTTCTGTTTTCATTTTCTCACTTTTAGTTTCATTTTCTAAAGATACCTTTAATCCTTCTTTCATATTGTTTATATTATGTGCTAAATCCCTTAAGGGACCTTTACCTTTTTCGGGAATGTCGTTACTGTTTTTTCCTGCGCACATGTCTCTTGTACCATTAGTAATCTTATTTAGATAAGCAAAATCTCTCACTACAATAAATACTACAACGCAAGTTGCAACTAATATAATGCCTAAAGCTGCAATTGCTCCTACTTCCTCAAAAGCCAATAAAAATCCAAAGAAGGAAATAGCACAAATTAATATATATATAAGTAAAATTATAGCTAATTTTTTACCCAAACTTTTCTTTTCCATAGCTACTCTAAAATTATCATAAAACTTAATTATATAACTATTTAAAAATAGATTGCCGGATTTATGTTTTATATAGGCAGCCTTTATAAATGCATAGGTTGCTAATAGAGCTATAGTCCATAACATTATATTTCTAAAATACATAGTATTTCTAAAAGATTCGCTCCAGTTATGATAAAAGAAGACACTCTTTGAAAAATAAATTAATATTAAAGCTAAAATTCCAAAATCAATAGGAATCTCTACAAATTTATCTACTATATTATTAAAATAACTTCCCTTGTATTTTATTTTTTTTAAAATAAAAAGTGTTATTAATATACCAATAATACCACATACTAACCCTGCTATTTGATTATTAGTAACATAATTAGCTCTTATATAATTTTCATAGCTATTATAAAGATTATCTCCTGCTACTAACTTTTTAGGTACAGCTATATATATATCTAAATCACTTTTTACAGGAATAGATTCATGATACGTATACGAATTCTCTTCTTGAATCCTTACCTCTACTGTTGAAATACTATTATGACCTCCATAATATCCATAACTATCGTAATGGTTTAGTTCTTTATCAGCAACTCTCTTTCCATTTATATATATTGCTCTATTGTCAGTTCCATTAGAAATATGATATTCAGCAAAATAACTTGAATCATTTTTAAGTTCAGTTATTTGATCTTTATCTGTATCATAATTTGAAAGCCAAAAATTATTAGATTTATCATATACAATGTATTTTAAATTATGTTGATTATTCAAAGAATTGTTGTACTTGTTATAAATCTCAAGCTTCTTTTCAACTATAAGCTTCTTCAAATTCTCCTCATCATATCCATATTTTTTAAGTAATTCTTTGTAAATTTTGTCTTGTTCATCACGAAGTGTATACTCACTCCACTTTGAAGTATCATAATCATCGTGAATCTTATCACAGGCTCTTCTATATTCTTCTGATAATATATTTTTTACAGCTTCATTTGCTATGTCAAGTTCGCCTTGCGTTATATTATTGGCATCTTTGATATATTCTTCATTTTTATAAAGCTCTGCAAACTCTACCACTTTTTTTGTAAATTCATCTATGTCTTTACCTAAAAAGTTGTAATTATATAAATTATTATTTTTTAAAACATTATAATTCGCCTTTATATCTTTTGCGCCTAAAATAGATATGGCAATCATGATAGCTAAAATCAACATAACTATAGTTCTTGCTATCTTTATTTTTTTATGATCTTTGACCATCTCTTCATATTCTCTTTCTTCTTGGTTTTCAGTTTCTTTAGTACTTTTCAATTTTATACCCAATACCCCACACCACCTTTAAATATTTTGGATCCTTAGGATTAATTTCAATTTTTTCCCTGATTCTTCTTATATGAACCGCTACAGTATTATCTATGTTATAACTAGGTTCATTCCATACTTTTTCGTATATGTCTTCCATAGAAAATACTATTCCTTTATTTTGTAATAGCAATTCTAAAATTTTAAATTCTATTGGTGTAAGTCTAACTGACTCTCCATCTACTAATACTTCCTTAGTATCTTTATTTAATTCAAGTCCACCACTTTTTAATACTGCTTCATTTTTCACTTCAATAAAATTTCCTAGTGAAACGTATCTTCTCAATTGAGATTTTACTCTTGCAATAAGTTCTAAAGGATTAAAAGGCTTTGTTATATAATCATCCGCCCCCATATTAAGTCCTAATATCTTATCAGTATCCTCCGATTTTGCAGATAGTAAAATTATAGGTATATTTTTTTCTTCTCTAATTTTTAATGTTGCTCTAATTCCATCCATTTTAGGCATCATTATATCCATAATTATCAAATGTATATTATTTTCTACCAAAGTTTCTATTGCCTCTATCCCATCGTAAGCTCTATATACATTCATTCCTTCGCTAGAAAGATATATTCCAATAGCATCTACTATTTCTTTATCATCATCAACAACTAATAT
The DNA here is from genome assembly GCA_900548455.1 of uncultured Clostridium sp. Taxonomy (GTDB): domain Bacteria; phylum Bacillota; class Clostridia; order Clostridiales; family Clostridiaceae; genus Clostridium_J. Next base: position 150,693 of record URKQ01000002.1, read on the forward strand.
ATTATAATTCATTATTACAACCCCTTTCATATACTCTTAAATTATAACATGAAATATATCTTTCTTTTTTCAAAATCCTTAATTATATAATACAATGTAATTATTTCATAAACCTGAACATAAATCTTAAGAAATTATTACATTGAACATATGAAAATTTTCTTAATTTTATAATAAATTTATCTAACATTTCTTGTTGGCAAATTAAAAATAATGTACAATTATAGTAGTAGATAGATTTTTTTGTCTCATACCCTAATTCCCTTCATACCCCTCAAACATATGAAGGGAATTCTTTTTTAGGAGAATGTTATGAATTATATAGAAAAAATTGAAGCTTTAAAACAGAACCTTAAAACTGAATATATAGCCTTAGATGAAATTATAAATATAATAAATCTAGAAAAAAATTTAGATGAAATAAATTATTTTCATACATATTTAATGGATAAACTCATCAATCTTTCACAATTTGAATGTAGCAATGTAAATTTAAATTATTCTAAAGATTCCTGTGATTGTAAAAAAAGTTTGTTCAACATGGAAGATAAAAAGAGAGGAGATAAAATTTATTTTTTTAATAATTCTTCTGCAAAATACTATATCTTTGGAGATATTCACTCAGATTCTATCACTTTAATAGAGTTTTTAAATAAAATCTTTTCAAACAAAAAACTTATTGAAGATGAAAAAATACGCTTGATTTTTTTAGGAGATTATATAGATCGAGGACATGCTCCATTTAAAACTTTAGAACTTATATTTATTCTAAAGTATCTGTTTCCTGAAAACATATTTTTGTTAAGAGGTAATCATGATGGCGGTAAAATCTTAGAGGATAATAACTATAAATTGTGTGTAGGTAGAAATGATGGTACTACAGATGAAGATTATTTTGTAGCATCACTTTATAATAAACTACAAAGTAAAAACAAGTCATTAAAATTACTTCAGACTTATTTAGATTTTTTTAATAGCTTGTGTACATTAGCACTAATAAAATCTAAAGAGGAAATTATTATGTGTGTTCATGGTGGAATTCCACGAGCTAATGAGGATTTTAACAATTACGATCATTTGCATAATATAAATGATTTATGTAGTGAATCTATTTTAGATAAATTAAATGATTCTGTTACTTATAATATGCTTTGGAGTGATCCTAGTGAAGATATATCTCTAAAAAGAGATACTAGACGATTTTACTTTTATGAAGATAGCTTTAGTAACTTTATTGAAAAATTTAACATTGATAAAATAGTAAGAGGACATCAAGCCTTTGATGAAGGCTTTAAAGAATTTTTTAACAAACAATTAATTTCTATTTTCTCATCGGGAAAATGTCCTATAAAAAACTTAGAAACTGCTTATGAAGACATAATTCCTTGTGCACTAAAAATCCATAATGGAACCTATACAACTATTAGATTATAAATTTATAGGATGTGACCATTTGTAAAGTCACATCCTATTATTATCTATATGCTTATCCCAAACATCTTAAGAAGTGGTACCAAAACACCTATGGCATTTAACCATATAGTAAATATTAATGCCGGTGCTACATATTTTATCATTATAGAAAAAAACATTTTTGATTTAAATTTATATTTTCCTCCACAAGAAATTTCATCAGTAGCTTTATCTATTCCCCATACATATCCGATAAATATACACATTAAAAGACCACCTAATGGCATAAGCACACTTTCAGCTAAAAAGCTCATAAAATCAAAGAAGTTATATCCTAATATCAAGAAATCTTCCATCACTGGACCATTTGCAAGAGAACAAGGAATTCCAACTAAAAATATGATAATTACAATTGATATAGTAGCTATCTTTCTTTCAATTTTAAAAGTATCAATTACAAACGAAACAACTACTTCTAATAATGCTATTGCCGATGTTAGTGCTGCAAATAATATTAGTACAAAGAACAATAATCCAAATATTTGACCAAATGGCATTGAATCAAAAACAGATGGTAATGTTATAAACATTAGACTCGGTCCTGCTGTTGGCTCAAATCCAAAAGCAAATACTGCAGGTAATACAGCAAGTCCAGCTAACAAGGCAACTATAGTATCTATCCCAGGTATTATAACCGCATTTTTTTCTAAATTTTCTGTTTTCCCCAAGTAACTTCCATAAGTAATTACGGCACCCATTCCTAAGCTTAAAGAGAAAAATGCTTGTCCAAGGGCTGCCATTACAGTTCCAATAGTAACCTTAGAAAAGTCTGGTTTTAAAAAGAACTTTATTCCCTCCATTGCACCATCTAGAGTTACTGATCTTATAACAACTATGACTAAAAGTATAAGAAGTGCAGGCATCATTACCTTACTAGCTTTTTCAATTCCTCCAGAAATCCCTTTTAACACTATTACTGCACAAAGAACTATAAACACAAAATGCCAAACTATTGGAATCGTAGTTCCTGATATAAAACTATTAAAATATGCTCCGGCTTCATTTCCTGCTATTCCACCTGTTATATATTTTCCTATGTAATTTAAAACCCAACCTCCAATTACACTATAAAAAGAAAGAATACAAAAGCTTACTATTACTCCAATAACACCAACAAAGGCCCATTTTTTATTTATCTTTTTATATGCCTCTACTGCACTTAAATGTGTACTTCTTCCAATTGACATTTCTCCAAGCATAATAACAAATCCAATTATCACAATCATTGCTAAATATAAAAATACAAATGCTCCTCCTCCATTAGCCCCAGCTAAATAAGGAAATTTCCATATATTCCCTAAACCTACTGCAGAACCTGCAGCTGCTAATATGAATCCTAGATTTGAACCCCATTGGCCTCTTCCCTGACTTGAATTATTCATACCTTATCCTCCTTTGTATTGAGTTTCAGTTATTTTTTAAATTATATAAAAAAAACTTTGTAAATTCAACAAATTTACAAAGTTTTTATGAACTTTTTGTTAATTATTCCCTTGATATCGATAACAACTTTTTTTGTAAACATTAACTTAAAAAATATTTTAACTATTATTATTAGAATAGTACTCGTAATCATCCATTATGTTATTTATTTGAGTTGCTATTAACTCTATTTCATAACTGCTAGACCAGTTTCCACCATTATTAACCATTATTGCAACAACATAGGGATTCTTAGCATAAACTATACCCGTATCATGGCATTGCTCATCAATCCAACCTGATTTATGTGCTGTTTTATATTGAGGCACTCCTGGCTGTATATAATTGTAAAGTGCCTCCTTTAAAATACTTATATACATCTTCCCAAGGTCACTTTCCTCACCATACCTATATATTTCTCTCCAAATTAACGCTGCACTTTTTGCATTTGCTTTCCCCCATATAAAATGTCCATCCAAAAAATACTCATCACATCCCAATTCTTCTAACATGCTATTATATCCTTCTTCTCCAAATCTATAATTTAGCATATTATAAGCAATATTATCACTATAGTTTATAGTATTATAAATAAGTTGTTCAATGGTATAAACGCTGCCTATAGGTTCATTTTGAATTAATCCGGACCCATAGATAAAATGTTTTTCTTCATATACCATTTCTTCTTCTAATGATCCATTTCCCTTTTCTATTTCTTTTAAACAATATAAAACATACGGTGCTTTAATTGTACTAGCAGTATCATATTCATCCTCAGGATTATAACCCATAACCATATTGTCCTTAAGATTTATAACACAAAAAGAAATATCCTCACCATAACTATTTATAATATTATAAACTTCATTTAACAGCTCATCTTTTATAACATAGTTAGAATTATTTACACACACCTTATTCTCTTGCCATATAAAATCCTTATCTTTCGATGAACTTTCATTTCCGTCTATTTTAGTACCCACATCTTGTTTTTCATACTGCTTTTCTATTTGCTTATATACATCTTCTATTACTAAACTTTTTCTTAGATTTCTTTTATCTACTTCTAAATAGCTATACTCACTTTTCTTATCACCAGTACTACATCCAACAAATATAATAATAAAAACAATAAAAAAAATTAAACATATTACTTGTTTCATATCCACCTCACAAGCATAATTAACTTTATATATAATATGCTGTATAACCATTTTGGTGAATATTTATTTTATATACATCTTCCACTTCGAAGCACAAAAGCCCCAAATAGTAATATTAGATACCATTGCAAGAAATCTTGTAAATTTAATACTTATAGGATATGGCTTCTGAATTGACGTCATAAAAACACTTAACCAAATAAATAAGAAAATAGTAAAAATCAATAAAATTATTATAAACTCTCTTTTATCCTTTATCTTTTTGCATACTAAAAATACCAATGGAATTAATAAAAGTATAGTAAAAAATAAAGGTGCAATACATTCTTTAATGGATATTGTCTTCACAACTTTATCATAATCTCTTGTTAATGATGTATACCACAAAACTTCCATTACTTTTAAAAAAAATATAAGTATCGGCAAACCTTCTCCCCCTCTTCATTTCTATTTAAGGCTCTGTATTACCTTGCTTTATTTAATATATATGACTGCACTTTATTATTTCGAACACTTTTATTTTAAAAATAAAAGAAGTAGTTAACACTAGGTAACTACCTCTCTACGATATTCTTTATTTTATAATACCAATTAGGAAAATATTTTTTACTATTACATTCAATCATCAGTGCTTCAAAATATAACTTATCAATATCATTATATTTACTTAAATTCTCTAAAGAAATCAATTCTATATTTGTTAATTCTTCTAACTTATCTATAATATTTTTCTCACTTAAATTATCACTATGTAGCTCTATTAAAAAAGGTCTATGATTTTTTCGAACTGTTGAAGATATTGAAAATAAAATATTGCACTCCATTTCTGTTATACTTTTAATGCAACTAAGAATAACTTCTTCCGCGGATCCTTCCTTATCAGTCTCTACCTTTATAAAAGAATGTTCCTCTTTCCCATTTATATTATTAACCTGAAAAACAGCTACATTATTAAATAAAATAATCCCCTCTGCATATTGCTTATTTATCATTTAACTATCCCTTCTCATATAAATAATTTATTTATCTACTATCATACCCCTTATATTATTCTTCTAATATTCAAATATATAAGTTTAATTTAACATATTAATTATATTACATATCCATATATATTATTTTACTCTTTTTTACATATTGTAACAAATTAAATATTCTTAATATTGTTGACATTTTATGATTTATAGAATAATATACTATATAATAAATCAATAAAAAATCCATTGACAAGGAATAGTACTTAAATCCATGTTATATACAGAGAATTAGCGTTTGGTGAGAGTCTAATATTAACAAGTTTAAGGAATGGACCTTTGAGGAGTAAATCGAAATCTTTAATTAGAAAGTAGTGGTTACCGTGGACTGCACGTTACAGCGGATAGGATATGTTAGTATCTGAAATGAGTGGTGAATAAATTTATTTTTTTCACAAATTAGGTGGTATCGCGGTTAACTTCGTCCTTTTCAATGGACGGAGTTTTTTTATTTTATAGGAGGTGATTTAGATGTTATGAACTTACGCATCAAATGATGATGAGATTCAATGGAAGAAGTCAAAATATAATTATAGGAGGAATCTTCTTATGAAAAAAAGTAATACAAAAAAATTAGTTATGAATTCAATGTTACTAGCTATTGGTGCAATTCTACATCAAATCACTCCAGCACTTGGACTGCCTATGCAACCTGATATGGCACTGGCTATGTTATTTATAATAATGATTCTAAATAAAAATGACTATAAAACTTGTTTAATTTCAGCCCTTATTACAGGTATTTTTACTGCAATGACAACTAAATTTCCTGGTGGGCAACTACCAAACATTATTGATAAGTTTATAACTGTAAATTTATCTTATCTTTTAGTACAGTTGATTTTAAAAATTAAATTGATATCAAATTTAAACAAGGAAAAACAAAATACCTTATTAGTCTATATTCTCTTTCCAGCGGGCACTCTAATAAGTGGTACTACTTTCCTTATAGCTTCACTTATAATAGTTGGACTACCTGCTACCTTTAATGCTTTATTTATTGGAGTAGTACTTCCTGCCATAGGGATTAATTTAATATTTGGTATATTTCTATATAAAATTGTTCTAATCTCCTTTAAAAGATCTTTTAATACCAATTTGTAAATCCATTTTTTAATATATATGTTATAATTTAAGAAACTACTCGCTTAGGAGGATAAAATCATGGATTATTATGGAACTATTGGACCTTCCTGCGAAGATATAGAAACACTTGAGAAAATGTTTCTTGCAGGAATGACAGGTATTAGAATAAATTTATCTCATAAAACTCTCGAAGATTGTGATTATTATATAAAAAATATAAATATAGCTGCGAAAAACTGCAATATAACCCCTAGAATACTAATTGATATTCAAGGTCCAGAATTAAGAATTGGAAGTCTTAATAAGCCCCTTCAATTAGAAACTGGTGAATGTACCTTTTTAGGATTTAATGGAATTCCTATTGGACAAGATATCTTTTCCATGCTAACAATTGGTGAAAATGTGCTTCTTGATGACTCACTCATCCTACTAAAAGTTATTGAACTCCAATCTAATTATGCAAAGTGTGAAATTATTAGAGGTGGGACTTTACATTCAAAAAAGAGCATTGCCCTTGAAGGTGTAGATATAAATGGACCTACCCTTACAGAAGAAGATTATATAAATTTATCTAAAATAAATAAGTATGGTATAACTGATGTAATGCTCCCTTTCGTTCGTTCACAAAAAGATATAATCACATTAAGAGAAGCATTAAAAAAGTTCAACGCTGCTTCTACTAAAATTATGGCAAAGATAGAGAACCTAAATGGAGTTTCTAATTTACCTTCATTTATAGATTTAGCTGATGAAATAATAATAGCAAGAGGAGATCTAGGTAATAATATGCCTTTATATAAGCTTCCAAAAACACAAAAAAAGATTTCATGTTTATGCAATGAAAACAAGAAACCTTTTATGGTTGTAACTCAACTTTTAAACTCAATGATTAATTCGTCAATTCCAACCAGAGCAGAAGTATGTGATATATTTAATGCTGTCTTAGATGGCGCCTCTTCCTTAATGCTTACCGGAGAAACTGCCATAGGTAAATTTCCTGTAGATGCTATTACCTATTTAGTTAAAACAGCTGAAGAAGCTATAAAATTTAAAGAATCAACTTTAAATAAATGAGAGGCTGTCCCATTAGCAGTAAGAAACCAATAGCTACCGCCTTTATTTAAGCTAACTTTGCTATTATGATATATTCACCTCTGTTCACGGGCTGCGTACCTTAATGTCGTATAAGATTATAATTAAAAGAAACTAATAATTTAGTATTTCACACTAGTGATAATTCCAAGCGGTCCTGTAGATAGTTCACTTGAGGTGATATATCCACTAATAGCAAAATTTATTCAATTAATCTTACTCATTCAAGCTGCACCTTTCATCTATGTATGCTTCAGCCAACCACCATTCACCAACTAATCATATATTAAAATATTTTATATAAGGAGTTCCTTGATAGTATTTATAACTATTTGTCTTTGATCATGATGAATAGCATGTCCACTGTCTTTAACAAATTTAATTTCACTTTGGTTAGATAACTTGGCTAAATCATAGGATAATTCTCTCCATAAATTCTCTAACTTCTCTGCTTCCTTCTTGGGTATTCCATCTTCATCAATTGTTTCCTTTAATGAATATTCATAATCACGAACTAAAACTTTCAAAGGAATATCAGGAAATTCTCCAACATCTCTTATGTTTTTTACTCCATATCTTAGATCAATAGTTTCATCAATAGCACTTTTATATAAATTAGGACTTATCATAAAGTCTAAAATTCTTTTTTGTACTTCTATGGGAAAACTCAACTCCTCACTTGATAATGATGGCTTAATTTCTCCATTAAGTTGCTCCTTTGTTAGTTTAGATTGCCTTGTCCACTCTTTTACATAAGCTTCATCTGATTGAGTTTCATCAGCAACTGGAATATCTAACTCATTAAATTTATATGCATCCATAGATGATGAATCTACTAGCACTAATGCCTTTACCTTGTTAGGATACAACCTTGCAAAATGTTGAACACATATCCCTCCGTAAGAATGTCCAACTAATATAACCTTTTCACTAATTTGCAAAACCTTCATAAGGTTATTTAAATCTTCACATGCGGTCTCTGTTGAATTACCTTTGGGATGAAGATCAGTATTTCCTAATCCACTTCTATGAAAAACAATAACCTTTGCATCTTTTTTAATTTCATCAACAACATTAAGCCAAGAATATATACTGCATCCCATACCTGGCACTATAACTACCACATTTGTTCCTTTTCCTACCATCAAATATTCTACTTTTCTTTGATTGATATCAATAATATTCACAATGGTTTCCCCCAATTCCTATACTCTTATAATTCAAAGGTTGTTTCTTCTACCCCTGGTAAAATACTATATATTGATTTTCCTATTCGCGTTTCAAAGTAATCTTTTATTTCAAAAGTTTTCTTCCATTTTTCTAAAGTGTACTCAGTAAATCCATATCTCATAACTACATCTACCATTCTTTTTTCAATTAAACAAACACCAGAAGGCAAAGCTATCACATCACATAACTGAATTAACTTATCATAAGGTGTAAGTTCTACTTTCTTTAAATACTCTTTTACAAAATTATATTCTTCTTCTGTAAAGTCCATTTCTCCACATATATCATCAATATTATTGCAAAGAAATGTATGAGTAATAGAAATTCTTGCAATCATATCATATCCCTTTTCCATTGCATAATTATATCCATCAATAGAATGTCTTACATAATGTCTTCCCTTTATTCTTCCAATATCATGAAGTAATCCGATCACATACGCAATATCTTCATCCAATTCTTCATCATATTTAGCAATTAATTCAGCTGCCTTAGCCACATACATTGAATGATGAACCCAAGGCCCTGGATTCAATTTGCTCGCCTGCTGTAATATATCCTCAGCTTCTCTTCTATTTGGGATTTTGTATATTAATTTATTCATAATAATCTCCTGTTCACTATCATATTTATTACTTTATATAGTTGCACTTATCTAATGCTTTATCTACATATTACATGTTTAAATTTGTAATTTCAACCAATTTATATTGAGTAATTTGACTGAAAACATAGATTTAATCTCATAATTTACTTGATAATTCACACTGATTTGTCAACTTCATTAACATTCTATAGACACAATTGTATGTTACATTCATAATAACTTGTATATTCTATAACTATTTTTTACTACAGAGACATTTGCAATTGACTACATCATTATTTTATTGTTAATATATTGTTATAATGTATAATTTTTCTAAAAGATTAGGAGTGGTCTTTTATGAAAAAACTTAGTTATATCTTTACTGCAATCTTAGGCATATTAATTACAATTACTATATACTCACAATTTAATAAAACATACTATTTTAATTTAAACCAATTTTATAATGAAAAATATAATAATATGAAATCTACAAGTGTCTTTATTTCCCCTGAGACATGTAATATGACTATGCCAGAGTTAATTGATAGCTTAATGGAGTTTGGAGATGAAAATAATACGGATATTTTTGTTATACGGGGAAAAACCGATGATTTGCACAGAAATATTACGGAATATTTTATTTACTCCCAAACTTTCCAAGTTGATAACTTTATATATACCGATGAAGATAGAAAAGTTTCATTTTGCGATAATAAAGAAAATCTCTACTATGCTACAAATGATGATAATCCCAATGCAATTAAAATAAAGGTTTTAGATGACTTTTATAAATCCGGTGTTTTTTTTAATCTTAATAACTATAGACCACTTCATCAATTAAAGGATGTTATCGATAACGGTGATATCGAGTTAAAAGCTACCTTTTATGAAGAAACTTCAGCAGACATAAATAACTTAAAGAGTCAACTTAAAAGTAAATATTCCATTACAGATGACATTTTTGTTGATAAACCTAAGGGTACTTCTGAAAAAAAACAACTAGGAATGAACCTTCAATTAATTGTTATTATGGTTGTTTTAAATATTATACTTATGACAATTTTTATAAATAAAAAATTAAAAGAAATTAGTATTCGAAAAATGAATGGTAATAAAAATCACCAAATTATGAAAAGAGTTATAGGCAGATATGTTTCAATGGAATTATTAATCTTTATTTTCTCTCTTATTATAACTTTTTTTGTATTAGTAGGTGAGATTTCTCCAATAGCCTACAATATTATAAAACCATTACTTACTAGCACTTTAATTTTTCTAGCAGGACTAATTATTATTGTTCTTATTTTATATTTCTATATAAAATATATATCTTCTTTAGTGAGCCTAAAAAAAAGTAGCGTAAACATGAAGTTAGTGTTTTCTAATTTGGTGGTAAAACTCATACTAATGACTATAATTATCTCTCCAATGATTGCTGAAATAAGTAATAGTTTAGTAACCTTTGAAAACTTATATAGTCACTTAAAATATTATGATAAAGAAAAATATAGATATACTGTTACAGGGACTTGTAAAACTGCCTTTACTAGTGGTATTGATGATGGAATTAAAATATTCTCAGATTTCTTTAAAGTTCTTGAAAAAGAGAAAGGAATTTACACCAAATTTGATTTTTCTGACAAAGACAGTCCTTTACTTACTCCACAAGAAAAAAGTAATAATAATTTTATTCCTTATATAAGTGTAAATAAAAAGTATCTCCATGATTATATTATAAGAAGCGAAGATGGAGACAAAATTGATATTGATTCATTATCAGAAGATACACTTTTAATTCCTAAAAAATATAAGGGCAAAAGTCTTATGAATCTAGGTTATATTAATCAATGTGCGAAAAAGATTTATGTTACCTTTGATAAATCTTTCTACAACCCTAACATTGTAGGACTAGCTAAAGCTACTGTTAAAGATCCAATAGTATTTCTTGTAACTAACTTCAGTCCTGCAATTCAACCTATGTATGATGGTGTATATTATAGTGATTCAGAATCTCTTTCAAAAACCTTGAATGAAATGGGTTATGAAAATAAGTATATAATTTTTGATAATAAAGGAATATATGATTACTACATTAAAGCATATTTTAGTAAAATAACTAGAACCTTAGAAATTATATTTTTATATACCTTTATTATGTTAGTATTCTTATATCAAAGTTTATATCTTCATTTAGAAGATACGAAAAAGGAAGTATCTGTAAAATATCTTATGGGACATAGATTTTGGTCAAGATATATGGAACTTATTATTCTTAATTTAACCCCTAACGTTATACTCCTTATACTAGCTCTTGGAGTTTTAAAAATTCCATTTACCAAAGCCTTTTTATTTACAATTACATTTATGATTATCGAAATAATCTTTATACTTTTTAGAATTAAAAACTTTGAGAAAAACAATATATCAATAGTACTTAAGGGTGAATAATCTATGGAAAATATAGTATGTATAGAAAATATGTATAAGTCATTTAAAGATGTTGAGATTTTTAGAAACTTTAATTTAGAGATTTTTAAAAATAGCTTTACAATAATTAGTGGCTCTTCTGGATCAGGAAAATCTACTCTTCTAAATATAATAGGACTTTTAGATACTCCTAATAAAGGAAACATATACTTATTCGGAGAAAAAAATGTGCACCCATTTTCCAGAAAAGCAGAATTCCTTCTTAGAGAAAAAATAGGATACCTTTTTCAAAATTTTGCTCTAGTAGACAATGAAACTGTAGAATATAATCTAATGATTGCACTGGAAAATGTTAAAGATAAAAATAAAGATAAACTAATTACAAAAGCACTAAAGGAAGTAGGCCTTGAAGGCTATGAAAAAAAGATTATATATAAGTGTTCTGGCGGCGAGCAACAAAGAATAGCTCTTGCTAGACTTCTATTAAAACCATGTGAATTAATTCTTGCCGATGAACCTACTGGAAGTTTGGACCATGATAATAAAATGCTTATAGTGAACTTACTTCAAAAGATGCATAATGACGGTAAAACAATATTAATTGTTACTCACGATGAAGAACTGATGAAAATTGGAGATAATCATATTAAACTGGATGATTATAAAATATCTTAACTAAAAAAATTAATTCTAGATGCTATAATACCTACAATAATAGGAACTACTACAGTAAACAACTTAATACACTATAATAATATCATATTAATTTAAGGGGGATAATAATGGGTGACAAATTGCTTTATCTATTGATTGGATTTATAACATTTTGGGGAGTAGATCTTTTATCTATAGGTATAGGTTCAGCAATTGGTTCTGGTCCTTATGAGGTGGGACTTGTAGTTGCTGCAATTTCTATACTATCTGCAATAGTAGTAGTATGCACATTAATAATTGTTGATGAACTTAGAAAACATAATAGTGCAAAATAATTAATAGAGCTTTCTATGATAAAATAGATATATCATAGAAAGCTCTATTTTTATTAGTTATTAACTATAAATTCCACAGCTTTCAAAGTTTTTTCAGGTAAATCCTTAGGATATTCATGTCCAATTCCTTTATTAATATGGTATTCATAGGCAAGTCCACTTTCCTTAAATACATTTATAAGATGTTTCGTAACTGGATCAATACATTGATCTCCTTCAAGAATAACTATCTTTGTTTTTCTTTCTGCTAATTTCATTGCGTCTATAAGTTCTATATTCCCTAAATAATCACCTGGGCATAATGCAATGACTCCTTTTATTGGAATAGTGTTATGAAAAGCTATATCAATAGAAGTTGTTGCACCACCAGAGAAACCTCCAATTAATACACAAGTTTCATCAATGGAATAATCTAATAATAATTGTTCATAACAATCCTTCAGTTCTTTTCTTGATAGAGCTGGATCACTAAGCCAACCAAAGCTGTTATGAAAATAGAGTTGTGATGATTGAGGATATACGACTATATATCCTTTTTTTAAAAGCTCCTCAGCTTTCCAATACCAGCTAGTATTTTTTAAGTTGCATCCAAATCCATCACCATGTAGACAAAAGAATAATGGATGTTTTTTTGATCTATCATAAGATTTTGGTATATGAACTTCATATTTGAACTTAGATTTTTCTTTAGCTTGTTGAAGACATTCTCTATTCAAATTACTAAGAGCCTCATATCCAGAGTATTTCCTTAAGAAATTAAAGCTTGCCCAATGTAATGGAAGTGAATAATCTTTATCAAGTAATTTTTTTATAACGGTAAGACAACCCTCGCTATTATTGGTCTGAGTATATATCATAGCTTTATACATCATAAGTTCAAATAGATTATTTTCATATTCATCTTTTGGTAAAAGTTCATTTGCATGATTGAGTAGGTTTAAAACTTCGTCATACTTTTTTTCAGAGTAAGGTATTGAATAGTATTCTTCAAATTCATAAAAATTTCTATAATTCATAACTTTCTCTCCTAATTAACAATTATTATACTTAATTTTAAGTTATTCTTAATTTTATTACACTGATTGTAAATAGGTTTATATAACCTATTTGATTGCTTACTTTTTACTAAAATCCTAAATCCTCATTAATAATAAAAACTTTGATTCTATCCTTTACAGATTGTCCTACTATGATAGAAAGACTATTACATACTCTTTTAGTTGAATTGCAAATAGTTGTTAATATATTACACTCCAATTAATGAAATTAATCCATGAGCTAAACTTTCTCCCCAAGATAAATAATCATGGGCACTATTAAACCAATGAAAATCAACATCATATCCTTTTTCCTTTAATGCATTTTTAAAATTTAAATTTGTGTTAATCATTTTTTTAAGTTCATAAGTTCCTATGTCTAAATAAAATTTAATAGGAAGTTTTTTCATTTCCTTATACCTAAAACTCATATAACAATTTCCATGTATATCAATAAATTCATCTGGATGATACCAATAAGAACCTGATTGAGTAATAACATTTCCAAAAATACTTGAATAATTCAATGCTAAATAAGATGCGTTAAGCCCTCCTAAGCTAACTCCCCCAATTATGCCATCACTGGCATTTGATGATATATTATATTTTTTTCTAACCCAAGGTACAATTTCCTCAGCAATTACACTACAAAATTTATCATTACAACTAAATTCTTCTTCTCTTGTCTCTTCAATTGAGTCAATAAATACTGCAACAATAGGTGGTATCTTCTTATTAGCTATAAGATTATTTAAACTATCTATTGCATTAAGTAAGTCTATGTACTCACTTCCATCAGTTAAAAACAGAAATTTATATGGCTCTTCATCTTTATTGTAACCATATGGAGTATAAATAGTAATTTTACGCTTGTCCTTTAAATTTTCACTTTCAAAGCTAAACTCTTCTATATTACCAGTAGGTACATCATTCACTTTTTTAGACCATATATTTTTTTCTGATTTTGGCATTATTAATATTGAGCCCTTACCGTCTGAATTTTCAAAAACATTTCTATTTAACTTATCATGAATCGCATTACTATCAAATCTATATTCCCAATCATTGTCCAAGCGATCATTAGGAGAAAAATAATATAGTACTTTTGCATCATTTCTTATTTCATAAGAAATATACCATAAATCAGTATTATCAATTCTCTCCATAAGAAAATCCCTATATTTATCCTTATATCTATCAGTTCCTATATAAGGTGCAAATAAGACATTTTTACACTTCATATCATCCTTGTATATAAATGTAACTAAGTTATATACATTTTCATTATTAATCAATTCTATTATAGGAGAACCTTGCTTTTCTAAGCATGATAAAAATTGTTCTTCAGCTTTATGTCCATGAATTCTGATATTGTTTTCTAATTCCAATATAGTTTTACTTTTTAATAATGACTTCCTCATAATTAATCCTCTCCTTAACTCACCTATTTTAACTTCATAGCTTTAAATATTTATTAACTTATATTTTAAATATCTCCACTAATCTTACTTATAAAATTCTAGTATCTTAGTATCCGCTTTCTCTTTGCCATTAATTCCCCTGAAAAATGACAAAAGGCTAGATATTGATATTAATAATGTCTAACCTCATATGCTTTATTGTAATTTTGTAATACTAAACATCGATTCTCGTATTACCCTTTATTATATTTTGATTCAACTTTGTTTAAAACATCGCGACTTTATTTAAAATCTACAGTATTGTAGGTTTGTAATAAAGTTTGATCATTAAGTTTGAGTCAAGTAAAAGTTGGCAACTCTTATTTCACGTATTACCTTTCTATTTTTTTGTTATCTATTGCCTACTAAAATTATACTCTAACACAATGTTAAAAAATCATTTTTTCAGTATTAATATTTTCGTTAAGTGCTTTCTTTTGATTAATTTGTAGTCCATCCAAAAGCCATTCAAGCTGTCGCTTTGTTATTGCTCTTATTTCTCATTGTGTCTTGATCCATTGGAATTTCATTTCATTGGAAAGAAATTTCATTTTTCATGACGGTATTTGTTCCATCGCTTACCTAAACTTACCCCATTAATGGGATAGGTTTAGAACTTTCAAGTTTAGACAGAACCTGTTTTGCTCAAGATTTTAAGTAAAGCAAAAAATAAACAATATACCATAGTCTAAAGATTTTCAAAGGTAATAGGACGTTTTAAATTACCGAGAAACATAGGATGTGTACAATTCTCATAATCATCACTTAGTTTTATAGTGGCTATTTGACTGTTGTCATAGGTTTTAAAGTAATACTCACAGGTGTTTGTGTTTATAAATGCAGTATATTTAGTATAATCACAAGTACCTTTATCTGTAAGAACAACTCCCCTTGGAATTGAAACATTCTCAACAATGTGGAAACAAGTCATTATGCCATCTACTCCATCTTTAGGTACTTGGCCATGGGTTTTTAAAAAGGCTGTTTTAACAAATCGTTCTGGAGATGTGTAGCCACCAGGTAATAACATTGTTCCACCAGCCTGACCGAAGGGCGTTAACTCAACATTTCCCCAATGAGTTTTCTTTTTTTGGATTGTAGATACTTCTATATAATTTCTTAGATTAGTCATATGCCACATAAAATCTGGACTATTAGTCATAACTCCTATAGGATTATCAAATATCTCAAGACCATTTTGGGTTTGCTCAATAACTACACATTTGCCGCTTTTATCAGTTGCAATCCAATGAAGAGGAGCAGCTATTTTAGTAACAGGATCTGGAAGACCTAGGACACATATACTTTTCAGTATCATATCTAGTTCATCTACTGAAGTACATCGTCCTAAAATATAATGTAGAAAATCCAATGATGCAATAGGCTCTTTATTTTTATCTTCTACTGGTATATCATAATAGGCGTAACCCGCAAAGTATAGTGCGGCTGCAGCAAATCCTTTTTCATTTACCCCATCAAAAAAACCTAACATACTATCAGTTTTTTGACCGATGCCTATAAAGCTATAGCAATCATTGTGTTTTTTCATGGTAATAGGATTATACCATAGGTTATTTCTAGGTACTATAAAAAATCCAGGTTCTATATCGTAAGAAAAATCCATAGTCCTACAAAAAAAATTTTCCATCTGTAAAGATTGTAAAGTAAATGCAGTACACATATTTACCTCTCCTTTTTATATATTTATACTGGATTATCAACATATTTTAATACAATTTTTATTCGGTCATTTTGCTTAATCTATATTCTGCTGATGTCATATAGTTAAGAGCAACATGTATACGCTTATTGTTGTACCATAACACATAACTACGTAATTCAAGCTTTAATTCCTCTAAATTTTTAAAAATCCTATTGAATGGAAACTCTGTTTTTATAATCTTATAGCCTGCCTCAGCAACAGCATTATCATAAGGTCAGCCTTTTTTACTTAATGAACGTTCTATATTAAATGTATGTAATACTTCATATATTACTTTAAATGATCCTGACTTAGTAAAGTCATTTGTCCATTTAATTATTATAGATTTAGCTAGTCAACTTTATTTATACAACATCATTTTTATCTTTGCCATTATTTCACCTCAAAAATAACAAAAGACTAGACATTCATGTTAAAAATGTCTAGTCTTTTATGCTTTATTGTAATACTAAACATCGAGTCTAGTATTACCTATCTATTTAATTTTGATACAACTTTGTTTTAAAGTCACAACCTCATATGCTTTGTTATAATTTTTATTCAACTGTTACAGATTTTGCTAAATTTCTTGGTTTATCTACGTCACAACCTTTTTCAATTGAAAGGTAATATGATAATAATTGCATTGGGATTATAGCTACTACTGGTGCAAATAAATCCATTACTTTAGGAATAAATACTACATTTTCAGTAGATTTTTCTATTTCCTTATGGCCTTCTTGTGCAACAGCTATAACATTAGCTCCCCTTGCTATAACTTCTTTCATATTACTTACTGTCTTATCAAACAACTCTTCTTGTGTTGCTAAAGTTACAACGATAGTTCCATCTTCAATTAAAGCTATAGGACCATGCTTTAACTCTCCTGATGCATATGCTTCAGAGTGAACATAAGATATTTCTTTTACTTTTAATGATGCTTCCATAGCTACTGCATAGTCAACACCTCTTCCAAGGAAGAACATGTCTGTATGCTCTACAATTCTCTTAGCTAAATCTCTTATAGATTCTTTAGCTTCAAGTGCAGCTTCAACCTTTTCAGGAAGCTCTAACATAGCTTTTTTAATATCTTCAATTTCATGCTTTTCTATAGTACTCTTTTGTTCTGCAAAGAATAAAGCTATTGTATACATTGCTATTAATTGAGTTACATATGCTTTTGTAGATGCAACTGCAATTTCTGGTCCAGCCCATGTGTATAGTATATCGTCTGCTTCTCTTGAAGCTGAACTTCCTACTACATTAGTTACAGCTATAACTCTAGCTCCTCTAGCCTTAGCCATTTTAAGTGCAGCTAATGTATCTGCTGTTTCACCTGATTGGCTTATAACTATCATTAAAGTATTTTCATCTATAATAGGATCTCTATATCTAAATTCAGAAGCTATATCTACCTCTACTGGTATTCTAGCTAATTTTTCAATTACATATTTTCCTATTACTCCAGCGTGATATGCAGTTCCGCAGGCAACTATATAAACTTTGTTTAATTTCTCAATTTGTTCTTTTGTAATACTTATATCGTCTATATTTACAGGGTGACCTGAAACTATTCTTGAAGCCATAGTGTCTTTTATAGCTTTAGGTTGTTCATGGATTTCTTTAAGCATAAAGTGCTCATATCCACCTTTTTCAGCAGCATCTGCATTCCAAGTTACATGGAATACTTCTTTTTTAATTTCTTTTTCAAAATCGCCGTATATTTTAACTCCATCCTTTGTCATTACAACAAATTCTTTGTTTTCTAGTAAATATACATCCCTAGTTTCATTTAATACTGCTGGTATATCTGAAGCTATAAAGTTTTCTTCTTTTCCTAATCCAACTATTAATGGACTTTCATTTCTAACTGCTACTAATTTATCTGGTTCATTTGCACAGATTACTCCTATTGCATAACTACCTTCAAGTTTTTCAGTAGCTTCCATAACAGCACTTAATAAATCACCCTTGTAATAGTAATCTACTAAATGAGGAATTACTTCTGTATCAGTATCAGATTTAAATACATAACCTTTCTCTGATAACCACTCTTTTATTCTTATATAGTTTTCTATAATTCCATTATGAACAACAGCTATAGTTCCATCCGCATTTGTATGTGGATGAGAGTTTACATCTGAAGGACTTCCGTGAGTTGCCCATCTTGTATGACCTATTCCTACAAAACCTTCCACAGGCTCTTCTTGTAATTTAGCTTCTAAATTAGCAAGTCTACCCTTACATTTTGCAACAGTAACATTTCCATCATTTAAAATTGCAACTCCTGCTGAATCATAACCTCTATACTCTAATTTACTTAAACCACTAACTAATAATGATGATGCATTTCTATTACCAAAATAACCAACTATTCCACACATATTTTTTCCTCCCTAAATGCTTAATTTCTTAATTATAACCTTTATGAATAAGAAACCCCTCACATATTAAATCTATTATTTCCGTGTTTACCATTAATAATAAGCAAATTTTTAATAGCTTAAATTATTAATAACTCTAAAATTCTTAACCCATTAGAACTTATAGCATTATTTTAATCCACATTCCTAGATTTTATTATGAACTTATCCACATTTAGTTAAGACTTTCCACTCCATTGATTTGTCCCAAAAATCACTTTTTGGTTTTCTCAACTTCTAACGATAGTGTTATACCGTGGGGCATCCGCCGATAAATCGATACTCCCCATCCTCGTCAAGTCAAGTGAGACTCTAAATCTATAATTTAGTTAGTAGGGCTTCCATAAAAATCCGTACTTTTCACTCAACTCCTGGCGCTCAGTTAACCTATATTTTCAACCCTCCTTAATTATGCTATGGGGCTTTAGTGTAGCATATTAACCTCATTATATTATATTCATATATTGTCCACAGGTCAACATTTTTTACTCTTTATTAATATATTGTCACGATTAAATAAAAGAATTTTACCAATTGTATAAATTGTATTAATTTTTGTCAAAAATTTGTTTCTACACTTTTCTAGAAATTAAAGTTAAGGGGCTGTCATACTAATTGCTTAGTATGACAGCCCCTTGCTTCAGTAAGGTTCTACCCGTTACAATTCTTATATTAATTATTAGCCTTAGCTTCTATTTTCCTAGCTAAATCATGAGCCATTTTATCAATTTCCTCTTGATTTTCGCCCTCAAGCATTACTCTTACTAATGGTTCTGTGCCTGATGGTCTAATTAAAACTCTTCCTGAACCAGCCATCTTCTCTTCCATGACTTTTATGTCAGAAGCAATTTCCTCATCTATTTCATGAATATTTTTCATATTATTAGGTACTTTAGCATTTACAAGTACTTGTGGAAGTTCCTTCATTGATGCTGCAAGTTCACTTAGTGTCTTTCCACTTGCTTTTACTGTTGCAGCTAATTGAAGTCCAGATACTAATCCATCACCTGTAGTATTGAAATCTAAGAATATTATATGTCCTGATTGTTCACCACCAATAGAGTATCCCTCTTTAGCCATCTCTTCTAGTACATATCTATCTCCAACCTTTGTAGATACTGTTTTTATTCCTGCTTCTTTAAGTGCTATATGAAGTCCAAGATTACTCATAACAGTTACTACTACAGTGTCCTTATTTAACTTACCCATAGCCTTTAAATGTTTAGCTTCAATTACCATCATAAAGTCGCCATTAACTAAGTTTCCTTTTTCGTCTACGGCAAGACATCTATCTGCATCACCATCAAAAGCTAATCCAAGGTTGCATCTATTTTCTACAACAAATTTCATTAATTGTTCAGGATGAGTTGAACCGCAGTTTTTATTAATATTTACTCCATCTGGATCACTATTAATTATAAAAACTTCTGCTCCAAGTTCTTTTAGTGCCTTTATAGAAGTGGTATAAGATGCACCATTAGCACAATCTACAGCAATCTTCATTCCACTTAAATCACCATCAATAGTTGACTTTGCAAATTCAACATAATCGTTTATTGCATTATCTCCATAATACTTTCTACCTACCATTCCGCCTGTAGGTATGTTAACTCCTTCAAATTCATCTTCTATTAATTTTTGAATTTTGTCTTCTAATTCATCTTTAAGTTTAAATCCATCTTTATCAAAAAATTTAATTCCATTATATTCAACTGGATTATGAGAAGCAGAAATTACTACTCCTGCATCTGCATTATATTTTCGTGTTAAATACGCTACCGCTGGTGTTGGAACTACTCCTAGACATAAAGCTTCTGCTCCTACAGATAATATTCCAGCAACTAAAGCTGATTCTAACATATCCCCTGAAATTCTAGTGTCCATTCCAACTATTATTCTAGGTTTATGTGTTCCTTCTGTTAAAACTACAGCTCCTGCTTTTCCAAGTTTATATGCCAGATCTACTGTTAATTCAGTATTTGCAATACCTCTAACTCCATCTGTACCAAATATTCTACTCATTGGCGCATTCTCCTTTTATCTTCTCATATTTATCAAATTAAGTCTTACTTTAAAGCAAATTTAATATAATTATAGTACAAAGTATGTATATATACAATAAAAGTTACCTATCATTTACAATTGTCTAAAACTTAAACACAATTCCAACTACTGCTGCAGTTAAAATAATTACAAGTGGATGTGCCTTAAATTTATTTGTTATATAAAGTAAAACTGCAAATAATACCGTACATTTTATATTTATAATATCAATAATATTATGTGTTAATAAAAACTTATTTATAGTTAATATAGATATTTTAAAAACCTCAAATCCAGCTACAGCTATAAGTGCAGTAACAGCTGGTCTAAGTCCATAAAAAGCTGATTTTACATAATTATTTTCATTAAAATTATTTAAAAATTTTGCTATTATAATGATTATTATTAACGATGGTAATACTAGTGCAATAGTTGCTATAATTCCTCCTAAAATTCCACCTGCTTCATACCCTGCATATGTAGCCATATTAACACCTATAGGTCCAGGGGTTGATTCAGAAATAGCAATCATGTCTGCAAGAATTGGTCTATCGAACCACGGATACTTATCGGCCATTTCATATAAAAAAGGAAGTGTTGCAAGGCCTCCTCCTACAGAAAATAGTCCTGTTTTAAAAAACTCAATAAATAAAAGTAAATATGTCACTATTTCTCCTCCTTTCTCAAGGATTTAGTAACAATTCCTACAATTGTTGCACCTATTACAACAAATACAGGTGATATCTTAAATATAACAGATACTAAAAACGTAACTACAAATATAATTATTCCTGTAGCATCTTTAATACCACTCTTCCAGAGCTTAACTATAGCATTTACAATAAGTACTGCAACTGCTACCCTAATCCCTGCAAATCCATGTTGCACGATCTCTAAACTTGCAAAATTCTTAATAAATGCAGCTATAATCATTATTATAATCAATGATGGGAAAACAACACCAGTAGTTGCTGCTACTGCTCCTGAAATCCCTTTATTTTTATACCCTATAAAAGTAGCTGTATTTACTGCTATTATTCCTGGAGTACATTGTCCTACTGCGTAATAATCTAATACTTCTTCTTCTGTTGCCCACTTTCTCTTATTAACAACCTCTTCCTGAATAAGTGGTAGCATTGCATATCCTCCACCAAAGGTTAATCCACCAATTCTGCAAAAAGTTAAAAATAAATCTAGTAATTCATTCATAATTAAATTCCTCACTTTAAACAGCATAAACCTTCATTCTGAGAATGAAGGTTTACTATTATTTTACCATATTTAATTATATAACAACTAATGCAAATATCAAATTCATTCTACATTGATTCATTAGTTTTAACTTTTCCTTCATATTCATCATTAGTGATTGCAATCAATCTCTCTATGGACTCTTCTCCATCATACTTCATTAATGATTTTAACCCCTTAATTCTTGGTAAAATCAAACATCCTATAAGTGTTATTCCAAAGAATATAATCATGGCCGTTCTTACCGGTAAAAACTCTCCTAAAAATCCTCCTACAATCTTTGCAAGAGGTATTAATGCCATAGACAAAGTACCCATAAGCGCAAATACTTTTCCCATCATTTGCTTTGGTATTATTGTCATTCGTACCGCAGCCATAACAGTGTTACTTACTACATTTAAATATGTAGCAGCACAAAAAGCTATGGCAAATATATAAAAATTCCTTGTTATAGGCATTATCACCATCATTATTCCCATAAGTACCAAAGCCCCAGCACTTATAAAATATTTCTTTTCATTTTTTACATTTACAATGGATAAAGTCAAACTTCCAAGAACCATTCCCAAAGAACTTATAGCCATTGCAATACCATATCTCTCTATACCTAAATATGATGCCTGCTTAAATAAAACTGGTAAAAGCACAAATGCTGCATTTACAAAGAAATTAACAATGCAAGAAACTATAAACATGTTTTTAAAAGTCTTAAATTGACCTACAAAATGCAACCCTTCTTTAAAATCTTCTTTAAAAGTTATCTTTCCCTCTGTTTTATCCATTTCTGGAACCTTAATAAATATTTCACTTATAGCTGAAAAAATATATGAAATTCCATTAAACAAAAACATATAAGGAGCTCCAACTAAAACATATAAAAATCCGGCAATTGCATTACCTAACATATTAGAACTTGACTCTGCAAAACTTGTGATAGAATTAGCCTTTACAAGTTTGCTTCTATGAACAATTTGTGGCTTTATAGCTGAAACTGCTGGGTTGAAAAAAGCTGAACACATACTACTAATTATTGCAACTACTATTATCATCCAAACCTTTATAAATCCCATTATACCTGCTATACCAATAAATGTAACAAGAACCCCTCTAATAAAATCAGTTATCACTAATATATTTTTCCTATTCCATTTATCTACAAAAACCCCTGCAAACGGCCCCAATATTATTGCTGGTGCTATAGAAAGCGCTGAGACTATCCCCATTAATGCTGCTGAACCAGTCATATCTAGAATCCATAAATCTAGTGCCATTAAATATAGCACATCACCTAACATTGAAACCAATTGCCCCTGCCAAAGTAAGAAAAAATTTTTATTCCACAACTTAATATTGTTTTCTTCCGACTTTAAGCCATTAACTTTAAAATTCAATAACATCACCCCATGATTTAAATTACATTTTTCCCATATTATACAAACCACTACAGTTTATTCTACCATTACTACCTTTATATTACAAGTTTTGGGTAATGCTTTTTTATCATCTTAATTTTATACACTAAAACTTAGGTTTTTATAGATATTCTAACGCCTCTACTAGTTCAAATCTATCATATTGTTCTATAAAACTCTTTAAAATTTTACAATGACCTGCTCCATAAATTAGTAAAATTCTATCTCCCTCTTCAGCTATATTTTGTAAATTTCCGAATATATAAAGATTTCTTCTATACCATTGTGCAAGGAAATCTACCCCATAATAATTATTACCAACCCCTACTTTTGCCACATTCAAATAACATCTGCTATGTTCACTATTAACCTGCTTAGAATCATTTAAATATCTAAATGTTTCAAGCACAGTTTTATTATTCATGTAATTATTTCCTTCTTTTTCTTTGATCTTTAAGCATTCCATAAGTTCGCTATATATTTCATAATTATTTTCTTCGGCATATTTTATAAAATCATCTGGTAAATCAACAGGACAATCTAAAGGATATATACTAAGAAGATTTAATATTTTCCCCATTCTAAAACCAAGTTGAACAATTTCGCTTCTATTGCTTACGATATTATTATCTATTAAAAAACCTCTTTTGCAATATTCTGAATAAATTTCGTTTAATTGCACATCCTTCTCCTTTCTTACCTCTACTGCAATTTTATTAGGTTTAAACAACAATAACTTTTCTACTAATTCATCAATTTCTCTTTGTTTTTTTGCTGATAATATATCACATACATCAGTATTAATTAAATGATGCTTTCCACCACCTGAAAAATGATAAGTGCCTAACATAAGTACTTTTGTTCTTTCTTTCATAATTCTCAACTCCTTAGTAAATTGAATTATATTTATTAATAAGGGACCCCTTTAATAATTAATAGGGCCCCTAACGGACTAATCACTACAATTTTACAGATTCTTTTACTACTCCATTATCTTCAATCTTAAGTTCTCCTGAGTATTCAACTTTGTCAATATAACAGTCTTTTCCTATGACCACGTTTTTTCCTCTTACTACATTCACTTTTGAATTCTTTAATAATATCTCATCGCCTTCTACACATTCAGCTCTTAAACCCTTACCATATTTGCTTCCGAAAGAAAACAGAGAGGCTATTTTATGACTTTTTTCCATTTCATCGCAAACTTTAACTATCTTGCCACCAATTTCTTTAATATGATGATCTCCATACATACTTATATAAACTTCTTCTCCATTTAATAGTCCATCACAGGTTACATCTCCTTTTAAAGAAATTTTATCTCCTTCAATGTCTTTCTCTACATTTACGTCTCCAAAGACAGAAATAATTTTCCCTTCGATAGCCTTACATCTATCCACATCTCCAAAAACCTTTATTTCATTACCTTTTATTATTCCTTCAAAAGTCCCATCTCCCATTATTTGAATATCACCACTACATTTTAAGTTTCCATTAGCTTCAATATCCCCCATAATGGTAATTCGTCCACATGAGATATCTCCCTTAACGTCAATATCCCCATATATTTTTAAATTGTCCTTAACCTTAAGTCCCTCGAATATATCTAAGTCTCCAGCTATTCTCATATTGCCGCACTCTATAAATTTTTTTACAGTAGCGTCTCCACTTACTTTAAAATCTTCCTCACAATATATTCTTCCATTAACTTCACCATCACCACTAATTGTCATTGATAGACAGTTTATATCTCCGTTAATAGTTCCATCTCCACTTATTTTCACATTTCTGTAGTTTCCACCTGGTGATACTAAATCATCATATATTTTTAAATCATCTAATTCTGCAAAATTCATAACAATATCCCCCTTTTTTTATAAAGCTAATTTAAATTTGACTGCATCTATTGTATCTTTTAAATTAACTTCTCCAATAATTTTACTGTTACCATCAAGAATAATTTTCTCTTCAAAAGCAGCCAAACAAATTCCAATACCCAATCTTCTAATTAAATACACCGTTCCATTTTTAGATTCTAGTTTAGAATACTCAGTGTCCATGATTCTTAGCATAGATTCTATTTCCTCAATAGTTGCACTTCCTAAATCTAATTGACTTTGAAGAACATGCATTAAAAGGACTTCTTTAAAAGAGTAATTCTCTTTTCCTTCAAATAACCCTTTATATAATGGCAAAATTTCACTTCTAATCATTCCTCTTTCAACTAAGTAATTTTCATCTACATTTTTTACCTTTGGTTTATTTGAAAACACTTCTGCCAAATCATCTAAAGGAATCTCATCTTTTAACTCCAAAATTTTATTTATTCTTTCCATAATCTTTTCCTTAGGAAAAAAGGTTTCTTGCCCCGTATAACTAGATTTCTTTATAAACCAATCTTCTGGAATTAAATCCTTACGCTTCCATCTATAAAGCTGTCCATATGAGATCCCTGTTATGTCTAAAATCTCCTTTTTAGAAATTAACTCCTCGCTCATAATTCTCCTCCTTTAAGCAGCCTCGCTTTTCTTTTTCTATAGTTTAACTTCTTCACTTATAGTTGAATTTTCATCTTTTTTGCATAGTGTATCTCTATATTCTATCTTTTTAATTTTACAACCTTCCCCTATAGTAATTTTATTACCACGAACTACATCTGCAATTGTATTCTCAAGGTATATTTCGTCTGCTTCTATAGTCCTTATTGTTAAATATCCATAATTCTTTCTTCCAAATAGGGAGAAGAATATTCTTCCAAATAACCCCATTACTTTTTCTGCCTTTACTACATTAACTCTAGTGGCTCCAATTTCTTCTACCTCTGTTGTAGATCCTACTTCTATATTTACCTCATCTCCATTTATCATTCCTGGTGTTCTAATTCCACCAGATATATCTATTATTTCTCCTTCAATTCCCTGTCCCACTGATGTAGCTCCATGTAATTTAACTCTTGTGGCATTAATTCTTCCACCTACTTTACCAGAACCACGGATAATAAATTCATCACCTTTAAAGTTTCCATTAACTCCACCACTTCCACTTATAGTAAAGCTTCCACCATGAACTGAACCTTCAACAGTTCCACTACCATTTATACTACCCTTCATACAAGTTAAATCATTTGTCACCTTTCCTGATCCACTTATTCTAAAACTATTAGCTGAAATAGATCCAATAACTTTACCACTTCCACTTATGCTAAAGCTCTCACAGCTTATATCTCCTGTTATTTTCCCACTTCCACTTATAGAAATATTTTTATATCTTCCACCACCGGCACTTCCTGAACCAGATATTCTTAAATCTCCTATTGTTTCATTATTGATCATATTACCACTCCTTCTATTTAAATTCTTCTATTTAAAATTCTTCTATGATTTTTACATCTTGTTTTTTCTTAAAGGCTTTATTACTTCTTTCTATTAATTGTTCAATTGACTCATCTTCTGAATTATAATTTATCATTAACTTTATTGGTTTAATTAATATCATTGAAATACAACCTAAAAAAGTCATAAATAATAAGGTAAACATGGCTACTCTTATAGATAGTATCTGGCCTAATATTCCTCCAATACAGGTACCAAGTGGCGTTAATCCCATTGAAAAAGTACTAAGTAGAGAAAATACTTTTCCCCTTTTATCATCCGGGATAATAAGCATAAGACTTGAATTTGATATAGTGTTTCCTATCATATTAAGACATTGAGCTATTGGTAAAAAAATTAATATTGCATAAAAGCTTTCAACCACTGGCAACATTAGATATATTAAACTCATCGCTATAAATGAAATGCCCATAATAATATATCTTTTGTTATTTTTTATATTTATTATTGATAGTAAAAGACTACCTACCATCATTCCCACTGCACTAGCAGACATTACTATGCCATACCTTTCTGTTCCTAAATAACTCGCTTCTTTAAAAAGAGGAACCATCAAAATAAAAGCTGCATTAAAAAGGAAATTAATCCCACAAGAGAAAATAAACATATATCTTAAGGCTTTAAACTTCCATGTAAAAGCTAACCCTTCTTTAAAATCTTCCTTAAAAGTTACTTCTTTTTTCTTTCTTACAATCTTAGGCACTTTAATAAATAATTCTGTAAATGCTGAAAATATATAAGAGATACCATCGAATAAAAACATATAAGGAGCTCCTACTGTTGCATATAAAACTCCGCTTATCAAATTACCAAACATACTAGCTCCAGCATCGGCAAAACTAGTAGCTGAATTTGCCTTAACAATAACATCTTTATCAACTATATCTGGTTTAACAGATGTTATTGCAGGATTAAAAAATGCTGAACATAAACTTGTTGCTATACCTACAAAGAAAACCATCCAAACTTCTAAAAATCCCATTAATGCTGCTATCCCAACAAAAGTAGATAGTATACCACGAATTGCATCCGTCATTACTATAATCTTTTTTCTATTCCATTTATCTACTAAAACCCCTGCAAATGGTCCTAAAATTAACCTTGGCACCATTGAAGCAGCCGTGATAAATCCCATAAGTGCAGTTGAGCCAGTAACTTCTAAAACCCAAAAACTAAGAGCAAAGCTATATATTACATCTCCAAGATAAGACACTAACTGTCCTTGCCATAAAAGTGTAAAATCCTTATTCCATAACTTGTTTCTTTTTTTAATTTTTCCTTCCATAATATCCACTCCCTTGCGTAATGATGTTACGAAACATTGTAATGCACTTATGCCGTTTCACTATATAATCAACCTTTAACAGTGTTTCATTATTTAACTTATTTACAGTGTAACATAACATTGTTACACTGTAAATAAGTTTTTGAAATTTTTGTAATTAATTTAACACTAAAAACTCTATATGCACTTGCAGTGATGTACATAGAGACAATAGAAAAAAGGTTCTATCTCGAAATTCAAGATAGAACCTTTTTTAATTCAAGGGGTTCTTATATATATTTTTAGGGTATCAATATTATTTTGCTGCTGCAGCATTTTTTCCTGCTATTCTTCCGAATACAGTTATATCTGCTATAGCATCACTTCCAAGTCTGTTTGTTCCATGAATATCTCCTGTAACTTCTCCTGCAGCAAATAGACCTTCAATTACATTGCCATCTTTATCTAAAACTTTGGCATCTGTATTTATTTTTAATCCACCCATTGTATGGTGTATAGCTGGTCTAGATTTCATTATATAATAAGGTCCATCTGTAAATGCTACAAGTTCGCCTCTCTTATTAAATTCTAAATCTTTACCATTAGCAGCATATTCATTATACTTAGCCACTGTATTTTTTAATTCTTCAGCATTTATATCAAAGAATTTTGCTGCTTCTTCAATAGTATCTGCTTTTACTAACATTCCATTTTCTATTAAGTAATCATACTCTTTTTTATGTTTAACATTTACTTTACTTGCTTCCATAGATGCTTCATCCCAGAACATGTAAGACACATTTCCTGTTTGTTCAACCACAGCTTTAGATATAACGTCACGTCTTTCTAATTCTTCAACAAAACGCTTACCTTCTTTATTTACTAATATTGCACGACCTTCAAGTCTTACATCTCCAACATAAAGTAAAGTTCCTTTTTCAGGATCACATGTTGGGTAAGTTTGTATGTATTGCATGTCTACTGTTTCAGCTCCTAGCTTTTCAGCCATTGTAATACCATCTCCAGTACTACCTACTGAGTTTGTAGAAAGTATTTTCTCATCCATTTCTGGATTATTTTTAACTCTCATTTCTAAGTTAGAACCAAATCCTCCAGTTGCCATGATTACACCATTAGCAGCATTATATGTAATTTCTTTTCCATCATAGTCAGCTTTAACTGCTACAACTTTTCCATCTTTTTGTACCAATTCATTAGCTGCTGTATTTACATGAGTAACAACTCCTAATTCTTTTGCTTTTGCTGATAACTTATTAATTAACTCAACACCACTTGCATCTTTAGGTACAAGACTTCTCTTTACAGAGTGACCACCAAAGAATAACATATAATCTTCAAAAGTTACTCCTACTTCATCCTTAAGCCAGTTAGCATCTTCTGTTGCATTATCTGCAAGAACTCTTACAAGCTCAGGGTCGTTTTCATTGTCTCCACCTTTTAATATATCATTATAAAATTTATCTTTACTATCTTCTATAGATTCTTTTTCTTGTAACCAGTTACCTGGTGCAGCCATTTCTCCACCTGAAATTAAAGTGTTTCCACCTACCATTGGCATTTTTTCAACTAATATTACAGACGCTCCATTTTCAGCTGCTTCGATTGCTGCTGTTAATCCAGCACCACCGCCGCCAACTATTACTACATCTGCAGAATATTCTGCTTCACGTTCTTCTTTTTCTGTTTCAACTCCATTAGCAACTAATTTATCAGGAGTAGCACCTGTCTTACTAAATGCATCTTTAACAGCTTCAATTATTCCTGTTGAACTCAATGTAGCACCACTTACCATATCGACTTCAATGGCATTTTTAGCTACCATATCAGCTGACATTTTATCTAGTGCATCTGCAAAACCTGGAGTTTCACCATGTTCTTTTACTTTTACATCTGATATTTTTTCATCTTTGATTGTTAATTCAACAACAATCTTTCCACCTTTTCCATTACCTTCTCCAGTATATATACCATCAGGAATTCCTCCATCAGCTTTTTTAGGAGAACATCCAACAAACATAGATGCGCTCATTGCAGCACACATAACTAGTGCTATAATTTTCTTTCTCATAATTATTAACTCCTTCCCCTTCAAGTCGTTACTTATTATTTAATTTACAATCTCAATTCAAGTGTTCGAGATTGTTATATACTTAACTTTCTACTTGTATTATAGTATAATTAAGAATATTTGTATTTGTATTCTTTTTCACAAAGTTGTACTTTTACGAACTATGACAAGAAAGGATTTGCATAATTATGAAGTTAAGAACAAAAATAATCACACTTTTTACTATTTGTGTATCCTTTGTTCTAATAGGTTTTCTACTTTTAGTAAGATTAACAATAATTAAATCGACAGAAAGTATCACTTACAACTTAAATACTCAACTTATAGAATCTAAAGCTGCAGATGCTGGCTCATGGCTAAATCAACGCATCAGCGAAATAAGAGTTATAAGTCAAACAGAAGATGTTATGAACATGAACATGGACAAGCTTCAGACCTATATTGATAGATTAAATGATAGATTTAGCAGTCATTATGGAAATATTTATGGAACCTTTGCCATTGGTAAAACTGATGGATTAGGTTGGGTTACAGAATATCAAACTATTGATGTTTCTGAAAGGGATTATTTTAAAGAAGCTATGGCTACCGATAAGGAATATGTTATAAGTAATCCAGTATCTTCCCATACAGATAATGCTCCAATTGTATTAATTTGTTATCCTGTATACAATGAAAGTGGAGTTAAAAATGGATTTATCAATGGAGCTATCTCACTTAAAAAAATTTCAGAAATTGCAGAAAGTATCGATTTTTATAATTGTACTTCTTGGATTATGGATGATCTAGGTAATATTTACTCAGAAAAAAAGCCTCAAAATATTAGTACAACAGAACTTTCTCAACTTCAACCAATCCTAAGTGAACATTCTAACTCCACAGTTGGTGTTTATCCAATAATAAAAAATAATAAAACCGAAAATTATATTTTCTATTCCTCTATACCATACACAAATTGGTCTTTATGTACTATGGTTTCTGAAAAAGATCTCTATAGTGATTTGAACAAACTAATCTACTCTATTTTTGGAATTTGGATTGCTATGTTTATACTTTCCATTGTTTTATGTACAATGTTTAGCCGAACTATTTCTGATCCTGTAAACCATCTCACAACAGCTATAAAAAAGATGGAGGATGGTAATCTAGATGTATACTGTGATGTAAATCCCAAGGATAAAGATGAAATTGCCATTCTTTCGAGAAGTTTCAATAGTATGGTTCAAAAAATAAAATTTCTTATGCGTAGAATTTATGAAGAAGAAAATAAAAAGCGTTCTGCAGAATTAAAGGTGCTACAATCACAAATAAATCCTCACTTTCTGTACAATACCTTAGATAATCTCCAATGGAAGGCTTACGACTACGAGGCTACAGAAATTGCAGATATGATTGAGGCCCTTTCAAATTTCTTCAGAATTTCTTTAAGCAATGGAGAAGAGTATATACCTTTGAGTCAAGAAATAAAACACGTTGAAAATTATCTATTTATTCAACAAAAAAGGTATGAAGATATACTCGATTTTTCTATCCATTGTGATGAGTCCTTAAATGATTATGTGGTATTAAAGTTAATCATTCAACCGATAGTAGAAAATGCTATTTATCATGGAATTAAACCAAAATTATCTCCTGGTAAAATACATATACATACCTACTATGAAAATGACGATATTTATATTGCTGTAATAGATGATGGAGTTGGCATGGATAACCATACCCTAGCAGAATTAACTAACTCCATTAATAACAAAACTAGTGATAGCGGATATGGTTTATATAACGTAAACCAAAGAATTAAACTTGTATATGGAGATAGTTATGGCATTGAAATTCAAAGTAAAATTAATGAAGGCACAATAGTAACTATAAAGCTTCCTGCTAATAATAAGGAGAATAAAAATGATTAAGACAATAATTGCTGATGATGAAAAAGTAATTCGTAATGGTTTAAAAAAACTA
The DNA here is from genome assembly GCA_900548455.1 of uncultured Clostridium sp. GTDB lineage: Bacteria > Bacillota > Clostridia > Clostridiales > Clostridiaceae > Clostridium_J. Next base: position 183,236 of record URKQ01000002.1, read on the forward strand.
TTAGAATCTTCCGATTTACCTTTATCTATTTCTGAGCCTGCTGCAAATGGTAAGGAAGCATTAAACCTTATAAAAGAGGTTCTTCCAGACATAATATTAATGGATATTAATATGCCTGGTCTAAAAGGATTAGATGTTATAGCTGAAGTAAAACCACTTATTCCAAATACAAAGATAATCATCATATCAGGTCATGATGATTTTCATTATGCACAAAGAGCCCTTCAACTTGGTGCCTTTGATTATCTATTAAAACCAATAAATAAAGAACATTTATTTGATGTTATAAAAAGAGCTATTGGAACTTTGCCTCAAATATCTACTCTAGAAGAATCCATATCACCAGCACAAGTTGATTGCAGTAGTTCCATAGGAGATAAAGCTATAGATTATATAAGAGCAAACTACAGTAATAGCGAAATTAATCTTTCTAATATTTCTAAAATGCTTCATATTAGCGAATCTTATCTGACACGAATTATTAAGCAAAAAGTTAATAAGAGTTTCTCTACCTATCTAACAGACTTAAGAATGGAGAAGGCCATATATATCCTTACTAATAGGGATGATGTTATGGTTGGACAAATTGCTGAAGCTGTAGGATATTCTAGTCATCATTATTTTTGTAGGGTGTTTAAAGCCTATACAGGCTTATCTCCTCTAGAATATAAACAAAAAAACAAGATTTTATAGTGAAAAAAAATGAGGTGTTGCAATTTTGCAACACCTCATTTTTATCTAACTACTTTACGTATGAAGCTCCAACTTCTAGAGCCTTTCTATTAATTTCAAAGAACTTTTCTTTACCATGTTCTTTTAAAGATTTAAGTAGTTCATCCATAGAAACTATTTGAGTTTTTTGAACTAAAGCACCTAAAAGTACCATGTTAGCAATTTGTTTGCTTCCTAGTTTATCTGCTTCAGTTTGAGCTGGTATTCTTATAACATCAAGATCGTCTCTTTCTAACTTTCTATCAACTAAATCTGTATCCATTATAAGTAATCCACCCTTAACAATTTCACCTTCAAATTTATCTAAAGATGGTCTATTCATTACTACAAGAGTTGTTGGTGCAGTAACAATTGGAGTTCCAACTGGTTCATCTGATACGATAACAGAACAGTTAGCTGTACCTCCACGCATTTCTGGTCCATATGATGGTAACCAAGAAACGTTCATATTAATATCCATACCTGCATAAGCAAGGAATTTTCCCATTGATAATATACCTTGTCCACCAAATCCAGCAAAGATTATTTCTTGTGATGCCATATTATTTCACCTCCGCAGTTGTGTCTTTCTTAACACCTAGAGTATAGAAAGGAATCATATTTTCTCTTAACCAATTTAAAGATTCAAGAGGAGATAATCCCCAGTTTGTTGGACAAATTGATAATACTTCAACAAGTGAGAATCCTTTTCCATCTAATGCATTTTGGAAAGCTTTTTTAATAGCTGCCTTAGCTTTATTTACATGAGGAACGCTATCTACTGAAACTCTTTCAACATAGCAAGCTCCAGCCAATGTAGATATCATTTCTGACACTCTGATTGGATGACCTTGTGTTTTAGTATCTCTTCCATAAGGAGTAGTTTCAGTAACTTGTCCTGGTAATGTTGTTGGAGCCATTTGTCCTCCAGTCATACCATAAATACAGTTATTAACGAATATAGTAACTATATTTTCACCTCTATTAGCTGCATGTACTATTTCAGCAGTTCCTATAGCTGCTAAGTCACCATCTCCTTGATAAGTGAATACCATCTTATCAGGATTTGCTCTTTTTATTCCTGTAGCTACTGCTGGTGCTCTTCCGTGAGCAGCTTCAAACATATCACATGCAAAATAGTCGTATGCTAAAACTGAACATCCAACTGGAGCTACACCTATAGTATTGTCTACAATATTCAACTCATCTATTACTTCAGCTACTAGTCTATGAATTGTACCATGTGTACAACCTGGACAGTAGTGAGTAGGAACATCTAACATAACCTTTGTTGGTTCAAATACTGTTGCCATTATTTAGCACCTCCTATAAACTTTTTAACATTTTCTAGGATTTCAGCTGGGCTTGGAACCATACCACCAGTTCTACCAAAGAAGTGTACTGGTTTTCTTCCTTCAACAGCAAGTCTAACATCTTCTACCATTTGTCCACAGCTTAATTCTATTGAAGCATAACCATGTTTAGTTTTATCCATAGTTTTTTCAAATGCTTCAACTGGGAATGGCCATAATGTTATAGGTCTAATTAATCCTAATTTAATGCCTTCTTTTTCAGCTAATTTAACAACTGTCTTACATACTCTTGAAGTAGTACCGTAAGCTACCATTATTAAATCAACTTCTTCTTCACAATTGTAAAGTTCATATCTTGTTTCTTTTTCTTTTATAACACTATATTTTTCTTGTAAATGTAAATTATGTTTTTCTAGAGCTTCTGGTTTTAAGTACAAAGAATTAATTACATTATGTTGTTTTCTTCCTTGTAGTCCATTTGCAGCCCATACCTTTTCTGGTAAATCTTTTTTAGGTCTTTCTTTAAATTCAACTGGTTCCATCATTTGACCAAGCATTCCATCTCCCATAACCATAACAGGAGTTCTGTACATATCTGCTACGTCAAATGCATCTTGAATTAAGTCAACCATTTCTTGAATTGAGCAAGGAGCAAATACTGGCATGTTAAAATCACCATGAGCTCCACCCTTAGTTGCTTGGAAGTAATCAGATTGTGCTGGTTGAATACCACCAAGGCCAGGGCCTCCTCTTACTATATTAATTACAACGCATGGAAGCTCTGCTCCAGCAATGTAAGAAATTCCTTCTGCTTTTAAACTTATTCCAGGAGAACTTGAAGATGTCATACATCTTACTCCTGATCCTGCAGCTCCATATACCATGTTAATAGCTGCTATTTCACTTTCTGCTTGTAGAAATACTCTACCTATCTTAGGCATTTGTCTTGAAAGATAAGCTGATACTTCAGTCTGAGGTGTTATTGGGTATCCAAAGAAGCATTTACAACCAGCTTTGATTGCTGCTTCGCCAATTGCTTCATTACCCTTCATTAAAACTTTTCCTGACATGAATCCTTCCCCCTTATTATTTTTCAACAGTGATTACTAAGTCTGGACACATTCTTGCACATGATGCACATGCTATACACTTGGACATATTTTCTTCTGTGACAATAGCTGGATGATATCCTTTTACATTAAGCTCTTCAGAATAAGTAATGATGTTTTTTGGACATACATTTATACAATGTCCACAGCCTTTACATCTTTCTTCTCTAAAAGTTACCTTTGCCATGATAATACCTCCTTATATGGAAAGTTTATATATTCTTTTATATCATATATCACATTTTTATTATACCACTAAATTTTGAAAATGTAATAGTTTACATTTTTTCTTCACAATTTTTTCTTATTTTTTTTGAGTTTTTTAACTTTTTCTATGAGTTTACTCCATTTATTACAATTAATTTAGCACAATACAGTGCTAAATTAATTGTTTTCTCCATGGTGGAAGCATATAAATGTGTAAAGGTAATATTTCACCTTTTACTTTTCCTTTAATTTCTTCAACCATATCCTCACAACAAGCTGTATATATATGAGGTATATTCAATTCCTTTGAAAGTTCTTGTACTTTCATATCGCCTTCTATTATATCTTTCGCTGTTGTTTCATAAGATAAATTAGTATTAGATATAAAATGAGTTACCTTCAATCTTGAAGAAGTTTGAATTTCAGATAAGAATTCTTTCGTATCCATGTTGTTAGAAGTAAGTGGCCTATTACCATTTATAACAAAGAACATATCATACTCTTCTTCTCTAAAGTACCTATTATACTGTCCAAGAGCTATAGCTCCAGCATCATCGCCTCCAACATCAAAAACTACATCATAGCTTTTATCATTGAATACGCTTATTACTTCTGAAGGAACTACCATTAATTCTGCATTTACTAAATCTGGATTAGATGCTATTACTCTTATTCCATACTTTTCTTTTAGCTCTCCTATGAGATCTCTTACACAAAAATATGGATTAACTATGTCTAAATCTACTAGAGCAACTTTTTTACCACTTTTAGCAAGGTTAATCGCATAGTTAATTGCTATTTCTGTTTTTCCACTACCAAAATGTCCTGTAAAAATTCTTATTCTACTCATAATTTTACTCCTAATTTTACTTCTATTTATATTCTTTAGCTGCTTCTTGTCCTTGTAAAACTCTAAGTCCACCTTCTGCTAATGCTAATAGTTCATCCTCTCCTGGATATACTACTACATCAGAAATAAACTCTACTCTTTCTTTTATATAATTATCTAAGTTTTTAGAATATGCAATTCCTCCTGTAAGAATTATTGCATCTACTTTTCCTTTTAGTACAGCTGCACATCTTCCAATTTCTTTAGCTACTTGATATCCCATAGCTTCAAAAACTAGTTTTGCCTCTGCATCTCCTGCTTCAGCTCTTTCATCAACAGCTTTAGCATCATTAGTGTTTAAGTATCCAACTATTCCACCTTTTCCATTGATTTTCTTTTTTATTTCGTCTTGAGTGTACTTACCGCTAAAGCAAAGTTTAACTAGATCTCCAACTGGTAATCCACCACTTCTCTCTGGTGAGAATGGTCCTTCACCATCTAAAGCGTTATTTACATCAATTACTCTTCCCTTTTCATGAGCCCCTACAGATATTCCTCCACCTAAGTGTGCAACTATAAGGTTAAGTTCTTCATATTTTACTTCTTTTTCTTTGGCATATCTCTTAGCAACAGCTTTTTGATTTAATGCATGGAATATGCTTTTTCTTTCAATTTCAGGCATTCCAGATACTCTTGCTACTTCTTGCATTTCATCTACTACAACTGGATCAACTATAAATGAAGGTATCTTTAAATCTTCTGCTATCTCATGAGCAATAATGCCACCTAAGTTAGAAGCATGTTGTCCTTGAACACCATTTTTTAGGTCTTTAATCATTTCAGCATTTACAGCATAAGTTCCACCTTCTATTGACTTTAAAAGGCCTCCTCTACCTACTACTCCAGATAATTCATGAATATCAACTCCCTTTTCTTCAAGGACCTTTAATATTACATCTTTTCTAAAGTTAAGTTGGTCATATATACATTTATATTTGCCTATTTCCTCAGCTGAATGTCTTAATGTTTCAATTATAACAGGCTGATCATCATCATATATACCTATTTTTGTTGATGTAGAACCTGGGTTAATTATAAGTTGTTTATATCCCATTGTAATTTCCTCCTATCTTCCTGATACTAATGATGCTAAAGCAATAGAATTTAATTTTGTCTCTGGAGAATCTGCTCTAGATGTAACAATTACTGGTGCTGCTGCACCCATTAGTAATCCACCATTTTTAGCATCTGTAGTATATGTCAAGCACTTATATAAAGCATTTCCTGCTTCAATATTTGCCATTAATAATATATCTGCTGCACCTGCTACAGGACTTACAATCTTTTTATGTGCTGCTGCTTCCTTTGAAAGTGCATTATCAAGAGCCAAAGGTCCATCAATGATACAACCCTTAATTTGACCTCTTTCATTCATTTTTGATAAATTAGCTGCATCTAGTGTAGCTGGCATACTTGGATTTACTACCTCAACAGCACAAACAGGTGCTACCTTTGGAGTATCATTATCTAGCGCATGAGCAACATTCACTGCATTTTTAATTATATCTATTTTTTCTTTTAATTCTGGATACATATTAAAAGCTGCATCAGTGATATATAAAAGTCTATCATAACCAGGAACTTCAAAAATAGCTATATGTGACATTTGCTTTCCTGTTCTAAGTCCTACTTCCTTATTTAATACAGCTCTTAAAAATGTAGCTGTATCAACAAGTCCCTTCATCATCATATCAGCTCTACCTGATGATACAAGTTTAACTGTTTCAATTGCAGCTTTACTTACATTTTTTTCATCTACAATTTCAAAGTCATTAACATTCATATTAATTTTAGTTGCTATTTTTACTATTTCATCTTTATCCCCAACTAAAATTGCATCTGCAATTCCTTGTTCTTTTGCAGCCTTTACAGCTTCAAGTACAGGTTCATCCTGTGCTACAGCTACTGCTATAGTCTTCCTATCTTGTGATTTTACCTTAGCAATTACTTCCTCAAAGGTTCTAATCATATTAAAATCCCCCTTCTCCTACTAAAAACTTACCTCTTCATCATAAATTTTTGCTTCTTCTTCTCCATTTAGTACTCTTAGAGCACCTTGTGCTAAAGCAAGCATTTCATCTTCTCCTGGCACAATCTTCACTGGTGCTATAAAGCTTACATGTTCACTTATATAATCTGTGATTCTCTTATTATAAGCCATTCCTCCAGTTAATATCACAGCATCTACTTTTCCGCATATTGCAGTTGCCATTCCACCAATTTCTTTACTTAACTGATATCCCATAGCTTCTAAAATAAACTTAGCTCTTTCATCACCAGCATCAATGCGTTTTTCCACTTCCCTTCCATCATTAGTGCCTAGGTATGCTACTAAGCCGCCTTCTCTAGTTATTTTATTTTTTAATTCTTGCATTGTATATTTTTTACTAAAAGCCATTTTAGCTAAATCACCAACTGGAAGTCCTCCAGTTCTTTCAGGAGAAAATGGTCCATCTTCATTAGCATTGTTACAATCAAGAATTCTTCCATTTTTTACTGGTGATACTGAAATTCCACCACCTATATGAGCTACAACAAAGCTACTATTATTGTAATCTAAATTCTCACTCATACAAACTTTTCTTACAACTGCCTTTATATTTAAAGCATGCACTAATGATCTTCTTTTAATATCTGCCATTCCTGAAATTCTAGTTACATCGTCTACTTCATCTACAGCCACAGGATCAACTATATAGGATGGCTTACCAATCTTTTCTGCTATCTCAAAAGCCATAATCCCACCTAAATTCGAAGCATGTTGTCCTTGATATCCTATTAAAAGATCATCTAGCATCTTGTAAGTAACTTTATAAGTTCCACCTGGCATAGGTCTTAAAAGTCCCCCTCTACCTACAACTGCATCAAACTCACCAAGACTACAATCGTTTTCATTTAACCACGCATATATCATTTCAAGTCTCATATCCTTCTGCTGGCATATGTGGGTAAATTGCTTAATATCTTCTACACTGTGTGATAAATTTTTAGTTACTATACATTCTTCCCCTTGAAATATAGCAATCTTTGTAGATGTAGATCCTGGATTAATAACTAATACCTTTTTATTATTCATGATATACCCCCAGTTTTTTTATAATAAACATATCTCACTAAAGTTAATTTATATTTAGAATGTAAATATTAGAACCATGAAATATAATCTTTTATCTTTATATTTTTAATTATACATAGATAAAAAACTCATAGTTCTAATATAAAATTCTTATACATAATTCTATCTTACAAATTATTTATACAAGTTGCAACATTTATGCTTAAATATTTACATATTATTTCCAAGGTGCATATTGAGTTATTATCATTTCTGCAACTCTTAATCCATCTACCGCTGCAGATACAATTCCTCCAGCATATCCAGCCCCTTCTCCTGTTGGATACAAACCTTTAACATTTATACTCTCACATTCCTTTGTCCTGTCTATTTTTACTGGTGCAGATGTTCTTGTTTCCATACCGGTTAAAATAGCATCCTTGCCTGCATATCCCGGTATTCTTCTATCAAATACTGGCATAGCCTCTTTTAAGGAATCTATAACAAAATTAGGTGAACACTTTCTTAAATCTGCGAAAGTAGTTCCTGGCACATATGTTGGTTTTACATTCCCAAAAGCTTTGGAAACTCTGTCTTCCATAAAATCTTTAACTAGCTGAACTGGTGCATTGTAATTGCCCCCTCCAACTTCATATGCAAGTCTTTCATATTTTCTTTGAAATTCAATTCCACTCAAAGGTGAACTACTCTCAAAGTCAGATGGAGAAACTGAAACAACTAAAGCTGAATTAGCATTTACGTTATCTCTTTTATAATTACTCATTCCATTTACAACCACTGTATTTTCTTCAGATGCAGAAGCTACAACATATCCCCCAGGGCACATACAAAAGCTATATACACCCCTCTTGCTTGATTTTGTTGTATATGTAAGCTTGTAGTCTGCTGCTCTTAACTTTGGATGCATTGCATATTTACCATACTGATTTTCATCTATTATTGATTGTAAGTGTTCTATTCTAAAACCTACAGCAAAGGGCTTAGGTGATACTGATACCCCTCGCTTATATAGCATTTCATAGGTATCTCTAGCACTATGACCTGTTGCTAAAATTAAATTTTCACATTGAATTTTTTCATCATCTATAGTAATGCTACTTATCTTACCGTCATCAATCTCAATATCTCTTAAACAAGACGAAAATCTAACTTCTCCACCATATCTTTTTATCTTTTCTCTAATATTCTTTACAACATCTTTTAAAATGTCAGTACCAATATGAGGTTTTCCAAGATATTTAATTTCTTCCGGAGCTCCAGCATCCACAAACTCTTCAAGTACATATGCACATCTTGGATCCTTAATTCTAGTTGTAAGCTTTCCATCAGAAAAAGTGCCTGCTCCACCTTCTCCAAATTGAACATTACTATTAACATTTAATTTTCTATCATACCAAAAACTATCTATAGATTTTACTCTTTTTTCTACTTCCTCGCCCCTCTCAACAACAAGTGGATTATATCCCCACTGAGCTAGAAGAAGTCCTGCAAATAATCCTGCTGGCCCCATTCCTATTACTACAGGTCTACTATTCATTTTTTTATTTCCTAAGATGAAATCATTTTTATAGCCTTCTTCACCTTTTTTTACATCATCGCTATGAGCCTTAGAAATTACTTTATCTTCTCCATCACATTGAATTTCTACCGCATAATTAAATTTAATATCATTATTTTTTCTAGCATCTATAGACTCTTTCACTATACGAAATTCTTTAAAATCGTCCTCTTTTATTTTAAGCTTTTTAGCCACCCTTTGTTTTAAGGTGGCTAAGCTATCTTCATTTATATTTAAACTTATATTATTAACTCTGATTGCCATTAGTACTAATCTCCTCTTTTGTTGATTTCAGTTCAACATTTACAGCTTTAGGGTTTTGAGTTTTCAATTCCACATTATCAGGAATACCTGCTACTTCAACATTTAAACTATGTTTTCCTTCACTTAAGCCATTTAAGTTTACACTTGCTTTAATTTTTCCTTCGCTTATCCCTTCAATTACTGAACTTTCTCCTCTAAAAACAAGTTCTACCTCCTGGGGATTATTGCTAAGCTGCAACTTCTCTCCTAAATTTGTATATTCAATAGGAATTTTAATTGTTTTTTCTGCAAATTTTTTAATTGAAATATTAACTTTTACAGTCTTAACATCTCCTATTAAATAAATATTTTCTGGCAAAACTAAATTTACTTCTAAAGTAGTATTATCGGTAATTTTGCTTAAATTAATTGGTTCTGTATTAATACTAGCTATTTTATCAATAGCTTCAGCTTCTCCTACTACCTCTATACTCTTTGGTATTACTTCTATAGATTCAATAGATAATGAATCTGTAATCGCTCCACTTGTCACTACATTAATAGGCAAATACTTACCTTTATTGATTTTTGATGTAATCTCCACAGTTTCAGGATATATATTAATACCACTTACTTGATTTTTGTCTTCATCAACACCTTTTAATATATAACTTTTAGTTAAATCAGTGTTGGCCTTATTTAAATCTATCTCTGCAATAGCTGCAGTGACTTTATTAACATATCTACCTGGCCCTGAAACAGTAGCACTTGTAACAGATAACTTATTCTCATTATTATAGTAACCTTCATCCACTTTTCCAGTAAGATTAACTTCTATAGGCACTTCCTTTTCCACGTAATTATCAACATCTATTTTCATAAGTAATCCTTCAGGATTAACAACTGATACTCCTGTAGGAGATTCCTTCACAGTAACCTGTACCTTATTTTCACCTGGAGTTAACGCATATCCTTGTAAATCAGCTACTAGTTTAAAATCTTTATTTTTATCTAATCCAGCCAACACTGATGATGTAGCCTTTACAGATAAATTTATATAAAACTCCTGATCCTTCATTAAAACTAAGTTTCTCTCTTGTAATGTGCTTTCATTTAAAATCTGTACTGGTACATATTTAACAGTACTTGTAAGAACAGGGTCTTGACTAATACGAATATACATCCATAATACCAGCGCAGCAACTACACAACATACTTTAATTATGATGTCTTGTTTTTTTTGCTTATCCATGTTTTTACCCTCTCTTTAACTGAATCCTTTTTTACTTGCCTACTTTTCATTATTTTTAAAAGCACATTTCTTAATTTTTCTTTATCATAATTTCTTAGCAACCTACCATTAATGGCTAAAGATATTACTCCTGTTTCCTCTGATACTATTATAGTTAAACAGTCTGTTATTTCTGTAATACCTATTCCTGCTCTATGTCTTGTTCCCAGTTGTTTATTTAGCTTATCATCATTAGTCAAAGGTAAAAAACATCCAGATGCAATAATTTTATCATTTCGAATAATTGTCGCTCCATCATGAAGTGGAGTATTTACTACAAATATGTTTTGAAGCAATGCTGAAGAAACATCTCCATTTATCTTTGTACCAGTGTTAATAATATCTCCAAGTCCTGTCTTTTGCTCTAATATTATTAGAGCTCCAACTCTTTCTTCAGACAATGCCACCGTTGCATCAACAATTTCATTTACTACATTTTTCATTATTTCTTCATCTTCATACATAATCTTATCTACAAATGATGTTCTACCTATATGTTCTAAAGCCTTTCTAATTTCAGGTTGAAAAATAATTATAATAGATATAACACTTATCGTTAATGTATTTTCTAATATCCAATTTAGCGTTCTCAGTTTTAATATATCACTTATTGGTATAAGCAAGAATATTAAAAGAATTCCTTTTAATAATTGTTCCGCTCTTGTTTCCTTTATAAGGATATATCCCTTATAAAATATAAATGAAACTACCAATATATCTATTGCAGAAGATATAGAAAAACCTTTAAAAATATTTATAAAAGTATTGAGACTCTCCACAAGGTCACCACCTAACGTTATTATAAGTATTTATATTAAGATGAAATAAATATTTCTTAAATTATTATTCCAATATAATTATACACCAATCCTTATCTTTGTAATATAGAAATTACTCACTTCATTTATTAAGATGTGATTATTTTTCTATAAATATTTTTTTAATAAGCATATTTTATCCAAAACACTAATATAAAACACTAAACAAACTATATTTATCACAACTTATATATTATTAATTTACCAAAGGGGGATGCTGTACTTGAATAACATATCGTCACTTTTAAAAAATAAAAATATAAAAGCATTATGTTTTCTTATCGTTGCCTTATTATTATTCTTTATAAGCTATTCAATATTTTCAAAAATAGCAATCTACAATGATAATAATTATGCTATTAAAACCATGAATAAAATTATTAAAATAAATGATTCTTCAAAATCTTTTTTAGATAACAGCGAATTAAATGTTGAAAAAGCCCTTAATGGTTTACCAGAAATCAAAACAAAGCTTACAGATTTATCTAATGAAATTAATTCAAAGACTTCAACTCTTTCTAAGGAAAACAAGAAATGTTTAGATAACCTATCAAAAGGTTTGAGTGAAAACATATTAGTTATTGAACAATTAGACGGTATGCTAAATAATCCTAGTGGAAAAGATATTGATATGGCTATTGAACATTTAAAAATATATCAAGATTCTGCTGATAGCTATTACTGTTTATTATCAAAAAAAGGCAAAGAATATAATCTTGGAACCTGTTTATATTCTGTTATTAACGCGACTACTGACTATTGTCTTTCTTCAAATAGCACAAAAAAAATCTTAGATATTCAAACTGCTGAGAGAAACGAATATCTAAATACTTTAAATGAACTAGTTATCTCTTTAGATGGGTTAATTGTGGATTATTATGATAAAGTTATGGATTGTCGAAGTGGTAAAATGACTTATGAATTATTAGTCTCTGAAGTTGATAGTACTTCTGCAAAAATTGATTCTGTAAAAAAAGTGCTTTTTGAATTAAAATATCCGGATAATCTTTCTAGTATAAATGCAAGCTTTTCGGAAATAGTAAACTTATATAGTGATTATCTATACAATCTAAAATATGCCATAGTTACAGAAAATGTACGAAGAAGTAGTAAAGATATCAAAGAAAACTTTCTTGATTCTCTATATGAATCTAGTAATGACTTATTTAATACGATAGAAAAAAAACATAGTGAATTTTCAAATGACTATAAAAGTTTAAATTGCAATAATTAATGAGGAGATGAATTACATGAAAAAATGTCTTTTGATACTTTTAATTTTATGTAACATCTTTGTCCTTCCACCTTACAATGTTGATACACTAAATAGAGTAAACCTTACTAGAGTCGAAGTATAACCATAAAATATGAGACTATATCAGAACTAAGCTTTTTAGCTTCATTCTGATATAGCCCCTTATTATCTATCTACTAATTATGTCTTTTATTTTACTATTATTATAATCTGATTTCTCATAATTACTATTTAATAATTGTGCATACCTTTTAGACTTTTCATCATTAATACCCTCATTATTGATGGCTAATGAATATAGACATTGTCCAATATATGATCCTGAAGTCAAATACTTATCTGCATACTTCTCATAATATGAATCTGCTGATTCAATATCTCCTAAAGCCTCATAGGAACTTCCTAACATAAATAAAATATGTTCATTAAGATATGTTTCTTCATCAAATTCATATATAAGTTTTAATTTAAATATAGCTTCTTCATATTGCTTACTATCTATTAATTTCATTCCCTCTTCATACAAGCTATTAATTCCACTTTGCAATACTAGATTTTTACCTTCTAAAAATACACTTTTGTCATTTATACTTAATTCATCATTTTTAAAATCATTTATGTATTTTATAATATTTTCATAATCTGACGAATTTATATATTCCTTTAATATATCTGCCTCAAACTTTCTTTTATTCTCTTCTTCTTTCACGGTTTCTACTATTTCAGTGTCACTTGCACCTGTATTTTCGTCACTTTGCAATGTATTTCCCTGGAAATTCTCCACGTTTTCCGAAGTTTTATCTGAATTAATTTGTTTTGCAAGCTTTCTTTCACTTAAATAATTATTTAATGTGACATATCCCTTATATCCACCTAGTGCTAATAAACAAATTATTATACAAGCTACAGGTACTATAACAATTTTACTATTAAATCTCAGTTTTTTGTCTATAACCCCCAGCTCCATTAACTGAGTTTTTAACTTTCTTGCCTCTAGATTTTTAGAATCTATTTTTAACACATCATCTATGTATCCTTCACTTTTTGCATATTCGCCTAGTTGCATATAACATTTCGCAATATAACACCACAAATTTAAGCAATTAAAATCAGATTTCGAGCATTTTAAAAAACAATTTAAAGCTTCTCTAATCTTTATTTGATTAAATAAAATAACTCCTTGATTGAAAATATATTGTTCTTGTTCGTCTACTCTACAATCTTCTATATATTTTTTAGAAACCATATCACCATTTAATTTATAGCTTAATTTCCAAAAATATTTTGCCTGATCTAGGTTGCCTTTTATGTAAAGTATTAATCCTTTTAAATTAAGTGTAGGTGCATGTCCTCTTTCCATATTTAAAACTTTATCACAATAACATAATGACTTTTCTAATTTGCCTTCACAATAAAAATCCATAGCTTTTTTATAAAGTTTATTTAACTTACTTATTTTTTTCATATTTAAATTTTTCCTTTATTTATTATAGTTCTTTACAAGTTATTTTAACATGTTATATGTTCATTTCCAATGACGTTTTTACCATGTAGGATTTTTATAAATAATATATTGTCATACATTAAAAAAGACTACCTTACAGCAGCCTCTTTACTTATTCTAAAATATCTCCAATTTTATAATTACTATATTGGGTACTCTCTTCTTTGTATTCATTTAATGCATCATCTAAATATATAACTTTATTTAAAGTTATAGTATCTCCTATTTTATCAATACTTTTATATCTTTCTTTCCCGTTAAATTCCGCAGACGCCATTAACACTTGTTGGCCATTTGTTACATCTAACATAATAACTTTTTCTCCATTGCAAAGTGTTCCATAGCTCAACCCATAAATCACCATGAGATGAGTATTATCATACCAGCTTATACTTAATGTGGATTTTTGGCTGTTTTCATCAATGGCACTATATTTATACAATTTTTTATTATTTACATCCTTTATATATAAAATACCATTTCCTTCTTCTACTGCCAATTCGCCTTTTCCATCAATAGAAGCCATATATTTACCATCTTCTGTATTTATAAATGGGGTATTACTTTCTAACTTAGTATCTATATCAACTTCTTTTCTAGTATATAATTCAACACCTTCAAATGTGTTACCTTGTATTTTGGATTTTAAACCTTCTTTATTATCTATCTCTTCCTTTTCACTTGCATCAGCTTGTGCAACTTCTAAATTAGAATCATCACTTGCCACTCTAGGTTGTGCTTTAGGAATATCAGCACTTCTAGCTGCTAATGGCTGGAATCCATTTTGTTTTAAAATATTAGAAGCTACTGGTGTACCTACAACTGCAATTACTAATATTGCCGCTACAGCAGTTAAAATTTTGTTATTTCGTCTAAAGAAGCCTTTACTACCTTTATACTTATTTTTATCTATACTATTTATAATGCTTTCCTTTGAAATATTAAAGTCAATATGATCAAAGGAAAATGCTTCTTTAAAGAATTTATATTCTTCCTCCTCTTTCTCATAGACCTTTTTACAAGCATCGCAAGTTAGGAGGTGTTTTTCAATCTCTTCATCTAATTCAAGTGATAAATTACCTTCAATATATTCTTTTAATTTATCTCTACATTGATCACATTTCATATTCTCTCCTCCTAACACTTATTTTCGTATTCCTTAAACCTATCTCTCACTTTATAATACCTTCTTTTTACTGTTGTTTCTGTAACCCCTAACACTTCTGCTATATCCTTGAAAGTGAAATCTTCTATATATCTAAGAGATAATATTTGTCTATCAACTAATTCTAAAGAATTAATATAACTTTGAATTTTTCTTTTTACATCTCTGTACTCAGCAAACTCCTCAGGTCCCATACCAGATGATTTTAAATCATAGGCTTCATCAATATCACTTTCAAATACTTTTCTATATTTTCTTGTATAATCAATAGTTTTATTTTTAGCAATCTGTAATATCCAATTAAAAAAGCTATATTTATTATTGTACATATTAAGCTTATTATATACAGTAATAAACACTTCCTGCGTAATATCTTCACTAGCCTCTTTATCCTTTAACATTCCATATACAAACCTTAGTACATTCATTTGATACTTCTCAACAATTGATTCAAAACTAGCAATATCACCTTTTAAAACATTATTGACAAGGATAATATCCTCAATAGGTACTTTTATCTCTGCCCCCATTACATTCTTCCCTTTCTTATTAAATAATACGATAATAAAAAAATAAAGTTACTACTTCAATAAAATTTTATCGCTTTTTTACGAAAATAATCCACCTTACCATATATTATACTACTATCATATTTATTGAATCTTACAAATTCATTACAAAATATTAACAATTCATTTGTTAATTAATAACGTATTACATATTTTAATACTACGTTTCTAGTAAATTGGTGTCAACATATTTAAGCTGTAAAAATTTCAAATTAATTATTAATTATTGCATTTCACGAGAGGTAATGCTTTAATTAGTGCTTCCTAGACATTAAAAAAGGATAACACTTCAAAAATTATAGTGTTATCCTTTTTCATCATGTTTAAATGCTTTTATAGTACTTTTTTAATTACATCAATAACTGTACCATCTCTATACTCTACAACCCCAACTATATCCTCAGATAATTCTATTGGTTTTGGAATTCCAGTTATTTTTTCTGCTGTTTCCTTCAATTCTTCAATTGTCATAACATTTAATTTCTTTGCTTTTAAAGCTTCTATTAGATCTGTTCTTCTAGGGTTTACTGCAATACCCATTTCAGTTACTATAACATCAATAGTTTCTCCTGGAGTTGTAATAGTCGTTAACTTATCCTTAATTATTGGAAGTCTCGCCTTTGTAAGTTTTGTTACTATTATCGTTAACTTTGCTCCAGCTGCTGTATCACTATGTCCACCAGAACCTCCCATTATAGTACCATCAGATCCAGTAGTTACATTGACATTAAAGTTAGTATCTATCTCAGTAGCTCCTAAAATAACCACATCTAGATTATTTACTACTGATCCTTTATTATGAGGATTTCCATACATTGATGCTGACATTGTTATATGACGTTTATTAGCTTCACATGACTTAACAGCTTTTAAATCAAAACATTGTACATCAAGTAAGCTATCAAATAATCCTTCCTCAAACATGTCTACAATATATCCTGTAATTCCACCAGATGCAAAACTACCCTTTACACTATTTTTGTGCATATATTCTCTAAGTTCTGCTGCTACTGCAAGTGATATTCCTCCTGCACCAGTTTGAAATGACATACCATCTTTAACTAAATTAGACGCTATCATTACATCTAATGCAGTTTTAGCAATCTTAAGACCTATTGGGTCCTTAGTAATTTGTGTAGTTCCTGAAACGATTCCCTTAGGATCTCCTATAGAATCTACTTTTACAACATAATCAACATTTATTTGATTAATTTCTATAGGAAAATTTGGATATGGTACAAGGTTATCAGTTATTAATACAACTTCATCTGCATATTCAGAATCAGATATAGCATATCCTAGAGCTCCACAAGCTGATTTACCATAAAGTCCGTTAGCATTACCATATTCATCACTACTTGGAGCTGCTAAAAAGGCAACATCTATGTGTAAATCGCCACTCTCAATAGCTCTTGATCTTCCTCCATGAGTATGCATTATTACAGGATATTTCAATTTTCCCTCTGAAATTACTTCTGCCACTGGACCTGAAACATAGTTTGCATATATCTTTGTTACAGTTCCATCTTCAATGTATCCAACTAATGGTCTATGAATTGGGAATATTGAGCTTGCTGCAATGGCAATATTTTTTATTCCTCTTTTAGCTACGGCTTCAACAACCATATTTAAAATGTTATCCCCATTTCTTAAGTGATGATGGAAAGATATACACATTCCATCCTTAAGTTGTACTTTATTTAATACTTCTTCAATAGAATTAACTAATTTACTTTCCTTTGGTGCTACTGGCTTTATATTAACCTTTGTAGTACTTATAGAATTCATATTTTCAAAAGCTCCTTGGAAGGGCTTAACCTTTCCATAGCCTTCTATATAATCTGGCAATTGTCTTCCTACTACATTTTTCATTTTTCTCACCCCACCTTATATAAGTCCTAGTTTCTTACTTAAGGCTACTACATTCTTAGCTCTAGTAATAACTGGTGCATCCACCATTTTACCATCTAAAGAGAATACTCCTTTGCCTTCTCTTGCTGCTTCTTCCATTGCATCTAACACTCTTTGTGCATGTATTATTTCTGCTTGTGCAGGTGCATATACCTCATGAATAGTATCTATTTGTCTTGGATTTATTGAAGATTTTCCTGTCATGCCTAAAGATTTAGCAAGTATTATATCTTTTCTTAATCCATCAAAATCATTTGTATCTGTAAATGGTGTATCTATTCCATCTACTCTCATAGCTCTACATGCAACTGCAACTCTGTTTCTTGCATAGGAAATTTCTTTTCCCTCTTTTGTTCTCTTAACTCCCATATCTGAAGTTAAATCTTCTCCACCTAAAAGCACTGCTACTACCCTATTTGATGATTTTATAATCTCATAAACATTTTCTACACCATAGGCAGTCTCTACTATAGGTACTAACTTTATATGACCTTTTTCAAATCCTTCTTCACTTTCAATTGCATCCAGTCTTTTATGGATTTCCTTTAATTCTTCTTCTGTAGCCTTTGGTATCATTAATGCATCTGGTTTTACCCTTGCAATAACATCAATATCTTCATCGGCATAAGGAGTACTTAAAGGGTTTACCCTAACTACAACCTCTACACCGCTATAATCCACATTTTTTATAGCTTCTCTTACTAATATTCTTGCACTATCTTTTTCAGTAAGACTTACAGCATCCTCTAAGTCCAATATTATTGAATCAGCTCCAAGTATTGCTGCACTTTGAAGCATTCCTGGATTATTTCCTGGCATAAATAACATCGATCTACGTAGCTTCATATCAATACCCCCTATTGAGCTCTCTTTATTGCTGTTTCTACTCTAGCTCTAATTGTATAATCTAAAGCTCCCTTATCTTGAGCTGTTACAACAACATTTTGAACATCAAATTTTTGTAAAGTTTCTTTAATTGCTTTTTCTATTTCATCGCCAAATTGCTTTATTACAATACTTTCTAAATTTATTGTTATTCCTTTTTCTTCGCTAGGGCTAAGCACCACATATATGTCATTAGACTCTAGAGTTCCAGCCTTAGAAATCTTATTAATTTCCATATAAGTCACCTCATCTGAAATATTTATTTTCTTTCCTTTAGATATGCTTCTCTACCTTGCTCATAAAGATTATTTCCCTCTGAATCAATAACTACAACTATAGGTAAATCTTCAACCTCTAATCTTCTTATTGCTTCAGCTCCTAAATCTTCATAAGTCACAATTTCTGCTTTCTTTACACATTTTCCAATAAGAGCCGCTGCCCCACCTATAGCACCAAAATACACTGCCCCATTTTTCTTCATTGATTCTACAACTTCTTTACTACGAAGTCCTTTTCCAATCATTCCTTTAAGGCCTTTATCTAAAAGTGCTGGTGTATATGCATCCATTCTATAGCTGGTAGTTGGGCCTGCTGAACCTATTGCTCTTCCCTCTTTTGCTGGCGTTGGTCCAACATAATAAATCACAGCATCTTTAACGTCTATAGGTAATTCTTCACCTTTATCTAAAAGTTCTACAAGTCTTTTATGTGCAGCATCTCTTCCAGTGTATATAACTCCACTTAAAAGCACACTGTCTCCAACTTTTAAATCTTTAACTTTATCATAAGTAAGTGGTGTAGTTATTCTCTTTTCCATGATCCATCCTCCTTATAACTCAACTTCAGCATGTCTTGTAGCATGACAATTTATATTAACTGCTACTGGCAATCCTGCAATATGAGTTGGATATGTTTCAATATTTACAGCTAGAGCAGTAGTTTTTCCTCCAAAACCTTGTGGTCCTATGCCTAGCTCATTTATTTTACTTAATAACTCTTCTTCTAAATCTTTATAGAAAGGATTTTCATTTCTTTTATCTACAGGTCTTATCAAAGCTTTCTTAGCTAAATTTGCAGCTCTATCAAAAGTTCCCCCTATTCCTACTCCTACTACTATTGGAGGACATGGGTTTGGACCAGCTTCTTCTACTACCTTAAGAATAAAATTCTTAACTCCTTCTAATCCATCGGAAGGTTTAAGCATCTTTATTTGACTCATATTTTCAGAACCAAAACCCTTAGGTGCCACGGTGATTTTAAGCTTATCACCTGGAACTATATTATAATAAATTATTGCTGGAGTATTATCCTTTGTATTAACTCTATCTAAAGGATCTTTAACTACTGATTTTCTTAAATATCCTTCTTCATAACCTTGTCTTACACCTTCGTTAATAGCATCTTCTAGAGAACCACCAACAACATTAACATCTTGACCCATTTCTATAAATACACATGCCATGCCTGTGTCTTGGCACATAGGAACTGCTTCATTTTTTGCTATATCTGCATTAACTATTATCTTTTGCAAAATTCCCTTTGCAATATCCCAATCTTCAACTTCATGTGCTTTATTTAATCTTTCTCTTATATCATTTCCTAAATTATAATTTGCATCAATACATAATTTTTTTATAGCTTGTGTTACCTTGGAAGCTTCAATTTGTCTCATATATAATCCTCCCACATGGCAAAAGGCAGTTTTTAAAACTGCCTTTTACTTTTATATTATTTTCTTCTATTAACTAAGGCTACAACCCTATTCATTTCATTATTAACTATCATATATCCTTCATCTACACCCATTCCTGGTTTTGCAAGACATTGGTCTGCTCCACATGCCATTGCTATGTTAGTGCAGATTTCAGCTGATCTGTTAGTTTCATTACAAGTTCCACCACAGTAAGCTCCTACACCTTTTTTCTTACAATAAAGGATTGATTCAATAATATTGTTAACTCCACCTAAGTCAGGAGTTTTAATTTGAAGCATATGTCCAGCATTATTATCTGCAAATAATACTACATCGTCATATGTGTTACACCACTCATCAGCAACAAGTTCAACCTTAATATTTCTTCTATCAAGTTCTGCTGTTAAGTCTCTTAAAGCTTCCATTTGTCTTTCTCTATGTTCAACGTCCATAGGTCCTTCAATTCTTAATTTGAATGGTTTTGCTGCTTCTTCTAATGTTGCTATGTAATCAGCCATAGCCTTTGTATCATAGTTAAAAGCAATTCCTATTGTTCCGTAAACGTCTATGTGGAATACTGGGCTATAGCATTCACAAGTTCTTAATTTTAATATTCTATCTCTTAACCATTTTACATAGTCAAGAAGTTTTTCACCCTTTAAGCCTAGCTTTTCTTCTACGTTATTTATTAATGCATGTGGTAATACATCAGCACCCTTAATGATCATCTTATCTGCATTAGTGTATCTATCATCACCTGATTGAGTAAATATAGGAATTCTCTTTATTTCAACTCCAGTATTATATTCATCTCTAACTACTTCAGCCATAGTTACTTTTTTACTTTTTGCTACACCATCAAGGATTGCTTGAGTTACTCCATATCTAATAGCAGTGTGAAGTCTCTTGCCATTAATAGTCATTCTATCAAACTCTTCTGCTAATGATTTAAAGTTATCTAATTCTCTTCCAATAAGTTTTGGACCTATTTCTTTTTCTATAACAGGTATAAAGTCTTTTGCTAAGAATAATGGATCACGTCCACCTGCTCCTGAGTATTGAACTGCAGCACAATCTCCAGTTGCAACTTGGCCATCTTCAAGGATTAACATAACAGATATTGACTCACCTGCTTGTCTAATTGAAGTAAATCCATCAGTTACAGCTTCTCCTACATAAGTAAATCCATCATGACCTGCACCTGCTTTTATAGCTCTTTGGTCATCAAAATAAAATCCTGTTCTTCCTGCTGAACATACCACATCAACAATTTTCATATTAATACACCTTACTTTCTTTTATTTAAAAGTTATTATATAAATTATTATCTTATTGTTGGTTATCTTATTTTTCTGGTCTTCCTACAAGCTTACCTTTTCCTACTGCAAAAATATCATCTATTGTCATTTGGAAGCTTACTGGTCTATTTTCATACTTAGATCTTTCATCTAATTTTTTCATATTAAATGCCTTTAATTCTGCATTAAATGGTATATTACCAAATTTTAAGTATCTTACGGCACCATTGTTATCTCTAGCTGGCATCATTTTTCCTGCATTATATTTACTTGGAGCAAATGGAATATCTATTATACCCATTTCAAAACCTTTTACAGTTCCAACAGCTAAATCTCCTTCTCCAATTTCTAATACCTTCTCAAGCATAGCTCTAGTTTCTGCCTTAATTATTCCAATTTCAGTTCTTAATTCATCAGATAAATGCATTTTTTGACCTGATAATAAATTTAAAGCCATTTTTGTTGCTCTGATACCTTGAGCATTAGCTTCTTTTGTTGGTATTCCTATAGCTTCATGAGGAGTTTTAACGATAACCTTTGTAGCTCCTGCTAAAGCTGCTGCAACAGCTCCTGTTGAAATAACACCAAATGCTTTTGCTTCATCAGAAGGGAATCCACCCATCCATTCATGGAATACTGTAGTTAAGTACACATCACTATATCCAAAAGCTCTTAAATAATCACTGCATTGTTCTTCTAGTGCTCTAATAGCTGCTACGTCTTGGATAAGGTTACCACATTGTCCATATCCAACGGTAATATTTTTAACACCTTGCTCAGCTGCTAAAAGTGCCTCAATTATTGCAACTACATTTGAAGTACTTGGTGGTACTAATGTTCCTGTTAAAGGTCCGAATGGTTCTCTGTTTATTGATATACCATTTTCTTCATAGAAACCTACTAATCTATCACAATACTGCCAATCTTTAATTGTTTTTTCTAATGTAGCATTCTTAGCATATGGAATGTTGTATGATATTCCACCACCCTCGTTAGATGTCCAACCAGATGCATGTGTAATTTCTGCTAATAATCTTCCATCTGGAGTACCGTGTCTAGACTCTAGTGGTAAATTTATTGATTCAAATACTCTTCTACAACCAGCTAATCCATGGTTAACTCCTGGGAATCCGTTTAAAAGAGATCTTCTTGCTTTAATACTTTCTTTTATTCCAACTTCACACTCATCATATCTATTCTGTCTTGTGTAACTATCTATTGTTGTAGGTAATAAATCTGCTCCACCTTCCTTATCTAAGAAGTTTAATAGTTCAATATGATTGTCTATTAAAGCTACTCCCGCTCTAGGTTGAGCTAATGTAACTCCTGCTTCCTTTGCTTTTATTAACTTCTTTGCAAAGTTTTTATGCTCAGGAATTTTCTTATTATAATCTATTGCTTCCTGTAGATCCACATCTTTTCCTGTAGGCCATTGTGCTAAGACTTCTTCCCTTGTCTTGAAAAATTCTTCTTCAGTCCACTTTTGATTTTTAAGTTTCACTTTATTTACCCCCCAGTGATTTACACTTCCATTAAATATTTTTTCATAATTCTAACAGCCATATTAGGATGATCTTGTGCAAGTAATCCCATAGCCGATAATATATAAGTTTTGTCTAATAAATACTTTGGATGTCTAGGTCTTAGAGATACAGGATTATTCATATCAAAAGTTCCCGCTTTTAGTATATCGCCTGGATTTTTGCTATGAACTAAAACTCCTCCTGTTCCAATCATATATTTTACTTCCATTAAATCTTTCCCAGTTTGAGCATATACAGCTCCCATTGGAGTATACACACATTCTACTACACCACTATGTCTTTCCATTGATAATTCTGTTGCAACTTTTGCCATAGCTTCATCAAATTTAATCTCTTCCTCTGATTGTGGCACCATTTTTATATGTTGATTTCTATATTTGCAATTTTCCTCAACATTGATTAGCCTATCCTTGTCATTTAAATAACCTCGAAGTTTTCTAGTTCCTCCTGCTTCCCAAAGAGATATTGCTGAGTACCTCATTCCGAGGTCTCCTTCAACTGTTCTTTTGGCAAAAGGTTCTTCTAATCCCTTCATTGTTACTCCACCTTTTGTAGGCTCACCACTACCTATTGAGTGAACATCTGTTGTAGCTCCACCTATGTCTAATATGACTAAATCTCCTATACCTTCTTCTTCATCACTACCTTCACTTAAAACAGTTGCAGCTTTTAATACTGCCGCTGGTGTTGGCATAAGTATTCCATTTATAAAACTTTCAGCATTGGATAATCCCTTTGCATCGGTTATTCTATTCATAAATACTTTTCTGATTTCTTCCCTTGCAGGCTCTACATTTAACTCATTTAATTGAGGCATAACATTTTCTGTTACGCTATAATAAAAACCTGATTCATCAAAGATATCCTTTATATCATCATTTGCACTCTTATTGCCTGCTACAACAATTGGTAAGTTTACATTTCCTTCAACTAGCATTCTTGCATTATGTATTATACATTGCTTATTTCCACCATTGGTTCCACCAGCTAAAAGAATAATATCTACGTCTGCATTTTTAATTTCTTGAATTTCGTCTCTTGTTAACTCATAACTATATACCTTTATAACTCTAGCCCCTGCTCCTAATGCTGCTCTTTTAGCTGCTTCAGCCGTAAGATCTGGGACTAATCCAATTGCTACCATCTTCAAACCACCAGCTGCTGAAGAACATGCAAGCTTTTTAACAAAATTCACATTTTTTCCTTCAAGATGGTCCATTAGTCTTTCATAGGCTTTGTTAAAACCAGTCATTATATCATCTTCGATAGTAGTTATATCTTTAGCTGTTGCTAAAATTTCCTCATTTTCAATATCTACTGCAGTTAGCTTTGTGTAGGTACTTCCAAAATCTAAAAGTAAGTAAGCATTCATCTTTATCACTCTACTTTCTTTTTGTATTACTCTACTCCTAAGTCCTTCTTTAAATCAGCAATGGTAATATCTACACCTGTTCCTGGTGGATATATCCTATCAAATCCCATTGCTTTAAATCTTCCATGTACGTCATTCCAATCTTGTTTTCCTACTACTATGTTTCCTCCAACATAAAGTAGTATTCCCTTTAATCCAGCTTCATCACATTTTTCTCTTAATCCTCTACAGTCAATTTCACCATGTCCATAAAGAGAAGAAACCACAATAGCATCTGCATTAGTCTCTACTGCTGCATTGATAAAATCCTCTTGTGGTGACAACACACCAATATTTACAACATCAAATCCAGCCTCTGTTAGAGCATAATCTAAAATCTTGTTTCCCACAGCATGACAATCTGCTCCAATAACTCCAAGAACTAATTTTTTCTTTTCCATATAATAAAATCCTCCCCAATTAGATTTTTTGGCATTTAAATTCAATAAACTTGGATTTAAGTATTTTTACTGAAGTAGTATCTAAGGTATATGTAAATTCAATTAACTCTTTATTGTCTTTATTATGCTTATACACATCCTTATATCTACCTGGTGTAACTATAATTACCTGAGCTTCATTTATTACCTTTTGTAACTCATCATCTTCTAATCCATTATAATAACGAACTGGTAAATCCCCAATTCCAGAATCCTCTAAAGCAGATTTAATTTTAAATATAAACTCTTCAGATAAACAAATAAATGCAAACTTAGTGTTAATTGGATGTCTTGCGATTTTCACTAAAGAACCTAAATTTAAATTAGTTTCCACTCCTAATATTTCTTTATTCGAATCCTTAATGCTAGATTTAACATCATTTATATGGTTAAAAGGTGATATGATAACTTGACACTTATCTAAATTTTCTTTTGTTTCCACACTCATTATTTCTAAATCTTTTAAAGTCATTGGAATCGTATTCATTCCTGTTTTAGCTGTGATTTCTTTGCTAAACATCTTAGCTTGTTCTACATTACATTCAATAAATGCTGATGTCATTTTTCCTATTACATCCTTCTTCTCATTTACACGTAACGTAACTATTTCTAAGAAATCATCTGGATCAATACCAACTTCTATAGCTTCCTCTAATGCTAAGTCAACAAACTTATTAAGTTTCTTTCTGCAATCTTCATTTTTCCATGTTATTGCTTCCTCAGCTACAAAAGTTCCTCTTCCCCTAATTGACTTTAATACACCATTAGTTTCTAACTCATTATAAGCAGCACTAATAGTATTTCTACTAACGCCCAATTGCTTTGATAACTCTCTTTCTGTGGGCATTTTATGTCCAACTCTTAGGGTTCCTTTTTTTATTAAAAACATTATTTGAGTTTTAACTTGGATATACAAAGGTATTCCACTTGTTTTATCAACAATAATATTCAAAAATTCACCCCCTACTCAATTGGACTAATGGACTAGTCCAATCCTTAATCATAATACCATAGGGCCATTTCATTTGCAATTTTCTAAAAACTCAAATTTTATTAAGAGCCTACCTTTCACAAAAAAAGTAGGCTCTTATCTCTAATTATCTCCACTTTCCAAGAAAATGCATATAGATTCGGCGATTGCATCTGCTATTTTTCGTTGATATTCTTCATTTTTCAACTTCTCGCATTCTTCGCTATTACTTAAAAACCCGCACTCCACTATAATTCCTGGCATATCATCATTACCTCTTAAAACTTTATATTGTGTACCTGCTGCTTTGGCTTCCCTTTTATTTGTAGGTTCAAGTTTATCTCTTAAAGTTTTTTGAACAATTTGTGCTAATTCATTGCTCCCTTCATGATTTGAATACCAAACTTGAGCACCCTTACAATTAGCTTGAGGAAAGGTATTTAAATGAATGCTAATAAAAGCATCACAATTGGTATCCTTTTTTAATTTAACCCTATTATTTAAATCCTCATACTTCTTTTCCTTAACAGATTTTCCTTCACTATAAAGCCCTACATCCTCTGTTCTAGTAAATTCAACCTTATATCCTTGGCTTTTTAGGTTTGCTCCTAAAAGCAGTCCAATATTTAAATTTATATTTTTTTCTGTAGTTCCATCCTTAGCTGCGGCACCACCATCTATGCCACCATGGCCTGGATCTATTAAAATAATTTTTTCCTCCTTTGCCTTATAAGTTTCAACAACATCATTGACATTAATCCATAGCATGGATGCAAAGCACAATATAATTACTGTAATTACCGCTATTAACTTTTTATTTCTTATCTCAATCCCATCCTTTAACATTACTCTGTAATTATATTTATTCATTGCCTTCATGTTTTATAATCTAACTATAAAAAAAACTCAAGTAACCTTAGCTACTTGAGTTTATATATGTTAATTTTCTGCTATGATTTCAGCAATATTAAGTGAATGATCACCTATTCTTTCTAAGTTACTTATTAAATCTAAAAATACAGTACCAACTGTAGCACTACATATTCCTTTATTAAGTCTCTTAATATGTGAAGATCTAAGTTTCTTCTCTAAACTATCAATACTTTCTTCAACTTTTCTTACATTATCAGCCTTGTCCCTGTTATAACTTTTAAAACAATCAATACTCATCTCTAATGCACTAATAGTAACATTGAACATATTTTTAATTTCATCTATAGCTTCTTCTGATACCTTTAAATCTTTTGAAATCATTTCGCTTGCCAAATCTGCTATATTTTCTGCATGGTCACCAATACGCTCTATATCATTTACCACGTGAAAATATGCCGCTAGCTCTGCTCTCTGTTCATCTCCAAGTTCACTATTAGATAATGCAACTAAATATCTAGTAATATCATGTTCTAGCATATTTATAATTTTTTCACTCTTATATACAGACTTTATTTTATCTTCATTTTGACTCAAAAATCCATCCATTGCAACTTCCAAGTTTTCCTTAGCCTTTTCTGCCATTCTAACTACTTCATTAGTAGTTTGTCCAAAAGCAATTGCTGGAGTTTCCAATAATCTCTCATCTATGTATTTTAAACCTATAACTTCTTTTTCTTCTTCACCAGGAATAATCCTATTTACAAATGCTACTAAATATTTTATAAATGGTAAAAGAATAATTGTATTTACAATATTAAATAAAGTATGTGCATTTGCAATTTGTTTTGCAACAACACCTGCACCTGTGGTTGGACTTATTTTTAATACCATCTGAGTAACTACGCTCATAGGAATTACTAAAAATATAACCGTTCCAATTATCTTAAATGTTAAATGCAATACAGCAGCTTTTTTTGCAGTTCTTGAAGTACCAATACTTGAAATTAATGCAGTTACACATGTCCCTATATTATTTCCTAAAAGTATTGGAATCGCTACTGATAATGGTAAACTACCAGTATTAGCTAACGCAACTAATATCCCTGTTGATGCTGACGAACTTTGTAGTACAGCAGTCATAACTAATCCTATAAATACTCCTAAAATAGTACGTCCATCTAAACTCATAATCATTTCTCTAAAAACTGCAGAATCTTTAAGAGGAGACATTGCATCAGACATTAGATTAAGTCCTAAAAATAGCACTCCAAATCCTAATATGATTTGACCAATTTCTCTTCCCTTTCTATTTTTTATAAATAGAACCATCAATGCTCCTATTGCAAGGAATATTGGTGAAAAACTGTCAAACTTAAAAGTAATTAATTGAGCCGTAATTGTCGTTCCAATATTAGCTCCCATTATTACTGCAGAAGCCTGGTACAAATTCATTAATCCTGCGTTAACAAATCCAACTACCATAACTGTAGTTGCACTACTACTTTGAATTATAGCTGTTACTATGGTTCCAGTAATAACACCCTTAATTGGATTGGATGTAATTCTGTCAAATATACCTTTAAGTCTATCCCCTGCTGCATTTTCTAGCCCATCGCCCATCATTTTCATGCCATATAGGAAAAGACCTAGCCCACCTAATAAGTTAATAATCGTAAATATGGTTTCCATCCACTTACCTCCATATAATTCTTACCATGTAAAAGTTATGTATATTCCCCTTAAAATCCTTTTTAATAATACACTATTCTTATCATATTGTTAATTACTTATTTACACTTTTAACATGGATTTAACATAAGTAAAAAATTTAGAGTTTTTTACTAAATAAATATGAATTGAAGCGACTTATTTAATTTTCAAAAATAATAAGAGGATTCTACGTCTTAATGAGTAATCCTCTTATTTAATCTTATATACCATATAACAACACTACAGTTGGCACCAATTATTCTATAAATTTACTCTTCTTTTCTAACAAAGTATACGCTAAATTTAGTATAGAATAAATACATATTGAAACTAATATGATTAAACAAAAATCTCGTCCAGCATTATAAACTGTTCCTGAAACACTTTCAATGCATATATGACCAATGATATAACTAATTGGTAACAATTCTAACCTCACTATTATCTTTATACTCTTCATCTGCTTTCTTATAATAAAAAGTATAATACCTCCAATAGTGGCTATAACTATTGCTATAATAAAATAGTAATTTAATACTAACCTTGGTAAAGTTACTACAGTATCTTTACCATAATAGTCATTACTGTAAATTAGAGTATTGTTCTCACCACTTGTATAATAATGAATAGCATTAATTTTATTACTCTTTGGTTCTAATAAAACACTTTTTGCATTTTGTGATTTATTATATTTATCTAATAATGTATTCCATGATGTTATATCTATACATTCATATCCATCTTCTGTAATATATTGATTTACACTATATCCTGTCACATCTTCTCTAAACGTAACAAGAATTCCACCATTATCCTGTATATTATATGTGATAATATCATTTTTATATGGATAGTACTGCCTTGACGTTAAATATGCAAAAATAGTAATTGATAATGAAAGAACTAATAAAATTGCTAATACAACTGCCTGCACCTTTTTTATAAATATTTTTTTCCTAGCTCTTTTAAAAGGTGTTTTATCAATGTCTACCATTATCTTTTGTGGTTGATTCATTAACTCTAAATCATTTTTACATTCCAAACATGTACTAATGTGTTCATCAACTATTTTTCGAGTATCTTCACACACCATATTTTCCGCGTACAATGGCAATATATCTTTTATTACATTACACGTTATATTCATCTTCAACCTCCATCATAACCTTAATCTTACATTTTGCTCGATGATAAGTGACACATGCCCAGTTTTCAGTTTTATTAAATATATTTCCGATTTGTTTAAAACTTAATTCACCAAAAACCCTTAGTGAAAACACTTCCTTATACGGTTCTTCTAAATTATGCAATTTCTCATGTAACTTCATTGATGTTTCTTCTGCAGTAATTATTTGAGTAATATCACAATTATCTATAACATGAACTTGTTCCTCCATTAAAATGATTTTATTGGACTTTTTTAAGTATGAAAAATAAGTATTTTTTGCTATTTGGCACAACCAAATTCTTATATCACATTTTCCTTTAAAATTATCTATACTATTAATGGCTTTAATGAATGTTTCACTAGTAATATCTTCTGCTATATTTTTATCTCCAGACATACCCTTAATTAATAAATATATATCATTAAAATATTTTTCATAAACTTCTTCAAATTCTCTATTAGTCACTTTATCACCTCCTCATATATAAGACTCTTTTCTTGGGGTTATCTTACATGTTTTATGTATTTTTTGTTATGCTAATATTTTACAATATGGGCAAATAAAAAACCAAGCATAAATATGCTTGGTTTTTGACATCTCTGATATTATCTTTTTGAGAACTGAGAAGCTCTTCTTGCTTTTTTAAGACCGTATTTCTTTCTTTCTTTCATTCTTGGGTCTCTTGTTAAGAATCCAGCTTTCTTTAATTCTGGTCTTAAGCTTTCATCAGCTTTTAATAAAGCTCTTGAAACTCCGTGTCTGATAGCTCCAGCTTGACCTGTGAATCCACCACCGTGAACGTTAACTAAAACGTCGAATTTTTCCTTAGTTCCTGTTAAAACTAATGGTTGGTTTACTATGAATTTTAATGTATCTAATCCAAAGTAGCTATCCATATCTCTATTATTTATTGTAACTTTACCTTCGCCTGGTACAAGTCTTACTCTAGCAACTGATTTCTTTCTTCTACCTGTTCCGAAATGTTGAACTTTTGCCATTATTTATTCCTCCTTACGATTCTACTTTATTAGTATTTTAACTCTAATACTTCTGGCTTTTGAGCATGGTTTTTGTGCTCTGGTCCTGCATATACAGTTAGTTTCTTAGCCATTTTTCTTCCAAGAACTCCCTTTGGAAGCATTCTTCTTACAGCTTCTTCAAATACAAACTCTGGCTTTTTAGCTAAAGCTTCTTTGTAAGGTATTTCTTTTAATCCGCCTGGATATAATGAATGATGTCTTAACATCTTTTGATCTAATTTCTTACCAGTTAATACTATTTTCTCTGCATTAACTACTATTACATAATCTCCAGTATCTACATTTGGAGTAAATTCTGGTTTATTTTTTCCTCTTAATATAGATGCAATTTGACTTGCTGCTCTACCTAGAGTCATTCCTTCAACGTCTACTACATACCATTTTCTTTGTATTTCATTTGGTTTAGCTAAGTATGATTTCATCTTACTACCTCCCTGGTTTTTTTTACAATTATAATTCTATGTTGAAGATCCGGGGCTTTGGACCTTATACACGATTATTTCTCATACAAACAAATTTATTATAATACAATTTGCCGGGTGTGTCAACGTTTTTTATATTCACTAATAATAAACTTCAATTAAACACAATCCCTGTGCTGGACTAGTTGGTCCAGCTTTACTTCTATCCTTGCATTCTATAATATTCTTCATTTCATTCGAGCCAATCTTTCCACTGCCAACATCTAATAATGTCCCTACAATAATTCTTGCCATATTATATAAAAATCCGTCAGCTGCAATATATATTTCTATCCTATTATCATGATTTTCTATTTTTAAATCAGTAATAGTTCTAGTACTTGTTTTCACTGAACTTCCTACATTTTTAAATGCAGCAAAATCATGAGTCCCCTTTAAAAATTCAGCAGCCTTCTTCATAGCTTCTACATCTAAGTTTCCCTTATAATAATAGCTATAGTTTCTATTTAATGGACTTCTACTAACACCATTATGTATAGTATAGCAATACATTTTACCTATAGAGTCATATCTAGCATGAAATTTTTCGCTAACTTCATCACATTCAATTACAGCTATGTCCTCAGGTAAATGAAAATTAAGTGCATTCTTAAACTTAACCGTTGGTATTTTACTATTGGTTTTAAAATTGCATACATAGGCTTTTGCATGAACTTTACTATCTGTTCTACTACACCCTACAACTTCAACATGTTCTTTTGTTAACTTATATATTGCTTCTTCTACAGTGCCTTGAACAGTTATACCTATAGGTTGCTTTTGCCATCCCATATAGTTAGTGCCATCATATTCAAGTTTTAATTTTATATTTTTCATATATAATCATCCTCGATTATTATTCTTTTAAAATCTCATAAGTATAACTATTCCAGTTAATAATATCATTACAAATATGGCAACATAATCTCTAGATGTTATTTTAGGAATCTTCATTCTAGTTCTTCCTTCTCCACCTCTATAACATCTAGCTTCCATAGCCATAGCTAGTTCATCGGCTCTCCTAAAAGAACTTATAAATAGTGGTACTAAAAGCGGAATCAAATTTTTAGCCCTTTGTATGAGGTTTCCACTTTCAAAATCTGCACCTCTAGCTTTTTGAGCTTTCATTATTTTATCTGTCTCATCTATTAGTGTAGGTATAAATCTTAAAGCTATAGTCATCATCATAGCTAATTCATGAGCTGGAACCCCTATTTTTTTAAATGGACTTAATAACTTTTCTATAGCATCGGTAAGCTCTATGGGTGATGTTGTGAGTGTTAACAACGATGTACCTACAATTAAAAATATTAATCTTAATACCATAAATACTGCTGTTATAATACCCTCTTTATATACCTTAAGAAATCCAAACTGCCACAGCAATTCGTCTCCTCTAGTTAAAAAGACATTAAATAATGCCGTTATTATCATTAAAATAAATATTGGTTTTAAACCTTTATATATATATCTAAGCTGAATTTTTGATATGGCAATAGCCATCATTGTAAACAAAAAAATAACTATATACCCTGAAAAGTCCTTTATTAAAAATAAATCTACAATGAATATTAAGGAAAATAATATTTTCACTCTAGCATCTAATTTATGAATAAAAGAATCACCGGGTACATATTGTCCTATTGTAATATCCTTAATCATATATATACCTCCATAAGCATTAAAAAGAGCTTCACTTATTTATTATCTGAAGCAACTCTTTTCTAGCCTGTTCTAGTGTAAAAATATCATCTGGAAGATTAAATCCTTTTTTATTTAACTCCCTAATTAGATAAGTGACTTGAGGAACTCCTAATCCCACTTTTTCTAATGTTTCAATTTCCCTAAATACCTCATTAGGTTTGCCATCTAACACACACTTTCCTTCATCCATAACTAAAATTCTGTCTGCAACTTTAGCCACATCTTCCATGCTATGAGATACTAAAATAACTGTCATACCATAAGTTTTATGTAACGTACTTATTTGATATAAAATTTCATCCCTACCTTTTGGATCTAAACCTGCTGTAGGTTCATCCAAAATTAAAACTTTAGGTTCCATTGCAACTACACCTGCAATTGCTACCCTTCTCTTTTGTCCACCTGATAAATCAAATGGTGATTTATTTTTGTAGGTTTCATAGTCTAAGCCAACAGTTTCCATTGCTTTTTTAGCTCTTTGTCTAGCTTCTTCCTCACTTAAACCTAAATTACTTGGTCCAAACATAATATCTTTTTCTACAGTTTCCTCAAAAAGTTGATATTCAGCATATTGAAACACCAATCCAACCTTTTTCCTTATATCTGTAAGTTTTACTCCTGACTGAGTAATATCTACATTATCAACTATGATTTTTCCACTTGTTGCTTTTAATAATCCATTCATATGTTGAATTAAAGTTGATTTTCCTGATCCTGTATGGCCAATTAATGCTACAAATTCACCATCATCTATATCTATGGACACATTATCCAGAGCCTTTTTTTCAAATGGAGTATTTGCCATGTATATATGAGTTAATTTTTCTATTTTAATTGACATAATTCTCTCACCATCTCATCTATAGTTAATATATTAGTATCAATATTAACTCCTGATTTCTTTAATTCATAAGCTAATTCAGTCATTTGCGGAACATCTAATCCAACATTCTTCATTGTTTTAACATCTTCAAATACTTCTCGTGGTGTTCCTTCATTTATTACTCTACCTGAATCCATAACATAAATTTTATCAGCTGCTACTGCTTCCTCCATATAATGTGTAATAAGAATAATTGTAATTCCTTGATTTCTATTTAAATCAAGAATTGTATCCATTACTTCTTTCCTACCAGAAGGATCTAACATAGCCGTTGGTTCATCTAATATTATACATTCTGGACTCATTGCTAATATTCCAGCTATAGCTACCCTTTGCTTTTGTCCACCAGATAAAAGGTGTGGTCCATGTTTTTTATAATCAAACATATTTACCCTTTTTAGTGCTGCATCAACACGCCTTCTTATTTCACTAGGCTCTATACCTAAGTTCTCAGGTCCAAATGCAACATCCTCTTCTACTATGGTAGCTACAATTTGATTATCTGGATTTTGAAAAACCATTCCTGCCTTGCTTCTAACATTCCAAATGTTTTCTTCATTACTGGTATCATATCCAGCAACAGTTATCTTACCTTCACTTGGAATTAATAAACCATTTAAATGTTTGGCAAAAGTAGATTTTCCTGATCCATTATGTCCTAGTACAACTACAAACTCACCCTTATTTATAGTTATATTAACACCATCTATTGCTAACTTTGTATTTCCTTCACCATCTGGTGGGTAAACATATTTTAAATTTTCACTAATAATTTCGGGAAAACTTTTTACATCTTCACTAAAACTTTCTTTGCTTTTAAATTCTATGTAATCATTATTAGTATCCATTTTATACCTCCATTACAGAGTTACCTACTATTTCATTCTATAACAAAATGGGGACTAAGTCAGCCTTACTTAATCCCCTGGAATCATTATACTAATTCTAATACAACGACCTCTGCTCCATCGCCTCTTCTTGGTCCCATTTTCATTATTCTAGTGTATCCACCATTTCTTTCAGCGTATTTTGGAGCTACATTGTCAAATAAATTTTTAACAACATCCTCTTCTCTAACAAATGCAAGCACTTGTCTTCTAGCATGAAGATCTCCTCTTTTTGCTAAAGTTATCATCTTCTCAGCTAATCTTTTTGTTTCCTTAGCTCTAGCTTCAGTAGTTTCTATTCTACCGTGCTTTAATAAGCTAGTTGTAAGGTTTCTTAGCATCGCCATTCTTTGATCAGTTGGACGTCCTAACTTACGTTGCTGTGCCATATCTATACCTCCTTACTCTTCGCTAGGTTTAAATCCCAAGCCTAGAGCTTCAAGTTTTTGCTCTACCTCTTCAAGAGATTTCTTTCCTAAGTTTCTTACTTTCATCATATCATCCATTGATTTTTCTGTTAGTTCTTGAACAGTATTAATTCCTGCTCTCTTTAAGCAGTTAAAGCTTCTAACAGATAAATCAAGTTCTTCTATAGTCATCTCAAGAACTTTTTCTTTCTTATCTTCTTCTTTTTCAATCATTATTTCAACATTATCTGCATGATCAGTTAATGTCATAAATAACTTAAAGTGTTCAATAAGAATTTTAGCTGATAAACCTATTGCTTCATCAGGTCTAATAGTTCCATTTGTCCAAATCTCTATAGTTAATTTATCATAATCTGTGATTTGTCCTACTCTTGTATTCTCAACATTGAAGTTAACTCTTTTTACTGGAGTGTATATTGAATCAACTGGTATTGTTGAAATTGGCTTATCTTCAGATTTGTTTTTATTTTGTGAAACATATCCTCTACCACTATTTACATTGATCTCCATATATAGCTTTCCACCCTCATCTATGGTAGCAATATGAATATCTTTGTTAATTACTTCAACATCACCATCTGTTTTAATATCTGCGCCAGTAACTTCACATGGACCTTCAGCATCTATATATACTGTTTTAGGACCCTCGCTAGACATTTTCAGAGCTAATCCTTTAATGTTTAGGATTAGTTCCGCTACGTCTTCTTTAACTCCATGAACAGTTGAAAATTCGTGTAGTACACCATCAATTTTAATCGAATTAGCGGCAACTCCAGGCAGTGAAGAAAGAAGAATTCTTCTTAATGCATTACCTAAAGTTATACCATAACCTCTTTCTAATGGTTCTACAACAAATCTGCCATATGTACCATCTTCAGCGGTTTCAACACATTCTATTTTTGGCTTTTCAATTTCTAACATTATATAACCCTCCTTCTAAATTTAGTGGTTTTTATATATCGAGGGCAACTGATTACATTATTGACTACTTGCTGTATAACTCAACGATTAATGTTTCGTTAACAGGTACATCTATATCTTCTCTTGCTGGTATAGCAACAACTTTACCTTCAAATGCTTCTGTAGTTCCTTCTAACCAGTTAGGTAATGTTCTTGGATTTTCAGCAAACACTTTGAATTTCTCAGAAGATCTGCTCTTTTCTCTTACAGAAATAACATCTCCTGGTTTAACTGAGTAAGAAGCTATATCAACTTTCTTACCATTTACTAAGAAATGACCGTGGTTTACTAATTGTCTAGCTTCAACTCTTGAGCTTCCGTATCCTAATCTGTAAACTACGTTGTCTAATCTTAATTCTAATAATTTAAGTAGGTTTTCACCTGTAATTCCTCTTTGTTTTTCAGCTCTTTCATAATACTTTCTGAACTGTCCTTCAAGAACTCCATATATTCTCTTAGCTTTTTGCTTTTCTCTTAATTGAGTTCCATAGTTTGACATTTTCTTTCTGCTTTGACCATGTTGTCCTGGTGCATAACCTCTTCTAGTAAACGCACATTTCTCAGTAAAGCATCTATCACCCTTAAGGTTAAGCTTTAGGCCTTCTCTTCTACAAAGTCTGCATGTAGCGCCAGTATATCTTGCCATTCATTACACCTCCTGTTAATTAAACTCTTCTTCTTTTTGGTGGTCTACAACCATTGTGTGGGATTGGAGTAACATCTTTAATTAATGTAACCTCTAATCCTGCAGCTTGAAGAGATCTTATTGCAGCTTCTCTTCCTGCTCCTGGTCCTTTTACGTAAACTTCAACACTCTTTAAACCGTGCTCCATTGCTGCTTTAGCTGCAGTTTCTGCTGCCATTTGAGCTGCAAAAGGAGTACTTTTTCTTGAACCTCTAAAACCTAATCCACCAGCACTTGCCCATGACAATGCGTTTCCAGCAGCGTCAGTAAGTGTAACGATGGAATTGTTGAAAGTTGATTTAATGTGTGCAGCACCGTGCTCAACATTTTTTCTCTCTTTTTTTCTTCTACTTCTAACTTTCTTTTGAGCCATTGTATTCCCTCCTTACTATTTCTTCTTACCTGCTATAGTCTTTTTAGGACCTTTTCTAGTTCTAGCATTAGTCTTAGTTTTTTGTCCTCTTACTGGAAGACCTTTTCTATGTCTCATTCCTCTATAACATCCGATTTCTCTAAGTCTCTTTATGTCAAGAGCAATTTGTCTTCTTAGATCACCTTCAACTGTTAAATTCTTATTAACATAATCTCTTATTGCGTTTACTTCGTCTTCAGTTAAATCCTTTATTCTTGTATCTGGATTTATACCTGTAGCTTCAAGTATTTCATGAGATTTTGGTAATCCTATACCGTAAATATAAGTTAGACCTATCTCAACTCTTTTTTCCTTTGGTAGATCAATACCTGCTATTCTTGCCATCTACGATTTACACCTCCTAAGTATATCTACTTACTATTTATTAACCTTGTTTTTGTTTATGTTTAGGATTTTCACAGATAACCATTACTCTTCCTTTTCTTTTTATAACTTTACATTTTTCACATATAGGTTTAACTGATGGTCTTACTTTCATAGCTAACCCTCCTTATTACTTATCTCTCCAAGTTATTCTCCCACGAGTCAAATCATATGGAGAAAGTTCTACTGTAACCTTATCTCCTGGTAAAATTCTTATAAAGTTCATTCTCAATTTTCCAGAAATATGAGCAAGTATTTTATGACCACTTTCTAATTCAACTTGAAAAGTTGCATTAGGAAGAGTTTCTAAAACTACTCCTTGCATTTCGATTATATCATCTTTTGACATAAGGATAATCAAACCTCCTCTATTATATCTTGAACCTGCAAAAATTTTCTTATCTTAGAATTGCTAATCTTCTCATTAGATAAAATATCAATTCTAATATTTTCAGCCACTATATTTGTAAAAACTAAGTGCTTAATTTTCTTTTTCTTTGGCTTTTCAATTTTTCTAAGGTCTCCATCTGAAATATAGACATACTTTTCATCAATTATACTTACAATGATAAAGTATTTGTCTTTATCTCTTCCTGCTTTTGAATGCACTACCTTACCTAAAAGGCTACTATCATCCACTTTCAGTCACCTCATTAGCTCAAAGTTAATATTTCTACGCCATTATTTGTTATGGCTATAGTATTTTCGTAGTGAGCTGATAGTTTTCCATCAGCTGTTACTACAGTCCATCCATCGGGCATTACTCTTACTTTATGAGTTCCCATATTAATCATGGGTTCAATTGCAAGTACTACACCATGTACTAACTTAGGACCTTTTCCTGCAACACCGTAATTAGGAACTTGAGGATCTTCATGCATAGATTTTCCTATGCCGTGTCCAACAAAATCCCTAACCACTGAATATCCATGAGATTCAGCATGCTTCTGAATTGCTGCTGATATATCCGTAAGCCTATTTCCAATTATAGCCTTTTCAATTCCCTTAAAGAAAGATTGTTTAGTGACATCTATTAGATGTTGTGCTTCCTTAGAAATATTTCCTACTGGAAAAGTACGTGCCGCATCTCCATGATAACCATTGAGTATGGCACCACAATCCACACTAATTATATCTCCTTCTTTTAACATAGCATTTTTAGGAATACCATGTATAACAACATCATTTATTGATGCGCATATAGAAGCGGGAAAGCCTCCATATCCTTTAAACGAAGGGATAGCTCCTTGTGATCTTATGAACTCTTCAGCCAGCCTGTCAATTTCTGCAGTGGTTATTCCTGGTTTAATTACCTTTTCTATCATTGCTAGGGTATCGGCAACAACCTTACCAGCACTTCTCATATATTCTAGTTCTGTGTCACTTTTAACATTCATCACTATCTATCGCTCCTAAGATACCAACGATATCTTCAAAAACATTCTCAATAGCTTTTGTGCCATCAACCTCAGATAACAAATTCTTTTCTCTATAAAATTTGATTAGTGGTTGAGTTTGTGCATCATAAACTTCAAGTCTTTCACTTACTGTCGCTTCATTATCATCAGCTCTTTGTATAACATCATTACCACAGACATTACATATTCCTTCAACATTTGTAGGATTATACTTTACGTGATAACTGGCTCCACAAGTGGTACATACACGTCTTCCTGTCATTCTATCTATAATAAAACTCTTTGGAACATCAATTAATAAAGCTGTATCAAGTTTAGTTTCCATATCTTTTAACAAAGTTTCTAGAGCTTCTGCTTGATTAACAGTTCTTGGAAAGCCATCTAGTAAGAATCCATTTTGACAATCATCTTGCTTTAACCTATCTTTAATAAGGTCTATTGTTAATTCATCTGGTACTAAATGACCCTTATCAATGTACCCTTTAGCTTTAATTCCTAGTGGAGTACCATTAGAAATATTAAATCTAAATATGTCTCCAGTCGAAATATGTGGTATAGAGTATTTATTAGAGATTGACTTTGCCTGTGTTCCTTTTCCGGCTCCAGGAGGACCTAATAAAATTATATTCACTAGTATCGACTCCTCTATTTATTATTTTAGGAAACCTTCATAATGTCTCATTACTAACTGAGATTCTAATTGCTTCATAGTATCCATAGATACTCCTACTAAGATTAACAAGCTAGTTCCTCCAAAACTAATAACTCCTTGCAAGCCACTTGCCATCGATCCAACGATAGGAACTATTGCAACTATAGCCGCAAATAAGCCACCTAATATTGAAACTCTTGTTAACACTTTTTCTAAGTACACTGCAGTCTTTTCTCCTGGTCTAATTCCTGGAATAAACCCTGATGACTTATTCATATTCTCTGCCATTTCATCTGGTTTAAATGTAATTATTGTATAGAACCAAGCAAAGAATAGTATCAATGCAAAATATGCTATCACATACTTAACTGTGTTAGGTTGAAATATACTCCAACTACTACCATTTACAAAATTAGCAAACCATGAATTAGGCCATATTTGACTTATAACAATTGGGAATTGCATTACTGACATTCCAAATATTATAGCCATAACTCCTGATGAGTTTAAACCAATAGGAATATGTGAAGATTGATTTCTCATAACCTTCCTTCCTACTGCTTTTCCTGCATATTGTACTGGAATTCTTCTTTCTGCTATGTTTATAACAACTACTCCTACTAATAAAGCTAAAGCAACTGCTACAAATATTATCACCTCTACTATACTGACGGATCCTGTTTTAGTTAGCTGTGCAATTTGGACAGCAGTAGTTGGTAATGAAGATACTATATTAACAAATATAATAACTGATACTCCACTTCCAATTCCATATACGGAAATCTGCTCTCCTAACCATACCAACAATGCTGTTCCTGTTGTCATAGTTAATAATATAAGTAGTAGACCAGGTACTCCATCTAATAATATTGCACCTGTTCCCTTAATCATCGCATACATTGCATAACCTTGAATCACTGCAAATACTAGTGCTGAATACTTAGTATAGTCCTGTATCTTCTTTCTTCCTTCTTGACCTTCTTTTGATAGTTGCTCAAGATAAGGAATTGCTATTGTTAATAACTGTATAATGATTGATGCGTTAATATATGGAGTAACACCTAAAGCAAATATACTAAATTTGCTAAATGCTCCTCCTGCAATCATATCGTAAAAACTTAAAAGAGAACCAGAACCACCACCAACTAATGTTTGAATCTTACTAGCATCTACTCCTGGTACTGGGATAAATATGCCCATTCTAAAAATAATTACTATCATTAATGTGAATAGCATTTTCTTTCTTAGTTCAGGAACTCTCCAAGCATTTCGTAGGGTTGATAACATCTATATCACCTCAACTTTTCCTCCTGCTGCTACAATTTTCTCTGCTGCAGCTTTAGAAATCTTATTAGCTTTAACAGTTAATTTCTTCTCGATATTTCCGTTTCCAAGAATTTTTATTCCGTCATTTACTTTTTTAGCCATTCCAATTTCACGAAGTAACTCTGGAGTAACTTCAGTTCCATCTTCAAATACATTAAGTCTATCTACGTTGATACAAGTATATTCTTTAGCAAATATATTTGTAAATCCTCTCTTAGGTAGTCTTCTGTATAAAGGCATTTGGCCTCCCTCAAATCCTGGTCTTACGCCACCGCCTGATCTTGAGTTTTGTCCTTTTTGTCCTTTACCAGCTGTTTTACCCCAACCAGAACCAGCTCCTCTACCGATTCTTTTAGGAGATTTTTTAGCACCTTCTGCAGGTCTTAACTCATGAAGTCTCATAATTACACCTCCTTAGTTTAAGCTTCTTCTACTTTTAGTAAGTAGCTAATCTTATTAATCATACCTCTGATCTGAGGAGTCTCCTCGTGCTCAACAGTCTTTCCTATTTTTCTTAATCCAAGAGCCTCTGCAGTTGCGATATGATCTTTCTTTCTGCCTATCAAACTCTTTACTAATGTTACTTTAACTTTAGCCAAGGTATTCCCCTCCTATCCTAGAATTTCTTCAACAGTTTTGCCTCTTAGTTTTGCAACTTGCTCTGCTGTTCTTAATCTTGATAATCCATTTATTGTTGCGCTAACCATGTTTCTTGGATTGTTTGATCCTAATGATTTAGCTCTAACGTCTTTTAATCCAGCAAGCTCAAGTACTGCTCTAGCTGGACCTCCAGCGATTACTCCTGTTCCTTCAGAAGCTGGCATAATATGAACAACACCAGTTCCAAATTTACCGTCAATTGTGTGAGGTACTGTAGTTCCATCTAACTCAACTTTAACGATATTCTTTTTAGCATCTTCGATACCTTTTCTGATTGCTTCAGGTATTTCAACAGATTTACCCATTCCAACACCAACGTGTCCGTTCTCATCACCAACAACTACTAGTGCGCTGAATCTGAAGTTTCTACCACCTTTAACAACCTTAGCAACTCTATTTATGTGTACAACTTTCTCTTTAAGATCAAGTGTGCTAGGATCTATTTTCATGTGTATACCTCCTTTTTTTAGAATTTAAGTCCTGCTTCTCTTGCACCTTCAGCAAGCATTTGTACTCTTCCGTGGTATACATATCCACCTCTGTCGAATACAACTTCATTTATTCCTGCTGCTACTGCTTTTTTAGCTATTG
The DNA here is from genome assembly GCA_900548455.1 of uncultured Clostridium sp. Taxonomy (GTDB): domain Bacteria; phylum Bacillota; class Clostridia; order Clostridiales; family Clostridiaceae; genus Clostridium_J. The sequence continues at coordinate 225,339 of URKQ01000002.1, forward strand.
CTTCTCCAACAACTTTAGCAGCTTCTTTGTTGCTACCAACTTTAATAGCTAAGTCTTTATCCAAGCTAGACGCAGCAACTAATGTTCTACCAGCAACATCATCTATAATTTGAGCATATATGTTCTTTTCACTTCTATATACAGAAAGTCTTGGTCTTTCAGTAGTTCCGTGAACTTTTTTACGTACTCTTAAATGACGCTTTTCTCTTGCTAATTTTCTATCAGCTTTATTGAACATAAAATTCTCTCCTTTCTATCAGCTATTATTTACCAGTCTTACCTTCCTTACGTCTGATAACTTCGTTAGAGTATTTAATACCTTTTCCTTTGTAAGGTTCTGGTTTTCTCCAAGTTCTTATATCGGCTGCAACCGCACCAACTAATTCCTTGTCGATTCCTTTAACTATTACAGTAGTTGTGTCTGGAAGTTCAAATGTTATTCCTTCTACTGCTTCTATTTCAACTGGATGTGAGAATCCTAAATTTAATGTTAAGCCCTTACCCTTAGCTGCTGCTCTATATCCAACACCAACAAGTTGTAATGTCTTAGCATATCCATTAGTTACTCCGTTTACCATGTTATTTATTAACGCTCTTGTTAATCCATGTAAAGCTCTATGTTCTTTAACATCGCTTGGTCTTGTAACCACTATTTGATTATCTTCTATAGCTATATTCATTTCAGTACACATTGCTTTAGTTAATTCACCCTTAGGTCCTTTAACTGTAACAACGTTCTCTGGTGTTACCTGAACAGTTACACCAGCTGGTATAGCTATAGGAAGTCTTCCTACTCTTGACATAATTGCACCTCCTGTTCGTAACTACCAGATGTAGCAGATAACTTCTCCACCTAATCCTAATTTCCTAGCTTCTCTATCAGTAACTAAACCTTTAGAAGTTGAAATTATAGCAACTCCTAAACCATTTAACACTTTAGGAATATCCTCCTTGTTTGAGTAAACTCTTAATCCTGGTTTAGATATTCTCTTAAGTCCTGTGATAACTCTTTCTTTGTTTTGGCCATATTTCATGCTAAGTCTTAGCATTGAAACATTTCCATCTTGATATTCTTCTATATTTTTAAGATATCCTTCTTCAAGCATAATATTAGCTATTGCTTTCTTCATCTTTGATGAAGGAACTTCTACTACTTCATGTCTAACAACATTTGCATTTCTAATGCGTGTTAGCAAATCTGCTATCGGATCAGTCATGTTCATTTGTTGTGCCTCCTTTCATATGATCTGTATATTACCAGCTTGCCTTTTTACATCCAGGAATTTGTCCTTTGTAAGCAAGTTCTCTGAAGCATATACGGCAAATACCAAATTTCTTTAATACAGAGTGTGGTCTTCCACATAATCTACATCTAGAATACGCTCTAGTTGAATACTTTGGTTCTTTTTTCCACTTTTCTATTAAAGCTTTACGTGCCAAGTTATTCCCTCCCTTTATTGAGCAAATGGCATTCCAAGGAATCTTAATAATTCTCTTGCTTCCTCGTCTGTCTTTGCAGTAGTAACAAATATTATATCCATTCCTCTTACTTTATCAATTTTATCATATTCTATTTCAGGGAATATTGTTTGCTCTTTAATTCCTAAAGCATAGTTACCTCTACCATCAAAAGATTTATTAGGAACACCTCTAAAATCTCTAACTCTTGGTAATGCTATATTCATTAATTTATCAGCAAAATAATACATTTTTTCTTTTCTTAATGTAACTTTACATCCTATAGGCATGTTTTCTCTTATTTTGAAGTTCGCAACTGAGTTCTTTGCTCTAGTTAATACAGCTTTTTGACCAGTTATTAACTGAAGATCACTAACAGCTGATTCTAAAACTTTAGAATTGTCTTTTGCTTCTCCAACGCCCATATTTATAACTATTTTTTCAAGCTTTGGTACTTCCATTATGTTCTTGTAACCGAACTTATCCATCATAGCTTGAACTACTTCATTATTATATTTCTCTTGTAGTCTTGCAACCATTTGTTAAACCTCCCTTCGCGAACTAAAATGTTTCTCCGCACTTCTTGCAAACTCTTACTTTAGTACCATCTTCAAGTACTTTATTGCTTATTCTAGTTACGTTTTTACATTTATCGCAGTATAGCATAACTTTTGAGCTATTTATTGGTGCTTCAAAGTTTACTATTCCACCTTGCATATTTTGTCTGTTTGGTTTTTGGTGTTTAGTTACTACATTAACTCCAGCAACTACAACTCTACCAGTCTTAGGAGATACAGCTAAAACCTCTCCAGTTTTACCTTTATCTTTTCCAGAGATAACCATAACAGTGTCTTTCTTTCTAACGTGCACTTTCATCCTTGCTACCCCCTATCCTATAGTACTTCAGGTGCTAAAGATAATATTTTGTTAAATTCTTTATCTCTTAGCTCCCTAGCAACAGGTCCGAAAATACGAGTTCCTTTTGGATTCTTATCATCCTTTATAATAACAGCTGCGTTTTCATCAAATCTGATATATGTCCCGTCTGCTCTTCTCAAACCTTTAACTGATCTAACAATAACTGCTTTCACTACGTCACCTTTTTTAACAACTCCACCTGGTGTTGCACTTTTAACGCTGGCAACTATTACGTCTCCGATGTTTCCCCATTTTCTCTTAGAACCACCGAGTACTCTAATACACATTATCTCTTTAGCACCAGAGTTATCCGCTACTTTTAATAATGTTTGTTGTTGTATCATGTAAATACCCTCCTTTCGGTTAACTATTTAGCTCTTTCCATGATTTCAACAAGTCTCCATCTCTTATCCTTAGATAATGGTCTTGTTTCCATTATTAATACTCTATCATTAACTTTTGCCTCATTATTTTCGTCATGAGCCTTAAATTTAGTTGTTCTATTAACTGTTTTCCCATAAAGTGGATGTCTAACCTTAGTTTCAACAGCTACTACTATTGTCTTATCCATTTTATCGGAAACTACTCTACCGATTCTAGTTTTTCTATTTCCTCTTTCCACAAGATGAACCTCCTTTCAGTATTACTGCTCGCAAGCCCTTAATTCTTCTTCTCTAAGGATGGTTTTAATTTGGGCTATAGACTTCTTAACCTGTTTAATTCTCATTGGGTTTTCTAACTGTCCTGTAGCTAACTGAAATCTTAGGTTAAATAATTCTGATTTAAGATCAGATAATTTTACATTTAAATCTTGAGGAGTACTTTGTCTCAACTCTTTCAATTCATTAGCCTTCATTGATTTCACCACCCATTTCCTCAAAATCTCTTCTTGTAACAAACTTAGTTGTTACAGGTAATTTGTGAGATGCAAGTCTCATTGCTTCTCTTGCAGCCTCTTCTGAAACTCCAGATATTTCGAATAGAACTCTGCCTGGCTTTATTACTGCTACCCAGTATTCTGGTGAACCTTTACCAGATCCCATACGTGTCTCAGCTGGTTTCTCTGTTACTGGTTTATCAGGGAAGATTTTTATCCAAACCTTTCCTCCTCTTTTAACGTATCTATTTATAGCTATTCTGGCAGATTCGATTTGATTGCTAGTAATCCATCCACATTCAGTTGCTTGTAAAGCGTAATCTCCGTAAGCGATGAAGTTACCCCTAGTAGCCTTACCTTTCATTCTACCACGTTGTACCTTACGATGTTTAACTCTTTTAGGCATTAACATGTCAAATTCCTCCTTCCTTACACGTTATTATGCGTTTTGTACTTCCTTTTGAACTTTTTTAACTGGAAGAACTTCGCCCTTATACACCCAAACTTTAACTCCAATTTTTCCATAGATTGTATCTGCTTCAGCAAATCCGTAGTCTATGTCTGCTCTTAAAGTTTGTAGTGGAATTGTTCCTTCATGATATTGCTCTGTTCTAGCGATTTCAGCTCCGCCTAATCTACCTGAACAAGCAGTCTTAACTCCCTTAACACCTGTCTTCATAGCTCTTTGAATTGTTTGTTTCATAGCTCTTCTGAAAGATATTCTCTTTTCAAGTTGAGCTGCTATGTTTTCAGCCATAAGTTGAGCGTTATTTTCTGGTGTTTTAACTTCTACTATGTTAATTAAAACAAATTTGTCAGCTACAACTTTTTTTAGTTCAACCTTAAGTTCTTCTATACTTTGACCGCCTTTTCCTATAACCATTCCTGGTTTAGCGGTATGTATATTAACTTTAACTCTTTTAGCTGCTCTTTCAATTTCAATCTTTGATATTCCTGCAGTATATAACTTTTTCTTAAGATATTCTCTGATTTTATTATCTTCAATTAAGTTGTCTGCAAAATTCTTTTTGTCTGCATACCATTTAGCGTCCCAATCCTTGATAACACCAACTCTTAGGCCGTGTGGATTAACTTTTTGACCCACTCTATATCCCTCCTTCTTATGCTCTTTCTTTAACTACTAGAGTTATGTGGCTAGCTCTCTTTAATATTCTGAATGCTCTACCTTGAGCGTGTGGTCTAAATCTCTTTAATGTTGGAGCTGCTCCAGTGTAAGCTTCTGCAACATAAAGTCTATTTCTATCTAAATTGTGATTGTTTTCCGCATTCGCAACAGCTGATTTTAATAATTTATTAACTACAACAGCTGCATCCTTTGGAGTATACTGTAGTATAGCGAAAGCTTCATTCACATCCTTATTTCTGATAAGGTCAAGAACAACCCCAACTTTCATAGGAGACATTCTTACATATTTAGCTATAGCTTTAGCTTCCATAGATAACTTCCTCCTTCCTGTACTATCTCATTTTGCTTGATTTTTCCTTCGCAATGTGACCCTTAAAAGTTCTTGTAAGTGCGAATTCTCCAAGCTTATGTCCTACCATGTCTTCTTGAACATATACTGGTATATGCTTTCTTCCATCATGAACAGCAATTGTGTGTCCAATCATTTGTGGGAAGATTGTAGAACTTCTTGACCAAGTCTTTATAACTTTTTTCTCGCCAGCTTCATTCATTTGTTCTATCTTCTTTAAAAGAGATTCTTTTACAAAAGGTCCTTTTTTTATTGATCTACTCACTATTAGTGGCCTCCCTTCATGTAAACTGTTCATAATTAGAAGAGATAAAATTCTCTTCTAACTATTTACCATTTCTTTTCTTAACAATAAATTTATCAGAGTACTTTTTAGTCTTTCTAGTTTTGTATCCAAGAGCTGGTTTACCCCAAGGAGTACGTGGGCTAGAATGACCAACTGGAGATTTACCTTCTCCACCTCCGTGTGGGTGGTCGTTAGGGTTCATTACAGAACCTCTTACTGTAGGTCTTACTCCCATGTGTCTCTTTCTTCCAGCTTTACCTATCTTAACAATCTCATGTGTTAAATTAGAAACTGTTCCGATTGTAGCTCTACAATTAACTCTTATATATCTAACTTCACCACTTGGTAATTTTACTTGTGCATAATCAGCTTCTTTAGCCATTAATTGTGCTGAAGAACCTGCTGATCTTACTAATTGTGCACCTTTACCAACTTGTAGTTCTATGTTATGAATCATTGTACCTACTGGTATGTTTGCTATTGGAAGAGTATTTCCTGCTTTAATATCTGCATCTGGTCCAGATACTACTGTATCTCCAACTTTTAAACCAACTGGAGCTATTATATATCTCTTCTCACCATCTGCATACACAACTAATGCTATATAAGCAGATCTGTTTGGATCGTATTCTATTGTAGCAACTTTTGCTGGAATACCATCTTTAGTTCTCTTGAAATCTATTAATCTATATTTTTGTTTTGCACCACCACCGTGATGACGAACAGTTATTTTACCTTGTGCGTTTCTACCACCGTTTTTACTCTTACTTACAAGAAGTGACTTCTCAGGTACATTTGTTGTTATTTCTTCAAATGTAGGCATTGTCATATTTCTTCTTGAAGGAGTAGTAGGTCTAAACTTTTTAACTGCCATTAGGTTTCCCTCCTTTTTTAGCTTATCTGGCCCTAGCCAATATTTGCTTTATGGTTTATTGCATTCCTTCAAAGAATTCTATTGTTTTACTATCTGCTGTTAGTGTAACAACTGCTTTTTTGAAGTCTGCTCTTTTTCCGATGTGAACTCCAACTCTTTTAGTTTTTCCTAAATTTCTTAAAGTTTTAACATCTTCTACTTTTACTCCGAAAACTTCTTCTACAGCTTTCTTTATTTGAACTTTATTAGCGTGTATGTCAACGATGAAAGTGTATTTCTTTTCTGCCATAGCAGCCATACTCTTTTCAGTTATAACTGGTTTTCTAATTATATCATAACTAGTCATATTCATTATGCATACACCTCCTCAATTTTTGATACAGCTTCCTTAGTAATCATTAAGTTCTCATATTTTAATATGTCGTAAACGTTAATGTTGTTTACTGGAACTACTGCTACTCCTGGAATGTTTCTTGCTGATTTATATACATTCTCATTAGATTCAGCAACTACTATTAATGTCTTTTTAGCTTCAAAAGCATTAAGCATTTTAACAACTTCTTTAGTTTTTGGAGCATCAAAAGCTAAGCTTTCTAATACTATCATTTCATTATCTTGAACTTTAGAAGTTAAAGCAGATTTCATAGCTGCTCTTCTCATGCTCTTTGGAACAGATACTCTGTAATCACGTGGCTTTGGTGCAAATACAATTCCTCCGTGAATCCATTGTGGGGCTCTTATTGAACCTTGTCTTGCTCTTCCTGTTCCTTTTTGTCTCCAAGGCTTGATTCCTCCGCCTCTTACTTCAGCTCTTGTTTTAGCACTTTGAGTTCCTTGTCTTTTATTAGCTAATTGTGCTAATACAACTTGGTGCATAGCTTCTACACTAACTTCAGCACCAAATATGCTTTCATTTAATTGGATTTCTCCAACTTCTTTTTTCTCAGTGTTATACACTTTCATTGTAGGCATTCTGCATCCTCCTTCCCTTAAGCTTTAACAGCGTTTCTTATTACTACTAAACCTTTGTTTGGTCCAGGTATTCCACCCTTAACTAAGATAATGTTTTTCTCTGGTATTACTCTTACTATTTCAAGATTTAATACTGTAGTATTTACACTACCCATATGTCCAGGCATTTTTTTGTTTTTGAATGTTCTTGATGGATCAGATGAAGCTCCCATTGATCCAACAGCTCTGTGGAATTTAGAACCGTGACTCATAGGTCCTCTGTGGAAATTATGTCTTTTAATTACGCCAGCAAATCCTTTTCCTTTTGAAATTCCTGATACGTCAACTTTATCTCCAGCAGCAAATATATCTGCTTTTATTTCAGATCCTACTTCATATGAACTAACATCTTCTAGTCTGAATTCTTTTATGTGTCTTCTTACGACAACACCTGCTTTAGCAAATTCACCTCTTTTAGGTTTGTTTACTAATTTTTCTCTTATATCTCCAAATCCAACTTTAATTGCTTCGTAACCATCGTTTTCTACTGTTTTCTTTTGGATTACTACGCATGGACCAGCCTCTACAACTGTTACAGGAACTACTTTTCTATTTTCATCAAATATTTGAGTCATTCCTAATTTTTTACCCATTATAGCTTTTTGCATTTAAATACACCTCCTACTAATTAGCGGACCACCAAAGCGGTCATAATAGCTTAGTGATAGCCTCAACTATCACCCGTACTTACAGTTTTTCTGCTTTGTGTACGATTATAATTTTATTTCGATATCTACGCCTGCTGGTAAGTCTAATCTCATTAAAGCATCAACTGTTTTTGGTGATGGACTTAATATATCGATTAGTCTTTTATGAGTTCTTATTTCGAACTGCTCTCTTGAATCTTTATACTTATGAGGAGCTCTTAAAATTGTTATAACATCTTTTTCAGTAGGTAGTGGTACTGGACCAGCTACTTTTGCTCCTGTATTCTTAGCAGTCTCAACAATCTTCTCTGCTGATTGATCAAGTATTGTATGATCAAACGCCTTTAATCTAATTCTGATTTTTTGTTTTGACATTTCATTCCCTCCTTTTCATCGCACGCTATTACTTCTTACGTACAACAGCGGATGTTCTGTAAACTGTTCCTGGTGTTTCATATTTTTTAAGAAAACACTAACAAATGTACAGACCCCGTCGCCCAATTCTTGATTAGGACATGCTCGGTTAAGAATTCCCCCGGAAGTCCGGCAACCTCTTACCTCATCGCTGTTACCATACTGCAACTTCTTTAGTATACATTATTTTATTTACTTTGACAAGAGTTTTTATTGATTTTTTACTTTAAAACTCTTCTATTTCTTATATGTATTTTTTTATTATTTATTATTATATATTTCTATTTTTTTGATTACTATATCTATATATTATTTCACAATATACAAATTTTAGATCAATGTCATATATTTTTTTGCTTTAACTTAGCACTACATTAAAGTATTTTACACCACCATATTAAAGATTTCAATATATAAATTAAGGAAATTTATTTTCTTTTTATATCTTTGATTACTTACATAAATATAAATTTCCTAATTACTTATATTACATTTATTTTCTGTAGATCATGCTTCATTTAGTTTTTCCTATGTATAAAAAAAATGGAGAAAAGGGCGTCCCCTTTTCTCCATTCACCTAGGTTTTTGTGTGCACATTTTTCTTATTAGAAAATATTTTATAAATCAAGAAAATTTATACCTTAACTTGTAACTTCAAAGTATTATTCAACTATGCTAGTTACAACTCCAGAACCTACTGTTCTTCCACCTTCTCTAATCGCAAATCTTAATCCTTCATCCATTGCTACTGGTGTGATTAATTCTACGTTCATGTCTATGTGGTCTCCTGGCAT
>URKQ01000003.1 GCA_900548455.1 uncultured Clostridium sp.
TGTTCCCTCCTTGTTAAGGAGAGATACTCAAAGGGAACCATAAGGTTCCTTTTGAAAAAGCCGAGCTCTGTATGCATACCTTTCTCTAAGAACGTGTGAAGGTGGATACTATCCCCTCGCTTCAAGGAGAGATTCCTCAAAGGAAACCATAAGGCTCCTTTTGAAAGAGCTGAATAATGTAATCAGCCTATAATCATCACTGTAAATGCATACAGAGCCTTTTTATATAACTTTTAATTCTTTTTCATCTTCTTTTTCCATAGAATTTAACTTTTTCATTTCTCTATTAAACATATATCCGGTAATTAACACAGATATAAAATCACTGACTGGACCAGCTAACCATACTCCAACAAGTCCAAACTGCTTTGGTAATATAATCAATGCTGGAATTAAAAGCAATACCTGTCTTAATAAACTTAAGAACATAGAATGTTTTGCTTTACCTATACAAGAAAAATAATTTGTCTTAATAACTTGAGGTCCTACAATAAACAACATACATAAAAATATTCTCATTCCTTGTTTTGTCATTTCCATCAATTGAGGATCTGAATTAAATGCTTTAACTAATATTGCTGGGAAAATTTCAATAGTTAAAACTCCTATTAATCCAATAATAAAAGCAATTCTTTGAGGATATTTAATTGCTTCTTTAACTCTCTCATACTTTTTAGCTCCATAGTTAAATCCAACAATTGGTTGAACTCCTTGATTAAGACCAAAAATTGGCATCATTATTACCATAGATACACTATTTATTATAGTCATTGCTCCAATGGCTAAATCTCCACCATATGTTTTTAATGCATTATTAGAGATAACCTGAACTACACTTGCGGCAATCTGCATACTAAATGGAGATACTCCTATAGCAAATATATTTAATATATATTTTTTTTGAAGCTTAAGATTTTTAAATCTAGCTCTAATATTAGCTTTTCCTCCTATAAAGAAACTAATTCCCCATATTGCAGAACAAATTTGAGCAATAACTGTAGCTATAGCGCCACCTTTAACTCCCATTCCTAAAACAAAAATAAAGATAGGATCTAAAATTATATTTGTTACTGCACCTATTAGCATAGATGCCATTGCTATATTAGGACTTCCACTTGCTCTTATGGAATGATTTAATCCAAAGCTCAGCATATTAAAAACTGTACCTATGTATATTATTTTCATATAATCTTGAGCATATCCTATTGTGCTTTCACTGGCTCCAAATAAATATAAAATATCCTTTCCAAAGTATAATCCAACAATAGTAATTATTAAACTAATAATTATAATAAGTGAAAAAGCATTTCCTAAAATTTTCTCTGCTTCATCCTTACGCCCTTGCCCCATCTTCAAAGAAATATTAGCCGCTGTACCAACACCAACTAACATTCCAAATCCTAAAATAATTGTAGATATCGGCATTGTTACACCTATTCCAGTAATAGCTAAATTTCCTACATCAGGTATATGCCCAATAAACATTCTATCAATAATATTATAAAAAGAAGTTACAAGCATACCTACAATAGCAGGTATGGAAAACTTCAGTAACAACGTGGTAATTTTTTCATGTCCTAATTCATTTTCTGTTGCCATTTTATCCCTCCTGTATTTTTAAGTTTCAAAATCTATACCATAATTAAACAAGTGGTGTCTTTGATGTAACTTCTAGATAGCAAAATTCCATGTCTTAATTATCATTTGGTATAGAAAATAAATCTTCTATTTCTGCATCTGACATTGTTGATAAAGATATATCAGCATGCTCTTCACCATCAATTACTTTTTCAATTATTGCCTTTTTATTTTCTTGTATTTTATATATTTTTTCTTCAATAGTACCCTTTGCAATTAATTTTATAACCTCAACAGTGTTCTTCTGTCCAATTCTATGTGCTCTGTCAACTGCTTGCTCTTCTACTGCAGGATTCCACCAAGGATCAAAATGAATTACAGTATCTGCTGAAGTTAAGTTTAACCCTGTTCCTCCAGCTTTTAATGAAATCAAGAACACTGCTGGTTCACCTTCATTAAATTCTTTTACTAAGTCCATCCTATCTTTAGATGAAATTGATCCATCTAAGTACATTACCTTTATACCTTTTTCTTTTAATTTGCTTCTAATAGTCCCAAGTATTGTTGTAAATTGAGAGAAAAGTAATACTTTATGATTGTTTTCTAAACTTTCATCTAAAATATCATATAGTGCAATATACTTTCCACTATCCCCACTATAATTATCTATAAAAGATCCTGGATCACAACATAATTGTCTTAATCTAGTTAGCAATGATAATATTTTAATTTTACTTTTATTTATACCTTTTTCCTTTATCTCACCGTTAAGTTCATTTTTATATTCCTGAACATATGAATAATATAACTTCTTTTGTTCCTTTGTCATATCTACTAAAACCTTATGCTCAATTTTAGGCGGTAATTCTAATACAACATCCTTTTTAAATCTTCGAAGAATAAAGGGCTTAATTAATTTTAACAACTCATTAAGAGCCTCTGAACTATTGTCTTTTACAATATTACTTTCATAGCTAGTTACAAATTTATTATGAGATTTTAAATAACCAGGCATTACAAAATCAAAAATTGACCAAAGTTCAGTAAGTGAATTTTCTATAGGTGTCCCTGTCATTGCAAACTTTTTATTAGCATCTATTTCTTTTACTGAACTAGCATTTAAAGATTTAGGATTTTTTATATATTGAGCCTCGTCTATAATGCAAATATCAAATTTATGCTTTTTATAAAAATCGACATCTCTTCTTATAAGTGCATAAGATGTTACTAATACATCATATCCTTCTATATTCTCAATAATTTTCTCTCTTTCACTTTTTGTACCACTTATAACTCCAATTTTAAGTGATGGAGCAAATTTTTCAAATTCATCACTCCAGTTATAAACAAGAGATGTAGGACAAATAATTATTGCCTTATTATTTAACTTTCCTTCTATAAGCTCAGAGTTTATATACGTTATAGCCTGCAGGGTTTTCCCTAATCCCATTTCATCTCCAAGAATCCCTCCAAATCCACATTCCCCTAATGTTTTAAACCATTTAAATCCTGTTTCTTGGTAAGGTCTTAATATGTTCTTTTGTTCACTAGGAACTTCATAATTATTTTCTTTTACATTCTTTATATTTTCAATTAAATTTTTAAATCTACTATTTGTTGACAAAAATCCTAGAGCACCATTATTAATTTTATCATCTAAATATAAGGATGCATATTTAGGTAATATAGCCTCTCCCTTTGACAAAGCTCTTGTGGAAATTTCAAAGTTATCCATTATGGAATTAATATCATTAACTTCTTTTCCTTGCAATGAAATAATTGTTCCACTTTTCAATTTGAAATATTTCTTTTTCTTTTTTATTGCATCTAAAGTATCCTTAACTTCATCCGCTGTTAAACCTTCAATTTTAAAGTCAAACTCTAATAAATCTACATCATTTAATCTAATGCCTGACGAAAAAGATTTATGATTTATAACTTTCATATTCTTAAAACTCTCTGAATAGAAAATTTCACCCAATTCTTTTATTTCTTCAATTCCATAAGTTAAAAAGTCTATAAAATCCTCATCCGACTCCATTTTTAAATTAGTTCCGTCTCCATAAAAATTGAAATTATGAAGTTTTTCTAAAATACTTTTTTCCTCTTCAAAATTTCGAACTATATTTTCTTTAGTATTTTCATTAATTTCAACATCTCCATAAGTATAAATTACCTTACACAGTATACATTCTTTATTGCTATCATAATCTAAATATATCTTTGCTACTAATGGATCTTTTTTTATTAATCTATCTATATTATCATCCTTTATTACTAGAGGACTTAACCTTTCTAATTTAGGGATTAAATAATTTGCTACATCTCCTATAGCTTCCTTTTTAAAAGATATTGTTCTACCTGATTTATTAGAAAATATTTTATGTAACGGTGCAAAATCTTCCTGTTCTTTTTCTGATAGCAGATAAAGTTGATTTTTTAAATAATATAAACCCACATCGTCAACAATAGGTGTTGGAATTTCACAATTCATATCTATATTTAATTTTTCTTCATTCAAAAACACATAGAAACTTAGGGGTAAATTACTATTTTTCAAAACAACATTTTCATACATATCTCCCTTATATATTAAGTTAATTTTTTCATTATCCATTATACTAAAAAGCTTTTTCAAATTTCCTTCTGTGAGTAAAACTCTTTTACCTGTAAAAAATACGGACTTATTAGTATATAAACTTAAATTCACCTGTAAATTTAATTCATATAAATCAAATAATAAATTTAAAAGTTCCTTATCCTTATTATTGAAATCATATCTAGCGTTATTATATTCTAATTCTTTTCCAAAATATATGGTTCCTCCAGTTTTATATATGCATTCTAACAATTCTCTCATGTTTTTAACAACATATAATCTAGATGACCCCACCTTTAATTCCAAGTAAAATTTATATGTTTTATGAGAAAATCCATATTCCTCAACAACTAAATTTTTCTCTAATTTTAATATTTCTTTATTTACCTTTTTCATATCCTTCTGATATGAATTTTTACATACTTCCAACAACTCTTCTTCCTGTGTCTTATTTACTCCATGGCCCCGCTCATAAGAACCATCTTTATTTATTTTTATTAAAACAGCACCAACATGCTTACACATCCCATATTTATTAAAATCTTCACAAGAACAATTAGGATACACCTTTAAATTTTTATTATTAACTACAATTCCAACCTTATAATTATTTACATCATATGCAGATTGTACTATAGCTGTTGCTGAAAAAATTGCTTCATTATTTTCATTGACGCGAATTGTTCTAACTTTATTTCTTAAATACATATCCATAGCTCTATTATAGATAACATCACCACAAATATATTTTATATCACATAAATCTAAATCAAAACTCATAGCCTATCTCCTATAAAATTTTATTCATATATATTTTAGCCCTACCTTTTATTATATATCTGTTGCAATTAACAATCTATATTTTTATATTTTTTAATCATATTAAGTTAAAAAACTCATAATAATTATAGTCTTATAAAGACTAACTTATATACATTAAAAAAAAGAGTCTTTATAACTCTTTTTAATTATTGATAAATGTAAAATCCACATTACTGTTTTCATTTATATTACTTTTATCAACTTCAATATAAATTTCCCATTCCGCCATATCTGCTGTTCCTATGTTTGGAACATTTTTTTTCATAACCACAGTTATATCTGAATCACTTTTTACAACTTTTTCTACACTATGGGATATAGAACCACTACTTTCCCTTAATCCAATTATAATTAATGCTTTTGTATTAAAAAAAGTTTCATCATATTTTGAGTTTTCAATGATTTCATCAGGATTAAAATATACATTTATATAAGGAAATTTTTTTCCACTAGTATAACTTCCTGTTCTTTGTATTACAGCTTCAAAATTAATATTTTCTCCCTCTGGCTCTTCACTAATATAAAGTAACCCTTTATCATTTTTTTTAATTAATTTATCAATACTTTCTTTGGATTTATCCCCTGCAAAATATTGCACATCCTCACCTTCCCCTTTTTTATCATCATTTATAGGTTTTATTATATCTTTAAATTCCTCCAAATTAACGTTGCTTTCATCTATTTTACTTCCATTACTCATCTCATTACTTTTATCACAACCCTGAACTAAAATCCCCATGGCAAGAATCAATATAATTGAAATACATTTATATAAATCTTTTTTCATCCTTTCACCACTTCCTTTAATAATTGTCCACTCTTTTATTTAATATACGTTTATTTTATGCAAAAGTTTTGATTTCAACTCCTCCATTTAGGAAAATCCTGTATAGAAGTTCCAATGAATTTTAAAAACAATTTTGCATTTTAAATTTTAAATTTTAAATTAATGTATATACTAACATTGATTAATACAAAAATATTAAGGAGGATAAATATGAAACAAAAATTTTTATGTCTTATTATGATCATTGCACTTTTATGTAGCTTTACCCCAACTTTAGTATACGGAATGACTACAGAAAATCCCAATAGTACAATGGAAGATACTAAATCACCAAGAGCATGCCATGAAAGTTTTAGAGCTTTAGTAGATGCTATGATGAAATTAAAAAAAGATGGTGTTTACACAATGTCCGATATTGAAAAAATACATAAATTTTATGAAAGTTTAGTTTCTAATAACACTGTACCATCTAATGATTTAGAATTACTAAATTTAATTTACAATAACAATTTAATTAGCAAAACACAATATGAACAAACTTTAGATTTAATTAAATAAACTCTTATCAAATAAAAATATGCCCAGATAAATTTTATCTGAGCATATTTTTTATTAACTTTATTTATTTAATCTTTGAACAATCTCATCAACTACAACTTTATCAACTTCTCCACCTATTACAGTTACGTTCTCTGCATTCATAGAGTTTAACAACACCTGTTGTATATTCTCTAATGACGCATTTGTAATAATTATTGGTGATTTTGTTTTAGCTGCTAAAGGTGAAGCTACTAATGAATCTATCAACTTAACACTCTCTGTTATATAAATATTTTCTTGATTTTTATCAAAGAATTTTTCTAAAACAGTAGCGTTAGTCTCATATCTATTCATTCCACATATTCTATTTGCTAAAGTTACTTCGCCTATGGTTTCTAAAACTGAATTATTAACAACAGAAGTTCCACCTATTATACTTGCAGTTTTTATTGCGTTATCTTTAATCCAATTTATTGTATCTTCACAAACCATTTCAGTTTCAACTAAAATTATAGGAGAATGATCTATTGCAGCTTTAGGAGCAATTGATAAAGCATCTGCTGGTGCATTTCCGCATGCTACATAAATATTACTTACTGCACTCTTTTCATTCAAATGCTTAGCAACTTTAATAGATGTATCATATCTATTTTCTCCACTTAATCTAGATACACTTATTCCTAACTCTTTCAACTGACTTTCAACAGCATTTGATACAACTGCAGCACCACCAACAATATAAACACTCTTAACTTTTAATCTAGCTAGCTCTGTTTTTGTAACTTCAGTTAAATTATCTTTATCTGTAAGTAACACTGGCGCATTATAATTAACCGCAAGAGGTGCCGCTACTAATGCATCTGCATAAGCTCCTCCATTTGCTAATATAGCTACTTCTGAAGTATTCCATCCCTCATTACTAACCTTAACAGCTGTTTCATATCTATTGTTTCCAGCTAAAGTTTTAACATTTTTTACAACTACCTTAGTAGGTACTTGATACCCTACTATTCCACTTGCATTTCCATTTTTATCAATGGATACAGCATATATAGTTTTTCCTTCTTCTACCTTAATTGGCTCTGTATATTTTATCCATTCTGATTTATCAAAGCTATATTTAATAAAATCAGTTCTATCATCCGAAGCATTAAATGTCACTACCCCAGCTTCCTCTGAAATAATAGGTGCCATAGGTAATTTATCTGGTTTACATTCGTTTTCTGGAACTACATATACTAATACCATACTTGTATTTCCTGCTTTATCTTTAGAACGAACATATACTGTAGTATCAACTTCTAATTTCAAAGGTTCATTATATTTTTCCCATTTTTCCATATCAAAACTATACTCAATAACATCAGTGTCTTCATCATTTGCCTTCAAAGTAATAGTTCCATCTTCATCCAATATAATTGGTGCTTTTGGAGCTGTTCTATCTGGAACTGTATAAGTTGCAACTTCACTTATATTTCCACTTTCATCAATAGCTCTTGCGTATATAGTTTGATTTTCTTTCAATTGTATTGGTTTTTCATAAGCTATCCAATTTTGTCCATCAAAACTATATTCTAATACACTTGTATCTTCATCTGAAGGAGAAATAGTAATAACACCTTCTGCATCTAAAATTTTTGGTGCTTGTGGCGGTGTCATATCCTTTTCTTCAATAGTAACATTGCCCTTATCATCTACATTTACAAGATAATTTGATGTTCCGTTAGTTTTTGTTATTTCAACGTTATATGGTTCAGCTTTCTCAACTAAATATAAATATAAATTGTCATCATCAACATGTCCAGTTGTAATATTCCAATCTTCTCCATTAACCTTAACATTAGTTACTTCTGGAGCTACAAAATTTACAAGATAAGGTGTTTTATCATCTATACCCTTAACTGAACAGTCTTCTCCACTTTCACCTTTTCCTATGGCTTCCCCGGTGCCTGTAACAATAGCTTTTACTGTTCCTTTTAATATTGAAATATTTTGAGGTTTACCAGAATATCCTCCACCAATAGCTGCACCACTATTAGCTGATTCTGCTGTCACTGTACCACCTAGTATTTTTATTGAGCCTTCAGCACTTGCTGTTCCCCCACCAATAGCTGCACCTTTGCTTGAGGTTTTAGCATTTACAACTCCTTTTCTTATTTCAACTGAAATATTCCCTTTTGAAGTTGAGCCAGCTCCAATAGCAGCTCCTCCTGAATACTCATTAGTACATGTTGACTGTGCATCAACATTTCCTCCATCAATTAAGATATTGTAATCAGTATTTCCTTCTGCACAATCTCCAATTACTGCTCCTGCAGATAAATTAGTTGCAACAACATTTCCTCCACTTATAGTTATATTACCTGGTTTTTTATCTTGATTATTTGCTCGAGATCCACTACCTATCGCTGCTGTACCATGATAAGTATTTGGTTTAGCCTCTACATTAACTACACCACCAGTAATATTAACTTCACTAGCAATACCACTATTAGCTCCTCCTATTGCAGCACCTGTTCCTTTTGTTACAACACTCAATTCACCATCAATTATATTAATTTTTCCTGAATCATACTTTCCAGTAACATTTTCTCCACCTATACATGCCCCATAATTTGCTTTAGGTGAAATAACGTTCAATTTTCCTTTACCTAAAATATTAAGTTCCTGTCCATATAATACATTAATCATGGCATAATCAGAGTAGTCTGAAGTGCTTGTAAAGTTATTTTCTCCTTTTAATATCAATGAATTTACTGCCCCATCAAATTGAATTGCACTTTTACTAAATGATTCAATATTAGTATTGAAGTTATTTATTGTTAATTTGACATCACCATCACATACTATATTTACATCTTTATAAGGATTTTCTACTGTTTTTGAAGAATCTCCAACTATTGATACCTCACTCGCTGTATTCTCTATAGTTACAGATTTTCTTTGTACCTTTTCAGGTAACTTATAGTTACCATTCTCTTTAATTACATAAGGTGACGTAAGTTCTATTGGCATATCTTCTTTATTCATTACTGTAATAGTAGTTGAATCAGTTTTTCCATTTACTGTAGAAACAGATATTGTGGTTTCACCTGGTTTAATTGCCTTAACAAGACCATTAGAATCTATAGTTGCAACTTCCTCGTTAGAAGAACTCCAAGTTAATGTCTTATCCTTAGAATTAAACGGCTTTACTTCAGCCTTCATTTGATATTCTGATTCTGTTGGAAGTGTTAAATTTTTATCTTTTATAGTTACACTTTCTGCATCCACTTCTCCTTCTGCCAACGCTATAGGTTCAGTAAACAACATATTTTGTGCATAATCTACCGCAACAACTTTAACTTCTTGTAAGTTTGAATCTGTTATTTCAAAGTATTCTGTGTACTCGTCACCTTGTTTTTCTGAATTTAATGAAATAATGTCAGTTAAAGGTTTCTCGTCTTTATCTTGTACTTGTATAGCTTGTAAGTAATGATTATCTGTTACAGTAATCTCTAAATACTTCTTATCTTCCTTTGAAATTACTTTTGCTTTCTTAAGTTCTGGAAACTCATTATCTACTGTTACAGGGAAACTAACTTCTTGTGCATCTTCCTCTTTTGCACCAACTGATAAAGCCTTTATTTTATAAGTATATTTTCCATCTTTAGCAAAGTTTTTAGTTGATGGATCCTTTGTATCCCATCCTTCCAAATCTATACAACTACTTATTCTACCTGTACCCTCATCTAAAAGAGATTTTGTCATTTTGTTTCTAGAACTATTATATAACTCCGTTCCTTTATCATCTTCCACAGAGAATTTAATAGTGTCTACATTTCTTAATAATCCCGCAAATACACCAACAGTATAATCTGAACTTATGCTCTTACTTACAGCGATTTTATTCATATCGGCATATATAGGATCATCTTTATCTCTAAAAATATTTACGCCTAATGGATATGCTTTATAAGTTGTATTATCATAACTAGCCAACACTGTTTCATACATTGCAGCTTGTTCTTCTCCATACATGGAATTATCTATTATAGGAATAGCCTCCCAATCTCCATAAAAACCCACAAATGGCAAATTCAAATCAATTTTATCTTCATTTTTAGATTTTAATGTTACAAATCCATCAATAAATGTTCCATTAGGACATACCTTTAACTTTTCCTTTAATGTGTCCTTTAGCTTAATAGTTATTTTTATTTTTTCTGTCTTATTTGGTCCAACTTCAACTTCAGTATTATCTCCACCATTGATTTTGATTTCAACATCAGAATTTTCTAACTTCTCAGATGATTGAGCAAAAAACTTTTTTCCTTCCTTTTCAATAATCTTTTCTGTTAAAGTTGTTGTCTCAATATTGTATTTCAACGATGTATTGTCCATGTTTATTATATCAAAATCAAATGAATATTCCCCATTAACACTATCACCTAATTCAGCCTTTGGTTTTCCGTCATTTACACTTAAATATGCCTTAGTTTTTATTGCATTATTAACATTGGCAATTCCAGCCCCTTGACTACGTGGTGAATATGCTATCTTTTCTGGATTCTCTGCCGTAATGGCTGTACTCATAAGTAACTTAAATATTACATCCTCTTTTTCCTTCTTATTTAATTCCTTAAGCCCTTCAGTTTCATTAACATATTGCCTTACTAGGGCAGCAGCACCAGCCATATGAGGACTAGCCATTGAAGTTCCACCCATTATTCCATATTTACTACCTGGTAATGTAGAATAAATTTTTCCTCCAGGAGCTGTAATTTCAGGTTTTAACTTAAGGTCTGGACTTACACCCCAGTTAGAGAAATCCGACATTTGTCCAGCTGTTAGCAAGTCAAATTTCCCTACAAATTCTTTTGATACCTTTATTTTCTTTTCTTCTCTTTTTACAAGTTTTTCTCCATCAGCTTTAGAAATAGCAACCATAGGTATTTTTTCTTGAGTTTGCATACTTAATAAATCACCTTCTGTGTTGTCATAAACTATCATTGCCTTTGCCCCTGCATCAGCTGCATTGGTCTCTTTATCTGTAAAGGCTAAGCTTCCACGTTTTACTAGAGCAATCTTACCTTTTACATTTACATCATTATAATCCTCTTTAGCTCCGTATCCAGGCACTACAACATACTCAATGTTATCTCCTTCTAGTAATGCAAATTCCTTATCCGTGCCTGCATTTGTATCTGAATAAACTATCCTTCCATCTTCTTTATCACCTACTTGGAAATATGGGGCAAAAAAATTAGTATTATCTACACTTGCTACTGATGTGGCAGCTTTATAAGTAGATGGCGAACCAACTGTTCCATTATCTGGGTTATTCACTAATGGTAAGTCTCCAAAATTAGAACCATAACTAGAGCTATATTCATTCCCAGCAGCACATAATAAATTAATTCCTGTTTCAGCTATTCTACTATAAGTATTATCTAAAGTAGGAATTCCCTCTTCTGTAAATCCAGCTGGTGAACCTAAACTCATGTTTATTGCATCCACACCTAAAACTACTGCATCTTCAAGAGCTGCAAGAATATTAACGTCACTTGCTCCTCCACCTTTATCGCTAAATACTTTAAAAAACATAATCTGAGCATCTGGTGCTACACCTTGTACGGTATCTGAATTAGCTGTAACTATTCCAGATACATGAGTACCATGTCCATTTTTATCTGATACATCTGGATCCTTATCTGCATAATCATAAGCAAAGGGTACTTTTTGATTTTTATAAACTTCGCCCTTTGAATTCATTTTATTGTTTTTCATCACACCATTAACTTCATCTTTTGATATTCTAGTTTCATCTGGCATTTTACTAAAAGCTTCATGATTAACATCTAATCCTGAATCTAGCACTCCTACTACTGTACCTTTACCGGTATATCCAGACTTATTAGCTGCAGTTGCACCAATAGTATCTTTACTATATTTTAATTTAGGCTCTTTTGTTCCATTTTCGTCTAGCAATTTATAGGTTTTAGAAACAAATGCATTTTTTACTCCATCAATAGCTTTTATTTTATTCAATTGACTATACTTTGTCTTTACTGCGAAACCGTTCATAACAACCGTGTATTCTTGCTCTAATGTACCAGATATTTCATTCAATATTTTCTCTTTAATTCCTACTTGATCTGAAATTATTTCATTGTTTATTGCTTGTCCTTTTTCTGAACTAATAAATGATTTTATATCTTTAGCTACATTATCCTCTGAAAAATAATCTAAAAGAGGCTTATCTTCAAGCTCTACAATAATTGAAACTTCCTCATCTCCTTTATATAGAAGATCTCCCTGTTTTAACAATACCTCTTCTCTTACGTCTTGCAATTTTTTAGCTTCTTTGTTTAATGAGTGTACTTTATTAAGGTCTACTTTAAAATCATCAGTATCCGCGTAAACCTTAAACCTGTTAGTAGAAAAAACTGAAGTTGACATTACCGTGAAAGCAAACACACCCGCCATAAGCCTTTTCAGCCTATCATTTTTCATTTATATCCCCCCATCAAATTATATTATTACCCCATAGTTTTGATATTTTTTATAAAAATTAATTTAAATCAAATATAGAATAACACTCCTAAAATTAATTTTACCATTTTTTTACATTTATTCAACGAATATTTTTCTTACAATTTGTTAAGCTTTACTTTAAGCCCTTATTATTTTAGATTCATATATGAATTTGTCATGTCTGTATCCGTGTATACAGAAAATTTTTATATAAAAATATATAATTTAATAAATATATCTATATGTTAAATGGGAGGGAAACAAATGATAAAACTAATTGGAATACTTATTGTAATTATCGGTTTTACTTTAAAATTAGATACGATTGCTGTAGTTCTTTCTGCCGGTGTTCTAACTGGACTAGTTGCTGACTTAAGCATTAATGAAATTCTAACTACCTTAGGCTCTACTTTCGTAACTCAAAGAGCAATTACTCTTTTTATATTAACACTTCCTGTAATTGGTATGTGTGAAAGGTTTGGTCTTAAAGAAAGAGCCGCTACTTTAATTAGCAATGCTAAATCACTTTCAGTTGGAAAGTTACTTTCTCTTTATGCAATAGTAAGGCAGGTTGCCGCTGCCCTTTCCATAAGAATGAGTGGGCATCCTCAGTTTGTTAGACCCCTTGTAAATCCTATGGCACAAGGTGCTGCTTCAAGTAAATATGGAGAAATCGAAAAAGTTGATGAAGATAAAATAAAATCTGCTGCCGCTGCAATGGACAACTATGGAAATTTCTTTGGTCAAAACCTATTTATGGCAAGCTCCGGTGTGTTGCTTATAGCTAGCACTTTAAGTGAACAAGGTTACACTGTTGATGGACTAGCTATTGCTAAAGCCTCATTTCCTATTGCTTTAATATTATTAATCTTAGTATTAATTCAAAATTATATGTTAGATAAATCACTAAATAACAAATATATAAACAAAAAAGATAAATAAGGGAGGAATCATTTATGGATATAGCAGCATTATCAAACTTTTTACTAGAAATATTTTATGCACTCATCGGATTCTTAATGATTTCCCTTGCAGTCTATACTTTTACAAACAAAAACCACAAAGCTAGAATTGGAACTTCAATATTTTGGTTTGTTCTTGGCTTTATCTTTGTAGCTGGCCCTTATATACCAGCAAATATTGTCGGTGCTTTGATTATTCTTCTGGGAGTTCTAACGGCTTCAAAGCAAGTTAAAATGTTACCTTCTAAACCCTTAAATTCAGATTTTTCAAAAACACAAGCAGACAAACTTAAAAATAAAGTGTTTTTACCACCTCTAGTTATTGCTCTTGTAGCTCTTGGAATAGCTCAATTTACTAAAATCAGTGGAACTGCTGCCATCGGTATTGCAGCTTTAGTTGCTACAATTATTACACTAATAGTATTAAAGGCTAACCCTAAATTTATCGTTGAAGACGGTGTTAGAATGCTGGATTCTGTTGGTCCTGTAAGTATTCTTCCTCAATTACTTACAGCTTTAGGTGCTCTTTTCACAGCTGCCGGTGTAGGGGAAGTTATTGCCTCTGGTATATCTAGCTTTATTCCTCAAAATAATTTATTTATTGGTGCAGCAGCCTATTGTATTGGTATGGCACTATTCACTATGATTATGGGAAATGCTTTTGCTGCTTTTGCTGTAATTACTGCTGGAATTGGTGTACCCTTCGTTTTTGCCCAAGGTGCAAATCCAGCTATAGCTGGTGCTCTTGCATTAACCGCTGGATACTGTGGTACACTTATGTCTCCAATGGGTGCAAACTTTAATATAATGCCTGCAGCCCTCCTGGAAATGGATGACAAAAACGGTATCATTAAACGTCAATTTCCTATTGCTATAACTATGCTAATTATCCACATAGTATTAATGTACTTTTTAGCTTTTTAAAAAGTACATTATACCTAGTATAATTTTCACTTAATATAATTAATTGATAAATTGGAGGTGAACTTAATGAAGCCATGGCTTCATTAGAAAATTATGAAAATATTAATCACAGGTTTTGATCCATTTGGTGGGGAAGCTATTAATCCAGCACTAGAAGCTGTAAAGCAACTTCCTGATAATATTCTTGATGCTAAGATTATTAAAGTTGAAATTCCAACTGTCTTTAATAAATCTGCTGAAACCCTTGAAAAACTAATAGCTGACCATAAGCCAAATGTAGTTATATGTGTTGGACAAGCTGGTGGTCGATTTACTGTAACACCAGAGAGAGTAGCTATTAATATTGATGATGCTAGAATTAAAGATAACGAAGGAAATCAACCTATTGATATTCCTATAAGGAAAGATGGAGCTCCTGCATATTTTTCAAATCTGCCAATAAAAGCTATGGTTAAAAATATGGTTGATAACGGCTTCCCTGCAGCGGTATCAAATACTGCTGGAACCTTTGTATGTAACCATATAATGTATAATGTGCTCTATCTTATAGACAAAAAATACCCTAGTATGAGAGGTGGTTTTATTCACGTACCTTATATACCTAATCAGGTTATAGGAAAAGCCAATACCCCTTTCATGAGCCTAACCAATATTTCTAAATGCCTTGAATTATCCATTGAAGCAATAATCAAAAATGATTCAGATATTAAATCCGTGGGAGGTACTATTTGCTAATGATAAAACCAACAGAAGAAAAAAAAATATTTGTATACGGTAGTTTAAGAGAAGGTTTTTTTAATTATGACAAATACCTATTAGGTAAAGTAAGTACTTGTGACCAAGGAATGATAAAAGGTAAATTATATCATTTATCTCATAAAGGGTATCCTGCTCTTGTTGATGGTGATGATAATATAATGGGAGAAATCATGGATATGAAAAACTTTCCTTTAGATATCATCTCA
Organism: uncultured Clostridium sp.; assembly: GCA_900548455.1. Lineage (GTDB taxonomy): Bacteria > Bacillota > Clostridia > Clostridiales > Clostridiaceae > Clostridium_J. Next base: position 15,694 of record URKQ01000003.1, read on the forward strand.
TTAGATAGTATGGAAGGCTATGTTTCTAATGAAGATACTTCACAAAATGAATATACAAGAGCAGTAATAGACGTGTATAATTTAAACACCGATAAATTTGAAAATTGTTATGTATATAAGTATGAAGAAAATAATGATATAGACTTTACTTTAAATTCTGATTATATCTCTCATGGAGACTGGAAAAAATATATGCAATCAAAATAATATACGTTTTTTAAATAAGATTATGATATTTTGTATATCATAATCTTATTTTTTTATGAGTATTTTTATAATAACTGTAAATTATATATACATAAACTATTTTTAAAATTAACACTAGGAAAAAGAGAGATTTATTATGTATGAAAAATATTTCAACCACGAACCTCAAGCTGAGATGCAAAATTTTTTTATAGACAAAATAGCTCCTCTAGGATATATAAAAAAATATAAAAAAAATGATCAAATCGATTCTTATGATGCATCTACATTGTCAATTGTTATAGCTGGCAAAGTAAAAATATGTATATTTACTAAAAATGGATTAGAAAAAACATTGTTTTTTCTAGAACCTGGTGAAATATATGGCGAAGAAAGTTTATTCTATCCTCATGTACCTATTACACCCATTCCTTTAGAAAACACAACTATATCTTTTATATCTAACGACATAGTAAAAGACTATTTATTTAAAAATCCCAATGATTATAAATATTTTTTTCAAAGTATTGTTAGAAAATATGAAATTTCACTTTTTCAAATGAATGATGTATTAAAGAGATCTCCAAAAGCACAAATATGTTCTACACTATATAGAATGGCTGTCCAAAATAATAAACCTTCTAACACTGTAAATTCACATATAACTATATATTTAACTCACGAACTTTTAGCCAGTATAGTTGGATGTTCTAGGGTTACAGTAACAAGAGTTTTGAGGGAATTAAAAAATGAAAATATAATAGATACTAGTAATAGACAAATAGTAATACTTAATTTTACATCACTTAAAAAATATGCTGATTTATGATTTTGTATTCTTTTTCCATATATGTTATTATACTTGTATATATAGTTGAATTGTTATAAATTTTCAGAAAAATAAGGAGAATAAATAGATTTATGGATAATGATATTTCTTCACAAATATTTAATCTTATAAATGAAGCTAATGAAATCATAAATTATAATCCTAACAAGGCTAAAGCAATTTTAAACAATGTATATTCTTTATGTGAAAAATCCAAATGCGAATTAGGTAAGGCGTATTATTACCATTCTATGGCATTAATTTACAGAACTTCTTCAAATATAATAGAATGGATAGATTATAGCTATAAATCCTTAAATATTTTTAAAAAACAAGATAATAATTTAGGAATAGCAAAAGCTCTAAATTCATTAGGTTCTGGATATTTTCATTTTGGTCAATATGAAGAAGCTCTTTTATGCTTTTTGCAATCTTTAAATGTATGTGATAGCCTTATACCAAAAGATAGTAAGCTTTTTGTATCTGCCTTAAGTAATATAGGCGAAGTATATAGAGCTACCTTACAATTTAATAAAGCCTATGAGTATTATAATTTTGCTTTATCTGAAGCCAAAGAAAAAAATTTATCAGACCTATATGCTCAAATTCTATTAAATTTAGGACAAGCATTATGTGGAGAATGTCAATATGATAAAGCTTTAAAAAATTTTATGGACAGTTATTACATTGCGAAGAAATTAAAAAATATAATTTTATTAAGTGAAATTGAAACTCAAATTGGTTATGTACATTTTCAAAAAAAGAATTATTCTATAGCAATGAAATTTTATACTAAAGCTTTAAATCGAATGGAACAAATAAACCATAAATACTATTCCTTAAATTTATTACTTAATATTGGTGTTTTAAAATTAGAGACCAATTCAGATGACGGAATTGAATATTTTAATGAGGCCATTAAAAGATCTCAGGATTTACAGTCCAATTCAAATTTAGGGAAAGCCTATGATTACTTATACAAATACTACGAAGAATCACAAGATTTTAAAAAAGCATTGTTTTACTTAAAAAAATATCATGAAGTCTCTGAAAATATAGCCTCTACAACTTTGTCCAATAAATTAGAAATTTTACAGGTTCAATATAATCATTCATTAACACTAAATCATCTAGAAGAAATCAATGTATTAAATAAACATTTAGAAAAAGAATTATCAATAAAAAATAAAACAATAAAAAATATGGAAAAAGAAAATTCATATTTAAAAACTAAAGCGCTTAACGATGCCCTAACTCAATTGCCTAATAGATATGCACTCAATTATAAACTAGAATCTATTTGGGATACTAACTCCATGAATAAAAAAATAGCATTCTTTATATTAGATATAGATAACTTTAAACTCTATAATGATTATTGGGGACATCCTCAAGGAGATCGCTGTCTTACTAACATAAGCAAATGTTTAAAGGAAATTCAAACCAGTAGGAATGATTTTTGTGGACGATATGGTGGTGAAGAATTTGTATATTTAGCTGAAGATATTTCTTATGAAGAAGCTTTAAGCCTTGGAATTACCATTAGAAAAAAAATTAAGCAATTAGATATTAGATATACTGAAGGAAAAGGAAGTCCAACAGTAACCGTAAGTATTGGTGGTGTATATGGAGGTATCTCTACAATAAAAAATAGCAATAAAATGCTTGATATCGCCGATAAACAACTATATAACTCTAAAAATGCTGGTAGAGACAATGTAACTCTTTTTAATTTTGACTCCTCTTGCTATTATAATAATTTAAAAAATGAAATAGCATTAAGTGGTACTGAAAAATAATCAAAAAAATATGTCAATAAAAATTTGGTAAAAATTTATTGACATATTTTTTATTTGTACGGATAAACTAAGGACGAGTTTCATTACTCTTTTTTATTTTTTCAACAAAATATTATACAAAGGATGTGTTATGATGAAAAAATCTTTACTTGTATTAGCTCTAGCTAGTACATTAGTTACTTCTTCTACATTTGCTTTTGGCCTGGATAACACTTATAATTCAAATTATATTGAAGACGATATAATTACAGACGCTCCCGATCGAGAGGATAAATTAGAAATTGCTCCAAGTCCAAAAAACAATGAAAACGATACAAATATTAATAAAGAATCATCTCCTCAAAATGATACTAAGTCTAAAATAATAGAAAAAAATTCAAAAGACATAGATAAGGAATCTAATGATAAAAAAAATAACATAGAGAATAATCAAGCTCCTAACAATAATATTAAAAAACAGGACGAAAAAAATACTAAGTCCCCCAAAGAAAGTGATGTTAAAGAAAAAAAACCATCAGAAAATCAAAATAGTATAGAGAAAAAAAATGAAATAAAAAAGGAAGAAAACTCTAAAACTAAACAAAATAAAGTAGAAGAAAAAAATAGTAATGAACAAAATAAATCAAAATTTAAACTCTTTAAAAAAGAAAATAATAATAATAACTGTGATACTGAAAATAAAAATTAATAAATCAGGAGTTGCTAATGCAACTCTTGATTTTTTTAATTTTATGCTAGATATATTAATATCTTATAGAAAAGAAGTAAATACTATATATATTGATAGGAGGTAACCATATGAAAAAAAAATCATTTAAATTAATGTTTGGTACTATAATAATAATTACTTCATTAAATATGTTCCTTACAAATAAGATATTATCTATACTTACTTATAATGATGTTATTTGCTTTTACAATACTGCCTCATATCCTTCCAATGATTCTTCAATATTAAATATACCAACATTAAGTGTAAAAGAAAAAAAATTATTAACTACTATTTATGAAAACCATTATCCCAAATTAGTAGATGCTATGTTACAACTTCGAAATGAAGGAGTACTTAGTAATGATGATATCATAAATATTCATAAATTTATTAGTGACCTTGCAATAAATAGTAGTGTTGAACTTCCTCATAATGACAAAGATTTAATAGATTACCTATATGATAATAATATTATTAATGACTCTCAATATGAACGATTATTAAAACTTACTGATGAAAAAAGATAGATAGCATGGCTGCTAATCACAGCTACTGCTATCTATTCTTTTCTTTTTATTATTTTTAATGGAATGAATGTCTTTATAGATTTTACTAAAAAATCGATATGTAGTGCTTGCTATCATAATTCCAAATGCAATAGCTCCCGCAACAATTATAGTTTGGGTTCCATTTTCAAAGGCTCTATTATAATTCCCTTCTACTATATATATTACCGTATTATAGGCCATTATTCCTGGAACAAGTGGAAAGATTCCTGGAATTGAAAACTGCATACCTGGAGCCTTAATTATTCTAGCCATTATTTCGCTATATAATCCAACTACCATGGATCCCATAAATGTACCAAGTATTATTCCTCCACCACAATTATTAGTAATCATATATACAGCCCAACCTAATGCTCCAGATATTCCTGCCCATATTAATTTTTTTCTATCTATATTAAATAAAATTGCAGGAAATACGCTTCCAAAAAAAGCCAAAACAACTTGTCTCATATTTTTGATCCTCCTTATAAACTAGCTCTGCATACAATTACAGTTATATTACACAGCCTATAATAATGAACTACAAACTAAAGAAGCACCAATTCCTGATCCTATAGCTATTACTACTAACATAGCTTCCCCACATCTTGCTATTCCAGAAATAAATCCCCCATAAACTATATCTTTTATCCCATTGGTAAACGCAACACCAGGTAGCAATACCATTATTGCTCCTAAAATAATATTGTCTCTGGCCAATGATGGTATCATCCATTCCACAAGTGATGCCATACCACCTATTATGCATCCAGAAAAAAAGAAAATAAAAAATTGAAAAAATCCAATTTGTGTGACCTTGTCCACAATATAATAAATGAGCATCCCTATCATCGTTGCAAAAATAGCCTCATAAACGCCACCATTAAAAAATAAACAATATACAAAACAGGTCATCCCACCAGCCCATACTCTAGTAGGTAAGACAAAGTGAGGCGAGTCCTGTATTTTTTTTAATTTAGCAATAGCCTCTTCATATGTAAATTGCTCTTTTTCAATCTGTCTAGAAAAATCATTTATTAATTCAATCCTATAGAGATCAACTGAATTATTTTTCGAATTCATAAGTGATGTAACCTTTTCTTGATTTTTATCTGAAACAGATAGAAAAATTCCATTTCCTGTAGTAATACATTGACTTCTAAAATCATATGCCTTACAAATTCTCTCCATGGTTTCTTCAACTCTATATGATTCAGAACCATTACTAATTAGTATTTCTCCAGCTAGCAATGCAACATCTAACACTTCTTTTGCATTCATGGAATCCCCTCCGTTTATATTTTCTTCTACAATTCACAATTATATCAGCTATGTAAAAATACACAATATTTTTATTTTAATCCAATTGTTACTATTGGTTTTTTCTATTTGCATATTTTTTAAGAATATTCTATAATTTATATATAAATTTCATATTTGTAGATGATAGAGTTCTGGAAAATTCATATAGGATACCGTAGGCGCAAAAAGTAGTAAATCCAGACTACTTTGAAACTCTCAGGTTAATTACAGGCTTTTGATACACCTCTGGAGAGATCACTTAATGTGACATCGAAGAAGTAATACATTTATGTAAAATCTTTCAGATAAAAAAGACAGAGCAAGGATGTTTTTTTGCTATATCATAATAGTGGTATTTTTATAGCAAGAAATCTTTCTTGCTTCTTTTATGTACAAAAATTTATATTGTGTTTTTATTCTATAGGTACTAATAGAGCTAGTTTTAATTTGATTTTTAGTTAAATGCATACCAATCGTATAACTATTATTATAAAAATATATGTTACCCTACATTAATATTTTTCCTTCAAATTAGTTTCTAGCAAAATTTTTTATTTATTAATATTACCTATAGATATTAAAATAAATATTTTATCACAAAACGTATTAAGGAGCCAGCTAAAAGCTGACTCCTTAATACATTATATTGCTTCTTCATCTTCATTTTCAAACTGACTATTATATAATTTAGCATAAAATCCATTTGCTTTTAATAACTCTTCATGATTTCCTTGTTCAACAATATCTCCCTCTTTCATAACAAGGATTAAATCAGCATCTTTTATAGTTGATAATCTATGTGCAATAACAAAACTTGTTCTTCCATGCATTAAATTATCCATTGCTTTTTGTATTAAAACCTCAGTACGAGTATCTACAGAACTTGTTGCTTCGTCTAAAATAAGTATTTTAGGATCTGCTAATATTGCTCTAGCTATTGTTAATAATTGTTTTTGTCCTGCTGAAACATTATTAGCTTCTTCATTTAAAATCATTTTATAACCATCTGGAAGAGTTCTAACAAAGTGGTCAACATTTGCCGCTTTTGCTGCCTTAAGTACTTCTTCATCAGTTGCATTTAATCTTCCATATCTAATGTTTTCCATTATAGTTCCATTAAATAACCAAGTATCTTGAAGAACCATCCCAAAAAGACTTCTTAAGTCTTGCCTATTAAAATCATTAATATTATGACCATCAATTAGTATGGCACCAGAACTAACATCATAAAATCTCATTAATAATTTAACTATTGTAGTTTTTCCAGCCCCTGTAGGTCCAACAATAGCAACTTTTTGTCCTGGTTTAATATTAGCCGTGAAATCATTTATAATAGTCTTGTCTTCTCTATATCCAAAATGAACATGCTCAAAATGAACTTCACCTTTAATATCTTCAACCTTTTCATCCTCTTTAAGATTTTCTTTCGAATCCATTAAATCAATTCTATGAATCTTTACAGGATTATCAGCAAATTGAACTTCTTCTTCTTCATTTAAAAATTCAAATACTCTTTCTGCAGCTGCTGCTGTTGATTGCATTAAATTAGCTATCTGAGCTGATTGAGCTATAGGCTGATTAAAGCTTCTTACATATTGTATAAAAGATTGTATTTCTCCAACATCTATACTTCCCTTTATAGCAAGCCATCCTCCTAAAATTGAAACTACAACATAGCCTAAATTTCCTATAAACGTCATTATAGGCATCATCATTCCTGAAAGAAACTGTGATTTCCAAGCTGATTCATATAACTCATCATTAAGTTTGGAAAACTCTCTTATTGCATCCTCTTCTCCATTAAATGCTTTTACAATATTATGACCACCATATACTTCCTCTACTTGACCATTAACTTCACCTAAGTATCGCTGTTGGTTTCTAAAAAATCGTTGAGATTTTTTTACCACTTGAGAAATAAGGAATATTGAAATAGGTAATACAAGTAATGATGCAATCGTCATAATTCCACTTATAGAAATCATCATTATTAGAACTCCAATTACAGTGGTAATTGACGTTATAACTTGGGTCATTATTTGATTTAAATTTTGGCTCATGGTATCTACATCATTAGTTACTCTCGATAATACTTCTCCATGAGTTTTTGTATCAAAGTATTTAATTGGCATTAAATTTATTTTTTTAGAGATTTCTTTTCTTAAATTATATGATACTTTCTGGGAAATACCAGACATTATAAACCCTTGAATAAACGAGAACCCAGCACTTATCAAATAAAGTATTAGTAGGAACATAAGTATTTTACCTACATATGCAAAATCTATTCCTATTCCACTTCCTGTAAGTTTACTTAATAATCCTTCAAATATACTAGTTGTTGCTTTTCCTAATATTTTAGGTCCAACTATTGAAAATGCAGCACTCCCTATAGCAAAAATAATTACTACAAATATTGATATTTTATAAGGCTTTAGATATTCAACTAGGTTTTTCATGGTTCCTTTAAAGTTTTTAGCTTTATCTCCACTTCTCATCATTGAACCAGGCCCCATCATAGGTCCTCTTTTGGGTGCTTTTTCATTACTCATTGCCTAACTCCTCCTTTGAAAGCTGAGATAGTGCTATTTGTTTATACACTTCACAATTTTTCATAAGTTCACTATGAGAACCAATTCCTACTACAGTACCCTCATCAAGAACAACTATTTGATTAGCATGTAAAATTGTACTTATTCTCTGAGCTACAATTAATACTGTACTATTTTTTGTTTCTTTTCCAAGTGCTCTACGTAAAGCTGCATCTGTTTTAAAATCTAAAGCTGAAAAACTATCATCAAAGATATATACCTCTGGTGATTTTGCAATAGCTCTTGCAATAGATAATCTCTGCTTTTGACCTCCAGATACATTTGTACCACCTTGAGAAATATGAGTTTCGTATCCTTCTACTGTTCCTGCAATAAATTCTGTTGCCTGTGCTATTTCAGCCGCTTTGATTATCTCTTTTTTATCAAGTTCCTCATTCCCATATTTAATATTCTCTTCTATAGAACCTGTAAATAGCACTCCTTTTTGTGGTACATATCCTATCTTACTTCTAAGTTCATGTTGGCTCACTTGCCTAATATCTACACCATCTAATGTTATATCTCCATCAGTTACATCATAAAATCTAGGTATTAAATTAACTAAAGTTGATTTCCCACTACCTGTGCTACCTATGAATGCTGTTGTTTCACCAGGTCTTGCTGTAAATGATATATTTTGCAATACATATTCATCTGCATTAGGATATTTGAATGATACATCATGAAATCTAAGTGTACCTTTTTTACTTTCTTTAAAATTTACTGGTGATGTTGGATCTTTTATAGCGTCTTCTGTATTTAATATTTCATCAATACGCCCTGCTGAAACTGCTGCTCTAGGAAGCATAATTGAAATCATAGATATCATTAAAAATGCCATGATTATTTGCATAGTATATTGAATAAATGCCATCATATCCCCTACTTGCATTGTGCCTGCATCTACACTATGAGATCCATTCCAAACAATTAATATTGTTATAGCATTCATAATAAGCATCATAGTAGGCATCATTAGTGCCATTGATCTATTTACAAATAAATTAGTTTTAGTTAAATCTCTATTAGCTTTATCAAATCTCTTTTCTTCATGTTTTTCAGTACTAAATGCACGAATAACCATCATTCCTGTTAAAATCTCTCTGGTAACTAAGTTTACTCTATCAACTAAACTTTGTAATTTTTTAAACCTAGGCATTACAACAGAGAATAATGTGATTACTACTATTGAAATGGATATTACTGCAACTACAATTATCCACGCCATGGTACTTTCCGTATTTAAAACTTTTATAATTCCACCAATTCCTAGTATTGGAGCATAAAAAACTATTCTTAAAAGCATTACCATTAAATTTTGAACTTGTTGAATGTCATTAGTACTACGTGTAATTAATGATGCTGTAGAAAACTTATCTAATTCAACATTTGAAAATCCAACAACTTTTGAAAATACACCTTTTCTTAAATCTCTTCCTAGCCCTGCAGCTACTCTAGCTGCAATAAACCCTACTAAAATTGTGGCTGCCATACTCAATAAAGCTATGAAAATCATTTTTGCTCCTGTTATTAGGATATACTTATTTTGCATAACTTCAGTATTAATTCCTACCTGATTATACTCACTCTTAACAAAAGACACAGCCGCTTGTTCAATCATGGTATTAGGTAAACTATCAAATTCATTTAAAAATCCCTCGGTTATTTTTTCTAACTGCTCTTTAGGTAATTGTTGAAAAACTTCAATTAAGTCTACATTCTCATCAATAGGCATAACTGATGACAATTCACTTAACATAGCTTTTCTTATTTGTTCACTTCTCTCATCCTTCCCTTCTAGAGTAGATAAAATAATCATTGGTTTAGCAAAAATCGAATTTAGTTTTTCTACAGTTTCATTATCTTTAGTTGATAATTCATATATTGATTCATTTGAAATAGCAGGATACTTTTTACTATATTCTTCATATTCATTTTCAGATAAATGCATTCTATCTATCTTAGAATAATTAATTTCAATCTCCTCAATTTCATCTTCACGCATAAAGAGTTCTAGATTCTTTAATTGTTCCTCTCTTATTGCCTTTGGTGTTACTCGTTCAACTCCACCTTGCTGTATACCAACATTTACTATATTGGATGTATATGAGGGTAAAGATAAGTCACAACTTGCCTGAATAATTAAAAGTATTATAATCATTATAATCGGCACTATGGAATTCTTTAAATACTTAATAAGTTTTAACAATTGCCCTTCCTCCTTTTTGTTAACTATTTTTTCTTTAGTTTATCTCTTATAAAAGAAAATACACCATCTTAATTGCATTTTTAAATTCTATTACTTATAATATATTTATACTTATTTGTAATGAATATATAATAGTTATGAATTTATAACCTTATTTTAATTATAAATTCATAACTATCTATAGTCAATATATTTATTTAAGCATACTATTAACAATATATATATTTTGCATTAACAATTGTTCATTTTATTAATAAAATTATATTCATGGTATCTAACAAATGATATATGATATAATATTAAAAGTTAAAATGTATTTTATTAATTGCAATTTATATATTTAGTAAAGGAGAATGAGTATGGATAATAAAGAGTTAGACACATTGTCGGATAACTTATTTTCTCTTATGATGGATTTTCATAGACAAATCTTTAGGCCAGAAGAACTGATAAAAAGTCTTCCAATACCACCATCACATGCAAAAGTTATTTTTTATCTTTCACATAATGGATGTTCTTCGGTCTCTACCATGGCAAAGGACCTATGTATTTCTAAACCAAACATGACCCCTATTATAGATAGATTAATCGATGAAGGTTATGTTACTAGATATGAAGATCCTAATGATAGACGTGTTATTATTGTTGAAGTTACCAATAAAGCAGAAGAATGCTTTAAAATGAAAAAGAAAATAGCTAAGCAATTACTTAGTAATCGATTAGCTAAGCTATCTGACAGTGATAAACTAAAACTTGAACAAATTACTTCTGATTTTAGATGTATATTTGAAAAACTAGAATAATATTTTCAAAGGTGTGAGCTTCCTCACACCTTATTTTTTTACAGCTTATATTCATTTACTGTTTATCATATCTTACATATTTTATTATTTTAATTTTTTTACTTACAATATAATGGTGTAAATGCATACCCAGCAATATTACAAATAGAATATACTGTATTCATAGGTTGCATACATCCTTTTGATTCTATTATCCATATAACTCCACCATTTACAACTTTTATATTGCTAGTATTTATTCCTGTAGCCACTGGATTATTAGTTCCACTTCCATAGAGGTCTATAGTTCCTGGCTTACATTTTGCTAAATGTAAATTCTTTTGAATTCCATAAGCACAAGAACATTTGTCTAAGCAATTCATTTCAAATATTCTTGACATACACTCTATTCCTGGGAAATGTGGAAATGATATTTTTAATATATCACATAGTGATAATACAATTTCTCTATTTGTTCCAAGTTCTCTTAAAATTAAATAATTGTCACCTGAACATACTACCATTCCTATAAAAGAAATTGGAGTTTCACATACCTTACTACTAATCTCAACATCACCTGTAACTGGCAATCCATTTGTAGCCGCTGTTCCTGATAATGAAAGAGGACTTATTGTTCCTGAAACTGTTCCACTTACTGGTATAGAACTTGTATTTGTTCCTGTTCCACTAGTAGCCACTCCAGAAGCGCCTTCAGTTACACCTGATACACCTAATCTAGGAATAGGAACATTACTTCCTGCAACTGAAGAAACTGATACATTGGCAACACCTTGGCCTACAAGTCCTAATGTTATAGGCGTAGATGCTGTACTTCCTGAAACTCCAGTGCTTGGTACATAAGCTGAAGTAGTAGTTTCAACAGTAACTGGAGTTTCTATAAAATTAGTTGTGCCTTCTGTTGGTACACGTTGTGGTTCAGTTGTAAATTTCATGCATCTGCAAATTTGAGTATCTGTTGAAAGTCCATTTGCACATTGATTACAACAGATATTTAATGCTGGTATATCAACATTATCATGAGTTTCTACTACAAATGAAACTTCACCCTCTGCCTCAATTGGGACATTAATTGTTTGTCCTTGTGTTGATCCTCTAACAGCAAGAGATTGAACTGTTCCGCTTGCTGACCCTCTAGTTAAATCAATAGCAGAAGTACCTGTTGATTGAATTGATACGGGCGCAGTTACTCCATCTACAGTTCTTGCACTTGCTGGATTTATTGCTAGTCCTGGAATATCAACTGTACCTGTTGTAGCCACATTTAAAGTCCCAGCTGGTATTGTACCTGTACCTGTTATGCTAATGCTTTTAGATTCGGTACTTCCTGTTACAGAAGCATTACTACCTACAGCTAAGTTAACTGATGATACAGTATTAGTAACTGATAATGAACCAGGAGTATTTAGCCAAACTCTAACCGGTATATCACACCCAGATCTAACAATATTTCTTAATATCTCTGCTATTGTAAATCTACATTCATCACAATTATTTCTGCAATATCTTTCTGAACATGAAGTTCTTGAACAATCATTCATCATAAATATAATTACCCTCCTTCGATTATATATCTTCTCTTAACTTAATAGTTCAAGTTAAAATAATATATAATCTTTTGACAAGCCCTTTTATTAAAAGCTTATAATATATTATATTTACGGCTACTATTTTGTGTTACAGAATATGCTTTCGCATAAATGAATTTTTATCTTTTATTATTACAATATACTTTAATAGCATCACTTAAAAATTGCGCTAAACCTACTTTTGTTTTGTCTATATTGTTTCTAAATCTTTCATCATGAACATATACTTCTGCTAACCCTTCAAATATTTCTATTGTACAATTATAATAATTATCAGTAATCAAATTTCTCCACTGATCAACAAGTTCCTGAACCTCCCTATCACTAGGTTCTTTATCCATTCTTTTAGCTAACTTAAGATAAATTCCTTCAGTTTCTTTTGATATTCTATTCCAATCATCTTTGCTATACTTAGATGTTTTCTTTTCACATTCTTTATAAGCTAAAGTTTCTCCATATTTTTCTTTAGTTTCTTTTGCATATTTACGTTTATGCTCTTCTATATTCTCCATACTAAAACTACTAAACATATCATCTTTATTCATACATATATCTCCTTCTATAACTTTTAAACTATTATCTACAGTATTTATTATTTTTTCTAAGCGCTTCTTTTTTTCTATAAGCAATTCTTTCTGACCTAACAGAGCTTTCTTTCTATCAAATGAAGGATTATCCATAATTTGTTTTATTTCTGACAAAGAAAAATCTAGCTCCTTAAAAAATAAAATTTGTTGTAATCTTTCTAAGCTTTTATCACTATATATTCTATATCCTGCATCAGTGACTTTTTCTGGTAATAAAAGTTTTATATCGTCATAATGATGAAGAGTCCTTATGCTAACCCCTGCTAAATCAGCAATTTCTTTTATTTTATAATACATATTAACCTCTCCTTAAGGATCCCTTGGAGTACTCCTTACTTATATAATAGACTATTACGTATCGTTAAAGTCAACAAAAAAGAAGCTGAATTAAAATATTATCTAATCCAACTTCTTCATATTAATTATTTAAACATTCAATAACTGATAAAACCCTTTTTGTCCAGGTATTATTTTCAAAAGTATTTTTTAAATGAAATTGCTTATCCAAAAATTCTTTCTCATATGCTTCTTTAATTAAATTTAACTCTTCTTTTATTTCTTTAATATCATAATTTACTGTATAGCCTATTTTATTATCTTCTACAAATTTTCCTGATACTATGCCCTTTATTGCTAAGATAGGTTTTCCATATCTAATATAAGTAAATAATTTCATTGGCATTACAAATTTCCAATACTCCGTTGGTTTTACAACAATAGAATATAAGTCTACTTTTTCAGCTTCCTCATCCAATTCAATTCCACTTAAATGAACAACTTTTATTCTTTCATTAAGATATTTCTCATATAAAAACTTATTACTTTGCCATTCTTCTTTTCTACAACATATAGTTAGTTCAAAATTATCATCTTCGTTAATTGCTTTAACTAATAACTCTATATTATAGAGTTCTTTTCCAATTCCTCCAACATATAAAACATTTAATCTTTTACCTGCCTTACATTTCTCAATTCCTAAAAACTCTCCTTCACAGCCTGATGGTAATTCTACAATCTTCTTATTTAACTTGATGGGTATATACTTTTCCATTTCATAAGAAGGTAAAAATAAAACATCTATATAACGCTTGTACATTCTCAAATCATAGTAATAAAAGGAATATGCTATAATTCTCTTTGGCAATGATACATTATTTTTATACTGTTCAAATTTCCAATGAATATCTCTATAAAATAAACCTATTCTTATAGAATTCTTTTTACAAAATCTCAAAAAACTATAATCAAAAAATGGATGCATTGGTAGATGATTGGAATCTGTCAGTAATGTCGGTTCTGTTGAAGTTTCCATATATAAAAAATCATACTTATCCCCATTTAAAATATCTTTTTTTAATTTCATAACCTTTTCTTTTCTTTCCTCAGCATAACCTTCAATTAATTCAACCTTATACCCTCTATCTTCAAATCCTTTTAATATTTTTAGAGGTCTTATATTAGATGCACTTGGACATTTAAAATCTATCTTAAATGGATAATATACAATACATTTTTTCATCTTCTTCGTCCTTTCATTTATTGATTTATATGTATATTTTACCATTATTTTGTTTTTATTCAACACATATCCATTTATTTAATAAACATATTTATCCAAATGCTATTTCATATAAGCTTATTATTCTGCATATCTTGCATATTCTATCAATGTTGTTACTAAAAAGTCAAAAAATGAAGTTGAACACTACAAACCAAAATTCAACTTCATTTAATATTTAACTATTTTATTTTTTCTTTAATTAACTCACTAATTTTCTTTGATGCATCTCCATCTCCAAAAATATTAGGTTGAATGCTATTAGGATTAAAGTTGTTTATTCCATCAAGGATTTTAACCTTGTCAGTTCCAACTACTATATTCCAACCAACATTAACTGTCTCAACCCACTCAGTTTCATCTCTCATGGTAATACATGGTTTACCCATAAAATATGCTTCTTTTTGTACTCCGCCACTATCAGTAACAATCTTTGCCGAATTACTTTCTAACATTAACATCTCAAGATATCCAATAGGCTCTATAACCTTTATATTATCATTAAAATGCAATCCATAACTTTCAATAAATTTCTTAGTTCTAGGATGTAATGGTAGTACGACTTTTTTTCCACTTTCATTTAAAGCTTCTATAATGCTCGTTAACCTATTTATATCGTTTGTATTTTCAGCTCTATGAATAGTTGTAAGAATATATTCTCCTTTTTCACAACCTATTTCACTTAAAAAAGCTTCCTTTTCCTTTGCTTTTTCTTTAAATAGTTTAACTGCATCATACATAACATCGCCTACATTATAAACTCCGGATACTATTCCTTCATTTTTTAAGTTTTTTTCAGCATCTTCTGTTGGAATTAAAAGTAATGTTGATATATGATCTGTTAAAATTCTATTTTGCTCTTCAGGCATAGCTTTATTAAAACTTCTAAGTCCAGCCTCAACATGAACTACAGGTATTAAAAGTTTACTTGCTGCTAATGCTCCAGCTAAAGTAGAATTAGTATCTCCATATACTAAAACCACATCTGGTTTTTCTTTTAAATATATTTCTTCTAACTTACTTAGCATTTCACCTGTCATTTGTCCATGATTTCCTGAGCCTATATGTAAATTATAATCTGGAACAGGTATTCCTAACTCTTGAAAAAATATATTGGACATATTTTTATCATAATGTTGCCCAGTATGAATTAAAATTTCCTCATGCTCTTTTCTCAATGCCTTAGACACAGGCGCAGCTTTTATAAACTGAGGTCTTGCACCTACAACTGTTATTATTTTCATATTTTTCATCCTCACACTTATATATTACTTTTCATTAAATGATTTGAGTTTACTAATTTGTTCAACTCTGTTTATCCACGTATTATTTTTCTTAACATCTTTTACAATATCTCTATATGTATTTATCTTTTCTACTGTCAAGTTTAGAATGCATTCAGATAAGCTTTCAACATTATCCAAGCAAATTTCACCTATATTATTATGTTTTATAAAATTTGAAACTTCCTTACATTGTGTAGAAATTATAGGTAATTCATAAGATATATATTCAAATAATTTAACAGGCATAGCAAAATCCATATAAAAATCTACTTTTCTTGGTATAATTGCAATATTAGCTTTGCTATAAATTTCCTTTAGTTTTTCACCGGATGCATGGTATATATTCAGCCACTCTTTATCTTTATAACCTTCTAATTTATTATCATCTTCTTCTCTACATACTAGATGAAGGTTAACTCTTTTACTTTCATTTACTTTATTCAGTGCCTGCAATAAAAGTTCTCCACCGTACTCTTCAGACATGCCTCCAACATATATTAACTCAATATCTTTCAGTTCCTCAGTATTTACCACTATGTCCTCACATGCTGGTGGCAATGCTTCCTTATCTTGAAAATCAAAAAGATCTGCCATTGTTATTGTAGGAAAATATACCCTGTTACATGTACTTTTAATTATATGCCAATCAAATTTATGCATAGTGTTAATTATAAATCTTTTAATTCCTTTTTCCGAATACCAATCTGCAAATTTCCAGTATGCATCTCTATAAAACAACCCCATAGGAATTTTTTTCTTCTTAGATATATACTTCATTAACATATGATCGCACAGATTGAATATAGGACCAGCTGGTGGTTCTATATAACAAAAATCATATTGATTACTTTTAATTTTTTTGTAGTAATTCCAAACATTTTTCCATCTTTCAAATTTTCTATTTTGAAGTCCTGTCAACAATTCTACATTATACCCACTTTTTAAAAAAGCATCATATATTTTTTTAGGGCGTACTGCTGAACCACTTTTTTGATTGGTAAAATCAACAAACGTGATATATAGAATGTTTTTATGCATTATATTTCTCCTTCATCTTTTTGTGTGCTAAAGTTGTTATATATATAATAGGTAACCATAATGTAATTACTGATATATTCCCTATAAAATAGGGTTCCATAAAGTTAAATATAATAAAAACTATTAAATATGATTTAATTACAATTGATTCTTTATACTTCAACCTACACGCTTGTTTAAATGTAAATATTAATAATAAAACTATAATTATTACTCCTATGGCACCAAGTTGCATATAAACTTCCAAAAAACCATTATGAGCATGAGCTGCAACTCTTTCATATATAGGCACTACCTTATTTTGAAATAAGTACATAGAAGAATTAAACCCACTTCCAACAATAGGATTAGCTATCAATTTATCTAATGCGTATTGCCATATATATGTTCTACCACTAAAAGTTAGATTTTTACCAAATAGTCCATGAATAATGTTATTTAAAAATGAAGATGTAAATTTAATTAATGGTAATGCTACTCCCATTGCTATGGATATAGTTAACAACACCTTACCTAACTTTTTAAATCTATTAAAAAATAAAAGTGGTAAAAACAAAACTACTGTTATTATTCCTGTAGAACTCTTAGAAAGAATAACAATTAAAGTTGCTAAAAACATCATTATCCAAATTCTTAACTTTTTAACATCTGTCAACTTAAATTCCTTTAAATAATATGCATATATAAAAATACAAAAATTCATATAAACTATCATTGTACTTCTACTTAAATGTATTCCAGACAGCACCAATTCCTTTGGGTCTGTTCCCATAAATCCTACGCCTGGCAATATTGTTAGAGCTAAAATATTAGAAATTATTAATAGATTGCAATAACCTTTTAACGTTTTTAAAACATTTTCTTTATAAGAAATACAGAAAAACAGAACAAAATAACTGCATGCACCAATAAAATTAATATATAATTTTATTGCCTCAACTTTTTTTGTTGTCCATAATATAGTCATTCCTGTAAATATAAGAAATATAATAGTTAAAATATACCTTCTACTTTTTATTCTTGCTGTTAATAAATAATAAATTACCGCACCTATAAATATTAAATTAGTAATTAATCTAATGGCACTTATTAAACTAGCTGGAATAAATAGCGCCTTAAAAAAAGCATCTATTATTGAAGTATTTATGAAGAGTATAAATATATTAAAATATTTATTATTAAATATCATTTCTTTTGTCATTTTCTTCACCTATTACTTCACTGTAAATATTTTTCACTTTATTTACTATAACCTTTTCCGAAAAATTTCTTTCACAGTACTTTTTAATTTCCTCTGCATCATAATTATCATAAGAATTTTTAATTTTAACCATAGCGCTACCAATTGCATCAATATCATCTATATCAACTAATATTCCACAAGAGTCATTCACAAAACTATCTGGTCCGCCGGTTCTTGTTCCTATGACAGGTTTACCATAGTACATAGCTTCAACAAATACAATCCCAAATGTTTCAAATCTACTAGCTAAGGTAAAGCAATCACAATTCTTCATATGATAAGATACCTCATCTCTATTTAATGCACCTAATAAATGTACATTTTCTTGTAAGTTATAACTTTCTATTAATGATTTTAAATTATTATATTCCTCACCATTTCCACCGATGTACAGTTCAGTGCTTTCAAGTTCTTTTTTATATTTATTGTAAGCTTTAATTAAAGCATCCATGCCTTTTTTATTAGATAATAAGCCTAAACTAAAAAATCTAAACTTATCTTTACTTTCATCTTTTTCTATTTTAATCTCTGGCATTATTACTGGATTATACATTATTTTAATTCTATTCTCTGAAACATATTTAGAAATTTCTCTTTTTAATCCAGTACCAACTACCATAATATCTTTTGCTCCTTGAAAAACATCCTTAAGATATTTTTTTTGAGTGTCATTAAGTATATTTCTGGCATATTTAGTAGAATGCTCTGTAATCACATATGGAAATTTCAATTTAGACTTTGTATATGCAATTCCTACATCTATAGCAGAATGAATATGTACTAAGTCCGGATTTCCTTCTAATTTACATACTTCATTAAACACTTTATATAAAGTCTTACCATAATATCTTAAATAAAACTCAGTAAGCTTTGGAAAATAGTTATATGTTACATATTTATATACCTTAACACCATTTTCCGTATAACATTGTAATTGTCCACTATTTTTTTCCTTACCAAAATCATGTAAGCTTTTAATAACTACATTTATTACAACAACTTCAACATCATCTTTTACTAATGCCTCAGCCTGCTCTTTAAAGAATATACCATCTAATGGTTTTTCTTTAGATGGATACCACGAAGGTAATAAAAAAATCTTCATAACTCCGTCTCCTCATTATAAACATATAAATACCTAATCACTCATCTTTTTCATATATCTTACAATAAATATATAATGAATGATTGAGGATATAATATAAACTGCTGTAGTAGCCCATGCAGCTCCTATACTTCCAAATTTCATAATTAGTATTATATCTAAAATTATATTAGCTGTCCCCGAAAATATAGCATTTATTAAGTTAGCTTTAGCATTTCCAAGTGCCGCTATAATATTACCATATGGGATTCTAAATGTTGCTGCAAAGAAATATCCAAACATCAAAATTCTAAAACATGGTACAGCACTAAGATATCTTCCATCTGGCCACAATATAGAGAATATGATATTAGCAAAAAGTATTCCTCCAACACTTATAATCAGATTTAAACAACCTAATGCTTTTACTAAAATTAAAAGTTTATCTTTAACCCATTTCCTATTATCTTTATTTTGAGCAAAATATGGATAAGCAAAAGTCATTACAGCAATAGAAATAAAGGTTAAATTAAATGGTATTTTTGTTGCCATGTTATAACTTGCAATAACCTCAGCATCCTTAGTAAATACAGAAATCAATCTAGTATCAATTAAATATAGCATTTGACTCATAACATTACTAAGCATAGTAATTATTGAGTATTTTAGAAATTGTTTTTTCACATTAGAATCTTCTATAGTATTGCCTTTATAAAGTTTTATATCTTGCCATATTAAAATTATTCCTAATATACCTGTCAATAAATAAGTAATGTACATTCCTAATACTAAACCTTTAGCCCCCATAATATATGATAAGGTAGTTGTAGATATTAGGTATATAACAGTGTTAAAAACTGTTAGTCTGCTGTATTCTTTATTTCTCAAATTAGACCTTAAATAATATTGTATTGTATCAAATATTATTTTAAATAAAGGTATCCAAGACATTATAAATAAGTAAGATCTACTTTCTTGCATTATAGATGGTGTCCATAATGCATAAAACATAAGACAAATACTAATAATTAGATTAGTAACTAATCCTACTTTAAAACCATAACTAAAATAGCTATACTTTTCTTTATGTTCCTTAGCCACACTACTATATTGCAGAATTCCTGAAGTTACCCCAAAACCCTGAATTAAAAGCGCAATATCCAAGATATTTCTAGCATCAGTAAAATAACCATAATCAGTTTTTGAAATAATATTTCCTAAAATTATTACTGTTACAAATCCAACTATTTGATTTATAAAACTAGCACTAAAAATCTGAACCAGTCCCTTTTTAAGAGCTGATTTTATAACATTCTTATCCATATATTTCATTTACCCTTCCAATAAAATTCAATAGGGTCATTACTTGTGTCTTTTCTACCAGATTTCCCTCTTTAACTAATAGCTCACAATCCTTTTTTAAATCACTATACTTATCAAGAACATAAAAGTTATCTTTAATATAGTCATATACAAATTTTCTCAAGCTTTCATTTTCTGAATACCATTTATCAAATGGATTCATATTATTGCTTTGGCTTGTAAATCGTTGAATTTGACCATCTAATACTCTAAAAACTTTTCCCGGGAAAGTTCCCATGAATTTTTGATTAAAAGGTGTTGGTTTTAAATTCCACTTTTGCCACTTGTAATTTGTAGCTTCTGGATAATGCCTTTGAATCATCTTTATAAAAGCTCTTTCCTTATACTTAAGTTCAGGGCTCATCCTACTGCAATAAGCTATAGCGTCTTGATTTAAAAAAGGTTCACATGTTTCAGATATTCCTAAAGCACTTACAGAACCGTTAAACATTCCATTTATTCCTCTGTTATAGATTGCAAACTTCTCTTCATTTGAATACTTTTTTTCTACTATTGGTTGTAAAAAAGATACTTTATCTATTAATCTTTTAGAATACATCCAATTTCCTATAGATGGCTTTGTATGTTGTGGTGCTTCAATATAGTCACCATGCATTACATCTGCAATGTTACCATTAAATATAAATCCATATTTATCAAAATTAATAACATCGTTAGTAGAAACTAAGTGTACTGCCCCACTATAAATATTTTGTCCGAAGTTTCCATCAACAGCCTCATCTATGTTCTTTAAGTAATTTCCATTATTTAAACTCTTAAATATACTCTCATATTGAAAATCATCTGCAATTTTTCTAGCTATTTTTTCATCTCTAGAATAGTTCTCTGAAAAAGTAATACTTGTTATATCATTATAACCTAATTTTTTTGCAGCAATCCCAATCATTCTAGAATCTAAGCCACCACTTAAATAAGTTATATGTTTATATCCAAACTCTTCATCCTTTTTAAATGATAAATCAACTGAATTACTAAACAATTCATACATATTATCAATTATTTTGTCTTCTGAATCCTTTAAATAATTTTCATTATCTATGAAGAAATACTGTTTTTTAGTCAATTCACTATTAAAATATTTCATAACTGTTGCTGGTTCAATTTTTCTTATTTCTTTTATTAGCGTCATATCTTCTACCATATATCCAAAGGTTAACATACAGTAGGCAGATATCTCATCTAAGTTTACTTTTATATTTAAATTTTTTAATGCTTTTATTAAATCAAATAAATCACTACTAACTACAAAAGTATCTTTATTGTCATTAATATAATAGTATAATGGCTTACTATTTAAGTGATTAGTAAAAACAAACCATTCTCTTCTCTTTTTATCAAATATTATTCCATAAAAATTTCCTCTTAATTGATCTACAAAGAGACTTCCATGGTCTTTAAACATTTTTTTAATAAGAGAAAAATTATCACTGACTCCATACTTACTATATAACTCTTTATTATTTAAAATTACACCGTCGATAACAACTACATACTCATCATCTTCATCAAATACTTTATCTGCTAAAAACTTTTTATTGAAATCTTTATATAACTGATAATTTTCCCCTTTAATATATTCTTCTGAACTATATTTATCCTTATCATAACTCATAGATGAAACTATAAGTGTAGTACCCTTCATTAATTTTACCTCCATGTGCATATAGTAGGTCTTTCAACCTACTATATATTTAAACTATTAAATTATTCATACTTATAGAATTTATTTAAATAAGTATCTGCTTCATTAAATACAACTCCAATAATATTGTCCTTTACGTTATCTAGAGTTTCAACTACTCCCTTAACAGTATCAAAGTTTGCCTTCTCTGCTCTTACAACTATTATTGTTCCATCAGCCTTTGATGAAAGAATAGTTGCATCAGATACAACTTTAACAGGCGGTGTATCTAATATAATATAATCAAATCTAGTTTTCAGTTCTTCAAGTACTTTATCCATTTCTTCAGAATCAATTATAGAAACTGGATTTTCTATACAATTCCCTGCTGAAATAACAGATAAATTCTCTTTAACACTATGAATCGCATTATCTATTTCTGTATTGTTCTTAACTACATCAGAAATACCTATACCTGATATTCCATAGTGTGTCCCTACAGAAGAGTTTCTTAAATTGTTATCTACTAATACAACCTTTTCTTTTCCTAGTGATAAAGCTTCTGCTACTCCAATGGCTGTTGTTGAACTTCCTTCTCCTAAAACTGAGCTTGTAACAAGAAATACTTTTTTTTCTTTACAATCAGAGTATTTAATATTAGTAGCTATATTGTTATATCCTTCTTTTATTATGAAGTCTTCAGACTTTTTGCCCTTATTCTTTTTAATCTTAGGAATTACACCTAAAACCTTTAATTTCAACACTCTCTCTACTTCTCCAGTAGTTCTAAATCTTCTATTAACACATTCATAAATAAATATTATTCCAGCAGCTAATACAAAGCCTCCAACTGCCCCAATAACTATTAACTTTTTACCGCTCTTTATACTTTCCTTTTCAGTAATTCCAATTGCATCTTCAATCATGAATTCTGCTTCATTATTATATTCTTTAGCTTTTTCTTTAAATTCATTAATTAACGCATTTACTACTTTAATAGTTTCTTCTTTATTATCTGAACTATATTGTATTAAAATAAAATCACTACTTGCAATATTAGTAACCTTCAATTTACCTAATACTATTTCTGGTGTAAGTTTAATACTTTTATCTTGTAATTCAACATTTTTTAACGCACTATTTAAAAAATCTCTAGTTTTTATCATTTCTATATAGTTAGGAATTAACTTATCATCCTTTTTTACTTGCATATTATTAGCAAGTATCATATTTTCATTCTTAACTAAAATTTTTATACTCCCATCATATGAAGCATTATTTTCACTTCTTAAACTAACAAAAGCTGCTAAAATCGTAAAAATAACCGCCACCAATACTGCAATTTTCCACTTTCTAACTGTAGCTTTTAAAATATCTTCAAATTTAACTATTTGCTCTTCCATTTTAATCCTCCTAAAAGCACTATAATTCTTATAATTACAAAAATATCCTTACTAATAGGATATCCTTAAAAGTCTTTCATATAATATAACCTATAAATTTATTTTCCCCCTTTATTATATAAATAATAATCTTAATCTATATATAATTAAAATTTTTGCATTTAATTTCATAATACCTGCTTAACTATTAAATTATACTATTAATCACTTGTAATTGTCTACTCTATAATTTCACTATAAATTTATCCCCATAAAATGATATAATACATATAATAATCCATTGGAAGGGAGTATAAAGATGCATAAACAGTATATAAATTATGACCCAATTATTCCATTGTCTATTTCTTATGAAACTATTATAAATTATCCAATTCATTGGCATTATTCAATTGAAATTATTTATGTTATTGAAGGTACTGTTGATTTATACATTGACAGTGAAAAATATACAATTACTGAAGATCAAATAGAAATTATAAATATAGATGAAGTTCATAGCTTAGAAAGTCACGACCCTAATAATAAAATATTAATCTTTCAATTCGATCCATATTTTTTCGAAAAATATTATAGTGATATAGACAATATGCTTTTTTACACAAAATCCTCTCAAGTAAATGCACAACTTGGAGAAGAATATGATGAGTTAAGAGAGTTTCTAGCTCAAATACTATGTGAATCTGTTCAAAAACAAGATAATTATGATGAAGAAATTGAAAATATCTTAGTAAAATTACTTTATCATCTTATTAATAACTTTAACTATCTAATATACGAAAAAGAAGAACTAAAATTCAACAAAGATCAACTTCAACGATATCATAGTATATCAAAATATATATATAATAATTTTGAAAAAAATCTTACTCTTCAAGACATTTCAAATAAAGAGTATCTGAGTACCCACTACCTTTCAAGAGAAATAAAATATTCAACCGGTTACTCTTTTACAGAATATCTTAATCTAATAAGAGTTAGGGAATCTATAAAACTATTATTAGATACGGACTTAACTTTATCTGAAATTTCTGATGAAATAGGTTTTTCACATAGCCGATATTTTAATAAACACTTTAAAATACATTATGATTTAACACCATTACAGTTCAGAAAAAAATTTAAAGCTTCTGATTCTGAGTTGAAAAAGTTAACTAAATTTGTAGAACTCCCTATAGAATCAAGCTTACAAGAACTAACTTATTATCTAGAAGATTATGAGAGGTATAATTACGAAGATAAAATATACCAATTAAATATAAATATGGCAGAAAATTTAAGCATGTTTAATAAAGATTTTAATAATGTAATTACGATAAGTGACGCCTTTGACCTGTTAATTGAAGATAACAAAGATACCTTAGAAGAACTACAAGGAGAATTGGGCTTTAAATTTGGAAGAATCCTTAATCTATTTAGTAGTGACATGGCAATCTTTCCAAATTCTAAATTTCACAACTGGAATCGGTGCAAAGACGTTCTTGAATTTATTGACTCTCTTGGAATTATTCCAATTATAGTTTTAAGCTTAGATGAAAGCTATGCAAGTTTCATCAATGTAGATAAAAATAATACCTGTACAAGTGAAGATGCGAATTTTATTCTAACAGATTATAAATCCACTATACATTCATTTATTGAATACTTTAGTGGAATAGATTCTCTGCAATATAAAAACTTTAGATTTCAATTCACTCAAGATTTTCCAAACACTATGAAAGAATCTATAATAAATATCATTGAAGAAGAAGGTCTATTAGTTGAAGCAGAAGATTTAATAATTAATAATGAAGTAAATAATATATATGACACAGCTTATATGATTCCTTTCATTATTGATAACATTTCACACGGAAAGGATGATTTGACCTTTTTAAGAGCTTTTGACGTACTAGATAAGCAAGTTAATTTAACAAATGAACTTTTTTTTGGATATCCTGGTTTAATTAACGACAAAGGAATAAAAAAACCTTCATTTTATGCTTACTTTTTACTGAATAAATTAGGAGATGAATTGGTAAAAAAGGGCGATGGATATATTGTTACAAAATCTTCAAATCAATACCAAATACTTTTATATACATACCATGAAGATATCGATAAACTTATTTCCGCCAAAAGCCTTTCAAAATTAAAAGCTCAGCAAAAATCTCCATCTAAAAAAATTGCATTAAACCTTAGTAACATTCATTCAGATATTAATATAACTACTTATGAAATTAACGAAAAGATAGGTTCTTCTTTTAACTATTGGTTAGATATGGGGAAACCTAAACGTCTTAACAAAACAGAAAGTGGTATACTTCACAAAGCATCTTATCCTAGCATTAACTTTAAACATCTAAAAAAGAGTATGATTGTAAATATGCTAATCAATTTAAAAAGTTATGGTGCTACTCTAATAATTATTAATGAAGTGTAACAAATTTTAAGCATTTCTGTACAAAAGCAACTTTTTTAAAGTACTTTTATGCTTTTTGATATAATTCAAAACATTCACTTTCCCCACATTAGTACTTTTTGATGGGTTCTTAAGTGAATGTTTTATTTTTCAAAAAGATATATAATTGAAATATAAGATAAATGTCATATACATAAATATTTTTATTTCACAATATAGATTTGAACAGTAACATTTAACTTCGATTGTTGCTATCAACCGTGTAGTTATACGTTTAATCAAATATTATTGTACAGAATATTTTAAATGGATTTATTTTTCAAAATAATGAGGTGATAAGAATGGGTATTAATCCAAAGGTATTTTCGTCGGGAAGCCCTTATAAAATATTATTAAAATTTGCTATTCCAGCTATGTTTTCTTTATTAGTTGCTGAACTTTATAATATGGTCGACACTTTCTTTGTGGGTAGATTTATTGGACCTAATGCAATTGCTGCCCTAACGGTAGCTTTTCCAATTCAACGTTTTTTAATTGCTATTGCATTTCTTATTGGTGTTGGTGCTTCAACATACGTATCTAGATCATCCGGAGAAAACTCTCCAGAAAAAATTAAGAGTACAATTTATAATTCATTATTATTAACTATTATATCTTTAACCTTAATTCCAATGATTTTATATTTTACACGTCATGGTTTACTATTTAATCTAGGTGCTAGTAACGTAACCTATGAACTTACAAATGACTATATATCTATTATATTTTTAGGATCACTTTTTCAAGGAATAACAATTGTATGTTCATATATTATGACTGCTCTTGGAAATTCAAAGATAACTTTGTACGCAAATAGCTTAGGTGCTATTTTAAATATAATTATAGATTATATTTTAGTTGCTCATTTTAATATCGGCATTGAAGGGGCTGCCATTGCAACTGTATTTTCTCAATTTGTAGCTTTAGTATTTGTTTTATATAATTTCAGGACGGTAGTAAAACATTTTAATCTTAAGCTAGGTATAAAAAATGTAATTTCTACATTGGATATATCTTTAATTAAGGGGCTAATAGCTGTTGGATTTTCAACGTTTGTAATTGAGATTTCTGATGCTGTTGTTGCAATTGTTCTAAACAATCTTCTTATTTCAAGTGGTGGCGATACTGCTATAATAATGGTAGGAGTTATTACAAAAATATCCATGTTTATGTTTATCGCTATAATTGGTATAAGTTCTGCAATGCAACCAATTGTTGCTTTTAACTATGGCGCTCGTAATACT
Organism: uncultured Clostridium sp.; assembly: GCA_900548455.1. Lineage (GTDB taxonomy): Bacteria > Bacillota > Clostridia > Clostridiales > Clostridiaceae > Clostridium_J. The sequence goes on from URKQ01000003.1 coordinate 43,146, forward strand.
AAAAGGGTAAAAAGTACAGTTAGAGCTTCAATTACAACTGTAACTATAGTAGGATTTGCCTTTGCAGGTTTCTTAATGTATTTTGCACCAGGAATCATTAAACTATTTCTTACAGATGAAACACTACTGCCTGCTACTGTAAAGGCTTTTAGAATTTGTATTTCTCTTCTACCAACTGTTGGTTTCTATTATGTGGGAATCTACTATTATCAAGCAATTGAAGAAGCAAAAAAAGGATTTAGATTGTCCTTATTCAGACAAATAATTATATTTATACCTTTAGCCGTAATTTTAGTAAAAACCATAGGTATTATGGGTGCATGGATTGCTTATCCAATTTCAGATATAATATCCGCTGTATTCTCTTTCTATTTGCTAAGTAGTACTTGGAAAGAAAGTCCTAAAGCACAAACTGTTACAGCTTAAAAAAACAAGTGATTACAATTCTGTGTAATCACTTGTTTTTTATTACTGATTTAATAATATCTATAAGTTCCACTCCTACCTGAGATAGATTTCTATTTTTCTTATAAACTACGGCAATTTCTCTCTTTGCTTCATCATCATCTAATTTATAATAAATAAGGTTTTTCATCAAACTATCATCTCTAGAAATATTATCTGAGACAAATGTTATTCCAACTCCACCTAATACCATAGTTAATGCTGAATCCATTCCTCCATTTTCGATACTTATATTAGGTTTAAAGCCTGCCCTTTTACATAGTCTCATAGCTAACCTATGAAGATTTTGCTCCGGTCTTAGTAGTACAAAGGGTTCATTTTTAAATTTACAAAGATTCACCTTAGGAAGCCCATCTTCATATATAAGCCCCTTAGTTTTTAAGTCTTTATTAATTTTATAATCCTTTGGAACTGCTAACAATATTTTTTCTTCCATCAACACTTCATATGCAAAGTATGCTTCATTGCCTGGTAATGTGGTTATAAATATATCTATATTTCCTTTTAAACATTCATCTTCTAAATATGCTCTTGGCCCTTCAACTAATTCAATTCTTATTCCTGGATATTTATCTTGAAAAAGCTTCAATGCTTTGGGCATAAAATAAAATGTTCTAAAGGTTGATAACCCAATTTTTAAATATCCCTCTTTTAATTTTGATATATCTTCCATTTTTACGTCTAGTTGTTCTTTCATTGCAAGGATTTTCTTCGCATACTCCACATAGGTTTTTCCTGCATATGTTAATTGTATTGGACTAGTACTTCTGTCAAATAACTGTGCTCCAACACTCTCTTCGATATTCTTTATATACTGGCTCAGTGACGGTTGAGCAATAAATAACCTTTTTGCAGCCTTTGAAAAACTACATTCTTCTGCAACAGCAATAACGTATTCTAATTGTTGAAAAGTCATATTATCTCCTTCTAAAAACTTAACTACTCGATTTAAAAACTCATATAGTATTTACCCTATAACAGTCATCATAATATTAATATTATACTACTATATATATTCGTGATACAATGATTATAGATTGTTGACAAACAAATCAAAATTATATTTAAATTATCTTTGTGAATTTTTTAAATTATATGCTCAAATTTTATACGCATATAGTATTGTACTTATTTTAATCTAATTGTTATTACAAAAATTATTATACGTAATTTTTATAATATATATTTTCTTGCATAATAATCCTATAAATATGTCCTTGCAACCCATTATTGCAAGGACATATTTTAATTTTTTGTTACTTTACTCAAATCTACACTAAAAGCTTCTCCCTTATTTTTAATAATGTGACCACTTTTATATGGCTGATTATTTATAGTTAAATAGACCTTTTCTACACCGTAATATTGACCTAAAGTATTAACGATACTTGAAAGAATTACCTGTTCATATCCACTTCCAGCATTCATCTCTTCAACTAGCTTTTCATTAAAATCTACATATAGCATTCCATCATCATTTAGATATAAACTATTAATTGTAGTTCCCTCTGTCAATAAACTTGTTCCTGTTAAAGCTGATTTTGTTTTCATCAATTCAACAATTTTGCTTTTAGTTATGTCATTAGTACTAATTTCTAAAACTTTTCTTTCCTTATATATAGCATAATCAGTTTCTGTAACCTGTGGATAATACACTTCTATAGATTGAGATAATCTAGAATCCTTAATGATGTCATTTAATACAGATGTAACGTTCATTCCATTTTTATCCCTTACAATTTTAATTAATCCCTTGCCTTTTACATAGTAATGAATATCTATTTCTCCATTAACTCTTTCTGTAGTTACTTCCAACCCTTTATAATTTTCCTTTGGAGTATTTACATCAATATCTATTCCAGTAATATATCTCTTACTACCATCTTCAAGCGTCCAACTTGTTCCCTTAACTAAAGGTTCTTTTAATAGGATTTCACTATAATTAGATGGTTTTGACATGAAATTTTCTCTATAAAAGCAATTATCTCTCTTAAATATAATTTTTAACTGTCCATTTTTATTTTCTATGATCCTTACAGTTTCCGTCCCTCCATTATTAGTTCTTACTTGAATTTTATCCTCTGATAAAAAATCTATATAGTTTTCTAGTTCTGCATATTCTGAATTTATTCCATCATATATATATTTATCATTACTTTCCAAAGTTATATAATCTGAAATTATTGATTTATTTTCATCTACATTTTCTTTATCAACACTTTTTTCACTTTCTTTAACTTCGCTATCCTGTACAACACTATTTTCATCATTCTTACCTGCATCTGAAATTTCTTTATTTGCGCATCCCGTTAATAATATTAAACTAGTTAATATTATAATGCTTAGTGTTTTTTTCACCATAAAAATCATCCCCTTTCATTCTCTAAAATATATACGTTAAACTTTGGCTATAGTATATAAATTTCACGATTAACATCCATCCTTAAAAATTAATTTTTTTATAATCCTATCTTCTCCTATAATAACATTATCGTATACTCCTTTAGCATTATTTATATACATTTTAGGTTCTACCATAGCTGGACTAAAATGAGTTAACAAAAGTTCCTCTACTTCTCCTTCACTTGCCAAAGTAGCTGCTTCTCTAAAAGTCATATGTTTATATTTTATTGCCTTTTCTATATCATTATCATCACCATAAGTACCTTCACAAATAAACAAATTACTTTTTTCAATAAATTGTGCAATTGATTCTATGGGCCTTGTATCTGTGATTATAGATATTTTTATTCCTGGGCGATAATCTCCTAACACTAATTCACAACTATACTCTTTTCCATCATATTTAACTTTTTCTTCTCTTTGAAGTTTACTCCATAAAATTTTAGGAACGTTATTTTTTTCCGCCTTCTCCACACTAAACTTTCTTCTTCTTTTAAAAAGAATATTATATCCAACACAAGGTGATGAATGATCTACCACTAAAGTTTTTATTGTAAGACTTGAATTCTTTTCAATACTTTGTTGTAACTTAATCACACCTTGAACTATATCAAAATTTAATTCATTGGGCATTTCAATAACCTCTACCTCATAAGGTAAGTACTTAGCAACTACCCTAAGTCCATTTACAATTTCCTTAATTCCTTCTGGTCCAACTATAATTAAAGGTTCTGTTCTGTCACTATTTCCAATAGTAGATAATAATCCTGGTAGTCCTATTACATGATCACCATGCCCGTGAGTTATGCATATAATATCAATACTTTTAAAGCCCCATCCAAGTTGCTTCATCGAAACCTGAGTACCTTCACCACAATCAAATAATATTTTTCTTCCTTCATAATTTATTAAAACTGAAGATAAATTTCTATTAGGCATAGGCATCGAACCACCACACCCAAGCAAACATATATCAACCATGATTTTCCTCCTTAATAAAAAAGGCTCTGTATGCATTTACTGTTTAGCATAACTTGTACTTTCGATCACTGTATTTTACTACAGAGCCTATAAAAATTATATTCATACATCATTATAAGTTGCTCAAAATATTCAATACAATACAAAAACATCAATTTTTTATTGAGCTATAACACAACATTAAAAAAGCCTCATATTATGATAACAAACTAAGATAAAAATAATAGGAGGCTACAAATGATTCAATTAACTGCAATACATTATATCTATTTAATATTTATCCTATTAATTTTAGGAACCATGATAAAAAAACGTGACTGTTCTCTTGTTTGCATCCTTGGAATATTTATTATAGCTGTAGTTAGTACCAAATCAATTTCACTTTCTATAATAAGTATATTTAATAGTTTTATTTATGCAACCACAGAACTTCTACCAACTATACTTATTATTTCAATTATTGCAGCTCTTAGTAAAGTTCTTCGTTACACAGGAGTAAATAGAATAATGATTAGCCCCTTTACCAAATTAATAAGAAATGATTTTATGGCATTTTGGGTAATTGGATTAATTATGATGATTATATCTTATTTCTTTTGGCCATCTCCAGCAGTTGCACTAGTTGGAGCTGTTCTTGTTCCTGTTGCTATAAATGCGGGACTTCCTGCAATTGGTGCTGCAATTGCAATGAATATCTTTGGACATGGTATTGCTCTCTCTACAGATTTAATCATACAAGCAGCTCCAAAACTTACTGCAGATGCTGCTGGTATACCTGTTGACGCTGTTGTAAAAGCTAGCATTCCTCTTATAATCGTAATGGGTCTTGTTACTTCTATTACTGCATATATTATGTTAAAAAAAGATATGAATAGCGGAAAAATTAATGATATGGTTTATGATAAATATGCAGAAGAAGATGAAAAAATCAACGAATCATCCATAAGTTACAAATGGAGAGTTTTCTTTGCAGTTCTCGTTCCCCTTTTATTTATAGTAGATGTAATAATAATGTTTATGCTAGGACTTAAAGGTGGAGATGCCACAGCACTAATAGGTGGTACTGCTCTATTTCTACTTATTTTTATATCTATAAAAGCATTTAAAAAGGATTCTTTAGAAGAAATAACTTCACACTTCGTTTCCGGATTGCAATTTGGTTTTAAAGTATTTGGTGTAGTTATTCCAATAGCTGCCTTCTTCTATCTTGGTGACGCTGGCTTTAATACCATTATAGGCAACTATCTCCCTACTGGTTCCTTAGGACTCGTCAATGATTTAGGCTTTGCTCTATCTCAATTAGTTCCTGTTAATAAAGTAGTTAGTGCCTTTACAGTAACTGGTATTGGTGCCATTACCGGCCTTGATGGCTCTGGTTTCTCTGGAATATCCCTAGCTGGTTCTACTGCTCAACTATTTGGATCATCAACCGGAGTAAGTGTTCCAACTTTAACCGCACTAGGTCAATTTGCTGCAATTTGGGTAGGTGGCGGTACACTAATTCCATGGGCGATCATTCCTGTATCTGCAATATGTAAGGTTTCCCCTTTCGAAGTTGCAAAACGTAATTTTAAACCAGTTGTCCTTGGATTAATTGTAACTACTATATTTGCAATTTTCCTATTATAATAAGAATTGTAACAGCGTTAAGTCTTCATAAAGATAGAGGCTGCCGAACTAAGTAATTAGTGGGGCAACCTCTTTTTACATTTCATTATTTATTTTAACATATAACAAATTATCATAATATTTTCCTTTAAAACATACTACTGAATTTAATAATCCTTCTTTTTTAAATCTATTTTTAATTGCAACTTTTTCACTTGCTCTATTCCTAGGATCCATTCTAATTTCAAGACGTTTTAATTTAAGCTCATAAAATGCTATTTCTTCTAATTTTTTTACCGCACTACTTGCTATCCCTCTATTAAAATAATTTTTGTCAATAAAGTACCCTATCTCACCAATATGTGAATCCTCTTTAAACAGCCTTATCTCACAGCCTCCAACAGCCTTACCATGGTATAATATAGTATAATTAAATTCCTCTCTATTCTCCCTTTTATTTTTTCTACCTTCTATCCACTTTCTTTCTAATTCAATACTTTCGGGAATAGTTGCATAGTAATAAGGAAATTTTCCCTCAGTTAGAATTTCATAAAAATCTTCTGCGTCTTCAACTTCAGGATGTCTCAATTGTATAAAATCATTTTCATCTATACTAAGAATATAGCTATATCCCTTTTCAGTAGCTTTGTCCTTCTTAAATCCAACTTTCTCAAAACACTTTTGAGATGCTAAATTATAAGAGTATATTTCTTTTACGCCAAAACTAGTATAACCTAATTCAATTCCCCTCTTTATTAAGGATTTAATGACTTTTTCTCCAATACCTTTTCCTCTATATTTACAATCTCCAATTACTATAGGTATATCATCTTTAAAAAGTGTTACATCCCCAATAGGTTTATACTCCTCATTTTCTTTAATTTCAATAAAATAAAGTTCTCCTCTTTCCATCAAATAGCTATACATAGCAGAAAGCTTGTCCTTATCATAGATTTGGGCTAAAGGACCATCTACTAATTTTACTAATTCTAAATCTTCATACCACGATAATGCAAAATCATAATTTTTATCAGCTTTTCTGAGTCTTAATCCACTATCAATTTCTATATACTTTGGTTGACTAAGTAACTCTAGTATTCTTTCTACTAAATTAGCAGAAGTATTAGAAGCGTCTCTTTCAAAATTATCATAATTTTCTCTAGCATCATCATCTGCATTGTCAGAAATACTTCTCAGTATTACAAAAGGAATATTGTTTATATATGCTACATGTCCTATAGCTCCACCTTCCATTTCTACACAAAGAGGACTATATGCCTTCACAATCTGTTCTTTAGCATGGTTATTATCTATAAACGCTTCCCCCGTAACAATCTTTCCCTTATGACAATGTACTCCTTTTAACTCCTTAAAGTTAAAAGCATTCTTACTTATGTTTACTAGAAACTCATCAGCCATAAATTCCTCTTTAAATGGAAATAAACTTTTCATTTGTCTTTTCCTTACATCATGATAAGTTACAGACGTAGATATTACTATATCTCCAAGTTTCACATCATTATTTAAACTTCCTGCTATTCCTGTATTTATAATGTGCGTTACATTAAATTTATCTATTAAGACTTGTGTACAGCTAGCCGCATTAACTTTTCCAACTCCACAAGAGCATAATACAATATCCAAGTCATTAAATTTGCCTATATAAAATGTAAAACCCGAAAAAACCTTTTCTTCATTGATATGTAACTTTAATTTTAAAAGTTCTATCTCTACCTCCATCGCTCCCATAATTCCTATTTTATACACTGATACCACTCCTTTAATATTTCTTAAATTTAAACCCTAACAACTCTACATCTTCATCTTTATTAAGGGTTGTATCATAATTTTTTCTAAGTTCAATCATATTTAAATGATCAAATCCACATTGCTTATAGAGTTTTATTGCAGAAGTATTTCTTGGGATTACATCTACAAACATAGCTTTAATATCCTTTTCTCCCATTAATTTATCTATCTCAGCAATAGTCAATCTTCCAATCCCCTTGCCTCTGTATTGATCCTTTACATATATATCTTCTAACCAAGCTGCTGCTTGTCCACCGTATCTTATATGAACAAAACCAACTATGTCCTCATTTACATAAATATTATACACTTCGCCATCATTAAGCCATTCCTCTAAATCATTAGCAGATTCATCATCTACTTGCCAAAACTTCTTTGGTGCATCTGTAAGCATCCTATGATAATTAAAAAAGTCTGTAATCATAGCCACAGTCTTTACATAATTAGTTTCCTCTATACGTTTAAGCGTTATTTCCATATTAATTTCTCCAATCTCCCTACTAGCTCTATTTTCCAATCAAACTTATTAAGCCTGATGCTAATGTTTCTCCCCATCCTAAATAATCATGACCAGAATTAAAAGTTTCATAAGTAACGTCATACCCCTTTTCTAATAATATATCTCTCATGTTATTAATAACTTCCATCATAACCGGTTCATCATCGTATGGATAATCTTCAAGCAACCCAGCACATAAATAAAATTTTAGAGGTAACTTCTCGCTGTTTTTATATTGCTCCGTTAACCATTCTTTTTCATACCAAAACGAACCTGATTGAGATAATATATTTCCAAAATAGTTTGAATATTTATAGCCTATATAACTAGCTGTTAATCCCCCTAAACTTACCCCTCCTATAATATGATTTTGTGGCGTTATATCCACATTATAGTTACTATTTATCCACGGTAAAATTTCTAATGTAATAAAGTCAGCAAATTTTTCATTACAAGTTAATTCTTCATATCTATTATCATTGCTTGATACTAACACACACACTATAGGGTCAATCTTCTTATCACTAATCAAATTATCTAAGACATTTTTTATTGATAAATAATTTATATAATCAAATCCATCTGTAAGGACTAATAATTTATATGGTTTCTCCTTATTACTATAACCACTAGGTGTATAAACCCACACTCTACGATCATTGTTTAATATGTTACTATATACTCTATCTAAAAATAATTTTCCTTTTTCTATGTCATCTCTTTCTTTAGTCCAAAAATCACCTTTACAATTTGGTAGTTTTGCAAAAGAGCTTATACTATCTTCATCATCTTTATCCTCATCATCCTTACATAAGATAACTTTATTAGGATTCAAGGGATCAATTATAGAATTTTCCTTTATTTTCTTATAATCATTATCTCCTTCATAATTTAAAGAGAAATTATACTTAAATTTTATATCATTTCTAACTTTGTAAGTTTTATAAAAGATATTTGTACCTTCAATTTTATCCATTATATTTTCTGAATATCTATATCCTGGAACACCACCATATATTAAAACATTTGTAGTTTTATCATTACCTATATATATAAATGAAATCAATGAATAATCTAAAACGCCATCTATCTCTTCGATAATTGGCGCTCCATTTTTATTTACCATACTCCAAAATTCATTTATTCCGCTGTTATCATTATTGTCTATAGCACGTTTAAGTAATTTAATAATTTTACTCTCCATGATGCTTTTACTTCCCCCTAACTTTAATATATATGTTACACAACTTATATAATTTGTTTTTCATATATGCCTGAATTATTTAAAGGACATATCTCCCCTGTAAATGAATAACCTTGGCTATCCCAAAACTCAATACCTTCCATACTATCTGTTGTAAGATAAACTTTTGATACCTCTTCCCTACGCAATATGTCCTCTATAAATTTATAAAGTTCACTGCCATATCCTTTTCTTCTGCTATGTTTTTCAATATAAAACTCTCTTATCATCCCATATCCAGGTTTCAAACACCAATTTCCTCCAATGTTATCCACTTGAGCTATTCCAAATCCTATTGGAATATTATTATCATAACAAATATAAATCCAATGCTTAAATTCTCCTTCTAAATCACTTATTGATTCAATATATGCTTGTTCTATAAGATCATCTGTTATAGTAATTTCACTATCTATATATAATTCCTTAAGATATTCACCTAACATAACTTTAAAACTACATCTTTCATCTTCATTTTCTAAATCTAAGTCTACAAGATTCATATTACTTTTCAACTCCATTATCTAATTTATATTTCTTCCAAAATTTTTCTATGACCTTAAAAATTCCATAACTTCTTTTTCTATATCTTTACATTCCATTTTTGCAATGGAGTTTATATCATACTTTTCATTTAAACTTTCAATTAATTTCGCTCCTAAATAATATCCTGCATCACTAATTCCTAACACCTTAAACCAATCTCCATAAAATTCACATGTACCTCTTTCTTCATTCTTCAATGCTTCAATATATAGTTTTTTTAGTTCTCTTTCTTTTTCTTTGCAAATTTCAATCCAGTTTTCTCCTCTTGAATCGAATTGACTTTTACTTAACTTATTTTCATAATATTGGGCAAACCCTTCTTCGTAAATATTCCATATACCATTATTATATTTATTTTTTTCTGCCCACTTTGGAATAACTTCACCCCTAAGATAATAATGAACCACATGACATAACTCGTGAGATACTAGGGAATCTAATTGTTCCTTAGTTTCCCACCTAAGCTCTGCAATTTTATCAATTCCAAAGAGCATTGCTATCTTTCCTTCATATTCATCAACCCATCCGGCTGCATTACAAAGTCCTACATATATAACAATATTAATATCTAAATCAATAGAAAATATTTCTTTTACTCTTTTATCTATATCTAAAAATATATCTGATATATTTTTATAAGCTTCCATCATAGAAAAGTAGTCCTCTTGTCTTCTATTAAACACCTTTGTTATGGCTATGTCATTCCAGTTATATCCATCAACTTCATAATAATCTTTACACTTTTTCTCAAGCTCTGGAAATTTATTTTTATGATAATCTTCCCATGCTTTAATCTTATCTTCAATACTATTATTTAAATTATCTTCTAATATTTTTTTATATTCATCAACAGCATCTATAATTTTAATCACATTTATTCCCACTTTCTTTTATCTTCTGGTTCTATAGTAAACTAGCGTACCTTATTATAACCCCATTTGTTTAAGCAGAAAATCGGGCTCTTTACTTATTGAAACCCCTACTATTATTGAACCAATGATTAACATTAATATAGTTAAAAATGTTGCAATATAAACTGAATTAATCTTTTTTTTATGGTTATAATCTTCATTTAAATTACACTTGCCTTTTTTAAGGAGTTTTGCTCCTAATAATAACATAAAGGGCATGATCGCACCTATTATAAAATAAGAGCCTATACTTATTAAAGGTACAGAATTTAATTCTGGAAGAGGAACCTTTCTTGATGAGATAAAAAATGAAGTAACTGTAGATAACCCATTATTAATAAAGTGAAAAATCATTGGTAATAAAATATTGTTAGTCTCTAGCATAATATAAGCCAATGCCATACCTAAAATAGCTGTGGGCGCAAATCTTATAAAATCTAAATGAAAAATTCCAAAGATAATTCCTACAAGTAAAACAATAGACCATTTGGATTTAAATGATCTAAAGCTTGAAAGAATAAAACCTCTCATAAGAGCTTCTTCACATATAGCTGGCATTATGGCTACTATAAAAAAAGCAATTCCAAAAGGTACACTTGTTATAACATTACTTAAACCTTCACTTACATTTATTAAACTCTCTGGAAAGAAATATCCGATTATTAAAGTCAATATCATTATTCCTAAGTAACTACCTATCCATATTAGTACAGTTCCAAATAGTTGAGTCATCTTAATTTTTTTTATAGAAAAAACAGTTTTTAAATCTGCCTTGCATATAAATGCTGCAATTACTGCTAGTAGTAAAATCATAATTTCAGTAATAGCAAGTCCAAGCATTCCAAACTTTGACTGTATAGGAGCTGCAATAAAAATCAACAAAAGTATCCCTAAAACAGCTACAATAATTCCATAGATAGGCTTTAATCCTTTAATTTTCTTTCCAATTTCCACTTAATAACCATTCCCTTCTTTTAAAGACTTATCTCCATTCCATCATAAGCAAATTTTACACTTTCATATTTGTTTTCAAGTTCAAGATAATCATCATATGATTTTCCCCAATCCTCTTCAATATGAGTAATTATTATATTTTTTATCTCATATTTTTCTTTAAGTTCTAATATCTCTTCCATAACAAATAATTCTTCTCTTAATGGATTGTCCTCTTTTAATATGAAATTATCCTTTAATATATCTCCTACCACAGTATTTCCTATAATCATTACATCTGCATCTTGAAATTTTTTATTATTTGGAAATGGCTTTACATCACATGGAGCATATATTAACTTCTTGTCCTTTTCCTCAAATATAAATATAGTAGCATTACTTGCTTTAATAAAACTTATCTTTATACCATTAATTTCTATAAAATCATCAATTATCCTTCTTTTTACTATATTTCTTACATTTTCATAGTAATCAAAGTATGATCCTAATTTAGATGAAATTGAATTTAAATCTTCCATTACATTACTCATAGCTAAAACTTCTATGGGTTTTTCACATTCATATCCTTCTGATACCTTTAGCCAATCAAGCCGAAGTTGTTCAAACACTCTCATCCCAAGAGTATGATCTGGATCCATATGACTATATAGTACTCTATCAATTTCTTTTATTTCACCATAATTTAAGCTCTGAACAATATCTTCTGGAGTATCAATTAACAAGTTTAAATCCTTCAAATATAAGCTACATCCAAATCTTGAATAAGGATTACCTTTTTTTCTAGCCTCCATACATACATGGCAGCAGCAAAGTGGTCTTGGAAGACTTACACAGCCTCCACTTCCTAATACTCTAAAATCCATTAATACTCCTCCTTACTTAATCACTTATTTAAGTAAATGCCAATATACTATTGGCATTTACTATATAATTCTAGCCATGCTGGGAAAAATCCAGCGTTAATTGCTACATTTTGTGAAAATATATGGGATTCTGCTGTTCCATAAAAAGGTACTTTACCCCTTTTTAATACTTCTTCTTTTAGTAAAGTTACAAGTTTAGATGCAATCCCACGGCCTCTATATTCTGGTAATACATCAATGCCAATTTGCCACATAGTACTAGAATCCTCACTTGCACCAGCCATGCCCATTATAGTATCACCGTCCATGGCTGCAACCCCTAAAACATCTGGATGATTTTTATCAAATGCAAATGCTTCATCAAATCTATCATCACCACGAAACTTTATTATTTCATTTTCTTCAAACCATTTTACACTAAAGTTTATATCTTGTTCAATTTTATTAGTATTAGGCAAATAATAATGATGAATATCAGCAATTTCGTGCCCTTGCTTTTGTAATTCATTATCGATTTTTCTTAAATTATCACAGTCAGAAAACCATTGTGATCCACAAGTTGAATAATTTTCTTTGCACCAGGGAATAAAATTCTTGTTCGTAGAAATTATGACATTCCCATTAATACATAAAATTTTTAAATAACAATTATCGCTATCATATATTCGCCTTCCTGATATTAATATTTTCTCACTTATTGTATTTTCTTTTTTGTAGAAATCTTCCACCCTGCAACAATAATCTAATGCTAGTTGTTTATGAGCAACACCAACTATTTCTTCTTTACTAAGCATAATTGCCACCTCCTATACTTATGCTCCTTCTTTTAAGAAACTATATTGAGCCATATATAATCTGTAGTAAAATCCTCTTAAACTTAACAATTCTTCATGAGTCCCTGCTTCAACTATTCTTCCATCATCAATTACCATAATTTTATTGCAATCTCTTATTGTTGAAAGTCTATGTGCTATTACAAATGAAGTTCTTCCAGAAAGTAGTTTATTAATTCCTCTTTGAACTAAAATTTCTGTAGCTGTATCTATATTAGATGTGGCTTCATCCAATATTAGAATTCTAGGATTAGCAAGAAGAGCTCTTGCAAATGAAATTAATTGTCTTTGTCCTACTGATAACCTTGATCCTCTTTCATTTACTTGAGTATCATATCCATTTTCTAATTTCATTATAAATTCATGTGCATTTACAGCCTTTGCTGCTGCAATTATTTCATCATCAGTTGCATCTAACTTTCCATACCTTATATTTTCTTTAATTGTATCTGAAAATAAAAATGTATCTTGTAGCATAACACCCATCTGACTTCTAAGAGAGTACAAGTTAACCTTTGATACATCTATTCCGTCAATTAACACAGAACCTTCAGTAGTATCATAAAATCTACTAATTAAACTTGTAATTGTAGTTTTACCAGCTCCAGTTGGACCTACGAGGGCAACTGTCTCTCCAGGCTTAACTTTGAAACTTACATCATGCAATACCTGTGTATCTTTTTCATAAGCAAAAGATACGTGATTAAATTCAACTTTACCCTTTATTTTAGGCATTTCTTCTGCACTATCTATATCCTTAACACCTGGTTCAATTCCCATTATTTCGAATATTCTTTCTGCTGCTGCAAAATTAGTTATTAACGTATTATAATATGATGCTAAATTTAAAATAGGTCTCCAAAACATGCTAGTGTATGAAATAAATGCAGTTATTGTACCTATTGTTATTTCACCACTTTTAATAAGCTTAACTCCTACTATAAATACAATTATAGTACTAGCCCCAAATGATATTTCTACTAAAGGCCATAACCAGTCATTAAGTTTTACTGCATGTAAAAATCCACCTCTTACTTCTCCAACAGAACTTTTGAATCTCTTGCTTGTTTCTTTTTCAAAAGTGAAATTCTGTAATATTTTCATTCCTGAAAATGATTCATGAGTAAATCCATTTAAATTTGATCTCTTCTGTCTAAATACTTGCCAACGTTTCCTTGATATAACTTCAATTATAGTTAATCCCAAAATTAATGGTGGTAACATTGCCATTGATACTAATGCTAATTTTACATTCATAGAAAACATAATTATAGTTACAAATATTAAAGTTAGAATTTGAGGTATAACTGTCGTAACTGATTTATTAAACAAATCCGAAAGAGAGTTTACATCTCCTATAACCCTTGCAAGTATTTTCCCAACAGGTCTTTCATCAAAGAATGAAAATGATAATTTTTGAATATGCTCATATAATTCCTGTCTAATAGTTTTTAAAATATTATACGTTATTTTATTCATACTAAAAGTTGAATACTTGCTAGCATACATACTAATCAAAGTTAAAATAACAAGTCCAAAGCTTATTAATATTAACCCATTTACATCCTTAATGGGTATGAATTTATCAATCGCCATTTTTAAAAGCATGGGACTTAAAAGTCCAACCCCTGTAACAATAAGCATTAAAAATAAAATCATAGCTATATTTAATTTATATGGTTTCATATAAGCAATTAATCTTATAAAAATATCTTTTCCTTTTAACGCTATTACTTTTTCATCTTGATTAACCGTATTTTTAGCCATTTTAACACTTCCTTCCGTCTAAAAATTAGCTGCTCTATCTTCTGATAAATCTAAGAAATCTTTAAATTGAGTTTCATAGATTTCATAATACTTTCCTTTTTTCTTTAATAGTTCATTATGATTACCTTGTTCAACAATATGACCATCTTCCATATAAAGAATCAAATCCGCATTCTTTACTGCTGATATTCTATGGGCAATAATGAATGTAGTCTTCTTCTCTTCATCTTCATACAAATTCTTTAAAAGTTCATACTCAGTTTCCATGTCTAAAGCTGAAGTTGAATCATCAAGAATTAATATTTTAGAATCTCTAAGAAGTGCCCTAGCAATACATAATCTCTGCTTTTGACCTCCTGATAATCCAACACCTCTTTCTCCAATTAGCGTATCGTATCCTTCATCTAATTCGTCTACAAACTCCTTAGCACATGAAATGTCTACTACTTTTTCAAGTTCTTCTCTAGTAGCATCTAATTTACCATATCTTAAATTACTTTCTACTGAATCAGAAAATAAAAATGAATCCTGTGGAATAATTGCAATACTATCTCTAAGTGTTTTTAAAGGTATTTTTCTAATATCTTTGTCATCCACAGTAATAGATCCTTCTGTAACATCATAATTTCGTCCTAATAAACTCATTAAGCTAGACTTTCCTGACCCTGTGGTTCCCATAATAGCAACTGTTGATCCAGCTTTTATATCTAAGTTAATATTCTCTAAAACATTCTTTTCTCCATAGTTAAAGGACACATTATTAAATTTAATATTCCCTTCAATTTCATTAACTTCATAGCTATCTTCAGCATCAGCTATTAAAGGTTTTTCATTTAAAATTTTATCTATCTTACCAATAGATGCTTTTCCTCTTGATAGCAAATTAATAAGCCATCCCATATCTCTCATAGGCCATGTTAACATCCATAAATAAGAAGTAAATGCTACAAGTTGACCTATAGATATACTATCCTTAACTACTAAAATACCACCAAAGCATATTACTAAAACAGTTGATAAATTTGTTAAAAACTCCTGAACCGGAAAAAATTTCACCCATATTTTATTATGCTCCATCTGCAAGTCATAGTTTTTAGAATTATATCTCAAGAATTTTAATATCTCATGTTTTTCCCTTCCAAAAGCCTTTACAAGTTTTACTCCTGCAATATTTTCTTGTGCTGTAGTATTTAATTCTGCAATATGATCACTCATTTTTTCAAAGATATCATCTAATTGATTTTCTGATTTAACAGCAAGTACCGCCATAATTGGCATAGTAGCTAATGCTATTATTGTAAGAGGTACACTAATTCTAAGAAGTAGTATTGCTGCCATTACAAAATAGATTCCATCTTCTATACAGAGTCTTAGTCCAAACCCCATAATCTCTAAAATATTATCAGCATCTTCTCCAACCCTTGACATAAGTTCTCCTGTATTAGTTTTATCAAAGTAAGAAAAAGAAAGTGATTCAATGTGATTAAATAATTGCTGTTTAACATCCCGTGACACTGTTATTCCTAAATAATCAAACAAATACTCTTTTAAAAATCCAAAAATAAATTTTACTCCTGTAATAGCAACCACAGTCCACAATATAGGTTTTAATATTTCATATTTTCCTGCCGTTAAGACTTCATCGATAAAAATTTCTGTAATATGTGGCACAATTAAATCTGCCCCAATTACTAAAAACATTGATACTGTTCCCAATAATGTAATCGTCTTATGTTTTTTCATATAACTTAAAATTCTTTTCACTGATATCCCTCCTTAATATTTATTTATGATGTCCATATATCCGGACTCACGTGAAACTTATCTTTAGTAAAGAAACCCAAACAAAAAATCCTTAGCCCATACAAAGTATAGACTAAGGATAATTGCTATAATTTATATTTTACCAATATTACTACACAAGAAGCTTCAATTGCATAATAATATGATAAAAATAAAAGTCCTAAGTTACCCTAGGACTTTTCTCACAAAATAGCATTTAACAAAATTAAAAATCTATATTTTGAGGTAGGGTATCTTTATTTTTAATATTTTTTATTGAATAAGCAAAATTGAGCGCAAAATTCCCGTTAACATTATAACTTAAGTTGCCCTTATTAAATTTGCCATTAAAACTACTATTGATTAACATATTCCTACCTCCTTTTCTTTCTTTTAAATAAATCTTACTAGTTTAGTATATTACATTATAGTATAATGTGTCAATATATTTTTAAAATTTATAATAGATTGAAAATTATTTATATTTATCTAATTTCCATGTTCCTTTAGCAGGTTCACTTTGTTTTGCTTTTAAATATTTTCTTTGAATCATTTCAATTAATGCAAATAATGTCCAACCAATGACAGACGCATAAATAGCAATACTTTCTTGTTCTTTTATGCCCTCTTTTATTATAGATAGTTCCTCTTTTTCACTTTCTCTTAATTCCTTTTGTGTTAGAGTAGCTTCCAAATCTTTATTTGCCTGAGCTGTATACATACTAAAAGATACCCCATAAAAACAACTAATACCTATTATACAAATTAAAATTATTATAATTGAATTTCTCATCCAACTGTTTGATAATCTATAATTCATAAAAATGTTTTTACAAATAAATACAACTAGTAAAATAAAAAGAATAATATCTAAGATTGAAACAAAATACATATAATACCTCCTATCTATAAACTACTTATAAATATATTCATTAAATACCTTAAATATTCCTTCTATAAACTAAAAAAGTAGCAGAAAATCTTCCACTACTTTTTTACTATCTTTACTTTTCAATATTTAATCTAGAAACTACATCCTTTATTACATCTTGATTTACTTGTCCACCAATTTGTACTACATGATTAGAAATCATCTTATCAGCAATCTGAATTTGTTCTGCTTCTAATTGATTATTTGTAATCATTATTGGAGCACCTGTTTTAGCTGCAAACGGACCTGCTACTAAAGCATCTACAAGTTTCTGGCTTTCAGTTACTAAAACTGTATCAACATAACTGTTATAGAATTTATTCATTACTTCAGCATTTGTTGAATATCTGTTAGCTCCAGCAACTCTTTCAACATTGTTATTCTTTACTATTTCTTTAAAGTTTTTCATAACTTCTTCACTTACTACACTTGTGCCACCAGTAATATATGCTGTATTAATATCCTCCACTTTTATCCAATCTAATGTATTCTTTGATATTTCATTCTTCTCTACTAAAACTATAGGAGTTAAATCCATAGCAGCTTTACCTGAAATAGTAACGGCATCAGCTATAGCTGCACCACCTGCAACATATATTTTTTCTACATCCTTTTGTAAATCAATATATTTTGCAACTTGTAGTGATGTTTCATATCTATTTTCTCCATATAATCTAATAACATCTATTCCCTTGGATTTTAATGTAGAAATTACTTCTTCAGAAATTACATTTGTACCACCAACAGCAAATACAGTATTTACTCCTAGTCTCTCAATTTCTTTTGAAGTTGTTTCTGGTAAAACATCTCTTTCTGTCAATAGTATTGGTGCTTCATGTGCAGCTGCAAGTGGTGATGCAACTAAAGCATCTACATAAGTCTGACCATTTGCAATAACAACACAATTTGATTTATCCCAACCTTTTTTACTAACTTCAGCTGCTGTTTCATATCTATCTATTCCAGCAATTTTAGTTAAGTCTGTATTAATTTTTTCAACCTTATTTATTACGAATTCTTGTACTGTAGTATTATTAGTTAAATCTGTTACAACTATTTGAATTTTATTTTCACCATTAGATAGTTTATAGTCATAATTCAAATCATATTTACCTGCTTCTGGCTTTTCAGTTTCATAATATTCCATAGGTGGATTATTATTATATATTTCTTCACCATTTATTATTACTTTTAGTTTTGGTAAATTATCTGCAATGACTCCTCTTAATGTTATTGTATCAGCTGTAGTAACCTGTGGTAGTTCTTCCATCTCAATGATAGGGCTTGTCCAATCTACAAATAACACATGTGAAAATTTACTTTCATTTTTAGCTGCATCCTTAACATAGCATTCTACATAAACTTTACCCTCTTCTTTGAACTCCATTGGATGTTTAAAGTGCCATAATCCATCCCCTGCATTATATTGAATAGCAACATCTTCACCATTTATTTTAAATGTAGTAACCTCTGATTCATCTTTAATTGTACCTTCTATAACTGTTTCTTTCATACCTAAGCTTTCTTCATACTTTGGTGAAGTAATCTTTACTGTTGGAACAGTTTTATCATTTTCTACTGTTCCTGAAGGTATCTGTAGATTCTTCTGAGTTTCATTTCCTGCATAATCTAAAACTGATACTGTACTAGAATCATAATCATTCTTTGAAACATTAAATTCTCCAGTAGTATTTTGCGATACTAATTTATCCTTGGTATATAACGCATAGGATCTAACATGTCCTTTATTATTATCTTCAGCCTTAACTGTAAGTTTATTGGTATTTTCGTCATATTTAATTTCTTCTATGGTTGGTGCAGTATTGTCTATATTAACTTTAAACTCACAAACCTGCTCCTTTGCTCCTTCAAAATCTATTCTTCCAGTAATTCTATAAGTATAAGTTCCTTCTGGAGCCAACTTACCATCAATAGTTCCATCCCAAAGCATGTCACCATCTAACATCCCAGCTAACTGCTCATTATAACTTTTCTTAAGCATACCATTGAATGTAGATAAAGTTCTTAATACATTTTTACCCTCTTTATCTAAAATTTCAACTTTAAATTCCTTAGGGTTTCTAAGAAGTGAAAATGATGGAACTATACCGTCAAATATACTATCTCCATTTGGTGAGAAATCTAATATATCACCGTTTAAATTTCCTTCTCTATCTATACCAATAGGTTTTATTTTATCACCTAATAAAGAAGCCATATATGTCTTTCCATAGAAAGGAGTTCCATTATTATCATATAGTGAAGCATCAAATATAGGAGCTTTATCCCATTGTCCTTTAAATCCAACGTATGGAATTGACAATGTAGCTTCTTTATCATTTACATCTTCTAGTGTTACAAACCCTTCGATGTACCCACCATTTTTAAATGCTTCTTCAAAAACTCGTCCTGATTCTAATTTAATATCTTTTACATTTACTGTTACATCCAAGGTAGCTTGTCCATTTTTAGGAACTGTTACTTCAGTATTATTGAAACTGATTGGCATTTTTCCATCTGCATTCACTACCTTTTCAGGTGTTAATGTAGAGTATAAAGTTCCATCCTTATCTGGCTCTACTCCATCACTTTGTACTGTTCCAGTAATCTTATAAGTGATATCCTTATCACCAAAGTTGTTTATATCCAAAGAAAATGTTGCTTTATCTCCCTTGATTTCCTTTAAATTAACTTTACATAATCCAGAATTTGATTCTGTAAGTAAAGCCTTAGTTGATGTGGCAGCAGCTATGTTAACAACTCCAGCCCCTTGTCTTCTTGGGGAGGTATAATTACCATTACCATCTACATGTGGAACTGCTGTAGCCATTAGTAAATTCTTTGCTCTAATATTTTTTTCTAATCCCTTTAAATCAGTTGTTTTACCTAACATTTGAAGAACTAGTGCACTTGAACCTGCAATAGCTGGAGATGCCATCGATGTCCCACCCATTGATGTATATCCATCATCATTAACGGTTGACCATATATCTTCACCTGGTGCTGTTATTTCTGGTTTGAAATCAAAATCTGGAGTTACTCCCCAAGATGAAAAGTCTGCCATTTTACCTTTGATTAAACTATCAGCTACTGACACTTCTCCTTTTGTAGTTAAAGTTATTTTAGTACCCTTTTTTAATTCTTCACTAATTTTTGCACCTTTACTATGTGCCATTGAAACTCCTGGTATTGTTGAGCCTTCAATAGTCATACCTTGAGCTTCTTCTCCACCTGCGGCATGATTATAAATAATAACAGCTACTGCACCATTCTTTTCTGCATTAGAAGCCTTTTCTGTAAAAGTTGATCCTCCTCTTTCGATTAAAGCAACCTTTCCTTTTACTGACTGAGTAAATTCTTCAGCTGAACCTTTTCCACAATCAACTACTTCTAATTCTCTTCCACTTAATTTACTGTTAAAGTACATAGATGTACAATCTTTATACATTACCTTTTCTAATTTATCACCATATTTAATCTCCATTAATGGTAATGTAACCTTTTCATTATTTACAGCTGCTGTTTGCATTGTTCTCCCTGCAAGCCCTGGTGCTCCCACTACTCCATAGTCTGGATTTTCTGCATATGGATTAGAATATCCATCACCAAGAACATTAGAATTTCCAGCTGAGCAAGCTACAAAAGTTCCGTTTTCTACAGCTCTATTTAAAGCCTTTTGTTCAGCATCATTATTATCAACATAACTTGCTGTAGATCCTAAACTTAAATTCATAGCATCAGCACCCAACTTAGATGCATCATCTATAGCCTTTACAATTGCATCACCTGCGGCACCTGAGATTGCATTATTATTAGAAAATACTTTCATAGCTAAAAGTTGAGCTTCTGGAGCAATTCCTTTCATGCCACCATTATCGGGATCTCCATTTGCTGCTGCTATTCCAGCTACATGCATACCGTGATTAACATTATCAATGTTTAAGTCTTTAGAGGTTGAATTCTTATCCATATAATTATATCCATATGCAACCTTATCTGACTTAAATTCCCCTGGAAGTCCCTTTTCTTTTACTAATTTATCTACATCTGCTTTATTATACTTAGCTTTTGAAGTATCAGTAAGTTTCATGGCTTTATGACCTGAATCTATTCCAGTATCTACAATTGCTACTACCATTCCTTCGCCTTTATATCCATTGGCCCATGTCTCAAAGGCTTTAGTAGTCTCTCCACTGTGATTCATTTCAACTTTTGGAAGTTCATATTGATTAACTATCGTTACTGATTTTACGCCTGGAATATCTTCCATTTTTTTAGCATCTTTTAGGGTAGTCTTAGCACTAAACCCATTAAACAAGCTATTAAATTCGTATATCTTCTCATATTTAATTTTTTCATTCTTTATCTTTTTTTCTACCTTGTTTTGTTCCTTATCTATTTTTTTCTCTAAGGATGCCATTTCTTTTTTATTAAGCTCTGACACCTTAATCCCCTGTTCTGTTGCAGTCTCTACTATAGGATTACCTTCCATTTCAACTACAATTCTTACTTCATCTTCATCTTGCAAGTTTTTAAGTGGCTCATCTTCATTTAGTTGACTCAGTAAAATTTTACTATCCTTATCAAAATCACTTACACGTTTAATTATTTCTTCAGTGTTTGATAAAGCTGCTGCATTTGACCAAACAACCAATGACAATGCAAGTCCTAAGGATATACCTTTTCTGTAATTCATTAATGTTTACCTCCTTGTTATCTTTTTATAATTTATGTATATAATGTTACCATCTTAGTATGTATTTTCCAATTTTCTTATTTTTATCTATTTCTACTTTTTATTCATTTTATATTATATTCTACTTACAGTTTCCATCATCATATCAGAATATTTTCCTTAATATAAAAATATTCTTTTGTAAATGTATATCCTATTTGCATAAGTTGTTTTTAAAATTTAATTCTATTAATTTTTTCAGAAAAATTTAATAATAAATAAAAGAAGTCTTACTAAATCGTAAGACTTCTTAATACAATTAAATATTATTTTTGAACTCTATTCATAATATCTACTATTATATCTGAAGGTACTTGTCCTCCTATTTGAGTAACTTTTTCAGATATGATATTATCTAATACTTCTTTTTGAGTTTTATCAAGTGCTTCATTAGTAATTACAATTGCTGAACTAGTACGAGCTGCATATGGAGCAACTACTAATGCATCTACAAGTTTTGTACTTTCAGTTACCATTATATCCTGCATATACTTACCATAGAATTTCTGGATTATTGCAGCATTTGTTTCAAATCTATTAACTCCACTAACTCTATTTCCAGTAACATCTACATTAGTAATTCCTTGAACTTCTTTTATAACTGAATTGTCAATAACACTTGTACCACCTATAAAGTAAGCATTGAACTTTTTATCCTTATTCTTTAACCAACTCATAGTTTCATCAGATACACTATTCTTTTCTACTAAAAGTATAGGTGATTTATCAAGGGCTGCCTTTGGTGATATACTTACTGCATCAGGAATAGCTTGCCCATTTACAATATATACATTGTCTTCTTCACCATTTACTTGAAGATACTTAGCTACTTGTAAAGAAGTTGCATATCTATTAGCTCCGCCAAATCTTACGACTTGAATTCCTGCTGCTTCTAATTCTTTAACTACATTATCAGAAACAACACTTGTTCCACCTATAACATAAACAACCTCAGTACCTAACCTCTTCATTTCATTAGCTGTCTCTGTTGTAAGTTCATCTTTTTCTGTTAATAAAATTGGTGCATCATATTTTGTAGCAAGAGGGCCTGCAACTAGAGCATCTACAAATGCTCCTCCATTTGCAAGGACTGCATAGTTTGATTTCTCCCAGCCTTTCTTACTTACTTCAACAGCTGTTTTATATCTATCAAGCCCAGCTATTTTTTCAAATTGAACATCTAATTTATCAACTTTATTTACACTAACATTTTGAGTAACAGTATTACCTGCTCCATCAGAAACTTCTACTGTAATATCATTTTTGCCATCTACTAAATTAACATCATAGGCAAAATCAACATTAGCAGGTTCCAATGAATCAAAGTATTCCCATTCTTCCTCTATATTCTTTATAACGTCTCCATTAATAGTAACCTTCAAATTTGGGAAGTTATCATGAGCATTACCTTTAATT
This sequence comes from uncultured Clostridium sp., assembly GCA_900548455.1. Taxonomy (GTDB): domain Bacteria; phylum Bacillota; class Clostridia; order Clostridiales; family Clostridiaceae; genus Clostridium_J. The sequence continues at coordinate 66,892 of URKQ01000003.1, forward strand.
GTAACCTTATTACCTGATACTACTGGATCAACACTTGTAACATCAACAACTGGAGCTTCTGAATCTATAAATAACTTATGAGCAAAGCCTAGTTGATTACCAGCCTTATCCTTAGCATCTACATATATGCTATGATATCCATTATCAAGTGTCATTGGATGTGCAAAGTGCCACAATTTATCAAGTGATGAGTACTTAAGGTCTACTTTTTCACCATTAATTGTAACAAAATCAATTCCAGATGCATCTTGTACTGTTCCTTCAAATACTACATCATTATTATTTAGTATTCCAAAGAATTCAGGTGAAGCAACTTTAACTACTGGAGCTTCCTTATCACCTTTCACTGCTTGTGTAGGTTCTCCTAAATCAAGTATTGTTTCATTTTGTGCATAGTCATAAACTCTTATACTGCAATCTTCAATTGTAAACCCTGCATCAAATAATTGAGCTAAATCAAATTTACCATCAGAGTTTGTAATAACTACATTCTTTCCACTAGCATCCTTCATTGGAGTTATTAAAGCATAAGAATAAACATGATCTTTAATGTTATCAGTAGCTATTACTCTTAAAGTTTTATTTTCATCATTTACTTCATAAGTAGCAATTTCTGGAGCTTGTGTATCAACATTTACTTTAAAGTCGTACTCTTGCCACTGAGCTCCTTCAAAATCTACTTTAGTTCTAATTCTATAAGTGTATGTGCTATCTTCTACAGGTTTACCATTAGCTGTTCCATCCCAAGCACAATCATTTAGGAATGCTCTAATTGCATTCTTAGGATTATTATCATAGAAATGCTTTCTAAGATTCTCTTTTTTACCTAAAGTCCTTATTACCTTTGAATTAGAATCAACAATCTCAACTTCCATTTCCTTAATGTTTCTTAAATAAGAAAGCATTGGCACTACTGTATCATGTTCTCCATCTCCATTAGGTGAAAAATCTATAAAGTCACCATTAGCTTGATCTAATTTTGTTGCATCAAATGGAAGTCCTAAATAGTAATAATTACCTTCCTCATTCTTATCAGGTGTCATCATTGCTGTAGTCCCATAGAATGACTTTTCATCATGGTTATAAATAGATGAATCAATTGTTGAAGCTTTGCTCCATTCTCCCTTAAATCCTACATAAGGAATGCTTAACTGAGGATTGTTATCTTCAGGGTCTGTTAATGTAACAAATCCTTCTACAAATCCACCATTTTCAAATACTTCTTCGATACTCTGTTTATTATATGAAGCTATTGCATTTGTCAAATCTACAGTTACACTTACTTCAACATTTCCCTTTGCAGGAACTTTTACAGTATCCTCACTATAAGAAATAGGGAACTTCTTAGTAGTTTTGTCTACTATATTCTGAGCTTGAAGTAAACTTACATCCTCAGCTAAATCTGTTTGAACAGTTCCATTCAACTTATAAGTTAATTCCTTATCTCCAAAGTTTTGAACATTAATTTTAAATGTTGCTTTATTTCCCTTGATTTCTTTTAAGTTTACTTTACTTATTCCAGTGGAAGAGTCAGTAACTATTGCATTAGTAGTAGTTGCTGCTGCTAAATTCATAACTCCAGCACCTTGTCTCCTTGGAGATGTATAGTTTTCACCTGCTACAACTACTCCTTCTTCCTCTTGGAAATTACCTACTCCTAAATGTCCATTATCTATATGTGGTACTGCTGTGCTCATCAATATATTTTTAGCCATTTCTACTCTAGCTTGTCCTTCTAAATCAAATAATTCATCTACTCTTTGAAGAACTAATGCAGATCCACCTGATACATTTGGAGCTGCCATAGATGTTCCACTCATAGCCTGATATTTATTATCATTAGCTGTAGACCATACTTTTCCACCTACACCTGTAATTTCTGGTTTTAACTCTAAATCAGGAGTAACTCCCCAAGATGTAAAGTCTGACATTGAGCCTTTTCCAGGATTAGCTGCACTTGCTACATTTCCTTTAACATAGGCAAAGAATCCCTCTTTATTACAATTTGCCTTCATTTCATCCCCAGCAGCTTGTCCAACAAATATAGCTGGAATGTTACAATCTGATGGATATTGCATATTAATTATTTCTTCACCGTTATTATTAGATATAATTACCGCCTTAGCCCCTGCTGCTGCTGCATTTAATATTTTATCAGTAAATGCAAGACTTCCACGTTTAATTAATGCTACATTTCCCTTAACTGCATCTTTAAACTCTTCTGGTTTACCTATGCCACAATCAACTATTTTAAGTTCCTGATCTTTAAAGGATGCTAAGATATCTGGGCCTGCAACTGAATAAGGATATATCTTATCTTCATCATTAACTTTAAATTCAATACCAGCTCCAGTTACCTTTGTATTTTCAATTGAAGCTACCTGTAGTGAATCTGTTGCAAGTCCTGGGCTTCCAACCACACCATAATCTGGGTTCTTAGCTTGTGGTAATCCTTTTCCATCCCCAAATACGTTAGAGTTTCCAGCAGATATAGATACCAATACTCCATTATCAACAGCTCTATTTACAGCCATTTGTTCAAGATCCTCATCATTTACAAAGGAAGCTGTGGATCCTAAACTCATATTAATAACATCTGCTCCTAATTTAACAGAATCATCAATAGCTTTAATAATTACATCACCAAAAGTAGAAGACATTGCTGGATTATTTCCAAAAACCTTCATTGCTAAAAGTTGAGCCTCTGGTGCAGTTCCTTTTATTCCACCATTTTTTGTATCACCATTTGCTCCTGATATACCAGCAACATGCATACCATGCATATTTGCTCCTGGACCTAAATCCCTAATCTCTTCATTCCCATCCATATAATTATATCCATATGGAACCTTGTCAGTATAGAATTTACCTGGTAATCCATTTTTCTTAGATATAGATTCTACTTCAGATTTATCTAATTCTGCTTCTTTCTTATCTGATAAAACCATATCCTTATGTCCGGAATCTATACCAGTATCAATTATAGAAATAACTGTACCTTGACCTTTATAACCACTGTCCCAAGCTGGTTGGGTTTCAGTAATTTCACCACTACTATTCATAAGTGGTTCAGGTCTTTCGTACTCATTTGCAACGGTAACTGATTTAACACCTTCAAGTTCTTGAATTTCCATAGCCTTTTCTAAAGTAGTTTCCATACTAAATCCGTTAGCAATATTAGTAAAGCTATTTATTACCTTACAATCAATTCCTTTTGATGATATCTTACGTTGTATGGAATCTTGTTCTTTTAAAATTGATTTTTGGTACTTTTTAACCTGACTAATATCCATTTCAGATATTTTCTTGTTTTCTGCAGCAGCCTTTTCAATTACTGCATCACCATTAAGCTCAACAATGATTCTTACCCTATCAGATCCTTGCAAACTCTTTAGATTAGACTCTTCTGCAATTTGTTTTTCTAGTGTCATAAGTTTTCCGTCTTTAATCGTTGCTATATCCTCTGGTGTAATTGCAGATGCACTAGAACCAACTACTAGTGACAGTGCAATTCCCATGGATATACCTTTTTTGTAATTCATTTAACTATCCCCCCCATAAAATAGTCCTCACCCTAATTAACATTAACAGGCTTGACTAACATTTTATAACTATTATAATACCATTAAAATTTGAATTTTCAATTTTATTTTTCCTTGGTTTTTCTACATTTTTATTAATTAAATACAAAATATTTTAGCACTTATTACATATTATCCTATAATATATATTTTTTCCCTTGTAATAATCTACTTCACATATAGTTGACGTTTCTATTTGCTATAATATTTAATCTTAATATACATACTAAAAAACTATATAAAAAAAAACCTTAGATAAAATTCTAAGGTTTTCTATTATATCTTTTATTTATATCCTTTTATAAAGTTAATTCCTTGTTCAATAGAAAGTAACTCCTGCTCTCCTGATTCCATACGCTTTAATAAAATTTTATTTTCTTGACGTTCATTTTCTCCAATAATAATTACTCTTGATACATTTAATTTATTAGCATATTTCATCTTCTTAGCAAACTTACCACCCTCAAGATAAATATCTGCCTTAATGCCATTTTCTCTAAGCTCATTACATATTTTAATACTATATTCGTAATCATCATCCATAGGGATAACCAACACATCAATTAAGGAATTTTTGTTTAAATCAATAATGTTACTTTCCATAAAGCTCCAAAACAATCTTGTTAATCCTATTGAAATTCCTACTCCTGGTAATTTCTTTTCAGTGTAAAACTGTGCTAAATTATCATATCTACCACCTGAACAAACAGATCCAAATTCAGGATAATCATCTAAGAATGTTTCATATACAGTTCCTGTATAATAATCAAGTCCTCTTGTTATTTTAAAATCAATAACATAATTTTCATCCGGTATACCAAAAACTTTTATATACTTATTAACTTCTTCTAATTCAGTTACACCTTCCACAAATCTTTCATTGCTTATATTCATATTTCTCAAACTTTTTATTTTTTCATCATTACTTCCCTTAATAGTAATAAACTCAATTATAGCATTTACAGCTTCCTCATCGTCTATATATGATTTTAATTCTTCTTCTATTTTTTCTTTACCAATCTTATCTATTTTATCAACTGTTCTTAATACTTCAGTATAACTATCTATATTAAGATTTTTCAGAAATCCATCAAGTATCTTTCTATTATTAAGTCTAATTTTAAAGTTTTTAAATCCTAACTCAGTAAATATTTTATATATTATACTAGGAATTTGAGCATCATTAATAATGTTTAATTCCCCATTTCCAATTATATCAACATCACACTGGTAAAACTCTCTAAATCTACCTCTTTGATTTCTTTCCCCTCTATATACCTTTCCAATTTGATATCTTTTAAATGGAAACGCTATATCCTCCATGTGTTGAGCTACATATCTTGCAAGAGGTACTGTCAAATCAAATCTCAAAGCCATTTCTGTACTTCCTTTTGTCAAAGTATATATTTGCTTCTCAGTATCTCCACCAGTTTTAGCTAACAAAACCTCACTTTTTTCAATTATTGGTGTATCTATTGGTAAAAATCCAAAAGACTCATAGTTTTTTCTAATAACATCGTAAACATGATTGAATGCTACTTGTTCCTTTGGCGTAAGCTCCATAAAACCTGGCAGAATACTTGGTTTCGTAATATTTTTACTCATAAATTAATTCCTCACCTTCTCAATAAATAGTATATTAACTTTTTTTCACTTGCATAAAAAAACTCTAAAGACATCACGTATCCTTAGAGATTATTATTTCTATATCTCCATAGATACTTCGTGCCACACACAAATAGCCCCATATCTATGGCTTTTCTTTTAACCATACTTATAGGACTTTGTATCTATGATGATGATGTTTTTCCTTATATGATTTTTTCATATCAATCATCTCCCATTATAGATAATTTATCACTTTATAAAATATCTGTCAATATTCTCTTATTTATATATCTAAGGTTAATTCATTTCTTATCATATCTTCATAAGTTTCCCTTTTACATATAAGCCTTGGACCCAATTTCCCCACAAGGACAACAGGTGCCTTAGGAATTTTATTATAATTACTACTCATAGAATAACAATAGGCTCCTGTATATAACACTGCTAAAACATCTCCTTCTTTAACTCTTGGCAGACTTATATCATTAATTAGCACATCCCCAGATTCACAGCATTTTCCTGACACTGTAACCATAACTTTGTTGTTATCTATAACCTTATTTGCGATAATACCTTGATATTGAGCGCTATATAAAGATGGTCTAATGTTATCTGTCATACCTCCATCAACTGATATATATTTTTTTATATGGGGAATTTCTTTTACTCCACCTATAGTGTAAAGAGTTATACCGCTATTTCCCACAATGCTTCTTCCTGGTTCTATAATTATATTAGGCCTTTTTATCTTTAACTTTTCACACACCTTTGTTACTTCATTCAAAATTGTAGCACAGTATTCTTCAATACTTTTGGGATTATCTCCCTCTTGATAATATATTCCAAACCCTCCACCTAAGTTTAACTCTGTAAGATTTAAATTACATCTCTTATTAATATTATTTAACAGTGTAACCATAATTTTAACAGCATCTCTATATGGCTCTAAATCAAATATTTGCGAACCTATATGGCAATGAATTCCTTTTAACTTAATATTTTTTAACTTCTTAGCATAATCTACTACGTTATATATATTATCATTAAGTAAAGAAAAACCAAATTTTGAGTCAATTTGTCCCGTCTTTATATATTCATGTGTGTGTGCCTCTATTCCAGGTATAACTCTAAGTAATACCTCTTGACTCACTCCATACCTTTCACAAACTTCATTTATATTATCTAGTTCAGCTAAATTATCTACTACAAAAGTTCCTACCCTAGACTTTACTCCTAGTTTAATTTCTTCTATGGTTTTATTATTTCCATGAAAATATACTTTCTCCATAGGAAATTTACTTACTAGTGCAGTATAAATCTCACCGCCAGACACTAAGTCTAAGTGCATTCCTTCTTCCTTCATAATTTGAACTATTGCCTTTGTAAGAAATGCCTTCCCCGCATATGCAACTTTGTTATTTTCATCAATCTTCATCACCTTTATAAATCTTCTGCAATTATCTCTTATTTGATCTTCATCCATCACATAAAGTGGCGTACCATATTTCTTTACAAGGGTAATAGTGTTTATATTTCCAAAATACATGTTATTATTTTTCACATCAATATTTTTTAATAAATTCATAACAATTCCTCCAGTACTCTATTTAATTGTAAGGCTCTGCAAGCATCATTATTTTTTTAATACAGAACCAATTGAAAAATAAAATACTTATATACACAGTATATTCTTTTAGTCAAAAATACTTACTATGTTGTATTAAATTAACTTGTATACATAATCAATAAAATTGGAACCATACATATGAAGGAGATGATAATATGGGAAAAAATAATAAAGATAAGAACAAAAATGAAACTACTTTAAAATCTGATCCAACTCTTCCTAAATATCAACAAGAAATAAAAAACAAAGCTAACGAACATTCTCCATATGGTGAAAAGGAACCCTCTACTCATACAGAATATAAATAATACTTTAATATAGAGGAACTAATATTATGTGTAACTATACCATTATAATCTAGGTAAAAAAATATAGGCTGTAGCACCAAATACTTAGTGCCACAGCCTATTTAATTCTTAATTATTTTTCTGTTTTATAAATTTTAAATAAGTCTTTAAATTTAAGTCTATTTCCTGTATGTAAAATTACTACAGAATATACTCTAGCCGTAAACATTACAAATACTATAATAGTAATTATTAATATTGCTAATGATATACACATTTCACTCATAGAAACAGCATCAGATAGTATAGTTGCAGGAATATAAAATGGTGCTGAGAACGGTATAAATGTTGCGAGTTTCGCAACAGTACTTCCCTCTGCCATCAATCCCATGTATGCAAGATAAAATCCTATTATAGAAAGAAATGATACAGGCATAATCGCAGTATTTAAATCTTCCAATTTACTTACAGTAGCTCCAACTAATGCATTAAAAATAGCATACAATACATATCCTAAAATGAAAAATAAAATAACCAATAATAGTTTTGATATAGATAAACTATTAAATATTACTCCGATATCAAAAACCTTTGCTGATGAATTAATTAAATTTGTAGCTATTAATCCACCACCTTTAAATCCTATGAATGCCATTAATATTATAGTTACAAATTGTACAATTGCTAAGGAACCCATTCCTACACATTTCCCTGTAACTAGTTCTATAGGTTTTGTTGATGTAAGTAATAATTCCATAACTCTAGATGTTTTTTCTGCCACAATTGAGTTTGCAACCCAATATCCATAAAAGTAAATAATGTAAAATAAAATCATGCAAGCTACCATAGGGAATATCATTCCAATTATCATATCCTCAATTGATTCTTCTTTTTCTCCAGCTTCTAATACTTCTGAAGATATCGGTAACATTACTTTATCCAATTTATCAGCTGGAACACCATTTTTCATATATCTCATAGTTTCTAAAGAACTTGTTGCTACATTACATAATTCATGGGCAGCATCATTTAATTCTTCCTCACAATCCTTAGGTGTTACAACTCTTAATGAATAACTAGTATCATTTTGACCAATATATAATAGTACATCTTTTCCTTGTGAACTTTCAATTTTACCTTCCAGTTCTTCCTTAGACATACTTTCTTTTATTATATTTATACTAGGATACACTTGCTTTATACCCTCATCTAAATTTATCTCTAAATCTGATTCATCTTTCACATATATATTCTCTATACTTATGCTCTCTGATGTTTGTACACCATTTGAAGTTTCATCACTATTATCAGATTTCATTGCAGGTATAATATTAACTAATGCTGTTAATATTAATACAGCTGCTAAAATTATAGTTGTAGATATTTTAAAAGCTTTACCTTTAACCTGTTGTACTACAGTAAACTTAGTAACTTTCCAAAATTTATTCATATCCATATTATTCACCTACCTTTTCAATAAAGATTTCATGAAGTGTTGGCTCTCTAAGCTCAAATTTAATAACTGGAATATCTTTTTGCAATATAGTCTTTAATAAAGTTGTAGCCTCTTCTTCTTTTTCAACATTTAACTCAATGTATTCTAAATTCTTTTCTATTACAGTAAGTCCAGATTGATTTATAATATCATCTATATTTTCCTCACATCTTATTATTAAGTGATTTCTACCATATGATTTTTTTATTTCTTTTAAATTTCCCTTTAATACAGTTTCTCCTCTGTTTAATATAACTAGATTCTCACAAAATTCTTCAATTGTTGACATCTGGTGACTAGACATAATAATGTATTTACCTTTTGCAACTTCTTCTCTTATTACTTCTTTAAACAAATCTGTATTGACTGGATCTAGTCCGCTTAACGGTTCATCTAAAATTAAAATATCAGGATTAGAAATTAAAGCAGCTACAAATTGAACTTTTTGTTGATTTCCTTTAGATAATTGCTCTGCTCTTTTATTTCTATATTCCTCAATGTCTAATCTTTTTAACCAATAGTCAATGCTATCTAGTGCATCTTTTTTTGACATTCCCTTTAACTCACCAAAATACACTAGTTGATCTACTATTGTAAATTTAGAATAAATTCCTCTTTCTTCTGCTAAATACCCTGTTGAAACAACCTTTGGATTATATGATTTTCCATTCCAGGTTACATTTCCCCCATCCTTTTTTAACATATCTAACATCATTCTTATTGTAGTGGTTTTCCCAGCACCATTAGTTCCCAAAAGTCCAAAAACACCTGGTTCATCAATAGAAAAACTTAAGTTATCTACAGCAACCTTGTCTCCATAGCATTTTCTTAGTTCATTTACACTTAGTGACATTTGCATCCCTCTCTTTCTAATAGGTAATATGTCAAAATTATTACACTATTATAGTTTAAAGCAAATTTATACTAATTACAATAAAGTGTATAAATTTAAGTTCATGTAAACTTCTACACTTAAATCAAAATTATATTTTTTTAATATGTATAATTTAATTTTGGCTCTGTATGCATTTACAGTGATGAAAACAGAGCCTTGTATTACCCTGTTCAGCTTTTTCAAAAGGAACCTTATGGTTCCCTTTGAGTATCTCTCCTTAACAAGGAGGGAACAGGGTCCCCTTCCAACCCCCATTAGGAAAAGCCGTGCACAAGCTGATTAAATTATTGTCTAGCATAACTTGTACATTCTATCACTTTATTTTACTACAGAGCCTTAATTTTTAAGTTAATAAAAAAAAGTCCCAAGAATTGCTTAGGACTATACTTTGCATATCTATAATATCATTTTTTATTTTATCAAGAGAGTTTTGATTTTATTCTCTTTCCTTCAATATCTTCAAATATGTTGATGCTACCTTGGGATGAAATTGTGTTCCCATACCATTTTCAATCTCTTTTATTATCATTTCACTAGATAACCCAGCCCTATAGGGCCTATTTGATGCCATAGCATCAACTGAATCTGCTAATTGAACTATGTAAACACTTAGAGATAATTCATCCCCACCTTTTTTATCTGGATAACCATTTCCATCATATCTTTCATGATGATGTCTGACTATTGGAAAAACGTACTCTATATTTTTTATATCTTTTATTATATTTATTCCTATTTCTGGATGAGATTTTATTATTGCAAATTCTTCCTCAGTTAGCTTTCCTGGCTTTTGCAATATTGTGTCACTAATTCCAATCTTGCCCACATCATGTAGCATAGCTGCTACATGAATTTTTTCAATTTCCCAAATACTTAATCCCATTTTCTTTGCTATTTCAGTAGATATTGCAGCAACCCTTTTAGAGTGCCCATTAGTATATTGATCTCTTGCTTCCACTGCATTCATAAGTGCCGTTACCGTCTCTGCAAATTGCTCTTTTGAATTGGAATATAACTGTAAAGTATATCTGACAAACGAAAAAATAAAAATCAATACAATAATTCCTATATATGAATATCTTTGAAACAACTCTATCATTAAAATACTTAATGGTATCATAAGAACAGTATTTAATATCCCCATACCTAAATTTCCATGCAAACATAATATAATATTTTTATTACTCTTAACAGCTAAAATTGTAGTCATTATTATCATATTAAGCAAAAAATAAATTAAAGAAAATATTACTAATGGAAAAACATTGTCGATTATATTAAATTCTAGAAAACTACCACCTAAAAATATGTAAAAATAATTTGCAACAAGTAAAGGCAATACTATACCACAGCAATTAAACACTGTTCCATATATAGGGGTATTAAAAACATGTATGTACCTTCCTTTTTCTACCTTGATTACTCTGCACAAATACCCAAAGGTTAAAATAATCAAACTATTACACGGTCCAAATAAAACATAACAGACAATATTTATTATAAAAGATAAACTAAACGATAGATTTTTAAATACTACTGTCAAAGATTCAGCAACAGCCGTTAATATAATAAAAAAAATAATATCTTCTATATTACAAAAATCTTTTAATACATATCCAAAATACATTGAGTGAATTAGAATAATTGTAGTCATAAAATATATTGCATACATTGTTAATCTTTGTTTTTTAGATATAGCATTCATATTAATCCCCCTAAATTATTTAAGGCCAATTACATTTATATTAATCGCTTACCATATTACAACAGTAATTGCACAAGTTCTCATTAAAGCAATAGCTAAAGCAGTCATCATAAATGGCATATATTTGTTCATCTTTTTCATAACTAACAGCCTCCCTTACTTAAGACTAGGCAATATCGCTATAAACTTGCCCTGAATTTTCGCTTCGCTAAGGGACTTACCAAAAATATTAATAATTTAAATATACAATAATGCAATTGACCATTAAACCATGTTTATCTCTTTTCCACTACTCTGTTTACAGCATCTAGTGTAGCTTTACAAATAGCTTCATTTAAATCATTTCTCACTATTGCTGTTCCAATTAGTTTTTCTTCTTTTGAGTTTTCGATCATATCTACAATTACAGTTACAAACGCTGTGCTTCTACTTTGACTTATTACTACATCCTCAACATCAAACAATAGAGCTTGTCCTATAATATTCTCTATAGTATTTATAGCAGCTTTGGCTACTACTCTATTTCTATTTAAGCTAGTATTAACAGCTCTTTTAACAGAACTAAATTCTTCTTCATCAAAAAATAACTTAACTTCACATTGAATTATGTTGTCTTTAACAAATGCTGAAGTGCCCTCATATATAATTCTTCCTAATTTTCTTTTTTCACCATCATCAATTTGAGCAATACTAATTATTTTTCTATCTATCCTATAATTAAAAATAGCTAATAATGTAGATTCTATATCCCTAACTATTTGTTTTGGTGATCTTATTGCATTCGAAATAACATGAATCTCTTGAATTTCTTTATCATCAAAGACAAGCTTAACATATTTAATTCCTTCAATCTTTGATATAACATTTTGAAATTCCATAAAATCCATAATTAACACCCCATTTTGTTTATTCAACTTAGATTATACTTCATTCCATCTTTTTATACAATAACATTATAATAGGTTTTTTTACATTATTTTCAAATAAATTTCATTTTATTATAATATATTTTTCTTTTATACTTTTTAAAAAAATAATAACTTAGTCCTTTAAAATTCAGATATCTTATTTAAAAAAATGTAGAAAAATGCCTTAATGAAATAATTTGATATTTCATTAAGGCATTTTTTATATTATCTAAAATTTCATTTCATGTTCTTCTGATGCATATTTCTCAGTATTAATTGGCAATCCCTTTTTACTTAGTTGATATTCAACTATGCTTTTTATTATAGAATATATCACAGCAAATAGTGGTACACCTATAATCATTCCAACAAATCCAAAAATTCCATTTCCCAAAATGATGGCAAACATTACCCAAAATGCTGATATACCTATAGAATTTCCTAATATCTTTGGTCCCAATATATTTCCATCAAACTGTTGAAGAACTAATACAAAAATCGCAAACCATAGCGCTTTTATTGGACTCGCTATAAATATTATTATTATACTAGGTATAGCTCCAATGAAAGGTCCAAAAACTGGTACAATATTGGTAATACCTATTATAAAGCTTACAAGTAATGCATAAGGCATTTTAAAAATACTCATTCCTACAAAACATATTATAGCTATTATAAAAGAATCTAATAATTTTCCACCTAAAAATCCAATAAAAATTTTATTACTTGAGCGCGTTAATTCCACAATATAATTTACTGGTCTTTTAGGCAATACAGAATACATCAATTTTTTAGTCTGTGCAAAAAACTTTTCTTTGCTGGTCAATATATAAATAGATACTATTGTTCCTATTATAATATTAAGTATTGATTGTGTTATAATAGCCGAAAACTGAATTAAATAGGTTACAACTTTTCCAGCAAATTCCGTTAAATAAACTGAAATACTTCTAAAATCATCAATAATTTCGTTAACAATGCTCATATCTAACTGCAGTTTTTCAACTAATACTGTTACAGAATGTTCAACTGCCATTCCATACTCTGGAATGTTCTCGATTAATGTAGAAATACTTCTTGCAATCTCTGGTATTAAGATTGAAAAGAATGCCCCTAATGCTATCCCTGCAACCACATATGTTATAGTAATAGCTAACATTCTCTTTAATTTAAATTTTCTTTTTTTATCTAAAAAGTTTAAAACTCGTGTTTCAAGAAATTTCATAGGAATTGCTAAAATATACGCTATAGCAAACCCGTAAATAAACGGAGTAAGTATTGAAAAAATACTTTTTATTTCTCTATAAATTCCTGTAGCATTATAAATTATAAAAAACAAAATAATCGATAAAGCAGTAACTATAAAGTTAGTTAAAATTTTCGTTCGTGCTTCCTCACTTAACTTTAGTTTCATATTTACCCCCTCAGCATTTTTTTATAATTATACTATGTTTCTTTTTACTTTACTACTTATACCTTAAAAATATCATAATTTAGTAAGAATTTATGTCCAAATACCATCAATAACCCATCTTTCTCCATCCTTTACAACACTAATATTAACTTGTATAACATCCTCTTTTCTATTATTTATTAACTTAAATACAATTTTGTAAAATGTAACTTTTTCACTCACTTGCTTTTCTTCCACTATTTCATAACTCGAAATATTAACCTCATCATTGCCCGTTATCCAAGAAGTATTATCTTTAGAAAAAAGATACTGCTTGAATTGATTTTTTAATTTATTGTCCATAGCTGCATATTGCATTACTCCATTTCTATTAACAACTCCATCTGCCCACAATTTTATAATAGTCTCTTTATCATTCATCGTTACATATTCAATTGTTTCCTCTGCCAAAGCTATATGTTTTATCATATTATTAATTATTGCTGAATTGTCTTCTCTATATATAGTGATTCCTTTTTCTTTTTTCTGTTCTGAATGCTCTACCTTATCCTCCTTACTTAAGTTATTAATTTGTGTTAACTTAGTTGCAAAAAAGATATTTGATAAAATCAAAATAAATATTATAAAAATAGTGCACCTTCTTTTCATTTTTCACCTCAACATACTTCTTTCATATCTAAATTCTAGAACTAGTATGTTCATAATTTAAAATATATAATCCTGTTCCATAACAAAAAAAGACTATGTGCACTTTTTACACATAGTCTTAAATCAAATTCTATTTACCGGTACTTCCAAATCCACCTTTTCTTTCTTCATCACTATTGCAATTATCGCTTTCTAAAAATGGTATAAACATCACCTGAGCTATTCTATCACCTTTTTTTATTACATAGGGTTCTTTTCCAAGGTTTAAAAGATTAACTCCTAAATTTCCATCGTTCTTAGGATTATTATAATAATCACATTCTACCCAGCCTTGTGCATTAGCCATAAGCATTGGGTGAGATCCCATAGAACTTCTAACATTTATTAAAAGAGCTTCGCTTTCTCCAAAGTAAGCCTTTATATCTGTCCATATTAGCTCCTTTTCCATAGGTTCTATTACTGTATCTATTGGTGAATACAAATCATAAGCAATGGAATGTTTACTTCCTCTAGTAGGTAACTGTATCTCTTCCTTAGGGTGCTTTCTCTTCTCATCTACTACTATTTCAAATCCTCTTTTTTTCATTGGTTCTCCTCCTCCAAATTCAATTCTATGATGGTATCTTCTTCCAAACTCTTTTTAACATCAATTATTCTTTGAGACTTACTTCCTCGAAACTTTAAAGTAACATCTCTTTCCTCAATCTTAAATCTACCATCTACTATTACATCTATATATTTTAATACTTCTTCCCTCTTTAATGCAAACAATTCTTCCCACTTATAGCCAGTATATAACCAAATATTTTTATTAGATTTTTCTTTTAATAATCTTACCAATTTAAGTGTGCTTTCATATTGAACCGTAAGTCCATCTCCACCACTTATAGTTATATCTGTATAAGGATTTTCTGTTAATTTCCTTACCACTTCATCAATATTGTATTCATCACCTTTATCATACCAATACTTCTCGTTATGACATCCTCTGCATTTATGGGTACATTCAGCTATATAACATACTTCCCTTAACCCTACTCCTTCATTAACAGAGCAAGGATTATATCCTATTAATCTAATAGTATCCATTGCTATACCTCTTTATAATTTTGTCATTGTACTATGCTTAAATCTAGCTTTAACTTCTGCTTGCTTTGCTCTATTAAAATTATGATAATCCGTTGTTAAATATCCTGTAACCCTTCTTAATTGTTCTATGTTTTTGCTGTTACATATTGGACATCTATCATTAAATTCTCCTTGAAATCCGCAATCTAAACAAGTATCTATTGGAAAATTAAATGCTAAATATGGAATATCCAAGTTAAATGCATAATCAATAATTTGTTCGATAGCTTTAGGATTTTGAGCAATAGCACTATCAAGTTCTACATAAGTAATGCAACCTGATGTAGGATATTTAGTAAATGGAGCTTCTATCTTTAATTTAGTGAATACATCCATATTTTTCCACACAGGCACATGATGAGAATTAGTTATCCATTCTCTATCTGTAACATTTTTGATAATTCCAAACTCTTCTCTTAATCCTTTTACTTCTCTATTTCCACTAATTATAGTACCACATGTAGACTCAATTGGAGCTGCATAACATCCAAAATTCAAATCATATTTTTCTGAAGCCTCATTTGCAAAATCTGAAATTCTCTTTACTACAGATAAAGCAAATTTATGAACCTCGCTATCCTCTGAGTGATCCTTTCCAAACAAAGCTTGACACATTTCAGCTACTCCTGCATATCCTATAGCTTGACTTCCATGTTTCATAACATCATATACACAAGTTGGTGAATCATAATCTCCACCTAACATACTTTGGTTTTTATACATAAACGGAGCTGACTTTGCACTTTGAGAACATATTAGATTAAATCTATCTACTAAAGCTTCAGCTGATAGTTCTAAAAGCTCATTTAATTCATCCCAAAATCCTTGTAAATCTGCTTCGAATCTTTCATTTAAACAAATTCCATGCTTAATCCCTATTTTAACTAAGTTAATAGTTACTGGTGTTACATTACCTCTACCTACTTTAGAATATCCCATTCCATGTCTATCATATCCGATGAGAGTTCTACAACCCATTGTTGCCATATAAGTATCTGGATCACTTTCATCTTCTATATTTTTACTCCAATCACAATTCACCCAGTTAGGATAAATTCTTTTAGACATAGATTCAATGGCTAACTTTTTCAAGTCGTAATTTGGTGTATCCTCTTTATCATTAACACCTTTTTTATATTGAAATATTGAAATTGGAAATATACTAGTCTTATGATGTTTACCTATGCCATCCAAACTAGCCTGCATTAACCAATTACTTATCATTCTTCCTGCAACAGTTGCCCTTCTCCCAAAATTAATTGAAGTAAAGGGTACTTGGGACCCCGGTCTTGATTCTAACGTATTTAAATTATGATATAGTCCTTGAGCAGCTTGCATGCCTTCTTTATCTAATTCCCTTAGTGCATAGGCTGTAATTCTTGGAGCAGTTACTTTAAGCGTTTCAACATTCTCTATACATATATCATCATCAAGGTTCTTCCAACATATATTTTTATCCTCAAAATAAAAAAGAGCATCTGCATAGTGTTTTTTAAATGAAATGTTCACCTGCTCCTCTAGGTCATAATCAATATGGCAACTGCCTGTTCCTCCAAATTGCTCCTGACTTTGAATTTGGAAAATTACTGCAACCAATTGAAATGCTGTAGATAGTCCACTAGCTCCTCTTACATCTCCATTTCTAGTTATAAATCCATTATTTACTAATTTCTTTATATCTGGAAAACTACAATTATGCATGCCAACAGCATAGCTATCTAAGTCATGGATATAAACCCTATTTTCCATGTGTGCTTTTGCTATTTCAGGTTTAATCATCTTATCTAGTGCATACCTTTTTAAAATTACATTTGCACTTTCAAATTTTCTTCCTCCAAAACTGTGTTCATCAACGTTGGCATTAGAATTTAACACATCTGAGCATTGGAGTATCTTATCTAATTTTTTATAAGCTTCACTATTCTTATCTCTTTCGATTCTTCTTTTTTCTCTATATGCTTCATATGCATCAGCTACTGTTAAATCATTGTCATTTAAAGCACTTACTACTATGTCTTGTATTTCCTCAATATATATTTTGTTTCTTCCTAACTTCGCAATTTCCCCTTTAATTTCCTTTTCTAATGATGAATAATCTGCTTGAAACTTAATATCATTTCCATACACTTCTTCATAAGCCTTTTTTATAGCTATTTCAATTCTTTCCATATCAAAATCTTTAATTCTTGAATCTCTTTTAACAATGCTCAGTTTCATTTAACCCCCACCTTAATATATAAATACTTTACAATATCATTTTAATTTACGACCTAAAACTCACTAATAATTATTATAATATGGTTATCATCCATATTAAAATTTGTTACTAGTGATTATTATCAATATTTCTATAGATATATGTTTTATGCTCTCAATATCTACTTTTTTATACCTAATTCAATTTATTTTTTCCATTGATTTTAGAAAAACGTACAAATGGCTAACAGCCTCTATAACAACATATTGTGGTACAACCTATTCTATCAACACAAAATATAGTGTATTTATTTATTATTTTTGCAAATACTATTTTAGACATAAATTATAGGAGGTTATTAACCATGGAAAAAAACGAATCAATAAAATGCACAATTCACAACTGTAAATTTAACAATGAACAAGAAAATTATTGCTCATTAAATCAAATTAAAGTTGGTACTCATGAAGCAAATCCAAAGATGGTTGAATGCACAGATTGTGAATCTTTTGTTCTTAAATAACAATCTCTAAACATGAGTAAGCACCACTCCAAATCAAAGATTTGGAGTGGTGCTTATAAATTCTAATTTCCAATTGAAATAACCTGTTTCTTCATTTTTCTCATATTTTAAATATGCCGCAAAGGTATTTCCTTTTTTACTCCTCAAGTTCCTAAATCCTACTTTTCCGTTTTTAAGTAGAATTTCTACCATTTCTTTTGTAACTTTCTTTCCTAATGACTCTATATATTTATCATTTTTCCAAATAGTAAATTTACATCCATTTTTCCAATTACTACAGCCAAATCCTCGCTCACCTTCAATTACTGGATTACCACATACAGGACATTCTCCTACAACTACAGCTTCCTTAGGAACTTCCACCTTAAATTTAGATAACATAGATTCATCATTTTTAATCTTTTCTACTGAATTCCTAGTAAAATCAAAAATTAAATTTAGAAAATCACTTTTTCTAAACTTACCTCTTTCTATATCAGATAAAGTCTTTTCTAGTCTTCCTGTATACTCCAAGTCCAGTAACTCTTTAGCCGGAAATATTTCAACAATAGTTTTTCCTAAATCTGTTACAATAAGACTTTTTCCTTTAGTTGTTATATATCCTATATCTTTTAATTTCTTTATTGTTTCAGCTCTAGTTGCTGGAGTACCTATACTAAATCCACTTAATATAGCTTGCATCATTTCATCTGTATTAGTTTCATCGTCTTCTTTGTCTTCTTTAAAATTCTTTCCGCAAGTTTCCATCAATCTTAATAAAGTTTTTTCTGTATGATGTTTTGGTGGTTTTTTAGTTACTTTATTAACTTTGCTCTCAGTTATATTCAATTGATCATTTTCCTGAACTAACGGTAAAATGGTATCCTTTGTTTCTGATTTTTCAACTATCTTCCAACCCTTTATAATTTCTACCTTGCCTTTAGCAACAAATTCCCCTGGACATTTTATATCATTAACCTTAAGTATAACCTTTGTCTCCTCAAATTCGGCTACTGGCATAAATTGCATTATAAATCTATTCTTTATAGCTGTATAAACACAAATTTCATCCGAATTAAGTCCTTTGGGAATAACATAGGTAGGTGTAATTGCACTATGACTCTCTACCTTTGAATTATCGAATACTCTTTTACTCTTAACAAACTTAATTTGATTTTCATAAGGCAGTCCTCTTTTAATATTATCTAAAACCTTTTTAGCCCTATCAACTAAGCTTTCTTCTAACACTACACTGGCCGTTCTAGGATAAGTAATTAACTTTTTTTCATATAATCCCTGGGCTACCTTTAATACCTTGTCTGAAGTCCACCCTTTATATTTACTTGTTATATACCCTTGTAAGTTAGACAAATTAAATAATGGTTGGGGATATTCTTTCTTCTTTTCAACTTCTTTACTTACAACTGTACATATATTATTTTCTAAAACACTAGTTATATTATCTAAATAACCTTTATCCTCAAATTGTTCACTATTGTTTTCATAGTATAGACTTTCAAACTCATCATTATCTTTTGATTTAACTTTCATAATTAATTTATAATATGAGGAAGATTGAAAGTTTTCAATTTCCTTGTCTCTATCATAGATAATTTTAAGTGTAGGAAGTAATACTCTTCCAATATTAATAGTTTTTTTATCATTAGCTCCATATCGTAACGTTGCAACAGATGTTAAATTAATCCCAATAACCCAATCTGCTATCTGTCTACCTATACCAGCATCCTGTAATGACTGCATTTCACTATTTAACTTTAAATTGGCCATACCTTTTTTTACTTCATCTTCAGTCCATTCATTAAGTAGCAATCTATAAATTGGTTTTTTAATATCATAATGAATAAATAATTCATCGGAAATTACTTGACCTTCACGATCATAGTCTGTTGCTGAAATAACTCCATCTATGTCTTTTCTATCAATTAAGCTTTTAATTATATTAATTTGTTTTTCTGCACCTTTATCTACAACACTTCTAACTAAGCTATCACTCTTAACTTTATATTTAAATTCTTCCGGAATAAAGGGAAATTTCTCCATTCTCCATCCCTTCATATTTTCATCGTAGTCTTTTGCATCATATAACTGTAACAAATGACCAAAAGCCCAAGTAACTAGGTATTCTTCTCCTTCAAAATACCCATCCTTTCTATTCTTTATATTTAAAGCTTCTGCTATATTTTTAGCCACGGACGGTTTTTCCGCAATAATAACCTTAGCCACAATACTCACACCTTATCTTTTCGAATTAAATCATATATGTTCTATTATATCCTATAAGATATTTTAATTAAACTAAAACCAATTTAATACATAGTATAAATTTGTCTAAAGTTGTTTAATTTGCCTTAATTTTGTGTTAAAATGTTTACATGACATTTAGGAGGTTTATGATATGGGAAAAAAACTATTAAAAACACTACTGATTATAATTTTAGTTATAGTCGTAGTATTTTTAGGCTACATTGGTTTCATGATTGTTACCGATTACAAGCCAGAAGAGGAAATTTCTATCGATATAGAAAATAATCAATCCAAAAAATTATCTATTGAAGATGAATTAAAGCTTACTACTTTTAATATAGGTTACGGCACAATGGATGATTCAGTTGATTTCTTTATGGATGGAGGAAAAATGTCTAGAGGTGTTAGTAAAGAAAGAACCCTAGAAAATATGGATGGAATAATTAATACCATAGACAAGCTTAACTCTGACATTGTATTTCTACAAGAAGTTGATGTTAAAGCAACTAGAAGTTATAAAATCAACGAATTAGAAATGATTAAAGATAACTTTAAAGATTATGGAAATACCTTTGCTATAAATTATAAAGTTCCATGGGTTCCTATTCCATTTACTAATCCACATGGACAAGTCTTGGCAGGTCTTACCACACTATCAAAATATGAAGTTAATTCTTCCACTAGATATGACTTACCTGGAAAGTCTTCTTTCCTTACCCAACTTGGTGATCTTGATAGAGCCATGATGGTAAATAGGATACCTGTAGATAATGGAAAAGAACTTGTAGCAATAAATGCTCACTTATCTGCTTACGATGAAGGTGGAAAAATTCGTCAAGTTCAACTTGGGTATATAAAAGAGTTTCTTGAAAGAGAATATGATAAAGGAAATTATATAATTATTGGCGGAGATTGGAATCAACAAATTCCTGGAACAAATGCTTTTGATTTCCCTACTACTGAAGAATGGCCAGATTGGCTTCAAGATATTCCAGAAGACTTTGTGCCTGAAGGATTTACTTGGACTTTTGATAAAACTGTAGCTACATCTAGAGCTGTTGCAACTCCTTATATTAAAGGAGAAAACTTAACTTCAATAATAGATGGCTTTTTAGTTTCTGATAACATTGAAGTTAAATCTACTGCTGGTAGTGCTGAAGAGTTTAAATACTCTGACCACAACCCTGTAACAGTAACATTTAAATTAAGATAATATTAAATAATAAAGATGGAGGTTATAATTATAGCCTCCATCTTTGTTAATAACTTTAATTTTATTTATCAGAATGTTATGTTCTAATAAATTCTCCTGATTTTCCTTCAATTTTTCTAAGCAATTTTATATCTGATATAATCATAGACTTATCTACATTTTTACACATATCATATATAGTAAGAGCCGCTATAGATACAGCTGTTAGTGCTTCCATCTCAATTCCTGTTTCATTTGAAGTTTTAGCTGTAGCAATTATATCTATCTTGCTCTTTTCATAATCTATATTAAATGTTATATCACAAGCCCCCATAAAAGTAGAATAACACATTGGTATAAGCTCTGATGTCTTTTTAGCACCCATAATTCCAGCTACCTGAGAAACTGAAAAAACATTGCCTTTAACTATTTCACCATCATTTATTTTTTGTAAAGTAGACAATTTCATATATATAGAGCCACAAGCAATAGCTTCTCTATCATTACTCTTTTTTTCTGTAACATCTACCATTCTTAATCTATCATCTGAATTAATATGGCTCAACTTTTCTATAACATGAAACCCTTCATTATATTTATCTGACTTTTTTTCATCTATATTTGTAATATCTTCTATTATCCCCATACATATTCCCCCATAATTATATCCATATATATATATTCTATCACTCTATTTTACTACAAAGCCTATTAATTATAGATTATACCATATTAATAGTATTATTGTAATATATTATAGTTTATGTATTTATTTACATTTTGTATTTACATATTATTTTATATATTGTAAAATATTATATATACTACAATTGTAGAAGGTGATTAAATGGAAAATGAAAAAACAATAAAGAAACTTCCTGATTCAGAACTTGATGTAATGCTCATTATATGGGAAGCTAAAAAACCAATCTCCAGAGCTTATATTGAAAATGAAATTAATAAAAAAAAATCTTTAGCAACCACCACTATTTTATCTTTAATTTCTAGATTAATTGAAAAAGGATTTATAGCTGCTAATAAAGACGGAAAAACCTACATGTATTCCGCCCTAATATCAGAAGAAACTTATTTAAGTAGAGAAAGTAAATCTATATTAAAAAAACTTTATAAAAATTCCATTAAAAATTTTGTTACAGCGCTATATGATGGTGATAACCTGAAGAAGTCTGATATATATGAATTACAAACTTTCCTTGATAATTTAAAGGAGGAAAATAATGATTAATAATTTATTTTTATCAGTATTGGAGATTAGCGTAAATTTATCTATTATAATTACACTTTTATTACTACTTTCCACTGCAATAGAAAAACATTATACAGCAAAATGGAACTATATTATCTGGATGATTTTAGCTGTAAGATTAATTGTCCCACTTAATCTTAATCCTTTAGATCCAAAGATACAATTTCCTTTAGCATCAACTTCTTTCAATGAAGAAAGTAAAAATACTAAGGAAATAGCTTCCTTCTATTCAACTGACAAAGCACCTGAAACAGATACTTATAATTCAACTGTAGACACTAAACCTAATTCTTATAAAAGCTCAAATTATACACTAATAGAAAAACTTTCTTTCCTTTGGATTGGTGGATTATTTCTATTTATAACTTTTTCCTCATCACAATATGTACTCTTTAGAAAAAAAGCATTGAGGTGGAGTATTCCTATCACAGATGAAAGTATTCTATCTACAAAAGATTCTTTAATACGTAGTTTAAATATTAAAGGAAATTTAAATATACTAAAGTGTAAAATAATAAATACTCCTATGGTTATGGGGCTATTTAAACCAATTCTTTTGCTTCCTGATAAAAACTATAGTTCTGAAAGTTTATATATAATTTTAAATCATGAATTAATTCATTTTAAACGTAAAGATACATTATATAAACTCCTGATGTTTCTAACTAATGCAATTCACTGGTTTAATCCAATAATTTATATCATGGTTAATAAAGCTAATAAAAATCTTGAATTATTCTGTGATGATGAAGTTATAAAAGATAAAGATGTCAACTTTAAAAAACAATATAGCAATATTCTTTTATCTACAATGTATGATAGTGTAAAAAATAATGTGTTATTAACTACTCATTTTAGTGGAGGTGTTAATTCAATGAAAAAAAGATTTTCAAACATTTTCAATAACATGGATAAACGAAAAGGTATAATTTCAATATTTTCAGTTATACTAATTACTCTAATTTGTTCAAATCTAATAGGCTGTAATGATAGTTCTTCAAAAGATTCTCCTAATAACTTAGCCAAAAAATATATATACTCCTGTTATGAAATTAAAAATTATGATACAGCAAATGAAATTATGAAATTTACTGAAGAGGCAATGAATAATTGTACTAATGAAGATTCTCACGTAGTATCCTTTCCCCAAAATTCTTCTGACGAAAATACTATAACAGAACTTATGATGAAGGATATGGGCCCATATATTAATGAAAAAAGCAAAGTAGCTCTAGTTGCAAATAGATTTGCTCCTGCCAATTTTGAATTAAATGCAATGTTTAATAAGTTTACTTCTGAAATAAAAAATATTGACTTATCTGAAATTGTTTCTAAAGATGATAACAAAAGCTTCGAACATGTAACAACTCTTAAACTAATCTATGAAGATGGGCATGAAGAAGATATTGAAGTTAAAGGCACTATTAACTTAATAAAAATGGACAACAAATGGGTAATTAATTTTTATAAACCCATTAGTGAACCTAGCTTTTAAAATAAAGCCTCTATAGATGATATTTTTTCATCTATAGAGGCTATTTAAATTTATATATAATTACATACTAATATCATTTTCATCTTCAATCTCTTTTTTATGCCTTTTACTAATTGCATTATCTGCCTTTTTAAATACACTTAAAGTTATAAATACAATAACAGCTCCTGTAATGGCTAAAGCAAATAATCCTTCCCCTACAGCTAATCCTAAACATGCAACAGCCCATAATGTTGCTGCTGTGGTTAGCCCTTTTACCGATCCCTTTTCTCTAAGTATAGCTCCAGCCCCTAAAAAGCCTACTCCACTTATTACTTGAGCTTCAAGCCTACCCAAATCTACCTTTACAGCAGCTCCTTGAGTAGTTGCAAGTTCTAGTGCTCTAATAGTGTTATATTCTCCTATTAATGCTACAATTGTGGCTCCCAAACACACTAAAATATGAGTTCTAAATCCAGCAGGACTATTTTTAAATTCTCGCTCATACCCTAAAACACCACCAATTAACAAGCTAACTAAAAGCCTTTCTATTATTGTGCTATATTCCATAATGCCACCCCCCAATTAGACTATTAACCCTATTTCAAAATATTTACTTCTAACATCTCACTAAATTTATTAATTTTTTCATCGTAATCAATTATTTTATGCTCTCCATCAAAGGCATATATAAAGGGAATTCCTATTAAACGAGCTACTCTCCTATCTCCATCAGTATTACCAACATAAACAGGATATTTAAGATTGTTTCTTTTAATCAATAATCTTATATTCTCTCCTTTTGCTAGCCCTGTTCGTCCATTATATTCAAAATCCACAAAATATTTTTCTAAATTATTTTGAAGAAAAAATTCTTCAATCTTGTTATCTTTACAATTACTTACTATGATTAATTTATAATTTGTAACAAGTTTACCTAGTAAATCTTCAATTTCTTCTAACTGTTCTCCTTGTTTTTCAGATATATATTCATTAAAAATAATACTATCTACTTTTGACTTTGTCATTTGAAATAACTCTCCTATCTATTTAAAACACTATCTATACAAAATAACTTTCTTCCATATAACTTACTTTTTTACCTTTATTAATAGCATACTCAATTTCACTTCTAGTGCTATTACCAATATAACCGTTTTTATTTATTACATAAATCTCATCGGACATATCAATTTTTCTTTTATGTATATCATCTAACATTTCTTTAACTTCATCGGTAATAACCGTCCCAAACTCACCATCTGCATGGCCAAATAAACCCACAGATATAACTATATTTCCCTTTAGGGTAAGCTCTTTTTGAACTCTAATAAAATCTTCTTTAAATTTAGTACTTCCACATAAAGTAACAACTTTATATTTTCCTTGCATAACGTTACCCCCACTCTTAAAGTTTTTATATATAGTATATCACACTTTTTATCCTATATATGGATTAAATATATTTATTATCATTATTTCCTTGATATAATCATATTAGTAAATTATAATTATGTATAAATATTCCATTTAGAAAGGATGTGTTTTTCATTACAAGAAATAAATTAGCTCTCTCAATGCTTATAATAATTACTGTAATTTCTGCTTTTATAAAACTTTATCCTACAAATTTAAATGAAATATATGGTTCTCACTCCCTCGAGCATTATACTAAAATGAAAATTGGCCATTCCAATAGTATAAATGAACCTACCACATATAAAACTATATATGATTTTAAAAATATCGATGGTGCACTAGATTATTTATCTTCTTTTAACCTTGGAGAAATACAGAATTCTTCATTTAAAAAATATGCTTCTCTTGAATCCTATCAAATAATGATTACCAATGATAAAAAGGAGATTTTTTCCGCAGCAATACGAGGTAATAAATATATATTTTTCAACTTACCTAACGGAGATATAAAATGTTATAAAATACTAAATGATACTTTTGACATGGATTATTTTAATAGTTTATATAATACAGGTTCTATGTAATGCAGATGCAAAAAGGGCTGTCGCACTAATCATTTAGTCCGACAGCCCCAACCTTTTATTTATAAATCATAATATAATTTAAATTCCATAGGATTTGGTACATTAACTATTTTCTCTAAATCCCTTCTTTTTTCAACAATCCAATTTTTAATAAAATGCTCATCAAATACTCCATCTTTTAAAAGAAAATCATGATCTTCTTCTAATGATATCAATGCTTCTTCTAATGATGTAGGAAGAGCACCTATTTTCTTCTTTTCCTCTTCTGGTAAATCAAAAATATTAAAATCAAAAGGTCCAAACCCTTCTTTGCTTGGGTCTATCTTATTTAAAATACCATCAATTCCAGCCATAAGGATTGCTGAATATGCAAGATAAGGATTACAAGTACCATCTGATGGTCTAAATTCAAATCTACGTAGTTCAGGATTTTTTACATAACCCGGAATTCTTATAACTGCGCTCCTATTTCCTGTGGCAAAGCAAATTGAAACTGGAGCTTCAAATCCAGGAATAAGTCTTTTATAAGAATTAGTTGAAGGGTTTGTAAACGCAGCAAGAGCCCTTGCATGTTTTAATACTCCACCTATAAAATATAAAGCCTCATTACTTAAACTTGAATATCCTTTTTCGCTAAAGAAAATGTTATGACCATTTTTTTGTAGTAACATATGAATATGCATACCACTTCCAGCTTCATTATAAAGTGGTTTTGGCATAAATGTTGCAGTCTTTCCATCAGCCACTGCTTCATTTTTTATTACATACTTTCCAATCATAGTTCCATCTGCCATATGAAGCATGTCCCCTAATTCAACTTCTATTTCAAGTTGACCAGCTGCACCTACCTCATGATGATGGTATTTAACATCAATTCCCATATCTTCAAGTTTTAAAATCATTTTATGTCTTAAATCATTATCTACATCATTAGGCAATGATACATGATATCCTCCTTGAAATGGTACTTTATATCCATTTCCTTCATAATCATTACTACTCCAATATGCCTGTTGAGAATCAATAGTAATTTCTTGATGATTATTGTTAACTTCAAACCTTGCACCATTGAAAATGTAAAATTCAAATTCAGGAGCAACAAGGAATCTATCAGCAATTTTAGTTTTCTTTAAATATTCAATAGATTTTTCTGCTATAAATCTTGGGTCTCCATTAAAGCGCTTTTCCTCTTTCCCTACAGTGTGTATGTTAGCTATCATACTCAATGTAGGTACATTTGAATAAGTATCTACAAACGCTGTTGTTAAATCAGGAATAAAGCACATGTCTGAGTTCTCTATCGAAGAATATCCATAGCTTGACCCATCGAATCCTATACCTTCAATAAATAAGCGCTTGTTAAGTCGTTGAGTTGGGATAGATAAATGATTCCACTTACCCTCCAAAGTTACAATCTTAAAATCAATAATCTTTACATTGTTTTCTTTTACATAAGCTAATAATTCTTCATAATTTTTAAACATAATGTGCACCACCTTTGTAAACGTTTTATAATATTCAAGAATAATATACCACTTAATTCTATTTAATGTCAATTTCATTGTCTAAAGTAATTTTCTATATATTGTATTTTAATATATCTAAGGCTTTAATGATGGTTCCTAGACATAAACAAAGAAAGCTTCGTACAAAAACTTATTAATTCTCATACGAAGCTCAATCAAATAATTATTTAATAATATTTTCCATATCAGTTATCATTAAATCAATGGCCTGAAGTCCTGCGCCTCCTACATACCAAGCCGGTCCATTTAAATATATTATGTTATTATTTTTATATGCATCAATAGTTTTTACTAGGTCATTACTTAAAATTTCCTTAGCTGCGGCCGGTGTATCTAAACTTCCTGTAGCATTAGCCTTGTCTATAACAAATAAATAATTAGGATTTTTATCTAAAAGATATTCATAAGATATATTTTGACCGTGATTTGATACTTCAATATCTAAATCTGCAGGTTCAAATCCAAAATCATTAAATAAAATAGAGAATCTTGAACCATTGCCATATACACTCATAGAACCATCTGTCACCATCATTGCTATTCCGTTCATATTTTCATTTCTAACCTTTTTACTAACAAGTTCAATTCTTTCTTTAACTTCAGTTAATTGTTGTGAAGCAAAATCACCTTTATCAAATATAGTTCCTAGTGTACTTACGTTTCTTTCAAGTGCTCCTAAAAAATCAGTGTAATCATTACCCAATTGTATTGTTGGAGCGATTTTAGATAATTCTTCATAAGACTCGGCTTGTCTACCTTCTATTATTATTAAATCAGGTTGTAATTCATTTATTTTTTCAATATTAAATTCCTTTAGTCCTCCTAAATCCTCAACAGATTCAATATTATACTCTTCCAAATATGATGGCAATCCATTTTTAGCCGTGCCTACTATTTTATCTTCTAAATCCATTTCATCTAAAATATCTAATGTTGAATAGCTTAAAGTTATAACTTTTTCTGGATTTATAGGTACTTCGGTTTCACCAGCATCATGAGCTATATTTATTGTTTTTGTACTTATAACATCATTTGTTTCTTTTTTCCCTAACTTACTCGTAATAATCGTAGCTCCTACTGCTATTACAACTATTCCTATTATCATTCCTAATTTCTTTTTATTCATATATTTACCTCTTCTTTCGTACATAATTTTTACTTTTAATAATATACACAGATATCATTACCATTAATATTACTAATATTAAATTTAATCTCATATATATCTTCTAATATGCCTTTTTGTATAACTTCCTTTGTAACTGCCTCTTTTGCTACCTTACCATCCTTCAAAATAATAATTCTATCAGAATACACTGATGCAAAGTTGATATCATGCATAACTATCACAACAGTTTTTCCTAAGTCATCAACTAAGTTCCTTAACACTTTCATCATTTGAACTGAGTGTTTCATATCTAAATTATTCAGTGGTTCATCTAAAAAAACATACTCTGTATCTTGAGCTATTACCATAGCTATATATGCCCTCTGCCTCTGACCACCACTTAATTCATCTAGATATCTATTTTCAATATCTTTTAATTGCATATATTCTATAGCTTTATCTATATGTTCAATATCATTCTTGGTTAACCTGCCTTCACAATGTGGATATCTACCAAAGCTCACAATCTCTCTTATTGTTAACCTCACATTTATATTGTTAGCCTGCTTAAGTATAGAAACTTTTTTTGCAAGTTCCCTAGTATTCCACTTTTCAAGCTCAATACCATCGATAACAACTTCTCCAGAATCCTTTTTCATTATACGAGACATCATTGATAGCACTGTGCTTTTGCCTGCACCATTAGGACCTATAAATGAGGTTATTTTCCCCCGTTCAATAGTTAGAGATACATCATTTACTACTGCCTTCTGTCCATATTTCTTCACGAGATTTTTAACCTCTATCATTATTTTCCCTCCTTCAATAAAAGATATATAAAATAAATACCACCAACAAAATTTATTATTATACTAACAGTACTGTTAAAATTTAAAATTCTTTCTACTACAAATTGTCCACCTATCAGTGCAATTATACTTATCAAAATGCTACCTATAATATGATATTTGTGCTCATATCCCTTAAAAAACTGATAACTGAGATTTACAACTAATAATCCTAAAAATGATATCTGACCAACTAATGCTGTTGAAATTGAAACTAGTATTGATACCACAATAAGAATTTTCTTTGAAAACTTGTCGTAATCAATGCCCAAATTAATAGCTTGATCCCTTCCTAGCAGCATAATATCCAACTTTTTAAAATCATCATAAATCATCACGATTACTATTAGAATTAATACTACTGCTAAAAAAAGTATTTCTGTATTAACATTTGAAAAACTAGCAAACATTTTACTTTGCAAAACTTCAAATTCATTTGGATCAATTAGCACCTGCATAAAAGATGTCATGCTTTTAAATAATGTCCCAAAGATCGTTCCTACAAGTAATAAAAAAAATAAATTTCCATTGCTTTCTTTATTAAACATCATCTTATACAGTAACAATGAACCAACAAGCATAATACATACTGATAATAAAAAATTAACATTTTTATTAGTCATAAATATGCTTGTAGCACCAAATATAAAAATTGATATTGTTTGTACAAACATATATAGCGAATCTAACCCTAAAATACTTGGTGTAAGTATCTTGTTATTTGTTACAGTTTGAAAAATAAGGGATGAAAATGCTATTGAACCTCCAGTTAATGTGATAGCAATTACCTTGGGAATCCTCTTAGATAAATTAAAACTCAAGTTTTTTTCGTTTAGTCCTTGAAATACGAAAACTAAA
Source organism: uncultured Clostridium sp. (assembly GCA_900548455.1). Taxonomy (GTDB): domain Bacteria; phylum Bacillota; class Clostridia; order Clostridiales; family Clostridiaceae; genus Clostridium_J. Next base: position 97,428 of record URKQ01000003.1, read on the forward strand.
ATAAAAACAGTAGCAATTACACCTAATACATATATTTTTTTCTTATCTCTCAAAGCCTTTGAATCTAATGTCTTATTAATCATAATTATTACTTCTCCTAAATATTAAATAAAGGAATATTACACTTCCTATTACACCTACCGTAAGGCTTATTGGCACTTCATATGGATAAATTATAAGTCTACCAACAATATCACATATCAAAACAAATGTAGCTCCAAAAATAGCAGTTTCTCCTATATTTTCACTTAAATTATCACCCTTTGCTATGGATACTATATTAGGAACTACTAACCCTATAAATGGTATATTGCCTACTGTAATTACTACTAAGGAAGAAATTATAGCTACAATAGTTATTCCAATATTACACACTTTGTTATAGTTAAGCCCTAAGTTATAAGACATATCTTCTCCCATGCTTATAATTGTAAATTTTTTTGCGTATAATAAAGCAACAATTAGCAGCGGAATTATAAAATATAGCATTTCGTAATTTCCCTTTATAACCATCGAAAAATCTCCTTGCATAAATGCCCCTACACTCTGAATGAGATTACCCCTATACGCTAAAAAATCTGTTATGGCTCCTATTACATTTCCTAACATAAGTCCTACTAATGGTATAAAAACAATATTTTTTATCTTAATCTTTTTATGTATAGTCATAAATAAATATGTTCCTAAAATTGAAAATACAAATGCTATTATCATCTTTTGTATCAATGTTGCCTTTGGCAATAACAACATTGCCACTAATACTCCTAACTTTGCAGAATCTGATGTAGCTGCTGTGGTTGGTGAAACAAATTTGTTATTACTAATTTGTTGCATTATAACTCCAGCTATGCTCATTCCTACTCCAGCCACTATTATACTTATAAGACGTGGTAATCTTGATAACAGAATTATGTTAATTTTACTTACATCACCATAAAATATATCTATTACATTTATATTTTGAACACCTATGAATATTGAACTTATCGCTAGTACTATAAATATAGGTACTAAGTATTTCTTCTTCATATTTCCTCCTAAGTTTAATTCTAATCATTTTAACAGATAATAATAATTACCAAGCAATAACCATTTTCATCTATATTGATATATTAACTCAATTGATAACTATTTTCAACTATTTTTTCTTATTATTTAAATTATATGCATAAAAAAAGAGGATGTTTTATGAAAAACATCCTCTTTTTTTATATTTGTTACAATTTATTTAGCTTCTTTTAAAGCTTCTGTTACAGCTGATTTAATTCCTTCACTTGTAAGTGTAGCACCTGCAACTGAATCAACTTCTGCTGATTGAGTCTTAATTATTGCATTTCCTACACCTGTTTGTGCACCTTCAAAAATTCCAGGTGTTTCTTTATGATCTTTTAATTCTACTTTAACTATGTTTCCACCTTCTACAGTAACATCAACAGTTAATTCTCCACCGTTTCCTTTTCCTTTTCCAGTGTAAACACCATCTTTATATCCACCATCAACTTCTGGCTTAACTTCAGCTTCTGCAGTTTCAAGTTTTATAGTAGGTTCTGTATGTCCACCATTTGCAGCTACATAATCACATGCGCCTTTTCCTGCAATACGTCCAAATACAACTATATCTGTTACAGCATTTCCACCAAGTCTATTTGCTCCGTGAACACCACCAGCAACTTCACCTGCTGCATATAATCCATTAATTACAGTTCCATCTTCTTTTAATACTTGAGAAGAAGTATCTATTTTAACTCCACCCATTGTATGGTGTACTGCTGGAGCACATAAACCTGCATAATATTTTGGTGCAGTTAGTGGCTCTTCCATTGATTTTCTTCCGAATTCAGCATCAGTACCTGATGTAGCATATCCTGCATAAGTATCCATAGTTTTCTTAAGTTCTGCTGGATCTACTCCAATTTTCTCTGCTAATCCTTCAATTGTATCAGCTTCAAATATTATTCCAGCTGAAATATATTTTTCTATAGCTTTTAATCCATCTCTAACATTTTGATCAAATACTAGATAAGCTTGTTTATCTGTTTGACCTAAAATAGCTTCAGAAACAACATCACGAGTAAGTAGTTCATCAACGAATCTCTTACCTTCTTTATTTACAAGGATTGCACCATTACCACGAACAGCCTCTGTATACATTGTTTGAGATTCTGGATGTACTGTTGGATGAGTTTGGATTTGATCCATGTCAACTAACTGAACTCCTAAGTCAGTTGCCATTTTAATACCATCTCCAGTTGCTCCAGCATGGTTTGTTGTTCCAAAACCTTCTAATGCAGAATTATATCCTAACACCATATCTGTATTTGCTCCAAATCCACCTGTAGCAAGTACTACTGCTGTACAATCAATATTGAAGTCACCTTTATCATTGCTTGCTTTTACTCCAGTAACTTTACCATCTTCAACAATGATTTGTTTTGCACTTGTCTCTAACATTACTGGAACTTTAAGTTCCTCTATATTTTCATTAAATGTTTTAACTAACATTGGTCCAACAGCTGATCCACCTGTTGGTTTGTGTATACGCTTTACGCTTGCTCCACCAAACATACCAACTTCTGATAAATCTCCACCGATTTCGTTAACCCAATCAACACCTTCTTTAGAGTTTTCTGCTAAAACCTTAACTAACTTTTCATCATTAAGATTTTTTCCACCCTTCATTGTGTCTTCTACCATTAGTTCAACTGAATCTTCTATACCTTCTTTTGCCTGCAATTCTGTAGCTGCAGCATTCATACCTCCTGTAGTACGAATAGTGTTACCACCTGTTTGTGGCATCTTTTCTAATATTACAACATTTTTTGCTCCATTTTGCATTGCCTCTATAGCAGCTGACATACCAGCACCACCAGCGCCAATAACAACTATATCTGCTTTTAAATCTTCTTGTGCTGCTACATTATTGTTATCTTCTTTAGCTGCTCCATTATCATTTTTAGAGGTACAACCTGTAAATACAGATAATCCCATTACAGTAGCTAAAGCCATTGTTAATAGTTTTTGTTTTTTCATCGTTCTTCCCCCATCTGTTACTTTTAATTTAAAATTTAGATAAAAATTTAACAACTTCTTTCATGCTCATGATAACATATTCACAAAGTTTTGTATACAATTTTCATCAAAATAATACAAATTAATTTGCAATTCAGCTTTTTATCCATATTGATTTTCTTATTTTTACGTTAATGTAAAATTTTAATTAAATTATAGTAATATTTACTTAAATTATATTTTTATAACACAATTTTTTCATATAAAAAAAACAGCTATTTACAGCTGTTTTAGGCTTTCCTATACTTAAGTATAAATAATTTCTTATTCATTTAAAAAACACTCTATTATTTCTTCTAACTTTTCTTGTGAAAATTTTTTTTGAATCTCAATTACTTTCTTTTTTATTTTTCCTTGAAACTTTCTAGCATATCTAATTGTAAATGGTAAATAAACGCTTATTTCATTTACATACTTTTTAGTAAAATATTTTTCATTAGAAACTACAGCCATAAAAATCATAAGCATGCAGTTACTTTCAATTAATTCTTTAATCTCAACAGAATTTGTACACCTAAAACACTTATCATCTTCTAATATCTTATAAAACATGTTTATCAACTTATTTACAAGTACATCCAAATAAAACTTCCCTGCAATTTGGGACATTACTGTCATATGATTACATTGCTTATCAATATCAACATCCTGTAAATCATCGCAAAGCTGAAGAAAAAATCCATATCCATATGCAAACCTTTCCTCATCTTCAGTAAGTTTTCCGTCAATCAAATATCCATCTGATAAAACTGAAGCACCTCCTTTTTCAATAGATATTCCTAAAATATCACATTCATAAGGACAACTTATCTTCTTTTGTTGAAAAAGGCTTTTTTCCTGACCTTCGAATATAGAAATCAATGCTTCGTAAACATTTTCATGTGCGTTTCTTGGAAAATCTAATTCTATAAACTTAATAAGTTCAAATACTTTACTTTCTCTTTCATTCAAACCTAATATAGGTTTACCGCAAAGTCTTTCCCTAAATCTTTCATTAAACCCAATTTTATCTTCCATACTTATATTAGGTTCATCTAAATAGTTATCTGTGTACGGATATAACATACTATATCCAAAAATTGCTGACGATAATTCCATATTTCTCCCAAAAACTTTTTGCAAAATACTAACTATCCATACATTTCTCATAGCTTGACCGATATCATCATAAGATAAATCTTTATCAAACTCTCTACATTTCTTAATAAAGCCTTTAGTAATACTTAAAAAATTGTTTTTAAACTCTTTATCTATGGAGCCTAACTTAATCCAAGATTGAGAATCTAGAACATCGTATACTTGTTTTGTTATATTATCACGCCATATAAATTGAGCCTCTTTAGAAGTTGGAAATCGCCCCAGTTCTATCTCAATCTTATCAATTAGTTGTTCCATAGTTTCTTCATTTTTTCTTTTATTTTTTAAGTCGATTGCCTTACTTCTTACATTTAAATCACTATTAATATTCCACCATAATTGTTGATAGAAATTTTTATTATAATTAAATTTAGATATATTGGTTGATTGAAAATTTAATAACATTTTACAAACTCCCTTATATTATATAAGTTTATACTTGCAAAATAACAGAATAAAAATAACTTATTTAACTAATCAGTAATAGTTACATTTATAACTTCCTTCAAATTAATATCATATGGTACTAATTTTTGATTATTTAAATCACTTACTATTCTAATTACAGGCTTATCAGGAAAGCCTTTATTTTGCTTAACTACATATCCTATAAATCCATTAGAAAGTGTTACTGGACATCCTAGAGGATATACTGCAAAAGTATCTCTAAATAAATTTATAACAGATGGATCGAAGCTTGAATATGTCTGTGCCAAAATAAATTCGTAAGCTTCCTTAGGTGCAAACTTTTTGCGATAACATCTATCTGAAGTTATTGCAGTGAATACATCACAAACCGATATAACTCTTCCATAAAACGGAATATCATTCCCTGAAATCCCTAAAGCATATCCTGTCCCATCAAATTTTTCATGATGAGTAGCCACTGAGTCAATGATTGTATCACTAAACTCAGGATTTTTCCTTAAGATATCCTTACCATATATAGGATGCATTTTAACTTCCTCAAACTCCTCTAAGGTAAGTTTAGATGGTTTATTGATAATTTCAGCAGGAACTTTAGTTTTTCCTATATCATGAAATAATGCCGCAATTGATAATTCACGTAAATCTTTTCTTGATAAATTCATATTAGTTCCTAAAAATGTAGCCATTATAGCAGTATCCACAGAGTGCATATAAGTATAATCATCATACACTTTCACTTCGTATAAATTTAAATTAATATAGTTCTCTGTTTGAATGTAATCTATTAAATCATCTACTAGTCCTAATGATTTATTTAAAGCTATACCATTGAAATAAATTATATCATTAAACATTTCTGGCAGCGATTCTAACACATTCTTTTTTAATTCTAATAGTTCCGTATCATCTACTACATCACTTAATTCATCATCTTCAATATATACAAAAAAAATACCTTGGCTCTCAATTCTTTTTCTTATAGTATTTGTAAGAACTATTCCTCTTTTCAACAAAGTTTTTCCATAACCTGTTATTATATCTTTTGCTAAAATTTCATTTCCTGTTAAATCTTTTAGAAACGCTAACTTCATAATGTATTCTCTCCAATTACTTAACATTGTGTATACTTGTGACATATTAACATATTTATATTATATCATATGAAAAAATTAGTTACACACCATTTATATTTTAATAGGGAAAATTAAAAGAGTGTTACTTGTTTATTATAATAAGTAACACTCTTTGCTTAATAATTTTTACTAATTTTTAACATCTCTTTTGCTAAATACAACAAATGAAATTCCAATTAATATTATTGATAATACTATTAATTGTATTGCCCCTGACGTAGCACTTAAATTCATACCTGCCTGCTTTAGTTGTTGTATCATAAAGGAACCACCATCTATATAACTTGTTAAATTTACATATGGAATAAAGGTTTTATCTAACCATAACATTCCAAGTTGTCCTCCAACAATTGTTGCTGGCATACTTCCTAAAAATCCTACCATAGTTAATCCTACAGCTAAGGCTGTATTTTTAATAACAGTTGAAAGAGTAAACACCACTGCAATTATAAATATTAAACTTATACTTACAAATAAGAAATTCGGCATTAATGATAAAATAAAGTTTTGATGAACTATGACTCCTTCCTTAAGAGCTATAATTGGAATGCTCAAATCTTTAAAACTAAATGCTATTCCACTTGAAACTATATTTATTAAAAGTGCAACAAACATTGCTCCATATCCTACCATTAAAACTGACACTAACTTTGAAAGTAATATTTTCCATCTGGAAACTGGTCTTATCATCAATAATCTAACAGTTCCTGTAGAATACTCCGAAGATACAATTCCGCCTCCAATTATTATACATAGTATAATTGCAATATTAACATATATTATATATGTTGATTGTAGTGATTTTCTTGCATCATTACTGTATTGTACTTGAGGAATATTATTTTCAAGGCTATACCAATCTAGTTTTAAATCTGATTCAGCTTTAGCAATACGTGCATCTCTATCTGCTTTATACTTTTCATAAGTATAGTTATTTCTATTAATTTCATAACTAAATTGCTGTTTAAATTGCTCCTCATTTAAAAGTTCTTCACTTTTTACGTTAATTGAAGCTATAACGTCTTCAATCGTATTATGTTTCCAGCTATTACTATCGAACTCAATGTTGTTATCATATCTATACTTATTTGCTGCTAAAGTTTCTTCCATTGACTTAATAGAACTACTTATCATATCTATTTGTTTTTTTAACTTTTCATCATCTTTATTCTTAGTTAATTCTTCATTCATTGCTGTTAAAGTCTTTTTATTCTCTTCTACTTCTTTTTCGGAGTTTTTAATAACCTCTGATAAATATGACATGTAGTTATTTTCTTTTACAACACTGTAAGAATCATTTGCTTTTTTTGATAAAGTCTGAATTTCTTTTTCTAACTCTTCCGTTGACATAGAGTAAAATTGTTCTAAATAAGCATGATCAAAATCATAAATTCCATTTAAAAGTTCATTAACTGGAATTCCACTTTTTATTCCATTTAGTATCTCTACAGTTTTTAAATCTAAGACAGCCTCACTTAAAACCTGATCTCTCCAATCATTCCATGATATTTTTTCATCAATCTTTAAATTGTACATATCTATATCTAATTGAATTATTTTTTTACTAATTTCATAATTTTTGGCTTCTGTAGCTAGCCCATCCTTCTCCATTTGTTTCCATTCAATATTGTGCTTATAATTATCCACTGTCCATTTCATATCATTAGAATTATTAAAATATTTTAGTACAAAAGGAGCTGCAAAGCTTGCTATAATTATTAAAATCAGTATTACCTTGATACTTACTTTTTTATATTGCTTAATCCATTCATTTTTTATTAACGCAAAAATTTTACCCATTACACTTTCCTCCTACCTTATTTGACCCTTGGAGCCGTTAGTAATCTTCATAAATTCATCCTCAAGGGTATTTGATATTGGAGTAATTGTATAAACTAAAACTCCTGAAGTAACTAATACCTTATTTATTGATGCTATTTCTTTTTTAGTAGCAGAAATCCTGATAACATTAGTATTTTCATCTCTACTTATTTCTTTATTAATAGATTTAATTGCAGACTCTATATCATCAACTTCAATTTCATAATTTGAAATTTCTTGATTTTCATTATGTTTTATATCTTCTAAGGATTTAATATCTATTATCTTTCCATTGTCTATAATTCCAAATCTATCACACATAAGCTCCATTTCACTTAGTAGATGACTTGAAACTAAAACTGCAAGCCCCTCAGTAGCTGCTAAATTTCTTAATGTATCACGTAATTCCTTAATTCCAACTGGATCAAGACCATTTGTTGGCTCATCCAAAATTAGTAACTTGGGTTTATGTAGTAGCGCTTGCGCAAGTCCAAGTCTTTGTCTCATTCCTAGAGAATACTTCTTAACTTTATCATCTATTCTATTTTCTAACTTAACAAGAGAAATTGTCTCTTCTAACCTTTCCTTAGAAACTTGTCCATGCATTCTTCCATACAACTCTAAGTTTTCTCTTCCTGTAAGGTATCCATACATTTCTGGATTTTCTATTATACCCCCTACTTTTGAAAGGGCTTCTTCAAAATTCTTTTTAACATTCTTACCATTTATAAAGATGTCACCTTCATCAATCTTTAAAAGACCTGTTATCATCTTAATAGTCGTTGTTTTTCCCGCTCCATTGGGACCTAGAAAACCAAATATTTCTCCTTCATTTATATGAAAGCTTATATTATCAACTATTTTTTTATTCCCCATTATCTTGCTAACATTATTTAGCTCTAATACTTTAGTCACCTTATCACCTCATTCATTTTATAACCATATCATATCCATTTTTAATGTAATTGAAAATAACTTCTATACATTTGTAAGAAATCTGTAAGATTTATATGAATATACGTTATTTTCGTAATAATATTTTAATAATTGTTATTTACAAATTATTTATAAATACGTTCCACAATGTTATTTGAATCAAAAATTATATTGTACTATAATAGTGTAAATACAAGACTTATAAATGCAAGACAAGTATTTGACTATGTAAAATTTATTTTTAAAATTTAATATAATTGAGGTGTTTTCATGAATTATAATCAATCATATGGTTGTGATATTTTATCTATTATATTATTATTCATATCCGCCATATTAAACCTATTTTCTCCTTATATAATAAAACTTTTATCTATAGTTATACTATTTTTAGCCGTGTATAGATGCTTTTCACATAACAATGTTAAGAGAAGAGCCGAGCTTCAAAAATACTACATTTATATGAATAAGTTATTGGGTAAATTCAACAAACAGATCACTTCTAATTACAACACTTTCCATATCAGTGATTTAGCACCTACATTCAACTCTTTGAAGTACAAAGCCTCTCAGAGAATTAAATACAAAATTGTTAAGTGCCCACAGTGTAATCAAAAGTTAAGACTTCCTCGAAGAAAAGGAAAAATAACTGTTACTTGTAAAAAATGCAAATCAGAATTTAAAATGAGAACATAAATACAAACCCAATATTTTATTATCTGTTAAAAAGGATTATTCAATAAAAATGTTGAATAATCCTTATTTTTTACACCTTATTATCAAAAAATTAAACTCTACTTAAAAAATTTGTTGATTTTTTGTTTGAAACTGTATAATATATAAATAATATAATAAATTATTCGTGATTTTTGTTTTATTATGTCTCATGCATTTTTAGCATGAAATATAACTTTTATTATATTTTAAAAAATAGGATAAAAAATTAATTAGCGAGGGGATGAATTATGGAAATATTAAGTAAACTAGTAGATAATATTAACACTTTTATGTGGTCATATGTTTTAATTGTGTTACTAATAGGTGCAGGTGTCTATTTTTCCTTTAGAACTAAATTTGTTCAGTTTAGATACTTAAAGGAAATGTTCAAATTATTAAAACCAAGTAACAAAAGCTCTGAAGATGGTGTATCTTCTTTTCAAGCATTTTGCATAAGTACTGCATCAAGAGTTGGAACGGGAAATATTGCAGGTGTTGCTATGGCTGTTGCAGCCGGTGGACCCGGAGCAGTATTTTGGATGTGGCTTATAGCTTTAATTGGTGGCGCATCAAGCTTTGTAGAAAGTACATTAGCTCAAATATATAAAACAAAAGATAGTGATGGAAACTATCTTGGTGGTCCAGCTTACTATATTGAAAAAGGCCTTGGTAAAAGATGGCTTGGAGTTGTTTTTGCAATACTAACCACAGTTTGTTTCGGCTTAGTATTTAATGCTGCTCAATCTAACACAACTACTCTTGCTTTTACTAATGCAATTGGAATAAGCCCTATTGCAATGGGTATTATTCTCTCAATACTTACAGCCTTAGTAATATTCGGTGGAGTACAAAGAATTGCTAAAGTTTCTGAAGTTATAGTGCCAATCTTTGCTACAGCATATATATTAGTAGCAATTATAGTAATAATCCTTAATATAACATCAATTCCACAAATATTTAAATTAATATTTGAAAATGCATTTGGAATACAACAATTTGCAGCTGGTGGTCTTGGATTTACAGTTATGCAAGGTATAAAAAGAGGATTGTTCTCTAACGAAGCTGGTATGGGAAGTGCTCCTAATGCTGCAGCTACAGCTACAGTTTCCCATCCAGTAAAACAAGGATTAACTCAAACTTTGGGAGTATTTACAGATACAATTGTAATTTGTACTTGTACTGCTTTTATAGTTCTAATCTCTGGAGAATACGCTGGTACATCTTTAACTGGAATAGAACTTACTCAAGCTGCACTAACTTCTCAAATAGGATCAATGGGCAAATACTTTTTAGCAATCTGTACATTTTTATTTGCCTTTAGTTCAATTGTTGGTAATTATTATTACGGACAATCTAACATAGAATTTATAACTAAAAGCAAAATAATACTTAATATATTTAGGATTTTTGTAGTTATAACTGTATTTGCGGGCTCCCTAGCATCAATTAAAATTGTTTGGGATTTAGCAGACCTATTTATGGCACTTATGGCCATAATAAATCTAATTGCAATTATGTTCCTTGGAAAATATGCTTTTGCAGCCCTTGATGATTATAGCAAGCAACAAAAATCAGGAAAAGATCCTATATTCAAGGCTTCCTCTATTAAAGGACTAGAAAACACAGACGCATGGGAATAACAAAAAGCTGCTGTAACTTATCAAGTTACAGCAGCTTTTTTAACTATATAAAATCATCTTATTTTAACTTTTTCAGTAGCTTTTAATAAAAAATACAAAATTATAGTTTCAATAGGTAATAATATAATATTTTTAAATATCCTAGTAGAAACGTAAAAAACGAATCCCTTTCCATAAAGAATTGAGAGCCATATAGGAGTAAGTATTATATTGACTATAAAAACTACTAAAAATCTACATAAAAAAACTCTCTTTATGGTAACAGGTTTTTTATACAATATCATTCCTACAATAAAACCACTTAAAAACTCATTTAAAGTAAACCCTAAAAAAAATACCCCACTAGGCCTAATTAAATACTTTAAAATATCTGCAATTATTCCTACACACCCTGTTGCAATGGGCCCATAATATAACCCACATATTCCAACCACTAGAAATGCAAATCCAATTCTTAAATTAGGGCCTATTTCTATAAATAAAGTTCCTATAACAATATTCATAGCTACTAATAACCCTAGTGCTGTAATAGATTTAGTTTGCTTTAACTCTAGTGCCGACTCCTTTAATAACTTAATTTGGCTTCGTATTATCCCATTAATCATAAAAATACCTCCTTTTTTTGTTAGCTACATAAAAAGGAGTATTTCCTATTATATGTAGCAGTGGGAATCAAGACAAGTATCGCAAGGTTCCTTTTCGTCTGATGACAACTCCCTGTTCACTCAGCACTTAACGCACAAGTCTTTACTCTGCTACTTACAATTATATTACCATTTTACATTTATATCAATCTCATAATGTTCTTATACTTATCTCTCCTGAATGAAGTTTTTTTACCTCTCCATCTTTACACCTTATTATTAACTGCCCTTTTCTATCAATATCTATAGCCGTTGCAATAAAATCATTATCCTTTTCCTTAACAATTATATCTTTCCCAATAACCATAGATTTTTCTTTATATTCTTCCATAAAATTATCAACATCAATAGGATTTATTAAAGCCATAACTTCATTTATTATTTCTCCAATTAGTCTATTTCTTGTAATCTCATCTGGCCTTTCTTCAAAAATAGACGTAGCAATTTCCTTTAGGTCTTCCGGGAAACTATTTAACGGTGTATTAAAATTAATACCTATCCCTATAATAACCCAATCTATTTTTCCACTTTCAAAATTAGTAGCTGCTTCTGTTAAAATGCCTGCTACCTTTCTATCCTTTATAAAAATATCATTAACCCATTTAATAGTGGTTTTAATTCCTGTAACTTTTTGAATTGCTCTTGATACAGCTACTGAAGTAGCTGTAGTAATAAGCGTTGCATCTTCCAAATTAATATCTGGATGAATTAACATGCTCATATATATACCAGTTTTCTCAGGTGAGAAAAACTTTCTTCCTAACCTTCCTCTTCCTAAAGTCTGCTCCTCAGAAACAATAATTGAATCATTATTAGGTTCTTTTAGTGCAATTTCTTTAGCAACTTTATTTGTAGATTCTACACTTTTATATACATGAAAATTAGTTTTCTTATATGTATCCTTTAAATAAGGTAATATTCCTTCCTTTGAAATTACATCTGTATCTTTAGATAAGCAATACCCCTTGTTTGATATTGCCTCAATATTGTATCCTTCTTTTTTTAACTGATTGATGGCCTTCCATACACTTGCTCTTGAAACGTTTAATTCCTTTGCTAAAATTTCTCCTGAAAAAAAAACTTCCCTGTTTTCTTCTAGTTTCTTTAAAACTTCAATTTTAACACTCATATTTCCTCCTAATTATTTAGGCTATGCACAATCTATAAAATTACGGTTTAGCATAACTTATATATTCTGTACCTCTATTTTACTACAGAGCCCTTATTTATATATACATTACAATTTAGTAAAGTCAATATCTTCATCCCATCTTATAAACGTGTTTATAATTGAATTTATCAATATATAATAACTTAACTATGATTATAACAAATAATAGTCAAATTAGTATTTATTTTTATATTATTTAGTACTATAATTATATTGTAACATTTTTACAATCTCTTATTCTATAGGGATGTCGCCAAGCGGTAAGGCACTGGACTCTGACTCCTGTATCCGTAGGTTCGAATCCTATCATCCCTGCCACAAAACATAAAAAAAGATTTTAGATGTAATTTCTAAAATCTTTTTTGTTTTCATTATATTAACACAAACATTTTTTTTTAATATACTGTATATATAATCCTATATGAGGTTTAGTTATGAATATGCCACCATGTATCCCAATATATATTAATACATCAATGCTTCAAGACTTAAGTACACTTTTATTAGATGGATATTATAACAATAAAGTATGTAGAACAAGTTATGATAATTATATTCTAGGTAGACTGCAAGATCTTTGTAGACGTCAAAACACCGATGATATAAAAACTTCTCCAGTACCTCTTAATAATCTTTCGAGGCCTCCTTCTATTAATAGTCCATATAGTCCAAGAGGACCTCAAATTGATCAAACCATAGCTAAGGATTTACGTAATCTAAATTTATCCTTAACCTTTGATGAAGCATTTCTAAATTATGATGAGTTTTTAAAATTATTTGATACTCGAAGCGCAACTTTTTCTGAAGTTACTACAACTAAAAACAATACTCTATCCCAACTTAATACTGCCATAATTGAATGTTTAAAATCACAAGATAACCTTAAGTATATTAACCAATGCAATGAATCTTTTACAAATGTGGAAGTAGGGGATTTTATAGAATTTCAAGGTAGTCTTGACATCAATGCAATTGCAAATTATATAAATAATCTTATAAGCATTCTCAACAATTATGATACTAATTTTTTAGATAAAACCTTTGATAATAAATCCATAGGCCCCTTAACATATACCATAATAGTTAATTTGTTAACTACCATGGAGAATAAATTAACTAATGGAAACACTAGTGATATCCTTGCTTTCATAAATAATAAAATGATTTCCCTAACATTAGTTAAATCCTACTATAACAACATTGGTTATATCTTCGATAGTAATAACTGTAACTGCAAGATTATTGGTAAAGTTACTAAAACATGTTTTAAAAATGATGATACAATAAACTTATTTGACAAAACTGGATTACCGGAATACTATTCCAATCTATTAATTTCGTTTTTACCGTATTTAAATGTTCTAAATAATAATGGATATCTAGTTCCCTTAAATTTTATTTATAAGTTACCTCCTCCGTCACTACAGATAATTCCACTATCAATTTTAATATAAATAAGACCTACTTCAAAATTTGAAATAGGTCTTTTTTAAAGTAGACGGGGATTATTCGATCTACCTATAAAACAAGAACAATATTAATAGAGCAATTCCTCCAAACATTAATAGTAATGCTGGTAAAAATACTGTCCCACCTGCAATTACCAAGGCTAAAAAATCATTTTTTTCCAGCCTTAAGTTTCCTACCATATCTTTATTTAATTCTTTTTTACCAAATGCTTGCTTAAATACAATACCCGGTTTAATCACTCTATCAGCTCCCTTTTCTTTAAATTAAATGACAGGCACAAAAATGTCCTTTTTCAATTTCCTTTGTGACTGGATTTTCTTCCTTACATATCTTCATTGCATATGGACATCTAGTATGAAACTTACATCCTGATGGTGTTTGAACATTACTTGGTATTTCTCCTTGTATAATATTCATTTCAGAAATTCTATCAGGATTTGGAACTGGTATAGCTGCTAGTAATGCCTTTGTATATGGATGCACTGGATTCTTATACAAAGTTTCCTTATCTGCTAATTCTACAATTGAGCCTAAATACATTACACCAACTCTATCACTAATGTGTTTTACAACACTTAAATCATGAGATATAAACAAATATGATAATCCCATCTTTTTTTGTAAATCCATCATTAGGTTAAGAATTTGAGACTGAATAGATACATCCAGTGCTGATACTGGTTCATCACATACAACAAACTTAGGTTCTAAGGCTAAGGCTCTAGCAATACCTATACGTTGCCTTTGTCCTCCTGAAAATTGATGTGGATATCTGTATATATGATATGGTGATAGACCACACTGCTCAATTATTTCCTCTACTCTCTTATTAAGGTCATCACCTTTTTTATATAACTTATGCTCAACTAATGCTTCACTTACTATAGAAAAAACATTCATTCTTGGATTAAGTGAACTATATGGGTCCTGAAAGATAATCTGCATCTCTCTCCTTAAAGGTTTCATTGCTTTTTCTTTGTATTTAACTATATTTTGACCCTTATATATTATTTCTCCACTTGTTGGTTCATATAGTTTTAAAATAGTTCTACCCAGAGTGGATTTACCACACCCTGACTCTCCTACTAACCCTAAAGTTTCACCTTCATAAATATCAAAGGAAACATTATCTACAGCCTTAACAAATTGCTTTGGAGCAGACATTGACTTTTTCTTTACTGAAAAATACTTTTTTAAGTCTTTTATTTCAACAATTTTATTTCTTTCTTCTGCCATGTTTTATTTCCTCCTTTTTATTATGAAGCTCGTCCACCTTGTCAGTGTATAAGAAGCACCTTACTTTATGCTCATCTCCCAATTCTATTTCAGCAGGCATTTTATGCTTGCATTCTTCTTTTGCAAATTCACATCTTGGAGCAAAATAACAACCTTCAGGTAAATGAAATGGGTTTGGAACTACACCTTCTATGGAATATAACCTCTCTTTATCTTCCTCTAAGCTTGGAATGGATGCTAAAAGTCCTTTAGTATAGGGATGTTTCGGATTACTAAACAATTCTCTAATAGGTGCAGATTCAACAATTTTACCTGAATACATTACTATAACATCATCTGCCATCTGTGCTATAACTCCTAGATCATGGGTTATAAGCATAATTGCTGTATTAGTTTTTTCTTTTAAATCATTCATAAGTCTTAAAATTTGTGCTTGAATAGTAACATCTAATGCAGTGGTAGGTTCATCAGCAATTAAAAGTTTAGGCCTACATGCTAGTGCCATAGCTATCATTACTCTTTGTCTCATTCCTCCACTTAATTGATGTGGATAATCCCTAGCAACTTCCTCTGGTCTTGGAATCCCTACAAATTCCAGCATATCAATAGCGACTTTTCTAGCCTCTTCCTTTTTTAATCCTTGATGAAGTATTACAGCCTCCATAATTTGATCTTCCACTCTAAAAACTGGATTTAAAGAAGTCATTGGTTCTTGGAATATCATAGATATATCGTTACCTCTAATATGCTGTATTTGATCATCAGTCATTGGTACTATATCATCACTATTAAATTTAATTGTTCCATCCACTATTTTACCAGGCTTATCTATAAGCTTTAAAATTGACATAGATGTAATACTTTTACCACACCCAGATTCTCCAACAATACCTAATGTCCTTCCAGGTTTTACATCAAAAGAAACACCATCCACAGCCCTTACTACACCATTATCTGTATAAAAATATGTTTTTAAATTTCTTACTTCTAATAAATTCTCCATATCTCCACCTACCTTATCTCTTTTGGATCAAAGGCATCTCTCAATCCTTCACCTAAAAGATTTATACTTACAACTGTTAATACAATTAAAATTCCAGGTGGAATCCAAAGCCAAGGCTTTGATGTAAAAACAAAACTGTCTCGTGCTCTTTCAATCATATTTCCCCATGTAGGTGTTGGAGGTATTACTCCTAATCCTAAATAGGAAAGCGCTGCTTCAGACATAATAGCTCCAGCCATTCCAAGAGTTGCATTAACTATTATATATGATAGTGTATTAGGCAAAAGATGTTTAATTATTTTTGATCTATTAGATATACCTAATGCTTTAGTTGCAACCATGAAATCTTGTTCTCTTAAAGATAATATCTGGCCTCTAATTATTCTAGCTAGTCCTGGCCAAGATAAAACAGCCAATATTATCATTACTATAAACATTTTCTGCGAGCTACTAACCTTCCACATGAGGATAAATGATAATGAAATAACTAAAGGATAAAATGGAAGAGAATAAACAATTTCTGAAAATCTCATAAGAAGATTATCTACTGTGCCACCATAATATCCAGCAATTCCTCCTACTAAAGCTCCCAATACAACTGTTACACCAGCTGTCATAACACCAATTAACATGGATATTCTACCACCCAAAAAGACTCTCATAAGAACATCTCTTCCTTGTTCATCAGTTCCTAGCCAATGAGCACTTGAAGGTGGTTGCAATTTATTAGCTAATTCAAAGTCACCAACTGATTCTGAGAAGAACATTGGTACAAATATACACATTAACAAAATGGCAATAAATATAGTTGCCCCAACTATTGCTAGTTTATTCTTTCTAAATCTTTCCCAAGCAACTCTCCATGGTCCAAGTGATTGTAGATCTTTAACTTCACTAGTCTTTTTAGACTTATTTACTTCTAACATAGCTATTCCCCCTATTCAAGCTTTACTCTAGGATCTACTAGTGCATATGACATATCTGCAAGTAAATTTCCTAAAAGTGTAAGTATAGCATAAAAGGTATTAGCACCCATAACTAACCATATATCTGAAGTCATAACTGCTTCATATAAAACCTTACCAATTCCAGGCCATATAAATACTGTTTCAAGTAGTATTGCACCACCAAATAATCCAGGTATATAAAGTCCTAAAAGTGTTACAATTGGGATTAATGCATTTCTAAATGCATGTTTGTATATTACAACTTTTTCTTTAAGCCCTTTAGATCTAGCAGTTCTTATATAATCTTGGTTAATTACATCTATTACACTATTTCTTACATATCTAATTAATGAAGCCAAATCTAGAATTACTAAAACTAAAACTGGTAATATCATATGAACGGCTACATCTAAAAATTCTTCTCCAAAACTTGAATACCCCATGGCTGCTTTCATTGCAGTTCTCATACCATTAAGTGGTATTACTTTACTTGGCACCGCAATTAAAAATACTACCAGTAGAGCAAAGAAGAAAGATGGCATTCCAACTCCAATCAGAGAAAATACCGTCCAAAAATTATCAAAGGGTCCATATTTTCTAACTGCTGATTTTATTCCTACAGGTATAGCAATAGCAAAAGCTATAACCATAGCAACTAAATTAAGTAAAAAACTATTCCAAATAAAATTTCCTATTACTTCATTTACAGGTTTTCTAAATTTAATAGAACTACCAAAATCACCAGTTACGGTTCTCTTTAGCCAATTGAAATACTGCTTAGGAATAGAATCGTTAAGACCCAATTTTTCTCTAATTCTCTCTTGTTGCTCCACTGTTGTCTTTGAACCAACTCCCAAATAAGCATTTACTGGATCTCCAGGCATGAATTTCAATAAGCTAAATAGAATTATTGTTATTATAATTATTACAGGAATTAAATTAAGTAATCTCTTCCCTAAATATTTTAACATTTTCTCCCCCCTCAACTTTTTTAAATAACGCCCTGGCTTTAAGTCAGGGCGTCAATAGTTGCTATAGAGCTTTATCTCTATTCTTCAATATAAGCATCCTTCAATACCTTAGCCCAGTTACAGAATGGACTTGTATTTAAGTTTTTAATCTTCTTATTATATAAGTCATAGTATGTGTTTGCATAAACAGGCATCATAGGAGCATCCTCGTTTAATATCTTTGCAATTTTTTGATAGATAGGCTTAGCTTCTTCTTTATCTAAAATACCCTTTCCTTGATCAAGAAGTTTATCTACTTCTGGATTGTTATATCTACAAGTGTTATCTTTTCCACTTCCTATATAATCTGAATGGAAATCTGAATATATTGAATGAGGGTCAGCTGAACCAATTGTATTTGCCATAAAATAAATACTCCACTGATCTAAATTAGCATCAGCATTACTCTGTACTAAGTCCATCATTGGGTTGAATTCAAGATATGCTACTTCAACTTTACATTTTAAATCTTCACCCCAAGATTTTTGCCACATTGGAATTAATGTTGCTAATATATCATGGTCTGGCATAGCAGCTACTTTTATCTCTAAAACCTTACCATCTTTTTCACGATATCCGCTAGATCCAACTTTCCAACCTGCTTCATCAAGAATAGATTTTGACTTCTCTATATCGTATTTATATGCTGTCATTTGAGAAAGAAGCGCATCATCTATAGCCCAAGATACTTGAGAGAATGGATGATATTGAACTGAAGCTAGAGGTTTTCCTGTTATCTCATCTGCGTAATAAGTGTCTACAAATTGTTGAATATCAAAGGCATAGTATAAAGCTTGACGAACTTTCTTATCAGCAGTAGCTCCGCCTTCGCAGTTAAATTTACAATATCCATATCCACTTCTGTCATAATGATTTTCTGTTAAGAAATCTTTTTGTCTAGCTTGATCAATCTTTTTAGGTTCAACAACTCCTGGAAGTAAATCTACTTCTTTAGAAGTTAATTCAACTATATCTGTGGTATTATCTACAAATTTGCACATAACTTTTTCTATAAGGTAACCTTCACCTTTATAGTCAGCTCTTCTCTTTAATGAGGCAAATTCTCCTTCTGAAAACTTTTCTAAAACGTATGGTCCAGATCCTATAGGCTCAGTTGTAATAGCTTCTATAGAAGAAGTATCGCCAACTTTATAGTTTTTGCCATAGTAATGTTCTGGTAAAATTCCTTGACTTCCTTGTTCTAGATTTGTTCTTAAAGCTTCTTTAAAACAGAATCTAACTGTATAGTCATCTTCTTTTACTACACCTTTAAATTCTTCAGTTTTACCACTTGAAAACTCTTCATAGCCAACCATATCTTTTACTGCTGATCCATATCTACCTGTATATGATGGGTCAGCCAACATTTTGTAAGTAAATACAACGTCATCTGCTGTAACTTTTTCTCCATCAGAAAAAGTCATATCATCTTTCATATGGAATACAATGTCTTTTCCATCATTAGTTACTTCCCAATCTTTACAAGCTTGAGGTTCACATTCTCCTTTAACATTAAAGTCAACTAATTTTTGAAATACCATGTCTACTACATGTCCATCATATGCAGATTGATAATAAGCTGGATTAAAGTTTCCTGACATTTCAGTTACGCCTGCTACTAATGTTCCTCCTACTTTCTTTTCACCTTCCTCTTGCACTGGTGGATTATCTGGCTTTTGAGCATCTTCTGGCTTTTCTTTTCCGCCTCCACAACCTACCAATCCTACGGAAAGGACTCCTGCTAAAAACAAGGACATAAATTTTTTCACAGTCAATTCCCCCTTATAAAAAATAATTCATTATATATATAAATATGCTAATAAATATACTTATTTATTGCATAATTATATCTTATATTTCTACTAACATTTTAAGTTGTATAATATTTATATTTTATTTCCTCAATATTTATGTAAAATTCTTGAATTGATGTAACTTATTCTTATTTTATATAATTTTTTATAAAATGTAAATAGATAATAGGATAATTTATCTAAATTTTCAGACTATTTCGTATTCACCTATATTCCGCTATTCTAAATACTTTTAAAATAATATTTCACATAAAAATCATTGAAAATATATTTCGACTTATTTTTTATGTTTTTTAGACTATAAAACTAATTATTATACATTTTTCATTTAATTAATTGATAAAAATTCACTAACTATTTATAAATATATTATGGCTAAGTCCTATTTATGCATTAATTTTCTTTATATAAACTAAATAAAGGATTATCCAAAATATATACTGGAATAATCCTTTTAAATAGTTTTATAATTTAAAAGGAAATAAATATTTTTATACTATATACTTATTCACTATTTCTTCCATTTTAATTTTTTTACATTGTGCAAATTCATCAAAACTTATGTTATATTCTTTTATGTTTTGGGCTATTTCATATAAGAATTTAGGAATATCTTCCTTTAATATTTCACCATATTGTGTTCCTAACCTCGTCCTATCAACTGCATAAGAACCATCAATGAATACTGTAAAGCACTCTCGATTCTCTCCATTTACCTTCTTTCTTTTACCTGTAAAGCCAATTGAACTGACTTGGTGTATTCCACAAGAATTTCCACAGCCAGAAATGTTAACTCTAGGTAAAATATCTTCTTTCATTCCCATTTTATTAAAATACTCAATTATATCCCTAAGTAATTGTTGACTATTTCCTAAACCAATTTGACATATTGGAGCCCCTACACAAGCAATACTATGCTCCAATTTAGTAACCCCTGTCATATTTTCAGTTGCATTTAATATAGAAATAGCTTCGTCTCCATTTAGATTTCTTATATATATTCCTTCTGTCATTGCAAGTCTTATATCTATATCCTCATAATTTTTCAAAAGTGAAATTAATTTGTTTAAATCATCTATAGAAAGCTGTCCTCCTATAGGATGAACATATACACTATATAGTCCACATTGCTTTTGCTGAAATATTCTATTACTATTAATTTCAACTGTTTTTCCTTTTTTATTTATAGTTTTTTCATTTACTACTACCTCTAATCCACCCTTACCTTTTTCCTTTTCCACATAGCTACTATATGTTTTAATAAATTCTTCTTCTCCCATTCTATCTAAAATATATCTAACTCTTGCCTTTGCTCTATTTTCATAATTTCCTTCTGCCATAAATAGTTTAACCATAGCTTCAACATAATATAAAACATCTTGTGGATTTATTAATTCTGGGTAAATTACAGCCTTTTGTGGATTTAATCCTAATCCACCTCCAATATATACTTTAAAGGCCCTTTTTCCATTGTTATCAACAGCTAAAAATCCTAAGTCTTGAACTGTACAATGAGCTCCATCTGAATTACTGCACGAAAAAGAAACCTTTAATTTTCTTGGAAGCTTATATGTATATATTCTCTCTAGAAAATAATTCCCTACAGCTAATGCATACGGAGTTGGATCAAAAGGTTCTGAAGGATTAACACCTGCTAAAGGTGAAAGTGCCACATTCCTTGGATAGTTGCCCCCTGAGCCTCTAGTAAAGATATTATAATTCATGGCTTCTTCCATTAAATCACAAACCTCATCTATCTTTAACCCATGAAACTGTATTGCTTGTCGTGTTGTGAAATGAACTTTAGATACGTTATACTTCTTAGCAAAGTTATATACTTTTTCTAATTCATATATATCAGTAACCCCCGATGGAATTCTAAGTCTAACCATAAATTCTGTGCCTCCTCGATGAGCGTAGACACCGAACCCACCTGAAGCATGTTTAAATTCCATCATTGTCATTTCGCCATTAATAAACCTATGACCCTTTTCTCTAAAATCTTCTATTTCACTTTTTAATACTTCCTTTAACTTATCCATTTTTCCACCTCTGCTTATACTCTTTTCTATAGTATTTTATTAACTCTTATATTTAATTCAAAAAAATAAAGGTTATTGCATTTTGCAATAACCTTTACTTCTATTTAAACAAACCTTTAATAAATCCAATTCCAATAGAACAATGAATTGTTAAGTAAATCCAAAGAAGTTCAAATGGATTTTTCCCTTTTCCAAACTTAAAATAAAAAATCAAGTATACTATTAAATATGGTATCATACTAAGCATAATTGGTATTGGTGTCTTAAATAATAACAGTAACGCTAAGATATTATATATTACAAAAACAGAAGGTACTATAGTGAATATACTAAACTGCTTAGAATCCTGCTTTATTACTTTGGCTTCCCAATATCCATAATTAAACATTTGTTTTCTTATTGCCTTATAATTATCTCTTGTATAATACGTAAATTTAATTGATGGATCAAACAAAATCTTACCACCTGAGGCAATTATTCTTTTATTTATATCATTATCCTGATTTTTTACTAAAGTTTCATTGTATCCACCTACTTCAAGCATCCTAGCAGTTTTATAACAGCCAAAACTAGCCGTAGATGTAAGTTGTTTTTTATTAGAGTATCTATAAGATGCTACTCCCCCTCCAAATAAAGTTCCTCTGGCAAGGGCATATAACTTCCCAATTTTAGTTTTAGCATCAAATTTAATTTTTCCACCTACACACTCGACACCATTCTCTTCAATTGATTCAACACTGTTCTTAATAAAGTCATAATCATAACTTGCATGAGCCCCAACGATAAAAGAATATTCCGTATTGGCATTATTAATCCCAATATTAAATGCAGCTGCTTGTATTCTCTTAGGATTTTCAAACAATTTTACATTGTTATATTTCTCCATAAGTTCTTTAACTACTGCAGTAGTATTATCTTCTGATTTTCCATCTATAATATATATTTGATACATATCTTTAGGATAAGATTGATTTTCTAAAGACTCTATACATTCTTTAATATATTTTTCCTCATTGTATGTTGCTATTACTATCGTAGCTTTCATTATATAACTCCTTCATAAAATTCGCTTTAAGTTAAAATTAAAAGCAAAAAAATATCCTAATCCATATTTATTTACCATATCTATATTATCACAACTACATTTTAAATCAATAGGAACAGTACTTACATTATGAATTGTTGAATATTCTAATCCTTGATATAATTTTCAGAAAATTATATCATATTGTTATAGAATCATGTTTAGTTGGAGGAGTGATAATATGAAATTACAACAAATTAGATATGTTATAGAAGTTGCAAAGACTGGATCTATTTCTAAAGCTGCAAAAAACTTATTTTTATCACAGCCCAATATTAGTAATTCCATAAAAAGCCTTGAAAATGAATTAGGTATTATAATTTTTTTACGTACTAACAACGGAATCATTTTGACAAACGAAGGAAATGAATTTTTAAAGTATGCTAAATCCATAAAACAAGGATATGATAATATATTAAAAATTAAAAGTAATGATGATATATGTAAATTTACTCTATCTTCATCTACTTATTCTGTGGTTATGGAAGCCTTTTCGATGTTATGTAAGAAACATGAAAATAAAAATAATATACAATTAAATATAAAAACCCATAATTATTTAGAGTGCATTGATAGTATTTATAAAAATCAAAGTGACTTAGGAATAGTTCTACTTACTCCATTTCTAAAAAATTATGTTGTAGACACTTTAAAAAATAAAAATATAATCCTCACACCCTTAAAAAAACTATCAATAAACATTAATGTTAGAAAAGGTCATCCTCTCATCATCCATGATAATGAAATTGACTTTAATAAATTAAAAGAATATCCTTTCGTAAATTATTATTCTGAAGAACAAAATGAATTTTCATTCTTACCAGAAGTTTTATTTATGAATATAGTTAACAAAAATAAAATAATATCCGTTAATGACAGAGAAACAAGATGTAATATTGTTTCTACTACTAATGCCTTTAGTATTGGCTGCACTCTACATCCTCAAATCCAAAATTTTTTCAATTGGATTTCTATCCCAATTCCAAATATATATGTTGAACTTTGCTATATGAAATTAAAATCCAGAGAACTTAGTAAAGAAGCTCTAATGTTTCTAGAAATATTAAACCATGAATTGATTAATATAACATAAAAGGGATGATTAAAATCATCCCTAATTTAACAAAGATATTAAGTCTCTTACAGCATTTTTAACTTCATTAGGTAATTTTGCAATAGCGGCACTTTGTGCTTTCTCATCTTGGATTTGCGCAATTCTAAATACTTCATTTTGTAATCCTGGAACACTATTAATTATATTTGATGCCTCATTAAACTTTGCTGCAAATACTGGATCTTTCATTTTCACTTGAAGCTTTCTTATTAAGTCATATATATTCATTTAAGCTCCTCCATAATAAAAAATATTATATTTTATTCTATTCATTTAAACTATAAAGGTGCTTAGTTTTGTAATATTCCCTTATTATCTTTATTCTAAGTTCTTTACGATAATATTTACTTTTTTAATTTCGTTTTTAATAAGAGTTTTTCTAAATAAAAACCAAATAAAAAATAATACTAAACTTTGAATAGCCATTGCTTTTATTCTTATTGGATAAAAATTAATAACCAATATTGAACAATATATTGGAAAAAACAAAAAAGATTCTACAAATGCAAATTTTCTTCGCATCCTACTATTAAAAGAGGAAGTTTCAATAACATACTTGTAGAAATTAAAAGCATAACTTCCTGCTACCACAGATAATATTATAACCATTAATGTTTTTATAACTGTATCTTTAAGTGAAAAAATATAATTGGTTGGTCCAAACAATTTACATAATAAATAATATAGAAACATAAATATAAGTAAACATAACATCATATCCTTTGTATAGAAATTAAATATATATTGTAATTTTTTATTGTATTGAACATAAGTTATTTTTCTTATAATTTTTATCACCCCAATCTTTAATCCTTAACTTTTCACTTTTCACTCTTCACTTCAATTAGTATATCATGTTTTTCCATTTTTTAACATATCGTAGCATTACTTTTTTATCAGAAATTACTACATGACTTTAAAAATACTACTATGATATAATTGAATGTAAATATAATAATACGAGGTATAAAATATGAAGAAACTAAAGATATATTTCACTTCTGATCTTCATGGTTATGTTTTTCCAACAGACTACAGAGATGATTGTGAAAAAAATATGGGTATATTAAAAATAATAAATGAGTATGAAAAGGATGGGAACACCTTAATTATTGATGGTGGCGATACAATTCAAGGCTCTCCATTTACAAATTTTTTAAGTAGCAATAAATTTAATGTACATCCTTTAGCTAAAATTATGAATAAAGGTGGCTATGACTATATAACACTTGGCAATCATGATTTTAACTATGGTTATGATTATTTAAAAAAATATGTTACTAATCTAGATGGAAAATGCTTATGTGCCAACGTTAAAGATAAGTCTGAAAAACTGCCAATACTCCCTTATGATATAAAAGTTATGGACAACGGCTTAAGGGTAGGTATTATAGGATTTACAACAGACTTTATAAATCGTTGGGAAAGACCATCAAATCTAGAAAACTTCACTGTGTCAGAAACATATGAAGCTGTAAAAAGTTACTTTGATAATGTAAGTGAAAATAGTGATCTTGTTATAGGCGTTTATCATGGAGGTTTTGAGTATGATTTAGAATCTCATAAAAAACTTAGTGAGACAAGTGAAAATATAGCATATAAAATCTGTGAAGATTTTGATTTTGATATATTATTAACTGGTCATCAACATATGTCCATTGATGGAAAAATCATCAATGATACTTATATTGCTCAAACACCACCTAACGGAACATATTATCTTGAATTAAATGTTGCCTTAGATGACAATTTAAACAAAATAATTGATTCTAAGCTAAAGGTGCCTACCTGTAAACCTAATTCTTTAATGTTTAACGAACTAATGCCTTTGGAAAAGGAAGTTCAGAATTGGTTAGATACTCCTGTAGGTTTCCTAGATGTGGCACTGCAACCAACTACACATATTGATATGGCCATTAACGGTTCTTATCTTGCAAATTTTATTAACCAAATACAACTTGATGCAAGTAATGCAGATATCTCCGTAACATCCTTTGCAAACTCCATAAAGGGCTTTAATAAAGAGGTTACCGTAAGAGACATTACCTCTACATATATGTTTCCAAACACCTTGTCTATACTTAAAGTTACAGGTAAAATTCTAAAACTTGCCCTTGAACGCAGCGCAAGTTATATAGATAATTCAAAAGGAGAGTTAAAGGTATCAGATTTATTTTTAAAACCTAAAGTAGAACATTATAACTACGATTACTTTTCAAATATAGAGTATACCTTTGATATTACAAGGCCAATTGGTACTAGAGTAACCTCTATAAAATTTAAAGGAAATGAAATTAATGAAAATGACACCTTTACCTTAGCTATGAATAACTATAGAGCTACTGGTGCTGGCGGTTATGATTTCTATACCGAATGTGAAGTAGTAAAAGAAGTTCTTGAAGAAATGCCTGATATTATAATTGACTACTTCAAGAAATATAAGAAAGTAATTGTTGATAAATCTAAATATCTAACTGTAATAAAATAAAAAGCAGAAGCTGTCGCACCAATTATTAGTCCGACAGCCTCTGCCTTTTTTATTATCCTCTTGCAAGTTTAGTTCTTATCTTCGTTGAAGAAACCTCTACTATAAGAACAAGCACAATTAATCCGCATAAAATTGCTCCAACCTCATCCCAATTGAATGCATTCATTGCAAAAATTAGGGGTGCACCTATTCCACCTGCTCCAACTAATCCTAAAGTAGAAGCATCCTTTATATTAATTTCAAATCTATATATAGCTATTGATACAAAGTTAGTAAACAGTTGAGGAATTATACCATATCTTATTTTCTCAAAAGTAGTACATCCCGCTGCATCAAGAGACTCTAAAATTTTTATATCTAGATCTTCAATGGCTTCAATAAACATTTTAGATAACATTCCTATTGATACAACTGACATAGTAAGAACTCCAGCAAAAGCTCCTGGACCTGTTACTCGTATAAACATCAATCCATATACAAAGGAAGGAAAAGTTCTAATAGCTGCTATAATAAATAAAGTGATCCTACTTACCCACTTCGGTACAATATTGCTTGAAGCTAAAAATGATAATGGAATTGCAAGAATTGCTCCAATTATCGTTCCTAGTAACGCTATTGCTATAGTCTCTAATAATAAATAGGGTACTCCAGCTGTAAAATCAAATAACATCTCTGTATCTGGATGAAGTATTCCTGAGATTATATTTTTTACAATGTCTAAGCCATTTTCCTTTACTCCATTATAAACTATAGACTTTCCAGCCCATACTATTATTAATACTAAAATAATTGTAGTTAGGGCTTTATTAATCCACAAGTTTGGTTCTTTATCTAATTGCTTTTTAACTGTTAATTCCATATTACCCCAACCTTTCTCTAGCATATTTGCTTAGGTTTTCTATTATAACAACTGTTATAAATAGCATTAATAATATCATTCCAACTTTATCGTATTCTCTCCAACCAATTTTTTCATTCAATATAAGTCCAATACCACCAGCTCCTACATATCCAAGTATAGCTGCATAACGAACATTAATCTCTAAACTATATAGACAAGTTGAAAAATATGTTGGCAATATTTGTGGCATTATAGCTCCCATAAAGGCTTGTAATTTAGTAGCCCCAGCTGCCTCCATTGCTTCAAAAGCTCCCATATCAACAGTCTCTATCTTCTCATATAACATTTTTACAACTATTCCAAATGTAAATATTGTTATTGCTATAGTACCCGCAAAAGTTCCTAAGCCAAATATATACGTTGCAATTAAAGCTATTATTAAAGTTGGAAGAGTTCTTGTAATACTTAATATTACTCTTACAATTCCAAGAGTTACTTTAGATTTATTTATGTTAACAGATGAAATTATAGCAAATGGTATTGCTATAAAACTTCCTATCATTGATCCTAAAAGAGACATTTTTATTGTTTCGATTAGTGGTGGTAATACATTTTTTGCAAAGCTAAAGTCTGGTGGAAACATATTCTTTAATATTACAAAAAATTCTTTTCCTCTACTCATAACTATATTAAAATCAAAACCTGTAATTCTTGCTGAAAATACTACAGCCACAATCAATCCTATAACTATATAGGGAACAATAGATTTTGGTGGTTTAACTTCTTTGCCATTACTTAATACGATCTTTTCTGGTTTAAACATATTTTTTATAGCTTGTACCATAATTAATCCCCCATTATTTCATCATCAGCTAATTCTCTACCATATATTTGCTTTAGTATTTGTCCATCTACATTCTTAGCTGGTCCATCATATATTATTTCACCAGCTTTTATTCCAATAACTCTTGATGCATACTTTAACGCTAAATCAACATGGTGAATATTTATAAGAATTGATATATTCATATCCTTATTAAATTTCTTAAAATCATCCATTACTTGTGCAGCTGTAATTGGATCCAAAGCTGCTACTGGTTCATCTGCAAGTATTACCTCTGGATTTTGTGCTAAAGTTCTAGCTAAAGCAACACGTTGCTGTTGACCTCCTGATAATTGGTCTGCTCTCACATAAGCCTTGTCCAAAATTCCAACCTTCTCAAGAGCTTCTAAAGCTACAATTTTATCTTCTTTTGAATATATTCCTAATATAGATTTCCATAATGGCATTTCAGGAACTCTAGAAGTTAATACATTTTTAATTACAGAAGTTCTTGTAACAAGATTGAAAGATTGAAAAACCATTCCTATCTTTCTTCTAAACTTACGTAATTCTTTTCCTTTTAAAGACTTTACATCTTGTCCATTAACACTAAGTGTTCCATCCGTAATATCATGCATTTTATTTATTGTTCTTAAAAGTGTTGATTTACCTGCTCCAGATAATCCTATAATTGCAACAAATTCACCTTGCTCAATTTCTAAATTAATGTTCTTTAACGCATGTAACCCATTAGGATAAATCTTATTTACATTTTCAAATTTAATCAAAGGTATCCCTCCATCATAAGTTTTCTAACTATTTTCATCAGATGTATATATAATAGCATTTACCTACATTGTATATAGGTTTTTACACATTAAAATGGATTCATATTATTATGAACCCATTTTATTACTTTAATTTAAAACATGATTTATACTATATATTATTGCATAGACTTAATTAATTCTTGTGCTTTTCTTTCAGCATCATAATTAGCATCTTCGCCTACTTCATAACCATTATGGCTATATATAGAT
Source organism: uncultured Clostridium sp. (assembly GCA_900548455.1). GTDB lineage: Bacteria > Bacillota > Clostridia > Clostridiales > Clostridiaceae > Clostridium_J. The sequence continues at coordinate 127,037 of URKQ01000003.1, forward strand.
ATTATAGCTTTTCCTTCTTCAGTATTACCTATATTAATGAATGCTTTTTGAATAGCAGTCTTTAATTCGTCGCTAACAACATCTTTATTTTTAGTTACTGATATTGTGTCATTATATATTCCATCAGTTACTCCAATAACATTTGTACCTTCCCAAATACTCTCTTGTCTTCCAAAAGTGCTGTTCCATTGATCAGCATAATCTCTACGAGCATCTGCATATGTTACCATAACATCAATTTGACCACTAGCAAGTTGTGATAAAGATGTAGCATAGTTATCTAATGCTACCTTATTTGGTAAATCAGTTATTGATATTCCAAAGTTCTCTTGTAACCATAAGCTAGGATATATATATCCAGCTGGTGATGTTGTGTTACTTGAAACACCCCAAGTTGCACTTTCAATATCTTCTTTAGTTAATGTTTCTCCATTATTGATTTTAGCTGCTAACGCTTTACCCTTTTCTGATGGTCCAGCTATAACAAGAGATCTATAATAAGTAACTTGTTTATCAACTGCTTCTGTAGGTGCTGTATTCCAATCTGCTGCATTGTCTGAATCATGGTTTAACCCATCACGAGTAGCTGTTAATGCAACTTCTACACCATCATCATATAAAACATAAGTTCCACCTGGAATAAATCCAACTTGAGCAGTTCCTGCTGATAAAGATTCACCAACTGCTTCAAAGCTAGTTCCAACTTCAACTTTTACATTTTTAAATTCAAATCCTTGGGCAGCTAACTCTTTCTTTAATATTTCAGCTAAAGGTGCTGTAGCTGTTCTGATTTCGGATGGATCTCTTGATGGAACAAAATATACTACTAATTCATCATTAGCTGCATTTTTTGAAGAACCACATCCTACTAACATTGACATTGTTAAAAATACCACTGTAAGTACTGCAATTAATTTTTTCATCTGTTTCTTCCTTCCTAAGTTAAATTACTTCTCTTATGTGCTATACTATTTCTTTACTAGCCTAAATTATTATATCATATAAATTTAATTTTGTTTAATGTAATTTATATCCAATATAAAGCAAAATCAGAAATATAAATACTTCCGATTTTGCTTTTATAAATTCCACTATAATTTTTCAATTATGTTTAAAATATAGTGCTTATAGTGACTAAAATTAATAAGGATTATTATATCATATTTTTTTCTAATAAGTGTCAATAATATTATTATACAAAATTATTATTTCACTTTATAATTGACCTTTTTAACCATTTATTATACTATATATGTTGCGATTGACAATTTATATTTAAAGATTTTATTACACTTATATGTTATTTACTATGAGAAGGTGATTTTATGAATTACATAGTTTTTGATCTTGAATTTAATCAAAACTTTAATTGTAATACTGAAGATGAAAATATTAAAAAAAATTGTACAAATGAAAGAAATTTAACTTTTGAAATAATTCAAATAGGCGCTATTAAACTTAATGAAAACTTTCAAAAAGTATCCACATTTAACTTTTTAGTAAAGCCTGTTATCCACAAAACATTGCATCCATATGTTGAAAACATGACTAAAATTGATATAAATAAAGCTAACTCTTCACAAGAGTTTCCTGAAATATATAAAAATTTTATTAACTTTATTGGAAGTGATGAATCCATCTTATGTGTGTGGGGCCTTGTGGATATTTCTGAATTGATAAACAATTTAAATTACTATAAAATTACTACTGATGATTTACCTTCAAAATACCTTGACATTCAGTATCATGCATCCAAGTTATTAAATTATAAAAAAGGAACACGGGTTGGTTTAAAACCTGCCCTTGAAATACTTAATATAAATCACAATGATGACTTTCATGATGCATTTAATGATGCTTATTATACTTCGAAAATATTCAAAAAAATATATAATTCTGATATGAAAATACAAAAATACAATCATTCTCAGATGCCTGGAGTAAAAAGACTTAAAACTAATAAATTTCATAGTATTTACTAATAATATATATGTTTAAATTTAATAAATATTTTTAGGAGGACTATGAATGTCAAGTACAACAGGAATAATTAAATGGTTTAATAACGAAAAAGGATATGGCTTTATCTCTTGCAATAATGGAGAAGATGTCTTTGTCCACCACTCTCAAGTTAAAGAAAAAAACCATAATAAAGATTTACATGAAGGTGAAAGTGTTAGCTTTTCCATTGAAAATGGAGAAAAAGGCCCAATGGCAATAAATGTTCAAAAAATAGAATAAAACTAAAATAGAGCCTCTTAGAATACTTTGAAAAGTTATTCTTAGAGGCTCTATTCTATTACAGAATTATTGATTATAGTTTTGTCTTAAAATTTCTATTTCATTTTTATAACCTTCAATATCATTTGGTGTTTCTAAAAAGAATGGTAAATTTCTTAACTTAGGATGATTAATTATCCTAGTTATAGCTTCTATTCCTAAAGAACCCTCCCCTATCTTCTCATGCCTATCCTTATGACTTTCAAAAGGATTTTTACTGTCATTAAGATGGATAGCATAAAGTCTTTCAAGTCCTATAACCCTATCAAATTCTTCTAAAACACCATCAAGATCATTTACAATATCATAACCTGCATCATAAACGTGACAAGTATCTAAACATACTCCTATTTTATCTTTTAATTTAACACCATCAATTATAGTTTCCAGTTCCGCAAAGGTTCTTCCTATTTCAGTGCCTTTTCCTGCCATAGTCTCTAACAAAACAATTGTTGTTTGTTCTTTATATAAAACCTTATTTAGCATTTCTACAATATAATTAATTCCAACATCTACACCTTGTTTAACGTGACTTCCTGGATGAAAGTTATATAAATTATTAGGTATGTACTCCATTCTCATCAAGTCATCCTTCATAGTTTCTATAGCAAATTCTCTTGTTCTTTCATCTGCTGAACATGCATTTAATGTATATGGAGCATGTGCTAATACTTTCGCAAATTCATTCTTATTCATTATTTCTAAAAGTCCATTAACATCTTTCTCGTCAATATCCTTAGCCTTACCACCTCTTGGATTTCGGGTAAAAAACTGAAAAGTATTTGCATTTATACTGAGAGCTTCTTTTCCCATATTAGTAAATCCTTTGGTAGTGGACAAATGACACCCTATATTTAACATATGCTTCCCTCCAATAATTATATAATTTGCTCAATACATTTAAGCTTATATTTGCATAACAAAATATATCTATTGCAGTTTATATAACCTAATAATTTTTCTTCTACTAAATACTATAACAATCTATCATTTTTATCAATAGATAATAGTTATTATTTATAGTATGTTTTCTTTTTCTAACAATTTCAATAATGTAGGTTCAAAGTTAAATTCTTTAATTAATGATTTAACTTCTAACAAAGCACTTTCCCTTTTCTCTTGTGATACCTTAGATTTTGTTGATCTTATTAAAATATTTTTAGGTGAATGTGCAATATCAATAAATTCTAAAAGTTGGGTTTTATATCCCACCGCCTCAAGTAAATTAGCTCTTATAGAATCAGTCATTAATGCCGCGACTCTCTCCTTTATAATTCCATATCTAGTTAAAATGGATAAGTTTTCTGTATGCATTTGACTATTAAGTTCATGTTGACAGCATGGCACAGAGAAAATCATTTTTGCATTCCACTTTATGGCATTATATAAAGCATAATCTGTGGCTGTATCACATGCATGTAGTGTGATAACCATATCTACCTCATTAGTATACTTAAATCCATTAATATCTCCCAACTCAAAATGTAAATCAGTATAATTATAGCTACTTGCAATTTCATTACACTTTTTTATTACATCTTCCTTTAAATCTAAACCTATCATTTTAACTTTTATATGTTTTATATAAACAAAATAATAATATAAAACAAAAGTAAGATAAGATTTTCCACATCCAAAGTCAATTATCGTTAGTTCTTTATAATCTTTTTTCTTTACCTCATCGTCTATTATTTCTATGAATCTATTAATTTGTTTGTATTTATCATACTTTGAATTTATTATTTTTCCTTCTTTAGAGAAAACTCCTAAATCAATTAAAGGTTCTATTATCATTCCTTCTTTTAAAATATAATTCTTCTCTTTATCATGAGACATTTTTTCAACTACTACATTATTACTTCTTTTCTTAGATAAATGAATTTTTCCCTTTTTAGATATCTTAATATCATAAGTCACTTCTTTTGACCAAGCTGTTAGCTGCTTAAAATTATTCTCCATTAAATTAAGTACACTTATATTAGCTTCTTCAATATCAATATTTTCATGAAATACCTGTTTATCAGTAAACTTCTCAATTTGATAATAATCTTTGCCTTTATTCTCTTTTTTTTGTATATTTATTTTTTTATATTCATATTCCTTATTAGCTTTATTACTTATCACAACTTTAATTATCTCATCAATGAATATGTCATCAATAATTTTCTTTAACTCTTCCATATTTCTTAGCACCTTATCCTTCTGTATTTTCTAATATTTATGTTACTATTATACCCTTCTATTGCTGAAATGAAAAAGGTTATTGAAAAATATCTCAATAACCTTACTACATAGCCATACTTAATTTTCATAAACTCCAGTATCTGTTGCTGTAAGAACTTTAAATAGCTGCTCAGCTTCATCCAAAACATTCTTATAACTTATATATATATCAATTGACACATGTCTTTCTTCCATAGAATAGTCTCTAACCATACAATATAAATAAATACCTTTTGATAAAAGATTAGTTACTATTTCGTTATCTTTTCTTGGAATCTCTCCAATTACACATCCGCTTTGAGAAACAACCTTTACAGTCTTATTATCATAAAAGTTATCCGGATCACTTATTAAATAAAACATTTTATTTCTATTTATCTCTTTATCCACTTTCTCCGAATTTTTCTCGTCTATTCCATACACATATGTTGATAATAATAAAGTATCTTTACTATGGCGTGTAACTTTTATATCTTTTATTTCCTCTAACTCTACAAATTCATTTTCCTTCAAATCAGATCCCTGTATAATTTTACGAAAATTAGATTTTAATTCACCATTTTTCTCATACTCACTAGCTTTTTTAATCAATTCCATTTCATTTTCTGTTATATGTTCCCTAGTAAACATAAGAGTACTCAGGGCTTCTTTCCTTACATTTGTAGAGTTACTAAAAATACCTTTAAGCGCTATCTCTTTTCCCTGTGGATACATCCTTCTACATCCCTTTATTACCGTAGAAAAAATTATATCTAAAATTTGATTTTCACTTTTATTTTTTTCCGTACAATCATCACTACAAATTAAAGAATTTACATTAACTTCTTTATAAAAATACCCCAATAATAATTTTCTAGCTTCATTACTTCCTTTATTATTTATATACCAATACAAACAAAAATCTAGTGGGCTTTTATCATTTAAGTACTTTACTTCATCAACACTAAATTCATAATCATAAAAATTGGCTAATTCTACAATATCTAATGTGTTAACATAACTACTTCTAATTTCTTTAATAAATAATTGTCTCCATTTATTTTCCTTTAATATATTTACTATGGGAATATATTCTTCTTTTTTCATTTTTCCTTCTTGCTCTAATATTGCAATTCCTTGGCCAATTAAAAGCATTGACATCATATTGTAATAACTTGCATTTACTTTCCCCACAATATCTATATAATCTTTAACTAAAAATTCTTTTAGTGGTGACTTAGATAAACTGCACGTTCTTAAATGTCTATAGATTAAAAATGTAACATTATTTATTTTATTTTGATCCTTATAATTAACATCTAAATATTCACAAATGTCACACATAGATAAAATATAATTTATTAGTAAATTTTCATAGTTTTCATCTTTATAACCTTTTTCCATTAAAAATTCAGTTATATCATAATTTATAATTTCTATATTAGTAATTGCAAAAACTTTAATTGTGCCATAACTTTTCCTACTTAAGTTCAATAAATATCTGTTGTACTTAGGCAAACTTTTAATTGTTCTTGTTAAATAAAATATATACTCCCCACTCTTAACGAAAGTATCTATAATTTCTTTAAGTTTACTTCTTTCAATATATTTTTCCGCTAAAACTAGTCCTAATTGAACCTGTTCCTTTATATTAGAATTATAAATCAAATCATTAGTTAATTCCTTCATCCATTTTTCTTTTATGATATTTTCTTTTATTAAAGCATTTATTTTTCCCATAAATGCAGGAATAAATTTAATTAAGGTGTATTTTTTTAAATCTAGCTTTTCATAACTGTCTCCAGATTTATATAAATTTATAATTAATTCCGACATTTCTGTTGCCAATGATAATTGTTCTTTAATGGAAATCCCATACTCCATATATATAAGCTTTAATTCAAATTCTCCACTTTCTCCATTAAAACAATTTTTCTTCTTTAAGTCTGTAAAAATGCTCATTTTGACCTCCTCTACCCTATTACAGGTTTTCTTTAGTCATAATAAAAATAATCCTATTACAAGTATAACATTTTCATCCATTTTTTAATAGATTTTATTGGAATTACTTATGAGAATATAATTTATTATTTAAAAAATTTAAAAAATATTAAATAAACTAAGTGTAATACTAGCTTTATCGTTTAACATATAGTATAAATATTATATAAACGTTTTCGATAAAAAGTAACTGGAGGGTATTATGAATTCAAATATATCGTCAAAATTTACCAAAGGACAGCATATGTCATCTGATAATATTGAGATATTTTATTATCGTGATTTAGCATCGGAAGCTATTCCTAGTCATTCCCATGATTTTTATGAGCTTTACTTCTTTTTAGAAGGAAATATAGATTATATGATTAATAATACTATTTATGCTTTAAATCCAAGAGACATTCTATTAATTCCTCCTAATTCCGTTCATAAACCTATAATAAAGGATAACAACACCTCAACCTACTGTAGATTTGTAATGTGGATCAACTCAGATTTTTATGATAGTTTAGTTACCATTGATCCAGATATAATTTATTTAACTCATTTAATAGGAGAGCGTAAAAGTCATAAAATTAATATCCCTGAAAACCTATTTCAAGGAATTGAAAGTCAGTTTATTTCTCTTTTAGAAGAAAGCATTAATCCGAAATTTTGTCACAATCTAAATTCTAGAATTTTAGCTGCTTCTATATTAGTTAAAGTAAATAGAGTTATCTATGAAATGAACACTTCCCAAGTTGTAGATACCCGACAAGAACTTTACATTAATATATGTAATTACATAGGCGCTAATCTTGTTTCTGACTTATCTTTAAATACTCTTGCTAATAAATTTTTTGTAAGTAAATATTACATTTGTCATGTATTTAAAGAACATCTTGGTATATCTGTACATCAGTATATTATTAGAAAACGCCTTGCAGATGCTAAAGCTAAAATTCTTGCAGGTGTTCCAATCAGCAATATACATATACAGTGTGGCTTTAATGATTATACAAGTTTTTACCGTTCTTTTAAAAAAGAATTTGGTGTTTCACCTAAAGAATTTAAATCTAAACATAGAGTTCAAAAATTAAAATAGAAAGAAGCTAGAAAAAAATTCTAGCTTCTTTCTATTTTAACTTTACTACCACCTTTTCCGGCCTCTGCTGGAGAAACAATAAGTTTTACTGGAACTCTATTTTTAATTGCTTCAACATGACTTATTATTCCTATTTTTAATCTTTCACTATGAATTCTTTCTAAGGAACCCATAACTATCTCTAATAAATTGTCATCCAATGTCCCAAAACCTTCATCTAAGAAGAAAAGTTCTAGCGGTGCTGTTCCCTTTAATTGAATTTCATTAGAAAGAGCTAATGCCAACGCCAAGGATGTTAAAAAAGTTTCTCCTCCAGATAGTGTGCTTGCATCTCTAGCTGCTCCACCATTTTTATAATCTCTTATTACAAATCTACCATTTTCATCCACTTCTAATCCATAAGTACCACTACTAATTTCTTTTAATTGTTTTGAAGCTTCAATGGATATATACTTCAATCTATGTGATGCTACAAACTCAACAAATTTCTTTCCCTTAAAGAGCTTTTCTAAATCTGATAAAAGAGCTAACTTATGATCTAGCTTTTCCTTTTTAACTAGTAAATCTTTAAGTTCTAATAATCTTATTTTGAATAAGTCTATTTCACTTTTCAATTTAATATTTTTTTCTTTTATCTCATTAATCTTTAATTCTTTTTCTTCTTTTATTAATTTAATGTGGTTCCAATCTTCTTCTGAAATTTGTCTGTTATTAATTTTCTTTATAATATTTTCAATAGTTCCTAGTATTTTAGTCACTTCATGTTCATATTCCTCTATATCGACTTTAATTCTAGTTAACTCGCTTTTATTTAAATAAAATTTCTTTACAGTTTCTATAGAATCAAGCTTCTCTTCTAATAGCAGTTTTTTAATATTAATATCTTCCGATTCATTTTTAGTTTTCAATTCTCTTTCTGTGGCGATTTCACCTATAAGGTCATCATTGCATTTTTTATATTCCGCCTCTATAACTTCTTTTGCTTCATTGTATTTTAAATACGCTTCTTCTATTTCCTTTATTTCATTAGAAACCTTATTTAATTCACTAGAAAAATCTAAGTTATCTCCAAATAATTTTACTAAGTTATTTTTCTTTTCTAATTTAATCTTTTCTTTTTCATCTTTAGAGGAGTTTTGTTTCGCTAAATTTTCTTTTACCTTGTTTAATTGAAGTTGGATATCTTCTTTTGATCTATTTAACTCATCAAATAGTTTTCTACACTTTTTAAGTTTAAGCTCAATCACATTTTTTTGTTTTTCTATATTTTGAATTTCTCTATCCTTTTCATTAAAGTCAACCACGCCACTCTTCTCTTGAATCATTGATATTTCTGATTTGTAATCAGCAAATTCCTTTTCTTCTCTTTCTAATTCAACAGTAACTTCTTCTCTCTGCTTTTTCTCTGTTTCCATTAAAGAATTAGTGATATTAACTTTTCCTTCTAAAGATAATGTTTCTTCCTTTGTTTTATTAAAATGTTCCTCTAGCTTTTCTTTTTCTTTATTATATTCATTTAACTTATTATTAAAATCATTTACCTTTTTCTCTAATTCCTCGATAGATTTCTTTTTAAAATCTTCACCTAATAACTTAATTTCATTTTCTTTCTTAGTTTTATTAACTTTAATCATTTTAATATTAGCTTCTACTGTAGCTTCATCTCTTTCTATTAATCTTAAGTTATTTTCACTTTTCTCCATATCTAATCTTAAATCACTTAAATCTACATTGATAGCTTGTGGAATCCCTTCTCTATGGTGATCTAGTGATCCGCATACAGGACAAGGTTTTCCTAAAGATAAACTTTCTCTCAAAGATTGTGCCATGCTTTCCATTTCACATAATCTAATTTTTTCTTTTTTCTTTTGTATTTCCTTGGCAATATCTTCTTTACTTATAATTATATTCTTTTGACTTTTGGCAAATTCAATTAATTTCTTATCAAACTCTTCAATTTCCTCAAGGCACTCTTTATATCTCTTCCAGCTTTCTACACCTTGATTATATTGACTTTGAATTTTTAATAAATCTTCTTGTGTTCCTGGACAATTTTCTAAAACTCTTTTTAAAGTTGTTTTTAGTTCTTCCAACTTTTCTCTTTTTTCTTTCAACTCATTATCTAGCTCTACCCTTATCTCACTATTTTTTCTTAAATTTTCATCTATATTTTTTATCTTATTATTATTCTTAACTATAGATAGTTTAATATCATCAACCTTTGAAGTTAACAATAATCCTTTTTGTACTAAAACCTTAAGTTCACTATCAACCTTTAAACCTTCTAATTCTAACTCAGTAGCTTCTGTAACTTTTTTACCATTTTCTAATCTTTCTACTATCCCAGCTAATTTATCATTTAAATTACTTTGATTTTTACCTTGAACATCCAAAAACTGATTTATATCCTGCAGTTCTTTTTCCAAAAGTAATATTTGATATTCTTCTTCTATTGCATTTTTTAATTGCTGTTCTTTAACTCTTAACACTGGAATTCTTTCGTCCTTTTTACTTCTCCATTGATTCCAATATCCTGTGATATCATTTTTTTTAGTATTTAATATATTATACTTTTCTTCTAGCTTTATTAAATTTTCTCTTGATGTTGCTAGAAACTTCTTAGTACCTTCATAAGCTTCTACATATGGCATAATTTTTTCAGCAGCAATCCCATTTAAAAACACTTTCTTGGTTTTTTCAATTTCATCTTTCTTTAATTCTAATTGTGCCTTCTTATCTTCTTGACATTGTAGTTCTTTAGAAAGATTCCATAACTCTTCTTTCTCCTTATATTCATTTTCAATCTTTTTAAGGTCACTTTCTTCTTCTTTAAGTACAGATTCAATGATTTTAAACTCATCTTCTTTTTCTTTTAACGATGTTTCGCTAACATCTTCATATCCACTTAATGCTCCGATAAGTTCACTATTTTCACTTTCTTCTCTATTAATCTCTTTTTTTAATTTAAAAGCTAGGTTATCTCCATATTGTTGCAAATTAAATAGTCTCTCTAACATATCTCTTCTAGATTTGCCTTCAAGTTTTAGAAACTCACTAAACTTCCCCTGTGGTAATACCACTGTTCTTGTAAAATCTTCTAATCCTAACCCTAAAATAGCTTCACATACTGAATTTACTTCATTAACCTTATCAGCTAGAATTATTGGAGTTTCACCTGTAATATCTATAACCTTGCACTTTCCTGAAACAGGATTACCACTCTTTTTATCTCTTTTAAACTCTCTATCAACTATATATCTTTTTATTTCAGCCCCCGAAATCTGAAACTCAAAACTAACAGCCATAGAATCACAATTTATATTTATATAATTAGAACTTTTTCTAGCTACTTTGCCGTAAAGTGCTAAAGTTATCCCATCTAAAATACTAGATTTACCACTTCCTGTTGGTCCAAATATTCCAAATAATCCTCTAGATGTTAACTTCAAAAAATCTATAGTTTGCTCTTCTTTAAAACTATTAAGCCCTTTAATTTTTAGACTAATTGGTTTCATCCTCATTCCCCTCCTTTGAAATAATGGACATAAGAAGCTCTATAACTTCTTCCGTAGCCTCTACATCTCTTTCTCTTCTATAGAAATCCTTAAATATATCTTCGAAAGATTTTTCTGATAAACTTTCTTCTTCATCTTCTCTTTCCAAGCCAACTATTTTAGGCATAATTTCCAAAATATCTTTCTTATAACTTTTCATAGTTTTAATTTCATCTTCATTTATATATCTATCAGTATTTATTTCTAAATAAACCCAACAATCTCTTTCACTATTTTCCATGCATTTTTCTATAGCTTCTTCTATACTTTTACATTTCCAAATCTCTATAGGTTTATATACTTTAAATTCAACTTCATCAACAATACATTCCTCACCTTTTTTAGCTTCAATGATATAACACTTGTTAGCAAAATTAACCTCTCTCTTGTTATAGTGCAAAGGTGCTCCTGAATATCTTGCTCTTTTTCTTGTACCTGGAACTATTTGATATTTATGAACATGTCCAAGTGCTATATATTGTGCTTTCTCTGGAAAACAACTTCCATCAACAATATAACTTCCTCCAAGTTGAATACTTCTTTCTGAACCACTCTCTTCACTTCCCATAGCATATAAATGAGATACAACTAAATTAATAGTATCCTCTCGAAAATTAACTGCTAAACTATCAAAAAGTTCTTTAATTCTATCACTGTATGACTTCAGCTTTTCATCATCACTATCTACTGCATTATATAAAACCTCATTTAATCTTTTTTCACTTGGATATGGTACTGTTAAAATAACTGCTTTTTCTCCTCGTATATCTATTTCAATAAACCCTTCCCCTGAGTTAACCACTTTATGCATACCGTATTCTCCTGGCAAAACCACAGTTTTTGGTGTTCCTACCATAATAATTCCATGTTCCATTGCTAGCGGCCCTGCAGCCACTAACCTTTCAGGATTATCATGATTACCTGCAATTACGAGAATGAGTCTTTCTCCTTTTTTAGAAAGTTTTTTCAAAGTATCATAAAATAACTTTTCTGCTCTAGCTGGTGGATTACTTGTATCATATATGTCCCCTGCTATAACTACCAAATCTATATTATTATCTTCAACAATCTTTACAAAATCATTTAAAAATTCCTGCTGTTCATCTAATCTACTTTGTCCTTCTAAATTTTTTCCAAGATGCCAATCTGCCGTATGAAGTATTTTCAAAACTCATCCTTCCCTTCCTTACTTTTAAAAAAGTTATGTTACCACTTAATTCATCATAACTCAAACTATAAATATATTATGTCATAATAATATTTCTAAAAAAAGCGCCAAAGGCGCTTTATTATACATTCTATCTTTTAGTCTTTACCATAAAATAATTCTAGTGTTTCTTTATCTGGTCCTTTTCCTATATACCCTCCAATTACAAATGCAACAATTGACACTAATAATGCTGGGACTATAGGTTGAAGTCCAAAGGGAGCAAATTTAATCATATAAAATAAGATAAATGATCCAACTCCAAAAAACATTGATAAAATAGAGCCAGTTGCATTAGCCCTTTTCCAATATAGTCCAAACACCACTGGACAGAAAAATGCAGCCTCAAGTCCTCCAAAAGCAAATAAATTAATAAATGTAAGCAAATCTGGTGGATTAATAGCAAAAATAAATACTATAATTCCAATTATTGCAGTAGATGCAAAACTCATTTTAGATATCTTCTTTTCAAAAGAACCCTTATCAGCCACATCCTTTTCCTTCATTATATAATTCATATATATATCTTTTATAATGGCAGCAGAAGATAAAATAAGCATTGAAGATACCGTTGACATTACCGCTGCAAGTGGTGCTGCTAAAAATAAACCCGCAAGTACTGGTGGCATAATTTTAACAACTAACTGAGGAATAACAACATCTGAATTTGATATACCTGTTGGAAGTATTGCCCCGGATAATACTCCAGCTAAAAGCATTCCTACCATCAAAATAAAAAATACTATTGTTCCATAAATCATAGCATCATGCATAGATTTTGTGTCTTTAAATCCCATGGCTCTTACAGTGTTTTGTGGAAGTCCCAAAGTACCAACTCCAACTAAAACCCAAAATGACAATATATATCCCTTACTAAAGTGTCCACCTGATAGAGGTGTTGCCCATGCAGGATTAGTTTGGGTTAATGATGTAGAAATAGCATCCATTCCACCGCCAACTTTAATTATAAAATAAAGAACTAATCCTGTTCCAATAATCATAATTATACCTTGAAGTGTATCTGTAGCTACTACAGCCTTAAATCCACCTATTGTTGTGTATAAAATAACAATAGTTCCAAATAAAATAAGGCCAATAATATAAGAGTATCCCGTAATTGTTTGAAATAAAACCGCTCCTCCTATAAATTGAGCTACCATGGTAACAATAAAAAATATTACTAAGGATAATGACGCTAACATTACAACTACAGGTGATTTATACCTTTTTGATAAATAATCTGTTACTGTTACTGCATCAATTTTTCTTGATATTATAGCTAGCTTTTTCCCTAAAATCCCTAGAGTCAAAAATACCGTTGGAACTTGAGTCACTGCAACTAATACCCAACTAAGTCCTACTGAATAAGCAATTCCTGGCCCACCAATAAAACTACTAGCACTTGTATATGTGGCTGTCAGTGTCATTGCAAGAACAAAACCACCCATTGACCTGCCGCCAATAAAATAATTATTAATAAATCCATTTTTACTATTTTCCTTCGATGCTCTTTTACTAACCCAAATTCCTAAAAATAAGTTTAAAGCTAAATAAAGAACAATTGGAATTACTATTAAAACTTTTCCCATAGTTTTTCCTCGCTTAATTAATTTTTATCTTCCTCTTCTTTATGATTATCTCCCAAATCAAAATTCTTAAAAAAACACTTAATAGTGAAAATAACCGCTATGATAAATAATATAGGTCCAACGATGCTATTTAGTATAAACCATGTAGGAAGCCCTAAAATAAATTTATATTTACTAGGATCTGTATTTCCCATTAAAAATCCAGTAACATACCACCAAATAAAATAAGCTAAATATAGTATTATAGTAATAATTACTTCCTTATTTATCTGATGATTTTTTTCTTTCTCAGAATACTTCAACATCCCACCTCCTTATACAAATCGATAATCCTTATAAAAACTCATCTATTATTATAACTTTATTTATATAAGTTGCAATAAGGATTATTCATTTACATATCATGTATAGCATTTTTAAGTTTTAAAATTGATTCCTCATAATCATTACATCCACTTAATACTTTAAATTCTTCCTGCTGAATAATAGATTCTAGTAGTTTCTTTCTTATTACCTTTTGACCATCTTCATCAACTTCTAATTTTAAGCCTTCAAAATAAGGATTATTGTCATAGTTATATGGAGCCAAAATACATCCATCTATATATTTTTTAAACCATTTACCTGCAACATCTTTTTTATTCATCTCTATATTTAGCTTGCAATAATTATATGCACTGCAATTCATCCCTACTTTAAAATTTTCTTCTATATTATTTAAAGCTTCCAAATATAAAGCGGATTTATTATAATTTTTTTCTTCCTTATATATACTGGCCAAAATACTAATCATAGCCATACCTTGATTTAAATAATGAAGAAGCATGCTTTTACATAGTTTTTTTGCTTCATCATTTTTACCTTGTTGTCTATACAATGATGTATATAAAACCATAGGATCAATAAAAGAATTAGATAGCTCCTTTAAGGCTTCCTCACTTTTCTCATATCTTTTTAGCATCATCTCAATATTAGCAATGGAAAAAAGTGCACTAGGCACATATTTGGAAGAATCACTTTCTGCTACCTCATAAAACAACTTCAAGCAATACTCCATTCTTAAATTCATTTTTTCTTCTGTATTATCATCAGCCATCATAGAATACATTTGAATCAATCCAGCTATTACTAACTTTAAATATATACTATTAGGATATTCTTCTATATACTCTTTACTTACTTCTTCACCCTTTTCATAGCCTTTGTGGAGAAATATATTAGTTAATTCTTCTTTTATTTTTCTAACTCCATCATCAGATAATTCTAGTTTAAACCCTAGCAATGTATCAATAGAGGTATTTAAAGCTCTTGCAATTGGAGCTAACAGTGAAATATCTGGAGTTGGGCATCCTGTTTCCCATTTACTTACTGCACCTGCTGATATACCAACCATATTAGCTAGCTGTTCTTGAGTAATATTTTTTTCTTTTCTCAATCGTAAAATTATATTACCTACATTTATTTTATCCATAATATTTCCTCCAAAATCTTAGTACCTTTATTGTAAGTGAAAAATTAACACTCTACAATGGAGGACCATTATAGCTGACTTCAAAAAAACTTGAATGATATTCAAGTTTTCCTATGTATTAAAAAAAGCTTTCTATGGCCTTGTTTAACTCAATTAAGGCTTGTTCATCACCTTTTTCTACAGCATCAACAATGCAGTGATCAATATGATCTTTCAATATTATTTTACCAGTATTATTTATAGCTGATTTTACTGCCGCTAACTGAATCAATACCTCTGAACAATCTCTTCCAGACTCAACCATTCTACGGATAGAATCAAGATGACCACTTGCTTTAGATAATCGATTTAATACGGCCTTAGTATTAGTATGTGTGTGAGTGTGAGTATGTATATGATTATGTCCGTCTTTATGTTCATGACTTATTTGCATTTTATTTTGACAATCTTTATTTTCAATTTTTTTAATATTTATATTAGACTTATCCATGAAATTAAAATACCCTTCCCCTACTTAATATTATGTAATTGTACCTATATTATAGCATATAAAAGCATCACCAAAAATTTTACGGTGATGCTTTTTTACCATTATTCTATTATATTATTAACTTTGTTATTTTACAGTTCCTGAAATAATATAAGCATATGGAGTATCACAAATTATATCTACATTAAACCATGGTTCAAATTTCTTAGCTTCTTCCACAACTGGTCTAAGTTCTGTAGAGATTTCTGAAGGAACATTACCATGACACTGATTTATAACTTGACGACCTGCTCCATGGGCAACAGTGAATCTACCTCTTGGTCCAAGTAATTTAGCAACCTGTTCTATGGTTGCTTCCTTATTTAAAAAGTGAGGATAAGCATTATACATAATTGCTATATCAAAATTTTCTTCGTTAAATTCTAATAAATCTTTACATATAACTCTCACATTTTCTTTATCTGCAAATTTTTTCTGTGCAACCTGAACCATTTTATTAGATATATCTATACCAACTAATTCTTGAATATTTAATTTCAACATTTCAGGGAACATCACTCCTGTTCCACAAGCAATATCTAAAACCCTGCTACCTTGCCCAGCTCCAGATAAATTTGCTATAGCTGTTCTTATAATATTATATTCAGTATAATCATCATCCCAATGTTCTGCATGTTTATTAAAAAACTCAACAACTTTCATAATAACTATCTACGTCCTTTTTCAATTAAGTTTGATTTTTCAAGTGCAAATATAATAGTCGGAATTAATAGAAGTTGAATCACAATTCCTGGAACTGCTGTTACAAATGCTCCTGTAATCCACATCTTAAATGCATAATTTCCAGCTTGGAAAATAAATGCGTTAAGAACCCCCATAACTGCTCTTCCAACCACCATGGATGTAATTAATGAAATATACAAATCTAAATAGCGACTCTTTGTATGAACTACATTAATTATCAAACCTGTCATTAAACCATAGACTGCAAGTTCACATAGCATCCCTGGTAAAATAGCTGCTGGTGGCATTCCTGTCATCACACTTGATAAAAGTGGTGTCATTATACCACATACTAATCCATATTTCCAACCACATGCAAGTCCACAAATTAAAACTGGAATATGCATAGGTAAAAATACCCTACCTGCATTTGGTATTGTATGCATTGCCATTGGCAAAATTATACCAAGTGCTATACACATTGCAGTAATTATTAAATTTTTTACTGAATTCTTTTTCATATAGAAATTCCCCCCAAGTCCCATTATATATAGACAATATACCATATTGTATTTTATCTACAAGCCCCCCGGGGGGTTATAAAACCTTTGATATTTTATATTCTAAGCTCATACTTTATTTTCTCAATTTTATTTAAAGCAAAGTTTAAATCTTCATAATCATGAGTAGCCATCAACGTCAACCTAAGTCGAGCTTCTCTCTTTTTTACAGTTGGAAACCTAATTGCAGGAATAAATATGCCTTCTTCCATCAACTTATTACTAAAGTCGACTGTCAATTTTTCATCTCCTATTATAATTGGAATTATTGGAGTATTACTTTCTATATTAAATCCAATTTTTTTTAATCCTTCACAAAAATACTCTATATTCTTAGACAGTTTCTTAGTTAAAAGTGTGTTTTCCATTATTATATCTAAGCTCTTAATAGTTCCACTGATAACCGCTGGAGATATTGCTGTAGAAAAAATAAAACTTCTAGCTTTATTTTTAATAAAATCTATAGTTTCCTTATCTCCACAAACAAAACCGCCTTCACTTCCAATTGCCTTACTTAAGGTTCCAATAGTTATATCTACATGACAATTAAAATACTCACTACTACCTCTACCTGTTTTCCCAATTACTCCTGTAGCATGAGCATCATCTACTATGGACAAAAGATTATTTTCTTTTGCTATAACCGATATTTCATCTACTCTAGCAATGTCTCCATCCATACTAAAAACGCTGTCTGTAATAATTATTCCTTTTGTAGCCTTTGTAATCTCAACTTTTTTTCTTAAGTCATTCATATCATTATGTTTATAAACTATTATCTTCCCTTTTGACAACCTACATCCATCAATTATACTCGCATGATTAAGTTCATCACTAAATATAAAGGATTCTTCATCGCAAATAGCAGAAATAACTCCTAAATTGGCCATGTAACCAGTATTAAATACTAATGCACTTTCAGTATTTTTAAATAGAGCTAATTTTTCTTCCAATAATTTATGTGGATTATAACTACCTGTGGTAAGCCTAGACCCACCTGACCCTAATCCATATTTAATTAATCCCTGTATTGCAGCTTTCTTTACTCTTTCATCATTACTAAGTCCCAGATAATTATTTGAAGACATCAATAAAAGCTTTTTACCATCAATAATAGCATATTTATCTTGGGGACTACTTAAATACCTGATCTCTCTATATAGATTGTTATCTTTTATCTGCTGTAACTTTTCTTTTATATCCATAGTTGCCATCCATTTCTTAAATTTAAAATGTTTCGTCTATACTTTCATACTCTATATCATCATTAAAATAAATTTCATTTTTTATAAGAACTTTTTTTTCTTCAATATACTTTATACACTCATTTAATGTAGTGCTTTTATCTAAGGATGAATCATAAAGAAACACTCTACCACCTTTACTGTCTCCTAGCTCTTTAAGATAAGGAAACCTTATATATCCATATTTTTTAGAAGCTATATATCCTGCTGTATAATCTGGATCATCAGAATAACATATTTCCCCTATAATATTAGGTGCATTTGCTACCTTTGTAGCCAGTGCTAAAGCCTCTATAAAGTGTGCTTTATTATTTTTAGTTTTACAATTTAAATTACATTGTTCAAAATCCATATATGTAGCTCTTATTCCCCTATCCTTATCATCCTCTAATCTTTTCAATGAATGAATATCTACTACCATTGCCCCTCTTATATCACTATTTTTCTTTAGCATTGAAATTATTTCATTACCTTTCTCCTCATCTATTCCAAGGTTTACTAATATTTTTTGTACAGACTTCATTCCTTCTATATGATCTCTTACCTTAATCGTAGTTACTTTTAAAGGCTCTAAATATTCTATTTCTTTATCATCAATGGCTTCAACCTTAATATTTATAAAATCAGATTTCCCCTTTGAATGATTCATAGCTCTTTTAACTAATACTTTTACAGCTTCTTCTAAACCCTCTTCATTTAAAATACTTTCAGCACCAGATATATGGTTTCCGTCCTTAGATGACCTCATCTTTATGCTATATAAACCCATAATTTTTTACCCCATCTCTTTCTTTATATAATTTTCATATGGTGTAACCTTAACTATTTTCATAACTATCTTATAAAGAATATAAGCTGTTGCCGCTGTATAAATCATTCCTGGAATGGCGGCAAATAACAATACCTTTAGCGGTGTACCCGTTATGAAAGACATAACTATTCTCCCAATAAAAGTTCCCATTGGACCTGCAATTGCTAATACTAAAAAATTATTCCCCAATATACTTATAATGCCCCCTGCAACAACTCTAAAAGTCATAGCTACAGCTACATTTAATATTGTATGAGTCCCTAATACTAAAGATATAATACTTGCAACTATTCCTGATAATATGTACTTTTCAAACCCAAATACTGCACAAATAGCTATAGCAATAGGTGCTGACATTTGAAATTCTGTACCTGGAATAATTCCCGGCACCTTAAAGCTTCCCGATATAAATATGATTACTGCTAGCAACGATATTAATGCTATTTCTTTTACTCTATTATCCATTTTATTCCTCACTATTACCTGCTTTTTCTTTCACCTTAAATGATAATATAGAAAAAAATAATCGTCAACCTTATATTGTTATAAGGTTGACGATTTAAAATTACTTCATAAGAAATGCTTTTTTATCAGTATCTATTTTTTCTAAGGCATATCGAAAAGCTATCCTGGGCATTATCTTTCTATTTTTCTCCAAGTAATGAAAAACCATATCTTGTTCCTTTTGTGAAAACACCTTTAACATCCATCCATAACCCTTAAGTACCAAGTGATTTTCATCTTTTAATAATAAATTAGATATTTGAAATGGATCTATTTTCTCATAATCATTATGATTAATAGATGGAATAAGTACTACGGCAGAAGCTCTTCTAACCCAAAATTTTTCACATCTTGTCCACTTTAAAACTTCTTGATATAAATCTTTATTTTGTCTTATTAATTCTCCAAAAGCATGAGTGCAGAAATCATCACAGTCACCCCATCCTCTAACATATTCTACAAGCCACCTATAAAAAACCTCATAAGTTTTATCATCATATTGTTTTCTTACTCTATATGCCCAATCATACGCTATTACTCCCATAGCCCAACTGCGTTCATTTAACAATTCTTCGCAAAGTAAAAGAACATTATCTATACTCTTATTCTCCAGTTTCTTAAACACCTTTGATGAGATTTTTCTTACATCTGAAGTTTTTAACCCCGTATCTTTAGTTAATCCTCCCAATGCTTGTTTAATTTCAACTAAAATTTTATCCACAATTACACCACCAAATTATTTTATTTTTAACAAATACAATATGTATTTATTGTAATTTATACCAATAAATTTGTAAATATTTTGCTAGTAAATTTTCATTATTATAAAGGTATGAATATTCTTTAATATCTGTTATTATTTATATGTAGATATTTTTGATTATTTTTAATTTAATAAAGAATATTCTAAAAATTTTAATTTTGCTAAATAAATGATAAAATAGTTTTTATCGAAATTAAATTGTATTAAATCTTAATATTCAAGCTAATGATTAATTTACAAGGAAAGAAGGATTAACTTATGATGACTATTTTTATAAACGATATGGAATTAAAAGTTTCAGAAAATAAAAACATACTCCAAATTGCAAGAGAAAATAATATTGATATTCCAGCGTTATGTTTTCTTGAAGATTGTAATAACATAGGTCAATGCGGAGTATGTCTAGTAGAAGTAATGGGTCAGGAAAAACTTTCTAGAGCATGTTGTTTAAAACCTAAAGACGGAATGAGAATTCTTACAAATAGTGAAAAAGTTTTAAATGAAAGAACTGAAACTATTAGTAAATTATTGGACAAGCATGATTTTAAATGTGGCAAATGTAATAGAAAAGATAGCTGCGAATTTTTAAAACTAGTAATCAAGACTAAAGCCAGAGCGTCTAAGCCCTTTGTTCCTGAAGAAGGAATACATACTATAGATGATAGAAGTAAATCCATAGTAATGAATAGATCAAAATGCTTAACTTGTGGAAGATGTGTTGCTACTTGTAAAACTAAAGTAGGAACTAAAGCTATAACATTTCAAAAACATAATGATACTAGAGTTGTTGGAGCTGAAAATTTAAATTGCTTTGATGATACTAATTGTATTTTATGTGGTCAATGTGTAGTATCATGTCCCGTAGATGCGTTATCAGAGAAATCTCATATTGAAAGAATTGAAGCTGCTATTAAAGATAAAGATACTCATGTAATTGTTGCCATAGCTCCATCTGTTAGAACTGCAATGGGTGAAATGTTCGGAATGGGGTATGGAGTAGATGTCACTGGAAAAGTCTATACAGCATTAAAAATGTTAGGTTTTGACAAGGTATTTGATATTAACTTTGCGGCTGACATAACAATAATTGAAGAAGCTAGCGAGCTTATCGAGAGAATTTCAACGGGAGGTCCATTCCCAATGTTCACTTCATGTTGTCCAGCATGGATTAGACTAGTAGAAAATTACTACCCTGAACTATTAAAAAATATATCTACAGTTAAGTCGCCACAACAAATATTTGGAGCAGCTAGTAAAACCTATTACTCTAAAATTACAGGTATCGAACCTAAGAAAATATTCACAGTATCAATTATGCCTTGTATAGCTAAAAAATATGAAGCGGACAAGCCTGAAATGGAAAGTGATGATGTACGCCATATAGATGCAGTACTTACAACAAGAGAATTAGGTAGACTTATTAAAAAAGCTAAAATTGATTTTCCTAATTTATCTGACTCCATCGCTACACCTGCCATGGGAATGTACAGTGGTGCAGGTACTATCTTCGGTGCAACTGGAGGAGTAATGGAAGCTGCCCTTAGAACTGCAAAAGACTATGTAGAAGGTGAATCTTTTAAGGATATAGAATATGAAATGGTTAGAGGACTATCTGGAATAAAGGAAGCAACTGTAAATATTAAAGGTTCTAATTACAATATAGCTGTTATAAATGGTGCTAGCAATCTATTTGAATTTATGAAGAGTGGTAAAATGCAAGAAAAACAGTATCATTTCATTGAAGTAATGGCATGTAATGGTGGATGTGTTAACGGTGGTGGACAACCTCATGTACCTGCAAAAGAAAAATCTGAAATGGATATTAGAAGTCTTAGAGCCTCTGTTTTATATAACCAAGATAAATCTTTACCAAGAAGAAAATCTCATCAAAACGAGGCCGTATTTAAAATGTATGCTACATATATGGGTATGCCAGGTAAGTCTCTTGCCCATAAACTTTTCCACACTGAACATATTGGTAAAAAATAATATTTTATACATAACAAAAATGGATGCATTAAAATCGATGCATCCATTTAAATTGCTTAAATTTCCCTGTTAGATTTTTCATATTTATTATATGATCTATAAGAATATATAATACTAACTATGCCATCAACTATTACAATTCCTATCATAATAAGGGTTGAAGTAAATCCTCCAATAAATATTGTCTCAAGGACAACTAAAATTCCTGAAACTATCATAGACTTTCCACCAAATTTATTGGCATCGGCCCAAACTTTATCATTTTTCATACTCCAAGGTGTACGTACCCCAACAGTTGAATTAAGTTTACATTTAGGCATATAGCTTCCTATTACTATAAAAAATATTCCTAGTAAAGTATTAGTTACAAAATTTATATCAATATATGCTGTACTTAAATTATTTTTAGCTTCC
Organism: uncultured Clostridium sp.; assembly: GCA_900548455.1. Lineage (GTDB taxonomy): Bacteria > Bacillota > Clostridia > Clostridiales > Clostridiaceae > Clostridium_J. The sequence goes on from URKQ01000003.1 coordinate 149,923, forward strand.
ATAATAGATGAATAAAGAATAAAGTAATGCATTATACTAAATAGAATTGCCATACCTATTGCTACTACATATATTACTTTACCATTACTTTCAGCTTCTCTTCTTACCTTCTCATCTTCTCCTGTTATCTTTTTCTTATTATAATATCTTAAAAAGCACTGCCAAAACAACGTCATAGCTATTATCATCACAGGAAATATAAAACTCTCATACTTTGATCCCCATCTATCTATATTTCCAGCTAAATCACTATGCATAGGAATACTTGCAGGCATAAATTGTACTACAATTAATGTTACTATGGTCGGTAAAAAAGTTACTATCCACAATATCTTATTCTTCAATTTTTTCCCCTCCAAACCGCTTTAACCACAATATTAAATCATCATCTTATTATTCATATATATTAATTCTATTCCTTATTAATGATTTTGAAATCTCCATAGCTTTAATTATTTTCTTAAGTCGAGTATAAGTACCTGTTCCTTCAACAGCTTTCAAATATGCCTTTTCACTTTTACTTATAATTGAAGCTATCGGTAACATTGCTTGTTCCAATTCTTCCCTTGTATACTTATCAATAGCATTATCATCTGCTATTAAAAACTTGGAAATATACAAAGCTTTTATCCTATTTTTAAGTAATGTATGTTGAGAAGTTCCTTTCTCAAATTTAGGATGTATTTTTTCACAGTTTTTTATAGTTGAAGACACAACTTGTAATGCTTCTTTTAATTCCTCTTTTGTATAGTTATCCATAAAATTTCTCCTCATATTATCATTAAATTACTTAATATATAAGTAATCTAAGATATTCATTTATATTCTATATTTTTGCCAGTATTTATTGCTGATTCACTAATCATATAACATAGTTTAGCTCGTACAAACCACTTTTCAGAATCACTTATCCTAGCTATAGTACCATTTATATCATCTCTATACTTTAGACCTTCAACTGGTTTATATCCTATTTTCATCTTTCCTATTCTATGTGCTATCATCGGCCATTCTGCATCTGTCATTTTATCCTTTGAATTCATCTCTATTAATTGTGCACAGTTTCTAGAAATTCCACAAGAACCTGCTGTCACATCAACTTCTTGTCCTAATTCCAATGAAAATATCTTATTAGATATTTTCTCTGTCTCTCTCCATTCAATAGGATGTGTACTAAATGCTCTCTCTGTTCTGCCCAAAATTAAATAATCATACTTTACTATTTCATTGACTGTTTTACTAAGTTCATCTTCATAAGCATCAACCCAAGTAAGCAACCTATCAAAATCACAATAATGAAAGTATTGATTTAAACTAGATAAACCTAATTTTAATACTTCTCTTCTGGCTTGTGCAACACCTTTTTTAGGAATTATTTTTATTCTAAAGTCATTCCTTGATAGTTCATCTATTAAACCCTTATCTGTTTTGTCACTAACAGCTATTAACATTTCATTATATATATTTTTTAATAATGCAGCATATTTTTTTACTAATTCAATGTTATTCCCTTGCGGATCATGAGTAATAGAAATCAACCCAATATTATTCACCCTTACCTCACACTCTTTCCCCTTTTGCTTTTACTTTTACTTTTACTTTTGCCTATATGATATCATTTAATGAAAATTATAAAATTAAACAAATGAATAATCTTTATTTGAACTTATATATTTAAAAATCTCATAAGGAGTTTCAAGATGCAAAAAATTCTGCTTCTTTTGCGCTGGCTGTGTGGTTCCTTCCTTTAAATACCATGTGGCTTGAAAGACGTTCATATTAATTTCATCTGCTGTTTCTAACTCATAGTTTCCACCATCTCCAACATATAAACATTCCTGTGGCAAAACACCGAGCTCAGTAATACAACGATTAAATATTTCTTTATCTGGCTTCTGCACACCTTGCTCATATGACATGTATACTGCATCAAAAAAAGGAAACAGTACACTTTCTCGAATCACCATAGCTTCCTCAGAAAAACAATTACTTATTAAGGCAACCTTTATTTTTCTCCTCTTTAGTTCAGAAAGCATTGGAATAATCTGTGGATGTAGATGAGAAAAGCACTCTCGTTTTGCTTCTATTCTTTTTCTAACAACTTTATTCAGAAGTTCCTCATTATAGCATTGATTTTTTCTCATAATCATCTCGAGAACTTCCTCAAGAGTTATCTTTCCAATAGAACGTTCTCCTACCATGGAATCCCAAACTTCCAGAAAAACATCAACATCGATTCCAATGTCCTCAGCGATCTGTGTGCCAAAATATACTGGACTTTCAAATAAAGTTATTAATGTCTCATACATATCAAATATTACAGCCTTAATCATATAACATTCACCTCAAATTTAGATAACTATCCTTTACATTATCTTCAAATAACTTACACATCTTACCCTTATTTTAACATTCGCGCCTCCTACTTGCAATAAATGGATATTTGTATTTTAAAATCAATTTCACAAAATAAAAAGTGCCTAACAATAGGCACTTTATTATTTCTAATATTAACATATTCCCCTTTTACATCATAATGAACTTGAACATCCTCAAAATCAGCTTCTGTATAATGTATGTTTTTATCGTACAAAATGGTCATACCCTTACTTTTTCTTCTTCATAGACGCATATATATTTCAAAAATCGGCACATTTGTAAGTTTAAGCATAAAAATCATCATCGTCAAAATACGAAATACTGGCAGTATGAACCACTTTAGCAAGTAGCGGCAACGCAAAGACGGTTAAAACATGTTCCTCTCTTATTATGTGGATATTAAATTTTTTTGTTATAATCATTCTCTAAATTAATATCTTTATAATATAAACCACGCTATTGGAATTGCTATCATATTTATAATTCCATGCCATACCATTACAGGTATTATACAACCATCTTCTTTATATGTTATATATCCAAATGCTAAACCAATAACAAAAGCATTCATAAGTAGGCATATTGATTCTAGTCCTGGTAGTTTAACAAATGTTAAAATGTGGGGTAATGTGAAAATTAGCGATTGTAATATATTTCCTTTTATTATCCCGAATTTCTTTATTAAAGTTTTCCCTATTGCTCCTCTAAATAATAATTCTTCTCCAAAACCAGATCTAAACCCCACCATCAATATCATCAGAATAATTGCAAAAACTGAGCAGGTTTCTCTTTCATTAGACAATAACTCTACTGATATTCCGCCATTAACTATTTTGAAAATTATGAAAATCATTATTGTAAACAAATACGCTATGGAAATAATTTTAAAACTTCTTAAAAAATCACCCTTTTTAGGCTTACAAACTCCTGCCTTTTTCCACATTCCCTTTAATGTTTTATCTTTTATCTTATAGAACAACAACGTAATCAATGTAAATAATCCTACATTAAATATTGTTTGAACTATTTGTAATAGAAAAAGTATACCTGCTTTATTCATTATTGGTAAATCCCCCCTACATTTTATGAATTTATTATACCTTCAATAACACAAATAAATCATAGATTTTCTTTGTAAAACCAAATTCTTTTCATAATTAATTTTTCTAAAACTCTACCGAATTTTTGATTTGCTTGCCTATATAACTCCTTAAGCTTTAATAAACTTGTATTTTTAAATCACTTCTATTTTATCACACATCAAATTTGAAATATATGGTTTTTCACGTTTTGCATTATCTTTCCTATGTTATAATTAATTGAAATAATATTGAGATGATTTAATCCGATGACATTTTACGTCCTTGGATAAGTTCACCTATTCAAATATAGAATTTGGAGGTTCACTTATGGAAAATAAAATAGAAAAACTAACACAAATCCTAAAAGAAAGTAATAACATAGTATTCTTCGGTGGTGCTGGTGTTTCCACAGAAAGTAATATTCCCGACTTTAGAAGTGCTAATGGATTATGGAATGAAAAGCTTGGAATTACTTTAACTCCAGAGCAACTTGTATCTCACACTTACTTTATGAGATATCCTGAGGAGTTTTACAACTTTTATCATGCAAAACTTGTATATCCCGATGCTAAACCAAATCCTGGTCATTTAGCTCTTGCTAAACTTGAAGAAATGGGAAAACTTAAAGCTATTATTACTCAAAATATTGATGGACTGCACCAGTCCGCAGGTTCTAAAAATGTTTTTGAACTTCACGGTTCTGTTCATAGAAATTACTGCATGAGCTGTGGTCAGTCTTATGATGCAGATTTTATTCTTAATGCTAAGGGTGTACCTAAATGTACAAAATGTGGCGGAACTGTAAGGCCTGATGTTGTTCTCTATGAAGAAGGTCTTGATGAAGGAACTATTAAAGGAGCAGTTAAAGCAATTGCAGAAGCTGATACTCTTATTATAGGAGGAACTTCCCTAGTGGTTTATCCTGCCGCAGGACTTATTGATTACTTTAGAGGTAAAAACCTCATCCTTATTAATAAAAGCTCTACTTCTGCTGATAATAGAGCTAATCTTGTTATTCACGATTCCATTGGTAAAGTCTTAAATGCAGCAGTTAATCTGATTTAGTTATATTTTACAATTTATTCATTATTATGATATAATAACCTAGACCAAAAATATTATTGTTATGAAAAAATAGATATTTCGTAAGAATCCCATCTTGCACTTTTCACTCTTCACTCTTTCACTATTCACTCAAAAAGGCTCTCAGCCCATGAATAGAAGTGCATATATCATAATAGCAAAGTTAACTTATCGATATAAAACAACAGGGGGTATTTTAAATGGATGGTATTATTTCTATCGCAATACTAGTTTTAGGCAATATCTTAATGAAACAAGGAACTAAAAAAGAAAAAAAATTATGTAAAAACATCGGAATAATTGTGATAATATTATGTTCAACTTATATATTACTATCAGCTATGCATGGTTTTACAACCGGATTTATAGCTGGTCTTACAGAACCCTTATAAAAAATTCCCTATGAAAATTAAATTTTTCATAGGGAATTTTTTTCATCGCTTTAAAATATAAATGCACTTATTAATGCAATTGCAATGTATATAAATGGTTCAATCTTAACTAATGTTACCTCTTCATTATAAATAGTAATAGCTGTACTATTTGATATATCTTTAAAAATTTTACTTAAAACTTTAAAAAGAATCCAGCCAATAATAGCTCCTAATGTATTCATAATTAAATCATTAATATCTGAGGCACGATATTTCGTAAATAGTTGACCAACCTCAATAATAAATGAAAGGATCACTCCTTGAGCTACAACTGGCATTAATCGTCTATATTTTTTCCACAACGTTGGTAATAAGAATCCAAATGGCATAAAAAATATAATATTAAGTATACCTGAAATTTCAATTCCATCATTAAATGGGATTAAATTTATTTCTGGATTAAATATTGGCTGATTTAACGCCAAAAGTCTTCGCCATTCATGTAAAGATGGAAATCCTACCACATCTAATAAGGAAATCATTAAATATAGCATAAATAAATATCCAAATAAATAATGCTGCCATTTTATTTTGTCTCTTAATTTTGTATTAGATTTGTTTAAAAATACATTTAAAACTGATACTAAAATAATTGATAATATTATTGATAGTATAAAACTTTTCATATACCCCATTACTTATCCCCCATATTACTCTGTTACTTTCTAATAATATTATACAATTAATTAATTACAAGGAATTTAAGTCTTTCTTACGTTTTCCTTACTTTGTAATTTGTTTCTTAGTTAATTTAGTTCTATCACCTTCCATTAGTCCATGAACACTAATATAAGTCCCATCTTCTTGCTGAAAGTAATAACCCCCTCCAGCACATACAATTTTATCTTCCTTAATATCGTTACTAAATTTGTTACTACACAAATAATGTTTTCCATCATATCCGTATTCAGGTACATCCATACTTCCATCATCTAATAATTTAATAAGTATATATCCACATTCATCATTTTTATTCTTTAAATTAATTACATATGCATTTATATTATCATTCACATCATATATTTCCCTTTTCTCATCAATCTCAGTTCCTTCTTTCCATGCATCAGGAGCTGCTCCAACAGCACTTACTCGAGATTCAATAAACTCATTAGCATATTTTATCACTTCTTCTTCACTTGCTCTAACAACATCCTTAGAATTTACTTTCAAATATACAATAGCTATTCCTAAAATTAATACAACGCATATAATTAGTATGTTAATAATTTTCTTCATTTAAAAAACCCCCTTTTACCATCATTATACCTTATTTTACTTTTTATTACAACGAATGTTTTGATAAACATTTTTATTTTTTATCTATAATATAGTAGACATTTTAATTTAAAGTCATATAATATAGGTATAGATTAAAAAAAGAAGGTGTTTACATGGAAAAAAATAATGATTTATTCTGGGGGTCATCTATAGATGAACTAAAAAAAGGATATAAAGAAAATTCTAGCACAATATCTTGTATTATATGTGGTGAAGAATTTGTTAAAGGTGAGATTTATCAATTAAACAATAAGCTATACGATGCCAAAAAAGCAGCTGAGATTCATATTAAAGAAGAACATACATCTACCTTCAATTATATACTTAACATGAATTCTATCTTTACTGGAATCTCAGAAGCTCAAAAAGATGTTATTACTTTAATGACCAAAGGTATTCCTGACAAAGATATTGCAAAAATATTAAAAGTCGCTCCATCAACTATCAGAAATCATAGATATAAACTTAGAGAAAAAGAAAAGCAAGCACGTGTATTTCTAGCGCTAATGGAACTGCTTTCTGAAGATACCAACAAAGAAATTACTCTTATGGAAAACTCAAAGCTCTGTGAAGTACCTAAAACCGCAACTGCTGTAGACGATCGATTTAATATAAGTGATACAGAAAAGGAAAAAATACTTAAATCCTATATTGATGAAACTGGAGCCCTAAAAACTTACCCAACAAGACAAAAACGTAAAATCATTGTTCTTGAAGAAATATCAAAGAATTTTTCTTTAGATAAAAAATATACCGAAAAAGAAGTTAATAGGATTCTAAAGCGAATTCATGAAGATTACATGACACTTAGGAGAGCTCTTATTGAATATGGGTTTTTAGAGAGAACTAATGATGGATCAGCTTACTGGGTTAAAATATAATTAACAGATAGTTCTCAAAAATACAATAAAAAAAGCCATAAAAAATGTGCTATACTATACTTGTACTAAAGTAAATTGTATTTTAAAGGAGAATTAATATATATGAACAAATTACCAGTTAAAGATTTGGAAAGCATAGATCTTTCTAAACTTGGATCAAATATTGAAGAACTTAAATCTCTTTCACTAAAATATCGTTGTGCACTACGTGAAATAGAAACTAAATTTGAAATACTTAATGATGAATATAAAAGCTTTCACGCTCATAACCCTATAGAACATATGAAATCTAGAATTAAATCACCTGAAAGCATCCTTGAAAAACTTCACAGAAAAGGGCTTGACTATTCAATAGAAGCAGCTGAAACATTAACAGATATTGCTGGCATACGTATAATCTGTTCTTTTTTAAGTGATGTGTATGATATTGCCGATGCTATAAAACTTCATAATGATATTAAATTACTTGAAGTTAGAGACTATATTAAAAATCCTAAGCCTCATGGTTATAGAAGTTTACACTTAATTGTTAGCGTACCTGTATTTTTCTCTAATAAGGTAGAAAATGTTATTGTTGAAATTCAAATTAGAACTGTTTCTATGGATACATGGGCTAGTCTTGAACACAAATTAAGATATAAATATAATGGTGAAATGCCTAGTGATATTAGCGAAATGCTTTTAAATTGTGCAAGAACAACAACTGAACTTGATGCTAAAATGCTTATTGCTCATAAACGACTATTAAATATAAGTTAAATAAAAACTGGAGTTATAGAATGATTTTTTCTATAACTCCAGTTTTACTCTAATTTAATCACTTCTTGGAAGCTGCTTTGTATCTGTCAAAAACTCATCCAATTGATAGTCATTAATATTTAAATCAATTTTTTTATTCATCAACTTTGAAATAATCTCTTCTTTTTCTACTTCAAAAATTCCAGATTTTCTTATAACTTCTATAAAGCTGTCTAAGTCATATATCCTACAATCTCCCTCATAAGCTCCAAGTTCTGTGCAAATATCAACTGTAGCTTGAAGCGGATCTGTGGAGTAATCTTCATAAACTACTTCTCTATCATCCGAATGTTCTTCAACCTTACCCACATAATAACCAGAAATAAACTTACGTCCCTCATCTTCTTCTTCAAATCCAACAATATCTCCATTAGGAGTAACTACAATATAATTATAATAAGGCACAACTCTATCCATCTTTCTTCCTCCAATCTCGCCTTGCAATTTCTTTAATATTGTCTGCATTACTGGCAAGATTATTCTAAGAATAAAATGACACCTAAAAGAGCTATTCTTCTATAAACTCTACTAATCCCTTATCAAGTTTTTTAACCCTAGCTAATGAACAAATATCATATCCCATCTTTTCAAGCTGATTACGTCCTGGTTGAAATGATTTTTCTATAACTATTCCTATACCTGCTACCTTAGCTCCAGCCTCTTCTACAAGTCTTATTGCTCCAAAGGCTGCCTCACCATAGGCAAGAAAGTCATCTATTATTAAAACATTATCTTCTTTTGAAATATATTTTTTTGATAAAGTTAATTCATAATCAACATCCTTTGTAAATGAATGTACCCTCGTTTGATAAACATCACCATTTAATATTTTAGAAGATTGTTTTTTTAATGTTACCATAGGTAAGTTCATTTGTAATGCAGTCATTACTGTAGGTGCTATTCCTGAACTCTCTATAGTAAATATTTTAGTTATACCATGATCCTTAAAATATTCCTTAAATTCTTTTCCTATATTAAACATAAGTTCTGGATCAACTCCATGATTCAAAAAAGAATCAACCTTTAATACAGATTCACTTAATGCATACCCATCCTTTAAAATACGTTGTTTTAATAATTCCATTTTAAGCTATCTCCTCTGTCTTTTTATTATATATTTTAACTGTAGTTTTATCATCCTTTAATACTAAATTTAATATTAAAGCTGTAAGGGTTCCTGTTGATATTCCTGAAGAAAAAATCATTTTTAACCCCTCTGGAAGTTGAGATAATACCTCTGGTCTGAAAGTTACTCCTAATCCAAGAGCTATAGAAGTTGCAATGATTAATAAATTTCTATCATTTAACTTTACTCTACTTAAAGTTTTAATTCCTGCTGCTGCAACAGTTCCAAACATAACTACTCCAACTCCACCTAATACTGGATTTGGAATACTACTAATAAGTCCTGCTAATTTAGGTAAAAATCCTAAAAGTACTAATATACATCCTGCTGAAATTGCAACATATTTACTTGCAACTTTTGTAAGAGAAATTATTCCTACATTCTGGCTAAACGAAGTGTTCGGAAATGATCCTACTACACCTCCTATGATACTACCAATACCATCTGCTAAAACTCCAGCTCCAACACGTTTTTCTTCCATTTCAATTTGAGATGTTTCTCCAATAGCTTTTAAACATCCAACAGTTTCTATGGTTGTAACAAAATATGCTGGAATAAAAGCAATTACAGCTTTAAAATCAAATTTTACCCTATACTCAAATAATTTTGGCATAGAAAACCAGCTTGCTTCCTTAACTACTGTAAAATCAACCAGGTTAAATGGTATGCAAACAAGATATCCAACTACCATTCCTATTAGTATAGAAGCACTACTTACCATTCCTTTTCCATATCTATTTAATACTAATGTAATAATTAAAACAAACATAGCAATTGATATGTTAAGTAAACTCCCATAAGTTGGGCTTCCAACTCCACCCGCAAACCAATCAATTGAAACTGGTAGTAAAGTCAATCCAATTAAACAAACAACGGTTCCTGTAACTATTGGTGGAAATAATTTCATAAGTGGTTTAATAAAAAAGCTTAATATAATTTCAAAAAAGGCTCCTAAAATTGTTGCACCTATAATTCCCGGTAATCCTAAAACGCTACCTACTGAAATTGATGGTGATACAAAGGTAAAATCGGTTCCCATAATACATGCAACCTTTGATCCTACTGGTCCTATTCCCTTAGCTTGTACAATTGTTGCTAATCCTGATGCTAAAATAGTTGCACTAATTAAAGCTGTAGAAGTTTTTACATCAAACCCAAGTGCACTAGATATTACAAGTGGTACAACGATAATACCTCCAAAGGCCGCGAATATATGCTGTAATCCAAACAAAATTTTCTGAAGTAAACTAGGATTATCATTTACTCCATAGGTTAGTAAAATCTCATCGTTTAAGTTTTCTGTTCTGTTCATAATTTCTCTCCTTAATATGTACTTAGTTAAGTTTCCTATAGGAGATCTTTTTGCTTTAAAATAAAAAATAATCCTCTTCGTAAAAAAAGAGGATTGTTATTACACTATACTTCATAGCAAAATACAACTCCTCGTAGTCTGCACATTTACGGCATGCAGGTAGAAACTTTCGGACCATATTTCCGATTATATACGAGTTTTAATAAATTTATCACTAATTATAGCATGAACCTTTTCCATATTCAACTATTCATTTATTCAATTTTTAAATTCAGTCCATTTCCAATATAATCAATAAACTTTTCTACAGCTTTACCACTGTTACTTTGTTCACCATTAATAATTTCATATAAAACGGAGGAAAACAATATACCAACAAGATAATATCCAAACATTTCTGCATCTTCTTCATCTTTAACTATTGGAGCATCCCCATTCTCTAAAAACAAAGAATTCATCTTAATTAAATCTTTAATTTGTTCTCTAATTTCATCATGTTGATTTTCTTTTCCCCATAAATGACTCACTATAACTCTAAATAAATCTTTATTTTCATATACACATTCTAATTGAAATCTAGATATAACCTTAATTTTCTCAACAGGTTCCTGAACCGATTTTACAACATTTTGTATATCACTTTTTATTAAATCTATACCTCTCTCTACCACAAAATAGAATAGAGCTTCTTTACTACTGAAATGATAATACAGAGTACCCTTTGCTACGCCTGCCTCTCTAGCAACCTCATCCATAGTTGCACTATCATATCCACTTTTAGAAAACACCTTTATGGCAGCTTCAAATATATTATCTTTAGTCCCTTTCATTATCTTACACTCCAATATTTAAAATAACTTGGTTATAATCACTTATAACTATTGTATAATTATATCACATTCATTATAAAAAATCCCTTTAGCTATATATATCTGAGAACTCTATTATACATTTTTCAACCTTTGAATTAGCCGACTCTAAACTCTCACTATGAGTATTATCATCTACAATATCTTGTATCGGCAATATAACTGAAAATTTAGTTCCAACACTTTCTTTGCTTTCCACATTAATTTTTCCATTATGCATTTCCACTAGATATTTAACTAAAGCTAATCCTATTCCACAACCCTCTCTTTTTCTAGAAATATCTTCATCAACTTGAACAAATCTATCAAATACGTAAGGGACTTTTTCTTTAGGTATTCCTATGCCATTGTCTGAGACGGATATATTAACATATTCTCTATTACAGTTTAATTCAACTCTAATTTCTCCATCTTTATCCGTATGTTTTATTGCATTAGATAATAAATTCAACATTATTCTTTCAATTTTCTCGGGATCAAATGCCATCATTAATTCTTCAACATCCGTATCAAAAACTAAATTTCTTTCCTTATTTTCAATATATTGAGCTACCGATAAGGTAATGTCTTCAACCACTTCAACAATATTTCTTTTTTCTAAATTTATATCATAATATCCAGCTTCAATTTTACTTAAATCTCCTATATTATTTACTAGCTTAACTAATCTATATGCATTCTGCCTAATAGAATTTATATATTTTGGTATACAGCTATTTTGATCAATTTTAACATCACCCATGTCAATATTTCTATTAATAAGTTGAATTGTAGCAATTATAATACTTAATGGAGTTTTAAACTCATGAGATATATTAGAAAAAAACTCACTTCTAACCTTTTCTATTTGTAATTCTCGTTCATTTTTTTTATACTTTTCTTCTAATTCAATAACATCTGTTATATCTGTAGCCGTACATACATACTTCTTCAAATCACTAATATACCTACTTCTCCATTCCAAACTTCTTAATTTTCCGTTCTTACACTTATATTTATTTCTATATCTTAAAATCTCATCTGTATTTTTAGCAAATAATCTTCTTCCATCACACTCTTGCATATCAGCCTCATATATTAAGTCCCTAGCATTAAATGATAACATTTCATCTTTTGTCCAACCTAAGGTAGATGTCCATCTATCATTAACTTTTATAAAGTTTCCATTTTCATCTATTATAGCAAGTAAATCAACAGCCGTATTTAAAAACAATTCTAATTCAAGTTCAATTTCTTTACTTCTCTTTAGCTCCTGAATTAATCTTTTTAATATTTCATCAGGAGATAGCTCTTTTACAGCTTCACTGTAATTATGTTCATATAAATTATCTACAATATAATTAATTCTATTATTAAAAAGATTAATGTCATTTAAATCTTCAGCATGAACTACCACTACCATGTTGTGACCACAGTCTAACATATTGATACTAGTTATATATTCTACAGTATCACCACTCTTAGTAAAAAGCTTCAACCTTGCTTGTGAGCTATTCCAATTAAGTATTCTTTCATATATGTTATCTGAACAATCATCAAAACTACAAATTAAAGTATTTCCATTTAACTTCTTTATTTCTTCTGCATCATACCCTAATGTACTTAACATATACCTATTAGCAAACATAATATTCCAAGAATTATTGAATAAAATTACTCCTTCTTTATGGCCATTAAATACTTTCTCCATTTTTTACCCCCACAATCCTAAAAATAATAAAAGCTCTTACGAACAATCTCATCATTTAATTATACATTTCATTCCAATATATTACAACATTTTCAATATATATAATTTTTTATTTTAAAATGAATTTATTAGATAATTCAAGGTATTTTGAATTTATAAACACTAATGAACTATTATGCTTGATTTTTATAAAATATGTAGTTGCTTTTACGGCTGTAACGGTGTATTATTTAATTAATACACTACTACTGACAAAATGAGGTGAAAAAATGGAATTTGAGGTAAACTCAAAAGAACCAATTTATATACAAATAAAAAATCACATCAAGATGAAAATAGTTTCTGGGGAATTAAAAGAGGGGGAAAGACTATTGTCTGTTAGAGATTATGCAACCGAATTAAAAGTAAATCCAAATACCATATCCAGAGTTTACTCTGAACTTGAAATGGAAAATTTAATTACAACCCAAAGAGGAATAGGGAAATTTGTTACTGAGGATAAGAGTAATATACAGTTATTAAAAATGGATTTTTCTCGTGAAATAGTAAAAGATTTTATTCGAAAAAGCCGTACTCTTGGTCTCTCAAAAGATGAAATTATTGAATTACTTTCACAAATGTATGAGGAGGATTGTTTACAATGATAGATATAAACTATGAAAATAATGATACTGAAAATTATCATATTCTTACCATAACAAATTTAGTTAAAAATTTTGGTAATAAACATGTATTAAATGATATTTCTTTAACTTTAGATAAAGGAAAGGTACTTGGAATTCTAGGTCCTAATGGACAAGGAAAAACCACATTATTAAATATTATTTCTGGTCTAATTAAACCAACTAGTGGTAAAGTTGAAATTTGCGGAATTAATGTTAGTACTGAAACTAAAAACTTAGTTTCTTTCCTTCAAGAAAAAGACTTTTTAATTAAATGGATGAGTGTATCTAACACTATGGATTTTTACAAAACATTTTTCCCTGATTTCAACTTAGATAAAGCTCATTCTCTTTTAAGAAAGATGAATATTGATACTTCGTCTAAACTTAAAACACTATCTAAAGGTATGCTTGAAAAGGTTGGTTTAGCTCTAACCTTAAGTCGAGATTGTAAGCTCTATATCCTAGATGAACCTATATCTGGAGTTGATATTTTAAGTAGAGATAAAATTATTAATACAATAATAGACCATATAGATGATAATTCTTCACTTATAATAACCACCCATTACGTAGGTGAACTTGAAAATTTATTTGATGAAGTTATTTTTTTAGGAGAAGGTTCTATCATTGAACAAGGAAATGCAGAAGATTTGAGAGTAAAATATAAAACCTCCATAGATCAAATATATAGAAAGGTATTTACAGAATAGGTGATTATATGAACACTAATATTTCAAAATCTAAAATCAATTTCAACAATATTTTAGGAATTGCTAAATACACCTTTTTTTCAAATAGAATAATATACCTAATTGAAGGTATTATTTTAGGACTAAGCATTATTTTAAATTTATTTATTTCAAGATTTACAAGGGGTGTTGATTTAATTCCAGCCATATCAATAGCTCTAACTGTTAATTTCTTTTCTCATCTAGTTCTATTCTTTCATCAACTGTCTAAAGAATATGGAAGGCTTCTATTTCTTACACCAATTAAGGGAATAGAGCTTATTATTGGAAACTTTCTAGAATTTTTTTCTTGTGGCCTAGTAATAGTTTTTGTTTCCATACTATGTAGTGGAGCTGCTGCTGGAAAATATCCATCTCTCCTTACATCAGCAACCCTTCCAATTCTCTTTGGATTATCAATATCTTATTTGATTCTTTCTGCCATTATAGCAATTGTAAATTCATATATTTCAAAAACCTCTATACAGGTTTTAATTACAATTTTTGCTTGTATCGTGGGAAAATCAATTTATGGCCTTCTTGCCAAAGTAATATTAAAACCATTGCCTTATGTATATATGTCCATTAGTGGATTTTATAGTGCTGAAATTGACATTTTTTCATGGATTCTTGGCGCTATAGCAATAATAGCTTTACAATTTTTAGCTGCATATCACATTGATAAAAAACTAGATATAGTTTAATTTTGAAAGGAGTTTGCTATGAAAAAAAAGTTATATATAATACTTCCAACTATATTAGTCACTTCACTCTTTTTATCAGGTTGCCATGTAAACTTTGGTGTTAAAGAAAGAAATTCTACAAATGAATGGGACAAAGTTTCTAACTGGAGTGACAATTGGACTGAAGATTTGGGAGATTGGGCTAATGATATAAGTTCACTAGCTAAAGAAAATAATTCTTCAAATAATAATCCCGGTAAGATTTATGAAGAAACTCTACATGAAACTGCTGATATTAATGGTATATCAAAAATTGAAATTAGTATCTTAGCTTCAACTGTAACCATAAACACCATAGATTCCAATACTCTTACCTTAGATTGTGTTGGATCTAGCAATATTGTAACAAATACCACTATTGAAAAAACAAGCAATTCAATAGAAATAGAAGAACATGGTATTAACTCTTTTAATAACGGCTTTGATTTTGGCAACACTTTATTTAATGATAAGTTAAACCGTACAGTTACTATCGGAATTCCAAAAGAATATGCTGAAAAATTGTCTATAGAGTGTGGTGCTGGTAATCTTATTATAAACGATGTAAATTGCAACTCTTTAACTGTCGATGGTGGTGCTGGTAACCTCACGATAAACAATGCTCAATTCAAAAATTTAAATTTAGCACAAGGAGTTGGCAATACTGATGTAAGACTAACTAGAAAATGTGGGGATATCGAAATTGATGGTGGAGTTGGTAATATCTTCGTTAGTATGGATGAAGTAGGTGGTAATCTTACTTATTCCGGCGGTGTTGGTGATGCCACAATAAATATCCCTGAAAATTCACCTGTAAAAATAAGCACTGAATCTGGTATCGGTCATACATCTATCAATGCTAAAACTTCTGGAGATACTTACATTTTTGATTTGAGTGTAGGTGTTGGAAAACTAACTGTAAATTAATATTAGCTCTGTAGTAAAATAGAGTTGTTTACTTCAAAATACAATATTTAACAAAGGCTCTGTATGCATTACTTTATTGAAATGCATACAGGGCCTTTTAACGTTAGATTAACGCCATCAAAGTTAATCCAACCGCAATTATAATTCCTGAATATAGCAAGTCTATTATACAATATCCCATTATATCCTTAGCTCCTAATCCAGCAATCCCCAAAGCTGGTAGTGCCCAGAATGGTTGAATCATATTTGTCCATGCATCTCCCCATGCTATAGACATGGCAGTTTGAGCTCCACTCACTCCTAATGCTTGTCCAGCTGGCATCATAATTGGCGCTTGTACAGCCCATTGACCACCACCGGATGGTACAAAAAAGTTAACAAGTCCAGCACTTAAGAATGAGAACATTGGGAAGGTAACTTTGTTGGAAATGTTTACAAACACATTGGACATTAATACTGCTAATGAAACTCCATCTGCATTTGCCCCAGTCATCATACCCATTATTCCAGCATAAAAAGGAAATTGTAGTAATATTGGACCTGCTCCCTTAGCAGCTTCAGCCAGTGCAGATAAAAATCTCTTTGGTGTCCTATGTAATAGTATCCCCAAAAATAAGAATATAAAGTTAACTATATCTAAATTCAAATCAAAACCTTTATTTATAAAATAATAAATTATATAAGAAAATCCCATAATTGATATTAAATAAGTTACAATCTTACTGTTTTCTAACTTATCTGCTGGTGTCATATCTTCCCTAGCCATCTCAACAAAATCTTCTTCATCTTCTAATAGCTCTTTTTTAATAGTTACTACCTTCTGACCTTTAGAAGGATGCATGGCCCTATTAACTAATGGTAATGTAAATACTAATACCAAAACTAATATTATATTACCTATTGAAAAAATAGTTTCACTTGTAGGAATTCCTGCTGCTGTAACTGCTCCCCCTGTAGCAATTACAAGTGATTCCCCACCAGATGCCAAAGTCAATGGAATTGAAGCAGAAAGACCAGCATGCCATAGTAAAAATCCTGAATATGCTGATGCAATTAATAACCTATAGTCAACTCCATCTACTTCTTTTGCTAATTCTTTAGCAAATATAGCTCCAATAACTAATCCAAAGCCCCAGTTAATTATACATGCTATAGATGATATAAATGTAACTAATAGTATTGCTTGTGTTGGGCTTTTTGGAATTTTAGCTAGTTTTCTAGTAATCTTCTTAAATGCTGGAGCACTAGCTAATGTATGTCCAAACACTAATACTAATGCCATTTGCATTGCAAATTTTAAAAGACTCCAAAAACCGCCAGTCCAATGTAATATCATTGCCATTGGAGATTGACCTGTAAAAATCATTCCACAAATAAATACAAAGAAAGTTAAAATAACACAGAAAAGAAATGGATCTGGTAAATAGTTTTGAACTAATTTAACACATCCATTTGTAAATTTTTTAAACATTTTTCTTCCCCCTTTACAGTGTTTCGAGCAATTGTACTTTTTTGCCCCTAAGTACCGCTTGAAATTAAGTATTTTTTTTACTTATTTTAAAGATTAAACCCAACATGTTAATTATAGCACAATTTTAGCGGAGTGTTAATTTTTTATCAAATAATTATACACAATTTTTTAAATTGTTCAAATTTTAAAAACTCAATTAAATTATATTAAAATGTAGTAATATTTTTTATTAATTCGGGACAAACTTAATATAAATTCTTATAAGAATGCTTTAAAAATTGAAGTTATGTATAAAATTAAATAACAATGGAGGTCAAATTATGGATAAAAAACAAATGCTAAATAATATTAGAGAAAAAGTTGATGATATGAATTATCATCTAAATGAAAAGTTAGATCAAATAGAAAATAAGATGAATGAGCCCAAATTATCATCATCTTTAAAACAAGAAATTAAAAGCGGTCTTCATCGAGAAAAAGAATTGGCCAAAAAATCATATAAAGTTGCCAAGAAAACAGGCAAAAAAATTAAAGATGAAGTAAAAAAAGAACTATCCGACGATGATAATTCCATGTTTTAAAATAAGAAACTCTAGGCAATAAAAAACATTACCTAGAGTTTTTATTTTATTTTTTTGAATCTATTATATCTTTTATAGTACTTTTACATCTACCACATGCTGTAGCTGCTCCTGTAGCTTCCTTTACCTTATCTAAATCATCTGCACCATTTTCTATAGCTTTTATTATTGTATCAAAATCAACTTTTCTACAATAACATACTGTTTTACTACCACTCATGATTATTCCTCCTTAGTTAGTTGTCTTATTGACTACATTTTATCATATTATTCACTTCTAATCAATAATAATTATTAATTAAAACTTTTTATAGTTAGCATAAGTATTTTTTTATTATTGATTCAAATATTTGAAGATGCACTTCTTCATCACTAATTATTTTATCCAATATTTTTTTTATATATTTATCTGAAACATTCTTTTTAATGAACTTATATCCATTAATAGCATTAATTTCGCCTTTAATATCCAACATTATTTTTTGCTTAATAATTTCCTTATCTTTTGGATCCTTTTCATCAAGTTTCAAACATAATATATCTTTATCACCATAAGCAATGTTCTCAGTACTCCAAAATGCTCTGTTAGAATTATATAAAACAGGCTTACCTCCTAACTTAGTAATTAATTCACCTAGAACATCATAGTGCCTCATCTCAACTAAAGCTATACACATTAATGCACCTGCAATATGTTCATTTGCAATGGTTTTGTGGTGATAAATATATTGTGCTATAGCCTGAATTTCACTGTCTGCTGCACTTGATTGAGCATCTAATAACATGTTTGCATAATTAATATTTTTCTCCTCAACTTCAACCTCTGGAAAAGGAATATCAGATTGACAAGGTAACGAATCTAAAAATCCTTCCACTAATCCTTCAATATCTTCAAAATTATTCATATCGGACTCCTAAAAATTATTATAATAAAATATATGATTGACCATATTACTTTTATTACTTTCAAAGTTCAATATGTGCTTATTATATTAATTCAACTTCACATTTATCTGCAATTTGTTTATATATTATATAATCCTTTTCATTAATATAAAAACAAGGAAAATTATTATTGTAATTACCCCATATAGTAAAATTAGATTTTGCAAAATAAAAGGTTGAAAATAACATCTCTTTTAAAGATAGCTTCACTATTAAAGAAAGAAATTCTTTATCTAACTGAAAATATATATGATTATTATTCATATACTTCTCATAACCTTTTATCAATTGTAGTTCATTAGTATCTAAAATTGACTTTACTTTTCGTTTACTTTCATCATTTAATCTTGAATAATAAAAGTCTACAAAGGAACTTTCAAATCCATTATATTTATACAATTCAAGAATAAACTTAATTATATTTTCATCTTTCCCACTTAAACTTACACTTTCATATTTAGAAAAACCATCCTGTATGTTTTCAAATCTAATTGAAACTCTATCATAAAATACTTTTTCATCAATTGGATATAATCTATTTTCCATTTTAACTCCTTTATAATATATATGTTACAATTAATAATCTACACTTTTAATATTATCTATATTGTTAAAAGTATTATAGCAGAGATATAAAAATATCTCTGCTATAATACTTTTTTATGAAATCTATTTTAGTTTGCTACCAATTACAGAAAATATAACTTCTTTTGTATCGATATCATCACTTGTTATCACTGTGTCCCTGCTATCAAAGGTCCCTCTAAATGTCTTATCACTTAAAATACCTTTTAATATCTCTTCATAACTTATAGGAAAATAAAATTTGATGAGTCTATAAACTATATTATCACCACTAGTTATATTACAGGAACTTTCAAAGACACCTTTAATCGTAATATTATACCACTCGTCTGTGGCTGTAATTATAACATCGTATCTATTAATTCCTCTATTTTGCGAACTATATATTAAGGATTTTTGATAATATTCTTTAAATGATAATTGTCTCTTTAAAACTTCTGAATCAATTTTAAAGTTATCCGTTGCTACAACTTCAGAATTTATACCTTTTACATTAGTAGATGTGCCATTATTGCTAGCAGCTTTAATATAAATATCTGAACCTTTAACAATAACCGTAAGCCCTAGTTGTTCTCTTAAAATATTTAATGGCACTCCTACATTTCCTTCGCTATTAATAACTAACTTACTTAATGGTATAACTTTAAATCCTTCCTCATCAACCATTTTATAGCATTCCTCCTACAGATTTAATATACATATATAAACTTAACAGAATCTATGAAATTGATACAATAGATAATCTTTATTCTAACTTATATATTTATATTATACCATGAAATCCCTTTCCAATTATCTCACTAGTATTAGAAATTAAAACAAATGCATTTGGCTCGATTTCTTTAACAAAGTTTCTTAATTGGAGTGCTTGACTTCCTTTTAATGCAGTAAAGACAATTGCCTTTTTCTTACCAGAATACGCTCCCTCGGCATAGGCTATGGTTGCACTTCTATGAAGTTCTCTAGTTATAAATTCACAAATTGGTTCCGGATTATCACATATTATATTAAAATATTTACATAAATTTATGCTTTCTATTACTCCGTCAACTACCAAAGATTTTAACATTAAACCTAAGAAAGAAAGTAGTCCTGTTTTTATATCAAAAACAAAGAATGCAGCTAAACAAATTAAAAGATCTGTAATCATTAAAGCAGTTCCTATATTAAAACTTGTATATTTCTTCATAATCATAGCTATAATATCTGTACCACCACTTGATGCACCAATATTAAATAAAACAGCCGTTCCAATGGATGGTAACAAGGTAGCAAATAGTAGTTCTAATAACGGATCATTAGTTAATGGTCCAGTCATTGGATATATATATTCCATTGCCCATAATCCAACAGAAGTAAGTATACTTACATAAATGGTTTTAATACCAAAGTCCTTACCTAAAAAAACAAATCCAACTCCAAGTAAAACCATATTGATAATAAAAGTTACTACACTTGGAGAAAAGGGTGAAATCTCACCTAGTATTACCGCAATCCCAGTAACCCCACCAAAGGAAAAATTATTGGGAAACTTAAATAGATATACTCCCAAAATTAATATTATGGTACTAACAGTAATAATAATATAGTCCATAATGTTTTTTCTTAGCTTCTCGCTCATAAATTACCTCTCTAAGTAAAATAATTTTTTTCCTTTCCAATATTAACACAAAGACTTACCCCTAACAAACACGGTGGAAAGCTGAATTTGTTTATAATTCTTTGTAATTGGAAACACCAATAAAAATACTTTAATATACTCAAAAATGTTCCATTTATCAGCAATACTATGCTTATTTAATAAACTTATTATTTATTACTTATTAAATAAAGTCAGGTGTAGATAAATATCTCTCTCCCGTATCTGGTAAAAGAACTACTATTGTTTTACCTGCATTTTCTGGTCTTTTTGCTACTTCAGTTGCTGCATATAAAGCTGCACCAGAAGATATTCCAACTAAAAGTCCTTCTGTATAAGCAACTTTCTTTCTTGTAGAAAATGCTGATTCACTATCAACCTTTATAATCTCATCATATATTTCTTCATTTAATATACTTGGAATAAATCCAGCACCAATACCTTGTAATTTATGACTTCCAGAATTTCCTCCTGACAATACTGGTGAATCTAATGGTTCAACTGCCATAATCTTTATATTAGGATTTTTAGATTTCAAGTATTCTCCAGTTCCTGTGATTGTTCCACCTGTTCCAACACCTGCAATGAAAATATCAACTTTCCCCTCAGTATCATTCCATATCTCTGGTCCCGTAGTTCTTCTGTGTGCTTCTACATTAGCTACATTGTCAAACTGAGCTGGAATATATGAATTTGATATTTGAGATGATAATTCCTCTGCTTTCATTATTGCTCCTTTCATCCCTTTTATACCTTCCGTTAATACAATTTCTGCTCCATATGCTTTAAGTAAGTTTCTTCTTTCTACACTCATAGTATCTGGCATAACTAAAATAACCTTATATCCTCTTGCTATTCCCACAGAAGCTAGTCCAATTCCTGTATTTCCACTAGTTGGTTCAATGATAACAGTATCCTTATTAATTAATCCCTTTGCTTCAGCATTATCTAGCATCTCCCTTGCAACTCTATCTTTAACACTACCTGCTGGATTAAAATATTCTAACTTTGCTAAAATTCTCCCGCTAACCTTATTCTCCTCTTCATATCTATGAAGTTCTAGAAGTGGTGTATTTCCTATTAAATCAGATAATTTGTTATAAATTTTTGTCATAATTATTTCCTCCAATACTTTTTAATTTCTTTAATTTCTTTAATTTTTAAAAAACGAGTTCAAAATATTTTAATTGATGAACCAATTTAATTTGCAATTTTACTTTGAACTCGCTTAAACTCATCTAAATATATTTAACTTGTAGCTTCCATAGAAGTTATTTCACATCTAATATCAGTTATATTTGAATGTTTGTTTATTTCTTTTGCAGGTATTCCTACTACTGTAGAATCTTCTCTTGTAGATTTTAAGACTACAGCATTTGCTCCAACCTTTGTGCCTGATGCTATAAATATATTCCCTAATACTTTTGCGCCACTTCCTATAATTACATTGTCACCAACTGTTGGATGTCTTTTTCCTTTTTCGTGCCCTGTTCCTCCAAGAGTGACTCCATGGTACATCAATACATTATCACCCACTATAGCTGTCTCTCCTATAACCACACCCATACCATGATCAATAACTAAACCTTTCCCTATTTGAGCTCCCGGATGAATTTCTATTCCAGTCCAAAACCTTCCCCAGTTTGATACAAGCCTTGCAAGAAACATAAACTTTTTTTCATATAGTTTATGAGATATCCTGTAACATATTAAAGCCTTAATATGAGGATATAAAAGCAAAACTTCCAATTTATTTCTCGCAGCTGGATCTTGTGTTAAGGTTGCATTAATATCATATCTTATTGAATTAATAAACTTCTTCACATTATCTCCTCCATTTTATTTTTTATCTTTAGTATTCAAATACTTAAACGTTACACACAGCATCAAAGCGGAAGTAAAATTCTTAAATTACTCATAGCTAAATAACTTAAAACTTTTAATATTGGGTAAAAAAAAACGCCTCTAAGATAATCTTAGAGACGGAATAATCCGCGGTGCCACTCTATTTGGTTACAAAAATAACCCAGCTCATTCAAGTACTATCATACTCTATTAATATAACGGTTAATCCCGCCATAGCCTACTTAATTCGGTATGGAACTCCAAAGGGCACTTCATATATACTTCCAATAAATATCCTTTCAGCTAATGGATACTCTCTCTGAATTTTCTTTATATACTACTTTCCTTCTTCAATGAATTTATTCAATATTTCTTTATTAACTATTATATTCTTATAGCACAAAAAGTCAACTACTTTACTCGGATTTATTTTTTATTTTATTTTTTAATTTTTCTATATTTCTATATGGTTCATCTACAAGTTCACCAGAAGTAATATTATACTCAACTTCATACATATCTATTACTTCATTCCATATTTCAATAGCTTTTTCATAATTTCCTGTATCTTCATAAATCTGTGTCAACGAAAGCAAGCCATCACAAAGCCTTGGTTTTTCTTGAATATCAAAAGATTTTCTATAATATATTATAGCTTTATCCACCATTTCTAATTTTAATAGTCTATCGGCATAACAACAATAAGTCTGCCATATATGAGGATAGTCCTTAATAGCCTTCTCCTTATTTCCATGACCTAGTTCTATATCTCCTTCAAACACATAATAACAATATTTATCTTCCAATTTTCTTGCCTCTTTAATAACCTTACTTGCTGCATCATAATGTCCATCTGCTATTAAATTTTCTATAAGGATAATATATGCCTTAGAATAATTAGTGTTTTTTTCTATAAACTCAGTATAAAATTCTATTAATTCTCTATTATTATCAATATATCCATCTCCTGTAACACCATTTAAGGCTTCTACTAAGCTTACATGAAGTGCTCTCATTGTAGGTGCATAACTAAGTCCCTCTTTTGCATATCTAGCTGCCTTTTCATGATCCTTTTTTGCTCTGTAATTATATAGTTCAGATAAAAGATATAATGATTCATAATTTTTATTATCATCATATAAAATATTTAAAAGATATTTTTCTGTACTTAAAAATGTCTCATTACTAATTGAGCCTTCATTAACAAGCATATTACTAATTCTTTCAAATTGTTCTTTTTGAGGTAACTTAAACAAATCGTCAATTGCTACTCCAAAATAAACAGAAATAATAGGTAAAAGTGATATATCCGGAGAGCTAGTACCATTTTCCCATTTTGAAACTGCTTGACATGAAATTTGCAAGTACTTTGCAAGCTCTTCTTGTGTTATCCCCTTTTTTTGTCTTAAGCTTTTAATTTGTTTTCCTATTTCAATTTCCATGATTTTATCTCCTCAACGAATTTTATTATCAGCTGATACCTTGATTATATAATTCATATCTTGATTTTGAAATAACCGGTTTTTTTAATCAATTAAACCATTAGTTGATACTACTCATACTGTGAATAATATAACTTACTATAAAATCCATTGAGTTTTAAAAGTTCTTCGTGATTCCCTTGCTCTACAATATTTCCCTCATTTACAACTAATATATGATCTGCATTTCTAATAGTTGAAAGCCTGTGAGCTATGACAAAACAAGTCTTTTCCCTCATTAAATTTCTCATAGCCTGTTGAATTTGAATTTCTGTTCTAGTATCTACATTTGATGTGGCTTCATCTAAAATTAACATTTTTGCATCTAAAAGCATAGCTCTAGCAATAGTTAAAAGTTGTTTTTGCCCCTTTGATATATTAGTTCCATCATCGGTAAGTATAGTATCATATCCCTTTGGTAATTTAGTAATATAGGAATGTATTTTAGCTGCTTTTGCTGCATTTACAACATCCTCAAAAGTAGCTTTTTCATTGCCATAAGCTATGTTTTCAAATATAGTTCCTTGAAAAAGCCAAGTATCTTGAAGGACCATTGCATAGGCCCCTCTTAAGCTTCTTCTTTTAACATTTCTTATATTGTCATTATCTATAAAAATATCTCCTTCATTAACATCATAAAATCTCATTAACAAATTAATTAATGTAGTTTTTCCTGCACCTGTTGGTCCAACAATGGCAGTCATACTTCCTGCTTTAGCCTTCATTGATAAATTCTTTAAAATTATTTTATCTTTTGAATATCCAAAGGATATATCATGAACTTCAACACTTCCCTTTATACCATCTAATTCTGTTGAATCTTTAATATCTGATGGCTCTGATAATTCATCCATAAGTTGAAAGACTCTTTCTGCCGCTGCTATTGATGATTGAAATTCTCCAACAATATTAGCTGATTCATTTATAGGACCAGAAAATTTTCTAGAATATAAAACAAAGGAAGAAATATTACCTAAACTTATATTGCCAAACAAATACATTAACGCTCCAAAAATGCTGATTAGAGTTAATGATAAGTTATTCATAAAATTTACTGATGGACCAACCATTGCTCCATAATAATCTGCTTTATAATATGCATTAACTGCTTCTTCATTCTTACCTTTAAACTTTTCAATTGTATTTTCCTCTTGGTGGTATGCTTTAAGGGTTTTCTGTCCAGAAACAAATTCCTCTACCATACCATTTAATTCTCCCAATTTCCTTGAACGATTTCTAAACATAGGTCTTGTAATTCGCGTAATTCTCTTTGTCATAATTATAGAGACTGGAACAGTAAAAACGAAAACTAAAACAAGCTTACTAGATATCATTACCATGGAAATAAAGGATACTATAATAGTTATAATACTAGCACAAATTGTAACTAAATCAGAAGTTAATGAAGCATTTATAGTATCTATATCATATGAAATTTTACTTATTATATCTCCTGTAGGATGAGTATCAAAATAACTTATAGGTAGAGATAAAATGCGGTCGAAAAGATCTTTTCTCATTGTGTAAGAAATTCTTTTACTAACTTCTAACATGATTAAAGATAGAATATATGCTAAAATTGATGAAACAACATAAAATATAATCATTAAAAAACAATAATGATAAACCTTTGGAAAATTAACCATGTCTTTTCCTAACCCAATATTATCTATGGC
Source organism: uncultured Clostridium sp. (assembly GCA_900548455.1). GTDB lineage: Bacteria > Bacillota > Clostridia > Clostridiales > Clostridiaceae > Clostridium_J. The sequence goes on from URKQ01000003.1 coordinate 176,120, forward strand.
AAAACCTGATAACATTGGTCCAATAAGAGCAAACATGTTCGATGCAACTGACAATAAAATTGCAGTTATCATTAAAAGCTTATATTTAAATAAATATGTCATTATCCTTTTTATCGTATGCTTTTTTTCTTTTTTCATAACATATCCTTCTTCCCAAATATTCTAGGCTATGTATGCATTTACAGTTATGCACACAGAACAATATTCTATCCCAGTTGTGATTTACTAATTTCTTTATATGTTTCACAACTCTCAATTAACTCTTCATGGGTACCATATCCTACAATATTTCCATCTTCCAAAACACATATTTTATCTGCTTGCATTATAGAGCTAATTCTTTGAGCTATCATTATAGTGGTAGTATCTTTAAAATGTTCCCTAAGATTCTTTCTTAATAAAGCATCAGTTTTATAATCTAAGGCGCTTGAGGAGTCGTCTAATATTAGTATTTCTGGATGTGCGGCTAAAGCTCTTGAAATTAACACTCTTTGTTTTTGGCCACCACTTAAATCTGCACCTCTAACCGCAACCTTCGTTTTAAATCCATTTTCCTTGTTCAATATAAAATCTGTCGCCATTGCATAGGCTGCTGCATTAGCTATATCTGTATCCTCCAAATCACGTCCAAATCTAATATTCTCATATAAAGTATCTGTACTTATAAAATCATTTTGAAAAACTATCCCAAACTTTTCTCTAAGTTCCTTCATTTCAATAGACCTTATATCTTTTCCATTAATCCTTATACATCCACTATCTACATCATAAAATCTCATTAATAATTTAATTAAAGTAGATTTGCCTGAACCTGTTGAACCAATGATTCCTAACGTTTCACCTTTCTTTATATGTAAGTTAATATTGCTAATATTATCTTCCTTTTTATCGTAAGAAAATGAAACATTATCATATTCAATGCAATATTCACTTCCCACTACTGGCACATCTATTACTTTTAAATCTTCAGGTGAATTTATAACTTCCATTATACGATTAGCTGAAGAACTGGCTTTGGAATAGTTGGTGAAAACTCTTGATATAAATAACAACGCATTTAAAATTAAAGTTACATATGTTAAAAACGCTATTATTACGCCTGGTTTTATTGCTCCACTATTAACTCTATATGCACCCGCTAATATCACAAGCACCGTACCAACATTTAAGCACAAATTCATCACTGGATTTAATATAGACATTACCATTCCTGTTTTCTTTTCTTGCTGAGCTGCTATATTATTTTTCTCACCAAATTTTTTTCTTTCGTAATCTTCCTTTGATAAAGCCTTAATAACTCTAATTCCTGTAACATCTTCTCGAACTACTCTAACAAAATCATCGATTTTTGCTTGAACTACCCTAAACATAGGTATTCCAACTTTTGAAACAAACATTATAGCAATAAAAATAATAGGCATAACTGCTACCATAACTAATGTTAAAACAGGATCTAAAGTTAATGTAATAATTACTCCGCCTATTAACATTATAGGTGCCCTCACACCTATCCTCTGCATCATTCCAAGCATTTGATGTATATTATAGGTATCTGTTGTTGCTCTGGAAATTAAAGATGGTAATGTGAAATTATCAACTTGGTTATTTGATAAAGATATCATCTTAGAAAATAAATCATTTCTAATTTTTTCTGTTGTATCTCTTGCTACTTTAGAAGCCCTTCTATTTGCCATGATATTAAACGATACTGCTATAGTTGCACATAAAAGCATAATTCCTCCCCAAATAAGAATTAAATTTATATTCTTCATGGGAATAACCTCATCTATCATGTATGATAATATCCAAGGAATAGCAAGTTCTACTATTGTCCCGGTAAACTTAATTGTAAGTCCTACAATCATGTTAAAAACATATGGTTTTAAATATTTTAAAATATCTTTCATGCTTAAAGCCCCCATAATATATTTCGCGTCCCTAAATATATTATATATTAATAATATTCTGAAATCTATATAAATGTTTTATTTAACAAAAAAACTAAGAGATAAATTACTTTCTATCTCTTAGTCTTTCATCACAATTATAACATTTCTATAAATGCTGTAAGTCTTGTACTTAATTGACCAATATCTGCTGTTGAATAATCTGTTTCAACACTTATATATGGCTTTCCTTTCTTTTCATTTACAAATCGCTTAATTCCTATAGTCTCTATATTATATGTATGGCACGCTTGCAATACTACTTCCACCACACCATCTACCTTATATTCATCAATAAGCTTATCTAGTAATTCTAATCTCTTTGGATTAGGTGTCATTACTGAACACCCAATATTCAAATATCTTTTAGCTAATGCTTCATAAACATCTGGATTATTTTCATCTACTAATTCATCAATAGCTTTTGCTCCACTACAATTTTCATAAGTTACAACTATTCCCCCATTATCTTCAATGGCTTTAATAACTTTTTCTGTAGCTCCTCCTATAGGACATCCTGTTACTAAAATCCTAGGTTTTTTTTCTATCTTCTTTTCTTTTATGTAGTCTTCCTTAATTTTAGCTTCTAGAGATCTTATTTGTCCAGGGATAGCTTTTTTATCTAGTTTATATGAGCTTCCATATAAAACTTTAAATAAATCTCCTCCTGTCATTGGAACAGGATCTAACTTCATTACTTCATATAAATCTTTTAAAGCTTTTCTTTCTTCATTTTTAATATGAATTGCTTCTTTAATTTGTTCATCTGTAATAGTAACGTTAAATTTATTTTCTAGAAACTCCTTCATTTTAATAATTTCATTTTTCCATAAAAGAATTCCTTGTTCACTTTGTTTATTGGGAATTTCCATAACATAAACAGGTTTAAATTCTCCTAAGTACTCATACATCTTCTTTTTTCCATCACATGTAGTTTCTCCAACTATTAAATCTGAAAAATAGAAGAAAGGACATTTATCAGTTTTCGCAAATCCAAAACTAGATTTAATTAACGGACATAGATTACTTGGCAATACCTTTTCCGCAGCTGGAATAGTTTCATCTGACATAGAACATAGACTTACTACAACGGCTCCCATAGCTATTGCTAGTTCTTGTGGAAAATATGTGCAAAAGGTTCCTATTACAGGAATTCCACCATCTTTTATCTCCTTTACCGTTAAAAATGAATTTCTTCTTTGTTCTGCAAATTCTTTAAATACCTCTGGTAATTCAGTTACTAATTCCATTATCCCTCAGTCTCCTTAAACTTTATTTTATATTAAGTAAATCAATTTGTTCTTTAATCTTTTCTAGTGCCATCATAATTTGGCTTTTTGGACATGCCAAATTCATTCTTATATAACTTCCATAGTTACTTCCAAAAAAATTGCCATCATTAGTTGCTATATTACATTTTTCAACTAAAAATTTACTTAATTCTTCTTTGGACATATTAAGTTCACTACAATCTATCCATACTAAGTAAGTACCTTCTGGTTTAACTACTTTTAACTTTGGAATATTATCTTTAATATAATTAACGAAATAATCCATGTTTTCTTCTAAATATTCGGTTAAATCATCTAGCCATTTCTCTGACTTATCATAGGCTCCAACTATAGCTGCTTCTGCAAATGCATTTCCACCAAAGTTGTCATCCCCTATTAAGTGTGTATTTACCATAGGTTTTACAAACCTATTTCTGATTTCTTCATTTTTAATAATACAATTAGCAACATGTATGCTTGCTAAATTAAATGCTTTTCCGGGAGAAGTACAAATAATACATCTATCTTCAACTTCCTTAGATAAAGTAGCTATAACAGTGTGTTTATAATCCTTATATATAAGTTCTGAATGTATATCATCTGAAATTATATAAAGATTGTGTTTTATACAAATACGTGCAAATTCATTAAGTTCCTCCTTTGTCCAAACTCTTCCACAAGGATTATGAGGATTGCATAATATTGTAGCTTTAGTCTTTGGAGTTATCATACTTTCAAAAGCTTCAAGATCCATGGTGTAATGTCCATGATCATTTTTCATCTCACACTCAATAATTTTTCGTCCATTATTTTTTATTACATCAAAAAACGGACCATATACAGGTGTTTGTATAATTATTTCATCACCAATATCAGATACTGCTTGTACACTATACGCCAACCCAGCAACTACATTGGGAACATAACATATCCACTCTTTTTCAATTTTATAATCATGTCTTCTATTCATCCAATCTATTATTGCTTCATAATATTTATGGGAAGCATATTGATACCCAAATACTTTTGTATCTAATACCTTCTGCATCTCTTCAATAATAAATGGAGAAACTTCAAAATCCATATCTGCTATCCACATGGAAACGATATCTTCTTTACCAAAAATGGATTTATTTTTATCCCATTTTACGCAATTGGTACCTCTTCTATTAATGATATTGTTAAAATCATACATACCATTCACCCCCAAAATAGTATCATTATCATCTACCACCATAATTATATAGTTAATATCTATTAAATAAAATATGTTCTTACTATTATACTATTCAAGTTTTTAATAGATACTTTAACTTCCATAGAAATAATTAAGGATTGCTACAAAGTTACTAATTAAACTTTGTAGCAATCCTTATAAAACTTTTTATATTCTATAGCGTTTTTGAAGTTTTCTTATAAACTCTTTTTTTCTTTGTTTTAAATATGATAAATACTATTAACATTAATATTAATATTATAATAATAATCCATGGTAATCCTCTACTTACAGAATCTAATTTTATTTCACCAGATTCTTCTGGAACAGCTTCTTTATCTAAAACATTATTATTAGCAAAATAAATCTTCCTGGCTATTTCCTTATCACCATTATCAACGACCAATATACCATAATATTTGTTATTATCCATGTTATAACTTAAAAAATTATTATTTATATTTTTTGAAGTATATTTAGGTCCAACTCCTGTTGATGTACTAAAAAAATTAATGTTAATCTCTTGTTTATTTAAATCTTCATCTAACATAGAAGTTATAGCTTCATTCCACTTTTTCTCGTCATCTAACTTATACCTATCTTGAAGATTTACATTAACAAGTTTCTCTCCATTTACAATAGACTTCATAGGGAATGACTCTGACTCAGTTTCTTGTCCATCTTGCTTTGGCCAATTAGAAAAATTCATTCCACTATTTGTATCATCAAATCCTTCGATACCCTCTAAGGATTCTCTATATATTAGAACTATCTTTCCTCTAACATCCTGCAATTTGGGGATCTCATTTTTTAAGTACCACTTGTCAGTATTTTTTCCTACATAGTTTTGAAAAAAGCATTTAGCAAATTCTTCCCCTGCATCACCATGCTCTTCTTTTACAGTTATAATTATTGTTTCCTTTGGATTATCTTCTAAAAAATCATAATACCAATTTAAAACTTTATCTAAATATAGTTTTTCTGTACCAATTCCAGGACCACTTTTACAGTCAATTGGTCCATGAACCAATTTCATTTTGTCTCCATCTTTTTCTAATCGTATATCAAAATACCTATACCCATTATATAGTTGCTCTTGAATAGTAGTTTTTTGACAAACAACTTTAAAACTCAGTAATCCAAATTGTGCCCCACTATCATGGGTACCTGGAATAGTTATTTCACTTAACAAAGAATCTGAATCAATAATACTCATCCAATTTAGTCCTGATACCTCATTAAAGTCTGCTCCATAGGCTTTAATACTTAGTGAACAACTTATAACTGCAGCAATTAATAAAATTAAATTTAGCTTTTTAAATTTCCCCATCTTCATCACCCATTTACTATTTTATTGGCATGTTAACTACAAGTCAATAAATAATACCATATTTAAGAATATATGCTATGCTGCAATCTTTTCTGCATCTATACTTTGTACTTTATTATGCTTAATATATAAAACTATACTAATTATAGCAGTGATAAACTCTGCTATTGTTACAGTCATCCAAACACCAGTAATCCCCAATACTTTTGACATAACAAATAAAACTATAGCAACTGTAACTAAGCCACGTGAAAGAGATACTGTAATTGCAAAGGCGGACTTTTCAACTGAATAGAAATAAGCATCTGCTAATATATTTATTCCCATGAATAAATATGCAACACCAAATATTTTCATTGCATCGCCAGTACTCTTAATTAATTCAACATCCTCTACAAATATACTTGCTATAGAGTGTGGTATAGCTACACATACTATGGTAGATATAACTCCTAAGCATAAGGTAACTATAACGCCCATCCTTAAAAACTTATGTACTCTTTTTATTTTTCCTGCACCATAATTTTCACTTACGATAGGTTGTACTGCATTAGCAACTCCTACAAATAAAGAATAGAAAATTAAATTCATATTTGCAATTATTCCATAGGTTGCAACACCAGAATCTCCTATTAATCTTAATATTGTATGATTAAATAAAATTGTAATAATACCAACTGAAAGCTGATTTACAAAACTGCTTGTCCCTGTTGCAATCATTTTTTTAAACTCTTCAAAGGTAGGTTTAGCTTTTATAAGCTTTAATCCAGATTTTTTACTAAAACTATAACATCCAATAATAGAAACACTCACTACTGCTGAAAGGGCCGTTGCAAAAGCAGCACCTCCCATACCCCAATTAAATCCAAATACAAATAATATATCTAATACCACATTGAGTCCACAACAAACTAAAGTTGCGTTCATCGCTACCTTAGGTGCCTTGTCATTTCTAGCGAAGACATTAAATAAAATATCTATAACAAAAAAAGGAGCAAATATTAATACTGCTATTAAATATTCTTTTGTTAACTGAATATTACTTTCAGTTGCTCCTAAAGCAATAGCTAATTGATCAATAAATACAATTCCCAAAATAGCATAAATAATACTTACAACTGCAGCACATGATATAGCCATAGTAAACATTTTTCTAGCTTTTATATCTTCGCCCTTACCTTTATATAATGAATAAGAAGCTCCTCCTCCTGCTGCAAATAAAAAACCTGTGGCATAAAAAAGAGTTATAACTGGTGTACTTACGTTTAGTGCCGCAATACCATTTCCTCCAAGGGCTCTTCCTATACATAGTGCATCAACAAAAACATAAGCTGATAATACCATCATCCCTAATATTCCAGGTATTAAGTACCTTATAAACAACTTACCTTCCGCATCTTCTAGCAAATTCATTTGTTTTTTCATTTTAACCTGTCCTTTCTACTCTGATAATTCCTTTTCTAATTCAAAAACTAGCTTTCTATATATGTTATTGAAAGCTATTTTCTCCTCATCCGTTAGTACATTAAATGCCCTATCCTCCTTTTCATATAAGGTGGCCATAACGCTTTCAGTGTACTTTATTCCCTTTTCAGTTAATGTAACCATCTTTTTTCGTTTATCGTTTACATCTTTATCCCACGTAATATACTCACTTTCTTTTAATTGCTTTAACAGCCCTGTAAGAGTCTGTTTATAAATAACTAATTTATCAGAAATAAATGATACCTCAACACCTTCTTGATGTTCATATAATAAATCTAGTATTTTTAACAAGGAATGAGATATACCAACTTTAGCACACCACTTTGAATATATTTTTTCTTCTAAATTACTTAAATAAATATGTTCATTATATTCTTTACTACTTCTCATTCGCACACCCCTTTTAAAAATTAATACGAGTTAGTACTAATTAGTACTAACTCGTATTATTATATACTCATTATATTTTTTGTCAACAACGATAGGTTTTATTTTATCTATTTGATTTTAAACTGTACCATATGCCTTTCTAAACTCTCTGCTGTTTCCCCTAATTCATCTGCTGCCTTAGCCACCTTTTCACTATTTTCAGTTACATTTCTAGCATGTTCTACTAATGTTTCTGATGTAGCCGATATCTCCTGAGCTCCTGCTGATTGCTCTTCAGTTATGGCTGCCATATTGGATGCTACTTGATCTACATTATTAATTTTTTCTATCATACTCCTTACAATATCATTTGCTTCATTTATGTTTTCATAGATACTATCAAAGGTTTCACAAGCAGTGTCTACAAGTTTAGTATTACTACTAATACTCCTCACACTTTCTTTAGTTTTATCAATAGTTTCATTTACTTTAAAACCAATATCACTAATTAACCCATTGATTTGTTCCACAGCTTTGCTGCTATTTTCAGCTAGTTTTCTAACCTCATCTGCTACCACTGCAAAGCCTTTTCCATATTCTCCTGCCCTTGCTGCTTCTATAGCGGCATTAAGAGCTAGCAAATTTGTTTGGCTAGATATATCCCCTATAAGGTTGATAATCCCATAGATTTCACTAGTAGATATTCCAACTTCTTCAACGGTATTTTCCAGTTTCTTCATAGATTTTTCAATATTATTCATTGCCTTTTTAACATGATTCATATCTTCTTTACCCTTTTCAGAAACTTGAACTGTCCTTACCATTTTTTCATCAACCTTTTTACCATCGCTATCCGTGTCTGAAACTACAGATGCTAACGTTGTTGCATTCTCTGCTATTTCAGTTATTGATCTAGATAACTCATCCACTGTAAAATTCAACTCTTTCATTGACATTCCTTGTGAATCAGCTAAATTATAAAGGGTACTTGAAACAACTCCACTTTTCTCTGACTGCAAGCTTAACTTTTCCGAAATACTTATTATATCTGTCATAATTTTTCTCATATTAGAAATAAATTTTCCTAAAGCTTCGCTCATAATACTAATTTCATCATTGCCCTTTGAATCAATTTGTACTGTGAAATCTCCTTCTGCTATTTTTAAAATTCCGTTTGTAAGTCCCTTTATAGGATTTACTATTACATGAATACTTCTAGCAACTACAATAGCTAATATTGCTACTGTTACTATACTTATTATTATTAATTTTATTTGAGTACTTCTAAGTTCACTCATAACATCCTTTTCTAAAGCACAAGATACCAATGTCCAATTTGTTTTATTAATTGGCTCTGCTATAACAAAGTATTTTCCTTTATCACTATCTACTAAGGATATATCTTGTTTTTCTAAATTAATTATTTCTGAAATACCTGATAAAAATTTATCTGAATCTGACTGGGTAATCTTAGATGCAACTTTAGATGAATCTTGATGAGCTAAAATAGTTCCATTACTTTTATCTATTAATAAGGACATCCCGCTTCCCATAACTTTAATATTGGAAATATAATCTGAAATTGCCTTTAAAAAAACATCTGTGGATAGCACCTTTTTAGCTTCTCCACTTTTGTTAAGAAGCACTGTAGCACTTACTACATATTCACCTGTATCACCATCAATATATGGATTACCAAATGTAAATTCACTATGATTTAATCCTTCTTTGTACCAATCCCTGTCTGTAATTACATAATCCTTTTCAGGTATCCAATTATCTGCATCTATATAATTACCTAAATTATCTCCACCATAAATACCTTTTGGATAATTTTCATTCAATTCCTTAGTTGTATATAAATAATTTAATTCCTCTTCACTACTCTTAAAATCAACTGTCTCCATTACCTTATGCACAGAATTTAAAGATGATAAAATGCCTTCTACCCACACTTCTATCTCATTTACATTAGATTTTGATTCCGAAGATAAGAGATTATTAGCTGACTGTGTTAATATATCTTTTACTATAATTGAAATAACAAATAAAATTAGAATCATAACTAAAGAAACAAATGGAACTATTTTAGTAAGTAGCTTAAATTTTATACTACTTATTTTTCTATTTTCACTTCTACTCTTAATTTTATTAATTACTTTTTCATTGTTCATCATATAATATCCCCCTATCAAAATATAGTAATTGCTGTTATATATTTATCGTATACTTTAAAAATTTCTGAATATATATTCATTATCAATGTAAAAAAATAATTTTTATATTTTTCATAATTTTATGTTAATTTTAAAAAATATGTGTTGACATTAAAAATATTAGTGGTAAAATAACTATAATAATATAAGAAAAGCTATGAAGGAAAAAGTAACATTTGTAAAACATCCAGAGAGAAAAACATTTGGTGTAAGTTTTTTATGTGAAACATCTGTGAAGACCATTCCTAAGCTATAACTCCGAAATAATAGTAAGTGTTATCGTATTTCTGCGTTAAAGAATAGGATTTGTTAGAATCTGAGTTAAAATTTAAGGTGGAACCGTGCATTTCATGAATAGTGTGCACCCTTAGAGAAGCAGTCTATGCTTTTCTAAGGGTGTTTTCTTATATTACTCCAATTTTGGCCAAAATTGTGTATCAGTATGAAATTTCTGTAGTAACAATTTAAAGGAGGATATAACATGAAAATTAAATTAAGAAATGGTTTAGTAAAAGAATATGAAGAAAAGGTTAGCGTTATAGACGTAATAAATGATATTAATCCTAGCTTAGGAAAAGAAGCTTGTGCAGCGCTAATAAATGAGACTTTAGTAGATTTGCGATATGTTATTGAAGAGGATTGTAATCTTGCTATATTAACTTTTGAAGATGAATATGGTAAGTCTGCTTATCGCCATACTGCAGCTCACATTTTAGCTCAAGCTGTAAAAAGGCTATACCCTAATACAAAACTAGCAATAGGTCCTTCAATCAAAGACGGTTTTTATTATGATTTTGACTTTGATGAGCCCTTCACAAGTGAGGACCTTAGTAGTATAGAAGACGAAATGAAAAAAATAATAAAAGAAAGTTTATCAATAACTAGGTTTACTTTATCTAGAAATGAATCACTAGAACTTATGAAATCAATGAAAGAAGACTATAAAGTAGAATTAATTGAAGACTTACCTGAAGATTCAATTATAAGTTTCTATAAACAAGGTGACTATGTAGACCTTTGTGCAGGTCCTCACCTTATGAATACCAATTGTATAAAAGCTTTTAAACTCACATCTGTTGCTGGAGCTTATTGGCGTGGCAACGAAAAAAATAAAATATCTAGCTTATAGCTAGAGATTTTTATTTTTTAAAATTATTAT
>URKQ01000004.1 GCA_900548455.1 uncultured Clostridium sp.
TTACAAATATTCAGTTGTCAGTTACAAAGATTGCTTTTCAATTTACAAAGTGGCATCTTGCGTTACTATTGAGTTTATCACCTTTTTAAATGTTTAAATATTTTTAAAAGTATTGAAAAATGGTATAATTATATTGAAATTCAATATAATTTGGAGAGGGTTGCATAAATATGAAAATAAAATTTATTTTACCAGCATTAGAGGAGTCAAAAAGCCCCTATTGGAGACCCATAAAATATTCCTTGTTTCCACCTTTGGGTTTAGCAACTTTGGCGTCGTTATGTGATGAAGAGGATGAAATAGAAATAGTAGATGAACATATTGAAGAGGTAAATTTAGAGGATACTCCAGATTTAGTTTGTATTGAAAGTTATATTACTAATTCTAATAGAGCATATGAAATAGCAGATGCTTATAGGGCAAGAGGTATAAAGGTTGCTATTGGTGGGATTCATGCCACGTCTCTTCCATATGAGGCTAAGGTTCATGCAGATAGTATTTTATTAGGATTAGGTGAAAGAAGTTTTCCTCAATTTTTGAAGGATTTTAAAGAATGTAAGATTCAGGACTTCTATAAACAAGGGGAGGTTTTTTTAGATGATCTGCCATTACCTAGAAGAGATCTATTTAGAAGTGAAAAATATTTAGTTCCTAACTCTATGGTATTTTCTAGGGGGTGTCCTAATAGATGTTCTTTTTGTTATGTAAATTCTTTTTATAAAGGTACCAAATCCTATTATTCATATAAAGTTGACAGAATATTGGCTGAAATTGAAAGTATGAGTGGTAAGCATTTATATTTCCTAGATGACAATATATTTGCAAATAAAGAACTTGTAAGACAAGTTTTTAAAGAGATGAGAGGAATGGGTAAGTTATTTCAAGGCGCAATAACAGTTGATTCTATTCTTGAGGATAATACTATTGAACTTGCATATGAAGCTGGCTTTAGAAGTGCTTTTATTGGATTTGAGAGTATTAATAAATATAGTTTGATTGAAGCTAATAAGTTGTCAAATATTGAAAAAGATTATAGTAAGGCCATTAGAAAATTAGATCAATTAGGAGTTATGATAAATGGAAGTTTTATTTTTGGATTAGATAGTGATAATTTAGATGTTTTTGATAGAACAACTCAATGGGCTATTAATAGTGGAATAACTACGGCCACTAATCATATTTTGACGCCTTATCCAGGAACATTAATATATAATAAAATGCATGCTGCTAAGCGAATTAACATACATGATTGGAAGCTGTATGATACTAGACACTTAGTATTTGAACATCCTAATATTACAAAGGCCCAGATGGAGATTGGGTATAAAAGAGCATATGATGACTTTTATAAATGGGGGAATATAATAAAATCATCCAAGGAACATGACCATATGAAAATGAAAATGAAACATTTGTCTTATGCAGGTGCATGGAAAAAGTTTGAGCCGGTTTGGAATTTTTTAATTAAAAATGAATTGTTGTCATATGCCCGAGGTGCATTAGTTAGAACATTAAAATGAGTGTTTTTGTCAAGGAAAAATAATGTAAAAAAATTTATAATTATCCATAAATTGTTTGAAAAATATTAAAAAATTGTACATTGAACACTAAATAAATATGAGGTATAACATTAGTATACTACATTCTGACTAGTCAGTATAATTTTTACAGAAGGTGATTATATGGATATTTTTAAAATTGCGGGAAAAGACCTAAAACGTATTGCCAAAAACCGGTTTGTAATAATTAGTGTTTTAGCAATTATCGTTGTACCAATGCTGTATTCATTACTATACTTAGATGCTTTTTGGGATCCATATGCGAAACTAGAAGCTGTACCTATAGCTGTAGTTAACTTGGATAAAGGTGCTATTTTAGACGGGGATTCCGTTAATTATGGTACTAAAATTCTTGATGAATTAAAAGGTAATTCGGATATAGGTTGGAGAATAACAGATGAAAAAGATGCATTAGACGGATTAAATGGGAAAAAATATTATGCAGTAGTTAATATTCCTGAAGACTTTTCAAAGAATATTATATCTGCAAAGGAAGACACTCCTAAGGTTGCTAACATCACATTTACATGTAATGAGAAAAGAAACTTTTTAGCAGCTCAGATTAATTCAAAGGTACAATCAGAATTAAAGGCTAATATAACTGAGACAATTTCTGATAACTATGTTACAGTGGCCTTTGATAGTTTATACAAAGCAAAAGATGGAATGAAGACAGCATCAGATGGAAGCAAACGAATTAAAGATGGAATAGACAAACTAAATGATAAAGTACCAACAATGAGTGATGGAGTTAATGGAATTTATAATGGCTCAAATACATTGACAGATGCTCAAAGACAATTAAATGTAGGGCTAGGAACTTTAAGTAAAGGAGTAGGTGCATTAAATACTGGAGCATCCTCATTAAATGCTGGTGCAAGTCAGTTAGATAATGGAATTTCTGCACTTAATGGTAAAGTTCCAGAGTTAACAAAGGGTATTTCTAGTATAGCTACTGGTAGTGGAAAATTATTTGATTCATATAATAATAAACTCTTAGTTGGAGTTAAAAAAGTCAATGATGGATTAAATACTCTTAATACTAGTTTTGATCAAGGTAAAGATGATATTAATAAACTATTAATAGGAACAAAAACTATATCAGAGAAATCACCAGAATTAATAAAAGGAGCTAACGGTATAAAATTATACAGTACTCCAGTTAATGGTGAGTATTCAAAGGTAATAGCAGGTTCAACTAAATTAAATGAAGGTATAAATAAAACAATTGAAGAAACTCAATTTGTAAGTGGTGAAGTTAAATCAATAGCAGATAGTGTTAATGAAATGGTTAAAGCTAATCCAAGTATTGCGGCTGATCCTAATATGCAAAAAATAATTGGTAGCTTAACTAAGTTAGATGGTAAAAAGGCTGATATGGAAAAAGGTTTAACTGAGTTAAGCGAAGGTGGCAATAACCTATCTTCTGGTATTAATAATTTCAATGAAAAGGCACTAAAACCTTTAATTTCAGACGCAAATAAATTGGCAAATAGTACTTTAGAATATGCAACTGGAGCAAATAGTGCAGCACAAGGAACACAAATGCTAATTGGTAAATTTGGGCAAGCAAAAGGTGCTGTTGGAATGTTAAGTGAAGGAACTAATAATTTATATAATTCAATGGAATTAAGCAATAAAGAAGGCTTTGGATATGGATTGGCTACTATTTCTCAAGGAACTAATATGTTAAATAGTAAAGTGCCAGAATTGAGTGGAGGAATTAATCAGCTTGCTGTTGGTAGTAGCCAATTAAAAAATGGCACAAAAACTTTGACTGATAGTCTTGGGCAATTAGCTGGTGGAGCTAGAAATTTACAAAGTGGTTCTTCTTCAATACTTGAAGGTCAAGTTAAATTAAATGAAGGTATAACTGAGTTGCATTCTGGAATGCCAGAACTTACAGATGGAGTACCTAAGCTTCATGATGGTTCTACAGAGCTTTCAAATAAACTTTATGATGGTGTAAATGAGATGAATGACGGACTTGTAAATTCATCTGACGTTATGGGGGGATTTGTATCAAAACCTATGAATTTAGATCTAAAACCAATTAATCCAGTTCCTAACTATGGTACAGGGTTTGCTCCTTATTTTATACCATTATCATTGTGGATTGGTGCAATAATGATGTTCTTTGTTATTCCAACAAAGGTAGATAAGGAAGATCAGGAAGCTAGCAATGTAAGCAAGGCATTAGGAAAATTTATTGTTTTTGGACTTGTAGGTATTTTACAAGCTTTATTAGTTAGCTTTATAGTTTTGGTAATATTAGGCTTGAAACCAACAAATGTAGCAGCATTTATTGGAATTAATATATTCTTATCCCTTGTATTTGTAGGCATAGTTCAATGTTTAATATTATTATTAGGTGATGCAGGAAGATTAATATCTATAATTTTCTTAATACTTCAATTAACAGGATGTGCTGGTACATTCCCTCTTGAAGTAGTTCCAAAATTCTTTAAAATAATTAATCCATTTATGCCATTCACTTATGCCGTAGAAAGTTTAAGAGAAGTAATTTCATCTACTGTAATTAATTATTCAGTAATAGGTAAAGACTTTGGAATACTTGCTTTAATTTTAGTTATTTTCCTTATAATATGTACTATGTTTAGAGAAAAGGGAGAGAAGTTGGCTGAAAAAATAACTTCAACAACAAGATAACTATTGTCATAGTATTAATTTAAAATAAAAAACACTTTCAATATTACAAGTATGGTATTTGAGAGTGTTTTTTTATGTAATGATAAACGTTGAAAAGTTTAATCAAATTTAAAAATATAAAAAAATCTGTAGATTTTTATTGATTTTTTTCCTTTCACCTAGTAAAATAAAAACCATATATATTAAATGGTTTGATATATTTATGCACTAAATAAGTATATTAATACAGAAACGAAGGAGGAAAGAGAATGGAAAACAAGAGAAAAAAAGGTTTTTTAGGATTTGTCGAAAATGTTGGAAATAAGCTTCCACACCCAGCAATTATTTTTGTTATTCTTGCAGCAGTAGTTGCAGTAATATCACATTTCTTATCATCAAAAGGATTAACAGTAACCTATACTGCCTTAGACAGATCTACAAACGAGATTAAAGAGATGACAACAACGGTTGTAAGTTTACTAACTCCAGAAGGAATTAGATATATGTTTACATCGGCAGTAAAGAATTTTACAAACTTTGCACCACTTGGAACTGTTTTAGTTGCATTGCTTGGAGTTGGGGTTGCAGAAGGGACAGGCCTTATAGGAGCAGGACTTACAAAGTTAGTTACAAGTACGCCAAAGAGACTTATAACTATAGTAGTAGTATTTGCAGGTGTTATGTCTAGTATAGCCTCAGATGCTGGATATGTAGTATTAATTCCTCTAGGAGCTGTAATATTTTCTAGCTTTGGAAGGCATCCATTAGCAGGTATAGCAGCAGCATTTGCAGGAGTATCTGGTGGATTTAGTGCTAACCTTATGGTTGGACCTACAGATGCACTTTTAAGTGGAATAACTACAGAAGCAGCAAAACTTTCAAGTTCTCCGGTTACAGTAGGAGTAGCAGATAACTGGTATTTTATAGCGGCATCAGTATTTGTAATTACTATACTTGGTACAATGGTAACTGAGAAAATTGTTGAGCCAAGATTAGGTGAGTACAAAGGTAAAAGAACTGAAAAATTGTCAGAACTTTCAGCAGAAGAAAAAAGAGGCTTAAAGTTTGCTTTAATTGCATTTATAGTAACAATAATAGCAATTGCTCTTTTAGTTGTTCCTTCCAACGGAGTTTTAAGAAATCCAGTAGATGGACAAATCCTAAAGTCACCATTTATGGATTCAATAGTATTAATAATAGCAATAGTTTTCCTGGCGCCAGGTATTGCATATGGTTATGGAGCTAAAAAAATAAAAAGTAGTAATAATGTAATAGATTTAATGGCAAAGAGTATGGCTACTATGGGAGTTTATATAGTGTTAGTATTCTTTGCAGCTCAGTTTGTTGAATATTTTACTTATACAAATTTAGGAACTGTAATAGCAGTAAAAGGAGCGGAGTTCTTAAAAACTATAGGATTAACAGGGCTTCCACTAATTATTGTATTTATCGTTGTAGCAGCATTTATAAATATATTCATGGGTTCAGCATCAGCTAAGTGGGCTATAATGGCTCCAATATTTATACCTATGCTAATGGAACTTGGATATTCTCCAGCATTTACACAGATGGCATATAGAATCGGAGATTCTACAACTAATATAATATCTCCACTTATGAGTTATTTTGCATTAGTTGTTGCCTTTTCTCAAAAATATGATGAAGATTCAGGAGCAGGAACAATTATATCCACTATGCTTCCATATTCAGTAATGTTCTTTATTGGATGGGTAGCTCTATTAGTTGTATGGTATTTATGTAAGCTTCCTCTAGGACCTGGAGTAGGAATTGGGTTATAATTTCCTAAACAGTAAAAAAGAAATTCGGCAAATACCGAATTTCTTTTTTACTTTAAAATTATAAGTCTTGTTGACTTGTAATTATTTTATTCACTATGCCATAAGTAACTGCTTCATTGGAATTAAGCCAATAATTTCTGTCAGTGTCAGTTTCAATTTTTTCCATTGGTTGGCCAGTAGCATTGCTAATTATAGAATTAATTCTTTTGCGAACTCTAAGAATTTCTTCAGCTTCAATGCCTATATCTGTTGCTTGACCATTAAATCCACCTAAAGGTTGGTGAATCATATACCTTGTATTAGGTAGAGAAAATCTATTTTCTTTATCTGCAGAAAGATAAATAGTTATCCCAGCACTAGCAACCCAACCAGTACCAATCATGATAACTTTAGGTTTTATAAACTTAATCATATCATGAATTGTATCGGCAGCTTCTACATGTCCACCTTGACTGTTAATGAAGATTTTAATTGGATCATCTGACATTTCTGAAAGTATTAATAATTGAGTAACAACCTTTTCAGCAAGGTCCTGATTAATCTCTCCACATATTACAATAGTTCTTGATTTAAGTAATTTTTCTACTACTATATTAGGTGTTTCTTTTGATTTATCTTCTTTTTCATTCTCATTGTTAAAAGATATCATTATAATTTCCTCCTTAATTTTCATAGTATCCATATTTAAATATTAACCTATTTTCCTAATATTATGATAATCATCATAGCATTTACTAAATTATTTTACAACATCTAAAGATAAATTAGTTATAATGCCTTGAAAATTTATAAAGTTATTAAGAAATCTTAATAATTTTATAAGGTATTGCTTAAGTTTTTAAGTTTAATATATAAAGTATAATAACGATTTATAGATACAATTGGGGGGAGGATTAAAAAAATGTTTTTATTCCAGTATATAAAAAATCCAAAAACTGTAGGAGCAATAGCACCAAGCAGTAAGTATTTAGCTGATAAAATGGTGGACGAGATAGATTTTAGTAAAGCAAAGTGTATAGTTGAATATGGTCCTGGTACAGGTATTTTTACTGAAAAGATATTGGCAAGAATAAACAGTGATGCTATTGTAGTTTTGATAGAAATTAACAATGAATTTTATTTGAATTTACGTAAGTTATATGGTCATAAGAAAAACATAATAATTATTAATGGAAGTGCGGAAAACATAGATAAAGTTCTTAAAAAACATTCTATTAATCATATTGATTATGTTATTTCAGGCCTTCCATTTACATCTTTACCAAAGGAAGTTTCTAATTGTATATTAAGCAAGACTTCTAGTTTACTTAGAAATAAAGGTGAGTTTATTACTTTTCAATATTCTCTTTTTAAATTAAATCTATTTAAAGAGTATTTTAATAAAGTTAATTATCGTAAGGTGGTACGAAATTTACCACCTGCATATGTGTTGAAGTGTAAGGCTATAGACTTATAGTATAATGTATATATTAAAAGAAGAATGATAAAAAGATGAGATATCTGTGCTAGATATTTCATCTTTTTTTCTTGACGACTATATCATTTAATGATATAGTTCATATAAAGATATATCATTAAATGATATAAAGATTTCTTAGCTTCAGGAGGAGAAGAAGATGCCAAGAAAGGATTCTATAGGGATTGGAGAATTAACTGATTCTGCATTCTATATTTTATCTAGTGTTGTTGAAGAAAAACATGGTTACTTAATTATGAAAACCATCGAAAAGCACACTAATAATGAAGTGACAATTGGGCCTGCATCTTTATATACTACACTTAAAAAACTTTTAGAAGCAGAACTAGTAGAACTTAATGTAAAGGATGAAGAAAATAAAAAAATATACAAAATTACGGATAAGGGTAAAGAAATGCTTATTAAAGAAATTGAGCGTAAAAAGCAAATGGTAAAATTTGCAGAAAACTTTTTGAAGTAGGATTTGTAGTAAAATAGTGGGGGTGTTTTTATTGAAAAATAAATATGTAATGATTAGTGGTTTGGCATTTAGTGAAGAAGGTGATATGGAAAAGCTAAGTAAGTATGCAAAAGAAGGTTGGATATTGAAAAGTGTAGTGGGTGGATTTTATAAATTAAAGAAAGATGAACCTAAAGATATAATATATAGTTTGGATTATCAACATGGAGATGATGAATATTTTTCTATGTTTAATGAAGCGGGATGGAATTTAGTTACTTCAGTTGGGAATGAAATGCATATTTTTTCAGCTAAACCAGGAACTAATCCTATATATAGTGATAGTAGCTCAGAGTTAGAAAAGTATATTAGGACAAGAGGGCAAATGGGAAAAGGAGTTCTTTATTCCTCAATAATTGCTATAGTACTTATGGTATTATTATGTATTTCAGCTGTTTTATTTAAACCTGCTTTCATAGTGATTGAGGGATTATTAATAATCGATATGATAGTATTTATATTTAATTTTATGCCTTTTCTAGCATATAACGGAAGAATAAAACAAATAAAAAAGTATGGCAAATGTAATGATAAAAAAATTAATTATAAAACTTCACTTATCATAGATGGATTTGTAGCAATTGTATTTTTGATACAAGGGATAACGTATTTACTAGATAAGAAATATGCATCAATAATATATTTAATTATAGGTATCTTATTTACAATAGCGAGCATTAAAAATTATAAAAAGTTTAAGAAAGTATCAAGCATATAATTATAGCCCTGTGGTAGAAAAAGTGATAATATTAGTGTAATTATTATCAATTAACTACAGGGCTTTTAATTTCGGCTCTGTAGTAAAATAGGGTGTAGAATATACAACCTAAGGGGTGGCTACTAAAATAAGCAATATGTTTCATATATTAAAATGGAGGTACAAATAATGATATATACTGTAACTTTTAATCCTTCATTAGATTATATAGTTCATATGAATAATCTAAATTTAGGTTTTGTAAATAGAACTAAGTTTGAAGAAATATATCCTGGAGGGAAAGGTATAAACGTATCTATAGTTTTAAAAAATCTTGGATATGACAGTAAGGCCTTCGGATTTATTGCAGGATTTACAGGCAATGAAATTAAAAGACTGCTAGAAGTTCAAGGATGTAAAGATGAATTTATAGATGTTGAAGAGGGTATGTCTAGGATAAATATTAAAATTAAGGCTGAAAATGAAAGTGAAATAAATGGGCAAGGACCTAATATAAGAAAAGAACATATTAGTGAATTATTTTATAAATTAGATAAATTGAAAGATGGCGACATTCTTGTGCTAGCAGGGAGTATCCCTAATAATCTTCCATCTAATATATATGAAGATATATGTGAGAGATTAGAAAAAAAGAAGGTAAAAATCGTAGTTGATGCAACAGGAGATTTACTAGTTAATGTTTTAAAGTATAAACCGTTTTTAATAAAACCTAATAATTATGAACTGGAAGAGATATTTGGTGAAAACTATGAAAGTGAAGAAAAACTTATAGAAGCTGGAAGAAGACTTCAAGGTATGGGGGCTTTAAATGTGATTATTTCTAGAGGTGAAAAGGGAGCAATCTTCATTTCTCAGGATGAAAAGATTTACACTTTAAAAGCCCCAAAAGGTGAACTAATAAATTCTGTAGGTGCTGGAGATTCTATGGTAGCTGGATTTATAGCCGGATATATTCAGAGTAATGATTTTGAAGTTGCATTTCAAAGAGCAGTAGTTACAGGAAGTGCTACAGCTTTCTCACCGTGGCTTACAACTGAGGAAAAGGTAAGAAAGTTATTAAAGGAGTGGTGTAATGAGAATAACTGATTTGTTAAATGAAAAATGCATTAATATTAACAGCAATGCAATAACTAAAGTTGATATAATAAATGAACTTGTTGAATTAATGGACAATAACGGAATATTAATAGATAAAGAAATCTATAGAAGAGCTATTTTTGATAGAGAAGAACTTAGCTCCACTGGTGTAGGAGAAGGTATTGCAATTCCTCATGGGAAAACTAATGTGGTAGTGAAACCTGGACTTAGTGCACTTATTATAAGAAATGGAGTTGACTTTGATTCGATTGATGGATTACCAGTAAATTTAGTATTTATGATTGCAGCTCCAGATACAGAAGATAACGTACACTTAAAAGTTTTAAGTAGATTATCTACTCTTTTGATGGATAAAAATTTTAAAGAGGATTTATTAAATGCAAAGGATAAAAGGGAATTTCTAAAAGTTATAGATGAAGCTGAGAGAGAGAAATTTGAGGAGTTAAAGTCGGAAAAAGAAGTAGATAGTGGATTTGAAATATTGGCAGTAACAGCATGTCCAACTGGAATTGCTCATACATATATGGCAGCAGAGGCTATCGAAAATAAAGCTAAAGAAATGGGAATATCAATTAAGGTTGAAACTAATGGTTCTGGAGGAGCAAAAAATATATTGACTCCAGAGGATATAGAAAAAGCTCAGTGTATAATAGTAGCTGCAGATAAGAAAGTAGAAATGGATCGTTTTAATGGGAAAAAAGTAATAGAAGTTAAAGTGTCCGATGGAATTTATAAAACTGAAGAGCTTTTAAGAAAAGCCCAAAGTGGAGATGCTGCTATATATCATGACAGTTCTAATGATATTAATAAAGGTATAATTGAGAAAGAAGAGGGAATGGGAAGGCAGATCTATAAACATCTAATGAATGGAGTATCTCATATGCTTCCCTTTGTAATAGGTGGAGGAATATTAATAGCTGTTGCTTTTTTATTTGATAGTTATGAAATAAATCCACTAAATTTCGGTAAAAATACACCCTTAGCAGCATTCTTAAGGACAATAGGGGAATATGCTTTTAGATTTATCCTTCCAGTACTTGCAGGATATATTGCTATGAGCATTGGTGATAGACCAGCCCTTGCTATAGGATTTATAGGTGGATATATGGCAGATATAGGTGGCTCTGGATTTTTAGGTGCCCTTGTGGCAGGATTTGTAGCTGGATACATAGCAGTTGGACTTGAAAAATTATTTGCTAGATTACCGAAAAGTCTTCAGGGCACTAAACCTGTTTTGTTATATCCTTTCTTTGGAATATTATTTATAGGAATTGCCATGAATTTTGTTATTAATCCACCTGTGGCAGTACTTCATAATGGACTTTCTAATTTTTTAAATAGTATGAATGGGTCAAGTAAGATTTTCCTTGGAGCTATTCTAGGTGGTATGATGTCTATTGATTTTGGAGGTCCTATAAATAAAGCAGCCTATGTTTTTGGAACAGCATCAATAGTTACAGGACAATACGATATTATGGCAGCAGTAATGATTGGTGGAATGGTTCCTCCAATTGCAATAGCTCTTTGTACTATATTCTTTAAAAGCAGATTTACTGAAAGAGAAAGGCAGTCTGGAATTACTAATTTTATTATGGGACTTGCATTTATTACTGAAGGAGCTATACCCTTTGCATCATCAGACCCATTTAGGATAATTCCATCTTGCGCCATTGGTTCATCAATTGCTGGGGCTCTTTCAATGGCATTTAATTGTACTTTAAGGGCGCCTCATGGAGGAATATTTGTATTTCCTTTAGTAGAAAATGCATTAATGTATCTACTATCACTTGCTATAGGTTCAGTTGTAGCAATGAGTATTCTTGCAGCACTAAAAAAACCCATATATAAAAATGCTAAGAAGTAAGATAAACTATTTACAAAGAGTCAAATAAATATGAAAGAGTTTACATATGAAATAATGGACTGAAGATGAAACTTTAGCATCAAAAACTATTGAAAATATTTTAAAAGAAAACTTATAATAGAAATAAACGGGGATAGAAAGCTATCCTCTTTCTAATGTATAATGGCATACCATTGAAAGGCAGTGACAAGATGAATATTTTGCAGGGTAAAGGTGTTTTTGAAGGAATAGCGTTAGGAAAGCTTTCATTTTTTAAAAGAAAAGAAACTAATATTGTTGAAATTAAAATTGAAAGTCCAGCTGAAGAAATTAAAAGATTTGAAGAAGCAAGAATTTTAGCAGTAGAAGAATTAAGGGTGTTATATGAAGAAGCTTTAAAAAATCTTGGTGAAGAGCATGCAATGATATTTAAAATGCAGCAAGTAATGGTTTTAGATATAGAATATTATGATTCCGTAAAGTCTATTATAAACAGTGAATTGATTAATGCGGAAAGTGCAGTAAAGAAAACGTCAGATATGTTAGCAAGCGTTTTTGAGGCTATTGAAGATGAGTATATGAGGGAGAGAGGAGCAGATATTAAAGATATTTCTAAGAGGCTTATAGATGTTCTAGTTAAAGGAAGCTCAGATAAAGTATCATTATCTCAACCTGTGATAATAGCTGCTGAGGATTTAGCCCCAAGTGAAACGGTGCAATTGGATAAAAGCAAGGTTCTTGGATTTATAACCTCTAAGGGATCATGTAACTCACATACAGCAATATTAGCAAGGACTATGAATATACCTGCAATTATTGGAGTTGGAGATGAGCTAAAGGAAGAATTGGATGGAAAAGAAATAATTATCGATGGGTTTTCAGGAAAAGTCTATGTGGAACCAGATTTAAGGACTGTAACTCGTATGGGAGAAAAGATACAGGCTGATTTGGAGAAGAAAAAGTTATTGGAAAGATTAAAAGGAAAAGAAACTGTGACAGCAGATGGAAAAAGAATAAATTTATATGCTAATATAGGGGATGTTTCCGATTTGAAAGCTGTTTTTGAAAATGATGCAGAGGGCATAGGTTTATTTAGAAGTGAATTTTTATATTTAGAAAATGAAGATTTTCCAACTGAACAGCAGCAGTTTGAAGTCTATAAAGAAGTTGCTGAAAAAATGAAGAACAAAAAAGTTATAATAAGAACATTAGATATTGGTGCAGATAAGCAAGCTTCATATTTTAATATTCCAGATGAAGAGAATCCGGCTATGGGATATAGAGCTATTAGAATTTGCTTGAATGAAAAAGACATTTTTAAGACACAATTGAGAGCTTTATATAGAGCATCAATTTTTGGAAATATATCTATTATGTTTCCTATGATTATATCTGTTGAGGAAGTTATTGAAATTAAGCAGATTATAAAAGAAGTTAAAGAAGAATTGAAAAAAGAAGGCTATGACTTTAGAGAGGATGTAGAACTTGGGATTATGATAGAGACTCCTGCATCTGTAATGATTAGCGATCTTCTTGCAAAGGAAGTAGATTTTTTCAGTGTAGGAACTAATGATTTAACTCAGTATACTTTAGCTATTGACCGTCAAAATCAAAAACTTGATAAGATTTTTAATCCTCGTCATAAGTCTATTCTTCGAATGCTTAAAATGGTGGCGGATAACGCTCATAGAGAAGGTAAATGGGTTGGAATTTGTGGTGAGCTTGCAGCAGATCTTGAATTAACAGAAGAATTCATATCCATGGGCTTTGATGAGCTTTCAGTATCACCAGCCTATATACTAAGATTAAGAGAGAAAATAATGTCTGTCGATTCTTTATTATATTAAACTTTAACGCAATAAAAACTGAATTATCAACGCTCATTGGGGCTTCGAAGCTGACACATAGTAGGTATGAAACAAGATAAGACGGCAGTGGAGATTTGCTTTAAATTTTAAAGAGTATGAGCTCCTGCAGATACATTCGCTTATAATAATTCAGTTTTTTTCTTGCGTATAATCAGCATAAGAATTATAAATTCATGTGGTGTTGCTGAAGGGGGAGATTCCTAAGGGAATCTCTTTACTATATTAAGCTTTAACACAAGAAAAACTGAATTATCATCACTCATTGGGGCTTCGAAGCTTATATTTCAAAATTGTAATATAAGTGTAAGATACTTAAATATGAAAAGAAATTCTCCCAAGTTATAATAAATATATAAAGTTGATAGGAGATGATTTTTAATGAAAAAAGTATTTGATGTTTTTAAAGTTGTGGTAATGGTGGTTTTTGCAGGTTGTGATGAGAAGGATTTAATATAAGTATTAACCTATATAATTTAGAAAAGTAGGATCTAAATATGAATTTAAGAAAAAGTAAACGGCACAATTATTGTACAGTGAATGTTACAATGATTGTGCTTTTTTTAATAATACATAATTATAGTGTTATTTTAAAGTAGATCTGTTTTTTACAAAAAATATTGTATGTTTATCTAGTAATAATTGACACATCCCATACACAAAAAAAATTATCTTGGATAATATGTCTATTCGTTTATTAGTGCCACCACCAATAAAGGTGAAAATCTTTGTATAAGGCAATATCAAAATAAAAAATCCCCAAGATATGCTACCAGCAATAAGTATTTTTTCAAATATATTAATACTATCGGTATCTATTTTCCCCTTTTTTCTATATATTAAATTATATTCAATAACAGAAACTATTATTACTGCTAACCAAATAAAGCAAAAATAATTGCCCCAATTTAATACATAAAATATTAAAGTAGATATAATAGCAAATACTATTATAAGAAAGTTAAAAGTTTTTTTGACATAATTATTTTTTATATATAAATGCAAAAACATTACTGTTTTTGAGATAATTAATGATAACGGCATCATAATTGTAAGTAAAGAACCTTCTTTTAATGATAAATAATTCATTTCTTTCCTCCATTGAATTTATAATGCTCTATATTATAAAATCACAAAGATTTTTGTTATATAATGATAAAAAATTTTCTTTCATCGCTGTCAATATCTACAAAGCTATTCGGTAATTGTAGTGCGTATTTTCTTCCTTTTCAGTAAACCTTGCAAATAAACAATTTGTTACTCTTACTGTGATCCACTAGTTACAAGGTTAAATTTTTATATTGCTTAAATATTTAGGCTTTGTAGTAAAATAAAGTGATAGAATGTACAAGTTATGCTGGACAATGATTTAATCAGCTTATATTTATACCTCTTCTAAGAAGGGTTGAAAGGGGATTCTATCCCCTCTGGTTTAAGGAGAGATATTCAAAGGGAACCATAAGGTTCCTTTTGAAAAAGCTGAACAAAGTAATACAGAGTCAATATTCATTATCCTAATTAAAAACTATGAAACATAGATTAAAATAAAAAGTCATTCTAAAGACATTTAATCTCTAGAATAACTTGAAATTTGCTAATTATATGTTCACTATTTTTTTATAACTAAGTTTACTTTTACCTAAATAATACTCATATATTTTTCTAAACAAAAAAATGAGTTATTACTAATATAATAATTAAAGGAATCAATAATACGATATAACTTAATATATTTTTTCTACCTGTAATTGCATTTTGTTTTGAATGACTTTCTTTAATATTCTCCCTTTGTACAAATAAGGAAGATATTAAGCATATTAGCATTCCAGCCACAAAAATACCAAAGAGTACTCCTGATACTGGCTTCTTGAATATGATAAATAATAACATTATTACCAATACCGTTATTTCTGTAGAAAGACCTACCCACATCAACTTTTTCATTTTTATTTTGCCTCCTTTTAATTACTAAAAACCCACCCTTATTCAAATACCAGTTCTTTAATTATATAAGTTCAACACTTTAAACATCTTCTTACACCAAAGATATCAGTTTCAATATACTTCAAAACAGTCATTAATAAAGAATTCTTATTCATTTTATTGAATCTTATTTAATTGAAACACACGCCCTCTATATATAAATTTAAATAGAGGACGCATTTCCCAATTATTTCAATGTTACTTCTTCATTAATTTAGCGTGCTATGATAATCATAGCTTTAAAAGTTATAATATTTATTAAGCTATAATCAAAGTAATAATAACTTTGATATTACTCATGAAAATCAAACTTACTATGCTAAATCATAAGTAACACCTGTTACAATACCTATCAAGGAAATTGTTGTCATTTTATATTGTGTAGAACTTGTCTGACTCTTAGTAGAGAAATAATTATACGCTTGACGATATTCATTACCTGCAAATGTACAATATCCAGCTCCAATTCCTGCAATTACACCAACTCCAACACCAACAGTGCTAGCTACGGCTGCAGCTGTAGCGTACGTATAGCCACCTGCTAATGAAAACCAACTAGCCATTAAGGTAGCAGCTACATTCTTTAAATATTTTGCAGTTCCTGATGATGTCGAAGTAGCCCCTCCATCAACATATTCCATTTCATCTCTGTCAATATCAACGAAGTAATTTGGTAATTGTAATGCGTATTTTCTTTCTAAAACAAATGCGCTCATTTTTATTTTTCCTCCATAATATTTATTTTAAAAGAATCTTGAACATTTGTAAATAACTAACAAACACTTAATTAATTTGCGCGCAATGCTTATTAATCGTCACCTTAGTATAAAATTCTTTTAATGCAAAGTAATTAACTAAACTTAATCCCTATTAACTCTAAAAAGTACTTCATATATGTTATCTTTTCATACTTAACTCTTGTTTCTGTTACCATTCCAATAGTTAGGTTAACCTTCTCCCCTTTAGTATCTTCTAGATAAGTCTTATCTGGTTTAACCTTTACTTTGAAATACACATTTCCTTTTTCATTATCAATTGTTGCATCTTCATCAATACTTATTACTTTTCCAGGTATTGTTCCATACTCCGATTGAAGTAATCCTTCTACTACTAAAGATACTTCGTCATTTACATGTATTCTTGGTCTATCACTAGATGGTAGCATTGTTTCTATAATTAAATCTTCTTCTTTGCTTATTATTGTTCCTATTAAACTTCCACCTTGAAGTACCATTCCCATTGTTACTGGTGTATTTAAATGTACTGTTCCACTTTTTTGTGCTGTTACTTCATATTGTTCCTTACTGTTTTCTAAAGCACCTTTCTGTGCTATTAGCTTAGAAATTTCTAATTCATATTGATTTCTTTCACTTGTAAACTCTGATATGGTTTTAAAATAATGTTCATCTGACTTATTTTTTTGAGTTTTTATGAATTCTTCAATTTGCTTATCTTCATAGCCTTGATCTTTTAGCGCTTTTTTATCTACATCAAAGGCTTTTCTTGCATAGTAAGCTGCATTTAATCTATTATAAAATTCTTTCTCTACTGGATTATCTTTATCAAAATTATTAGTACCCTTAGTGGCATTTTCTTCACCTTTTATTAATAATTGAATTTTATTATTATAAGTGTCTACTTGTGAATTTACCTGTTCTAGTTGAAGATCTGCCTCTAGGCTATTTGTTGTGAAAAGAATATCTCCTTCACTTACTTCAGTACCTTCCTCTATAAATACCTCATTTATTTCCCCCGAACTTTTAGTCATAATATGAGACTTATTCTCAGAAATAACTAAGCCTTGTCCCTTCACCATATACGTTTTAATGGAATTATTTGCCCACACAAGTCCTATGGCAATTAATGCTGTGACGATTAAGATAATATACTTCATGAAGGCTGGGGGTTTTTTATCATAGAGTATCTTACTATCAGTAATTTCATTTAAGTTATATACCTTCAAGTAACCCTCCACCTTTCATACATTCCATAAATACATCTGCTACTATATTTTCTTCCTCTTTCTTAACAAACACAGTATAGGAATCACCCTTTAGCTTAATGTCATTTTCAAAGGCGTATACCCCTAGCTTTTGATAAGCAAACTGAAGATTTTCTTCCTTTTCAGTAAACCTTGCAAATAAACAGTTTGCTATTCTTATTTGGGACTTTAGTTCATAGGGTTTTTCAATATTATGAATTGAATTCTTTAATTGAACCATTAACTTTAAAATCACCTTAGGTTGTCCATTATCGTCAATCTCAACAAAAGAGTAGTTTGTCATAGGTCCAATAGTAAAATTACCTTTAGATTTGATATAACTATCCATCATATAAGAAATCTTATTTATATCAATTAACTCATTTTCACTTATTTCTCTTATTAATACATTGTTTAATTTTAAGATTTTATTTTCTTTAATTATTATTTTTTCAATTGTATTCATACTCTTCACCATCCTCAACTATACTTTCAACTGATGTATCCACCTTTATATTTAGGTCTTCTGATTTTTTATGCAAATCATCTTCAAACATAATTTCTTTCTCTTCCAAAGAGCCTACTTGGCTTATATATAGCTTATAATAATACCCTTTCCTCTTTAATAATGTTTCATGGTCTCCCTCTTCAACTATTTTTCCCTGATCCATAACATAAATAATATCGCAGTTTCTAATAGTTGATAGTCTATGGGCTATTATTAACATTGTTATATTTTTACCTTTGACAAAAAGTGTATCAAAAATTTTAGCTTCACTTATAAAATCCAAGTTACTAGTGGCTTCATCTAATATTAAGAAATTAGGTTTCTTAATTAATGCCCTTGCCATAGCAATTCTTTGTTTTTCTCCACCAGACAAGCCACCACCGGCTTCTTCTAAAAAGGTTCCATATTTGCCTGGTAACTTTTCTATAAAGGATTTACATCCGGTATTTTCACAGACATTCTTTATTTCTTCATAGGTTGCATTAGGTTTTCCTAAGGTTATATTTTCTTTTATAGAACCTGAAAACAATTCTACATTTTGTGGAACATATGCTATATTTTTTCTTAAGTTATATAAATCTAGTTCATCTATGTTATATCCATTAATTTTTATTTTTCCCTCTTCAGGAGTATAATATTTTAGCACTAACTTTGAGATAGTAGTTTTACCACTACCTGATTCACCAACTAATGCTACCTTTTTTCCTTTCGGTATTTTTATACTTATATCCCTTAGCACCGGTGACCTACTTCCATATCTAAAGGTAATGTTCTCTAACTCTATATCTCCATCAATTTTATCAATCTCTATCTTTTCATTATCATTTTCATTTTGTTCCTTCTCAACTTCATATATCTCAGCAATTCTTTTTAAGGATATATTTGCTTCTTGAATAGTTAACTGAAGGCTAATAAGCCTTCCTATTGGATCCATGAAATACTCTGAAAGAGTTGAAAATGCCATAAGTGATCCTAAGGTTAAATCTCCATTCATAATCATCTTGGCACCTATATACATAAGAACAAGGCTACCTACTGTTGATACTATGCCTGATATTGACCCTTGAATGTTAGACAAAACACCTTCCTTAAAAGCTATTCTTAAATTTTTTATATATTCAGCTTCTAATTTTTCAATGCTAATATTTTCTGCTGTATTAACTTTTATAGTCTCGATTCCTTTAAGACTTTCTATAATGTTGCTATTAAGTCTAGAATTTGATTCCATTTGTTCTATATTAACCTTCTTATATGGTCCTTTAAATATATAAATTAACATTGCACTTATTAATGTTAGTATTATAATTACTACAAATAAAGTTTGATTCATAATGTATAATATTGATGCTGAAACTATTGCTAAAATGATGTCCATTACCAATGACAACGAAACTGAAGTGAGTATATTTTTAATTATTGAAGCATCACTAAATCTAGTAACGATATCCCCAACTTTTCTTGTAGAAAAAAATTTCATAGGTAGTTTGTACACATGTTTGAAATATCCAAGTAGAAGTGGTATGTCTATCTTTTGAGATAAATACAGAAGCATATGTTGTCTAATTGCACTTAACCCTATTTGAGTTATTCCAACAATTAAGAAACCTATAACAAATACATTAAGTTGATTTTTTAAGCTATAAGGTAGTATTTCATCCATAAGTATTTTATTAAAAAATGCTGATCCGACTCCCAGTATAGTTAATATTACTGATACAAGGATGCTGTATAAGAAAAGTGATTTTTGAGGAATTAATAATTGAATGAACTTAGATAGCATACCTTGACCTTTTGCTTTTCCAGGACTAAATTCATTATTAGGAATTAATAATAATAATATTCCATCAAAACTTTTAAAAAACTCATCTACACTCTTTTTCTCTTTTCCCCTTGCTGGATCTAGGATAATAACTTTTTCCTTCTTAACTTTATGAATAACTACAAAATGATTTAATCCTTCTTTAGTAATAACATGTGCTATAGCAGGAAGTGAATAGTTACTTTTAAAGCCTTCTTTATCCACTCTTATGGCTCTAGTATCGAAACACAACTTCTTAGCTCCATCATCGAGTCCATTAAGAGTTGTACCTTTAATATCAGTACCTAGAATATCTCTGAGCCTAGTTATTGATATATCTTTTTTGTAGTACATACATATTGTAGCTAAGCATGCTGCTGCACAATCCGTCATATCATGTTGTCTTACTAAATATTTCTTGTAGTTCATTTTTTTCTCCTCGCTTTATGAAATTTATGTAAATGATTTTGAAATTTAAATATAAGATAGCATCTAATACAAATGTCATCGTCTTTTAAATTTTTTTCATGGGAAAAATTATGTTTATCTAAAATTAACATTTTCGATTTGTGTTGGAATTTTGGATGTACAATGATAATTGTATATCCAAAATTCATTAATAGTGAACTTATAAAAATAGAGGCTATTTGTAAAATATTCACACAACACTATATGATTATATATATATGACTTATATTTATGGATAACATATCATTTGAATTTAAGTATCCGATATCGCTTATATCTCTATCTTCATTTATTTGAGTTAGGGAAGTTAAACATATAGCAATAACTACTAATAATAAACATAATAGTTTTCTTTTATTTCTTTTCACAGTATCACTCCTTACAAAATTTAGGTTTTGTATGTTTATCTTAGCTTTATTTTACATATATTATATTTTGTTGTAAAATTTAATCATAGTTATAAATAAGGGTTACGACAATTTATAAACTTTGCATAATATGAATCTATTTTTTTTTGCTAATTTCTTGTTAAATTTTTAAAAGTTCATTCTATGAAACTTTTTAAGTAATTTAATTATAGTTCATCTAAGAAGTACCACCATTAAAATAAAAAAATGATATTTCTATTGGAGCAAAAAAGGGTAATGTTAATAAGATTTTGGGAATCCACAAAAAATAAAAGAAAATGTTCGAAATTACATTATATGGTGAAGCTATCGTTAACATGGATTTGTTTTATGAGAGTGTTTCTTCATTGTTATCAACACTTCACGTATATCAGCTAAAATAGACTGGATTTTTTGACATGAGAGATAGCGCCTTTCTGATATAAATCTATTTCCGTTTAATGAGTACACAATCTTACGTGTTATAAGGCATGATAATTAAAAAGGATAACTTCTAATGAAGGAGGAGGTCCTTCTTGTGTTATCAATATATAAATAATTAATTAGATATAAGTAGTATTAAAAACTACATCATTATTATACAAGGAGGTATGAAGTGGATAACTTAGGATCTAGAATTAGGACTTTGAGAAAATCATTGAAAATGACACAAGCTGACTTGAGTTGTGAAATATTAAATAGAAGCTCTGTATGTAAGATAGAAAAAAATTTAATTGTTCCTAGCTTATTTCAGTTAGAGCATATTGCATCAAAACTGAATGTAACTGTTGCAGATTTAATTTATAATTCCAATACTTCCGATAATTTAGATGCAAATACACAGGTTGAAACTTCGAATGATAATATAAAGTCTTTATTTGAAGACGAAAAATATTTTGATATAATTGATTTCCATATGACTCCAAGTTTTTTTTCTTATTTTTATAAGGGAATGAGCTATTATAGGATTGATTTAGAAAAAGAAGCTAAAAAATACTTGGATAAGTGTGAAAATTTATTTAACAACATGAATGATGTTGATAAGTTTTTGAATGTTGAAAAACTGTGTATTGCTTTGAATTCACTTAGGAAAATCAACATAAAATCACTTGAAAATATAGAGAATCTACATTCTTTGAAAAACATTTTAAGTTATCTCACAATATATAGGGGGGGAAATTTAGAAATATATTATGTTACTATAAATAACATAGGTGCTTACTATTTACATAATGAAAACTTCGAATCTGCAATTAGTTTTATAGAGAACTTTTTAAGGGATAATAGTAGATTTGCGTATACAAGTATATTTGCTTCTATACATTCCAATTTAAGTATAGCCAAATTTGCAATTAGAAGTTATATTGATGCCATATCTCATATAAAAAAAGCTATTTTTTTTTATAAATATGCACATGATAATTTTCAGGCATGTGAATGTTATATTAATCTTTATAATTATTATCTTTATACTAAGAGTTATAAGGAATGTTTTAAACTCTGTGATTATTTAGCTAGTGAATTTAATATTCCTGAGATAAATGAAACTTTCAAAATCCTAAGATTAATTTTGCTCTATAATATAGGTAATAGAGAAAAGTTTATTCATTATATAAAAAGTATTAACACTAACGCTTTAAGAAAAAAATCTAGATATGATTATTTTTTCTTAATGGGGAAAGTTAACTTTTTTCTTGGAAAATTTGATGTTGCTTTTGGTTATTATAGAAAGTGCATCTCATATTTAGAGTTAACTAAAAGATATTTAGATTTATCCATAATATATAATGATTTATACTACATTTATGGAATTGAAGAATACCTTTATAAATATAAGAAGTATAACCTATTAAGCAATAATAGGATTTTTAATCCGATACATCCAGATATAACTATTATAAACTTGTAGTATATTTTAAATATAACCATCATATTCAATAAAAGACAAAGAAGAGAATTCTTGATAACAAATTCTATGGGTTACAATAACAGTTGTTTTATCATTTGCAATTTTTCATATAGTTTACTTTCTTCTAATGGATCAATTGATGCAGTTCGTTCGTATGATATGGGAAATCTATTTATTGTATTAGAAGGGGCTTTCATAAAATAAAAAGGGGGCAGCTCCAGTTATTTTATATTTTTAAGTAGTATTTTGATTATATCTCCACTAACTTTGATATTCATATAAATTGGTTTCTTGGCAGATATAAACTTAATATGGTATAATTGCTTATATATGGTTTTTGTAGATATGGGAGGAATTATAAATGGAAATAGCTTTTGAAAAAATGAAGATACATCACAGTAAGGAAGTAATAGATATATATAACTATTATGTGGAAAACAGCACCGCAGCATTTCCAACAGTGCCACAGCCAGAAGAAAGATGTAAATTATTTTTGAATATAGGAAAGAATTACCCTGTATATGTTATAAAAGAGAAAAATAAAGATAAGGTAATTGGTTTTTGTTTTTTGGGACCTTATAGTCTTCATGATAGTTTCAATAAGACAGCTGCAGTTACATACTTTATTGATCACAATTATATTGGGATGGGAGTAGGAAGACAATGTTTGAAAAGGCTTGAATTAGATGCAAAATCTATGAAAATAGATAAATTAGTAGCAGATATATCTTCAGAAAATTCAAGAAGTATAGAGTTTCATAAGAAAAATGGATTTTCAATAGTGGGACAACTTAATGATATTGGAAACAAATTTAGTAGAAGCTTTGGAGTTATATATATGATAAAAGATATTTAAGTTACTTTTCCTAAGGCAATTGGAGAATTAGTAGAGAATATAGGAAAAGTTAGTTCTTAATATAAGAAAATATTAGATGGTCAGAAAGGAAGTTAAAGTAGATGGAGTTTAAAAATTTTAAACTAGAAATATTTATTCCAGAATCTCATTTTGAAGATTTAAGACAAGCGTTAATTAATGTAGATGCAGGTCATATAGGAAGTTATGATTGTTGTTTGTCTTATAGTAAGGTAAAAGGGTGTTGGCGACCACTTGAGGGAACTAATCCTTACAATGGAACAATAAATCAAATATGTACAGGAGAAGAATTTAAAGTTGAGGTATGTTGCAAGGCAGAAAATTTAAGTGAAACAAAGATGGCAATAAAAGAAGTACATCCTTATGAGGAACCAGTTATAAATGTAATACCACTTTACGATGTAGGGTTATGATAAAAGCTTAGTGTTTGGCACTAAGCTTTTATATTTGCTTGTATAAAAAATGTTGATATTTACCAAAAAGATGTTGACACTTAAGAAAAAAGATTGCATTATTGTATTGAGGAGTTAGTACAACAGTACAATAATACAAGAGAGGTGATTAGATGGCATGGGATTTTAAAGATCAAAGTCCTATATATATTCAATTAATTGAGCAAATAAAACTAAAGATTATATCAGGAGAATTTAAACCGGGACAAAAGTTTCCAACAGTTAGAGAATTAGCTGAAGAAGCATCGGTAAATCCCAATACTATACAAAAGGCTTTAGCGGAATTAGAAGAGATAGTTTGATTCAACGGTTTGAATTTACCTATGAATTAACACATAAAACATTGAAGGATGTTATGAGATATTTAGGAGTTACTCTTGAAAATTCTTTTCCGTGTACAATCTATAAAAAAGCTTATGTAAATAATCTGATTTCAGATGATAAAGTTTGGATTAACTTATTAGAGGATAGAAACTGTACTTCTCATATACATAATGAAAGCCTTTCTGATGAAGTTGCAAATAGAATTGTAAAGTATTATGTTAAGGCAATTGGAGAATTGGTAGAGAATATAAGGAAAGTTATTTCTTAATAAGATAAAATATTAAAAATAATAGTATCACTTTAAATTCATACAGAGTTTTTAGTACCTACACCTTACTTTGAAAAATTAAAAGTAAGGTGTTTTTTTATTCTGCAAAATATAAAAAATTACATATTGAAAAGATAATGCTCATGATATATACTTATACATACAATATTGTAAAAAAATATAAGTGATTTGGATTGTCTACGTTGAGGAGGATAGCTTTATGAATAAGAAAAAAAATATTATTATCTTACTTTGTGCTATTATAATTTTATTTTTATCTGGATTTGTTTATAAAAAACTCTCAACTCCTAAATTTAAAGATTTAGATGCTTCTTGGGGTTTGGGAGTAAAAGTAACTAAATCTGTAAGTAATAACAGAGATTATGAATGGTACGTTGACCAATGCTTTACAGGAAGAAATTCAGAAAAAAATTGTGGCCCTTCAGTGTTAGAGATGTCAGCAAGATGGCAATGCAAAGAATCCAATATACAAGTATCCGATATCGTAGATAAATATATTCCTGATGAAACAGTCTTTTTAGGTGTTTATCTTACAGAATTATATAAGTGGATGGAGGATTATAAATTAAATCCAACTTGGCTAAAGGATGCAACGGTAGACTCTATAATTAACGAATTGAATAGAGGAAACATTTTAATAGTAGGATTAGATTTGCAACAGTTAAAATATAACTACGGGTTAACGCAAAGAATAGGAAAACCTTATGACCTAAAAGGTGCACATTATGTTATTATCAAAGGCTATAAAGAAGTTGACAATAAATTATATTTTGAAATATATGATCCAATAAGTGCGAATATGAGATATGCTGATGGACAGTTAATTGGCATAGATAGGTACTATGATACAGAAGAACTTATGAATTCTATAAAGTGTTATTTTCCAGATATAGTAATAGTATCACCTAAAAAATAATATAAGGATGTGAAATTATGGTTGATTATGAAAACTTACCAAAGGGGTATTTAGAAAAAAGGAAAAAAGCATCATTAAGACTAATTTTTAGCATTTATTTATTGTTAGTAGTAAGTTTAATTATGAGATTGGGATTAATTAGAGAGTTGAAATTATTAAATTACTTATTTTATGGTTCTATAGCAATATGTGGTTTGTTTATATTTTTAAGTCAAACTACTAAAATATCTTTTAAATCTATTCCCATTCCAATTTATAGAGATATAAAAGTATTTACTAGAAAAGAAATGATTTTTTATGCTTTACCAATGGTAATTATATTACCTTTTTTAGGACTTAGGGCTGTTCAAATAATATTGATTCTTGGAGGAATTTATCTTGCAGTTAAAACTGGGATAAGACCACCAGATGCAATAGAGTATTCTAATAATAATTCAAGACATTACAGATAATTAAAAAAGAAAGATTAAAATGAGGAATCAGTTATAAATATAATACCACTTTACGATGTAGGGTTATGATAAAAGCTTAGTGTTTGGCACTAAGCTTTTATATTTGCTTGTGTAAAAATGTTGATATTTACCAAAAAGATGTTGACACTTAAGAAAAAAGATTGTATTATTGTATTAAGGAGTTAGTACAACAGTACAATAATACAAGAGAGGTGATTAGATGGCATGGGAATTTAAAGATCAAAGGCCTATATATATTCAATTAATTGAGCAAATAAAACTAAAGATTATATCAGGAGAATTTAAACCGGGACAAAAGTTTCCAACAGTTAGAGAATTAGCTGAAGAAGCATCGGTAAATCCAAATACTATACAAAAGGCTTTAGCGGAATTAGAACGAACAGGATTTCTTTATAGTCAGAGAACTAGTGGTAGATTTATTACGGAGGATGTAGATATGATAAAAAGTATTAAATTAGATATAGCTAAGGATCAGGCTTTTAACTTTTTAAAGAGTATGAATAGTTTAGGTCTTAGCACTGAAGAGATTATAGAATTTTTAGAAAAGATGGCAAAGGAGATGGAGTAATGAGTGAATCTATTTTAGAATGTAGAGGCTTAGTTAAAAAGTATGGTGATAAAGAAGCTCTTAAAGGTATTGATTTAACCATAGGAAAGGGTAAAATTGTTGGGCTTTTAGGACCTAATGGAAGTGGAAAAACAACTTTGATTAAATTAGCTAATGGACTTTTAAGACCAACATCAGGTGAGCTAAAGATAGGTGGAATGGATCAAGGTGTAGAAACTCAAAAAATTGTTTCTTATTTGCCAGAAAGAACTTATTTAAATGATTGGATGAAGGTATCAGAAATTATAGATTTCTTTAAGGACTTTTATGAAGACTTTGATGATAAAAGAGCATACTTTATGCTTAATAAACTAAATATTAGATCAGATGTAAAGCTCAAAACTTTATCAAAGGGAACTAAAGAAAAAGTTCAACTAATTTTAGTTATGAGTAGGCAGGCGCAACTTTATTTATTAGATGAACCTATTGCAGGTGTAGACCCAGCAGCGAGAGATTATATTTTAAATACTATAATTAGCAACTATAATGAAAATGCAACGGTAATAATTTCTACTCACCTTATAGCAGATATTGAAAAGGTATTAGATGACGTAATATTTATTTCTAATGGTGAGATAATGATGCAAAAAAGTGTAGATGAAATAAGAGAAGTAAATGGAAAGACAGTTGATGAGCTTTTCAGGGAGGTATTTAGATGCTAAGAAAGTTGATGAAATATGAATTTAAGGCTACAGGCAGAATAATGTTGCCACTTTATGCGGTGCTTTTATGTTTAGCAATTATTAATAAGTTATTTATTGGAGTAAATTTTATTGAAACAAATATAGAAGGATATGCAGGTATTCCTTTCGTATTAAGTATGATGGCATATGTTGCAACGGTTGTAGGTGTGTCAATTGGAACACTATTTATAATTGTTCAAAGATTTTATAAAAATATTTATGGTGATGAAGGGTACCTTATGAATACTATTCCGGTATCTAGAGTACAAAATATAGTGAGTAAACTTTTAGTATCTATGATATGGGTAATGGCTAGTTTTATTGTAAGTGTAATTTCTGTATTAATAATGGCTTATATTCCTAATATGTTTAAAGACGTAATTAGTGAATTTAAAATATTATTTTCTTATGAGGATATAAATATACTTTTAATTATTCAATTTATAGTTTTAGCATTGGTAGCTTTAGCCCATGAAATTATGAGTTTTTATGCCTCAATTTCTTTAGGACAATTATTTAGTGCAAAGAAATTATTAGGAGCCTTTTTAGCTTTTATGATAATAAGATTTACAGAGCAAGCCATTCTAGGAATTGGAGGAGTAGCAGTTTTTAGTAGTATAGATATTTATAATATGCATCCTCAAATAATTATGTTAATTGGAACTATCATCGTTGCAATTTTCTTTACCATATTATTTTATACAACTCATTACATTTTAAAGAACAAATTAAATTTAGAATAGAGAAAATAGGCTGTGGCACTAATTATTAGTCCCACAACCTATTTAGTTTCTATTTCACTTCATTATCTCTTTCAACTATGGAGTTTAAAATTTTTATGGATTCCATAGGAATTCGGCCTAAACCATCTAAACCTACATTTAGAAGGTAATTAATACCTATGCTATTTAAGTGGTTTTTATATTTATATATTTCATCTGATGATTTCCAGTTTTGATCGTGGTATGAAAAACCCCAAGTGTTATTCATAGTAGCAGCAGTTTCATAAAGTCCATAAGGTGAAGGTTTTATACCATCCACAGAGTTATAATCTATATCAGTATCATTTAAGATATCCATCTTTTCAGGGATTTCATTATCTCCTAAAGATACATAATCATATTTTCCGTTTCCAAGTCGAGAATTTATTAAGCAGTTAGGTTGCAATTCTTTTACTGTATTATAAATTTTTTCACTTTGCTTTTTGGTTAATGTCATGGGCATATCAAACCAAGCTGTAAATATTTCACCGTAGTTTGTCATAATTTCTTTGATTTGAGGAATTATTTTGTTTTCAAAGCAAATATTAAAATCTTTGGTGCCTTTAAAGTCCCAACTGTTATCCCATGTGGTACCAGCAGTTTCAATATGATTAGACAAGTATCCACCACCATTAGGTTCATGCCAATCAAGGTCTTGGGAATAGTATATACCAAATTTTAACCCATGCTTTTTACATGCATTTGAAAGCTCAGCCATTACATCTCTATGAAATGGGGTAGCATCATATACATTATATTTATCAACTTTCGAGTGATACATTGCAAATCCATCATGATGTTTTGAGGTAACAACTAAATAAGTCATACCACATTTCTTTGCTAAAGTGACTATTTCATCTGCATTAAAGTATATGGGATTAAATGCACTTGCAAGTTTTTCGTATTCTCTATTGGGAATTTGAAACTTAGATTGAATCCATTCTGCATAGACACTAGATTTCTCACCCTTGTATTCTCCAGCTAATAAAGAATATAGTCCCCAATGTATCATCATTCCAAATTTTGCTTTTTTAAACCATTCTATATTTTCATTCATAGGGTATCCTCCAGAATATTTAGATTTTTATGTTTCTTTAGTAATAATTTTACCATAATAATGACAAAAAGGTGCTAAGAGAGATACAATTATCATATATAATGAATATTATTACATTTTAGGAGGAAAAATGAATTATAAAGCGATTTTTTTTGATAGGGATAATACTTTGACATGTAAAAAGGCAGAAGTTGTTAAGTGGGAAAAAGAATTGATTGAAGGATGGTCAGGGAAAGAATATAAGCTAGATTATGAAAAAAGGATGTACCTGTTTGATAGAGCAGGATATCCTAAAGATGGTTTAAAAAGTATTGAAAAAGAAATTGAGTTTAGGAGAAAATTTTATATAAGCCTTTTGCAGGAAGAAGGCATAAAAGAGAAGCTGGAAGAAAGGTCAAAGATAATATTTAATAAAGTTTGGCTTAGAGATAGAGATATTTTTCCAGAAGTAATTGAGGTTTTAAATTATTTTAAAGCTGGTGGATTTAAGATAGGTGTTATTTCAGATACATCTCCCTCGCTTCCCCTTACACTAGAGTCTTTAGGTCTTGGTAAGTATTTTGATTCATATACTTGTTCTGATTTAGTTGGAGTAATGAAACCGGATAAAAAAATATATCAGACCGCTCTAGATTCTCTTAATGTAACTGCTGAAGAAAGCTTGTATGTAGATGATTATGATGTTGAAGCAGATGGAGCAAGAGATATGGGATTTACTTCATTTCATATAGTTAGAAGTGGTGAGCTAAAGACTGAGTGGGATATTAAATCTCTTAAAGATATAGTTAAATATGTAGAGGATAGTAGATAAAATAATATTGTTAAAAGCATTTCACTGTAACCAATATGTTTTGTGAATTTTTATAAAAAAATAACAAACAATATTACAGGGTGATGATGAAATGTTAAAGTTAAAAAATATTTATAAGATATATAAATCGGGAGATTTAACTCAAACAGCTTTAGATGGTATAGATCTTACTTTTAGAGAAAGTGAGTTTGTAGCTATTCTAGGGCAAAGTGGTTCAGGAAAAACAACAATGTTAAATATAATTGGAGGACTTGATAAGTACGATAAAGGTGATCTAATTATAAATGGAAAATCCACAAAGGAGTATACGGATAGGGATTGGGATACTTATAGAAATCATTCTATAGGATTTGTATTTCAAAGCTATAACCTGATTCCACATCAAACTGTTTTATCAAATGTGGAACTAGCATTAACTTTATCTGGAGTTTCAAAAGAAGAAAGGCGAAAAAGGGCAGAGGAGGTTCTAGATAAGGTAGGGCTAAGAGATCAATCACATAAAAAACCTAATCAAATGTCAGGTGGACAAATGCAAAGAGTTGCAATAGCAAGGGCACTTATTAATGATCCTGATATTTTATTGGCAGATGAACCTACAGGAGCGCTTGATACAGAAACTAGCATACAAATTATGGAGTTGTTGAAGGAAATTTCAAGGGATAGGCTTATAATTATGGTAACGCATAATCCAGATTTAGCTAAAGAGTATGCAAATAGGATTATTAGTCTTAGAGATGGAAAAATAATTGATGATACTAACCCATTAAATGAGGAGCTAAAAGAAGTTTCGAAGGATAAAAGAGAAGAGAAAATGAAAAAGACCTCCATGTCTTTTATAACAGCGCTATCTTTAAGTTTAAATAATTTAAAAACAAAAAAGGGTAGAACAATAATGACATCTTTTGCAGGAAGTATTGGTATTATTGGGATTGCATTAATACTATCCCTATCCAGTGGGCTTAAAGCTTATATATCTAAAGTCCAAGAAGACACATTATTATCCTATCCTATAACAATTGAAAGTCAGGGTATAGATATAGCTAGTATGATATCTTCTATGATGGAGGCTGAAAAAGATAAAGGTACGGGAGAAGATGGGAAAATTTATTCCAATAATATAATGACAGATATGATTACTATGACAAGTGCTCAAGTTAGTAAAAATGATTTAAGGACTTTTAAGGAATTTTTAAGTAGCGATAAATCTATGATTAGTGAGTATGCTAATGTGATTCAATATGGATATGATTTAAATCTACAGGTTTATAGTAGTGATACTAAAGAGGGCGTTACAAAAATAAATCCATCTAATGTACTAGAAAAGATGGGATTTGGTATGGCAATAAACTCAGCGAGTCCAATATCATCTGTTATGTCATCAAGATTTGAAGTGTGGAGGGAACTTCTTGATAATAAAACTCTCATGGAATCAGAATACGATGTTATAGCAGGAACATGGCCCCAAAATTATAATGAAGTAGTTTTAATAGTAGATAAAAATAATGAAATAAGTGATATGGCATTGTATTCATTAGGTCTTTTGGATCCTGATGAAATTGATGAAGCCATGAAGAAGCTATCAGCAGGAGAAGAAATTGAGCAAAAGACAGAAGTAGATAGCTTTACATATGAAGAAATTTTAAATTCAACTTATAAGTTAGTACTTAATACTGATTACTATGAAAAGAATGGGGATATATGGACTAATAAAAGTGAAAATGAAATGTATATGCAAAAAATAATTAAAGATGGAATGGAAATTAAAATAGTTGGAATTATAAAACCATCTGAAGATAGTATATTGGCAGAGGAGAATGGTTCCATTGGATATACAAGTGATTTAACTAAGTTTGTTGTAGATAAAATCAATAGTAGTGATGTTGTAAAACAACAGAAGGCAAATACCAATATAGACATATTCACTGGATTACCATTTGAAGTTAATGAGGAAGAAAAAGAAGGAAACTTTGATATTTCATTATTAACTGAGGAAGAAAAATCATACATCGCAGCTTTATCTAAAGAACAGTTACAAGCTTTGATGGCTCAATATAAAACTGAATCTGATTCTACCTACGCTGAAAATCTTTCAAAGTTAGGAGTTGTAGACTTAGAGAGACCTTCAATTATAAATATATATGCAAAGGATTTTGAGTCAAAGGAAGCTATTGCAGATATAATATCAAAATATAATAAAGAAAAAACAGAGGCAAATGAAGA
This sequence comes from uncultured Clostridium sp., assembly GCA_900548455.1. Classification (GTDB taxonomy): domain Bacteria; phylum Bacillota; class Clostridia; order Clostridiales; family Clostridiaceae; genus Clostridium_J. The sequence continues at coordinate 32,008 of URKQ01000004.1, forward strand.
GGAATATGTAGTTCACTATACTGATTACGTGGGACTTATAATGTCTTCATTTACTAGGATTATAGATATAGTTAGTTATGTTCTTATTGCTTTTGTTGCAATATCTTTAGTTGTATCTTCTATAATGATTGGAATTATAACTTATATTTCAGTATTAGAAAGGACTAAGGAAATTGGAATATTGAGAAGTATTGGAGCCTCTAAGAGGGATGTATCTAGGGTTTTTAATGCAGAAACTTTAATTATTGGATTTAGTGCAGGAGCTTTAGGGGTTGTAGTAACAATTCTTCTAAATTACCCAATTAATGCGATAATAAAAGCTATATCAGGAGTATCAGGAGTTGCAAAGTTACCAATAGCAGGAATGGCTATTTTAGTTATAATAAGTATGGGGTTGACAGTTATAGCCGGTATTTTTCCGTCAAGGATGGCGGCTAAAAAAGATCCTGTAGAAGCATTAAGAACAGAATAAACTAAAAAATTTGGCCTTTGAAAATTTCAAAGACCAGATTTTTTATTATGTGTTACCATGGACTTATCTTTGTCAAAAATGGGATTAGTGATGAAATGATTAATAAAAATATACAAAGCCAGGTTTTTAAATCTTTAATTGACAAAGTTTTATTTTTTAGTGATTTTGCAAGAGTTATAATACAAAGTACTAATGATATACAAGCAATAGAATTTAAAGCACTGATGATTGTTTCAGAATATGCACTCCAAAATCCAATAGGAATCAGTTGTATACCAAACATTAAAGTAATTAAGAAACCTATAGATGTTATAATGGGATATATTTTAATAGAATCTTTATCATTTTTGAATTTTATCCAATAGAAAATTCCTTCACAGAAAATAATAAAACCAATTATTAAGAAAAAAATATTATAAAACATATTTGTACCTCCTTAAGTTAGTTCAGGCTAACTTAATAATAACATTTGTAAAAGCGGTTATCAAATTTTATTTATATACTATAGTATTCTCGTTTATCAAATTTAGTTAATCTGCTAATAAAAAAAGAGGATGTCGTACTAAGTAACTTAGTGCAACATCCTCTTTAAATAGTTATATTTAATTAATTAAATTTTCATTAATCTCTAAAACTTCACCCGTTAAAGGATTTAAAGCAAAATTTTTTGAGTTATCATCACTAACGGCTAAATAAAGATAAAATTTATTATCTATTAATAGATTTTTAGGAAATTTTCTATGGAATTCACTTATAGTTATTGTACCTTTAAAAGTATTATCAACTAAAAATTCGTTGTTTTTATCTTTTTGAAGATGATTCTTTAAAACAGTTAAGCCATCATTATAGGTGTATTTTGGAATTGAAGTGTAAATAAGAATTGGAATAGAAATACTTATTATAACCAAAGTTAATGTAACGGATATAAATTTTTTGGAGCTATTTATTTTTGAATTGATTTTGGTTAAATTAAAGTACCATATAGGCTGAAAAAGTATAAGTATTATAAAAAATCCATAACTTATTATACCTTCATATTTTGGAAAAATAACTGCAATTAAAAGCAGTTCAATTATACTTAGTAATATACTACCTATTCTAAAAATTTTTTTGAAGTTTTGTGGGATATCCATATATATTTCTCCTTAAATTTCTAGTATATAATTATTTTACCATATATACTGGAAATTTAAGCTATGAAATTAATAAAAATAGTAATTATAGCTGAGTTTACAAAATCAATAAATAAGCAACCTACAATTGGAACTACAAAGTAAGGTGTTGGAACAAAACCATATCGGTTTGTTAGTTCATCCATATTAGCTATGGCATTTGGTGTGGCACCCATACCAAAGCCGCAGGTAGCAGAAGCAAATACAGCTGCTTCATAATTTTTACCCATTACTCTAAAGGTTATAATGTATGCAAATAAGCCAACTAGAAGAACTTGAGCAAATAGCATTACCATAAGAGGAAGAGCTAAATCAAATAGTTGCCAAAGTTTTAATCCCATTAAAGCCATTGTCAAGAAAAAGGATAAACTAAGACCACCTAAAGTTTCAATTTCTTTTTCTACAATTGGTTCACCTTTAAAATCATATATATTTCGCATTATGGCAGCAACTAACATTGCACCTATATATGAAGGGAACGTTAAACCAGATTTTTGTATTAGTTCTGATACTATGGATCCAAGTCCCATGGCTATAAATAAAAAGCATGCTCCTCTCATAAGTTTTTTAAAGCATAGAAGATTATGATTTTCTTCGTTATAATCGCCAACTTCCATAGGAGGTTTCTCAGAATTTTCATCACGAACAGTTTTTAATTTGTAATTTTGTATTAGATTACGTGCAACAAGTCCTCCGATGATACTTCCCATAATTAGACCAAAGGTTGCAGAGGCAACGGAAACGGTGGTTGCACCTGCAATACCCATTTCTTCAAGGATTGGTCCAAAGGAACCTGCCGTTCCATGACCACCCACCATTGGGATTGATGCAGTACAAAGTCCAAGTAAAATGTCTAAGTTAAATGCAGCTGCAAGACTTACACCAACAATGTTTTGAAGTACAACAAGAAGTACTGCAAGGCCAAGAAATACCAGTACCTTTATTCCTCCTTGTTTAAGAACTTTTATGCTGGCAGTAAATCCGATGCTAGTAAAGAATGCTGTCATAAATATGTTTTGGAGAGTTGTATCTAAATTAATTGTAGCTATATCGGTAACTTTTAATAATAATACTAATAGAGCAAATATAAATCCACCTACCACTGAAGGTGGTATACAATATTTAGAAAGTGTAGAAAATTTATTTCGCATGTATTTACCAATATAAAATACAATGGAAACAAGAGCCATTGTTTCATATAAGTTTAAATTTAATTCCATATTTTAATTTCTCCTTTCTTTAGTTTTTACGTTTTTCCTTATGCAGATAGTATATATCATATAATATAAAAAAATTTAAGGGAAGTTAATATTTTCTAACAAGTTATGAAAAATGACTTTATAATCCAAATAAGGTATAATTTTATTATGTTGAAATATATAATAGCATGATACAGGGGGAAGAATATGGGAGAAATAGTTTTAGAATTAAAAGATCTAAAAAAGAATTTTGGGGGGAAACAAGTATTAGAAGGTGTGAATTTACAAGTTAGAAAAGGAGAAATTATTGGTTATATTGGGGCAAATGGTGCAGGTAAAAGTACAACTGTAAAGATTATGTTAGGTATAATTGATGAATATGAGGGGGATGTAATAATATTTGATAAAAATATAAAGAACACAAAAGGTGAGTACAAAAGAAGGATAGGATATGTACCGGAAACCTCAGAAGTATATGAAAGTTTAACTGCAAAAGAATATCTAAATTTTATAGGTCAATTATATGATTTAGATTTAGAAGCATCAACAAAAAAAGCTATAGAGCTTATGAGATTATTTGGGATAGAAAATTATATTAATACAAGAATATCTTCATTTTCAAAGGGAATGAGACAAAAGCTTATTCTTATTTCTAGTATTATTCATAATCCTGATATTTTATTTTTAGATGAACCTTTAAGTGGGTTAGATGCTAATTCAGTAATGGTTGTTAAAGAACTTCTTGAAATATTATCCAAAGAAGGGAAGACAATTTTTTATTCATCTCACATAATGGATGTAGTTGAAAAAATAAGTCATAGAATTGTTCTTCTTAATAAAGGGAAAATAGTAGCCGATGGAAGTTTTGAAGAGTTAAAAAAGAATCGTAAAGAAGGATCTTTAGAGGGAATATTCAATGATATAACTGGATTTAATAACCATAAAGAAATAGCGTGCAATATTGCAAATGTAATAAAGTAGGTGTGAATATGGAAGAGTATAAGATTTTAAAGATTTTAGATAGATTCAAAGGAATATATTTAAAACTTGGTGTGGATTATGAAAAAATGAGATTAATAATTAAACTTAAGCTTAACCTTGATCGAAGGAAAACCTCAACTATTATGAGAAATTCTAAGGATCAAAAGGACTCTGGTTTTACTTATACATTATTTTTATATGGATTGATGGGGTTATTTATAGGATTAACCACATTTGGTACATCTAATAAGATGCTTTTATTTTCAATGATATTTGGAATGTTTATGTTTTTCATTTTAACAATCTTTATATCAGATTTTTCTAATGTTCTTTTAGATGTAAGGGATAAAAATGTAATTGGCACAAAAGGTATTGATAATAGAACTATAAATGCAGCAAAGGTAACACATATATGTTATTATATTTTTCTTATTACTTTATCCCTGGCATGGCTTTCCATAATAGGAATGTTTAGATTTGGGATTTTAACAGGGATTCTTTTTATCATTGAATTAATTGTTACAGATATATTTATGATTGTAATAACTGCCCTTATATATCTTCTTATTTTAAGATTTTTTGATGGTGAAAAGGTTAAAGATATTATTAATTATGTTCAAATAGTACTTACGATAGTAATGACATTAGGATATCAAGTTATAGGTAGGATGTTTGATTTTACAGATGTTCAAGTTATATATGAAAGTAGCATTTGGAATTTGCTACTTCCTCCCATGTGGTTTGCATCTCCTTTATATGCAATTAATGGTGGAGAGATTAATAATATAGTGATAATTCTTATTTTACTAGCAGTAATTATACCAATTTTAGCTATTGCTATATATATAAAAAATACTTCTAAATTTGAAAATTTGCTTTCAAAATTGAACATTGCAAAAAGTGTAGAGAGAGAAAAAAACAAGGGCATATTTTATAAATTTGGAAGACTAATATGTAACAATAATGAAGAAAGAGCAGCATATGATTTATCAGTTTGCACAATTAGAAGAGAAAGAGAATTTAAATCAACGATATATCCAAGCTTAGCCATTACAATGGTATTTCCTATATTGTTTCCTTTTATGTATTCAAGAGTTGGAATTGGTTCCATGAGAGATAATTTAAGTTTAGCATTAAATATATATTGGTTTGTTTTAAACATTCCTAATCTTTTAATATGTCTGCAGCATTCAAGTAGTTATAAAGGATCATGGATATATAAAGCTGCATTTATAGATAACCAATCAAATATATACAAAGGTGCGTATAAGGGATTAATAGTTAATATGTTGTTACCATTATATCTAATAGAAAGTGTTGTATTTATAGGAATATATGGTTTACAAGTGGTACAAGTTTTAATAACCACCTTTGTATTTATGCTAAATTATGTAGTTATAATTCATCTCCTTGAGAAAAACAAGTTACCTTTCTCTGTTAAAAGCAAAATTGGTGGTAATAATGAAGGTTTGGGTACAATGTTATTAGGAATTCTAATTATAATTATAGCAGCTGCTATTAACTTTGTTTTATTAAAACACAAATATTTATTAATAATATATGGATTAATACTTTTAGCAACAGCATTGATTTTGTGGAAAAAAGGTATTAAGAGCTATAACTAATCTGTGTATAAGATTTATTGGAGGAATAATTGTACTTTATAAGAACAAACTAGATTTGAATATTTATAAAGGAGAAGACAATGGATAAAGATAAAATATATTTAAATTTAGAAGATTCTTATTTAAAACTTCCATCAAGCTTTTACTCAAAACAAGATCCAGAGAATGTGCCTAACCCTAGATTAAAGTTATTTAATAAATCTTTAGCAGAAAATTTAGGATTAGATATTAATTTTTTAAATAGCAATGCAGGGGTAGAAGTTCTTGCAGGAAATAAGATTTTGGAAGGTACAACACCTATTTCTCAGGCTTATGCAGGACATCAATTTGGACATTTTACTATGCTTGGAGATGGGAGAGCTATTTTACTTGGTGAATATGTAACTAAAGATAAAGAAAGATATGATATTCAGCTTAAAGGGGCAGGGAGAACACCTTATTCAAGAGGTGGAGATGGGAAGGCTGTTTTGGGCCCAATGATTAGAGAATATATTGTAAGTGAAGCTATGAACGGACTTGGGATACCTTCAACTAGGAGTTTAGCTGTTACTGCAACAGGAGAAGCTATTGAAAGACAAAATGGTATAGAGCCAGGAGCAATTCTTACCCGTATTGCTAAAAGTCATATTCGGGTTGGAACTTTTGAATATGCATATCATTGGTGCACAAAAGAGGAACTTAAGGAATTGGCAGATTATACTTTATGGCGACACTTTAGAAATGAAAATTATGAAGATAATCCTTATTTATACTTGTTAAAGAAAGTCATAGAAAATCAAGCTAATTTGATTGCGAAGTGGCAATTAGTGGGATTTATTCATGGAGTTATGAATACGGACAATATAACAATTAGTGGAGAAACTATAGACTATGGACCTTGTGCTTTTATGAATAATTATGATAGAAGTACAGTATTTAGTTCAATCGATACCTATGGTAGATATGCATATGGGAATCAACCTAAAATTGGTGGGTGGAATTTAGCAAGGTTTGCTGAAGCTTTATTACCAATAATTGATGATAATAGTGATAGAGCTATAAAATTAGCTCAAGACGCTGTATCAAGTTATGGGAAGTTATTTGATGAAAATTGGTATGCTGGTATGGGGAGAAAGATAGGAATGTCCAATATTAATCAAGAAGATAGGGTTTTAATAGATGAATTATTAACTATAATGGAAAAATATAAGGTGGATTATACAAATTTCTTTTTAAAATTGACATTAAATGATTTTAATGAAATGAATATATTTCTTACTGATGAATTTAAAAATTGGAATAAAGTATGGAAAGAAAGATTAAAATGTGAAAATGAATCAGAAGCAGATATAAGAAAACTAATGGAAAATAATAATCCTACCATTATACCTCGTAATCATATAGTTGAAGAAGCTATATATGAGGCAGTTAAAAATGATAGTTATGAAAAAACAAATTCGCTTTTAGAAGTTCTTACAAATCCATATAATTATTCATCTATTAATGAATATTATACAGCTGTACCTAAAAATGAAGAAAACACATATAAAACTTATTGTGGAACTTAATGTATTATATATATTATTTTGACAAATGTTATTTGAAATCATACAATTGTAGTATAGAGATTGGTGGTGTCAAAATGGGATTCAAAAAGATGAACATGAATTATAAAATTTGCTCCTGCAAAGACTACAGAGGGAATAGCAATACTTTGTTAGGAGCCTAATTTTAAGAATTGCTACAAGTTAGTCTTTGCGTCTATTCTATAAAAATAGAGGAGGCAAAGAAATGGAATTTGTTAATGAAAGTGATGTTGAAATAACTTTAGCAACTGAGGAAAATGCAAATATTATTAAAAATATATATCCTTTATATTTGTATGATTTATCAGAGGTATATGGGTATCTCCCAAATGAATATGGAATATTTGAGGAAGAACCTATAAAAACATTAGAAGAGCAGTATCATGTTCAAAATATTTGGTTTGAGAAAAAGGATATTCTATTTCCATATATGATAATGTTTGGTGATAGACCGGCAGGATTTGCTTTAGTTTCAACTGATAAATATGCACCTAAATATATGGATTACTATGTTTGTGAGTTTTTTTTACTAAGGTGTTATAGAGGAAGAAATATTGCTACAATAGCTGCTAAGCAGGTATTTGATAAATTTCATGGCAAATGGGGATTGTATGTTGCACCACATGGTAAAAACCCAAGAGGAGAGAGTTTCTGGAGAAAGACTATTAAGAATTATACTGATGGAATTTATGAAGAGAAAAATGATATAACATTTGATGGGGAGAAGCTAATTTTTACATTTTGTAATAAGTGATTTAATTTCATATAATATCAAAAATTTAAATAGTAAATTATAAAAAAGTAATCCTAGGACATAAAATATATGTTCTAGGATTTTTTATTAAATAATAAGAGTAAGGAGAAATAATATGAATACATTTGAAAAAGGTTTAATCGTATTGGAGGAGCTATTTTCTAGAGACTATCAATTTGCATTAGCAACAACAAGTAAAGGTATACCATCTGTTAGATTTATTGATACATTTTATGATAATGGTGCGTTTTATATTGTAACTTATGCTAAATCACAAAAGGTATTAGAAATTGAAGAGAATCCAAGGGTAGCTCTTTGTAACAAACTTTATAGTTTTAATGGAATTGCAAAAAATATTGGACATCCTTTGAAGGAAGAAAATAAAGAAATTAGAAATAAACTTATAGAAGCTTTTGAACCATGGTATTTTAAACATAATAATGAAGATGATGAAAATATGTGTTACTTAAAAGTAGAAATAATTGATGGATTTTTTTATAAAGATAGTATAGGATATAGTATGAATTTTAAAGATAGAACAGCTAAAGAATTTCCATTTATATTTGATATAGTATTAGTTGATTAATTGTAGCATATATATTATAAGTTTTATTAAGGAGGATGATAACTGATGATATTATATTTTACAGGTACAGGTAATAGTAGATATGTAGCGGAAATAATTAAGGATGTTACTAATGATGATATAATTTCAATTAATGATATTTTAAAAAATCATATTAATAAGGAAATAAGTTCTGAACGACCTTTTGTTTTCGTATGTCCAACATATGCTTGGAGGATTCCTAGGGTAGTAGAAGGGTTTATAAAAGAAACTCAGTTTATAGGCAATAAAGATGTTTATTTTATTATGACATGTGGATCAGATACAGGAAATTCATTAAGATTTATAAATAGACTTTGTGAGGAAAAAGCATTTAATCTAAAAGGGCTTTCTTCTATAGTAATGCCAGAAAATTATATTGCTATGTTTAAAGTGCCAACAAAGGAAGAAGCTGAAATACAAATTAAAGAAGTAACACCTCATGTATTGAAAATTGGAGAAGCTATTAAAGGTGAAAAAACATTGGCTAAGGAGAAAATAAAAATTGGTGGTAGAGCTATGTCAGCTTTAGTTAACCCTTTGTTTTATCCTCTATTTGTAAAAGCAAAAGGTTTTTATGCTACAACTTCTTGTGTTGGATGTGGAAAGTGCTTAAAATTATGTCCACTTAACAATATAACTATGAAGGATAAAAAGCCGGTATGGGCTAATAATTGTACCCATTGCATGGCATGTATTTGTGGATGTCCTTTTAGTGCTATAGAATATAAAAATAAAACTCAGAAAAAACAGCGATACTATATTGAAAAGTAGTTTTAAAGCAAGATATAAAATATAATTATACAATGTAGAAAACAAATGTGAAAATTTAAGTATAATTTGACAAAAATAATATAAAAAACATATAATTACTATATTATTTTAGAAAAGTATGCTTTTGAGAGGAAGATATAATGATATTTCTTGATAAATTTAATAAATGGAGATACCTAGGATATAGCAAAGAAATTTTAAAAAAATGTGAAAATGCTATTGATAAAAACAATATGAAGGTCTTAAAGAGTGCAAGTATTTTAGGAGTTATTATTTGGACAATTACAGCTATATTTTATTCAATGATACAAAAATATATGTACTCTATTATAAGTTTATTTTATGGGTTATTATCTCTAATAGTATTTTTAATTAGTAGTAAATTATATAAGTGTAGCAAAATATACTCCTCTAATGTTAAAAATGGTTTAATTATGTTTTGTGCAATTATTACCTACTCTTTTGGTATATTTATTGGAACCTTTGGAGCTGGAAATGATTTAGCAGTTACAGTGGTATGGCAGTTTATATTTATTAGTATAATATTTGACATGACTCCAATGAAAAATTTAATTATGATTCCAACAGCTATTATTTTTATTTTTTGTAGCTATATTACAAAGGACAATATAAAGGCATCGTATGATTTAATCAATGCTACTACAGCTATAATAATAGGATTATATATGTCTTGGTATAAAACTAGACTCAGAGTTGAAATCATTATAAATAAGTTTAAACTAAAGGAGAAAAATAATAAATTATATTACTTAAATACTATTGATTCTTTAACAGGACTACTAAATAGAAAAGAAATTTTTAAAATTTTGTGTAGTCTTCATGAAGAGTGTATAAAAGATGGTAAAAAATTAGTTTGCTTGATGATGGATGTAGACAACTTTAAAGCTTATAACGATTATTATGGTCATCCTTCTGGAGATAAGTTATTGCATCAATTAGGAAAGGTTTTTAACGATTTGTGTGAAACCAATGAAATATACATAGGAAGAATTGGTGGTGAAGAGTTTTTAGCTTGTTGGAAACTAAAGGAAAATGAAGACCCACAAAATATGGCTAATAAAATACGAAAATCAGTAATAGCTCTAAATATTCCTCATGTAAAATCAGATGCATCAAAAGTTGTAACAATAAGTCAGGGATTATTTGTAGATATAGGAAATAAAATTGAAGAATATCAAACTGCATATATACTTGCTGATGAAGCATTATATCAAGCTAAAAATAGAGGTAAAAATTGTTGCTATAGGAGATGATTGTGTGAGGGAAAATAAAAAACTGAAGATTTTTTCAAAGATGATATTTAATCCCTTATTTATACTAGTATATGCAGTAGCTTGGCATAATTTATATGTATTATGCAAATTCGGTAGAGATAATAAACATATAGGGATACTACTTACATGCTTGGTTTTCTTTGTAGTTTATCTAATAATATTTATATGTCAGATGATTTTAATAAAAAGAGAACGGTTAGCAGAAGAATTGAACGTATACCAAAACAATTATGAGGAAGTAGATATATCTGAAGATGGTATTATAAATACAAAAAAGGAAACTAATTTGAGAATAAAAAGTATTTGGAAATATATTGGTGCTGCTTTACTAGTTATAATTACAGTATTTTATGGTTACAAAGTATATTATACTGGAACAAAATATAATGGAGCACTTTCTTGGTATTTAGAAGATTTATTTAATAAAGAAGAAGTGACTTTTACACATGATAATATATTTGAAGATGGTATTGATGGACTTATTACAGATATAGATAAAAAATTAGATTTACCTGATGATATTTATGTATATGATACTTTTAAAATAGATTTTAATGAAGATGGGAAAATAACTTCAATTGATACTTTTATTTATGGCAAAGATGAAAAAGGAGAATTAAAAAGTTTCCTTATAACATATGATGAAAAACAATCAAAAAAAATGACAGTGAATTTAAATGGATATGCAAGTGGAGATTTTAGTGAAGATAAAAGTCTTCAGCCTTTTGTAGATACAATGAAAGTAATCAATGTCAAAGATATTGTTGATGAGTGGAGTGGTGAAAATAAATATGGAATTCTCTACTGTGGGAAAAGAAGCTTTGGCTATAATACAGAGGGTATAAGATTTATTAATGGTGAAGGAAAAGAAAAAGGGGTTTCAACTACACTACAGGAATTAATAGGATATACGGTTTCGGTTTATGTTCCAGGTAAGGAGGAGAGTATAACTCCAGTTAGATATAATTTAGTAAAGGATTTAGATAATCTATATGAGTATAATGAGGTAAAAGATGAAAATGAATTTTCACAAACAGCTAAAGAGGATGTAAATGCAGAAGAGGAATTCTTTTTATCTGATAAGGTTGGATATCGTCTTTCAATTGAAGGTGCAGCATTAGGTAGCAGGTTTTATTCTTTGGAAAAATCAATTGATGGAGGGTTAACTTGGAGCATTCTTAATGAAGACCCGTTTAATGGGATGAGTGGAGGAAGTTCTAGGGTTACTTTTATAGATGATAATCTAGGATTTATAAGCTTATCCCATGGCGGAGGAGATAATGCTCAACTTTATAGAACAATAGATGGTGGAAAAACATTTGATTTAGTGAATTTTCCAGAACATAAAGTGTCATTAGGTAATGGTGAGGAGTATAATCCTTATGACTTCCCGGAAATGCCTTATCGAGAAGATGATATTTTATATGTGAAAGTCGGTCAGGGAGCTGATGGGGATTATAATGGAAACTCTATGGGACTATATAAATCAAATGACAATGGAGAAACCTTTGAATACGTAAATGATGTTAAGTAAATATGTTGATGAAGAAGTTCTAGCTTTAGCTAGAGCTTTTTTGATGTCTAAGAAAGCTTAGTAATACGTGTAACTGTTATTAAATAATAAAATATATTCTGAAAACGTTTGCCATATCAACTAAACGGTGTAAAATGGAATTACAGGTAAATATTAATAATGGTAGGGGGAATCGTAATGGTAATACAAGATGCAATAAGTAATATTACAGAAGGAGGGATTATTTTTGCGAGGAAGGATTCAGAAGATAAAAAAGTACTATATAGTGATATTTTAAAGGATAGTTTAAATTATCTAGGGTATTTTCAATATAGGAATATTAAACCTAAAGATGAGATAATTATCTTATTAGATGATGAACAGGATTTCATAACTGCATTTTGGGCTGCGATTTTAGGTGGAGTTATAGCAGTACCTATTTCCAGTAAAAATAATGAAAATAGCAAGAAAAAATTTTTTAAGGTATGGAATAAATTAAACAATCCCTTTGTTATAGGTACAAAGGAGAACATAAGTAGTATGTTGCAATATGGTAAAACTATAAATATAGGAGGAATTAAGGAAAGATTTTTAGATGTTGAAGATGTTAAAAAATATTATTCTGATGGGATAGTTTATAACTCGAGTAAAGATGATATTGCACTAATTCAATTCTCTTCAGGTTCAACTGGAGATCCAAAGGGCGTAATGTTAAGTCACAATAATATTATAAAAAACCTACAAGGGTTAATTCACGGTCATAATATAAATAATAAAGATATAGTTCTATTTTGGATGCCTTTAGTGTACGATTTTGGACTTATTGCTTGTCACATATTAGCATTTGTAATGCAAATAGATCAAGTAATAATAAGAACATCAGACTTTATGGAGCATCCTAGTTTTTGGATAAAATCTATAGACAAATATAGAGCAACTATTTTATCTTCCCCTAATTTTGGATATAAACATGTTTTAGATAATATAGATGATGAACTAATAAATTGTGATCTTTCAAAGGTTAGAGTGATAATGAATGGAGGAGAAGGAATTTCATTAAAGCTTTGTAATGAATTTTTAAGTTTTTTTGAATCTAATAACTTAAGTAAATATGCCATGGCACCTTGTTATGGTTTGGCAGAGGGGACTTTATTAGTTACCATTACACATAACCAATCTAATGGATTGCAATCTATAGCTATAGATAGAAAAAATATAAAAATAGGTAGTAAAATTATATGTTTAGAAAACAGTAATGAAGGATTAGAAGCTGTATCTGTTGGTGAAGTTACTGAAAATATGAGTCTTAGGTTAGTAAACGAAAGTAGACAAGTTTTAAGTGATAATACTATTGGTCTGATTGAAATTAAAGGTGAGTGTGTTACTAAAGGTTACTATAATGATAAGGAAAAAACTGAAAGAGCACTAAATAAAGATGGATGGTTTAATACTGAAGACTTAGGGTTTATCAATAATGGTAATGTTTATATAGTTGGAAGAGCCAAGGATTTGATTATTGTTAATGGTGAAAATTATTATGCTAATGATATAGAGAGAGTTATCAAAGATAAAGCAAAGGTAGATGTGGGGGTTATTGGAATCCAGGATGACAATGAAAAAGGAGAAAATGTAATTGCCTTTGTTAAGTATTTTGATGATTTGAAAGACTTTTTACTAGTAGAAAAAAAGGTAAGAAGATCTATAAATGAAGAAATAGGTATTAATTTAAATCAGGTTATTCCTATAAAAGAATTACCAACTACAGATAGCGGTAAGGTTCAAAGATTTGCATTAAAACAAGGATATGAATTAGGTATATTTGATAAAGTAATTAATGAATTAGAAAAAATTAAAAGAAAAATTTATAAAAAAGAAAAAATTAAAGAAAGTCTAAGTCCAATAGAGAAGAGAGTTAGTGAAGTTATTTCAGATGTTTTAAATGTTAATTTTATAGGATTAAATGAAAGTTTATATGAATATGGAATTGATTCTCTAAAGAGTGCAAAGATTATTGCCAGGATTGAACTAGAATTTAACAAGTATATTAATATACAGGAATTTTTAAAAAACCCTACTATAAAGAATATTTCAAACATGTTACATAACAAGAAAGAGAAAAGAAAAATAAATAATATTAATATTCTAGGTAATAAAGAACTCTATAAAATATCATCAGTTCAGAAAAGAATGTATGTAATAAATAGGTTAAATGAGGAGAGTTTGGCTTATAATGTCCCTAGTATGATAGTTATTGAAGGTAATTTAAAAAGAGAAAAAATAGAGTATATAATAAATAAAATAATAGAAAGACATGAAAGTTTAAGAACGTATTTTCAGGAAAGTAATGGAGAAATTTTCCAAAGAATTAGTGATGAATTAAAAATACATGTGCCAATAATTGAAAAAGAAGAAGAAATTACTGAAGAGGAATTTATAAAATGTTTTAAAGAAGATTTTATTAAACCTTTTGATTTAAACAATTCCCCATTAATAAGGGCTAGTTTAGCAAAAGTAAATGATAAGAAACATATATTATTCTTAGATTTTCATCATATAATTTTTGATGGAGCTAGTTCTAAAATATTTTTAAACGAATTTAAAAGTTTATATTGTGAAGAAGAATTACCAAAGTTAGATGTTCAGTACAAGGACTATGTTCATTGGAATAAGGAATATATACTTGGCATTAAAAATGATCGAGAAATGTTTTGGAGGGATATGTTTAATGAAGAAAGTGAGGTTTTAAAATTACCTATTGATAATATAGATAAGAAAATTAATGAATTTATAGGGGATATAGTATGTTTTCAATTTGATGAAAAGACTACTCATTGTATAGATGAAATGTGTAAATCATTGAAAGTTACACCCTATGTATTTTTCCTTGGAGTAATTAATGTACTTTTATATAAATATTCCTCACAAGAAGATATTGTTATAGGAACTGTTGTAGATGGAAGAATTAATAATTTAGTTGATAATTTAATTGGTATGTTTGTAAACACTATCGTAGTTAGAAATAAGATAGACGGAAATAGAAAATTTAATGAATTTTTAAATGATGTTAGAATGAATACTTTAAAGGCTTTAGAAAATTCTGATTATCCCTACGAACACATATTAGAAAGTTTAAATTTACAAAACAATGAGCTTTATAATGTAATGTATGTTTTTCAAAATCAAAAACCTGAAAAGATGGAGATAGATAATATCAAGTTAATCCCTAAAAAAATTAATAGTTATACGTCCCAAAATGATTTGATATTTGAGATATATAAGGAAGAAGAAAAGTATAAATGTGAACTTACTTTTAGAGTAAATTCTTTTAAATTAAAAACAGTTAATAGAATAAAAAATCATATGGAGAACTTAGTTAATAATATTATTTCTGATGATAAAAAAATGATATATGATTATGAAATAATGTTGGGGAATGAAAAAAAATCTTTATTAATGTTATCGAATAATACGAATAAAGTTTATCCAAAGCATAGAAGCATTCAAGAAATTTTTCAAGAGCAAGTAGTGAGTAGTCCTAAAAAGATAGCTGTAGTATTTAAAGACAAATCTTTATCATATGAAGAATTAAACAAAAGAAGTAATTCCCTAGCTTATATTCTAAGAGAAAAGGGAATAAAGAAGGAATCCGTAGTAGGTATAGTATGTGATAGATCCATTGAAGCTATAGTTGGGATTTTAGCTATAATTAAGGCAGGAGGAGCCTATGAACCTATTGATCCTAGTTATCCAAAAGAGAGAATAGAGTATATGTTAAAAGATAGTAATGTTAAGTTACTACTTAAAAAGAATAGCATTGAATTGGATATAGATTTTAATGAGGTTGTGGATTTAGATGATGAAAAACTTTATTATAAAGTAGTAAATAATATAGACATAGAAAATGATTCTAATGACTTAGCATATATTATCTATACTTCTGGTACTACAGGCAAACCTAAGGGAGTAATGTGTATTCACAAAAACATTATTAGACTAGTTAAAAATACAAACTACATTGATTTTAGGAGTAATGATAAAATTCTTCAAACAGGGTCTATGGTTTTTGATGCATCAACCTTTGAAGTTTGGGGTGCATTGCTTAACGGATTAGAATTACATTTAGCAGAAAAAGAAGATATATTAATTTCTAAGAGAATCCATAAAATTATTGAAGAAGAAGGCATAACAATAATGTGGTTAACATCTGAGTTATTTAACCAGTTAGCTGAAGATAACATAGAGTTATTTAAGGGATTAAGATATCTTTTAATTGGGGGTGATGTGATTTCACCTAAATATGTTAATTTGGTTAGAAATAAGTGGAAAGATTTAATTATTATTAATGGATATGGCCCTACAGAAAATACTACTTTTTCATTAACATATAATATAGAACATGACTTTACAACTGACATACCTATTGGTAAGCCTATCTCTAATTCAAATGCTTATATTTTAGATAAGAAATTAAATATTTTACCAGTAGGAGCAATAGGTGAAATTTGTTTAAGTGGTGATGGACTATCAAGAGGGTATATTAATAATTTAGAATTGACAATGGAAAAGTTTGTGGATAATCCTTTTAATGAAGGAACTAAAATGTATAGAAGTGGGGATTTAGGAAGATGGAACAATGATGGGGATATTGAATTTTTAGGTAGGATTGACAATCAAATTAAAATTAGGGGTTATAGAATTGAGCTTGGGGAGATAGAGAGTACTCTATTAAAAATCCCAGATATAAAAGAATGTGCTGTGTTGGTGAACAATTATGAAGATGAGAAATATATATGTGCTTATTATGTTTCAGACAAAAAGTTATTTGTTGAAGATCTTAGATTAGAACTTAAACAAAGGGTACCTAGCTATATGATACCAGATCAATTCATTTCAATAGAGAAAATGCCATTAACTATAAATGGAAAGCTTGATAGACGCAATTTGCCAAGAGTAGAAGTTAAGGAAGAAGATAAGTGTATAGAATTACCACAAACTGAAACTGAAATCATCCTAAAAGATATTTGGTGCAAAGTTTTGAAAATGAAAAAGATAGGAGTTAATGAAAATTTCTTTGACTTAGGTGGACAATCTTTAAGGGCAACATTAATGGTTTCTATGATAAAAAAACAACTTAATAAAGAAATAAGCCTAAGAGAAGTATTTAAATATCCTACTATTAAAAGTTTGAGTAAATATCTAGGTGGTGTAGATGAAAGCACTTTAGAAAAATTAGATAAACAAGAGGAAGAAAGTTATTATAAGGCATCTTCAGCACAGAAGAGAATGTATATGCTTTATGAATTAGATAAGGATAGTACTGCCTATAATATTCCTATGGTTTTCAATATAAAGGGTAATTTGAATATAAAAAAAATAGAAAGAACATTTGAGAAAATTATTGAGAGGCATGAAGGATTAAGAACTTATTTTGATAATATTGATGGAAAAATAGTTCAAAGAATTGAGGACTTTGTTAAAGTCAATTTAAGTGTATCCAAAGAAATAGGAGAAATTGAAGAAGTATTAAAGAAGTTTAAACAACCATTTAATTTAAATAAATACCCTTTATATCGTGGTAAAATTGTAGATTTAAATGGAGAAAAATATCTATTAGTAGATATTCATCATATTATTATCGATGGATTTTCAATTAATATACTTATAGAAGAGTTTAAAAATATATATGATGAAAAGCTGTTAGATGATGTACATTTACAATATAAAGATTTTGCAAGTTGGCAAAATGAGTTCGTTAAATCTAAGGAAATTATAAAGCAGGAAGAATACTGGCTTAAGGAATTTGCAGATGATGTTCCTAATTTAGGGTTACCTTGTGACTATGAAAGACCATTAGTTCAACAATTCAATGGAAAGACTATAGGATATGATTTAAATAATGACCTTAAAATAGATTTGATTAATATTGCTAAAAAATCAGAAACTACAATCCATATGGTTTTATTAGCAGCATTTAATATTCTTTTGTCTAAGTGTAGTAATTTAGAGGATATCGTTGTAGGGGTTCCAGTATCAGGACGAAGTAATGGAAATTTTGACAATGTAGTTGGTATGTTTGTAAATACTGTAGTACTTAGAACTGCGCCAAGTGGAAATAAAACATACTTAGAGTTTTTAAAAGAAGTAAGAGAAAAATGCTTAAGTGCATACGAAAATTCAGACTTTCAATTTGATGACTTAATTGACAGACTTCAAATTAAAAGAGATTCCAGTAGAAATCCATTATTTAATGTAATGTTTAATTATATAGATACAGCAAATATATATGATATAAAATTTGAGGATACATCGTTTTTAAGACATGATATATCTAATAGTTATGACATATCAAAATTTGATATGAAATTAAATGTATATGAGGTTGAGGATAGTTTTAAATTTAGTATTGAATATTGCACAAAGTTATTTAAAGAAGAAACAATAAAAAGAATAGGCAACTATTATATTAGAATATTAGAAAATATAACGAGCAATTTAAATATACAGATTAAAAATATTGATTTCTTAGGTCAAAAGGAAAAAGAGAATCTTCTTATTAACTTTAATAACACAGAAACATTTTTTGAAAAAGATAAGACTATTCAACAGGTTTTTGAAGAATATGTAGATAGAATGCCTAATAATATTGCGGTAGTTTATAATAATGAAAAATTAACATATAGAGAGCTAAATGAAAAATCTAATTCTTTAGCATACATTTTAAGAGATAAGGGCGTTAGAGAAAATACTTTTGTTGGAATAATGGTAGATAGGTCATTAGAAATGATAATTGCAGTTTTTGCAGTATTAAAAGCAGGGGGCGCTTATATTCCTATGGATATAGAATATCCCGATAACAGATTGTTATATATGATTGAAGATAGTAACTGCAAATTAATTCTAACTAATACTGATCGCATTAAAGGATTGAATTATAAAGGTGAAGTAATTCAGCTTAAGGATAAATCTATGTATGGAGGTAATACTTTTAATATAAGTAATATTAATTCAAGTAGGGACTTAGCATATGTTATTTATACATCTGGATCAACAGGTAAACCAAAAGGAGTTTTAATTAATCATGAAGGTATAATTAATTTTAAAACAGCATATAAGCATGACTTAAATATTACTGAAAAAGATAGGACAACAATGTTTGCAAGTTTTTCATTTGATGCATCTGTTGCAGAAATGATGATGACGTTATTAAATGGTGCCTGCTTACATGTTTTGTCTAAAGAAACTATTAATGATTATAACAAATTAACTAATTACTTAAATGATAACAAAATAACTATTGCAAAATTTCCACCAGCGTATATTATTCATTTAGATAGTAGTAAGATAAAAACAGTGAAACTAGTGGTAACAGCAGGCTCTGCGACTAACTGGGAAATAATTAATAAGTGGAGTGTTGGTAGAGAATATATAAATGCTTATGGTCCTACAGAAGGTACCATTGTTGCAACAATATGGCACTATAATAGGGACACATCAAAAGTTATTTCTATAGGAAAACCATTATATAATACAAAAATATATATAATGGATAAATATTTAAATATACAGCCTATAGGAGTAAAAGGAGAAATATGTATAAGTGGAGTAGGAGTATCACAAGGATATTTAAACAAGAAGGAACTTACTAATGAAAAATTTATAGATAGTCCATTTGAAGAAAATATGAAGGTATATAAAACAGGGGATCTTGGAAGGTATCTTCCAGATGGGAATATAGAATACTTGGGGAGAATAGATAATCAAGTTAAAATAAGAGGACTTAGAATAGAGTTAGGTGAGATAGAAAGTAAGATATTAGAACATGATGATGTCAAAGAAGTATTTGTAAATGTTTTTGAAGATCAAACAGGAGAAAAACATATTTGTGCTTATGTAGTGCCTGAAAAAGATATTAAAGAATTAGAATTGAAAGAATATTTGAAGAAGACATTGCCTAATTACATGATTCCAGATAAAGTGATTTCTATTTCAAAAATGCCACTAACTGTTAATGGTAAAATTGATAGTAAGAGATTGCCAACTCCGTCCTTTTCTTATAGCACTAAAAATTATGAAGCACCTACCAATGAAATAGAAAAGCAACTATCAAATCTATGGTGTGAAGTACTAGGGATTAAGAATGTTGGAGTTAACGAGAATTTCTTTGATTTAGGTGGGCAGTCATTAAAAGCTATAATATTAAAAACTAAAATACATGAGAAATTTAGAAAGGATTTGCCTTTAAAAGAAATATTTAAATTCCCAACAATAAAATCATTATCAACAGTAATTAATAATTTATGTGATAGTGATGATATATTCATCGAAAATGTAAAGGAAAGTGACTATTATGAGGCTTCTAGTGTACAAAAAAGGATGTACATGCTATATGAACTTGACAAAGCGAGTACTTCTTATAACATGCCAATGTGTTATGAAATTAGAGGGCATTATGATATAGAAAAACTTGAAGACACTTTTAGAAAACTATTGAATAGACATGAATCCCTAAGAACTTATTTTGATAATGTTAATGGTGATATTGTACAAAGAATAAGTAAGGATTCAGATGTAAGATTAATAGTTAAAAAGATACAAGGAACACTTGATGAAGAAATAAGTGAGTATATAAAACCTTTTGATTTAAATAGATATCCTTTATTTAAAGGTGAGATTATAGAAAAAGATGATGAAAATTATTTACTTATAGATATTCATCATATTATTGTTGATGGTTTCTCAATTGATTTATTGATAAAAGAGTTTAAAGAGATATATGAAGGGAAAAATCTAGATGAATTAAGTTTACAGTATAAGGAGTTTTCTAACTGGCATAATAAATTCCTTAATTCTCAGAAGATAAAAGAACAGGAGAAGTTTTGGATAGACATCTTTAAAGATGATATTCCAAATTTAAATTTACAATATGATTTTAATAGACCAAAGAGGCAAAGTTTTCAAGGTACCAATTTTTCTTTTAAATTGAATTCAGAAGGTACAGAAAAAATTAGGGACATAGCTAAGGAAACAGGAACAACGATGCATATGGTTTTATTATCAGCATTTAATATACTTCTCTCAAAAGTAAGTATGCAAGAAGATATAACAATTGGCATACCTACCTCTGGAAGAAGCAACAAAGATTTTCAAAACATTGTTGGTATGTTTGTAAATACTTTAGTTATGAGAAATAAACCATTGGGTAATAAGAGATATATAGATTTTCTAAATGAAGTTAAGAAAAATGCTATAAAAGCCTATGAAAATGCTGACTATCAGTTTGATATGCTAGTAGAGAAATTGGGTGTTGTAAAAGATGAAAGCAGAAATCCAATATTTGATGTAATGTTTAATTATGTTGATACTGCTAAAGAAGAGGATATTTACATTGAAGATATTGTTTTACACAAAACAAAATTAAAGAGCAGAATTTCAAAGTTCGATTTTACATTAAATGCATGTGAAACTTCAAGTGAAATAGAGTTTAGCATTGAATATTGTAATAAACTTTTTAAAAATCAAACAATAAAAAGAATAAGTGAGTTCTATATAAACATATTACAGAGTATAGCTAAGGACGTAACTATACCACTAATGAAGATTGAAATAATATCAAATGAAGAGAAAGTTAAGATATTTAATGAATTCAATGACACTGAAAAGTATTATGAAAAAAATAGAACTATACATGCTGTATTTGAAGATATGGTAACTAAGTATCCTAATAATAATGCTTTAGTATTTAAGAAAAAGATTTTAACATATAAAGAAGTTAATGAAAAGGCTAATTCATTAGCGCATATTTTGAGAGAAAAAGGGATTGGAAGAGGGTCTTTTGTATCAATTATGGTAGATAGATCTTTAGAAATGGTCATTTCAGTTTTAGCAGTATTAAAAGCCGGGGGAGCATATATCCCAATGGATATAGATTATCCAGATGCTAGGCTAATTTATATATTAGAGGATAGTAAGTGTAAAGTTGTATTAAGTAATAATGATAGGATTAGTGAGTTAGCGTATAGTGGACAAGTAATAGATTTAAGAGATGAATCTTTATTTAATAGTGATATTAAAAGTTTAAAAGATATAAACGAAGGTGAAGATATAGCATATGTTATTTATACTTCTGGATCAACAGGGGCACCTAAGGGAGTTCAAGTAAAACATGATGGTGTAATTAACTTTAAAACAGCATATCAGGAACATTTAAATATTACTGAAAAAGATAGAATAATTCAATTTGCCAGTTTTTCTTTTGATGCTTCTGTAGCAGAGATAGTTATGACATTACTAAATGGAGCATGCTTATATATAGTAGAAAAAGATATAATAAATAGCTATGATAAATTTATCGATTATTTAAACAATAACAAAATAACAATAGCAACTCTTCCACCAGCATATGTAAGTAATATAAGTAGCAATAAAGTAAAATACTTAGAAAAAATACTAACAGCTGGCTCATCAACTAATTGTGAAATAGTAAAGGATTGGAGTATGGGCAGGGAATATATAAATGCATACGGCCCAACTGAGGCAACCATAGGAGTTTCAATGTGGCATTTTAATAATAAAAATTCTAAGGTAATTCCTATAGGTAAACCAATTAATAATGTAAAGATATATATATTGGATAAATACTTAAATATGCAACCAATTGGAGTTCTAGGAGAGATATGTATAAGTGGTCCAGGCATTGCAAAAGGATATTTAAATAAGGAAGAACTTAATAATGATAGATTTGTAGATAATCCATTTGAAGGAAATATGAAGATGTATAGAACAGGAGATATTGGCAGGTATTTAGATGATGGTAATATTGAATTTTTAGGAAGAATGGATAATCAAGTTAAAGTTAGAGGATTTAGAATAGAACTTGGTGAGATTGAAAATGCAATTTTGAAGGAGGATTATATTAAGGAGGCTGTAGTAACGGTTAATGAAGATAAGTTTAAAGAAAAATATATATGCGCCTACATTGTTTATAATGAAGGGGAAGAAGAAGAAAAGTTAAGGGAGTATTTAAAAAATAATTTGCCTGATTATATGATTCCTTCTTATTATATTCCTCTTAAGAATTTGCCATTAACTATAAATGGTAAAATAGATAAGAAGGCTTTGCCTAAGGTTAATTCTAATGTGAACTCTAAAGAATATGTAGCCCCTAAAAATATTGTTGAAAAACGACTAATAGAAGAATGGGAGAATGTAACAGGTGTAACTGGTATAGGAATTAAAGATAGATATTATAATTTTGGTGGAACATCTTTAAAAGCTATAAAGTTTGTGCTCAGATTATCTAATGAATATAAAATAAATGTTAATGATGTATTTGAATGCAGAACTATTGAAGAACTTGCTAAAACCGTATCATTCTCAAATGAAGAGCTTATTGAAAAGTTGGATCTGTTTAAGAAGGATGAAAATCAGGAAGAGGTATGTGCTGATTTAATTGGGTACGATGATTATATTATTAAGAATGAGTGTTACCTAAATAATAGATTTAGTGATAAGAAAAAGTACAGGAACATTCTATTAAATGGGGCAACAGGATTTTTGGGAGTAAATCTTTTATATCATATTCTTATGCATACCAATTATAGTGTATCTGTTATATTAAGGGCAAGAGAAAAGGAAAATGCAGAAGAAAGATTAAAAAATACACTTAACTATCATTTTCATTCTGATATAATTAATGAATTTAAAGATAGAATAAGTATCTATGAAGGTGACTTAACTAAAGAATCTTTTGGATTAAAAGAAGATGAGTATTTGTATCTTTCAAACCATGTTGATTGTGTAATAAATTGTGCAGCTAATGTTAAACATTATGGTGAATATGAGAAATTTTACAATATAAATGTAAATGCAGTAAACTTCATTATTAAGTTTTGTAAGTTAGGAAAGAAAAAAGATATTCATCATGTTTCAACTGTAAGTGTTTCCATGGGAACCATTGAAGATAGGAAAAGAGCTTTATTTACAGAGTATGATTGTGATTTAGGTAAAAAATATGAAAACTATTATATTAAGACAAAATTACTTGCAGAAAAAGAACTGCTTAAAGCAAGAGAAGAGAGTATAAGTGTAAATATTTATAGAGTTGGGAACTTAGTAGGTAATTCCAACAGTGGTATTTTCCAACAAAATATAAGTGAGAATGCTTTTTATCAAAGAATAAAAGCTTATATCGGATTAGGAGTTGCAATTAAGTCAGAAGAAAAAATTTTAGAATTCTCTTTCGTAGATGATGTAAGTAAAGGGTTCATTGAACTATTTGATAAAGAAGGACTTAGTAATGAAACTTTTCATTTATATAATCCAAATAGAATTAGTATGAATGACTTTTCTAAAATATTAGAAGGAAATAATATTACTTTACAGTTGCTCAATGGACAGGAATATATTGAGAAATTAAAAAAACTATATAATAAAGAAGAGTATAAGAATACTGTTAATGATTTAATTATATATTCTGAGGTTTTTTCAAGAGAAGTTAAAACTGAAGTAATTATTGTTAATGATAAAACAAATTTAATTTTGGAGAAGTTAGGATTTAAATGGAAAGATATCAATAAAAATAATGTTGGGAATATAATAAACTATTGTAAAGAAGTTAAATTCATATGATAAAATTTTAAGGTGTGGATATTCCACACCTTTTTAAAAATTAAATTTATTTGTTTTTTAAATTGTTAGTAAATTTATAAGTTAACTCATATTCATTGATATGATTAATATGTATAGACGTATCATGGTTTTTGAAACAAATACTAAGCTTATATTCATTTTCTATAGCAAAGTGTTCAAAAAAGTATGTATCACCTTTAAAAGATATCCTTTTATTATTTTCGTTTTTATTAAAGTTAACAGAGAAGCTATTTAGTGGTAGAGAGAGACCTAAACCAATGCACTTAATAAAACTTTCTTTTAATGTCCAAACTTCGTAAAATTTGTTTGTACTTTCTTCTAATGTATTCATCTCATTTTGCGGATATATGTAATTTGATTCATCTTTAGTAAAAAATTTATTGGCAATATCTATAAAATCTATTGTTTCAATTTTTTCTATATCAATGCCAACAGGATTATTATCTATAGCACAAACTACATATTTTTCGCAATGGGAAATATTAAAGTGAATATTGTGAGGTTCTAACAAAAGTGGCTTTCCATATTTTGTGTAATGAAACTTAATATCACTATTATTTATTTTTAATTCATTAATTAATATATATCTAATTAAAAGCTCACCATATATGGATCTTAATTTATCATCTTCTTTAAAAAAATTCTCAACTTTCTCTCTTTTTTCTTTAGAAACATATTGGATTAGACTTGATGAATTTATTTTAATTGGAGTAGTTATTTTTAATATATAAACATTCATAATAAATCTCTTTCTCACTTAATACAGTTTATTTTTTATAAAAAATTTAATACAAATTTACATATTCAACATTTAATACAAAACTCCTTTGTTATAGGAAAAATTTATTATAAAGCAAGTTAAGAGTATTATATTGTATTATTATGGATATATATGTTATTATAGATGTGTATTTGTTTGAAAATTTTAAATATTCATGACGAAAGAGTGAGAGGTATATATGAAGAAAAAAAGATGGGTTTATGGAGTAGTGGGTGTATTAGTATTGTTATTTGCAGGATTGGTTTATGCATGGAGTGTTCTTGCTAATCCTATTAGTGCATATTTTGATAAATGGTCAAGTACTCAACTTTCCTTTACATTTACTTTGTGCATGATGTTTTTTTGCTTAGGAGGACTTATTACTGGTTTGCTATCTGAAAAATTTGGTCCAAATGTTATGTTGAAGTTTTCAGCAATTTTATTTGTAATTGGTTTTTTTATAGCTAGCAGAGCAAATAGTATTTTAACATTATATATTGGATATGGGGTAATTGCTGGATTAGCATCTGGGTTTGCTTATAATTCTATTATGGGAAATGTTACAAAATTTTTTCCTGATTGTCCAGGACTAATTTCAGGAATTTTATTAATGGGGTTTGGGTTTGGAAGTTTTCTAATTGGGAAGGTCTATCAGGCAGTAACACCTTTTGGACCAGGTATTGATAAATGGAGAAATTCATTTTTTATTTTCGGAATAATTCTTTTTATTATAATGTTTGTATGTAGTTTTTTTATTCGAAGACCAACCAAGGAAGAACTTGATGAAATAACAGAAAATATAAAAACGAAAGAATGTAAGATAAAATCAAAGGGAAATAATATGTCTTCTAGGGAAATGTTAAAGAGACCTTCATTTTGGATTTTCTTTACTTGGGCTATACTTTTATCTGCTGCCGGACTTGCAATAGTATCACAGGCTAGTGGAGTTGCAAGAGAAGTTTCACCTAAAGCAACAGCGGGTACAATTTCAACGGTGGTAGGATTAATTTCAATTTTCAATGGAGTAGGTAGAGTTTTGTTTGGTAGTTTATTTGATCGTGTTGGTAGACTAAAAACTATGCTTTTAAATAATATAATATTCTTAATAGCAATAATAGTTTTAATGACGGCTTTAAAAAGTGGATTGTTTATTTTAATAATTGTTGGATTTATATTGATAGGTTTAGCATATGGAGGTATAACACCAACAAATTCAGCTTTTGTTAACGAATTTTATGGAAGTAAGAATTATGCAGTGAATTTATCTTTGATAAATATGAATCTACTTATTGCATCCTTTGGAAGTACAATTGCAGGTTCTCTTTATGATGCAAGTGGTTCATATTTTACTACCTTAATTGCTATGGTAATTGCAATAGCAGGTGGATTTATATTTTCTTTATTAATAAAAGAACCATAATATCATATTAATATAGTTTGGTTACTTGAGTACCTCTTATTTAAGGGGTGCTTTTTTGTTTTAAAATGTTGTAATTAAATTTAAAATTTAGATAATACTAATCTAAAGGATAAATGCACTTTATCAGGAGGCATAATATGGAAGACGGTAAAACAAAGGATAAAATTAGATTTGAAGATGTAGTAAATTCAGAGGCATTTCCAGGATTATTACTTTTAATGGCAACCATTTTGGCACTTATATTTGCTAATACTCCGCTACAAAAGTATTATGAATATTTTTTGTTTGAATTAAAAATAAGTGAAGAATTTAATATTCACTTATTTATTAATGATTTTCTTATGGCTATATTCTTTTTAGTAGTGGGATGTGAAATAAAAAGAGAATTAGTTTACGGGAAACTTTCTAGTTTCAAAGAAGCATCCTTTCCAATAATTTCAGCTGTTGGAGGAATGGTGGCACCAGCTTTAATTTTTACTCTTTTTAATTATAAAGTTGGATTTGAAATAGGGGTTGGAATTCCACTTTCAACAGATATAGCTTTTGCAATTGGGATTTTTTCTCTTTTGAAAAGCAGACTTAATCCATCCCTTGAATTATTTCTTCTTACCTTAGCGGTAGTTGATGATTTATTGTCAATGGTAGTAATAGGAGTTTTTTATTCATCACACATAAGAATTAAAGGGTTAATTATAGCTGCAATTTTAGTTGGAATTTTGGTTTTAATAAATAAACTTAATAAAAAAAATAAGCTATACCCATATATTATTGTTGGGTTAGCTCTTTGGGTAGCTATTTTTTATAGTGGAGTACATTCAACGTTAAGTGGAGTAATTTTAGCATTTACAATTCCAGTTTACAGTGATGAAGAAAGGGATAAGGATTTAAATTATAAATTGCAACATATCTTAGAACCATTTACAAATTATATAGTGCTTCCACTTTTTGCATTTTCTAATACAGGAATTAACTTGGGTGGGAATTTAAACTTAGTCAAGGACTATCCATTAATGATTGGAATCGTTGCAGGTCTTGTTATTGGAAAACCATTGGGAATAATGACTTTCGGATATTTGGGGAATCTATTTGGAATAGCTAAAAAGCCTCAAGATGCGTCTTGGACAGATGTTTTGATGGTTTCAGTCTTGGCAGGTATTGGCTTTACTATGTCTCTTTTTGTATCTGAAATTGCTTTTGCTAATGCTGAAATTGAGATGAATGTGGCAAAGGTATCTATTCTTCTTTCAGCTATAATATCAACTACATTAGTATATATATTAACATTTTCAAAGCGAAAGAAAAGGAGATTTCAAAAGATGTAAATTGAGTTAGAAAGTCTTTAAAATTAATAATAACTCACCTTTTGAAAAAGCTGAATAAAGTAATATAAGACTCCATATGTATCACTGTAAATGCATATGGAGTCTATAATAAGGCTCTGTAGTATTAAAAAGTGATAATAGTTGTAACATTTATTTTTAATGGGGTCAATGTACATTAACAAAGGGGATTGCCATATTATCGGATTAATTCACCACAGAGCCAGTATTTTATTTATTATCAAATTCTTTTAGTGCCTTCATAAGGTTAGACATAGACTTAACTAAGTCAGAAATAGTATCATTAATTTCTTTAGTAGCATCTGTGCTTGTTTGAGAAAGTTTACCGAGTTCACTTGCAACTATGGAGAATCCTCTACCACTTTCACCGGCTCTAGCAGCTTCAATTGAAGCATTCAAAGCTAACATTTTAGTACGTGATGAGTTAAGATTTATGGATTCTACTACTTTAGATACGTTGGTAACCTTCGTTTCTAATACGTGCATAAAATTAGTAACATTATAAAGCTTTTCTTCCATTGATTTTAAGTTGTCAACTGAGTATACACATGTAATACATCCAACTACTTCTTTACCATCAAAAACTGGAACTAGATTTCCTTCCAAAGTGTATCCGAACACTTCTTTTGGGAGAATGTTATGTTGAGTTTTTCCAGTACTCATAGCTACATATAATTTATCTTTCCTATCTTCCATTTCAAAACCAGGTTCTAAACTAAAATTAAAGGTTGTTGGCTTTTCAAAATGTAATACTACACCATTTCTATCCCATATACCTATAGCTAAATCTTGATCAGTCATGTTTTTAAATAGGGGAATCAGATTCTTTAGTTCATTAAGCTTCTCATCTCTCATAGGTAACTCTCCTTGAACAATATATTTAATGTTTATATCGGTACGTATAAAAAATAATTTATATTTTTTTTGAAAAACTTTAAATTTATTTAAAGAAACAATTATAAGCTAACTTTGTTATGATATATGCATATTTGTTCACTAATTTATGCTAATAGTGTAAAATAATCGGTAGGGAGGTGTGTGTAATATGGAAATAATTGAAGTTAATGAAAACAATATAGATAAAGAACATATATGTTGTGCCATTTCTGAAAAGAAGGGTGAGAATTGTATGGAATTAAAAAAACAGTGGATGAAGGATAGATTTAAAGATGGATTAATATTTAAAAAGGCAAATGTTAGGGGAAAAGTTTTTATTGAATATATTCCTGCTGAAAATGCATGGAGTCCCATTGAGGCTGAAGGATATATGGTAATTAATTGTTTTTGGGTATCAGGACAATATAAGGGACAAGGTATATCAAATTTATTGCTTGATGAATGTATTAAAGATAGTAAGGCTCAAGGTAAAAAGGGTATAGTTGTATTATCATCAAAAAAGAAGATTCCATTTTTAAGTGATGGAGCTCATCTAAAGTATAAAGGATTCAGGGTTGCAGATACTGCATATCCTAGTTTTGAACTTTTATATCTTCCATTTAAAGAAAATGAGGTTGTACCAAAGTTCAAAGAATGTGCAAAAGAAGGTGTGATACCTGAGAAGGGGATGAAATTGTATTATAGTAATCAATGTCCTCATACTGAAAAATATGTAAATATAATAAAAAAGATAGCAGATGAGAAGAATTTAAAATTAAAAGTTAAAAGATATGATACTAAAGAAGAAGCTCAGAGTGCTCCATGTCCTGTTACAACCTATAGCTTTTTCTATAATGGCAAATATGTAACTAATGAGATTCTTAGTGAAAAGAAATTTATAAGTATGTTTAAATTATAAGCGGGGATTGAAATTTAATATGATAATAAGTGTTGTTGCTTTAGTGTGTCTATTTATTGGAATAGGAATATTGATGTATTGGAGTACTGTAAGTTATGAATGGGTATGTAATGAATGTGGAGAAAAATTTAATATATCTTTAAAACAAAATATTTTTGGGATTAATTCAGGAATGAATTATAAAAATTTATATTGTCCTAAGTGCTGTAAAAAAACTATGTGTAAGGGCCTTCGTAAAAAATGAGCTATAAAGAAGGAATATTTATGATAAGTGAAAGAACTAAGTTAATAATATTAAGAGGTAATTCGGGAAGTGGAAAAACTACAACTGGGAAGTTGTTACAAAAGAAATTTGGACATGGTACCATGCTAATTTCACAAGATGTTATTAGAAGAGATATCTTATATGTAAAGGATGGAGAGAATCCAGAAGCTAGTGACTTATTACACAATCTTGTTTTATACAGCAAAACACACTGCGATATTGTTATTTTAGAAGGAATTTTAAACTCAAAGTGGTATGAAAAACTATTTAAAGAGATAGACAAGGAATTTAATAAACAAATTTTTGCGTATTATTTTGATATACCCTTTGAGGAAACATTAAATCGTCATAAGACCAAACCCAATTGTAATGATTTCGGTGAAGAAGAAATGAGAAGATGGTGGAATGAAAAAGATTTATTAGGCTTTATTCCTGAAAAGTTAATACACAAGGATTTGAGTCTAAATCATATAGTAGAAATGATTTATAATGATGTTACAATCTAATTTATATAGACTAACTTTGCTATTATGATATATGCACCTCTGTTCACGGGCTGCGGAACTTTATAGGGTGTCATATATTAGTATTAAAAAGCTAATAATTTAGTTGTAAGAATTGTATAAGTTTGGAGCGTTCCTGTAGATAGTTCACTTGAGGTGATATATCCAGTAATAGCAAAGTTTTATGTAATATAAGAGTTGCAACAGAGTAAGGGGTTGCTAAAGGTAGAGATTCCAGCGTGAATCTCTTGATTTTCAATATAGGCTAACTTTGCTATTATGATATATGCACCTTCGTTCACGGGCTGCGGAATTTTATAGGATGTCATATTAAGAGATGCATAAAAACTTTAAAATTAAATATGACAATATGTTGTCATATTTTCTTCTTTATTATAGTTTATATAGTTACAAAATAAAATATTAAGGTAGGGTATTTAATATGTCTTTTGATTATAAGAAAGAGTATAAAGAGTTTTATTTGCCGAAGAATAAGCCATCAATTATTGAGATTCCTAAAATGAATTTTATTGCAGTTAAAGGTAAAGGTAATCCCAATGAACCTGATGGAGAGTATAAAAATGCAATGGAATTATTATATAGTATTGCTTTTACAATTAAGATGAGTTACAAGGGAAATTATAAAATAGATGTATATTTTCAGTATGTAGTTCCACCATTGGAAGGATTTTGGTGGATGGAAAATTCAGAAGGAATTAATTACAGTAGAAAGGCTGATTTTAGATGGATATCTCTTATTCGTTTACCGGATTTTGTTGGAAAAACTGATTTTGATTGGGCTATATCTGAAGCTAAAAGAAAGAAGAAAAGAGATTTTTCTAAAGTTGAATTTTTTACCTATGATGAAGGATTATGTGTTCAATGTATGCATATTGGATCATATGATGATGAGCCTGCAATAATTGAAATTATGGATAGATTTGCCTTGGATAGTGGATATAAGATTGATATTACGAAAGATAGGTATCATCATGAAATTTATTTAAGTGATGCTAGAAAATGTAGTAAAGAAAATTTAAAGACTGTTATTAGGCATCCTATTAAGAGATTATAAATAATAAAATTTTTATAAAAGGGACTTTGGAAAAATAAAATCATTTATTTCTCCAAGGTCCCTTTAATTTTTTTGCTTATTGTTTTTATATAGACAAACAACAAAGCTTATAAAAGCTAAATAATAAATAACATTTATTATAAGCTTAAAGAAAGAATTCAAATGTGGATAAAAGGTATATTGACCGAAGAAGGAGCCAATAAAAATTATGACCCCAAGAAATACATATAAAAGTCGTTTTCTTTTTATAGACAATCGAACTAAATAAAAAGTAAGAATTAAACCAATCAACAATCTTCCAAAATCCATAGATAACTCCTTATATAATATAAAATAAAGTAATATATTACCATTGTAACATGTAAATTCAAAATCCTACAGCATGATGTCTAAATAATGTTCTTTTCTTATTCTTTTTATTATCAAGATCATTGCAATTGAAATTAAAATTTAAAGTTTCATTTTTCTAAAAGCTAGTGGTGTTTTACCATGAGTTTTTTTAAACATTTTAACAAAGTTACCACTGTGATTATAACCAACTTTTTTTGAGATTTCATCTACTGATAAGTCTGTTGTAGATAATAAGCTTTCTGCCATGGTCATTCTTAAAGAATTAGTATATTTTTTTATAGACATATGGTATTTAGCTAAAAATCCTGCTTTTAGTTTTTGCTCATTTAAATAAACCATTTTACTTAGTGCTTTAATGGTAGGTGGGTTACATGGATCTTTAGTTATAATACTATGAGCCTCTGATATAGCTTTCGCATCTGAAACAGATAAAGTAATATATCTATTTGTACCGATTTTTATGTCACCATAGTTAAGTTGATTAGTAAAAGAGTTTTTTACAGATGAGTTTATTTCATTATCTATTATTGCAATGCACTCTAAGATTTTACTTTCTAAATATAGAGAGCTTAACTTTTCCTTTTCTGATAAACTTCTTAAGCTTTGAATTATTGAAGCTATTTCCAATGGTAGATATCTATATGTAAAGTTAGGAGGAAAGTCGTTAAGTACTAGTATATTTGGAAAGTTTGGACTTATAATTTCGTCAAAATATTTTTTATAAATAGTAATTTCAGCTCCATGAAAATGTTGGCCTTTCTTCCATGATTGAGTACCTTTTAAACCTTTTTCTATTACAAAAAAAGAAGATGGACTAAAAGAGGATATAGGGTTATTTTCAATTTTAAATTTAGTCTCACCGCTAAAAACTGTTCCAAATCTCATTAGCACTTCATTATGATCAAAGGAAAGAGAAAAATTATAAGGGATTGTATAGTCACCAATGCCAAAATCATAATAGCCTTCCCTTGAATATTTAATAAAGTAACCAAGGTCAGTTCTTTTCTTATTCATATATAGAGTATAGTTGCTCTTAAAGTAAGGACTGAATGTCATGTTTTCTAAAACTTTGTTTTGAAATTCTTTTGTGCTTTTTGCAATCATTTGTTAATCTCGCTTTCCTAGGTTTTATTAGTTTTACTTGGGCAAAATAGAATATATTTAAATACATTTTTAAAAATGAAGCATGTTAATTGTAGTATATATATTATATCAATAATTGTTGTAAAGGATGATAAAATTATTAATTTAGATGCAGAAATTGAAATGATAATCATTATCATATACAATGAATTCAGATAAAAAAGAGAAAAATTTTGGAGGTTATTTATGAAAAAGAATATATTAAAGGCTATAGCCGCAGCTTCATTAAGTATGTTAATGCTTGTTGGATGTGGAGCTAAAAATAATGATACAAACAATGAGAATGCAGTAGAAAATACTGTAATTGTTACTGATGTTAAAGGAGAAGTAGAAATACCTAAAGAACCTAAGAAAATAGTGGATTTAAGTGGAAATAGTGATATTTTATCTATTTTAGGATATAAGGTTATAGGTACAGCTAATAGTGATGCATATGATTACACTAAGTTCCCAGCATATTTGGAAGAAACATTAAAGGGCGCTGAAATATTGGGATATAGTATGCAAGATACTATGGATATTGAAGCTGTTATGAACTTAAGTCCAGATTTAATAGTTATATCTACAGTTCAAGAAAAAATGTATGATGCTTTAAGTGAAATTGCACCAACAGTTATGGTTGAACTAGAAGCATTAGATTGGAAAGAAGATGTTAAAACTTTTGCTAAAGTATTTAATAAAGAAGATGTAGCTGAAAATTGGTTAAAGGAATATGAAAAAAAGGCAAAGGCTGAGGGTGAAAAAATAAAATCACAATATGGTGAAGCCACAACATATCTCTCATTTTTAGCAAGTGGTGGTCAATTCTTTATATTTGATGGAGCAGGTTTTGGGAGTGTATTATATGAAGATATGAATCTTGGTAAACCAGAAGGAATGCCAGAACAAAGCGACATTAGTCTTCCAGTTGTAACTTATGAAGGACTTGCATCAATTAATACTGATTACATATTCTTAATTGCAACTGATGAAGATTTAGCACAACTGGAAAGCAATGCTATATGGAACAGTATACCTGCAGTTAAAAATGGTAATGTTGTAGTATTAGAATCTTCACCTTATTTTAATCAAGGCTATAGTTCAATAGGAAGAAATTTATTAGTAGATGAAATAGGTGAGATGTTAAATGAAACAAAGTAATAAGCGTACATCAATTTTTGTGATTTGCTCTTTGTTACTTTTAGTAGTAGGACTGATTCTGGCTGTAAGGCTAGGATCTGTCCATATTACTTTTTCAGACATTTGGAATAGCGTTTTTAATTATAATGAAACCTTAGAGGTTATGTTAGTTAGAGATGTTCGTATTCCAAGAGTATTATCTGTACTTATGACAGGAGGAGTACTTGGAGTAACAGGGGCTATGATCCAAGGTGTTACAAAGAATCCAATAGCTGAGCCTTCTATTTTAGGTATAAGTCAAGGAGCAACTTTAGTAATAGCCATATTTTATGCAGCTGGTATTGGAATTACAACTAGAAATGTAATGATAGCATCCTTTATTGGAGCTTTTTTAACGGGGATTATTGTTTTAGGATTTATATCTAAAAAAGCTAATAATAACTCAATCACTAAAATACTCCTAGCGGGTACTGCTATGAGTACATTTTTTATTTCTCTTACAACTGTTATTGGTCTTTTGTCAAATCAATCTCAAATGATTGGATTTTGGATTTCAGGAGGATTTAGAAATGCTAGTTGGGCAGATTTTAAATTAGTATTTTTTATAGGTAGTATAGGTTTTTTAATAGCTATGATGTTATCTCCAAAAATAAATATATTAAATCTTGGTGATGATGTAGCTATAGGACTTGGTGAGAATCCTGAAAAAATCAGGTTTTTAACACTTATGGTTATGATACCAATGTGTGCAGCAGCAGTGGCAGTGGGAAAGAATATTGCTTTTGTGGGACTTATTGTTCCTCAGATAGTTAGAAAAATTTTAGGTGAAGATTATAAGAAAAATATTCCATGTTCATTTTTGTTAGGAGCAGTACTTTTAACTTTTGCAGATATAGCTGCTAGGATGTTATTTAATCCATATGAAACTCCCATTGGAGTATTTACAGCTTTGATTGGAGTACCATTTTTT
This sequence comes from uncultured Clostridium sp., assembly GCA_900548455.1. Taxonomy (GTDB): domain Bacteria; phylum Bacillota; class Clostridia; order Clostridiales; family Clostridiaceae; genus Clostridium_J. The sequence goes on from URKQ01000004.1 coordinate 67,351, forward strand.
ATTTCTATAGCTAGAAAGGAGAGAGGATAATATGAAGCATAAGAAATTTAAAACAACATTGATAGTTCTATTAGTGTTACTTAACATTGCCTTTTTTATTTCGCTATGTTGGGGGACCTATAAAATTTCTCCATTTCAAGTTATAGAAACTCTTTTTGGAAATGGGACAAAGATTCAAAATACGGCAATTTTCACAATTAGGCTACCTCGTCTTCTTGTTGGTATTTTTGTGGCAGTTGCACTTTCTACAGCAGGAGCTATTCTTCAAACTATTACAAAAAATGATTTGGCGGATACAGGAATAATTGGAATAAATGCTGGAGCTGCAGTAGCTGCAGTATTATTTATAACCTACCAAACTGGAAATTACTATAGTGAACTTGGTAAGTTTTCAATTTTTATGTTGCCTTTAGTAGCGATAGTTGGAGCTGGGATTTCTTCTTTTATAATATATATGATGTCAAGCAGGGAAGGAATAAAGCCTAAAAGATTATTGCTAATTGGGATTGGTCTTAATGCAGGATTAAATGCTTTTATTACGTTTTTTACTTTCAGAGGGGGAGTTGGAGATTATAATAGAGTATTAGTTTGGACTTCAGGAAGCCTTTGGGGATCTGGGTGGAACTATGCTCAAATAATAATTCCAATAGTTGCTGTCTTATTTTTGTTAGTTTTATTAAATCATAAAAAGCTGGATATTTTTAATTTTTCAGATGAACATATTATTTCATTAGGTCTGAACATAGAAAAGGAAAGAAAAAAGTTCTTTAGTTTAGCTGTCATGTTAGCAGGGACAGCTACTGCCTTTGCAGGAAATATTGGGTTTTTAGGGCTTATTTCACCACATATTGCTAAAAAGTTAGTGGGCTCATACCATAAAAATTACGTTGTAATATCAGCTATGATAAGTGTTATTATAATAATTTTTGCAGATGCAGTTTCAAGAAATCTTTTTTCTCCAATTGAGATTCCAGTGGGAATAACGGTATCAATATTTGGAGTACCATACTTTATTTATTTAATGATGAAGGAGAAGTAGTTATGGAGGCAATAGGTATAAAGAACTTATCAGTTTCATATGAAAATAATGTAATAATTAAAGATATGAATTTGAGCATTCCTAAAGGAAAGATAAGTATAATTATTGGAGCAAATGGATGTGGAAAGTCAACACTTTTAAAAACAATAGCCAGGATTAATAAGCCGTCCAGTGGAGAGATTCTTATTAATAATAAAAATATAAAAAACATAAAAGAAAAAAGTATAGCAAGGGAAGTTGCATTTCTCCCTCAAGGACCAATATGCCCTGGAGGACTTACAGTAAGAGAACTTGTGGCTTTTGGAAGATTTCCACACCAAAAATTGGTTGGTGGATTAAATACACATGATAAAGATGTTATAGATTGGGCAATTAAAGAAACTGGACTTGTTGAGTTTGCAGACAGAGCGGTTGAAAATTTATCTGGAGGACAAAGACAAAGGGCCTGGATAGCTATGACATTGGCTCAAGAAACTGAGATTATAATGCTTGATGAACCTACTACATATTTAGATATGTCTTATCAGCTTGAAGTTTTAGAGGTATTAGAAAAACTTAATAAAGATAAAAAAATTACTGTGGTTATAGTTCTCCATGAGTTAAATAATGCTTGTAGATTTGCAGACAATATAATTGGACTTAAAAAAGGCAAGATTGTATGTCAAGGTTCGCCTGTAGATGTGATAAATAAAGAAAATTTAAAAGAAATATATGGAATTAATGCCAGCCTTAGCAAAAGTGAAAATGGACAATACCCAATATGTACAGAATATCAGCTTTTTAGGGAGGGTTCATGAAAAATAAAAATTATATAATAATATTAATAGGTCAAATAATTTCTCTTTTTGGAAATGCAATTCAAAGATTTAGCTTATCCCTATATTTACTTGAGTTTACGGGAAGTACAGCTGCCTTTGCTAATATATTAGCAATTTCAACTATACCCTATATTTTATTTGCCCCTATTGCAGGAAAACTATCTGATACTGTAAATAGAAAAAAAATAATGGTTTTTCTAGATTTATTCTGCTCATTATTAATTGGAATTTATGCTTTAATATTATTTAATGGTCATGATCATGAATTTATAATTGGTACAGTTATGTTTATATTATCTATTTGCTATACACTATATGGGCCAGCAGTAGTATCTTCAATACCACAAATTGTAGATGAAGATGAACTTACTTCGGCTAATGGAATAATTAATCAAGTAGGATCTGTAGTAAACTTTGTTGGACCAATATTAGCTGGAGTTTTATATGGATTTTTAGGTATAAAAATTATTGTAATAATTAATGCATTAAGTTTTTTTATGTCAGCTATAATGGAAATGTTTTTAGATATTGATGATGTAAATATAAAAGAAAGAACAATAGTAGAAAATAGACAATTTTTAAAGTTCATTAAAAAATCTTTTACAGATATGAAGAAAACTTTTATTTATTTAAAAGAAGAAAAAGAAATTATTTTAGGAATTATTATTTCTTATGCTCTTTGCAATATTTTCTTAGTACCAATATTATCAATAATTGCACCTTATTTTATAAATATAATTCTTAATCTTCCATCTCAAGTTTATGGAATAGTGGAAGGGGTAAGTGTTTTAGGCATGATATTAGGTGGATTTATAATAAGTGTAAAACCAAAGATGTTTTCTATAAAAAAAGTATATTATACATATGTACCTATGATTATTGGTGTTACATTTATGATATTTTTAGGGTTTATTAAAATAAATGCATACGTTATGGCGGGAATATTTGCTCTAAGTGGTATGGCAATTATGTTATCTTTATCATTATCTAATGTATTAACATTAACTTATATGCAAAAAGAAGTTCCACCAGAAATGTTAGGACGTGTATCAGCACTGTCAACAGCTGTGGCAACCATAAGTGTAGCTCCAGGACAATTAATATTTGGACAAGTTTTAGATAGTGGCATGTCCCTAGCAAGCATTTTTATAGTAATATCAATTTTAAATTTTGGCCTTATTACATTTGTAAAGTGGAATGTTAGAAAGTTACAATAACATCATTGTTATAAACTTCATTGAATGTTAGTATAATACTGTAGATAAAAGTCAATTTTAATCCTAAAGAATTGTGGTGAATGGAAGATGAGTGAAAAAATAAAAAGAATTGATAGCTATGTTGATGAAAGATTTGATGATGAGGTTTTAAAGCAACATGGGGCTTTTATTGTTGATGAAAAATATCAATGTAGTTTTAGGATAATAAATAAAGATTCTGCAATAGTATGCTTTGATAAAGAAGTTGAAGTTTTAGATGTAATAGATGAATTTAGATTTTACTCTGAACATATAACTAATTTTTACAATGAAAATAATGAATTAATAAAGACTTTTCCTGAAGTTGATGTATTTGACATAGAGATAAATAATATTCAGCCTTCTCAATTTTTTGTTGATTTAGATAAAGTTAATGCTATAGAAACTTTTATAAGGGATGAGGAAGATATAATTATTGCATTAATAAAAAAAGATGATCAATTTATATCTCTAGATGGTCACACTAGACTTTATTATGCAGTAAGTAAGGGTTATTCTAAGGTAAAAGGATTTTTAACGGAGGCAGATGAGTCTATATATGGTTTTGTAGAAGAAGCAAGGAAAAGAAATGTATTTAATCCGTCTCAGCTCATATTAGTACCTCATGATGAATATGAAATAAAGTGGAATAAATTTTGTGATGACTTTTTTAGTCAGAGGGGTAATCTAGAATAGTATTTTGGAAGTCTCTAAAAATCTAAAATTTATTATAATTAGGTTAATTATTTCAGAATGATTCAAAAAGGAGATTTAAAGATGAACATAAAAAATATATATTATAGACCTTATCAATTTGTATTTTGTAATATGCAAAGAACCTTGCCTTGGAGAATGCCAAAGGTTATAAAGGGAAATGGGAGCATGAATAAGCTTCCCTATCAAGTGAAAAATGATGGATTAAAAAAAGTTCAAATTATAACAACATCAGGATTTATAAAAAGGGGAAGTTTAAAATCATTATTTGAGAAAATGGAAGAATTAAACTTAGCCTATATAATTTATGATAAAGTATTGCCTGATCCAACAATAGAGTGTATAGAAGATGCAGTTAAAGAGTATAAGTTAGAAAAATGTGAAGGAATTATTGCAGTTGGCGGAGGCTCTGTGTTAGATTGTGCTAAGTTAGTTGGTGCAAGAATTGTAAGGCCAGAAAAAACTATAAATAAGATGGCAGGACTTTTAAAAGTCAGGAAAAAATTACCACCAATATACGCAGTGCCTACTACAGCAGGAACAGGATCTGAAACTACAGTTGCAGCAGTTGTAACAGATAGTTTAACTCATAGAAAATATGCAGTAAGTGACATATGCCTTATGCCATTATATGCTGTACTAGATCCTCAAATAACATGTAACCTTCCAAAGAATTTAACTTCCACTACAGGAATGGATGCCCTTACTCATGCAGTAGAAGCCTATACTAATAAATTTAGTTCTAAAGAATCAAAGAAGTATGCAATGGATGCTACAAAGATGATTTTTAATAATTTAACTAAAGCTTATGATGATGGGATGGATATGAAAGCACGTGAAAGAATGCTTTTAGCTTCTTTTTATGCAGGAGCTGCCTTTACTAAAGCATATGTAGGATATGTTCACGCTTTAGCTCATGCCATTGGGGGATTGTACGGTGTTCCTCACGGGTATGCTAATGCTGTAATATTACCGGTGGTACTTGAAAACTTTGGAGAAGGAGTTTATACACAGTTAGCAGAACTTGCTGATGCAGTTGGCATTAAGGGAGAATCTGAAAGAAAGAAAGCAGAACATTTTATTTTAGAAATAAAGAATATGAATAAGTATATGGGTATACCAGATAAATTAGAAGTTATAAAAGAAGCTGATTTTGAAGAAATCATAAGTAGAGCTATAAAGGAGGCAAACCCAACTTATCCAGTACCAGTTATTTGGCATAAAGACAACTTTAAAGAAGTTCTGAAGCAACTCATTTTATAAACAGATGCGATAAAACTGAATTATCATCGCTCATTGGGGCTTCGAAGCTGACACACAGTAAGTAGAAATTAAAACAAGACATCAGTGGAGATTTGAAGTTGCTTTTAAAGAGTATGAGCTTCTGCAGATATATTCGTTTATAATAATTCAGTTTTTTTCACATATAAATAATATAAGAGTTGCAACAGGGTAAAGAGTTGCTGAAGGTAGAGATTCTAGTGTGAATCTCTTTGTTTTTAATATAAGCTAACTTTAGAATTGCAATATATTTTACTTTTGTTAAAAAATAACCATATAAATTAGTACAAATGTAATATGATTATCATTAGTTAAATTAAAGGACTAAAAATTGCGTATAGTCTTAATAAATAATATAATTGACTTAATACAAATAGGAGTGTGATATCATGAATATTAATCTCATGGATAGGAAAATGCTTAAAATACTCTGTGCAAAGTCTGTAGGTATGAGTTTGGGCGACAATTTGCGCAGAGGTAGGTATTTAGTCGCTTTCCATAAATAAATTCATACATATACAGGCTTTGTTTCCTTAATTAAATAATAAATTTAAGGAAGTGAGTTTTATGAAGTATGTAAGAATTGATAGAATATTACCAGATGAGTTAGTTAAAGAAATTCAAAAGTATATTCAAGGTGAATATGTATACATCCCTTCCTGTCCAGAAAAGAGAAAAAGATGGGGGGAAAAATCTAAAAGCCGGGATTATCTAAAAGCTAGAAATGCAAAGATAGTAAAACAATATATAGGTGGGCAATCAATTAGTAATCTTGCCGAAGAATTCTTTCTTTCACATAGCAGTATTAAGAAAATTGTATATAAAAAAGATACCTAGTAAAAAGCTACCACTGTTGCAATGAGTGGTAGCTTTTGTGTAAAAAATGATATAGAAACGAGTATTATCTTTCTTAAAAAATATATAGGCTTTAAAATGGTATTGAACATAAAATTCATTTTGAAAATATAGTTGTAATTATTCTCGTAGATATGAGAACAAAAGGAGAGAGTCTAAATGAATAAAAAGATATCATTAATTCATTCCACAAATTTAGCTCCAGTAGATTATGCTTATGCTGGACGTATACCTTCAGGAATGGACTTATTATTTTTGGCGGGCGCATGTCCCATTAATAGAGATGGAGAAGTACCTAATTTGAGTGATTATGAGCTTCAGGCAAAACTTTGTGTAGAGAATTTGAAGGAAGTACTGAAGGACTGTGGGGCTACTTTGGAAGATGTTGTATATACTAGAGTTCTTGTAGCATCTCAAAGTCAGTCAGATTTGGTAACTTCATGGGAAGCAATAGTAAAAGAGTTTGGTAATCATGATGTTCCAAGCACTTTATCTGGAGTTACAGTATTAGGATATACAAATCAATTGGTAGAAATTGAAGCAGTAGCAGCTGTAGAAAGTAGTACAAGATGGGTGGATAGAAAATGAATCTAAAATTTAATGAATTTACAATAGAGCATATACGTGAAGTTAACAAGTGGCACTATGATGGAGTTTATTCATTTTATGATATGCCATCAGAAGATGGTTTAAAGGAATTTTTAGCGCCAGATAGCGAGGTAAAATATTTTGCATGTTTTAATGGTGAAGATATGATAGGATTTTATTGTCATTGGTTAGAGGATGGACAAATGGCCATAGGATTAGGAGTAAAACCTAAGTTAACGGGACAAGGTTTGGGCAAAGAATTTACCAGAGAGTGCATTGAGTTTGGTATTAAAAGGCTAAATTATAAAGGAAATAATGTTAAGTTAATGGTAGCATCCTTCAATGAAAGAGCAATAAAGATATATAAAAAGTTAGGCTTTAAAGAAACTGAAAGAAATGTATTGGAAACTTCTGATGGATATATGGAATTTATAATAATGGATAAAAAACTATAATAATAAGATAAATAAAAAAATAAATGGAAGAAAAGTCTTCCATTTATTTTTTACTTTTTAGTTTTCTTCAGGTGCTCTATCAGTAACTAAGGTTTTTTCAAAGGTACTATTCTTTGATTCATCTATGATTTCATTCATAAAGAACTTACTTTTACTACGTAGTCCTTCATTTAAAATGTCCCAATTACTTTCTTCTAATAGAGTTTTTCTATCGGAGAATAGGTTTGTCCCAAGAGCTAATCTATTTCCGTCAATTTCTACTCCAAGACTTGCAAGCATTGTAGGATAAAAATCAAGAGGTGCAAACCTTCTATTTTGAGTATTAACTGGCTCAACTGGTGCGTTAAGTATTAAATTGAAAATTGTTCTATGATAATCTTTATCAAAGTTTGCAAAGAAGTTTTTATCCATACTTAAATGGTCACCAGTGACTACTATTGTTGTATTTTCATAAAATGGTTGCTCTTGAATCCATCTTATAAATTTAACTGCCTCTTTTGTTGAATATGCAATAACATTTGCATATTGAGAGTCATATTTTGTTTCTGCATTTTCAGATAAGTAACCATCAGGGAAGTGAGTATCGGCAGTTTCCATTGTAAAATTGAAAGGCGCCCCCTCATTATATAGTCGTAAGATCTCTTCTTTTGCATACTCGTATAACTTATCGTCTTCATAACCCCACCAAACATCATAGTCTTGTGGAATTAAGCCTCTTTCTTTCGCAGTTTCATGGTCAAAAACATTATAATTACCATGGGTTTCATAGAAGGTTGTTAATCCGCCAAAGTCAGCGTTACATCCAACCATGAATGTTTGATTATAGCCCTGAGCTTCTAAAATATCACCTATAGCAACAGCGCCTGGTAGAAATTTACCAGATTTTCCGTAAGAATTACCTTCTATAGGAACTTTTAAAGGTATACCAGCATTTATGTTAACCATAGCAGCAGAAGACCATGAGGAACCATAAGTTTCATAAGGTCCGCCGAATTTTTCACCTTCTGTAAAGTGTACACCTTCATTAGATAATTCCGTTAGTTCAGGCATTAGATTAACATCCATATATCCACCAAGATCTTTTGAAAGATATGAATTTTCTACAGACTCTAAATAGATATGAATAAGGTTCCTTTTCTTAGCAGGAAAAGACATTTTAACGGTACGTGGATCAACGTAATTGTCTGAATAGTAAGTAGAATCACTAAAAAACTCTTTAACAATTTCCATTAAATCTAATTTTTTAAACCCATATGTAATGCCACCAACAAGGGCAATAATAGAAAATATAAATGTTGCTTTTCTTAAAATGTTTTGAGATAAAATTTTCTTTTTTGAATTTTTAATAACTACATATATTTCGTAACTAAACATTATAATAATTAGAAATAAAACAACGCTACTTACTGAAAGAAATGTAGGAGACATCATAATTTCTTTAAACATGTCTGTACTGGCACCTTCAATAGGTGATTTAAAGTTAAATAAAAATTGCTCTGGTGTTATTTTACCAAAACGGAAGATAAACCATCTTGGGAAAAATACAAAAACCATTCCTATTGCAAAGAAAACAATAGATAAAATCTTGATAGTTATTACTTTTCCAGTGAGTTTATCTGTAGCTTTTGAAAAAGTAATTTTTGAATTTAAAACTCCCTTTATAAAGAAAAATATTATTCCTAAAAATAAAGTGAAACAAATATACTTAACAGAAATTGCAGTTGTGTATTTTGCAGGATCAAGTATATCTGATTTTTTCATAATGACTTTTAGTATAGTTAAAGACACTATGTTAAAGATTACAATAAAATTGAATAGATTTTTTATAATAGCTAAAGGTTTTTTATTACTTTCAAATAAAAAATAATTTGCGAAAGCTAATATAATTCCAATAATTAAATAACTAAATATTTGCATAGCTCCTCCTTTTAAATCTCAACAAATATAATACAGAATTATAATAGCATATTTTAAATAAATATCAAAATTGGTTACATATTGGGAGAACATAGAAAAAATTGATATTACATTATACACAATAATTTCAAAAAATACATTAAAAATATTGTATATTATGTATTAATATAGATAATATATTAGAAAAATTTAATTACAGTTTACAAATAAATAAAAATAATCAGAAAATAAAAAAGTCCTTTAATTTTATTAAAATTTATGTTATGCTTTACAAGAAAAAAATTTTCTGAAATGAGAGATATTACAAAAAGCAATATAATTTCTCTATATTGGGGTTTTTAATTATTTTAAAGAGTAATAAACTATTCTAAGCACTTCTGTTAGGTTAAGCGTATAATCTGTGAAATCGGTTGCACGTTTTATCTGTTTTTTGCTAGTGTTGTATTTATAGGTTATTGTTTTTTAAAATTAATTTTAAATAAAAGAACACATAATTAAGGGGGACATAACTAATGAAATCTAAAAAATTAAAATCTTCATTGTTATTGGCAGCAGGTGTATTTTGTTCAATGCTTACAACAAAGACTGCATTTGCGGCTGTTGATGTCATTGAGGGAGCTACACCTATCGATCAAGGTATGGCTATTCATGCTGACGACTTCACAATATACAATGATAAAATCGCTGCATCTTTTGCAGTAGGAACAAACAACTACTGGAACATGACAAATGGAAGTATCCTTGATGTGGCAATTATGAAAGATGGGAAATTTGGTACAGACTTAGTTAATGATATTGAATTTCTAAATGACCTTTGGTCAGCTACTGGATCTTATAATGGAGAGAATCTACAAAAGAATCCAAAGGAAAACATAACTTATAAAAAAGAAGCTGACAAAGTTATTGTAACTGCTAAAACAAGATATTGGACAGCAGGACATAAATTACCGTTAAACGTTACTATTGAGTATACTTTAAAAGATGGTGACAACTTTATTGGATTAAAAACAACAGTTGAAAATCCAGCTGGAAATGAACCTTATGAAAATCTTTATAGTGGATATTCAATTAGTACATTAGCAGCCAATACTTTTGGACCATTTGGATACTATCCAGATAAAAAAATCACAGGTATTGGAATCGGTGCTGATAAAGATGTAAATGAAAGATTTGGTAATTATGTTTTAACGTATAACAAAGACTACTGTGTTTCTGTTCAGTTAGACGGTGCTGATTCATATAAAGGTTCAAGTGGATATAAAGATGTATATAAAAATCAAACAATTGAACCAGGTAAGACTTATGAGTATATTGGAGAAATCTTAGTTTCAGATAAAGGTGAAACAACACCTATTATCGAAAGAGCTATGGAAAAGGATGGAACTACTGATAAAGCTAAAGTAAGTGGTGTAGTTAAAGATAGTACAGGAGTACCTGTAAAAGATGCTTACGTTGTTGTTAGTAAAAAGGGATCTTATAAACAAACAGTAAAATCCCATGGTAAAGATCAAGTTATAAAAGATCAAATGCAACCTTTTGCATGGAAGATGACAGATGAAAATGGTCAGTTCTCATTCAATTTACCAAAGGATGAGTATGAATTCCATATAGAAGCTAAAGGATATACACCTTCAGATATTAAGCCTATTACATTAGCTGCTGATGAAACATTAGATTTTGCAGTTAAAGATGGAGCTAAAGCTTCTTTCAAAGCTGTAGATGAAAAGGGAAATCCAGTTAACTTTAAAGTAAAAGTTTCAGGAATAACTAATGCAATAAAATCTCTTGGAGGAAGTGTATTCTTTACAGATCCAGATACACATGAAGCTAATTTTAGTGTATCTGCTCCAGATACAGAAGTAACATTTACTATTACACGTGATAGCGATTTCGCATCACTTCCAGTTGTATTAACTAAAAAAATAAATCCTGGAGAAACACTTAACGAGGAATTTGTAGTTCCTACAATAATAGAAACAAGATCAAGAAAATGGTACGGAATGGACAACCATCAACATGCTGACTTTGGAGATGGTGCAACACCAATAGGAGAACTATATAAAGCTCAAATAGCAGCTGGATTAGACTTTAACGTAGTTTCTGACCATGATGCATTAGTGAATAACGCACCTATGGCTGCTCTTGCAAAGGCAGGCAATAGATCATTTATTCCAAGTATAGAAGTATCACCAGGTTGGGGACATTGGGGTATTTTAAATGTTGATTACACAAAACCTGCAATTTCACCAGATTTAACTCCAGCAGAAATAATTAAAGCTGGACATGATATGGGAGCTCTTGTAGTTGTTAACCATCCATATTCAGACTATGGTTTCTTTAAGAATAGAGATGGTGTTAGAGGTGGACATGATGAAGGTAGTGAAGATTTCGACCTACTTGAATTACAATCTACAATTGATTTAACTGATGAAACAAACATGGATAAAAAGGCATTAGACCTTGCTATGAGTTACTGGAACAAAGGTGTTAAAAAATACTTAAGTGCAGGTTCAGACCAACACGATGTAACTTCAGATTTATATCCAGGAATTATTAGAATGTATGCATTTATAGATGGTGAAACTACAACTGAAAACTATCTTAAAGCTTTAAAAGAAGGTAATGCATATGCAACAATGGGACCAATCTTTACACCAGCAGATAATACAATGTTTGGTTCAACACAAAAAGTAGTAAAAGGTGAAAAGCATACTTTAACTACTGAAATTCAATCAGTTCATGGCTTAACTCATATAGATGTTTATAGTGAAGGAAAAATTATTGCATCTCAAGACTTCAATAATACAAAAGATGCTGTAAACTACACATTAGATGTAGAACCAACAGAAAATACATGGTATAGCTTTGTAGCTATAGATGAAAAAGGTCACTATGCTGTAACAAACCCAGTTTGGGTAGAAATGACTGAAAAAGAAGAAGTAGTAACTCCAGGTGAAGATAACGAAGGAACTAAACCAGGTGAAGGAACAACTCCAGAAGAGGGAACTAAGCCAGGCGAAGGTACAGATGCTGTTAAGCCTGAAGAAACAACTAAACCAAATACACAAGTAAGTGGTAAACTTCCAAATACTGCAACTATAACATACGGAGTATTACTTACAGGTTCAGTATTAGCTGCAGTAGGTGCAGGTGGATTTATAATTAAGAAAAAGCGTCATGAGTAAAAAAAAGTTTTCATTTATAAAAATCTTATGTCTAGGAATTTTAATCCTAGGCATAGGATGTATTGCATGGTCACTTACTAACATATTGACTCAACCTAAAAATCAGTTTAATGCTGAATATAATGCATCTGAAAATGAAGCTTTAGATGTAGAAGTGATTTATGAGGTACATCCTGAGGTAGGAGAAACTTTTGGAAGTCTTACAATGCCAACCTTAGAACAAAAATTTTCTATTGTACAGGGAACAAGTGATAAGGAGCTAAAAATGGGAGTGGGTCACTTCGTTGAAAGTGCACTTCCAGGGGAAGATAACAATTGTGTAATTTCTGGACATAGGGATACTGTATTTACTAAAGTAGGTGAACTTCAGGTAGGAGATGCACTGATTATAGAAACATCAGTTGGGATATTTACGTATGAAGTAACTGGAACTAAAATAGTAGAAAAAGATGATGATACTATTATAGTACCTACTGATACAGGAAAACTTACTTTGACTACTTGCTATCCATTTCGCTTTTTAGGAGACGCTCCTCAGCGTTATATAGTGATAGCAGATTTAGTAAAAAAAGAAAAGCCTTTAGTTAAATAGATTTGTTCTATTGTCAAAGGCATATAAAGAACTGAAATTCTTTAAGGATTTCAGTTCTTTTATGTCTATCTAGTATTATATAAATAACAAAAGTGTAGAAAGCAGGTAAAAATATGAAAAATATATTTAAAAAGATATTTGGTGGTAAATCGGAAGGTGTTTCAAAGGATGGAACAAAGGTATATAGTTATGAGGAAGGGATAAGTAACATGGATAATGTAGCTAGGACATTATATGCAGAAGAAATTACAAACCACTTTGATAAAGTATTTCCAGGAAGACAATCTTGTGTTTTTCATGAATTGATTTCTGATATTATACATATTGATATTACTATTATGGAACCAACAGAAGAACAACCTTTTAAAATATTGTATACAACGGGGATGAGTGACATACCTATGACACTTCCAAATGAAATTCCAATTGAAGAAATAGAGTTATATTGTAGAGCAGAACTTATGATGTTCTTACCACCAGATTGGGAACTTACAGAGCAAAGTATAAAAGATGAAGATAATTATTGGCCTATTAAATTGATGAAACAAATGGCAAGATTTCCTCATGAGTATAGTACATGGTTAGGATATGGACATACAGTACCAAATTATGAAACATATGACCCCTATGCAGGTAATACAGAATTAAGTGGCGTTATATTTAATATGTTTAAGGAAGAAATAAGTGTAATAAGTACAAGTGACGGTAATAGAGTTAATGTATACTATGTACTTCCTTTGTACAGGGAAGAAATAGAGTATAAGTTACAAAATGGTATGGATGCACTTATGGAAAGATTAGATTCTATTGATTGGATTATTTTAAATGCTCAAAGAGAAAATACATGCAAATAAGAGTATATGGCGAAATTTGTAGTTAATAGTAAAGATTTCTCCTTAGGATACCTATGAAAGTGATAATGACTTGTAATTAAATGACAGAGTATATAATTAGTAAATATTAAGTAATATAGATAATGAGTATATTTAATAGAAGTACTATAATAAAGCTGTGTTGATTAAAACAAAAATTGAAAGAAGGCTTTATTATGGAAAATGTATCATTTAATATTTGCGAGAGAAATGAAAAGGGTAGCAAGGTTAGAAGAAATGGTCAGGTTCCAGGTGTGCTTAGTGGAGCACATTTAGACAATCCAATCCCTGTAAAGATGACAAGAAGTGATATGTGTAAACTTTTAGGATATTCTCAAAGTACAATTTTATCACTAAATCTAAAAGGTGATGTTAGAAAGTGTGTGGTGAGAGAATTACAAAAGGATATTTACGGTAAAGTAATTCATGTTGATTTTCAATGTATTAGAAGTGATGAGAATATTAAGATGAAAGTTCCTGTTGTTTTTCTTGGACAAGAAGAACTAGGAGGAAATAAATTAAACCTTGAAACTTTTGTTTCTGAGGTAGAGCTATTTGGAGAAGCGGACAAGCTACCAGAAAAAGTAGAGTATGATGTTTCTTCATTAAAATTTGGAGATAGAATTCTAGCTAAAGACTTAGCTATTCCAGAAGGTTTAAAGCTTGATGGAGACAAAGAATTGACAGTAGCTAAGGTTTGTGGAATTGCTGAGGAAGTTGAGGAAGAAGAGGAATAAGAAAATAAATATATTTTAGCAAAGTTTATATAATAGAAGAATTGTAATATAATGAAGTGTTCCTAAAGGGTACAGTCTTAAGATGATTAAGAGTGTATCTTTTTTTATGTCTATAAAAGTATAGAAATTTTTGGTTTGAACGTATTGTGATTTAAAGGTTTCACAATATGTTATTTAGATGAAACCTTTTGTATATAATTACGATATATATAATGAAGAGAATTAATTGATTTAAGGGGGAGGGAATTTATGGATGATAAGAGTATTGTTGATCTGTATTTAGAACGTAATGAGATAGCGATAAAGGAAACGGAACTTAAGTACAACAATTATTTATATAAAATTGCTTATAATATTTTATATAGTGATGAGGATAGTAAAGAAAGTGTTAATGATACCTATCTTGCAGCATGGAAGTCTATTCCACCTAACATTCCAACAGTATTTTCAGCTTACCTAGGGAAAATAACTAGGAGAATCGCTATAGATATTTATAGAAAGGAAAGTTGCAAAAAGCGAGGTGGAAAGGAAGTTAATCTATCTTTATTTGAACTTACAGATTGTATACCCTCAAATTATTCTATAGATAAAGATATAGAAAATGCAGAGCTTGGTAAGGCAATTAGTAATTATCTTAGAACTATTTCAAAGGAAAATCGCATAGTCTTTGTTCGAAGGTATTTCTTTGCTGATTCAATTAAAAGTATTGCAAGTAATTTTGCTATTAGTGAATCTAAAGTTAAAAGTATTCTTTTTCGTACCCGCAAGGGGCTAAAGTTATTTTTAGAAAAGGAAGGGATTTTTATATGAATGAGGATAAGTTGTATGATTCAATAGGATTTCTTGATGAGGATATTATAGATGAAGCTAGTAAAGTTCAATCTAATAAGAAAAAGTTAATATTAAAATGGGGAACGTTAGCAGCTTGTATATGCATTATTATTACAATAACAGTATGGATAAAAACTTTTAACGGCAAGGAAATTGTATATGATAATTCAAATAATATAGAAGGTAAAGAAGATGTTTTAGTAGATTATAGCTCCTATTTCGTAGAAAATTATCCTGCTGCAGAATTTTCATATACTCTTGAAGGTGGAGGAAAAGCATATAAATTTTTAAACCTTGACAATAAATTAGATCTTCCCTTCAAAGTGGGTGAATTAGATAAGGAAGAGATGGATATATATTGTGATAAGGAAGGCAATCCTGTTAATGGATTATTACGCTTTAACAATGAAAAGGAGAATAAAGCACTTTACATTACAGTTAGTAACACAGGCAATTTATATACTGACTGTTATGATTTAAAAAAGGTACCCTATACTACTAGAGACAAGGTAAAGATTTATGGATTTGAAAGTGGTGATAATACCTATGGTAAATCACTACAACTTGCATTTGTTTCTCAAAGTGGAATTGGATATACCATAGATGGATTTAATCTTTCATACAATGAGATGGGAGAAATTTTAGAAGGTATTCTAAATGAAGGAATAGATATCACTTCTATTGATTTAAATAAAGCTGATAGTGTTACTTGGAATGATAAAAGAGATATTACCCTTGAAGAAGCAAGGAAGCTTGAGTCTTTTTCAGGTCATACTCCAAAGAAAGATTTTATTGGCAATTTAACACTAGAAGAGTGTGCCTACTATGTAACCTATAAAAATAGTAATACTGACTTTGAAGAGATGGATATTTTATATTCAAAGGAAAAGGGAGAATATATCTCAGCAGTATATACAAAAGGAATTAAATATAATGACTATAATTATATTAATATAGATAATTTTACTGAAGATGATATAGAGAAAAGTGGGAATATATATGATGATCAAGGAAACTATTTGTACAATATTTATTTAGATGTAGGAGAATTTCAAGTAAATATTAGTTCTACGGCTAAGCCGGATTTAATATGGAATTTCATTGAAGATATAAAATAATATTTGGATATAATATACATTGCTTGAATTATTATGATATAATCTGAATAATAAAGTAAAAGAAGTTGAGGAGATATTTATGATACTAGAAGAGTTTGATGAAAGTAAAAAAGCAGTTCTTAATCCAGAAGAGTTAATAAGTAAAATTCCTGAATTTCCACAGGTAGGAGTTTCATGTTTTTCTATAACATTATTTAATAGGATTAAGGAGATTTTTAATCCAAGAAAGATTACAGAAACCCGTATAGCTAATATGGTTATTGATATCTATGAAGTTACTTATAATGATAAAAAGATAGCTTTATATGTATCACCAGTGGGAGCTTCAACTTGTACTGCTGTATATGAAGATTTAATTGCTATGGGTCTTAAAAAACTTGTACTTTTTGGTACTTGTGGTGTTCTTGATAGAAATATCGATGATTGTTCTATTATAGTTCCTAATGTTGCCATAAGGGATGAAGGGACAAGTTATCATTATATGAAACCATCAGATGAGGTAGAGGTAAATATTACAGGGAAAGAAAAGTTTGAAAGTATACTCCAAAAGCATAATTATACTTATACTGAAGGAAAAGTATGGACTACAGATGCACCTTATAGAGAAACTCGTGAAAAGGTGAAAAGAAGAAAAGAAGCTGGATGTGTCTGCGTTGATATGGAATGTTCAGCAATGGCAGCTGTAGCTAGATTTAGGGAATGTGAAGTATTTCAATTTTTCTATGCAGCTGATAATCTTGATTCTGACAATTGGGATGCAAGAAGCCTTGGAGGGAATATAAAGCTTGATGAAAAAGAAAAAATAGCACTACTATCCATGGATATGGCAGCTATTTTATAAAGTTAATGATTTTAGAGGTGTGTATGAATATAAGATATGAGAATGCAACTACTTGTGATATTGAAATAATTTTTCAACTTAATAAAACGTTGATTGAGAAATATGAAGATATTAGCAAAATAGATTATAAAAAAGTTTTAGAATGGGTTCGTAAGAAAATAGAGTCTAATATTAATGAATATACGTGTATATTCGAAAATGATAATAAGGTAGGGTATTTTTATTTTCATAAGGTAGAAGAGAAAATGGAAGTAGATGATTTATATATTTTTAAAGAGTATAGAAATCGAGGAATTGGAACTGAAATTCTTAAAAAATGTATTTCAGAAACAAATTTACCTATATTTCTTTACGTGTTTACGAAAAATACTAAAGCTGTATCTTTATACGAAAAATTAGGTTTTAAAGTAGTAGAAAATATTAAAGATTCACGATACGTTATGGAGAGACTACAAAATATAATGTAATTGACAGTAGCGATAATTAGATATATAATCATGTAAAATAAAGACTGTGAAGAGAGAAGTAGTTATAAAAGATTACACAGAGAGTTTCCGTTTGGTGGAAGGAAATTATGAAGTTATAATGAAACAAGTCTCGGAGTTGCATATGGATCTTATAGTTTAAGGCTCTGTAGTAAAATACAGTGATAGAATGTATAAGTGATGCTATGACGTTAGTTCACGTTACAGAACTAGAGTATGATTCGAACAAAACTTTGTAAGATGGTGTACTTGATGAGCTTAAAATGGTGACGTTTTAGGAAATAAGGGTGGTACCGTGAAATTAAATTTTCGCCCCTGTAGAATTAATTCTACAGGGGTTTTTTTTATCAAAAAATATCTTAATTTAAGGAGTTGTAAATATGATAAATAAGAAGTTAGAAAGAAATGAAAGACCAATATTTCCTAAAAAAGCTGTTGTTACTGCAGGAATGCCTTATGGAAATAAAAACCTTCACTTTGGACATGTTGGAGGAATGTTTGTTCATGCGGACATATATGCCAGATTTTTAAGAGATAGAATTGGAAAAGAAAATGTTATATTTATATCTGGAACTGATTGCTATGGTTCACCTATTCTTGAAAGTTATAGAAAACTAAAAGAAGAAGGATATAAAAATAGTATAGAAGAGTATGTTAAAGAGAATCATTTGAATCAAAAGAAAACCCTTGAAAGATATAACATTAGTTTAGATATTTTTGGCGCTTCAGCAATTGGAAAAACTGCAGAAATTCATGAAGAATTTTCACAAGAAATATTTAATAGATTATTTGAAAATGGCTATATAAAAAAGATGCCAGCATTACAATTTTATGATGTAGAGAAAAAAACATTTTTAAATGGAAGACAAGTGACTGGAAAATGTCCAATAGCAGGTTGTAATTCTGACATGGCATATGCTGGGGAATGTTCTTTAGGTCATCAATATATGGAATCTGAATTGATTAATCCTATTAGTACATTATCAGGGAAAAAACCTATATTAAAGAATGTAGAAAATTGGTATTTTGATTTAGAATATTTTATGGACAATATGAAGGAACTTAATGAATTTTTAAAGAATAATACAAATAGAAGAAAATATGAAATTAAAGCTATAGATGAATTTTTAAAGAAACCCGTAATATATGTTCCAAGAAAATATATTAGTGAACTTAGTATTTTAGAAGCTAAACTTCCAAACCATGAAACAATAGATGAAGAAAAGAAATCTTCAGTAACCTTCGTCTTTGATAGACTGGAGGATAGAGATAAAGCTAAAGAAATATTAGATAGCTTAAATATTAATTATACTAGTGGGAAGACTTTAGTACCTTTTAGATTGTCAGGAAATATATCTTGGGGTGTAAAAGTACCAGATAAAGAGGAATTAAGAAACTTGACCTTTTGGGTGTGGCCTGAATCTTTATGGGCTCCAATATCTTTTACAAAATCATATTTGAAGTCTATTGGAGAAAATTCTACAAGATGGCAAGAGTGGTGGGATAACGATGATTCAATGGTGTATCAATTTATAGGTGAAGATAATATTTATTTTTATTCCATTGCAGAAATGGCTATATTAATGGGCTTAAAGATATCTAGGGGTGAAAATATAGATATTACTAAATTTAATTTTCCCCACATTGTGCCTAATAAACATATTTTGTTTATGGATAAAAAAGCAAGCAGTAGTTCAGAAGTTAAACCACCCATGGCAGATGAACTATTAACTTACTATACAAGAGATCAACTTCGAATGCATTTTATGAGTTTAGGATTATCATCAAAAAGTGTTGGGTTTAAACCTCAAGTTTATATGAAGGAAGAAGAAAAAGTAGGCGTAGACCCAGTATTAAAAGAAGGAAATTTATTAACCAATGTGTTTAATAGACTTATTCGTTCTTGCTTTTATACATTACAAAGTTTAGAAGAAAACCTACCTGATGAAGAAGTGAGTGAAAAAATTAAGAAATTAACAGAAGGAATTGTAGTAGAGTATGAAAGGCATATGTATAATCATGAGTTTCACAGAATAGCATATATTTTGGATGATTATATAAGAGAAATAAATAAACATTGGGTTAATGGAAGTAAAAATCCAGAGTCAAAAAGTAAGGCTTTGGCAGACTGTTTTTACGCATGTAAAGTTATAGCAGTGCTTATTCATCCAATTGCACCAGAGGGCTGTGAAATGTTTAAAGATTATTTAAATGTTGATGATGAATTATGGAATTGGGATAAAATATTTGAGCCAATTACAGTTTACTTCAATGATGGTAATAAACATAGGTTTAAATTTCTTGAACCTAAAATAGATTTTTTTAAGAAGATGGAATATCAATATTAATCTTCAAGTTAATATATGGGGGGGTTGAATATTATGGAATTAAGTGAAATTTTGAACCAGTTTGTAAGAGAAAGTATAGAGATTTTTAAAAGCAACTTAGTTGGAGTATATCTTCATGGGTCCTTAGCTATGGGTTGTTTTAATCCTGATAAAAGTGATATAGATTTATTAGTAGTAGTTGAAGATGAAATTAGTTGGGATGAAAAAAAGAGATTTATGGATTTTATTGTTACATTAAATGAACAAGGTCCTGCAAAGGGGATTGAAATGAGCATAGTTAAAAGGGAATATTGTGAAAATTTTATATACCCAACACCCTATGAACTTCATTTTTCAGTGATGCATCTAAACTTGTATAGGAATAGTTCACAGGATTACATCGAAAGAATGAAGGGGACAGATCGTGATTTAGCAGCCCATTTTGTAATTACTAAAAATCGAGGAATTACTTTATATGGTAGATCTATTGATGATATTTTTGGAGAAGTGCCTAAAGAAGCATATATAGATAGTATTAAATTTGATGTGGAAGATGCTTGTAATGAAATTTTAGAGAACCCTATTTATATAATTTTAAATCTTTGCAGAGTACTGGCGTATCTTAGAGATAGCCTTATACTATCTAAAGCAGAAGGTGGAAAATGGGGGATAGAAAATGTAAATGAGAAGTATAAAGGATTAGTTGAAGAAGCTCTTAATTGTTATGTTACGGATACAACTATGATACTTAAAGGTAAAGCCCCATTGAACTTTTGCGATTATATGAGGAATGAAATTAATTTTCTTAAATAGGTTGAATTATAGATTTATAGTTTAAATATGAAGATAAAAAGTTATTTGTTAAAAGTAACTTTTTATTTTTTCGTAAAAACTAGTCATTAGAAGTAAATTAGTATATAATTATTAAGGAAATACACGTGTATATACATTAAGATATACAAAGTGTACATGCAGATTAATTATTGAAAATTAATTTTAGATATTGGGGGAGGAAGGGAAAAATGAATCAAGGTGTAAGTAATAAAAGTACATTCAAGGATTTTTTAAAAAGAAAAGATATTGAAATTTCTGTGCAGAGATATTTGATTGACGCACTAAGTGCTATGGCATTGGGACTATTTGCTTCATTACTTATTGGAACAATATTTACAACCATAGGTGAAAGATTAGGCATTGAAGAGCTTATATACATAGCTGATTTTGCAAAACAAGGTACAGGTGCAGCCTTAGGTATTGCCATTGCATATGCTTTAAAAGCTCCTGCCTTAGTTCTATTTTCTGCAGCTTCAGTAGGTATTGCAGGAAATGCACTAGGAGGGCCAGTTGGAGCTATGGTTGCTACAGTTGTAGCTGTAGAGTTTGGAAAAGTTGTGTCAAAAGAAACAAAGGTGGATATAATAGTAACACCAGCAGTCACAATCATATTGGGAGTTTTAGTAGCTAAATTTGTAGGGCCCGGAGTATCATCTTTTATGAATGCTTTTGGTAGCTTAGTAATGACAGCTACAGAGATGCAACCATTATTTATGGGAATGCTGGTATCTGCATTAATAGGTATTGCGCTTACACTACCAATTAGTAGTGCTGCAATTTGCATTATGCTTAGTTTAAGCGGAATTACAGGTGGCGCTGCTACAGCGGGATGTTGCGCTCAAATGGTTGGATTTGCAGTAATGAGCTATAAAGAAAATGGAGTAGGTGGACTATTTGCACAAGGATTAGGAACTTCAATGCTTCAAATGGGTAATATAGTGAAAAACCCAAGGATATGGTTACCTCCAATTCTAACATCAATGATTACAGGACCAATGGCAACAATGATATTTAAGCTTGAAAATATTCCAACTGGAGCGGGCATGGGAACATCAGGGCTTGTTGGACCTCTTGGAATTATAACTGCTATGCCTAATGGTGGAGCTAAGATGTGGATAGGAATTATATTGATATGTTTTGTATTACCAGCAGTTATAACATTTATATTCAGTGAAATTTTAAGAAAGATTGGATGGATTAAAGAGGGAGACTTAAAAATTAATTTGTAAATTAAAAAAGTCCTTGTAATAATTTTACTAAGGAGTTATAATATAAAGCGAAACTTAATTTCATATGAAGTTTCAATATTACAATTTAAAAATAAGTTCGAAGAAAAGAAGAGTACTTATTTTAAAGTATCTTAAAGCGAGTAAGGGTAGAGTGTAAGCCTTACAGGGTACAAATAAGGAAGAGGGCCTTGGAGAAGCTACTTGAGCATAATTTTTATGTAAGAGTATGCCGCTAATTGCGTTAAAATTTTGAGTGAACTAATTTTAATTAGTTAATTTGAGTGGTACCGCGGAATTATTCCGTCTCTTTGTAAAAAGAGACGGTTTTTTATTTTTTGATTGAAGAAGGAGGAAAAAGATGAAGACTTTTATTGAACAAATTAGTGATGTATTTAAAAATGCCTTTGAAGATCTTGGTTATACAAGAGAGTCTGGAAGGGTTAACGTTTCAAATAGACCTGATTTATGTGAGTTTCAATGTAATGGTGCTTTAGCAGATGCAAAGAAATTTAAAAAAGCTCCAAGAATGATTGCAGAAGAGGTTGTAGAAAAATTAAAGGATAATAAGATTTTTAAAAATCTTGAAATAGCAGGACCTGGATTTATTAATATAACTATTGATAATGAGTTTTTAATAGAATATGTTAATGAAATGAATAAAGATGAAAGATTAGGTCTTTCAAAAGCTACAGAGGTTAAGAAAATAATTGTAGACTATGGTGGAGCTAACGTTGCAAAACCTCTACACATTGGTCATTTAAGATCAGCTATTATAGGTGAAAGTATAAAAAGAATTGCTAAATTTATGGGCCATGAGGTAATTGGTGATGTACATTTAGGAGATTGGGGACTTCAAATGGGTATGGTTATATCTGAAGTTGAAAGACGTCAACCAAATCTTCCATATTTTGATGAAAACTATGAAGGAGAATATCCAAGTGAAGCTCCATTTACAATAGATGAACTTGAAGATATTTACCCATATGCTAGTAAACTGGCTAAGAGTGATGAAAAAGTTATGGATGCTGCAAAACAAGCTACTGTTGCCCTTCAACAAGGTAGAAGAGGTTATATGGCTTTATGGAACCATATACTAAATGTTTCTGTTGCAGACTTAAAGAAAAACTATGGTGCATTAAATGTGGATTTTGAACTTTGGAATGGAGAAAGTGATGCACAAAAGTTAATTCCAGAGATGATTAAGTTCTTAAAGGATGAAGGCTATGCTTATGAAAGCGAAGGAGCGTTAGTTCTTGATGTAAGTAAAGAAGATGATAAAACTGAAATTCCACCACTTCTTTTATTAAAATCTGATGGAGCTTCATTATATGGAACAACAGACCTTGCTACAGTTTTAGAAAGAGTAAGAGATTTAAATGCAGATGAAATTATATATCTTGCAGATAAAAGGCAAGGACTTCATTACGAACAATTCTTTAGAGCTGCTAAAAAGACTGGTATTGCAGGGGAAAATGTAGGACTTGATTTTATTGGCTTTGGAACGATGAATGGAAAAGATGGAAAACCATTCAAAACTCGTGAAGGTGGAGTTATGAGACTTGCTGATTTAATTAATCTTATTAAAGAAGCAGGAAAAGAAAAACTTAAAAATAATGAAAATGTATCTTCAGAGGAAGTAGAAGAAATATCTTCAAAGGTTGGTTTGGCTGCTCTTAAATATGGCGATTTATCAAATCAAGCATCAAAGGACTATATATTTGATATAGATAGATTTGCTTCTTTTGAAGGAAATACAGGACCATATATTTTATATACGACAGTAAGAATTAAATCAATTCTTAATAAAGCTAATGTATCTGAAGAAAAAGGAATTATTGGAGAGCCACAAAGTGATGCTGAAAGAAATCTAATGCTTCAATTAATCAAGTTTAATGAAACAATAGAGTTAAGTTATAGAGATCGTGCACCTCATAAGATATGTGATTATATCTATGAGTTATCTAATAACTTCAATAAATTCTATAATGATACAAGAATTTTAACTGAAGAAGATGAAAACAAAAAAGCTTCATGGTTAAATCTTATAAGACTTGTTAAAGATACAATAGAACAATGCTTAGATTTACTTGGAATGGAAACAGTTGAAAGAATGTAAAATAAGACCAAGACATATAATATTGTCTTGGTCTTGTATTTTTTGAGGATCCATATGCATTTACAACGATAATTCAGTTTTGAAAACTATAGTAGCATTTCCAGCTACAGTGACACTTGAAGGTTCACCGTCTTTAATTGTTACGCCAACATCAATAGTACCCGGTCTATTTATGGTTTCACCTTGCTTAGCTTTAAATTTAAACAAGGAATTATTATGGTTAACTAAATTGTAATGGACAAGATATGCGCCAAGGGGTCCATTTGCATTTCCAGTAACGGGGTCTTCGTTTATGCCTATAGCTGGAGCGAACATTCTTCCATGAATAAGAATATCCTTATTATTTGAATCAAATGTGAAAACATAATACCCATTGCAATTGATACTCTTGCTAAGTTCTGATAATTTATCATAATTAGGATTTAAAGCATTTAAAGTATCAAAAGTTTTTATCCCAATCAAAACTTTTGAATGACCAGTAGAAGCGATTTGTATTTTACAGTTTTCTAATAAATCCTCATTATTAATATTAAGAGCTTTCAGTAAATCAGATTTATTATCTCCATCAATAATATTGCCAAATTCAACTTTCCCTTGAGTCATTACAATTTTATAATCATTATTTTCTTTAATAATATCTACTGGCAAGATTCCAGCTCCAGTTTTTTGGTATACTCTCATAGAACTTAAATTATTTTCAAGTGATTGAGCATAATGTGCAGCAATGGTTGCATGGCCACAAATAGGGACTTCGCTTTTTGGTGTGAAAAAACGTATATGGACATCATATTCATCATTATCGGAAGAAAATATAAAAGCTGTTTCAGAATTGTTCAATTCTCTAGCTATTTTTTGCATTTGTTTATCATTTAATCCATCAGCATTTGTTATTACTCCTGCTGGGTTACCAGCAAATTTTTCAGTTGTAAAGGAATCAATTTGATATAAATTATATTTTTTCATAATCATATTCCACCTTTTTTAAATTGACTCTGTATATCCTATTGATTTATTTTATTATAATTCTTAAACTTACATTCATTGTAAGATTAACTGAAATTTTCAATTATATTATAACAAGTTTTATACTTTTATGGAAATAAAATATATAATATTTATAGGAGGGGATATAAATGTATAACAAAAGTAAACCTAAGTTGTATTATATAATAGCTGATATAATAGTATTAATTTTAATTGCTTTATTGTTTATAATTATGCTTATTAACAATTTTGAAATATGGCAACCAATTACAGTAGCTGCAATATTTTTATTCATTTTATGGGAAACTATATATTATATAAAATCGTATAAAAATATAGTATATAATCCTAATAATATAACCTATATAATATTTAACTTTATTTTAATTGGGATACTTTCATATGCTGAATTTATGTATATCAAAAAAGGATTGGTTGTACCATCAATATTATATATAATAGCTATTATATATCTTTTTAGATTAAACTTTATTCGTATTAAATCATATAAAGTTAATCGTGAAAAAACATTGCAATAATAGTTTTAAAAAGTTTCTACATTTAAATTCATAGCTTGTCTGTGATTTGTGTAGAAACTTTCTTTGATTTATAGCAACTTATATTAAATCATAGAAAAAATTATTGACAAACAAAATTTTTAGGAATATACTTTGATTATCAAATTATTTGAAAGTCAAAGTAAGTTGATAGGCTCCTGTAGTAAAATAAAGTGATAGAATATACAAGTTATACTAAACAGTAAATGCACGCAGAGCCAGCTAAAAATGAGTAAAGTAAGGAGAATAATTATGGAATCTTCGAATAAAAGTAAAATTGTTTTGAATGATATATTAGTTAAATTATTCAATAACATCTTAGAGATTGAACAAAATGCATTAAAGCAAGGACCATTAAACGATCTTTCGATTACAGAAATACACACAATTGAAGCAATAGGAATGTATGAATCTAAAATTATGACAGAGGTAGCTAATGACTTAGGTATTACAACAGGTACACTAACTACTGCTATAAATAAATTAGTAAAAAAAGAGTACGTTGAAAGAAGTAGGGGTGAAGAAGATAGGAGAGCTGTTAAAATAGCCCTTACTAAAAAGGGGAAGCTAGCCTATAGAATTCATGAAAAATTTCACCATGATATGGTGGAAGAAATCATGTGTGATCTTACACAAGAGAAAGAAGAAGTATTAATTGAGGCTTTAAGTAAACTTAATATATACTTTAGTGAAAAATGTACTAAACATAAGTAATAAAGATAGGAGCGGTGATATGAAAGAAGTGAAAATTACTGGCATAGGTTCTTATGTGCCTGAAAAAGTATTGAGTAACAAATATTTAGAAACTATTGTAGATACAACAGATGAATGGATTAAAGAGAGAACTGGTATAGAAGAAAGAAGAATATGTGTAAATGAAGATACTTCTGACTTAGCAATTAATGCTGCTATAGAAGCTTTGAAAAGTAGTAAAGTATTAGCAGAAAATGTAGAACTTATAGTAGTTTCTACAGTGACTCCAGATGGAGCAGTTCCATCGGTTGCTTGTAGAGTACAAAAAGCTATTGGAGCTGTAAATGCTATGGCCTTTGATATTAATGCAGCGTGCAGTGGATTTATGTTTGCCTTTGATATAGCAAATAATTATATAAAAGCGGGAACTGTAAAAAATGCTTTAGTTGTATCAGCAGAGGGATTATCCAAAATTACTAATTGGCAAGATAGAAATACTTGTGTACTCTTTGGAGATGGTGCAGGTGCAGTATTTCTTGAAGAATCTGAAGAGAAGTATATATCTCATATTAACTGCAAAAGTGTGGGAAGTAAGGGAGAATATATAGAATGTAATAATTCCCCTATGGAAAATTTGTTTGTGGAAAGTAAAAAAGGGGAAAAGGTAATTATGAATGGTAAAGAAGTTTATAAATTTGCTATTAAGGTGATGGAAGATGAATTTAGTAGGATTTTAAAGGAAGCTAAATTATCAAAGGATGATATTGATTATATTGTGCCACATCAAGCAAATCTTAGAATGATTGAAAGTTTTAGTAAAAAAGCTGAACTTCCTTTATCAAAATTTATTATTAATGTACAAAAAAGAGGGAATACATCAGGAGCAAGCATTCCTATAGCTTTAGATGAAGCTTTTAAGGAAGGTAAGATTACTAAAGGGCAAAATATTATTCTTGTAGCTTTTGGTGGAGGTCTTACTTATGGTAGTGCTTTAGTAAAGTGGTCATTATAAAAAAGTAAAAAACATAAAAGTATGAAAATCTAGGAGGAAAAAATTATGATATTAGAAAAAGTTAAAAACGTAGTAGCAAAGGAAATAGGAGTAGAAGTTGAGGAATTAGACGTAAATGCATCTCTTGCAGATGATTTAGGAGTTGACTCTTTAGAAATATTTGAAATAGTAATAGGGTTAGAGGAGGAATTTAATATTGAAATTCCTAATGATGATATTGCTGAAATTAAAACTACAGTAGAAATTGCTAAGTATATAGAAAATAAAATAGGTTAGAGATTAAAGGTTGGATAGTTTACTATCTGACCTTATCTATAAGGAGGAAATTATGTTTAGCTCAGATATATGTGAATTATTAAATATAAAATACCCTATTATTCAAGGGGCTATGGCATGGATAGCTGATAGTACACTAGCAAGTAGTGTATCTAATGCAGGTGGACTTGGAATTATTGCAGCGGGAAATAATACTGCTACAAATGTTAGAGCAGAGATAAGAAGAGCAAAAGAACTAACAGATAAACCTTTTGGAGTTAACATAATGCTTTTAAGTCCTAATGCAGATGATATAGCGAGGTTAGTTTGTGAAGAAGGTGTTAAAGTAGTAACTACGGGAGCCGGAAATCCAGGAAAGTATATGGATATGTGGAAGGAAAATGGCATTAAGGTTATACCTATAGTAGCATCTACTTCATTAGCAAAAAGGATGGAGAAAAGTGGAGCAGATATGATAATTGCTGAAGGGTGTGAGGCAGGAGGACATATTGGGGAATTAACAACTATGGCACTACTTCCACAGGTAGTAGAAGCAGTTAATATACCTGTAATTGCAGCTGGAGGTATAGTAGATTCTAGATCAGTAGCGGCTACAATGGCTTTAGGAGCGAAAGGATTCCAAGTTGGAACAAGATTTTTAGCAGCTAAAGAGTGTAGAGTTCATGCAAGTTATAAGGAAAAAATTATAAACTCTAAAGATATTGATTCTATTGTAACGGGGAGATCTACCGGTCATCCAGTGAGAGGATTAAAAAATAAATTTTCAAGAAATTTCTTGAAATTAGAAAATAGTGGAGTTAGCAAAGAGGAAATTGAGAAAATTGGAAGTGGTGCACTTAAAAAGGCTGCTGTAGATGGAGATGTAGACAATGGTTCTATAATGGCAGGCCAAGTAGCTGCTTTAGTAAAAAAAGAGGAAAGCTGTGAAGAAATAATAAAGGATTTAGTAGGCAATGTAGAAGTGCTTTTAAAAAATCTTGTAAATAGATTTTAATGGAGGTATGTGATGAGAAAAGTAGCTGTAGTATTTCCAGGACAGGGAAGTCAATATGTTGGTATGGGTAAGGATTTGTTTGAAGAATTTTTCATAGTGAAAGATGTATTTCGTGAAGCAGATAACATATTAAATTATAAGCTTTCAGAAATTTGCTTTAATGGACCAAAGGATAAGTTATGTGATACTTATATTAGTCAAGTAGCCATAGTAACTTTATCAATGGCAATTTTAAAATTATTGAAGTCTTTTGGAATTGGATATGAAATGGCAGCTGGTTTAAGTTTAGGAGAATATTCTGCACTAATGGCAACGGGAGCAATTAATTTTAATGATGGACTAAAAATCGTTCAACAAAGAGGAAGATATATGCAAGAAGCTTCTCAAAACACAGAGGGAGCTATGGCGGCCATTATTGGGGGAGACCTTGAAGTTATTAGTGAGGTCTGTAGTATCCTAAAAGAAAACGGAATTATTGATATAGCTAATTACAATTCTCCAGCTCAAGTAGTAATTTCAGGAGAAGCTACTTTAATTGATGAAGCTATATCTATGTTAAATAAAAAAGGTATTAAACGTTGTATAAAGTTATCTGTTAGCGGAGCTTTTCATACAAAATTAATGGAAAGTGCAGCTATAAAGTTAGAACACCTTCTTGAAGATGTAAATTTTAATAATATAAATGAAGGCTTTGTATCCAATGTAAGGGGAGAAGTTGTTAAGGATTGTAAAGAACTAAAGGATTTATTAAAAGATCAAGTAATTTCACCAGTACTTTGGGAAAAGTCAGTAGAAACAATGATAAATGAAGGAATAAATGCTTTTATTGAAGTGGGACCAGGAAAGGCCTTAAGTGGATTTATAAAGAAGATTAATAAGGATGTTGATGTTTTAAATGTACAAGATAGGGATTCACTGATAAAAACGTTAGAGTTTTTAGATATTAACATATAGGAGGAAAAGTATGCTCATAGGGAAAAATGTAATAGTAACAGGTGGAAGCAGAGGAATAGGAAGAGCTATAGCCATTGAGTTTGGAAAGCTAGGAGCAAATGTTGTCATAAATTATGTAAGCAACGAAAAAGAAGCAGAAGAAGTTGCTAAGGAAGTTGAAGGTTTTGGAGGAAAAGCTCTAATTGTTAAAGGTGATGTGAGTAAAGTTGAAAATAGTAAGTTTTTAATAGAAGAAACTATTAAAAATTTTGGAAGTATAGATATTTTAGTAAATAATGCAGGTATAACAAGAGATAATTTACTTATTCGAATGACAGATGATGAGTTTGAAAAGGTAATAGATGTAAATTTAAAGGGAGTTTATAATACTTGTAAATGTGCTATAAGGCATATGATAAAACAAAGAAAAGGCAGAATAATTAATATTTCATCAGTTGTAGGAATAATGGGAAATGCAGGTCAAGCTAATTATGCAGCATCAAAAGCAGGAGTTATAGGACTTACTAAATCTATTGCAAGGGAAGTTGGCATTAGAGGAATAACGGTAAATGCTATTGCACCAGGATTTATTGTAAGTGATATGACCAATGTTCTTAAGGATGAAGTTAAAAAAGAAATGTTAAGTAGAATACCCCTTAATAAATTTGGGGAACCAGAAAATATTGCAAAGACAGTAGCATTTTTAGCTTCAAGTGACAGTGAGTATATTACAGGTCAAGTAATTAACGTTGATGGTGGAATGCTAATGTAGCATCAATTGGAGGTATATTAAATGAAGAGAAGAGTTGTAGTAACTGGATTAGGTGCAATTACTCCTTTAGGAAAGGATGTTAATTCCTTTTGGGATGGAGTAAAGGCAGGTAAATGTGGAATAGATTTTATAACTCTATTAGATACAAGTAATCATAAGGTTAAAGTAGCTGGAGAGGTAAAGGATTTTAAAGTTGAAGATTATATGGATAGGCGAGAAGCTAAAAAACATGATAGATATAGTCAATTTGCCATGGTTGCAGCAGACGAAGCAATGAAGGATTCCGGTATTGATTTAGATGAAATTGATAAGGATAGATTTGGAGTTTTAGTAAGTTCAGGAATTGGTGGACTTGGAACTATTGAAAAAGAATATAAAAAAATGATAGAAAAAGATACTATAAAGGTTTCACCTTATTTAATACCTATGATGATTGAAAATATGGCTGGCGGAAATATAGCTATAAAATATGGAGCTAAAGGGCCTTGCTTGACGGTTGTTACAGCTTGTGCAACAGGTACAAATAGTATTGGAGAAGCTTTTGAAATGATTAAAGCAGATAGAGCTGATGTAATTATTACAGGAGGAAGTGAAAGCTCTATGACAGAGGTTGGTATAGCTGGATTTAATGCTTTAACAGCTTTAAGCATCAGTGAAGATCCAAAGAAAGCTTCATTACCCTTTGATAAAAATAGAGGTGGCTTTGTACTTGGTGAAGGAGCAGGAGTGTTAATATTAGAAGAATTAAATCATGCTTTATCTAGGAAAGCAAAAATATATGGAGAAGTAGTAGGATATGGAACTACATGTGATGCATATCATATGACTCAACCTGACTATGAAGGTCCATCAAAGGCTATGGAAATTGCTATAAAGGAAGCTAAAATTACAAGTGAAGAAGTTTCTTATATTAATGCTCACGGAACAGGAACTTTATTTAATGATAAAACAGAGACAAAAGCAATTAAAAAAGTGTTTGGTAATCATGCTTATAATATTCCTGTAAGTTCAACAAAATCTATGACTGGACATATGCTTGGAGCAGCAGGAGCAGTAGAAGGAATAGTATGTTTAAAGGCTCTGCAAGAAGGAATTATTCCTCCAACTATAGGATTAGAAAATCCAGATGAGGAATGCGATTTAGATTATGTACCGAATAAATTAAGAGAAGGAAATCTGAAATATGCAATGTCTAATTCATTAGGGTTTGGTGGTCATAATGGGACCTTACTTTTTAAGAAGTGGGAGGAATAGATATGGATTTTGAGTATATTGAAAAATTAATTAAGTTAATAGATAAATCTCAATTAAGAGAATTTGAAATTGATGAAGATGGATTAAGAATATATATGAGTAAAAATGAAAATAGATTAGTGGATCTTCCTGAGAAAGTAACTTATAAAGAAAAAACTTCTTGTGAAAAGTTAAGTAATAACAAGGAAGTAATGAATGAAGAAAAAAATGAATTAGAAGAAATAGAAGTTTCTAAAAAAGAAGTAATGAATGAGGATGTTTATATAGTTAAATCACCAATCGTTGGTACCTTTTACACATCTGCAAATGAGGGTGGAGCTCCTTATGTAAAAGTAGGAGATAAAGTAATTGAAGGTAAAGTTCTATGTATTGTTGAAGCAATGAAACTTATGAACGAAATTGAGTGTGAAGTTGACGGTATGATTTCAGAGGTTTTTGTAAGTAATGGAGACCTTGTTGAATATGGGCAGCCCATTATGG
Source organism: uncultured Clostridium sp. (assembly GCA_900548455.1). GTDB lineage: Bacteria > Bacillota > Clostridia > Clostridiales > Clostridiaceae > Clostridium_J. The sequence continues at coordinate 99,375 of URKQ01000004.1, forward strand.
CTATAAAACTTTAAGGAGGAACTGATGATGAGTGAAGCTATTTCATTAAATATAAAGGAAATTCAAGATATAATTCCCCATAGATATCCTTTTCTATTTGTAGATAAGATTGAAGCTTTGGAACCAATGAAAAGTGCTGTGGGATATAAAAATATAACAATGAACGAAAGTTTCTTTCAAGGACATTTTCCTAAGGAACCAGTTTTACCAGGAGTGATAATGATTGAAGCTCTAGCACAGGTAGGTGCAATTGCAATGCTATATGATGAAAAGTATCGAGGTAAACTAGCATACTTTGGTGGAATAAAGAATGCCAAGTTTAAAAGGAAGGTAGTTCCGGGAGATACTTTAAAGTTAGAGGTAGAGATTATAAAGGTAAAAGGTCCTATGGGAATAGGTAAGGCTGTAGCAACGGTAGATGGAAATATAGCTTGTGAATGTGAATTAACTTTTGCTATTGATATGTAGAAAAGGTGGGTTTATATATGTTCAAAAAGATATTAATTGCCAATAGAGGAGAAATTGCAGTTAGAATAATTAGGGCTTGTAGAGAAATGGGAATACAAACAGTAGCTATATATGCAAAGGGAGATGAAAGCTGTCTCCATGTTCAACTAGCAGATGAAAGTATTTGCGTAGGCCCTAAGGATATAAGAGAAAGTTATCTTAATGAAAATAATATTTTAAGTGCTACTATTTTAACAGGATGTGAAGCAATACATCCAGGCTTTGGTTTTTTATCTGAAAATAGTATATTTGTGCAGATGTGTGAAGATTGTAATGTTAAATTTATTGGACCTACAGCTGAGAGCATGAGAAGAATGGAAAATAAATCTGTAGCAAAGAAGCTTATGGAAGCGGCAGGAGTTCCCATAGTTCCAGGATCTTGCGGAATAGTAGGAGAAGAAGAAGTTTTAAAGGTAGCTAAGGAGATTGGATATCCAGTGATGATTAAAGCTGCCAACGGTGGTGGAGGAAAAGGAATTCGAATAGTTTATGATGAAAAGGACTTAATGGATAATTATAGGGCAGCTAAGAAAGAAGCTATGAATTGCTTTAAAAATGATGATATATATTTAGAGAAATTTGTAGAAAACCCAAGACATATTGAGGTGCAAATAATGGCTGATGAATATGGAAATACTGTATACTTAGGGGAAAGAGAATGTTCTGTGCAAAGAAAGAATCAAAAAATATTAGAAGAAGCTCCATCTTCATTTATTAGTAATGAAATGAGAAAATTAATGGGTGAAGCCGCAGTTGAAGCAGCAAAATCCGTAAATTATGTTGGGGCAGGAACTATAGAATTTTTAGTTGATAAGAATCATAATTTTTATTTTATGGAAATGAATACTAGAATTCAAGTAGAACATCCAGTGACTGAAATGATTACAGGAATAGATCTTATAAAAGAGCAAATAAGGGTAGCTAGAGGTAGAGAGTTAAGTTTTAATCAAGAGAATATAAAGTTACAAGGTCATGCCATAGAGTGTAGAATTAATGCAGAAAATCCCTATAAAAACTTCATGCCTTCAATAGGTAAAATAAAAGAGCTTTATGTTCCTGGAGGAAATGGGATTAGACTAGATTCTGCAATATATTGTGAATATGAAATTCCATATAATTACGATTCCATGTTAGGAAAACTAATAGTACATGGGAAAGATAGAGAAGAAGCAATAAATAAGATGAAAAGAGCACTAGGTGAATTTATCATTGACGGTGTAGATACTAATATAGATTTTCATATGAAAATATTAAGCAATAATAAGTTTATTAAAGGAAATTATGATACTGGATTTATAAAAGATAATTTTGAAGATTTAATTAAAATAAATTAAACACTTTAATGTGTTATATATATATTGCCTTTATAAGGGTAAAAAGTAGGTGATTAATAATGGATTTAAGGTCATTATTTAAAAAGAATACTTATATAGAGGTTAAACCAAATCCTGAGGATAGAAAATTTAAACCACATATTCCAGATGGAATGTGGGTTAGATGTAATAATTGTGGCAAAACCATATATAGGGAGGAAGTACAGTCCAATTTAAAAGTTTGTTATAGTTGCGGAGAATATTTTAGAGTTGGAGCTTGGGAGAGGATAGAACAAATTGCTGATGAAGGTAGTTTTGTGGAACTTTTTGAGGGAATTAATTCAGATAATCCCTTAGATTTTCCTAATTATGATAAAAAACTGAAAGAAGCAAAAATAAAAAGTAAACTAAAAGAAGCTGTTGTTTCAGGAGAGTGTACTATAGATGGAAATAAAACTGTACTTTGTGTAATGTCAAGTGATTTTATGATGGGAAGTATGGGGAGTGTAGTTGGAGAAAAAATTACTAGTTCTGTAGAACATGCAACTAAAAATAGACTTCCTATAATTATATTTTCTTGTTCTGGTGGAGCTAGAATGCAAGAAGGAATATTTTCACTAATGCAGATGGCAAAAACTTCAGCGGCTTTAGCAAGACATGATGAAAGCGGATTACTCTATATATCTGTGTTAACAGATCCAACTACAGGTGGAGTAACAGCCAGTTTTGCAATGCTTGGTGATATAATTTTAGCAGAACCTAATGCAGTTATTGGGTTTGCAGGCAGAAGAGTTATAGAGCAAACTATTAAAGAAGATCTTCCAAAGGAATTTCAAAAATCTGAATTCCTGCAGCAATGTGGATTTATAGATAAAATTGTTCCAAGAAAAGATATGAAAAAAACCCTTAGTACAATTTTAATGTACCATAGTGAAATATAAGATGGCTCTGTATGCATTTACAGTGATGCACACATGCCTGTTAAGCTTTTTCAAAAGGAACCTTATGGTTCCCTTTGAGTATCTCTCCTTAACCAGGAGGGAACAGAGTCCCCTTCCAACCCCCGTTAGAAAAAGCCGTGCACACGCTGATTAAATTATTGTCTAGCATAACTTGTACATTTTATCACTGTATTTTACTACAGAGCCTATAAGATTGTGGAGGAAGAAAATGAGTACTAGTTGGAAAAAAGTGACCATTGCAAGAGATTTAAAAAGACCTAAAGCTTTATCCTATATAGATAGTTTGTTTGATGGATTTATGGAATTTAAAGGCGATAGATTATGTGGAGAAGATAGTGCCATAGTTGGGGGCATTGCAAAATTTAAAGGACGAAGTGTAACTGTCATAGGAATTCAAAAGGGCAGTACTATTAATGAAAATATAAAAAGAAATTTTGGTATGCCAAAGCCAGAGGGATATAGAAAAGCTTTAAGACTTATGAAGCAAGCTGAAAAGTTTAAAAGGCCTGTTATAATTTTTGTAGATACCCCAGGGGCTTTCTGTGGAGTTGAATCAGAGGAAAGAGGAATAGGTGAGGCCATTGCAAAAAATTTAATGGAGATGGCAAAACTTAAAACACCTATTATATCTATATTTATTGGTGAAGGTGGTAGTGGTGGAGCTTTAGCACTAGCAGTGGCGGATGAAATTTGGATGCTAGAGAATTCAATTTTTTCTATTCTATCCCCTGAGGGCATGGCATCTATTCTATATAAAGATGCATCAAAGGCGAAGGATATTGCAGATCAAATGAAAATAACATCATCAGATTTATATAAATTTAATATTGTAGATAGAGTAATTAAGGAACCTGAAGATGGTGCTGAAGCAGATTTTCAGAGGGTTATAGAAAGTTTAACTATAAATTTAAAGGATGCACTATGTAGAATGGACTTAGAACCAATTGATTATTTGTTAGAAAAAAGATATTCTAAATTTAGAAAAATAGGAAGTTATAACAGTTAAATACTAAAAGAAGTAACTTTGCTATTATTATATATGCACATTGGCTTTCGGGCTGTCGGACTAATAATTAGTGCGGCAGCCTTTTTAACTGATTAAAAATTAAATTTCTGTGTACTTGCTTGTAATGTGACAACTTGTCATATATACTATAAAAATGTGACAAGTTGTCATAAAACTTAGGATAAAAGGGTGATAGTATGCTGGAATTAAGAGATATTAAGAAAATCTATAAAATTGGTGAAATTGAAACTCATGCTTTAAGGGGAGTATCAGTGTCCTTTAGAGAAAAAGAATTTGTGGCTATCCTTGGAACTAGTGGTTCAGGTAAAACCACAACACTAAATATTATTGGTGGACTGGATAATTACACTAGTGGAGATTTAATTTTAAATGGAAAGTCTACAAAGAATTTTACAGAGAAAGATTGGAATAGCTATAGGAATAACTCTATTGGTTTTATATTTCAAAGCTATAACTTAATTTCTCACTTAAGCATAGTTGAAAATGTTGAATTGGGAATGACCTTAAGTGGAGTATCAGCAAGAGAAAAACACGAGAAAGCTCTTGAAGCTTTAAGAAAAGTTGGTCTTGAAGAGCATCTTCATAAAAAACCTAATCAGTTATCTGGTGGTCAAATGCAAAGAGTTGCTATTGCTAGAGCCCTTGCTAATGATCCAGATATAATTCTAGCAGATGAACCTACAGGAGCTTTAGATACAGAAACTTCCGTAGATATAATGAACTTAATTAAGGAAGTTGCTAAGGACAAGCTTGTTGTTATGGTTACGCATAATCCTGACCTTGCTAGTGAATATGCTGATAGAATAGTTGAGTTTAAAGATGGAAATATAATGAAGGATACAAATCCTTATGATAATAGTAAATGTGATAATAGTGGATTTAATTTAAAGAAGACTAGTATGAGTTTTTTAACAGCTTTAAAGTTATCTTTTACTAATATTAAAACTAAAAAGGCAAGAACTGCTTTAACTGCATTTGCTTCAAGTATTGGGATAATAGGTATAGCTACTATTATGTCTTTAAGTTCTGGTTTTCAAGAGCAAATCACAAAATTTCAAAGTGATAGCTTTTCTTCTTTCCCGGTTATGATAACTGAGGAAACTTCAGAAATTGATATAGATAAGATGCAAGATAGGCAAAAGGAATTGATGGGAGTTAAAACTAGTGAAGATAGTTATCCAAATGCGGATGAAATTTACTCTTATAATTCAGAAGAATTCATGGTGACTCATAAAAACGATATAACAGAAGAATATGTAAATTACATAGAAAATATAAATCCAGAGTATATACAAAGTGTTGGTTATACAAGACTTGTGGCACTTAACCTAATAATGAAGCAAGGGGACACTGTTAAACCTATAAATACTGAGGATATAAAGTTTAGTGCATATCCAACAACTTTAGGAGACAATAAAAAAGGATATTTGGAAACAAATTATGACCTTTTATCAGGAGCTTATCCATCTGACAAAACTGATTTAGTAGTTGTTGTTGACGATAAAAATAGAATAGAAGATAAAGCGCTTAAGGCTTTAGGTTTTGAGAAGGATACAATTAGTTTTGAGGATATAGTTGGACTGGAACTTAAGGAAGTATTTAATAATGATTTTTATGTTAATACTAACATGGGAATTTATACAATGAATACAAATTATGATGAGATGTATAACGGTTCAAACAATATGGATTTGAAGATTGTTGGGATTGTAAGACCTAAGGAAGATGCAGGACTTGCTATGCTAAATCCTGGCATCGCATACTCAGATGAGTTATCACAAGTAATAATTGATAATTCCATGGAATCTGATATCGTTAAAGCTCAAAGAGAATCAAGTCACAATATATTATCCTATGAAACAATGGATGAACAAACTAAAGAAAATATTATTTCATATTTAGGAGGAAATTCATCACCTTATATGATAAGCATTTTCCCAACTGACTTTGATAATAAAGATGTTATTATAGATTACTTAGATGACTATAATGAAGGAAAATCAAAGGACGAGCAAATTGTTTATACTGATTTAGCTGATCAAATCATGAGTATGACTGATGGGATTATGTCTGGAATTACGCTTGTACTTATAGCATTTGCAGGAATTTCATTAGTTGTGTCACTAATAATGATAGGGATAATTACTTATACTTCTGTGCTAGAAAGAACGAAGGAAATAGGTATATTAAAGGCCTTAGGGGCAAGCAAAAGAGATATTACTAGGGTGTTTGATGCGGAAACATGCATATTGGGAGTATTTTCTGGAGTTTTAGGTATTACGATTGCGTATATGCTAACCTTCCCTATTAATGCTATTATTTTAAAAATGACTGATTTACAAGGAGTAGCTAAACTACCTATACTATATGCAGTTTTATTAGTTATAATTAGTACAGTGCTTACTATGGTTGGAGGACATATTCCAGCAAAGATGGCTTCAAAGAAAGATGCAGTTGAAGCTTTAAGAAGTGAATAACAATAGATAGGGGGAATAATTATTCCTACAAATACCTTTTTTAATTTAACAGAGGAAAAGCAAAAAAAGATTTTAGATGCAGCAAAGAATGAGTTTATAACCTATTCTTATTATGATGCATCAATAAATAGGATAATAAAAGAATCGGATATATCTAGGGGTTCATTTTACATGTACTTTGAAAATAAAGAAGATCTATTTATATTTTTAATGCAAAAAAATATGGATACTTTATTGGAGAATTTAACAACCAATATTCCAAAGGATATGTGTGATGTTTTTACTCTTAATCTTTTAATATATGATTTTGTAACCAGTGATAAAATAGACAGTGATTGCAGAAAGTTACTGAAGATAATATTAACTAAACTTGATATAAATCTTATAAATCACTGTGTTAATTTACAAGACGATAAAATTAAAATTGATTTAATTAAGAAATATACAAACATTAGTAAGTTAAATATAAGTTGTGAAAAAGAGCTTGTAGATATTGCCGATATTATTTTCAGTGCAGTTCTTATTGAAATAATGTTTGTCTTTTCAGGAAGAAATACGGTTTTAAATGGTAGAGAAAATATCGAGAGAAAGTTTAAGTTAATCAAACAAGGGGTTCTGTTGTAATTTTTATAAGATAACTTTGAAATTGCAATATACGCACTACTGTTCACGGGCTGCGGGCCTTAATGTTATGTATTATAGTAATTAAAAGAAACTAATATTTAGTGTTTTACATTAGTAATAATTCCGAGCGGTCCTGTAGATAGTTCACTTGTAGTGGTATACCTTGCAATTTCAAAGTTTAACCAATATAAGAATTACAATGAGATAAAGTGTTACTGAAGGTAGAGATTCCTAGGGGAATCTCTTTTATCATATTAAGCTTTAATGCGAGAAAAAGTGAGTTGTCATCGCTCATTAGGGCTTCGAAGCTGACACACAGTAAGGATGAGTTAATATAAAAATTGTAACAAGGTGAAGTGGTGAATATATGGGCTGTATCAAAATAAAGTTAAAAAGCTTTACTTTGATACAGCTTTTTTATATTTATATAATTTTATTTAATTTAGATGCTATGAGGAAGTTGCTTTTGATATTAAAAATTTTATTTACGGTTAAAATGTTGACAATAAATGGAAATAAAGATAACATGGTTACATGGTAATTAATGTAATTAAATTGGATGTGATGATATGTGTTAATTTTTAAAGATAAAAATATTGCAAAAGAGATAGCAAATATTTTTAAGCCATATATAAAAAAATTTTTATTTATAATATTAACTATGATTATAAGCACAATTATTGCAATGAGTATACCATTAATTGCAAAGAAGATTGTAGATATGGGACTTATTGATAAAAAATTAAACATAGTAATAAAGTACTCCATGATTACTTTAATAATTATAGTTATTCAAGAGAGTTTAGAGTTAATTCAAACTAAATATATATTAAATATAAATAGTAAAATCAAATATAGATTAAACAGCAGATGTATATCAAAATTATTTAAAGTTAAAATGAATTATTTTGATAATAATAATATTACGGAAATTATGAGAAATATATCAATGGATATAGAAAATGTATCTAAATTATCGGACAATTGTACTTTGATTATAATAACAGAATTTCTTAAATTTATAGGTGGTCTTATCGGTCTTTTTATTATTGATTATAAACTTACTTTTTGTGTAATAATATTTATTCCTATTAAGTATAAAATAACAACAGTTTTATCTAATAAAAAAGAAACTTTGTTTAAAAATTATATGGAGTTCAATTCTGATTATTGCTCTTGGTTTGGCAATACCATGGCAGGTATTAGAGAGATAAAGCTGTGGAATGCTTTTAACATAAAGAAAAGAGAATTCAATGATAAACAAAGAAAAATAATTAAAACAGATGTGAAGTTTGGCTACTTGGATAAAGTGAATAATATTAGTGATGCTTTTTTAATTCAAATTTTGATAACAATATTATATATTTTAGGAGCTAGTATGATAATTAAGGATGAATTAAGTATAGGAAGCTTATTTGCATTTATTACATATTCATCTTATGTTACCAACCCTGTGTCAGTAATTCTTAGCTTTGGATACTCACTTTCAGTGATATATCCGTCAGCTAAAAGACTATTTGATTTTTTAAATATGGAAGATGAGGATTCTCATGATAGGGATAAGAAAATTAATTACAACAATATAGATATTAATGGAGATTTAGAGCTGAAGGATTTATCTTTTTTTTATAATGAGGATAAGTTAGTTTTAAAGCATATTTCATTAAAGATAGATAAGGGAGATAAAGTAATTTTATTAGGTAATAATGGATCAGGAAAGAGCACTTTAATTAAATTAATTTTAGGGTTATATGATCCAACAGAAGGAAATATATATATTAATAATATTAATTTAAAACAAATTAAGTTTAGAGATTATAGAAATATATATTCTGTAGTTAATCAAGATAATTATATTTTTGATGGTACAGTAAAAGAAAATATAAGCCTTTTTTCAAAAGATATACGAGGTATTGAAGGGGTGTGTAAGAAAAGTGGGGCGTATGATTTTATTAATAAATTACCAATGAAGTATGAGACAGTATTAGGAAAGAAAGGTGTGAAATTATCAGGTGGACAAATTCAAAGATTAGCTATTACAAGAGCAATGGCTAAAAAATCACAGATTTTAATTTTTGATGAAGCTACTTCTAATTGTGATTTTGAGACACAACTATATATAAATGATTTGGTTAAAAATTGTCTCAATGATAAGACAGTGATAATGATAACTCATAAAATTGATATAGAATTATTAAAATCAATGAACAAAATTGTAATTCTAGATGAAGGAGAAATTATTGATATAGGAACTCATGATGAGTTAATTAATAGTAACAACTACTACAGAGAAATTATAGAGAAATATAATGATTCGTTAAAAGAAAAATTAATTTAAAATCACTTGTTTGATTTGTGTCTTCTAAAATTTAGAAGATTCAAATAAAAAATAGTTAAAGGGGGGTAATGGTGTGAAAAAATTAAACAAAAAATCAAATATGAAAAAAGAAAATTTAGAGACATATGAAATGTATAGTTGTGCATGTTCTTGCAGATCATATTGTGGACAAGGAAATATTACGCAATATTATGCATTTAAGGATCTTCAAGCATCTGACCATATGTAGTTTTAACAATTGTCTATTTAGGATTCAAGGATTAATATCTTTGAATCCTTTAAAATAAAGTATAGATGTAAGGAAGGATTAGGGTATGGAAAAAAGAGACCCATTCACATATGAATTTAGTACTTATGAAAATAGTTATGTATATGATGTGAATACTAATGAAGTATTAAAAATTGATAAAAAAGCTAGCGATATATTAAAGAGCTTACATAGTTGTGAGAATAATGTACAAGCTATAAGTGATAATTTGGTTTTAAATAAAATGAAAAGTGAAGGATATTTATCATCTCATAGGATATCAGAGATTGTTCACCCAGAAAATGAATTATTAGAATTTAATCTTAATAATAAATTAAACTTGTTAATTTTGCAGGTTACTCAACAATGTAATTTAAGATGTAAGTACTGTCCTTATTCTGGAGGATACTACAATAGAGAACATGCCAATAGAAAGATGAAATTTGATGTTGCGAGACAAGCTATTGATTTTTATATAAAACATAGTGTAGATAAAGACTCATTAAGTGTAGGATTTTATGGTGGAGAGCCCTTGTTAGAAATTGATCTAATCAAAAGATGTATAGATTATGTAGAGCAGAATGGTGAAGGGAAAGCTATTTTTTTTAATATGACTTCAAATGCCACATTACTAACTCTAGATATAGTGGAATATTTGCAAAACCACAATGTAAGTTTGATGGTAAGTTTGGATGGTCCAGAAAAGGTTCATGATAAGAATAGAGATTATTGTGGAGGTAAGGGCACATTTGAAACTGTCATTAGAAATTTAGATGCTATAAGAAGTGAATTTCCTGATTACTTTAAAACAATATCATTTAATTGTGTAATGGATATGGAAAATGATTTTGGATGTATAAATAACTTTTTTACTACCTTTGATGTTATAAAAGAATCTGAAATAAGGTTTTCTTCATTAAATGACGATTATGCTAAGGACAAAAAAGAAATTGATGAAGAGAAATATATGGTTGAATATAAATATGAAATCTTTAAGTTATTTTTAAGCAGAATAGGTAAATTAGATGAAAAGTATGTTTCAAAGATGGTTAAAGATTATTATATAAACTTACAGACTAAAATTTTTGAGGACAGACATAGAGACGTTGAAAGAGAAAAAGGTCATCCAGGAGGACCTTGTGTTCCAGGAACTCAAAGATTATTTGTTGATATATATGGGAACTTTTATCCCTGTGAGAGAGTAAATGAATCTTCAGAAGTAATGAGAATTGGAAATATTTCCGATGGATTTTATGTTGATAAAATTAGAGATATATTAAACATAGGAAAGGTTACTGAAAAAAGTTGTAAAAATTGTTGGGCTTATCGATTTTGTTATCTTTGCGCAGCAGCAGCAGATGATTTAAAAACATTATCACCTGAAAGAAAAAGTAAAAGATGTCTAGAGGTAAGAAATAATATTAGTCGAATGTTAAAGGAATATTGTATTTTAAAAGAAAATGGAGATTCTTTTGAGAGAATAAAGTTATCAGAGTATATATAATCTTTGGAGGTGATATTATGTTGAAGAAAAAAGCTATGATATATCCAGTAGATAGAGAATCCATTCCACTAATAAGATATAACTCATTAATAAAAGAGTATGATATTGCTTATGCAGTGTCACCTATAGGATGGGGATTAGAGGGAAAAGATTGTGGAACTATTGATGGAGGAAATGGTGTTAATAAAATAATCACAACTGATTTTGAAAGTGTATTAAATCTATGTGATACTGTAATCTTTATTCCGTCAGATAAAATAGTTGATTTTGAAAAAATCATCTATCCTAAATTTAAAATGGCAATGGAGCTTGAAAAAGAAATAATATGTGCTATTGATATACCTAATAATTATAAAGAAGTTATAGAAAAAATGTGTAAGGATAAAGAACTTAAGTATAAACAGTATCAGTTAAAAGAAGATAAGTCATATGAGGAAATAAATAAAGAGTATCTGTATGATATTAATGTGCCAGTAATAGGTGTTTTTGGTATTTCGGAGAGAACAGGAAAATTTAATATGCAGCTAGCAATTAGAGAAAAACTTGTAGCTGAAGGATATAAGGTTTCTCAAGTTGGTTCAAGACATTATTGTGAACTATTAGGATTCCATTCTTTTCCTAAATTTATGATGAATAATACATTAAGTGAGTCTAATAAGGTAATGTTATTTAATCATTATCTTAAAAAAATAGAATTAGATGAAAATCCAGACGTTATTATTGTAGGAATACCAGGGGGTGTTATGCCATATAGTAATAGATATACTAATAGATTTGGAATATTAGCATTTGAAGTATGTAATGCAGTTTCCTTTGATTTCGTAATTATGAACATTCTATATAATGACTATAATAAAGATTATTTTTCATCTATAAAAAATTGCTTAAGATATAGACTTGACTTAGAAGTTGATGGGTTTAATATAACACCTTTAAAGGGAGACTTTAGTACATTAGATAGTATTAATAGATTTGAGTATTTAACACTTAATAGCGAATTTATAGATGATAAGTTAAAGTTATTTAATAATGATAATCAAAGAGTTTTTAACATTTTTAATGATGGAAACAAAGATGAATTAGTAGTATTCTTAGAAGATAAACTGTCAAGCTACTCAGACATACAATGCATTTAAGGAGTTGGAAGGGTATGGGGGAAAAATCATGTATAAAAAGTAGGTTAATGAATTTATTAAATAAGAAATATCATATAGCTATTGATAATGATCGAGATATATGTAATGAGGAATTACTTGGAGCCTCAATAAATATGGGAGCTATAGATTTGATGAGCTTGTTATTAGATGTAGAGCGAGAGTTTAAAATTACAATAATTGAGGAAGACATTCTTAAAGGAAAATTTAGAACTGTTAATACAATTTGCAATTTAGTTTTAGAAAAGCAAATAGCAAATGCATATTAATTCATTCTTGAAATTATAACTTTGTTTGGAGATTGAAATGATAGATTATAACAAAATTGCAGTAATTGATGATGGAATAAACTTAGGATTTTATAATAATATTTTATGTTTAGATAATAATGTAGAAATCGATATCAATTGTAATGTAGGGAAGCATAGGAATACTGAAAATGAATATAGTCATGGAACTGCTTGTGCATCAATTATAAATAAATATACAGAGGGAGCGATTATTTCTAGCATAAAAATAATTAATGAAACTAGCAAAACTACAGGTAAACAATTATTAAAGGGTATAGAGTGGTGCCTAGAAAACAACATAGGAATTATTAATATAAGTCTTGGAACTATTGATTTACAAGAGAATGATGAATTATGTGCAATAGTAAATAAGGCTGCCATTAATGGAATAATTATAGTTGCAGCAGTAAGTAATGAAAATAAAGTAACACTTCCAGCTTCATTGTCTAATGTTATTGGTGTAAAGACATTAGACAATGAGGAGTTGAGGGGATATTTGTACAACTATGATAGTATAGATGGAGTAGACATATTAGCTTCATCTATTCATGATTTAACTAATCGCTATGAAGAGGAAAAAACACTTAAATGTAATAGCTTTGCAACTCCGTATATAACAGCAAAGGTACATAACATAATAGATAAAAAAAATTTCATTTTTAATCCTATAGAAATAAAGTATTTACTTTCTATGGAATCAAATAATTATATGGATAAACTTATAGTTCATGTAAATTTAGATTGGATTTATGAAGGGATAGTTTTTTATTTAAATGCACCTTATAGATATAGTAAAGGATTTTGTAAATACAATTTTAAAATAATAAAAGAAGTATATATATATTGTGATAATAAAATAGAACAATTGGGATTAATGAAGAAATGGATTAATGAAATTGGGAATGATAGTTTTGATACTTTGATAATTAGGGACTTTAATGAGAGGAAATGTGATCTTAACTATTTTGCAGAAAACTTATTTTATTTAAAAAAAGGGTTAGTTTATATAAATGACAGTTGTCCTAAAAATGAAAAGTTAAAAGTAAAATATGAAAGGAATTTATGGTATACGGGAATTAATGAAGAAATAAAGTTTTTAAATAAGACTAATATTCCCGTAGTATTAGTACTAGGGGATAATGAAAAAGAAATATTAAGAGCATTACAATTAGAACAATACTTTAAAATTAACCAGTATAGAAGTTCTATATATACTGATAGTTCATGGGGACTATTATATGGGGCAAAACAAAAGCCCGTTGATAATTTCAATAATGACATAATTATATATTTTTTAGAGTATGAAGATCGTAATTTCGAATATACTAAGAGTCTTATTGAAAAATTGGAAATTGATGTAATTGTTAATTTTAGTTCTTGTAAATTTAAGTGTGATGGTGAAAAATACTTTATACAACTTATAAATGAAGAGAATATAAAAATGAAAGAAGATTGTGAAGAAAATATTTTTATAGTTAATGATATTTATGATATATATAAGAAAATTGTTGATTTATATAGTGAGGAATGACAAAGGATGTATTGACAAAAATATGAATAAAAGTTAAAATATAATCAATTTCTGAAATAGGGGTGTAAAGTATTAGTATCTCTTTATTTTGTTGACAGATAGTTACTTTGCTAAGAATTAATAGTAGACATGCTGTAGATAAATTTGTCTGAATTTATAGGAAGAGAATAATTGCTATTTCCTTCTTTTTTTGTTTTAAATAAATATGAGTATGGGGGAAAATTATTGATAAAGCAACATATAAATATCCAGCATTATATCCAGAAGGTGTTGAATATGTTATTGTAAATGGTGTAATACAAGTGGAAAGAAGTAGGTTTATGAAGCTTCCTATTGGGAAAATAATAAGTAGAAATAAATAATTTATGGAGGGGTATTATGGAGATAAAAAATATAGGTAGTAGAGGTATATTGTTTACTTTTTATGATTTAGGAGTACCAACCAATGTATATGTTATTGTTGGGGAAAAATACTTTTATATAATAGATACTTATTTAGGTGTGGAAATAATGAAGGATATAGTAGATTATATAACAGTTCAATATGGCAAAAAGGAATTTATTATTATTAATACTCATAGTCATTGGGATCATGTATGGGGAAATAGTATGTTTTCATCAAGCTTAATTATAGCTCATGTTTTATGTAAAAAGCATATGGAGGAAGAGGGCGTCGAAGAACTTGAAGAGAATAAATCATATAAAAAAGGAGAAGTTATATTAACTCCTCCTAATATGACATTTACAGATAAAATATTTTTTAACGAAGATAATATTTTAATTTACTATACTCCAGGACATACTGATGATTGTGTGTCCATAGTAGATTTAAAGGATAAAGTTTTATATGCAGGGGATAATTTGGAGAGACCTATACCATATATTACTTTAAGAAATTTTGATGAATATATTATAACATTAAAGGACTATTTGAATTTAGATGTTGAAAAAGTTATCGGTGGACATACTGATTGTGAAACTAAAAAATTAATAGAAGATAATTTATACTATGTAAGAAAAGTATCCATAGGGGAAACTGAGGAATAGGAAAGTGGTGAGTATGAAGACTATCATAAAGAAAATATGAAGTCTTTACTCTAAGTTTATACAGAGCTTTTAATAAATAATAGGAAAGTGTTAGATAGAGCACTTTCCTATTATTTTTAAATTTCAAGGAAAGAAAATGTTAAAAAAATGAAAATATAAATTGTATATGAGTGTAAGATAATGTATAATTAATGTATCAAATTAATTTCAATATTCTGAAAATGATTATTAATTTAACTAATTACGATGGGAATAAAAGAGACCAAGCATTCGTTTTTCTAATTAGTACATACCTTCATTTAGGGATAACTAAAGTTAATAGTGAATATGCCTTAGATGAAGGAAAAAAAGTATAAATTGAGGGGGAAAGAAGAATGGATGCAATTGATGTAGGATGGTTATCGATTTTACCACCAATAATTGCTATAGCTTTAGCACTTATTACAAAAGAGGTTATTTCATCGCTTATTATTGGAATTTTTTCAGGTACATTGATTTATGCCTTTGCAACAGGAGGCGGTATAGTTAGAGCCTTTGATGTAACATTTTCACTTATGGCTGAAAAGATGGGAGCTAATGCTTCAATTATGTTATTTTTAGGATTCTTGGGGGCACTTGTTGCAGTTATTACTATGGCAGGAGGTTCTAGGGCCTATGGAGACTGGGCAAGTAGTAAAATTAAATCTAGGAAGGGCGCATTACTAAGTACATCTGTATTAGGGGGACTTATTTTTATTGATGATTATTTTAACTGTTTAACAATAGGTACAGTAATGAGACCAGTTACAGACAAGTATAATATTTCCAGAGAGAAACTTGCTTACATTATAGATGCAACAGCAGCACCTATATGTATAATAGCACCTATTTCATCTTGGGCAGCTTCAGTTATTTCTCAAATGGATGGACTTACTGTAAATGGTGAGCCACTTAATGGAATGTCAACTTTTTTGTCAACTATTCCATTTAACCTTTATGCAATTTTAACAATTATTATGGTCATAACATTATGTATAACTAATTTAGATTTTGGACCAATGGCAAGATATGAAAAAGCTGCCAGAGATAAAAAAGGTAAAAAGAAAAATGAGGGAACATCTAATGGTGATGATGAGCTTTCAAGAATGAAAATTTCATCAAAGGGAAAAGTGTTTGATCTTATAATTCCTATTTTAGCACTTATAATTTTTGCAATTCTCTCTATGCTTTATGTAGGAGGATATTTTGAAGGTGGAATGACTATTGCAGAAGGATTTGGTAATACGGATGCAGGTGCAGCTTTGGCTATTGCAGGTTTTGCAGCCCTTATAGTAGCATTTGTATTATTTGTTCCACGTAAGGTAATATCTTTTAAGCAGTTTATGGAAGGTATTGGAGTTGGTGTTAAATCCATGGTTGGTGCTTTTATAATTTTAATATTAGCATGGACTATTAGCGGAGTATGCAGAGATTTATTAAGTACAGGAGAATATGTTGGGGGACTTGTAGCAGCGTCACATATGCCACCAGCACTTATTCCAGCTATAATTTTCCTTGTTGCTAGTGGATTAGCTTTTGCAATGGGGACTTCTTGGGGAACTTTTGGAATTCTTATTCCTATAGTTACAATGATTTGTTCAGCAGTAGCACCAGAACTTGTCACGGCAAGCCTTGCAGCAACTCTTGCAGGAGCAGTATTTGGAGACCATTGCTCACCTATATCAGATACAACAATTTTATCATCTACAGGTGCAGGATGTAATCATATTAACCACGTTTCGTCACAAATTCCTTACACTGTAGTAGTTGCAGTATGTTGTTTCGTTGGATACTTAATTGCTGGGTTTACAAATAATATGTGGCTTACTCTTGGATCTTCAATTGCATTATTAATTATAGCTCTTGTATTTTTGCACAAAAGAAGTAGTAAACAAGAAATAAAATTAAAAGATAATTTAAATGTAAATAGATAGTAAAAACGGAAGGGGTTAGTCCTTCCGTTTTTATTTGGTGTTAATTATTTGTTCACATGTAACGATATATAACTTACGCACCATGGATTTATAGCTGAATTCTAATTATAAATAAAATTTTAACGAAAAAATTTGGTATATATCCTAAATCTTTAATATTTCTTAAGATTTTCTAAATCTAATCTTAAGAAGCCTTCTGTATAATTAGAGTCAATTGAAGTTGAATGTTAAGAAAAATAGTTTGTAAGTAATATAAATGTGTAAGACATTGAAATGGGGTATTTTATAATGAATATATTAATTTTGACTTGTTGTTTTGGGATGGGTCATTATAGTGCTGCACAAGCAGTAAAAGAGGATCTTATGAAATGTGATTCTAACATTTCTGTTACCATTGTAGATATAATAGAATGGTTATTTCCTATGACAAATAAAGTGATATATACTTTTTTTAATTCATTTATTTGTAAATTTTCTGGAATATATAATTTTATAAATGGAATAGCTAGCAAAAATAGTAGTAAGCCTTTAACAAAAGGGAAAATGAAGGGCATAAGAAAATTAATGGATAAATTTAAACCAGATATAATAGTGTCAACTTGGTCAGGTAGTACTAAGTATGCATCGAAATATAAAAAGGTTAGTAAGGATAATACGCCTTTATATACTTATATAACTGATATTGAAGCCCATGAAGGATGGTATTTAGATGAATCAGATTTATATTTTGTTGGTACAGAAAGTACAAAAGAAAAGCTTATAGAGAATAATATTGATTCTAATAAAATAGTAATTAGTGGAATTCCAATAAGGCAAGCCTTCAAGGATGCTAATAATTATGATAAAAAGAATGAAAAAAAGGAGATTCTTCTAATGGGAGGAGGATTGGGGTTAATACCATGTATATGGGATATATTAACACCGTTATCCAATGATAATAGATATTCAGTGACTGTTATTACAGGTAAGAATAAAAGGATGTATAAAAAGATAAAAAGTAGATTTCCTGAAATTAATGTTATTTCATATACAAAGGAAGTAGATAAATATATGAAAAATGCTGATATAATAGTAACTAAACCTGGAGGAATTTCTATTTTTGAAGCTATATATACTTATACTCCATTGTTTATTATCAATCCAACATTATCACAAGAAGTAATAAACGGAAAATTCATTGAAGAGAATTGTATTGGTAAGGTAGTATGGAATGTTGATTCAAATATAGACGATATGATAGTGTCAGTTATGGAAGATGATAAATTAATTGGTGAAATGAAGGAAAATATGCAACTAATAAAGAATGATATTGAAGAGACTAGACTTAGACTTATATACAAGGAGAAAAAAGCAAAATGTGGATAATAGTATTAGTACTCTTGATTATATTATATATGATGATTTATGGCGTTATTCCAACAATTATCTATAGAATAAGAAACAAGAAAGATCAAAAATTGAGGGAGTGTGCTAAAAGTAAAGATTTATATTTAACTTTTGATGATGGGGTAGATGAAAAGTACACAATGGAAGTACTTAAAGTTTTAAAAGAATTTGAGATTTCTGCTACTTTTTTTGTGGTTGCAAGTTTTGCTGCAAAGAATCCTGAGATTGTTGCAAAAATGAAAGAAGACGGACATCTTATAGGTTTTCACTCTTTAAATCATGAAAATGAAATTTTACAGATGCCCTTAAAAGTAAAGAGAGATTTTATAAAAGGTATAGATATTTTGAAAAAATTAGGTGTTAAGGTGAAATACTTTAGGCCACCTTGGGGACATTTTAGTCTTGCTGGAATTAAAGAAATAAAGAGGTTTAATTTAAAGATAGTTTTATGGGATGTAATAGTTCAGGATTGGAAGGCTGATACGGATGCAGAAACCATAGCTAAAAAGCTTCTTGATAAAACGTCCAAGGGGCACATAATTTGCCTTCATGATGGAAGGGGCAAAAATGAAGCACCTAAGAGGACAATTGAAGCTTTGAAAATAGTTTTACCAATTTGGAAATCTCAAGGCTATACTTTTAAAACTGTGGAGGAACTAGATGATGAAGCATGGAAAAATGTGGGGAATAATTAAAAATGGTGGGCTCTTTGCTCTTATAGTAATTGTAACATTGCGTGTATTTATATTTAATGGAAACTTTAAAAATACATACAATGTGATGTCAAATGTGAATCTAAATTATATTTTTATAGCAATTTTAGTTATGGGTGTAGTTGTACTTTGTGAAGCTATTAATATAAAGAGAAGCTTAAAATTATTTAAGGAAAATACAACTATATTACATTGTATTCAGTATTCCTTAGTTGGAATATTTTTTAGCTCAATAACACCTTCAGCATCAGGGGGTCAGCCTATGCAGCTTTATTTTATGCATAAAAAAAAGATAAACGTGTCAAGTGGTATGTTAGCGCTTTTAATATGTCTTGCTAGTTATCAATTTGTTGTGGTGTTTTTAGGTTGCATAAGTATTATTTTTAATTGGAATTTTTTTAACAAGTTATTAGGGTCTTTCAGCTTGTTATTTTTTGTAGGTATGTTTTTAAATACAGTGCTCTTAGGATTTATAGTTTTGGCTATATTTTCAAAGAAAGCTATATATTCTGTTGTTAACTTTATAGTAAATATAGTTAAATGCTTTAGTGAGGAGAAAGCTTCATCTTTAAAGGAAAAGGCTTTAGTTGAGATAGAAAGATATAAAGAAAGTGCAGTATATCTTAAAGGACAAAAAAAGTTTATTATAAATACTGTTTTAATTACAATGATTCAAATTATTGCTCTCCATAGTATTCCCTTCTGGGCATATAAATCTTTAGGATTGTCAGGGGCAACTGTTTATCAATTCGTTTTAATTCAAGCGGCCTTATATATAACAGGAGCAGTATTACCACTGCCAGGAGCAGTAGGAATAGGTGAAGGAGGATTTTTAGTATTCTTTAAGTCTTTTTTTCCAAGCCATATGACAAACTCAGCAATGGTAATAAGCAGAGGAATCAGTTTTTATTTAATGGTACTTATTAGTGGGATAGGTATATGGATACTAGGTCTTAAAAAGTATGAAACTAAAAAGAAGGTCTTAAAGGGAAATGTTATGTATGAAGAGTGATAGCAGTTTATCTTATGGAGTATTTGATATAAGTAAGTTTATTGCTGCTATTTTAGTTGTGGCAATTCATTGCAGCTCCAGCTATGAAATAAATAATGATATTGCATTTTTCTTTATAAATGTAATTGGAAGATTAGCAGTTCCTTTTTTCTTTTGTGTGTCAGGATTTTTAATTAGTAAAAAGAACATTGAAGATTGGGATATTGTTAAAAACTATATAAAAAGATTAATACAACTATATCTAGTTTGGTCTATAGTATATTTGCCTGTTAATATCTATTTAGTTGTAACAGATGAAAAAATATTTATAGGAATACTGGACTATTTAAAGGACATATTTTTTGTAGGATCCTTTATCCCATTATGGTACTTTCCAGCCCTTATTTTTGGAGTATTAGTTATTCACTTTTTAATGAAAAAATTAAGTATTACAAAGGTTATGGCTATTTCATTCTTTATATTTGTTATAGGTTTATTTGGTGATGCATATTATGGACTGCTTTTTTCAGCACCTAAATTAAAAAACATATATGATATGTATTTGTTAGTTTTTGAAACTACTAGAAATGGATTGTTTTTTGGAATGTTTTTTATTTCTTTAGGGATATACTTACAGAAAAAAAGAAAAAGTATTTCTATTAAAAGAGTAATTTTAGGATTAATATTTTCAACAGTTTTATTAACCGTAGAAGTTTTTGTGTTAAAATATTACAATGTGGCTCTTGACTATAATATGCTAATATTTACAATCCCAAGTATATATTTTATATTTTTATTGCTTATAAATATAAAACTTGAAAATAAACCAATATATTTAACTTTAAGAAAGATGAGTATTTTAATTTTTGGTTCTCATTGTATAATGCGAGGAGCAATGTATTTAATAGGACACTTTTTAAAAATTAACATTATAAATGAGAAATTTATTTATCATTTTTTAGGAACAACAGCATTATCAATTTTATTTTCCTTTATTCTATTACATCATTTTAAGAAAATAAAAATTTGAATATATTTACTATATATGATATAACTACAAATAGAATATCATCATATCAGTGTGTTAATGTATTTGGAGGAGCTTTATGAATAAGGGACGAAAGTTGTGGAATGTTATGAAAAATGGAGGGTTATTTCTTATTATAGCAGTAATAACTCTCCGTATATTTTTCTTTAATGATAATTTTAAAGAGACAGTTGAGATAATATCTAAGGTTAATTTAATATATATAGCCATTGGTATTTTATTTATGTTTATAGTAGTGTTATGTGAAGGAATAAATATAAAAAGAAGTTTAAGTTTATGCAAAGAGGAATTTACCCTAAAGGAAAGCATGAAATGTTCATTGACAGGAATGTTTTTTAGCTCCATAACTCCATCTGCATCAGGTGGACAACCTATGCAATTATATTTTATGCATAAAAGGGGAAAGAAGATTTCCAGTGGAACCTTAACGCTATTAATTTGTCTTGCAAGTTATCAATTTGTAGCTGTACTTGCAGCAACTCTTAGCATTGTATTTGAAAGAAATATATTTTATATGTTCTTAGGCAAATATAGTATTTTATTTTTTATTGGAATGGCACTAAATACTATATTGCTTGTTTTTATTATTATGGCTATATTTTCTAACAAGATAATATTTAACACTGTTTCTTTAGTTACTTATATAATAAAAAGATTTAATATGGAGTTATCAATAAAATTTAATGATAAAGCACTTATAGAAATTAAGAAATATAAAAGCAGTGCAGAATATTTAAAAGGAAATAGAAAATTTATAATAAACACTGTTTTAATATCTTTTATACAGATTATGGCTTTTCATAGTATTCCGTTTTGGGCTTATAAGGCCCTTGGATTACCTGGAATAGGTATTTTTGATTTTATTTTTATTCAGGCGGCTTTATATATTACTGGGGCAGCTCTGCCTTTCCCTGGAGCCATGGGCATAGGGGAATGTGGTTTCCTTGTATTTTTCCAATGTAAATTTGCCAAGAACATGATAAATTCTGCAATGTTGATTAGTAGAGGTATAAGTTTTTATATGATGGTACTTATTAGTGGAGCAGTTGTTTTAACTTCTCATTTCAATAGAAGTAATAGTAATAAACGTATAGCTAGCGGTAATGTAATTATAAAAAATAATGAACAAATGTAACTTTTTGTAGAAAAAAGTGTTTACAATTATTAATTAATAATGTATAATACCAAATAACAAGTAAATAAAGTTTTGATAGAGGTTGCGGTTTCTATTAGTATATCTGTGGAGTTAAGCACAGTGAAGCAGATAAAAAGGAGATATCGCCGAAATGTATAGTTAATGCTTTAAGACTATATGTTGGGTTTATATAGAATATGTATAAGACTGTCACAATTTTGTGGAGAGCTATCATGAGAGATATTTTGATATTTATGGAAACTTATTAGTGCACGTTTGTTTTTATGTTTATTAAGTCTTGAGTGATGGAGCTCAAGGCTTTTTTTACTTTGGTAATACTTTAAAAGAAATAAAAAAGTTAGAACTAAAGGAGGACGTAAAAATGGAGGCAATTAACGCAGGGTGGTTTTCGATCATACCACCAGTAATAGCTATTGTATTAGCACTAGTAACAAAAGAGGTTATATCATCACTTATTATAGGTATTTTATCTGGAACATTAATTTATGCATTTTCTACTGGAGGAGGTCTTGTTAAGGCTTTAGATGTGACATTTTCACTGATGTCTGGGAAAATTGGAGATAATGCATCTATTATATTATTCTTAGGATTCTTAGGAGCCTTAGTTGCAGTAATTACTATGGCAGGAGGATCAAGAGCATATGGAGAATGGGCTGGAAATAAAATAAAAACTAAAAGGGGTGCACAACTTGGAACATCACTTTTAGGAGGACTTATATTTATAGACGATTATTTTAACTGTTTAACAATCGGTACAGTAATGAGACCAGTTACAGACAAACATAACATATCAAGAGCTAAACTTGCATACATAATAGATGCAACAGCTGCACCAATATGTATCATTGCACCAATTTCATCTTGGGCTGCTTCAGTTATTTCACAGATGGATGGACTTTCTGTAAATGGACAGGCGCTTAATGGGATGGAAACTTTTATGGCAACAATACCTTTCAATTTATATGCTATTTTAACTTTAATAATGGTTATAATTTTATGTGTTACTAACATAGAATTTGGACCAATGGCAAAACTTGAAAAAGCAGCAAGAAGTGGTAATGACAAAAATAGAACTAAAAGTGTTTCAGGAGATGAAGATGAACTTTCAAAGATGAAAATATCTTCAAAAGGAAAAGTTTATGATTTATTAATTCCAATTATATCTTTAATTATATTTGCAATTTTATCAATGCTTTATGTTGGTGGTTACTTTGAAGGTGGAATGACACTAGCTGAAGGCTTTGGAAATACAGATGCTGGAGCAGCACTTGCAATTGCTGGCTTTGGAGCTTTAGTTGTAGCATTCTTATTATTTGTTCCACGTAAAGTTATATCTTTTAAAGAGTTTATGGATGGTATTGGAGTAGGAGTAAAATCCATGGTAGGTGCTTTTATAATTTTAACTTTAGCATGGACAATCAGTGGTGTATGTAGAGATTTATTAAGTACAGGAGATTTTGTTGGTGGACTTGTTGCATCATCTAATATGCCTCCAGCTCTTATTCCAGGAATAGTATTCCTAGTAGCAGGTGGACTAGCTTTTGCTATGGGAACATCTTGGGGAACTTTTGGAATTTTAATTCCTATAGTAACTATGATATGTGCATCAGTTGCACCAGAACTTGTAAATGTAAGTCTTGCAGCAACTCTTGCTGGAGCAGTATTTGGAGATCACTGTTCACCAATTTCAGATACAACAATCCTATCATCAACTGGAGCTGGATGTAATCATATAGAACACGTTTCTTCTCAGATTCCTTATACTTTAGTAGTAGCTGGATGCTGTTTCGTTGGATATATCATTGCAGGATTTACTAATAATCTTATATTAACTCTTGGAAGTTCAATAGTACTTCTTATAATAACTCTTTTAGTGTTAAATAAAGTAAGCAATAAAAAATAAAATTTATAAGACAAAGTCAGCCAAAATTTGGCTGGCTTTTTTATGTTTAGGAATTTTATGGAATATTGTGGTATAATTATGTAAAAGATTATTTTATGAAAGGAATCATATATGGATAAGAAAATTAGAAATTCAATAAGAATTGAATTTAAATTATTTTTTAGAGATGTTAAAAATTATATTCCAATAATAATTCCTATTATCCTATTAGTCATAGCAATCTTAGATTCTGGTATCCCAATAGAAATTTATAAAGGTTCCAGTTTCGTTACTCAGGCTATTATATTAAGTTTTATGTTTATTGGGTACAATCTAGGAAGCAATGAAAAACAATGTTGTGAGATTTTTGACTTAATTAAAAATGCAAAAAAGGAAAAAATTATTGCAAAAGTCCTATTTTCTCTAGTATTAATTACGTTAATTAATTTATTATTTTATCTTGTATCTGTTATTGTGCTAAAAGTTGGACATGCTGATGGAATATTTTATTGGGAGGGCTTACAATATTCTATTATATATTGGTTTTTGCCTTCTTTTATTAGTTTTATAGTAGGATTAATTTTTTCTATTTTAATGTCAGGGGTATTACCCTATGGATTTATAATTATTACATCTTTTCTTATAGGTCCAGTTAATAAGGAAATTTCACAGCTTATAGGTATAAATGAGATAATCGACTTAAGAAAAGTTATAGTAGAGTTAAATATTGGACAGTACGATAATTATTCAATAGATCCTATTTATGGATTAGAAGTTGAACCTAAACGACTATTGCACAATATTATATTTTTGTTAGTTGTAATTATGATTTTATTTATAATTATTGGGGTAAAAGAAAGAATTAAAAAGGTTAATTATTTATGCTTTATGGGACTTATGACAATGATATTATGTGTTTTTATATTTAATTATAATAAACCATCTTTTGTATATAAAAATGGTCATTATGAGGATACATCAAAAAGCTATTATGATATTTTATACTACGAAAATAAGGAATTAATTAACATAGAAGATGATAATTTTACAGTGCTTGAAAATAATTTATATTTGGATAAGGAGAATTTGCTTTCCGTTAACTTAAAATCTTTAGTAAAGATAAAAGATGATTGTAGCAGATTAACATATACATTATATAGAGATTTTAAAATTAAAGATATATTAGTTAATGGACAAAAAGTTACTTATTCTCAAAGTGGAGACTTCATTGAAATTGATGGAATATTTAAAAAAGATGAAAGGGTAGAAATAAATTTTGTATACGAAGGGTTAAGTTCTCCAAAGCATTATTATAGTAAGAAAGCTATGATTCTTATGGGCTATTTCCCGTGGATTCCTCAAAGAGGTTATTATTCAATTATGAATAGTGTAGGAGAAACTTTTTATAAAACTAATGGAGATGAAATAAAATATACTTTAGCATTTAAGGAGAATGATAAAGAAATATATACTAACCTTAAAAAAGATTCAAAAGGAAATTATTCAGGCACTTTGAAAGATGGGTTAACCTTAGTATCTGGTATGGTGGAAGAGAAAAAAATTAATGATGTAAGTTTTATACTTCCCATAATTTATAAGAATATAAGTAATAACTTAGAATATAATCTAGATAGTTTGCAGGGTACTATAAGTAAAGTATATGAGATATTAGATTATAAAGATGTAAGTGTTAAGAAAGTATTTATTTTACCAACTGGAAGGTCAAGATATTCGGATTATACAATATATGTGGAAGATGAAAAAGTTACAGTTTCAGCAGGTAATGAAGTGAATTTAAGAGAAGAATTTTGTATTAGCAGTATAATATATGGACTATTTAATAACTGGGAAAGTCAGAATCAAGATAAGGACTTAGTACGAAGCTATGTAGATAACTTCTCTATGTATTATAAGGGGATATATAACGATGAGCCTTATTATGAAGTGATTTCAAGAAGCAGAAACGAAGAAATAGCAGTTTTAAATAAAGAAATCTATTCTTTTATAAGTGAAGAAAGCAGCAATAGGGTTAATGAGTTTTTTACTACATGGCTTGATAAAATGAAGAAAAAAGAAAAGGTTGATATAAGTGATATTGAAGAGTTATTAAAGTAGGAGGGGTATTATGCTAGAAATATCAAAATTAAATAAAAGTTATAAAAGTTTTCAGGCCCTTAAAGATATTAGCTTGAAAATAGATAAAGGAGTTTTTGGACTACTTGGTCCAAATGGAGCTGGAAAAACAACGTTAATGAAGTGTATAGCTACCTTGATTACTGATTTTACTGGAGATATTAAATATGAAGATGTTTCTTGGGTAAGGGGTAGTGAAGAAGAGGTAAAGTCCCTTATAGGATATCTTCCTCAAAGGTTTACCATGTATAAAAACTTGACGGTATATGAGGCTTTGGAACATATACAAATTCTTAAAATAGGGAAAAAGGATGAAAAAGAGTTAAGAAGTATATTAAATAAGGTGAATTTGATTAAGGAAAAAGATAAGAAGATAAATTCGTTATCAGGTGGAATGTTAAGAAGGGTTGGAATTGCTCAAGCCATAATTGGGAATCCTAAAATTCTTATTATTGATGAACCTACAGCTGGATTAGATCCGATGGAAAGAGTTAGATTTAGAAGCTTAATATATTCTTTGGCAAAAGAGAATATAGTTATTATTTCCACTCATATTGTAGAAGATTTAGAAGCAATAGCAGCTTCAGTAGCATTTATAAAAAATGGAGAAATTATAAAATGTGATAAGGTTGGAAAGATTATTGAAAATGTTGAAGGAGAAATATATGAAGTTGAAACAGATAATTCAAATTTAGATTATATTCTTCAAAGAAGCAATGTAATTTCTATTAAATCTTCAGGGAAGAAAACTATTGTAAGATTTTTAGGGAAAGTGGAAAATGGTACTATTGCTGAAGCTACATTAGAAGATGCCTATTATAAATTTGTAGGAGTAGATAATTATGATGAAGAAGCTTAGGTTTGAGATTAAATCTATAGGTTGGGGATTTATAATCCCAATAGTTGCTATAACTTTTGCAGTTGTTTATATGATAATTCTAAAAGTTTTTAACTACGAAAGCTTTAAAGCATATTTTACTTTTGAATTATTTATACCTGTATTTTCATGTTGGTGGTCTACCTTTTATTTAGCTACTGTATTTGAAGAACGAAGTGGACAAGTTCTTTTAACTTATCCTATTTCAACTAAAAAAATTACTTTAATTTATTCGTTGAGATATTTTCTAATATATTTATTCTTGGTTTTAATTAGCTTTCTTCTATTAATTGTTGTTTTTAATGAATTCTCTATTAAATATCTATTGCTGTTTGTTAGTCAAAGCATTTTTTACTTTTCTTTTGCTTATGCTATTATGTCTTTTTTATATAATAGTGGATGGACTATATTTTTATGTTTCTCTTATTTGTTTACTGAATTTCTAACAAGGGGGCAATTATTATCTTTATACAACATTCATGATTTTGGAAGTCAAGCAGTGAGTTTAAATTTTCTTACCGTTAAGACAGTTTTATTTTCTACTATACTATTAATATTAGGGCAGTGGAATTTTATTAGGAAAAACAAATTTAAAAAACTTTGTACTAAAACAAAGGATTTTTCTAAGGGGGATAATGATGAGTGATTTAAATTATCATTGCAAGTGGAGATTAGAGTTAGCAAAGCGAATTTGTGAAAAAATAAAGGGTGTAGAAGGTACAAAAGGTATAAAGGCAATAATTGTTGGCGGTTCAGTTGCAAGAGGGTACGCTGATGAATATTCAGATATAGAAATACCTATATTTTGGGATGAACTTCCCAATGAGAATATTCGAAAACGTATAATAAAGGAATTAAATGCAGAGTGTTTTTATCCATATAATCATGAAGCAAGAGAAGATAATATCATTGTAAATGGATTTAGGATTGATTTATGGCACATTACTTTCCAGCAAGAAGAAGAAGTTATAAAATCTGTAATTAAAGATTTTGAAGTTGATTTTGGAAGTAGTAATGCTATAGATACTATAAGAACTTGTATACCTATGTTTGGAGAAGAAATAATAAATGCTTGGAAGACTAAAGCGAAAGAATACCCAACACAGATTGCAATAGAAAACATTAATAAAGTCCTACAATCAATTGATAGTACACAGGTGGAACTGTATCTACAAAGAGAAAATCCAACATTATTGTTTGAACATATTGCTAACCTACAAAAAAGTATATTCCTAATATTACTTGCCTTAAACAAAGAATATTTTCCAACTTTTAAATGGATGTACAAAGCCCTTGAAGGTTTTAAAATCAAACCTGATAATATTGAAAAAAGATTTAGAGATGTTTTTAATTACTCACCAGAGGAAGCGTTTGATAATACTTTAGTTATTATGTTTGAGACCTTGGAGATGATTAATAAGATATATCCAGAAATTAACACAAGTATAGTTTTAAGTAAACTGAAATCCGCTCGAATACCGCACATCCACCCGATAGATATTTAACTTTAGGCTCTGTAGTAAAATAGAGCTTAATATTAAGATGCCAGTGAAAGTTTTCACTGGCATCTTAGCGTTTTAATGTAGATTATACTTCATATTATTATTTACAATGATATAATGTAGTTATAATTCATATAAGATTGTTATTTATAATAAGTTTTAATTAGTAAGAGGTGAAATAATGGATAAAAAGAATATTGTTGTTATAGGAAGTTTAAATATGGACTGGGTAATACCAGTTAATCATACACCGGTTGAAGGTGAAACCATTTTGGCTGATGGATATACAGAGGTTCCAGGAGGCAAAGGAGCAAATCAAGCCTGTGCAGCTGGAAAGCTTAAAGGTAATGTTTCTATGCTTGGGCTTGTGGGAGATGATGAGATAGGCGATAAGTTAATAAATAACTTAAAATTAGTTAATGTAGATGTGTCTCGTATTGAAAAAAGTGAGAATATTAATTCAGGTTTGGCATTAATTAATGTTAACTCAAAGGGAAACAATAGTATTGTAGTTTTACCTGGTGCCAATGGTAGGTGTGATATAAAATACATAGAAAAAAATATAGATATTATTGAAAAATCAGATATAGTATTATTACAAATGGAGATTCCAATTGAAACTGTGGAGTATGTAATAACTGTTTCTAAAAATCTTAAGAAACAGGTAATTTTAAATCCAGCACCTGCGCCAGATTCATTAAGTGATGAAGTTTTAAGCAATATTGATATTTTAACACCAAACGAAACAGAACTTGAAAAGATAAGTGGGAAAAATGTAAAAACCGTGGAAGATGCAATAGAAGCATCAAAGAGTTTACTAAATAGGGGTGTTAAAAATATTATTGCAACCCTTGGAGAGAAGGGAGCTTTGCTTGTTAATAAAGATGAAGTTAAAGAATTTAAAGCATTAAAGGTTGATGCAGTAGATACAACTGCTGCTGGAGATTCTTTTAATGGAGCTATGGCTGTTTATTTAAGTGAAGGTCATACAATTAGTGAAGCAATTGAATTCGCTAATAAAGTTTCAAGCATTGCAGTAACAAGAAAAGGTGCTCAAACTTCAATACCAGAAAGATCAGAAATTGAAATTTAAAAACTATTAGTAATGAGCCTAAGATATCAAAGGGAAAAGGATGGGAAGAACATGAGAAAAATTATAATTGATACTGATTGTGGAAGTGATGATGCAGTAGCTTTAATGCTTGCATTAAATGATGAAAATTTAGATATTAAAGGAATAACTACAGTATGTGGAAATGTTGATGTATTTAAAGCAACTTTGAACACTTTAATGACATTAGAGGTTTGTAAGAAGAATATACCTGTTTATATGGGTTGTGAAAAGCCATTATTTAAGGAACTAATAACTGCAGATAGTGTTCATGGAGAAGATGGCATGGGTGATATGGATTTAATACATCCATCAATTACATGTGAGAAGGAACATGGAGTAGATAAGTTAATTGAAATTATTGAGCAAAATCCCAATGAAATTGAAATAATAACTTTAGGACCACTTACAAACATTGCTATGGCATTCATGAAAAGACCTGATATAAAAAGTAAAATTAAGCATATTTATTCTATGGCAACAGCTGGTTTTGGAGTAGGAAATACAACACCTGTTTCAGAATTCAATGTTTATGTAGATGCAGAAGCTTTTGATTTAGTTTTAAGCTCCAAGGTTCCAATAACTATTATAGGTTATGATATGTGTACAGGAGAGGCAGCTTTAAATGAAAAAGAAGTTGAAGCTTTAAAGTCATGTAATAGTGAAATGGCTCAGTTTGCGTATAATTGCTGTAGGCTTTTACTTGAATATAACATTAAAAGAAATGGTGGATTTTTCTTAGATTTGCCAGATCCAATAGCCATGGCAGTAGCTTTATGGCCTGAAATTGTAATAGAAGCTCCAAGTTGTTATTGCTATACTTGTACAAAGGAAGAAATGCTTTATGGTCAAGTTGTTCCATATATAAAAGATGAACTTACAATAAAATCTCGCTTTGATTATGAAGCTGAAAATGCCATTGTAATTAAGAAAATAAACACAAAGTTATTAAAAGAAAAGATGATGAATGTATTGCTTGGATAAATAAGTATGACAATTTGTAACTATTCAGCTATTAAAATAATTTAATTTTAATATTAATATCTTACACCTTACTTAAAAAATAACAGTAAGGTGTTTTTTATGTGTAAAAAAATCTTTTCTAGACAATATAATACATGTTGCATTATACTTATATTAACAAGATTGTTAAAAATATTAATTACACCCATTGGCTGAATAGTTACAACCAATTAGATGCTTCCATGTTTAACTATTTTTGTATGAGAACTGAATTAGCAAAAAAACTTAATTCTCATAATAAATAAATTAAAGGAGTATGGAATGAGAAAATTTTTTGATTTAAGTTTTATGAATAGAAATATTGGTCTTATTATATATTCGAGAGGATTATCCAGAGCAGGAGATATAATGGAACAACTTGCATTTGTTTACTTAGCATATAAAATTTATCCGAGTGCCTACTCTATGGGTCTTATTATGTTCTTTAGTGGTTTAGGAAATTTTATAGCCGCACCATTTGTAGGTGTTATTGTGGATAAATTTAACAATAAAAAATTAATGATTTTATCAGAAATTATCCGTTTCAGTGTTCTTTTGTTTTTAGGAATTATGACTTTACTTAACTATATAAATATAACAATACTAATTATTGTAGCAATAATTTCTTCAATAGGCGAATCTATATTTGAATCTTCTGCTTTATATGTAGTTAGACACAACATTGAAGATGGGAAATTTGATTTATACTCTTCATATTCGTCTTTTATAAATACTGTTCTACGATTAATTGCCATTCCAATTGCTGGAGTTTTAATAGATAATAATCTATATTATACTATTTTCTTCTTTGATGCATTTACATTCCTTATATCAGCAATTTGTGTTTATTTTATTAAAAACATGAGCTTAAATATATATAAAGATGAGAATGAAAGTAAGCAGAGATATTCTAGTAATTTTATAGACTCTTTAAAATACTTATTAACAAAAAAAGATATTTTATTATTATTTTTCATATCTATTGTTATTACAGTGTTATTTACGCCTATATCAAGTTTTTTACCCATAATCACATCTGAGTTTTTGAATACATCAAATTTTTCAGGTGCAATACTTAAATTCATGTATCAAATTGGTATTATTCTTTCATTATCTTTATACTCAAAAATCCTTAGAAATAAATTGAAGATTCATTCAATGAATTTGTTTCTTATGCTTATATTGTCAGGCACTTTGATTAGTTTTATAATTTTTGGGAATCTAGCAAGTGCAGTTGTTCTATTTTTTATAGTGGGTAGTTGTGCAATTTTATTAGAGGTGACAAATGGATCTCGTAGAATAGAGATGATAGATAAGAAGTATATTGGTAGAATTACGTCTATTAATACTATGATTTTATATGGTATTTCTCCACTTTCATCATTAGCATTTGGGTACATTATTGATATAATTAGTATTCAGAAAGTTGTATTAGTATGTGCGATAATTTTAGCCGTTTTCGGATTGGTTATTTATTCTATTTTGAAAAGAACCATTACTTCACAGGATATTTCTGAAAGTAATAGTATTTAGTTTATATATCATTTGCAAAATTTCTAGTATAGTATCTATTATTATGTGCTTATATGATTAATCCTAAATTAATTCAATCTGTGAATGAAGAATTATTATTTGAAGAAATTTTAGAATTATCAAGCGATGACAGTAATATTATGACTGATATAGTTAGTATTTGCCACCAGGTGGATGTTAATCATTACAAAAGTTGTGGGGAATCCCAAATATCATAATAAATTATTATGCTACACCATAATGTTTACTAAAATTAAAATAAACCGAAGGTTTTTAGTTGTATTTATAACTAAAAACCTTCGGTTTATCATATTTTAACGGACTTTAATAAGTATATAGATTGTCTATTATACGTTGAATCAATTAATGTTTATAGGTCAGCTCCTAGGTATAATGGCAATGACAACTGTTATGGGATGGGTATCCTACAGGTTATCAAGAACTAACTTAACTATTGCTATAGGAACGGGAATAAATATATTTTATATTATCTTAGCTTTTTTTGTGAAAACTCCAGGGAAGTTTATAAATATTATTTTAAATGGAATTCCTCTATCAGCATCGCAAGTTATAAATGATATGTTTAGATTTAACTTTGATTTTGGGCTATGGCGACCATACAGTATTTTTATTAGTACTGCAATAGTATTTATTTTATTTGGCGGTTTATTAATATATAAAATTAACAGTAGTAATACTTTTTGACGTTTACAATGAAGGTGGTTTTTGGAGAAAAGAGTCTCATATAGTTTTAGAAGAGGGATTTCAATATGATAATGATATTTGGCTTGATCAGTATATAGTTGTAGATGATGAAGTTCAGGTATATAGAAATTGGTTTCATGATTATACCCTTAAAACAATAAGAAAATGTATAGTTATATTAAGACTTAGTATAACTATACATTTTTATTTTGTTTTTAAATTCATAAAATTATATGAATATTTACATTATAGAAACATTTTTTGTTTATATTTTGTGTATAATTAAATATATAGATATAAAAAATATATATCAGGGGTGTTTTAAGGAAAGTTTTTTAGTTGAAAGGGGAGTTTTAATGATTAAATTAATGATAATAAGCGGAATAGTACTGCTTATATGTATAACATCCAGTAAAGTTTTTTATAAATTTGGGGTGCCTTTATTATTAATATTCATTTTACTAGGTATGTTGTTTGGTTCAGAAGGATTAGTGGGCATATATTATGATAATTTTGAATTAACAAATCAATTATGTTCATTAGCATTGGTATTTATCATTTTTTATGGAGGTTTTGGAACTAATTGGACCATGGCCTCGCCTGTTGTTCTTCCTTCCATATTGATGTCCTCCTTTGGTGTAATTATTACCGCGGGTCTTACAGGAGCGTTTTGTTATTTTGTTATGAAAACTACCTTGTTAGAAGGCCTTTTAATAGGTTCAGTTATTGCATCTACTGATGCGGCATCGGTATTTGCTGTTTTGAGGGCTCAAAAGTTAAATTTAAAAGGATCTTTAGCTTCCTTATTAGAATTGGAAAGTGGAAGTAATGATCCTATTGCATATATGATAACCATTGTAATTTTAACTATGATGAAAAGTTCAGGTGATTTATCCATTGGAGCTGTATTACTATTAGTAGGTAAGCAAGTTATTTTTGGATTGTTTGTTGGCTTTGTAATTGCAAAAAGTACAGTTCTTTTATTAAGATATGCTAAATTTGAAATTGAAGGGTTTTATACAATATTTATTATAGCAGTTGCAATACTGTCATATTCTGTGACCGAATATATAGGTGGTAATGGTTATTTAAGTGCATATGTTGCTGGGATAATTATAGGGAATAGTAGAATTCCACTGAAAAAAACAGTCTTTCACTTCTTCGATGGAATATCATGGATTATGCAAATAGCATTATTTTTTATGCTAGGATTACTTTCATTTCCATCAAAATTCATATATGTAAAAACTATTGCTATTTCTGTAGCTTTGTTTTTAATTTTTATAGCAAGGCCAATAGCAACTTTCTTAATACTTGCTCCATTTAAATTTACAACAAAAGAAAAGCTATTTATTTCTTGGGTTGGACTTAGAGGGGCAGCGTCCGTAGTTTTTGCAATAATTGCATCTACATATGGTGTGAGCATAGATAATGATATATTCCACATTGTTTTCTTTATAGCATTATTTTCTGTTGCTATTCAAGGAACTCTCATTCCTAAAGTGGCAAATTTATTAGGATTAGTTGATGAGGAGAAGGATTCAGCCCTAAAAACATTTACGGACTATTCTGGTGAAATAAATACTGACCTATTAGAAATATCAATAAAAGATGATGATAAGTGGTCTAATAAAAGTATTATGGATGCTAATATACCAGAAGAAATACTCATCGTGATGATAAAGAGGAATGATAAAATAATTATTCCTAAAGGTTCTACGATACTGATGGGTGGAGATATTTTAGTTGTAAGTGGTAATAATATTAAAGATATGATTTCATAATGGATATATGATTTACTAATTGTAGATAAAAAAAGAACATCTTTATCAACAAGATGTTCTTTTTTATTTTACATTGACACATATGGTATCCAATGATATAATCTTAAATTATAGAATATAATTATATAAGTTTATCATATCATACTGAACATTAAATGTCAATACTTTTTTGAAAGGAAGTTTTTGAGTTGAATGATCTTATAAATTTATTTGGAGATGACATAATAAAAAAACATGTATATGATGACATTTTTATATGTAATGAGATTTCAAGGGATTATGGACTAAAGCTAAATGAAAAAGATGTGAAAGAAATTATTAAAACAAGGGATGAGGCTTTAAAGAGGAGTGGAAGAATAGAATTTAATGGACAAATTATAAGTAAGATTATAGAAAAATTTTGTGATTCACCGTATATATCACAATATAATTATAGCGAAACAATTAATGAACTTGTTGAAATTTTTTATAATTATAAAAATGAAACTATAGATTTATTAGGAGATGATGAGCTTATAGATATTATGAAGGATAAATTTGATGGCTATTGTCAAGGTTCGTTAGAGTTATTAGAGGGTAAAGTATTATATTTAATTGCTGATAATATAAGAAATGGAGTAAGAGACTATACAAATCTTGATAATGAAAAGGAATGATAGTTAATGGGAAATGAGGAAGGTATTCAAAGGTATAGTTTCATTATAAAAACTAAATTAAATGCGGAATTCTTCTTTAAGGAAATATTAGTATGCTATTACAAACAAAATTACCTGAATGACATTGATGTGAATAGGCTATATGATGAGAGAATTATTCTATTAAAAACACAATTAGAATATTACACAAAGAATGAAAGTAGTTCTGTAATTGTAGAAGTTGCAGAAAAAATTATTTCTAGCATTGATTATACAATTGGGATTTACTTAAAAAGCTTGTTTGATACAGACTTGATTTTACATTGTTTAAAATTCGAAAATTTGTATGACATTTTTAAGAAAGGACAGAGCTTAATTAATAAAAAGGTACTGAAGTGTAAATATGCACTAAACAAGATTCAAAGTGAAAAATTTCAGATTAATAATTATTCCTATAATGATACTATAGATAAAGGCATTGATTTATTTTTTAAAGAATATGATTTGTATTTTGCATCGCATGAATCTCCAGGATCAATTGACTACCAATTATGTATAGATGATATGAACCTTGTTGGAATAGAATATATAGAAAATTATTTAGAAATTTTGAACTTAGAAAATGAATTTTGCAATTTTTTTTATATAGAAGACATTAAAAATTTATTAAATGGATATGATAAAAAATCAGAACTATTACTTATTAATGTTTTTGAATTAGTACTAATTAATTCTATAGGTCTTTCCATATGTTCAAAATCTATAAAAAATCTTGATATTAATGAGAATGATAGAATATTAATTAAAAACAAACTTGATAAGTTATCTCTAGAGCAATTGAAAAATGTGCTTTTGGAAAACTCTAGAAAATGTTGCGAAGTTCTAGGCATAAATAATAAAGGATTAATTAATTATGTTGATAAAGCGGCGATAAAGATAACTTCTTATATCAATAATAGTATTAAGATAAATAAGTTAGAAAAAGTATTTATATCTTTTTATAAAAAAAGTAGTTATGATCATATTGAATATATAGATGGAGAAAAGATGACTAACTCTAAATTTAGAAAAATAACTAATCAGATTAGAGAGTGTAATGAAGTAGAAGAAAAAATAAAAATAATAAAAGGTAGTATCACAAGCTTTGAGGATTTAGTAGATATGCTAGAGAGTGAGTGCTTATTTGAAAAAGAGTATATACACTACTTTAAGAGCATGTCTGAGATTGAAATGATGCTTTTATATAAATATGTGGAAGATGATGATTCCAATAAGGAATGGTGCGGTTACTATAGAAAATTTTTAAGTAATTTAACATCCACAGAAAAAGGAAAACTTGAAATGATGTCTAAAAAACTTTTAATGTAAAAAACTTACTCCTTTTGTAGGAGTAAGTTTTTTTATTCTATAAGTATTAAGTTATTATTTAAAGTTATATTCTGTTAGAATACTTTCTCTATTAAGTGACTTGTCGTTAAAGTATTCAAAGTAACTTAGTGCAAGATAACTACCAGTAATATTATAAATATTATCAAAGCCTAGATGTTTAAGTAGAAGAGCCACATTATAACTTCTTTGACCACTTCTGCAATGAATATAAACTGGCTTATCTGTAGGTATCTCGCTAATTCTTTCTCTAATTTCACTAAATGGAATATTAGGAACTCCTTTTATATGACCTTGATCATATTCATTTTTTTCTCTAACATCTATAATTGTTGCACCTTCATTTAAAAGTTCTCTAACTCTATTTACTCCAACTTGTTTGAAGTCTTTTCTTAGAAGGTTGCTGCCAATATAACCTGCAAAGTTTACTATATCTTTAGCAGTTCCAAAAGGTGGAGCATAGCAAAGGTTTATATTCTTTAATTGTTCTACAGTTGCTCCTAGAGATATAGCTGTTGCAATTACATCAACCCTTTTAACTGCATCACCTTTTCCAATAGCCTGTGCACCTAAAATTTTACCCGTAGGTACTTCAAATAAAAGTTTAAAGAAAATAGATGAATTTGATGGCATAAGTCCAACTTTATCATTATTAACTAAATTAACTACTTCATAGTTTATATTTAATTTTAAAGCTTCAATTAACCCTTCTGAAAGTCCTGTTGCAGCACAATTATAATCAAAAACTTTTATTGCTGAGGATCCAATAAAACCTGTATTATTTACAGGAATACCATTGATTTTATCAGCAACTGCTCTAGCTTGAATTTGAGCTGGACCTGCTAGAGAAATTTTTTGCATGGAGTGAGATAAGGGATTAAATACTTCAATAGCATCACCAACTGCATAAATATCTTGGTCATTTGTTTTATAATTTTGGTCTACTTTAATAGCTCCTAGTTCACTAATTTCTAGACCAGCTTCTTTAGCCAAAGTAATATCAGGAGTTACACCTATTGCCATAACTACAGTGCCTACTTCAACAGTTTTTCCTGATTCTAGGATAATCTGATTATCATTAAATCCTGTTACCTTATCATTAAGAATTAACTTAACTCCTTTATCCATCATTTCTTTGTGTAATATTTGAACCATATCATAATCAAAAGTCTTTAAGATTTGAGGAAGTGCCTCAATTAATGTAACATCATAACCACCTTTAATTAGGTTTTCAGCAGTTTCAACTCCTATATAACCCCCACCGATAACGGCAACTTTTTTAGATTGATTATCTTTAATAAAGCTATTTAATTTATCAATATCAACAACATTTCTTATGGTGAAGATATTGGCAGTTTCAATTCCATTTATTCTTGGTACTATTGGCCTCGCACCAGGTGATAGTATTAATTTATCATAAGTTTCTTCGTATTCTTCCTTTGTAACGGTATTCTTTATCCTTATTTTTTTACCTTCTCTATCTATGCTTAAAACTTCATTATTAACTCTAGCATCTATTCTATATTGTGACATGAATTTTTTAGGATTCATTAAAACTAGTTTATCTGCTACATCTACAATTCCACTTAAGTGATAAGGTAGTGAACAGTTAGAAAAGGATACGTGTGGTCCTTTTTCAAACATTATTATATTATCATCTTCACTTAATCTTCTAAGTCTGGCTGCAGCTGATGCACCACCAGCAACACCACCAACAATTAGTATTTTTTTAGCCATAATTTATACCTCCCGCTTTAATTAACTATTTCTTTCATCTTTTAACATTAGTATATGCTCATTTTTCTGTTTTTTATGTGATTTTATCACTAAAGGATTTTTATAATAATCATATAATTAAGATACAAAATAGATTTGGAGGATTGCTATGAATAAAGTAAGAAAGAAGGCTTTTGTAGATAAAGATTATTGCGTTGCTTGTGGAGTTTGTGCTAAAAATTGTCCCCTTGGGGCTATTGAAGTTTATAAAGGTATTTATGCAAAAGTAAATTTTGATAAATGTGTTGGATGTTCAAAATGTGCAAAGATGTGTCCTGCATCAATAATAGAAATTAAAGGGGAGGATACAATAAATGAAAAATAAAGGCAAGAAAAATTGGTATGATTATTTATGGATTGCTACAATTTTATATTTAACTTTGGGACTTTTTAATATTTTATTCGCATGGCTTGGGCTTATTTGTTTTTTAGTACCTTTAATTATAAGTTTTACAAAGCATAGTAAGGCTTATTGTAATAGGTATTGTGGTCGAGGACAGTTGTTACAACTTATGGGGTCAAAGCTTTCAAGAAATAAACCAATTCCTAAGTTTTTGAAATCTAAATGGTTTAGATATGGATTTTTAACATTTTTTATGACTATGTTTATAAACATGATATTTAATACTTATTTAGTATTTAGTGAAGTAAACAGTTTAAAGGAAGTGATTACTCTTCTTTGGACTTTTAAAGTACCATGGCATTTTGCAGAGCTATCAACTGTAACACCTTGGGTTGCACAATTTGCTTTTGGATTTTATAGTATAATGGTTACATCTACTTTATTAGGTATTGTAACGATGATTTTCTTTAAACCTCGTTCTTGGTGTGTATATTGTCCAATGGGTACTATGACTCAAGGGATTTGTATTATAAAAGATAAGATGAGTTCAAATTAAAAATAATATGGTATGAGTTCTTTCAATTATTGAAGGGACTCATATTTTTTGGCTGTATATTGTATGTATATAGGACTTGCTTCCTTGTTAATACTATGAAGATAAGAAGGGAGTGTTTATATTGCGTATTCCAAAACATATAGCAGTTATTCCAGATGGTAATAGAAGGTGGGCACAAAACTCAGGGCTTGAAAAACAAGACGGATACAATCATGGGTTAGATCCAGGACTGTTATTTCTAAGACTCTGCAAAAAGTATGGGGTAGAGGAGGTAACTTATTACGGATTTACAACAGATAACTGTAAAAGACCTAAAATTCAAGTAGAAGCTTTCTCAAAGGCATGTGTAGAAGCTGTCAAAATGATTGAAAAAGAGAATGTATCACTTCTTGTGGTTGGAAATAGTGAATCTGATATGTTTCCTAAGGAGCTTTTGCCATATACTACTAGAACTAATTTAGGTACAGGAGGAATAAAGGCTAATTTCCTTGTTAACTATGGATGGGAATGGGATTTGAGTAATTTAAACCTCCATTCAAGGAATAGAAAAACAATATATGATAGTTTAAAATCTCATGAAATTTCTAGAATAGATTTAATTATTCGTCTAGGTGGAAGACAAAGATTATCAGGTCTTTTACCTGTTCAATCAGTTTATGCAGATATTTTTTGCATGGACGATTTATGGCCAGAATTTACTGAAGCACATTTTGTAAAGGCTTTAAACTGGTATAATAAACAGGATGTGACATTAGGTGGCTAAAAAAGGATTTGTGTCAATAATTGGAGCAGGTATAGGTGGCTTGTGTACTGGTATTAGACTTTTAAACGAAGGATACGACGTAAGCATTTATGAAAAAAATCCAATAGCAGGAGGTTGTATCCATTACACTTATTTTAGTGATGAAAAGTGTCATATAGATGAAAGTGCATCAATAGCAATTAATCCATTAACTTATGAAAAAATTTTTAGGGATTTAAATAAAAATCCTGAAGATTATTATAAAGTAGTTAAAATTAATAACTATTATAAAATTTTTACTTATACCGGGAAGAATTTTGCTCTAAATAGAAATTTAGTTAAGACACAAGAGAATATTAAAAGATATTTTCCTAAAGATGTTCATGGATATACAAAGCTAATTTATGATACTTCACTTAGATACTATAATGCTAAAGAAAATTTACTGGCTAATTCTTATTTAAGTATCAATGACACTTTAAGTACAAAAGTCTTTAAAAGTTTGGGAAGTATTAATACTTTAACTTCAGTAGATAACTATATAAATGAATATGTAAAGGCTAAGGAACTAAGACAGCTTATCTTGTTCCAAACTCTTTTTATGGGAATATCTCCGTATAAATTGCCTAATATTTATACAGCTATTGCTGCAAATACCCAAATAGAAGGCATTTATCATATAGTAGGAGGTTTATCCTCTTACATCGAAGGTTTAAAAAAACTATATTTAGAATTGGGTGGAAATATATATTACAATTCAAAGATTACCAAGGTACTTCATACAGAAAATAAAGTTAAAGGTATTTTATGTAACGATAAGTTTATTCCAGTGTCCAATGTAGTTATTAATTCGGATTATATAAATAGTCAAAGATATTTACTAGAAAGGAATGAAATTAGAAACTTTCAGTTGTCTTGTTCCACTTTTATAATTCACCTTAAACTAAAAAAAACTTATTCATCACTGCAGGTACATAACTTATATTTAAATAGAAACTTTAAAGCTGAAGTTAAGAGAATATATAATGGGAAAATGCCCATAACACCATCCTTATATATCTATTATCCTTCAAAGGTTGATGATAGTTTTTGCAATAATAGTTATTCAGTAATGAGTATTATGGTAAGAGTACCTAATTTAAAGGAAAGAAATATAAACTGGACAGAAGACCAATTTAAAAAGTTGTATTTAATTTGTATTAAAGCAATTTCTCAAATTGAAGAATTAAAAGAAATTGAAAAAGATATTGAGGAATGTACGTTTACAACCCCTAAGGATTTTGAAAAAAACTATGGATATTATAATGGAATTTGTTATGGCATAGGTCATACTTTTTTTCAAAGCTTGATGTTTAGGCCTCAAGTTAAGGATAAAAAATTGCAAGGGTTATATTATGTAGGTTCCTCCATTCATCCGGGCAATGGAGCATCCATCGTTATGGATTGCTCTAAAATATTGAGTTCAGAATTTTAAGTTTGATTTAAGGTTGAATATTTATACTATTGGATATAAGCTATGTATTAATTTTTAGGAGGCGTAAATATGACTACAATAAATACAAGTAATAGTATAAATACAGGAGTTACATATTCATCAAAATCAAATAATCAATCTGAAATGGCTAGTTTACAAAAGCAAAGAGAAGCTCTTCAAGAGGAGCTTCAAAGTGTGCAACAAGAATTGACAACTTCTACAGGAGACTCTAGTGATACCGTTCAAGCAGAAATCCAGACTTTACAATCTCAGATAACAAACATCGACAGTCAAATTGCCAGATTACAGGCTGAATCAAATGAAGAAAAAGGTTCTTCCAATGGAGAAAAGACAACAGAGCCTTCAAAGGAATTAGAAAATCCAGAAACACTAAAAAGCAGTCTAAGTAAATTAGATGAAACATCTAAGGCATTAGAAAACTCCATTGGTATTGAAAAAGCTAGAGGATTTAACACAGATAATAAAACTGAAGCTTTATCTAATATGAAAAAGAATATGGAGAGTTTAACTTCAAGACTTCAAGACATTGAAAGTGTCGACGAAGAAAATACAAATACTTCAACAAGTGAAGAAACTGAGTTAGTAGGAAACTTTGTGGATTTAAAAGCATAATATATTTTAAATAAAAGATAGACAGTAAATATTATTTTAGTTATAAAGTTCTATAAATATGGTGTTATTTATGAATTAAAAAACTAATTAGTATTTATTGTCTTTAATTTTTTGGGCGCATTTAAAACTAGGTAACGATTGAATTCTTATATACTATAAAAATGGTGAGAATTTCCATAAAATCATATATAATTAGTATAAGATTACATTTTAAGTATGTTATTTGATAGGTTAAATAAGATTGTAAAATGTTATAAGGATAGAATAGCGAGATTAGGAGAAGTTCTATGAAAGTCATTGAAATTAAGGGATTAACTAAGTTATATGAGAATAAAAGAGGAATAAATAATCTTAATTTTACTTTAGACGCAGGCAAGATATTATGTATAATAGGCAATAATGGTGCTGGAAAAACAACAGCACTAAAATGTATTATGAATTTATTAATTCCAGATCGAGGAGAGATATTAATTAATGGGAATAGTATTTTTATGGATTCTAAGAAATATAAAAAAAACATTTCATATATACCAGAAGTTCCTATTTATTATAATGAGTTGACGGTTTATGATCATTTAAAGTTTATTGCAATGGCTTATGAAATGGATTATAAGGAATTTGATAAAAAGGTTAAATTTTATGCTAGTAAATATGAAGTTGAAAATTATCTGCATTGCTATTTTAATGAGTTGTCAAAGGGGACAAAACAAAAAATGTTTTTAATAATGACATTAATAAAAAGAAGTAGTTTATTAATTTTGGATGAACCATTTGATGGGTTAGATGTATTTACAGTTGATAAATTAATTAACTGTTTGAAAGAATTACGTAATGATAGTGTTTCAGTAATAATTACATCTCATAATATGGATATAGTTAGTGAAGTTTCAGACTATCTATTAATATTAAAGGATAGTAATCAAATAGTATATGATTCGGTGAATGACTTGTATGCTAAATATAAAACTAATGATTTAGGATATATCTTTAAAAATATTATGTTGAAGGATACAAGTGAATATGTGTAATGCAGATTGGAGTAAAATTATAAAAATTAAAATTTATATTTTTATTAAAATGTTACAAAGAATCATGGTTTATTTTAAACGAAACATTTTAGTACTTTGCTTAGTTGTATTATTTTGTGTATTTTCAATATTTGTAGGAGTGACAATAGATGCTACAAATTTTACTTGGCTAATTGAAATAAAAGGATATTTAATAACTTTTTTTCTTTTATTTAAAATTTATTGGATTTTATGTAGTACATTTAAAACTCGTCTATGTCTTAGTAGTCGTGAGGAGTTTTATATATTTTCTTTTTTTAGTAATGATATTATGATTAAATATAAAGTTTTCACTATGCTAATAAAAAACATAGTTATCAATTTTTTATTAATAGGGATATATTTTTATGTAACTCACGATGAAGTAAATTATTTAGGAGTAGTATTATTAATTACTATATCTATATTTAGTGAATTATTAAATAGCTGTTTATATCAAAAAAATAATTTAAAGAAGAAAATTATGATGATTTACTCAGTAGGGACAATATTTATAGTATTTTTAATATTACTGATGTGTTCAAGATTAATAGACTTAAAATACCTTAATATATATATGTATTTTGATATGAGCGATATATTCCTTTGGAGTTTGTTACTTATTTTTATTTTAGCCAGTGCTTTTATTTTAAAAAAATTAATTTCTGAATATAATAAGGAA
The DNA here is from genome assembly GCA_900548455.1 of uncultured Clostridium sp. GTDB lineage: Bacteria > Bacillota > Clostridia > Clostridiales > Clostridiaceae > Clostridium_J. The sequence goes on from URKQ01000004.1 coordinate 143,444, forward strand.
TCATTAATGTTTTATGGAAACATTAAATCTGGGCTAAACAATGTTTATAGAAAAATTTTTTTAGGAATGGATGTTTCGTTGGATGCGCAGGTAATGTCTAATAGTATTTTTAAAAGAAAAGAAAGCAAATTTATAAATGGTTTCTATAAGTTAGGTTATAAATGTATAACATTTAAAAATCTTAACTCAATTTTATCCATTAATATAGTTCAAAAGTTTTACTCTTATATAGATATATTAGTAATATCCATATTAATATCTTTTTTTCAGGAAAAGAATATAGTTTTAATATTGGTTGTGTTTCTAATTATGCAGCTAAGTTTAAAGATTAATGGATTTTTTATAGAGGATATAAAAAATAGAGAAGTAAATAAGTGTTTGCCATTAAGTTCTACAGATTTTTTGAAAGGGTATTTGTTTACTCCTTTAATTTTAAATTTTTTTTCAAGTATATATATTATTTTATTACTTAATTTAAAAGGTGAATATAACTTCATTGTAAATTTATTAATACTTATGTTGCTAGTAAGTATATTTATTGGTATTACTTTATTAAAACAATATGGTGCTATATGTAATGTTTTAAAAATAAAAAGTCATATAAGTTTTTATATAGAATTTAGCATAAGTTTGTTAGCATTATATGTAATATTTCAAGGGACAGTTTGGGGTATGATTCTATCGTTATGTGTAACCATTTTAATAATAATAGTTTATTTGGTTAAATATAAGGGGAAAATGGATATATATACTTTAGGAGAATAACAATTTAATAGATTTTATTGATTATAATTTGTATATTTTATTGTTATTTTTTAAAAATTGATATCCTTGACAAAGTTTAAATATTTTGATAATATAACTATTAAATTAATATCTGCAAAACAAAGATTTGCTTTAAGCATTTCGGAGTATAAGAAAAGCTATGATAAGAAAGAGTAGTAAGTATGATATCAAACAGAAAGATGCCGGCTGATGAGAGGCTCGTGATTAATATTTATGAATACATCTTGGAGCTGCGCACCGAACGTATACAACTAGGCTGCGACGGAGAGACATCCGTAATCAAGTGTCAAGGTATCGCATTTTGCCGTACCTATGAAGGTAGATAGTGTGAACTATCTATAAATTAAGGTGGTAACACGGGAATATATATCCCGTCCTTTTGGAAACAGAAGGACGGGATTTTTTTATTTTCTAAATTATTACTTTAACTTGTATTTTAGTTTTCTTATAGAACTTGCAAATATTTAACAAATATTTTAAGGAGATGTTAAATATGAAAGTACAACCAAAAGAACAATTAAAAATTATTAAAAAAGGGGTTCATACACTTGTTAGTGAGGAAGAATTACTTGCAAAGTTAGAAAAATCTTTTCAAAGTAATACACCACTTACCATTAAGTTAGGACTTGATCCATCAGCACCAGATATTCATCTTGGTCATGCGGTGGTGTTAAGAAAAATTAAGCAAATGCAAGATTTAGGTCACAATGTAGTTATTGTTATAGGTGATTTTACAGGCAAGATAGGTGATCCAACTGGAAAATCAAAGGGAAGAGTAGCTTTGTCTGATGAGCAGGTTAAAGAAAATGCAGCAACTTACTGTGAACAAATATTTAAAATCTTAGATAAGGAAAAAACAGAGGTTAGGTTTAATAGTGAGTGGCTTTCAAAGCTAAATTTTGAAGATGTAATTAGGTTAGCATCAACTACGACAGTAGCTAGAATATTGGAAAGAGATGATTTTATGAATCGTTACAAGAATCAAATTCCAATAGGAATTCATGAGTTTTTCTACCCTTTAATGCAAGCATACGACTCTATTGAAATCAAAGCAGATATTGAATTAGGCGGAACAGATCAAACTTTTAATGTTTTAATGGGAAGAACTCTTCAAAAAACTTTTGGTCAAGATGAACAAGTAGCTATGTTTATGCCAATACTTGAAGGACTTGATGGAGTGGAGAAGATGAGTAAAAGTCTTGGCAATTACATTGGAGTAAATGAGCCGGCAGAAATTATGTTTAAAAAGGTTATGGAAGTACCGGATGAGTTAATTATTAAATATTTTGAACTTGCAACGGATGAACATCCAGATGATATAGATAAGGTTAAAGAAGCTTTAGAAAGAGGTGAAAATCCTAGGAATGTAAAATACCATCTTGCTGAGATTATAACTGAGTTATATCATGGAAAAGATGAAATGGAGAAAGCTAGAGATTACTATGATACTGCTTTTAGTAAAAAAGCTATTCCAGAAAATATTCCAGAGATTATATTAAGTGAGGAGCATAAGAAAATAAGTGATATGGTTTCTATTATTGTTGAAGAAGGTTTTGTAGCTAGTAAAAGTGAATTCATAAGACTAGTTAAACAAGGTGGAGTTCAACTTAATAATGAAAAAATATCTATGGATGATTTGGAGAGAGATATTAACAAGGATGATGTTATGAAAATTGGCAAGAAACGCTTTATCAGGTTTGCGTTGTAATTTTTATCAGCTTTAATGCGAGAAAAACTGAATTACCATCGCTCATTGGGGCTTCGAAGCTGACACACAGTAAGGATGAATGATTATATAGACGGTAGTGGAGATTTGCTTTAGATTTTAAAGAGTATGAGCTCCTGCAGATACATTCGCTTACGGTAATTCAGTTTTTTTCTCGCATATAATTTGATATAAAAATTGTAACAAGGTGAAGTGACACTGAAGGATAGGATTCTTATGGAATCCCTATTGTTTTTAATATAAGCTAGCTTTGCAATTCCAAAGTTTATCTAATACAGAAATTGCAGAGATGGGATAGAGTTACTGTCTGTACAAGTACTGTACACTAAATGTTACAAAATTTGTGCTAGTTCTAAATTTTCATAAGGATAGTTATTCTATGTGAAAGAATTTATGTATCTGGATATAATTGTAATAAAGTGTGTGATAAAATAGATTAATAGGGGGAATTATTATGGAAGAGTTTAAATATTTGTCAGATTATTATAGCAATTATGACGAGGAAGGAAGGCTTCTAACTAGGTATGGACAAGTTGAATTTCTTACAACGATGAAATATATAAATAAGTTTTTGAAAAAGGATATGCGTGTTTTAGAAGTTGGAGCTGGAACAGGTAGATACTCGCTTACCATTGCAAAAGATGGATATAAGGTGGATGCTATTGAACTAGTAGAGCATAACATAGAAATTTTAAAGAGCAAAGTAACTTCTGATTGTAATATAGATATTAGACAAGGTAATGCTATTGATTTATCCTGTTACGAAGATGACACTTTCGATATTACTTTGGTTCTTGGACCTTTATACCACTTGTTTAACGAAGAAGACAAAAAGCAAGCTATTAAAGAAGCGATTAGAGTGACAAAGAAGAAAGGAATTATTTTTATTTCTTATTGCATGAATGATGCAACAATTTTAAATTGGGGATTTAAGGCTGGAAATATTGTTAACGGTATTAAAGATGGGATTATTAATGAAGAAAATTTTAAGTGCTTATCAAGTCCAGATTTGATATTTGAAATGTATAGAAAAGAAGATATTGATAAATTGATGAAAGAATTTAATGTTCAGCGCCTTCACTTTGTTGCAACAGATCTTTTCACAAATCATATGAGAGAAGTAATAACTAATATGGATGATGAGATGTTTAAAACATATTTAAATTATCACTTTTCTGTATGCGAAAGAGATGATCTAATTGGGATTACCCATCATAGCTTAGATATATTAAGGAAAAATTGAAGTTGTTATAAGAAATTTTACTGATAGCGTGAAAGGATATTGAAATGAGTTTTAGGAGTAAAGAAATTACAGAGTCCCTAATTATACCTAAGGGTTTAAGTGACATGTTGCCCTCAAGTGAAAAAGTTGATAGTGGTGCTTTTTCTAGGTTGTTAGATGATAATAAGGTTGTAGCTAGTTACAAAATGTATTGGCTTCTTGGAATTTTAGATGAAGTTTCTACAGGCAAAAAAGAGATTCCATTTAAGAATTTAATTGCCAGGATGATAGTATACGCATGGTATCCAACCTTACAGTTTAAATTAAATTTTGGAGTTTTTGATAACTTAAAAAAGCCTATAAATTATATAGCTTTAAAATATAAATTTAAATCCAATTGTAATGAGAAAGATCTGTTTGAATTTATAGTTAAATCAGATGATAAAGAATTAAAGATGATGATTAGGGAGCTCACATATAATGTGCCATATAGGTTGATTTCACCATTTTTTAGTGAAAAACTTAGGGGAGTTAAAAATCATGAGAAGAATAATATTATAGTTGAAGAATCTTTAAAATCTAGTTTGTGCTTATATAAGATAATTAAAGAAGATGAAAATAAGATAGTTATAAATGATGGATGGGATGAATATCTTAAGGACAATTATAGAATAATTAAGTGTTGGATTTATTATAAATTAGTATGTTTTCTTCAAAAAAGAAATCCTAATACACCAGCTATTGCGTTTAAACTTGAAACACCCAAAAAAGAAAAACTTTTAAAACCTAGAAAAATATGGAAAGAAATTATTGTTGAAGACAAGGTTAATGATATATATACAGATAGAGAATTTTCTAATGAAAATTTTCAAAAATATGGAGTTCTTAGTATAGATCACTTTATACCTTGGAGCTTTGTTCTCCATGATGAAATGTGGAATTTAGCACCTACTTTTAAAAATGTTAATAGTAGTAAGAGTGATAAACTACTATATTTTAATGATTGCATAAATGATTTCTCTAGAATACAATATAGAGCCTTTAGGTATTTGTGTTTAAAAAATAAAGCTCATGAATTAGAAGATTATATGAATATATTAAATGTAGATAATCCTTGTGAGTATTATAGATATAGTGATGAAAGTGATTTTCAAGATAAATTGAAAAAGAATATTTCTCCATTATATCAAATTGCAGAAAATCAAGGCTTTGAAGTTATAAGAAAACAATATTTATTATAAGAAAACATGGTAAATGCTTAACAACAATAAGAAGTTGATATGAATTAATTAGGAGTGATATTTTGGATAATGAGTTAAATGACATTCTATATAAGTTCACACCTAAATATTCTATAAAGGATTATATGGAATTATATAAAATTACAAATAGAAACGTCTATATTTTAATAAGAGTATGTGCAGTAATTTTTTTTATTACTCAAATAATAAAAAATGATTTTGAATATAAATCTATACCAGAAATATTAATAATATTTCTGGTTAATATCATCATTTTTATATTCCTGTACAATTTACCCAATATAATGGCTTGTAGAATGAAAAAAGTTTATATAACACCTGAGGAACACACAATTATATTATATTTCTATAAAGAGTATTTTAAAGTAGAAAATAGAAGTAAAGAAAGTTATACGGAAAAGACTATTTATTACAATAAAATTGAAAAAATATATAAAACAAAGAGAAACATAATATTAAAGTCTAAGGAGCCCATAAATTATGTTTTAGTAAGTAAATGTAACTTTGAAAATGAAAATATAGAGAATTTTTATAGCTTTATAAATGAATCTACAAGTAAACTTATTAAGTAGCAAGGAGTGGAGTTTTTGGAAGAAAAGTTAATGTTTTGTTTTTTGAATAAATGTAATAAAAGTGATGTGCTAAAAGCATATAGGGTATTGGCAAAACGATCATTACTCATTAGTAGAATTATCCTAATTTGTTTTGAAGTGATCATGTTTACTACAGGCTTAACTACAAATAATTCACAGTTAATTATAGCTTCAATTTTTATGGGAGTTATTATTTTTTATGTGGTTTTTAATTTAGATAAAATACAAGTAAAGAACTTAAATAAAAAATATAACTTTAATGAAAATATGCCAGATAAATTTTTGTTTTATAGTTCTTATTTACTATATGAAAAAAATAGTAGTGGCACCAGTGATATAGGCAAACTTTTGTATGATGAAATTGACAGTGTATATATATCAACGGATGTAATTATTCTGCAATCAATAAAAATGAGCGAAGTTTTAATATTAAATAAAACTCAAATAGACACGAGTATATTGAAAAAATTTTTAGATTATTTACAAGAACAGTTTAATGGTAGGATAAAAAATAAGGCTCTGTAGTTTTTACACTACAGAGCCTTTAGTTTAAATGTATATAATGGTTAAATCTTAGTATCAATAAAACCTAAAAAACTCTCGAAATTCTCAAGGGAATCTTTTGAAATTATTGGGGATAGAGAAACTTTTGGATTAGAGTATATGATGATTAAGTTATCTGTTAATAGATAGTTACTTATATTAGAATACTCTAAAATATATTCTGAGTAGATTTGTAAATTTGTTTCAAAAGTTATGGTGTAATTTAATTCATAAAAATTTATAAAGACAGAATAGTTTTTAGATATTTTTTTGTTTTTATAATGATTTATTTTGCAGCGCACCCAGCACCGAATTTCCACAATCCTAAAGATACATATAAGTACAGCAATGTTTAAAATAGTTATTTTAACATTATTAAAATATGAAAATAGAGCTTCGTTTATAGAAAAATTATAATTACATACTAGATTTATTAAGTATGTAATGAGTAACAATAAAATGAAAGCTAGAAGAATGACCCTATACTTTTTATAAATATTTAAGTGACCAGCTTTGTGGGCCTCAATTCGGTAGTTTAAGTTATTATTTACAAGAGGCAATCTATATAAATTTTTTTTATCCATGAAAATTACCTTCTACTTAACAATAATTTTATGAACATTACTTTTACCTATCTTTGAATGAAGAAATTCAATAAATTGTTCAACAGTACCAACAGTAAATAAATCCTTACATATTATAAGTTTTGATGGATTTGAATTTAATATAATTATATTTTCAGTTACGTAACAATTTTTAATACTGTTGTAGTAAATATAGTCTTTAGAATATACTTTTGAATCTACTTCAGTGAATAAGATATATTTATCTTCATAAAAGCATATGTAGCTATATCCTATAGTAGGATTGTTACCATTTAAGATCAATCTAAAGAATATTCGTATTAAAGAATCAACTTCGGCTATTTTAAATATCCATATAACAAATACTGTATCTAAAATTGGATATAAAGTATCTGTAAAATACATTACCATTGCTTCTGTAAAGAATAAATTTAATTCATCCATTTTTGAAAACACAAAGAACAAAAATAAGAAAATAATAAAAATAAGCAATATAATCCTGTAGAATATGTATTTTTTCTTATGATAAACTCTATTTGACTCAACAAAGTTTTTAATTGAACTATTAGCTAAACATTTGAAAATTATTTTATCATTTTCCATACAAATACTCCTACATAAAATATATTTATGTTACAATAATACTAATAAATTGTAAAAATGTAAATATAAATTGCAATATCAGTCGTTGAATGAAATTTAAGGGGATTGTTATGTATATAATTGATGCAACATATAGGTTTAGAGATGTTTTAGATTTGAATGAACTAGTTTCAAAGGTACGTCTTAACAACTATAGAATAATTACTAAAATAATTACTAGGATTTGCGCTATAATACTTTTTGTTTTTTCAACATATATTATTTTGCAGTTAACAAATAGCGAAATATTTTTGTGCATAGGGGTAACTATATCTATAATATTGTTCCTTTTTTTGTATAATTTTTTAACGATAAAAGATTATTATTATTACAAGAAAAGCAGTGATACTACGGAGAATAAGCAAATTATATTTAATGATGATTTTTTTAGTGTTGAATGTAAAAGTGAAAAGTTATGTGCTATTACTAAATACAACTATTCTACAATAAAAAACATTTATGAAAGAGAAGATACAGTAATTATTATGTTGGAAAATCCTGTACAGTTTATATTAATTCCTAATAGAAATTTTATTAAAGGTGAATATAATCAATTAATTGAGTATTTAAAGTTAAAAGTTAATGATAAGCTTATTCAAGAATAGGAGGAGCTAATAGCATGGATGATATAGTGAAATTTCAGGTTGTATCACAAATTGATGGGAATGACTTTGTGAAAATGTTTAGGGAAATATATAGTGAGAAGCGTAGAAGGCGAGATAATGTATTTAAAGCTCTACTTATAGTAAGTATTTTTATGCTAACATCTGGATTTTTTTTGGAGATGTATGATTGCATAAATATGGGAATTGAAAACATAACAAATTCCGCAACGTTTAATATTATTGTCTGTGCAATTTTTATACCAATTTCTTTAGGATTACTTATAAATATTGACAAAATAAGGATGTCATTATATACTAAAAAGTTTTTTAAAATAGATGATAATTTTACTACTAGTTATAAGCTTAGTTTTTATGAAGAGTATTATATTATAGAAGGTTCTGATAAAGATACTACTACTTATATGAAAATGAGTTATGATTTGATAGATTATGTTTCAATAAATGAAAATGTTATACTTATAGGAAATTCCTCAAAGTCAATTAGCTGTATTAAGAAAGATAAAAAATTTGAAGTAGGCACATGGGAAGATTTCTCAACTTTTTTAGAATGTAAATTTAAATATATATTAGGTAGTTTATAGATATGATGTATTAATTTGAATGTATTGAGTGGGGTGTGTTTATGAAGATAGAAAGTTTATTAAAAGACTATATGAAAGAAGAGATAATGGCTCCAGGTTACTCTATGGCAGTTTTAAAAGAAGGAAATTGTGTTTATAAAAAATCCTATGGTTATTCGAATTTAGAGAATGAAATTGAAATTAATTCTCAAACTAATTTTTATTTAGCATCACTATCTAAGAGTTTTACAGCTTCTGCTATATTGCTTTTAAGTGAGAGAGGACTTTTAAATTTAAATGATAGAGTAAAAAAGTACTTTAAGGACTTTCCTGGTTGTTGTGAAGAAATTAGAATTTTAGATTTAATATATCATAGATCAGGACTACCAGATTATTTTGATTATTATTTTGAAAATAAAATGAATATAAATGGAATGACAAATGAGGATGTATATAATTTTGTATTAACTAGAACAGCACTTAATTTTAATGTGGGTGAGAAATTTCAATACTCAAATACAGGATATGTACTTTTATCAATGATTATAGAAAAAGTAAGTGGTTTGTCATATTCACAATTTTTAAAGGATAACTTTTTTGCACCTTTAGGGATGGAAAATACGTATGTTTTTACTGAAGATAAACCTATAATACCCAACAGAGCATATGGATATGAAAAAAAAGATGCAAAGTTTGCTTGCTATGATTATTATGTATTAACCACAGGAGATGGAGGTATATATTCTTCCATTGATGATTTGCTATTATGGATGAAATCTTTTAATGAAGAAAGGTTTTTTAAAAAGGATATTATAGATATAATCTTTAAATCTGGAGATCTAAATGATGGTAATGATTCTAACTATGGATTTGGATGGTTTATATTGCAGAAGGATTTTACTAAAGTAGTTTTTCATAGTGGACAACTAGGTGGATTTACTAATATTATGATGAAAATTCCTGAGAATAATTTTTCCATATTAATACTTACAAATTATTATAGAGATTCATGGAAGAAAATTTCTAAATTGGTACATGAAAGTGCAATTGAAGTCTATGAGGCTTTTTAGTTACAAAGGGTTTATACGAGTAGATATGATAGAAAAAAGGGGATGTAAAGTTGCAGTATCATCTTATAAGAAAAATTAAAGGACAAGTTTTAAGTGATAATGAAATTAAAGTAAAACCAATGTTGTTAGAAGGAAATGAATTGGAAGAAAAGTTAAGTGAATACTTAGAATCTTTTATTGAAGGTACCTTAGATCCAGAACTTGCAGGGAAAAAGCCAGATAAATTTATATTCAATTTGAAGGAAAATCGCTTGGGTGATTTTTCTAAAAGATATATTAATTTAGCTTGTGATGGTGAAAAGGTAATAGGTATTTTAATTGCTTTACCTGAAGATGAGAGAAGATATCATATTTTTTCAGTACATGTAGCTAAGGAATATAGAAAAAAAGGTGTTGGAACTGCATTAATATTAAAATGTATAAATGATATGCATGAAAAAAATGTACAAGAGATTTTAATCGATGTTCATGAAGACAATACACCTGCGTATAATTTATATAGAAAATACGGGTTTGAAGTATATGATATTGATTAACAAAAAGTGAATTAGATAAATTGATAAAAGGTAATCTAAAATTTTAGATTATCTTTTTTAATTTTGGAGACCATATTTATAGTTAAGTTAATAAGGAGGATACATATGGAAAATAATATGGCAATGGAATATCCAATGTTTTGTTATCAATGTGAGCAAACAGCAGGAGGAAAAGGGTGTACAAAACTAGGTGTATGTGGGAAAACTCCAGAGATAGCAGCACTTCAAGATTTACTTATTTTTCAGATAAAGGGTATAAGCTGCTATGCAAAAGAAATTATAGAACGTGGTAAAAAGTTAGATAAGGATATAATAAGTTTTATTGAAAACTCTTTGTTTACTACATTAACCAATGTAAATTTTGATGCAGATGCACATGTAGAGATGCTTAGGGAGTCTCAAAAAATAAAGGAAGCTCTAAGAAAAAAAGTAGGAAGACATAAAAGTAAAAAGATATATGCAACCTATAATTTAAGTGATACAAAAGCTGAAATGCTTCAGGATGCTAAAATGGCTGGAATTATGTATGATAAAGAACTTGATCCAGATATTCGTTCTTTAAGGCAAACGATAATATATGGATTAAAGGGAATTAGTGCGTATGGACATCAAGCAAGGGAATTAGGGTTTTATGATGATCAAGTTGATAATTTCTATGCAAGAGCATTAGAAGCAACAACTAATGATGATTTAAGTGTAGAGGAATTAATAAGATGGACAATGCGCACAGGAGACATGAGTGTTGCAGTGATGAAAAAGCTAGATGAAGCAAATACTACAGTTTATAAAAACCCAAGTCCTCATAAGGTAAATGTACATATTAAAAAAGGTCCTTTTATTATTGTTTCAGGACATGATTTAAAAGATTTAGAAATGCTATTAAAACAAACAGAGGGAAAAGGAATTAACATATATACTCATGGTGAAATGATTCCTTGTCATGGTTATCCAGAACTTAATAAATATCCTCACCTAGTAGGTAATTTTGGTGGAGCTTGGCAGGATCAACAAAAAGAATTTGATAACATCCCAGGGTGTGTTCTTATGACAACAAATTGTCTTATGAGACCAAGAGAAACTTATAAAGATAGAATATTTACTACAAGTGTAGTTGGCTGGGATGGAGTTAAACATATAGGAAAGAATAAAAAAGGTGAAAAGGATTTTTCTGAGATAATAGAAAAAGCCCTTGAACTTGGAGGCTATAAAGAAGATCAACAGCCCCATGAAATTTTAGTAGGGTTTGGACATCACGCAACACTTAGTAATGCAGAGACTATAGTTAATGCAGTTAAGGAAGGAAAGGTAAGACATTTCTTTCTAATAGGGGGGTGTGATGGAGCTAGACCAGGTAGAAATTATTATACGGACTTTGCAAAAAAGGTACCTGAGGATTGTATAATACTTACCCTTGCTTGCGGTAAATATAGGTTTAATAAGCTTGATTTTGGAGAAGTAGCTGGATTACCTAGACTTTTAGATGTTGGCCAATGTAATGATGCCTATTCTGCGGTAAGAATTGCAACAGCTCTTGCCGATGCCTTTGGTACAGATGTTAATGGACTTCCATTATCAATAATTTTATCTTGGTATGAACAAAAGGCTGTGGCAGATTTACTTGCACTTTTATCTTTAGGAATAAAAGGGATATATTTAGGACCAACATTACCGGCTTTTTTAAGTCCTAATGTGCTTCAATATTTAGTGGACACTTTTGACATAAAGCTTATTAGTACACCTGACGATGATTTAAAATCATGTTTACAACAGAAAATTTAAGGATAGTATGAGAAAATAATTAGAATTTTTATTTTCAGGAATATAAAAAGACTTGCAATACCTAAATTGCAGGTCTTTTAGAAATATTTTTCTCCTAATAATTCAATTTTCTTTAGAATAGTAGCGTATTCTCTACCTTTATTAGTAAGATAATATTCTACTTTTGGGGGTAATTCATTATAAACTTTTTTATGTATTAATCCATCATCCTCTAACTCTTTTAGTTTTTCGTTTAAAACTTTGTGGCTAACCCCATGAGTAATTCTTTGAAGTTCTAAGAATCTTTTTGTTCCGTCAAGTAAATGACATAGAATTACAGCTTTCCATTTTCCACGGATTACTTCAAAGGCCCAATCTAGTTTACATACATATTTTTTTCCATCTTTTATTATCAAAATATCACCTTCTGCTAATATAATTGAGTTTCTTTATTTTTAATAATTATATAGTTTTTTATATTAATTAACTAGCATTTTTATTAAATTTTTTAAAAGTATAGGATGTATAGTTACAAAAAAGTACGTACTATTAAAATTTAATTTTTAAAAATATAATACTTCTATAAACTATTAAATTTATGGGAGGAATAATTGTGAAAACTTTATTTGATAAAACTAAGATACTTAATATGGAAATGGAAAATAGATTTATTAGAGGTGCATTGTGGGAAAACCTGGCTGATGAGAAAGGCCATATGACTTCAAAGCTTTTTAATATATATGAGGAATTAGCAAAAGGTGGAGTTGGAACTATAATTACGGGATATGCCTTTGTCACAAAGGATGAACAACCCAATCCTGGAATGATGGGTATATACGATGATTCATTTATTTCAGAGTACAAAAATTTTACTGATAGAATTCATGATTTAGGATCTAATATAATAATGCAAATTGTTTATGGTGGATTTATGACTAATTACAATGTAGGGGAAAGGGTAATATTAGGACCATCAACTATGGAAAATGAAGTTACAGGTACTTGGGCTAGAGAGATTACTAAAGGTGAGATAATTAATTTAGTAAGAGCTTATGCTGAAGCTGCTCGTAGGGTGAAGAAATCAGGATTTGATGGAGTTGAAATACATGCAGGTCATGGATATTTATTAAGTCAATTTTTATCACCATACTATAATAAAAGGAATGATGAGTATGGCGGCAATATAGAAAACAGAGGAAGAATAATATTTGAAATTTTTAAGGCTATGAGAGAGGCTGTAGGAAAAGACTTCCCAATATTAATTAAATTAAATTCTGCTGATTATATTAATGAAGGTGGATTGACACCGGAAGATAGTTTATATGTAGCTAAAAAATTAGCTGATTTAGGAATCAATGCGATAGAAGTAACAGGTGGAAATGAGTCAATAAAACAAGTTATAGATAATAATTTAGGGGCAGCTAGAACTAAAATAGCTATGTCAAAGGATAAAGAATCCTATTTTATGGATTATGGAACAAAGTTAGCGGATATGGTAAACATACCTGTAATATTAGTAGGTGGAAATAGGCATTATGAAGTAATGAATGAATTATTGAACAATACAAAAATCCAATACTTTACATTATCAAGACCATTAACAGCTGAACCTGACTTAATAAATAAGTGGGCAAATGGAGATATAAAAAAGCCTAAATGTGTATCTTGTAATCAATGTTATAACACTATAGGAAAGAGATGTATATTGAATGGAGCAACAAGGGAAAGCAAGAGGAGTATGTAACAAATGTTACATACTCCTCTCCTAAATTAATATACACTAACAATATAAATAAGAAAAAGACAAATTAAAAGGAGCGTATTATATGAGTTTATATTTAGGAAAAATCCACTATTGGTTATTCGATAAAATATTATGGTTTCAAGGATTAGAAAAGGAGATTCAAAAGTTAGCTTCACAGGAAAGTTTGAATACTAGTAACTTAAATGATGAAATTAATAAAAAATATGGGGAAGGGTTACCTGATAAAGATTTAGAAGAATTAATTGATAAAAGTAATATTCATGGTTGGCTTCAAAGTAAAATTAATTGTGCAGAGGGTAGAATGGCTGCTTGGACAAAGTTAATACTTGAAAATTGTGATGGAGCTTTAGAAAAAATGATAAGTATATATAAAAAGCAAGGAATAGAAGCTGCTATAAAGGTTAAAGATAGTGGAAAAGCTGAAAATGCTAAAGATATTTATGAGAGAATGAATGATTTTATTTTAGATGGAATGCCTTGTGATAGGGTTAATGAAGTTATTATATCTGAGGAAGAACAAGTTATTTGGAAGAGAAGAGTATGTGTTCATAAGGACACTTGGGAAAAAGAAGGCGTTAATGTAAATATATTTTATAGTTTAAGAAATCAATGGATTAAAGCTTTTGTAAATGAAATTAACAATAACTATGAATATATAGAAAATGAAGAGAACTTTGAGATTAGAAGAAAATAGGAGGAATAAAAATGAATGCAATAGAAATTATGAATGATGAACACAGATATATAACTCGTATGCTTAAAATTGTTAGAACATGTTGCTTTAAAATTCTTAAGGGTGAAGATGTAGATTATGAGGATTTTAATAAAATAATAGATTTTATAATGAATTTTGCAGATAAGCATCATCACAGAAAAGAAGAAAATGTTTTGTTTAATAGAATGGTTGAAGAAATTGGTGAAACTGCTGAAAAGACAATTAATTATGGGATGCTTGTAGAGCATGATCTTGGAAGGTTGTATATAAGAAGTTTAAGAGAAGCTTTAGATAAAGTTAAAAATGGAGATGAAGAAGCAAAACTTGATATAATAGCTAATGCAATTTCCTATACTCATTTATTAGAGAGACATATTGATAAGGAAGACAGAGTTATTTACAAGTTTGCTGAAAGAGAATTAAAAGCTGAGGTAATGGAAAATGTAAATAAAGATTGTATCAAGTTTGAAGAAGAAAACTCTTCGGAAAGAGAAAGGTGTTTACTAATATTAAAGGAGTTAGAGAAGAAATTTTTATAAGTTAACTTTGCTACTTCGATATACGAACTACTGCTTTTTGAGTGAAGAGGTAAGAGTGAAGAGTGAAAAGATAAGAGGGCGTCGCAAAATAACTGATTAAGTTATGGAGCGATGCTCCTGTTGCTATAAAAATTAAAAATAACTATGCGTAAGCCCCGTATCTTTTAAATAAGCAGCTATAGCGTATAAGAACTTATGTTTGCGGATATAATTATAATGTAAATTCTTTATACATATTGAATATGAAGAATAACACATATTATAATATAGATATAACGAAGGAGAAATTATGAACATATTTGTAGATGAAAAAAATTTTATAATGAAGCCAAAGAATGATCTTGTTTTCAAAAAGATTTTTGGAGATGAGAGGAACAAAGACCTTTTAATTTCATTACTTAATTCCATATTAGAGGAGAAAATTGAAGATGTTACTCTTGAAAATACGGAATTAATTCCTGAGTATATTAGTAGTAAAAAAGGTATCCTAGATATAAGAGCTACAACTGATAAAGGAGTGCAAGTTGATATTGAAATACAAGTTTTAAGAATCTCTCATATGCCTGAAAGAAGTTTGTTTTATTGGAGTAGAATGTATATAGAACAAATTGCAACAGGGGATGATTATGGCAAGCTTAATAAAACTATAACTATCAATATTCTAGATTATAATTGTATTGAGAATGATAGATACCATAATAGTTTTCATGTAAGAGAAGACAAAGAAAATATTAAACTTACTGATGTATTGGAGATACATTTTATTGAGCTAAAGAAAGAAAATAAAGAAAATGACAAATTAGCTCAGTGGATGGAATTTATTAAAGCAGATTCGAAGGAGGTGCTTGAACATATGGCAGAGTCTAATCCAGATATTAAAAGAGCTGTAGAATTACTTGAGATTATAAGCCAAGATAAAGAAACAAGAGCGATATATTTAGCAAGGGAAATGGCACTTCGAGATGAAATATCTAGAGTTGAAGAGGGTAAGACTGAAGGAAGAGCAGAAGGAAGAGCAGAAGGAATAAAAGAATCAATAAGTAAATTGTTGTCAAAGGGCAAAAGCGAAATTGAAATATCAGAATTATTAGATGTAGATATAAAATTAGTTGAAGAAGTTAAGGAAACAATGAAAAGTAAATAGTTAAGGTTAATGGCACAAGTGTTGTACAATATATGTTACAATATTTGTGCTATTTTAATATTTAGGGAATTGGATTAAATCAGTAACTTTAAGAAAGTATAATTAAAAAACTTGACCTTCGTCTAAGACTAAGGTTTATATTAATATTAGGCTATGTAGTAAAAATAGTGATGTACATAAAGCCTTATATTAAGGGGGAGCGGATATGAAAAATAAATATTCAATAAAAGAGGTAGCAGACATTTTTGGAATAACTACTAATAAAATTAGATTCTATGAAAAGAAAGGTTTAATAAATCCTGAGAGAAATGAAGAAAATGAGTATAGAAAGTATAATGACAATGATATTATAAATCTTCAATCTATATTACTTTTTAGATCTATTGGTCTTACTATAGAAGATGTTAAAGATATACTAAACAATGGGGAGAAGAAAAATTATTTAAACCATTTTAATAATCAGTGGAAAATTGTTAATGATGAAATTCAAAGGCTAACTATAATAAGAAATTCTTTGGCAAATGTTATTGATAAGCTTTATGAAAAAGATAATGAATTTGAAGTTACAGAAGATATTTTAAGCATTATAAAAAATAGCAATCGGTTATATGAAATAAAGAATAATTGGAAAGATAAATGGAATTTTGATAGTTGGGCAATGTCTTATGATGAATCAATTAAGGAAGATAGAGGAGCATTAAAGATATATAAAAATTATGATTTAATATTAACTAAGGTTTATGAAAAAGTTATAAAAGAATATGGAAGTCAGGGAAGTATTTTAGAAATTGGAGTTGGGACAGGGAATCTTGCAAGTAAATTTTTAAGTAAAGAGTGTAATATTATAGGTATCGATCAGTCTAGAGATATGCTTACTTTTGCTAAGAAGAAGTATCCTAATCTTAAATTAAGACTGGGGGAGTTTTTGAAAATACCTTATGAAAATAAATCTTTTGATGTAATAGTATCTACTTATGCTTTTCACCATTTAAAGGATGAGGAGAAGGTTGTAGCTATAGAAGAAATGCTTAGAGTATTAAAGGATGATGGTATTATAGTAATGGGGGATTTAATGTTTGAAAATGATGAATCCAAGGAGATAATATTAAAGAGTTTGTCCAATACTCAGAAAGATGAAGTAGAAGATGAGTATTATTCTAATATAGAATTTCTCAAAAAAGAATTTAATAACTATGATAAAGCTTTAGAATATGAGAAAATAGATATTTTAAATTATATAGTTTCCGTATCATAAGAAATTTGATTTAAGGGGGGATATTGTGAGTGAAGTTAAAGTGGATTTCGCAGATATGAGGGATTTAGATTCTTGGATGAAACTTGTTAGAAATGTTCGAGAAATTTTTCCAGGGCTTGAAACAGAAGAATGCTTAAAAGGATATGAAAGAACTGTTGAAAAGAATATAAAAAGAAAAACAGCACTTTGTGCAAAGGATGAAAATGAGGTTGTTGGAGTATTACTATTTTCTAAAAAATATAATATGCTTTGTTTTATGGCAGTTGACCCTAGGTATAGGTGTATGGGAATTGCATCCCAGCTAATTAAGACGATGTTTCAGTATTTAGATAAAGAAAAAGATATAATAGTTACAACTTTTAGAGAAGATGATGAAAAGGGAATTGCACCACGTAATCTTTATAAAAAGTTTGGTTTTGTAGAGGCTGAATTGGTTGAAGAGTTTGGATATCCCAATCAAAAATTTATTTTACATCCGTTATGAAGAGTAAAATTAGAACAGAATTAAACATTAAATATCAAGAAAATTATGACCTTACTATATATAATTTAATATATGAGGAGGGATGAGATGTGGATTGGATAAAAAATATTCAAAAGGTTATAGATTATATTGATGAGCATTTAGATGAGGAATTGAATATTGATGAACTTGCTAAAAGCATTTATACTTCAAAATATTACTTTCAGAAGATGTTCGTATTATTATGTGGATGCACGGTAGGTGAATACATTCGTAATAGGAGAATGACTACTGCTGGAATCGTAGTCCAAAATGAAACTACAAGTATTATAGATATTGCTATTAAATTTAGGTACGAAACTAACGAAAGTTTTACAAGGGCTTTTACAAGGTTTCATGGTGTAACTCCGTCAATTGCTAGAAAAACTAGATGTAATCTAAACACATTTTCACCCATAACAGTTAAATCTAATATATCAGGAGGTAAGGAAGTTATGAATGATTTTAGTAAACGAGGTTATGTAGTTAGGGAGACGGGAGCTATTTATTACACTGAAGACATGGATAATACACTTAAGTGGTTTAAAGATGTCCTTGGATGGTTTGGACAAATTGACTCAAGGGATGACAATAATATTGGCACTTATGGATGTGTAGATAATATTCCTATGGAGATAAGTGGATTGCATATAGCTCCATTTACTGGGATTCATATGTTTAAGGGAGAACCAATAAAAAGAATGATTAGTTTCATGCTCGTTAGTGATGTTCAAAAATTATATGATTTTGTAAAAGATAATGATTGGAATGAGATTACGGAAGTTGAAAAGGAGCCATGGGGTGGGAAGATATGTTCTGTAACAACTGTAGATGGAAGTATTTTAAGGTTTTTTGATTTAGGATAATAATGTTATTTAGTAAAAAGCTTCTATATATAAATAGGAAGCTTTTTTTGTAGAGATATTAGCTATTGAAAGGTAGAATGAAAAGAAGATTGTCTTTTACGCAGTAAATTATAAATACAAATTATAAGATTAAAAAACAAGTGATATGTAAAGATTATTTTACAAAAGGACTTTTTAATGGTATGGTTGATAAGAGGGCAGTAGCCTAATATAATTACCTCTTAAAGAATTTAAAAAAAATTGCTTACGAAAAAATTTTTTATTTGATAAAATAAGTGTATAAAGGAAAAAGCTTTATACACTTTATATTAGTTTAGTAATTAACAGAGAGAAAAGGAGCTGATATGGTAAAGAGGTATTAAATTACGATTTAAAAAGGAGAAAAAAGTTATGTTTGAAATTGGTGATTATGTTATTTATGGGAATGAAGGAGTATGTAAAATAGAGAATATTGGACCTATGAAACTTACAGGTGCTTTAAAAAAGAAGTTATATTATACCTTAGTTCCTTTATATACAAGGGACAGTAAAGTTTATACTCCTGTAGATAATGAAAAGATAATAATGAGAAGCATATTAACAAGAGATGAAGCTATGGAACTTATCGATAATATTGAAGACATTGATATACTATGGGTTCCAGAAGAAAAAAATAGAGAGACAATTTTTAAGGAAGCTCTTAAAACATGTGAATGTAAAGAGTTAATTAAAATAATAAAAACATTATATCTTAAAAAGGAGAACAGGTTAGCAGAAGGAAAAAAGATTACTGCTAGTGATGAAAAGTATTTGCATTTAGCGGAAGATAAATTGTATGAAGAATTAGCAATTTCCTTAGATATGAAGAAGGAAAATATGGTAGATTATATAGCTTCTAGAGTTAGTGATGATAAGGATAGCGAGTAAGACAAACTCGATTTAGATGTAAAAAATGTAAAATTAAAGAAAAATATTTTTGGCGTAAATATGTGAAAACGTTAACATATATAACAAAAAGGACATGTTAAAGGGAATAACATGTCCTTTCTAGATTTAATTCAAGATGCAATATCTTTATGATTAAGAGTTTTAACTACATTTAGATTAAGAATAGGGATGGGGTAAATTAATGATGGATGAAAGTAAACAAAAAGCTTTAGATACAGCAATTTTAAAAATTGAACGTGAATTTGGTAAGGGTGCTGTTATGTGTTATGGTAAATCAGATATATTTGCAGATATAGAAGTTGTTCCAACAGGTGCCTTAAGTTTAGATATTGCCTTAGGATTAGGTGGAATCCCAAGAGGTAGAATAGTAGAAGTTTATGGGCCTGAATCTAGTGGAAAGACTACAGTTTCTTTGCATATGATTGCTGAAGTTCAAAAGCAGGGAGGAATTGCAGCCTTTATAGATGCGGAACATGCGCTAGATCCTAAGTATGCCAAAAATATTGGAATAGATATAGACGAGTTGTACGTTTCTCAACCAAGCAGTGGTGAACAAGCATTGGAAATAGCCGAAGCTATGGTACGGTCTAATGTTGTTGATATAATAGTAATAGATTCAGTAGCGGCTTTAGTTCCACAAGCTGAAATTGATGGTGAAATGGGGGATAGTCATATTGGGTTGCAAGCAAGATTAATGTCTCAAGCTCTTAGAAAACTTACCCCTGTTGTTAGCAAGTCAAAGTGTATATTAGTATTTATAAATCAATTACGTGAGAAAATAGGAGTTATGTTTGGTAATCCAGAAACTACAACTGGAGGAAGAGCACTTAAGTTTTATGCTTCTGTTAGAATGGATGTTAGAAGGATTGATACGATAAAAAACTTTGAAGAGCAAACGGGAAACAGAACTAGAGTGAAGATTGCTAAAAATAAAGTTTCTCCACCATATAAAATAGCAGAATTTGATATTATGTACGGTACTGGAATTTCTAAAGAAGGAGATATTTTAGATTTGGCAGAAAAAATAGAAATTATTAAAAAGAGTGGTTCTTGGTTTTCATATGAAGGAAATGTGATTGCTCAAGGGAGAGAAGAAGCAAAAAAATACCTTGCAAAAAATTCAGAGGTAATGGATGAAATTGAAGAAAAGGTTCGAGAGTATTATCATATTAAAAAAAGGAACTCTCTTAATTAGTCAATATATTATACTGAAAAAACCACTATGTGTCAAATATAACCATGAGAAAAAGAGTGATAATTAGTAAATAGATAGAAAATATGCGTAATAAGTATATAATAGCCTTCCAGTAATTTGTAAATCTATAGGTGAATACATATAATAGTTTTATTGTATACCAAGATTTTAATAATGAAATGGGGGCTTTTTTATGTTGTTAATGCTAGATAATTTGAGAATATGTAATAAGGATAAAGATGGTGATTTAATTTTATTAAATGGTATAAAAGGAGAAGTTCAATTACTATAGGCGCTGTTGCAGCGTGTATGTAAATGATGACAAAATATAACATATATTGTATAATGAATTAACTGACTTTTTATCCATGGTTAGTAAATATGAATGAAAGGAGTGGTATTATGAAGAAAGTTATGAGGTGGATTCTCGAATAAATAGGAGAAATATGAATATAGATTCCTCCTATTATTATAGAAGGAGTGATATTAAATAATGTTATTTGAAAATATAGAAACAGATAGATTAATTCTTAAAAATATATGTAGCGAAGATAGGGAGTTTATATTTAGCCAATTTTCGGATGATGTGGTTAATAGATATTTATTTGATGCAGATCCATTAACTGATATAAGTGGAGCAGATGAAATAATTGAATTTTATTTAGAGCCCGAACCTAGAATGCAGCATCGTTGGATTATGGTGAGAAAAATTGATGGAATAAAAATGGGCACATGTGGATTTCATTGTTGGGATCAGGAAGAAGGCAAAGTTGAAGTCGGATATGATTTGAAAGAGGAATTTTGGGGCAATGGATATATGCAAGAAGCCATGAAGGGTATTCTTAGTTTTGCAAAACATAAAATGAAAGTAAAAGAGATAAAGGCATGTATTTATGTTAATAATGAAAAATCAATTCGTCTTGTAGAAAATCTTGGATTTGTTTTAACGGGTATAAGTTATGAGATTTTAAATAGTAAAAAGTATTTGCACAATGTGTATGTACTATATTTCAGTCCTAAAAATGAATTTAACAGTATATAAAGATGCTGGGTTTAAAATTTTATAAGCATAGGATTTTAGAAAGTTAATCAGAAATGGAGATAATTATGGAGACAGATAGATTAATAATAAGAAGGTTTTCTAAGGAAGATTGGAGAGATTTGTATGAATATCTTTCTCAGGAAGAGGTTGTTAAGTATGAGCCATATGAAGTTTTAAGTGAAGAAGGGGCTAAGGAAGAAGCTAATTATAGATCTCATGATGATGCTTTTTGGGCTGTATGTCTTAAAGATAACAATAAATTAATAGGTAATATTTATTTTGAACAACAAGATCCTAAAGAGTTTATGACTTGGGAAATTGGATATGTATTTAACCCTAAGTATTATGGTAAAGGTTATGCTACAGAGGCATGTAAGAGAATTATCCAGTATAGCTTTGAAGAGTGTGATGCCCATAGAATAATAGCAATGTGCAATCCAGAAAATATACCTTCATGGAAAGTGATGGAACGACTTAATATGAGAAGAGAAGGACATTTAAAAAAACAAGCTTTCTTCAAAGTGTCAAGTAAGGGTAAACCATTATGGCATGATAGCTATTTATATGCTATTTTAAAAGAAGAATTTTTTGAAAAATATAAATAGTAAGAAAATAATTAAGAAGCAAAGGCTAATTTATAGAAAAATATAAAGAAAGGAATATCATATATTATGAAAATAGGTTTTATAAATAATGAGTGTGTAAGGAGGGTTCACGCTATATAACCATCCCTAGTTGATTGGAGGATTAATATGAAAATTTATGATTTTGAAAAGAAACATATAAAGGAAGCAAAGTTAATTGCCATTTCCAACTATAAAGAAGAGTGTGAGTGTGTACCAATATTACCCTGTATAGAGATAGTTCCTGATTTGGATGAGTTTGCTGATAATAGATTAGGTGTTGTAGCTTATGAAGAAGAGAAAATGGTGGGATTTTTATGTTGCTACAATCCATGGCAAAATGCATTTGACTCAAGGGCCATAGGAACTTTTTCACCTATTCATGCACATGGCGCTGTAAAAGAAAATAGGAATTTGATATATAAAAGAATGTATCAAGCAGCAGCCGAAAAATGGGTGGATCACAAGATTACTTATCACGCAGTGGCTCTATATGCTCATGATGTTGAAGCAATAAATGCTATGTTTACTTACGGATTTGGACTTCGTTGTGTAGATGCCATTAGGTCTATGGAGATTTTGAAATTTGGAAGCTGTGATGAAATTATATGTGAAGAAATCTCTAGGGGAGATGTATTACAGATAAGAGAGCTGCGTAAGATGTATTCAGATCATATGGGAAAAAGTCCTTGCTTTATGTATTCTACGCCAGAGAAGTTTGAAAATTGGTTAGCTGAGGCTGAGATGGAAGACACCAGAGTATTTATTGCCAGGAAAAGTGAAAAGCCAATTGCTTATCTTGAGGTTTCTAGCAGCGGTGAAAATTTTGCAACGGAAGCTACAGAAATGTGTAATATATGTGGTACATTTTGTCTACCAGAATATCGTGGGCAGAACATTTATCAGAATTTGCTTAACTTCACTATATTAAAATTGCAACAAGAAGGATATAAAATCTTAGGGGTTGAATTTGAAGGATTTAATCCAACAGGACAAGCTTTTTGGACCAAGTATTTTATGCCTTATACAAATAGTGTGGTGCGTAGAATTGATGAATGTGCGTTAAATTTAGTAAATAATAAATAAAATGGTAAGTGAATACCGTATTATTCAATGCTGAGTATGCGGTATTCATTTATTAGCGAATGTTAAAACATATTAGATAATAATTTATGTGAGGTGAAAAATGGAAAGAGGTTTTAGACCATTTAAAGATAAAAATGAAGAGACTGCTGCAAAAGTAATTTTAGCAGCAATTGACAAAGGAGAAAAAGACATATTTGAGAATAGTGAAGTAGTGAATAAGCAATGTTTATTCTATTCATATAAAGATATAATCGGTGTATATTGTAAGTATTTATATGATGATGAGGTTCATATACAGATAGGTTTTAACAAAGATATGCCAAAAGAACTTACAAGTGAATTATTAAATTTAATTGTAAGTGCTCAGCGTGAAGTTAAGTGTGATATAGATATTTGGTATTCACCTAGGAATGGAAAATTGGAAAAGTTCTTGAATGATAATTTAAAATGGAAGAAGCAAGGTAGCAAAACCTATGAAGTTACAGCAATTAACAATAGTTATAACAAAGTTCACTCGCGGCAGATAGATAATGTTACAATTATACCATTTCAAGAAAAATATATTATTGATACATGTTCTATGTTAGATAAGTCATTAGCTCATACTTATGATGATCCAACCAAAGGAATATTTTTAAATAATAAAAATACTTATGCAAATCAGTGGGGAGAAAAAGGGAAAATTGGTGAGTGTTGCATTATGATTGAAAACGATATTGTTATTGGTGCATATATATTAAGTGGAGCAGAAATAGAAGTGATTGCAGTTTCAAGTGATAATCAAGGGAAAGGATTTGGGGGACAATTATTGAGACATGCCATCAACCATATTTTAAAATCACATAAAGAATTACCTTACTTATACTGCAAAAGTTATAATTCTAATGCTTTGAATTTTTATCAGCATGAAGGTATGGATATAACAGCATATTCTTCATATATAGTGTTGTAAATATATATCCGTATATAAGAAAGAGTATTTTTATAGCTAGACTTTATATGTGGAAATAAAATTAGTAAAAGGGATGTGTATTGGAGGATATAGAGAAGAGAATGAATATATTTAAATATAATCGCATTATTATCGTTGGTAATAATGGTAGTGGGAAAAGTTTTTTAGCTAAACAATTATCTGTTATCACAGGTTTGCCACTTATTCATCTTGATGCTGAATTTTGGCTTCCAAATTGGGAAATGCCATCAGAGGAAGAATGGCTAAAGAAGAATATTGGATTTATTTCACGAGAAAAATGGATTATTGACGGAATGTGTAATCATGGCGGGACAATGGATTTACGATTTGAGGCTGCAGAATTAGTTATTTTTCTTGATATAAACCGCTTTACATGTCTTTCGAGTGTAATTAAAAGACAAGGTAAAAAGCGAGCTGATACTGCAATGAATCATTATTATGACGAAAAATTTGACAAGAGATTTATTGGATTTTGCAAGGGAATACTTAATTTCAATAAAACAAGAAAAATGAAGATAATAGGTTTACATAAAAAGTATATTGAAAAGACTTTTTTGGTTATTGACAGCAGAAAGAAAATGAATAAGTTATTAAATCAATGGAGAGATACTCAAAGGGAACTATAGAGTTCCTTTTGAAAAAGCTGAACAAGGTAATATAGGGCTTTGTCTGCATCACTGTAAATACATACACAGCCTAATTTTAAAGGTGGAATTATAAATGAATGAAGATGTGAAAAATTATATTGATAAATACTCTAGTGAAATAAAAGAACTATATATCAAATTGAGAACGTTAATTAACACCAGTGTTTCACAAAAAGTTGATGAAAAGTTGTGGGCGAAATTACCAAGTTATTATGTTGAAGAAAATTTTGTGCGGATTATTCCATTTAAAGATCATATCAATATTGAGGCAACAGAAGTGATTAAATATAAAAATGAACTAAATGGTTTTAAAGTTACTCCAAGGGGTATGCTGCAAATATATTTAAATCAAGATGTTCCGTTAGATGTATTAGAACAAATATTTAAAGAAACATTATTAAAATAAATTTCTATATGACAAGGAGATTTTTAAAAATTATGTTAATTTGTATCATGGAAATATTATTATGTAAAGGAAGAAATATCTATGAGGATAATAGTGCTAGGGGCAAGTGGATATTTAGGAAAGACAATATACAGTAAGCTGAAAGAATATACTGATGATGAGATTTTGGGGACATGTTGTAAAAGTGATAATCAAGAGTTTTTAAAAATTAATGTATTAAATACACTAGATATAAAGAAGTTACTATCATTAGAGCCAGATATAATTATATGGAGTATTATGGACCAAGAGCAAGAAAGCCTTTTATCAGAAATTGGTGTGAGAGAAATAGTTGAAAATATTTCTAACGATGTACGCTTTATTTATGTATCCACAACAGTTGGAAAAGGAAAGAATCAGACGGAAAGTATAATTCCAGTTAGAAGAGCGCCCAATGAATACTTATTTCAATATATTAATGGGAAAATTCAAGGTGAAAGTATTGTTACAAAACATCTAAATCATGTGATTATAAGACCTGGCAGCATATACGGTTATGACTATGACGGTAAAATGGATTGTAGAATGAAGGAACTTAAAGAACTTTCAAATAAATCTAAAGAATATGTAAGAACAGCAAATATGTATTCTAGTTTTGTTAATATACAAGATCTTGCAGATGCAATAGTTGAACTAACATATGGTAAATTTACAGGGATAATAAATATATCAGGAGAAAAACCAATAAGTTTTTATGATTTCAATGTATATTTAGCAACGATTATGAACATTGAAGAAAGATTTATAATTCCTGATTATAGAGAAGAAGCAGTATATCATAATTTAAATAACGATAAACGAAAACTTTTTTTAAATACTCCTATAAGAGATATTTCAATTTGTAAGTTAGATAAATGGAAATTGGACGAGGTGATACGATGAAAGATATTGGGACAAATCTAATTGAGACGGATAGATTGATTTTGAGAAGATTTGTTATATCAGATGCTGTGAAAGTTTATAATGGTTGGACATCTGATGAAAATACATCTAAATATGTAAGTTGGGATGCCCATAAGAATGTAGATGAAACAATGAAAGTAGTTTCAAATTGGATTAAAGAATATGAAAGTGATTCTTATAATTGGGTTGTTGAGATAAAAGAAACAAAAGAATTAATTGGGAATATTAGTGTGATTTCCGTTAGCAAAAAACATCATAATTGTGAAGTTGGGTATTGCTATGGATCTAAATATTGGAATAAGGGATTTGCCACAGAAGCATTAAAGGCTGTAATAAACTATATGTTAAACGAGTGTGAAATGCATATAGTTGAAGCAAAACATTATAGTACAAATCCAGCTAGTGGCAGAGTTATGGAAAAGGCTAAAATGATCAAGGAAGCTATATTAAAAGAACGACGCTATAATGAAACTGACAATTCATATATTGACCTAATTTGTTATTACATTAAGAAATAAAACTCAAATAGTGATTGATTAATTTATTTAAGGATAGATGTTGAAATTTGTTATATAAGGAGGACAATTAAGATGATACGAACATTAAATGAAAAAGATAACAGTGCTCTTATGAAATTAATCATGGATGAGCCTGAGTATAACCTTTATATACTTGGAGATGTGGAGAATTTTGGATATAGTAATGATTTTCTTGAATTATTTGGAGAATTCGATGAACAAGGTGTTATGGGTGCTGTTTTAGTTCAATATTTTGGAATTTTTAATTTGTATGCAAAAGGTGAATTTGATGTAAATGGATTTGCAAATATAATGAAAAATTATAAAGAGTTAAAAATGTTGGTTGGTAAAACGTCCTTGGTTTCAAGGTTTGAAGATACATCTTTAGGACTTAATAGGTCTGAACTTCATCATTTTGCAGTGCTAAAGGAGATAGAAACAGAATTTAATATAGATGAGAAAGTAATTGTAAAAAAGGCAACGATGGAAGACATCGAAAGAATTGTGAATTTGAAAAGTAAGATTAGTGAATTTTCTGGTGGAAGTAATAATTTCAAGGAAATTCTTATGAATGATTTTAAAGCAGGAACAGCTCATGGATATTACATTGAAGTTGAAGGAAATATGGTATCCTATGCTCAAACATCTGCTGAGAATACTAAATCTGCAATGGTAGTAAGTGTTATGACGGATAAGAAATGTAGAAAAAATGGATTAGCATCTGCATGTTTAAAGGTGCTGTGTGATGATCTAATTAATCAGGGTAAGACTCTTTGTTTATTTTATAAGAATCCTGAAGCCGGTGCAATATATAGGAGGCTGGGGTTTAAAGACATAGGTTTGTGGAGTATGTATATAAAAAATTAGGTTAAAGTTAAGGGGAGCGTGTTTATAGATGATGGAGTTAAATAAAAGGTTTGAAGGAAAGAGAACATTATTTTTAAATTATGTAATAGATTTGCCTAATGATTATTATTTAAATTGTGATAAAAAGTTCCCTGTAATTTTGTTTTTACACGGTATTGGGGAACGAGGTAATGATGTGAATTTGGTGAAAAAATTTGGAATTCATAGATACATGAAAGATTTAGATATACCCTTTGTTGTTATTTCACCACAATGTCATGAGAATAACTTCTGGGACGTGCACTTTGTAGATATTGAATTACTTTTAAAAGAAATTGAAAAGGAATATAGAATTGATGTCAATAGAATTTGTTTAATAGGTACAAGCTTAGGAGCTTATGGAGCATGGAATTTTGCAATGCAAAGACCCAATATGTTTAAAACTATTGTTTCAATTGCAGGTGGTGCAATGTTACCTAAATATGCTAGTTCACTTAAACATATGTCTATATACATTGCTCATGGTGAAAAAGATAGATCAGTTGATATAAGTGAAAGCCTTGTCATTGCAGATGCTTTAAAAAAGGAAGGTGCAGATGTTACCCTTGATATAGTTTCTGATTGTGGACATGAATTATGTACAAAAATTTTTGAAAAAGAAGAACTATATAAGTGGATAATTTTAAATAATTAAAGTATTGCTGTAAACTATTTTAAATATAGAAAGTAGGTAGTACTATTGGATATTGTAAATGAAAATTCATGGCGCAAAACCATAAGTAATATTACATGGGGACTTTTTTTTACGTCATTTACCTTTAATGTATTTAAGCTTCAATATATTCTTCCTGTAATAGGAGTCTTGATGCTTTATAATGAATTTACAACTATAAGAAAAGAAAATAAATGGATAAACAATACATGGAAGTTAACTATTATTATGATAACTATTAATTTTTCAGGTTTAATAAGTCTTGCTACACCATTTCATCTTAAACTAGAGAATAGCTTAATATATAGCATTATACTTTTAACTTTTCAAATTATTTTCCTTCTATCATTTCGTCTTGGACTGAAAGAAATTTTTGAAAAGTTAGATGTTAAGCCTGAAAGGGATCCTTTATTGTATATGGCAATTTGGAGAGTTATAGGTTTAATAGTTGGAAGAACAGACTATGCAAACTTTGGGCTTTTAACAATTCCCCTTACTATTTGGTATGTATATTTATTTAGATCACTTTATAAATTTGGAGGTGATTTAGAAAAATTAAAATGTGACTTTAAGCCACATAAGTGTAGACTAAATAATAAGGTAGTTAATATTGTATACGGTGTTAGTTGCATTGTTGTGGTAGGTATCTGTTGTGTCGCTTCAAATCATTTAAACTTTGAGTCTGAAGAATATGTTAAACCTAGAGAATCAGAAGCACGTAATAAACTTGTAGATATGGGGTTTCCTAAAGATATAATCGGGGATATAGAAGATAAAGATATAGCTATTTTAAAGGATGCCATAAATGTTGAAAGTATGAATGAATTAATGATGTTTGATCCAGTAGAAGCAAAGACTTTTGAAGAATATAGAGCAAATGGGAATGAGCATAACCCAGGGAAGTACAATATAGATTCAACAACTATATTTGTTGAACTGCCAGAGGAAAGGCTTTATGCAATTGAATATTTCAAATGGGTTGGTGAAGGTAGTGTTCTTTGGCACGATGTTTTCAGCGTTAGTTCATCAGTAGAATTGAAACTTAAAAACGCTAAATTATTTTATGAAAGAGATGACAAAAAATATGTAGCAGATGTACCACATTTAAAAAATGATATGGTCTTAGTTGACAGTATATCTGGGAATTCAAGTAATGCAATGATAATTGAAGGAGCTGTAAATTATCCTTTTAAATCATATAATCAAGGAGCATATATTTTTTATAGAATGGACAATCTTAAAAATAGGATGATTGTTGCCAACTTACTTAATTATACTCATGAAACGAATCCATTTACATTTCCTTATGTAGAGGGAAAATCCCAAATGGGCGGAGGGCTTTTTGCATATGAAAATATGCATAAACAGCATTATGTAACGTATACTTTGAAAGCATATAAAGATAAATGTGATTAGATAATTTATAAAATATAATAAAAACAAATATTAAGGAGGTTATAATTATGAGATTGTGCATTGTTTTAACTCCATGCAAAGTCAAATAGGTAGAGATTGCATGGAGTAATTACTATGGAGTATTTGACTTTGCATTTAACCCGAAATTAAGGTAAGGGAGCGAAGTTAAATGAAGAAATATTTTAGTAAAAATAAAGAACTAACTAATTTTTATATATTTTTATTGGGACAGTTTGTTTCTCAATTTGGAAGTAAATTAACAGGTTATGGGTTAGTGCTATGGGCATATAGTGAGACAGGATCAGTATTGACAACTTCACTTTTAGCAGTATGTTATCAAATACCTGAGATATTTTTAAATTTTATAGCAGGAAGTATTAGCGATAAGTGGAATAAGAAGAAGATAATGTTGGTGGCTGATGGAGTGGCAGCTCTAGGTTCATTTTGTATTTTGATGTTAATTATAAATAATAGTTTAAGAATAGGTTACGTATATGGGATAAATGTACTGTTAGGTATTATGGACGCATTTCAAAGTCCAGCAGCAGAAGTTACGGAATCTATTATTGTATCAAAAGAAAATTATATGAGGACTAGTGGTATGCGATCCTTTTGTAATTCCTTTATAGGGATATTTGCACCTATTGTATCTACAGCATTTTATTGTTTTTTTGGATTAAAAATATTAGTATGCATTGATCTTATTACATTTGCTTTTGCAGTAATAACTTTGGTCAAAGTGGTGAAAATCCCTGATACCTATGAAGAAAATGCGGAAGATGAAGCATTATGGATAAAATGTAAATTTGGCATAAAATATCTGTTTAAACAAAAGGATATTTTAAGTTTAATTGCATTTATGGCCTTTGTAAATTTTATTGCTGCTATGTATAGTGCAACTCTTTCTCCTATGGTTTTATCTAGGGGAGGAAATAATAAGTTTCAATTAGGGATTGTTACTAGTACTATTGGAGTTGCAGGACTTATTGGCAGTGTTCTAGTGACTAATATGAAACCAAGAGGTAAGAAGATTTCACTATGTTTAAATATTATGTCCTTTTCATTTTTGATTTGTAATAGTCTTCTTGGAATAGGTAGAAGTTATTATGTTTGGACATTAGCAGTATTTATGGGCAATGTACTAATACCTTTTTTAGTAGCAAATGTGGATTATATCATGAGAACAAAAGTTCCAATAAATATGCAAGGGCGTGTTTTTTCAGCTAGAAACACTTTGCAATATGCTTGTATTCCAATAGGATATGTATTTGGAGGAGCTTTGAATGATTATGTATTTGAGCCCTTTATGAGCAAGGTAACACCTCTACAAAGTTTCTTTTCCAAAATTGTAGGAAGTGGACAAGGTAGTGGTATGGCTTTGTTTTATATCGTACTTGGTATTGGCGGGTTTGTGGGTTGTTGTTTATTTAGAAAAAATAAGAATATGAAAAGTTTAGACTTATAATATTGTTAATAAAAAATAAAGTAAGACACTGATTTTGTGCCTTGCTTTATTTTTTTACTATAAAGTTAAAAAAATAATCCAATGTAATATATTGACTTTTATAAATTTTAGTTATATAGTTAGTTACATAAGTAATTAACCAATTATGTATTGAATACGTACGAGGCCATAATTTAAGGAGGTGAAAAATTATGGATATTGATTTTACAAGGGATATACCTATATACATTCAAATTGCTCAAAGTATAGAAGATAATATTTTAAGGAACGTTTTTAAAGAAGAAGAAATGATACCATCAACTACAGAAATTTCATTAAAGTTTAAAATTAATCCAGCTACTGTTGGAAAGGGGGTTAATCTTTTGGTGGATGAAGGAATTATTTATAAAAAGAGAGGGATAGGTATGTTTGTTTCATCAGGTAGTAAGGAAATCCTTATGAGCAGGCGAAAAGAACTATTTTATAATGATTACATTATAAAATTGATTGAAGAAGCTAAGAAGATAAACATAACAAAGGATGATGTTGTAAAGATGATACAGGGGGAGGGAAAATAAGGTGGCGATAATTAAGGTTAAAAATGTTAGCAAAAATTATGGGGAAAAGAAGGTTTTAGACGATATTAGTATTGAGTTTGAAGAGAATAAAATATATGGTCTTTTAGGTAGAAATGGTGCGGGTAAGACAACGCTTTTAAATTTGATTACTGACAGAATAAGTTTAGATGTTGGAAAAATAACTATAGATGATGAAGGTATATATGAAAATGATGTGGCACTGGAGAAGGTGTACTATATGACGGAGAAAAATCTTTATCCTGATGATTATAAAATTAAAGATGTATTTAAATGGACAAAGGTATTTTATCAAAATTTCGATAATGAATATGCACTCCAGCTATCAAGAAAGTTTGATATAGATATTAATAAAAAAATAAAGAATCTATCTACTGGATATAACACAGTGTGTAAAATTATAACAACACTTGCCTCTGGTGCGGAAATATTGATATTTGATGAACCTGTTCTTGGACTTGATGCTAATCATAGAGAGATATTCTATAAAGAACTTATGAAAAATTATATAGAACAGCCTAAGACAATTATTTTATCTACTCATATAATCGAAGAAGTTTCTAACTTATTAGAAAAAGTTATTATTATAAAAAACAGCAAGATAATCACAAGTGATAATTGTGATGAACTATTAGAAAAATCATATACGGTATCAGGGTTAAGTCAAAATGTAGATAAATTTATTAAATCAAAGAAAGCAGTAAATAGTGAAGAAATAGCGGCATTTAAAGAAGTTACCATTCTTGGTAAGTTAAATAGTGAAGATAAAATTTTAGCTGATCAATTAGAGCTTAAATTTTCTAAGGTTCAGCTTCAAAAATTATTTATATACTTAACAGAAAAGGAGGGTGCTTAAGATGAAGAGTTTAAAGATTGCAAGAATGAATATAGAAGAAATGATTAAACCTACAGTGATTTTTTATACTATAATTATATCAATAATAATTATAGTAACAATATTAAGGAAGTCACTAACAACACATATAGGGGTACCTGAAGTAGATATGATAACAACAATTTTTTTATTTGTATGTGGATTAAACTCTTTTAAATCTGATTTTTATTTTGCAAAAGCAAATAATGTATCTAGAAATAACTTTATAGTAGGAATAATATTTTCCGTATTTCCAATAGTTTTTACAACTTCTATTTTAGATTTAATTATTAATAGAATTACAAATTTATTTACAGCCATGCCTTCTTCATATGATTTCTTTTTTGATTTTAGCGGAGGCATGAATTGGATTCAAAGTAACACTTTAGAGGTACTATTTTATACATTCTTCATACATTTTTTGGTAGGAGTAGCGCTTTATTTAGCAGGAGTAGTAATTAGAATGATTTACTATAGATCAAATAAAGCTATGAAGATAATTTTATCTGTAATGCCTATAGCAATAATAGTTGGTTACTCTAAATTATGGCATATAAATGGAGTAGCCGCCCAAAAATTAGAACACTTCTTATTTTCTTCTTTAGGATTGGAACCATCAAATAAATATTGTACTATAGTAACTTTTATGGTAATAAGCATAGTTT
Organism: uncultured Clostridium sp.; assembly: GCA_900548455.1. Lineage (GTDB taxonomy): Bacteria > Bacillota > Clostridia > Clostridiales > Clostridiaceae > Clostridium_J. Next base: position 177,050 of record URKQ01000004.1, read on the forward strand.
TATCAATAGTTTCACTTTTATTAATAAGAAAAGTTACAATTAAAGAAAATAATTAAAAGTAAAAGGATATTAACTTAATTGCTAATATCCTTTTACTTCTCCATTATAGGAAATTTGAAGACAATTTTGAGGCCTTGGCTATTTTCACTTTTAGCAGTTATATCAATTCCTAATTTATGGCACAGAGATTTACATATATAAAGCCCCATACCTGTGGACTTTCCGTTCATTCTTCCATTTGTACCCACGAAACCTTTATCAAATATAAATGGTAATTGAGATTTTTGTACTCCTGGACCATTATCAGAAATGGATAAGATAATTTTATTATTTTTAACGTTAGATGATAATATTATTTTTTTAAAGCTTTTACTGTCACTATAAACATTGCTATTAATATTAGAATACTTTATTGAATTATCTAGGATTTGACCTAGGATAAATGTGAAACATTTCTTATCAGTTAAAACTATTTCTTCCATAGGTAAAAACTCTATGGAAAAGTTTGATTCTAGTAGAAGCTCTGCTTTGCTTTTTATTACTTCTTTACATAAGGATTCTAAAGAGTATTTTTTATATATAAAATCTTTATGACTTTCTTGAGTTTTAGAATAATATAAAACCTGTTCGATTTCTTTTTCCATAAGTCTTTCAGATTTTAACAGTTTTTCTTTAACTTCAGGAGAGATAGAATCTACATTGTTATCTAAAACTAGTTGCATTAATGCTAATGGAGTTTTTATCTCATGAACCCATGTTTCAATATACTCACTATAGTTAATATTAGATTCTTCTAATTTTTTGTTTTTCAATTTTTCATCATGTGCAATTTTTACAAGGGTTTCAACGATATCCTTAGATAATTTATCTGGAGCATTACATATTAGTTCGTTTAATAAGTCATCTTGATTAGGTTGTGATAAATAAGCCTTTAAAATATAATCAAACTTCTTTTCTTTCATATATGTAATTTCTATTGGCACCATGATAGAAATAAAGGCAAAAATAATTGTAAGAGGTAGAATAGCATTAAAATTTTTAGGGTAAGCTATCCAGCCTAATATACAAAACATAAAAGTTAATATAATTATAGAGATTATAAAGTCTTTTTTTGATTTAATAATATCAATTCTTTTCATTGTGATACTCCTCAAGCATATATCCAGTTCCTCTTATTGTTTTTATAACATTGTTTAAATTTAAATCGCATAATCGTTGCCTAAGCCTAGTAATATTTACATTAAGGGTATTTGGATCAATAAATTCTTCAGAGTCCCATAAGGCTAAGCATAAATCCTTTTTAGTAACTATTTTACCTTGTTTTTCGGCAAGGGAACATAAAATTCTTCCTTCGTTAGAAGGAAGAAGTATAGATTTTTCATCTATAGTAATTGTAAAGATATCTGTATCAATAATAAACCATCCACAATTTACAATACTTTTTTTTGTGGAATTCCTACGTAGAAGAGCTCTAATTCTAGCTAGTAGAACTTCTTTTCTAAAAGGTTTTGGAACAAAATCATCAGCTCCAAGGTCAAGGGTTAATATCTCATCTTCAATTGTATCCCTTGAGGTTAGAACTAAAATAGGAATGTCAGAGTATTTTTTTATATCTTTACATACCTGAAAACCACTTTCATAGGGAAGATTTAAATCTAAAATCAATAAATCTGGACTCACATTTCTAACCTGAGTGCTTAAATTTTGAAAGTCTATTGTAGTTTTGCATATATATCCACTTTCGGATAGTAGTTTAATGAGTTCTTGTCGTACCATTTCTTGATCTTCAATTATATAAATAGTTTCCTTAAAGATAAAAATCTCCCCCTATCATATCTTACAAAAGTCTTTGTTTTAATGAATCAATAATCTTATCTGCAGATTTTCTTACGGATAAATAATAAAGTCCATAAATCAAAAGTAGAATTATTGCTGTAAATATAGTTTGTATTAATATATATTTTATGTCAAACCCACGAGAACTTACAACATCTGAAAGACATTTAATTGCTACTGAGCTACTTATAATAGCCTGGAATAAAGGTAAAATGAAAAATAAAGCAATTTGTTTATGAATTGATTTTTTCATTTGAATTTCAGAAGCACCAACGTCAGTTAGGGTTTGATATCGAATCTTATTGTCTCTAATTTCAGTAATGAACTGAAGAGCAAGGACAGTACCCGTTATAATAAGAAAAATAATGCCCATATATATTAAAGTATAGCTGCTAGAAATTGTCATGAAAAGTTGTCTGCTATAGCTTTCTAAAGAAGTCTTAGGGCTTAATCCAAGGCTCATAAAGTAATCTCTCAAGTATTGAGTGGGACCTACTTTCCCATCTTCCTTAACTAAATCTTTTGGCAATGTAAAGTTTAAATAAGAATCTATATTGTTATTATCGACTAATTTATCATAATCTTCATCATTCATGATAAGTCCTAAGGATATAGTTATCATAGTATCTGTTACAAAGTTTGTATCATTAACTTCACCAACTAATTTATAGGGTTCATTATCAATTTTAATTTCAGTATTCATTTTTAAAGCTTTATCTAATAAATCTTTGCTATAAGAAAAGTTAGGGTCATTATATATCCCTATTTCGCCTGGTTTAAGATTCAATTGTTTTTTTCCGGCTAAAGCTAAAACTTTATCATAGGAGGAACTTTTTATAATATAGTCAGACCAAGTTAAATTTTGATTTTCATTAGGGTTTGTAGAAGTGATTTTATAAAGTTCACTTAAATCAAAATTATGGTTTTTATCATGGGACCTACCAACTTCAGTTAATATAACGTTATCTACATAAGGAGATACTTCGCTAGATTTCAATAGATTATCGAGGTCAATATCACTGTAATCATTATATTGTAAAGTAAAGTCAAATACGTTTACGTTATTTTTATTTTTTGCTTCATTACTTAAAGCAACAGAACATCCATTAGATATCATTGTTATAGATAAAAATAGTAGTAGTGAAATAAAACCCATACCTATGAAACGACCTGCCACTTGTTCATGAATTTGTCTTAAAGTAAAGGCATTTAAACCACTATAATATTTACTTTTATTTCTTCGACCTAGTGATCCTACTAAATTAGTTAAACCATAAAATACAGCCATAGTTCCATAAAAACCAAGAAGTACACTAATTATTAGTTTTTCAATTGAAATATATATAAGTCCATATTTTATAACTGTAAAGTAGGCTATAGCTAGAGCAATAGCACCGGATAGAAGTACCAAAATACATAAAGTTAAGTTTTTTTCTTTAGCTTTTTTCTTTTTTATATTTTCATATAAAAGAGCAGCAAGTTCTAGCCTGTATATAAATAAAGATTGAATGAAGATAGCTATAAGTTGAATTATCATAAATCCTACAGTTGTCATTAAAATTGCTTTTGGTGAAATCATAAATTTATGTCCAATAATATCAACTGCAAAAATTTTAGCTGATAATAAAGAAATAAAGTCTGATAGGATTATACCAATAATTAATCCAGTGAGAAGGGCAAAGATACTTGTAATCATACCTTCAAGGATAAGCAAGGAGAAAACTTTACTTTGCTTCATTCCCATCATCATATATACGCCCATTTCCTTACGTCTTCTCTTTATTAGAAATTTATTTGCAAAAACAATTAAGAAAAACATAAGAATAAGACATGCTATAAAAATTATCTGGATATAAATAAGTAGCTTATTTACTGCAGTAGATTCAAAAACTTTAAGAAAGGTTATTACATCTTGAGAATCTATAGCTAGTACAACATAGAAGGATGCAGCCGCTATAACTAATGTAATAAAATATATTAGATATTGACTAATATTTCGCTTAGCATTTCTAAGAGATATTTTATAAAACATTGTTAGAACCTCCTCCAAGGTAAGACATCACTGAAAGAACTCTATCATAAAATTTTGAACGGTCTTCATCATCTTCTTTTATAAGTTCATGAAAAATTTCACCGTCTTGTATAAAGAGGATTCTAGAGCAGTAACTTGCGGCATTAGCATCATGGGTAACCATTAAAAAGGTTTTATTTACTTTCTTATTAATTTCAAACATCATCTCAAGAAGAGTTTTGGCAGATTTTGAATCAAGAGCTCCTGTAGGTTCGTCTGCAAGGACGATTGATGGGTCACTTACAAGACAACGGGCAGCCGCAATTCTTTGTTTTTGACCACCGGACATTTCAGAGGGGAATTTACGAAGAATATCTTCAATATTAAGTGTCTTCGAAATTTCCTTTATTTTATATTCAATTTCCAGTAGGGAAGTATTATGAATTGATAGAGGTAGAGCTATATTTTCATATCCAGTTAGATTGTCTAAAAGTTGAAAGTCTTGAAATAAGTATCCAATTTCAGAACCTCTATATTCTGCTAGAGCTTTATTTTTAAGCTTTGATATATCCTTACCTCTAAGATTAATTTCTCCAGATGTTGGTTTTAATATTGTTGCAATGCAATTTAACAGTGTTGTTTTACCTGAGCCTGAAGCTCCCATAATTCCAACAAACTCTCCTTCATAAACATCAAAATTAACATTTCTTAAAGCATAGGTTATACTATCTTTTAATCCATAATTTTTCTTTAGATTTTTTATTTCTAATATCTTTTTCATATATATCCTCCATAAAGTTTCATATTATAAATACATTGTAATAGGAAATCTTGAAAAATGGTACTTACACTTCATGTAAGGTTTATGAGAAAATTTATAGGAGTATAAAGATACTATATACTTTTTGTTACGTATATAATGTAAAAGGTAGATGGTCTTTGGGAATACGTGTTTTCTAGCGAAAGTGGTAAAGCCACTTTTTTTATATTATAATAGGATAAGGACATAAAAAAGGTGATCTTTAGGGGGAGATTATTTGATACTTAATTTTAAAAGAGGTAATATTTACATATTAGTATTACTAATGACAATAACATTATTAGTCACTGGTTGTAATAATAGTTCAAATAAATATAATGATGAAGTTGATTTAATAAATAGTGCTAAGGTAAATCTATTAAATGCGTCTAATATGCGCATTGATTGTGTGATTAATGTGAGTGAAAAAGATAATGAAAAAAGTAAATTAAGGGAAGTTGTTATTAATAATGACGATGGGTCTTGGTATACCTATACTCATGATAAAAATTCAGAGAATGATATAAATTCAGTAGAACAACTGTACTTTAATGGGGAGAAATGTACAAGGTTTGAAGATAGTGATTGGATGATTGAAGACAATTATGAGAATAAAGCAATTCCGGTTTTAAATGAGATAACAACTTTTAACTTTACAAATGAAGATTGTAAAAGCGTAAATGTTAAAGAAGAAGGTGGATATAGTGATATTACAATAACATATACAACAGATTTTATTAATAGAATCAAAGAAAAGATAATTGAAAAATCTGTGAAATCATTAAATGATATTAAAGAACAAAATAAAGGTTCTGAGCAATTAATAAATGACATGGAAGCCCAAATCGAGCAATTAAAAAATACTACTTATGATATGTATAAAGTAGACTTTATAATAGATGATTCCGGGGTGTTAGTTGGTCGAAATTTATATGTAATATTAAAACGTCCAGCACTTTTTTATAATGAAGTTGAAAATGAATTAGAAGAGGTTAAATTTACTCAAAACATTAGTGTTGAATCATATAACAATGAAGAAAATAATGAGATGCTAAGCCAATATATTAATGAAATAGGGCTTTAATAAGGATGGGGATAAGAGTGGAAGAAATTAAAATAGTAGAGTATACTCCAGCTTACGCAAAGGCTGTAGCTGATATGTGGCAAAGAAGTGCCAAGGGTTGGAATGGAGAATATGGAAGTGAAACAGAAGAATCAATATTGGAAAAGCATGAAAACTCCACAAATATTAATACATATCTAGCAGTGCTTGGCAATGAGGTTGTTGGATATTGTGCTTTTACAAGATATTTGGAAGATGAAGGAGCACTTTATATTAGTCTTTTAAATGCAAGGTATGATTTGCATGGACAAGGCATAGGTAAAGCACTTGTGAAGCAAGCAGTAGAAAGGACAGTTGAGCTTGGGTGGCCAAGACTTGATGTTCACACTTGGAATGCAAACACAAAGGCAATTCCTCTATATAAAAAATGCGCATATTTTTATGAAAATAAACAAGACACCACACATCTAATGAATTTTATTCCTACAGTTATGAATACTGAGGCTGTAGAAGAATTTTTTTATACGGCTGATTGGTATGAGGATTTAAAGAGGAGTTTAGACTTAAATCCTGATGGTAGAGTCGAAAATGATTTTGAGTTTTACGAGTATAAGTGGGAAAAAAATAATAAATTATTAAGAATGGAATTTGAAAGGTATGGTAGGGGATTAAGGCTTATTGAAACAGATGATTATATAATTTCTGTATCTACTCCCAAGCAAAACTTAATTTTTGGTAAAACCTATATTGTTAAATATGAAATTATAAATAAATCAGGTAAACCTTTGGATATAGAAATAATAGGGCAAGATGATAAAAATATAGAGTTTTCCTTGAATAAAAGTATTCAGGTTAAGGATAAAGAAGTAATTACTGGTGAATTTTATGTGTCAGAGATTGAAGAGGAGTATGAAAACTTTAAGACGCATCCAGCTATTGTATCTAAGATTTTTATAAATGGTAAAAGTGCACTTTTCAAACTGGGAATAGTACCAAAGTTCCCACTTACCGTAAAAATGTGTTGTGAAGATATTTTAAGGTATCCAGGTGAAGAGTTTGATATATATATTGATATGGAAAGCTATCTTGAAGATAGGGGAGTATTTGAATTTCAACTAGATATGTCAGAATATTTTGAAACCAATCAAAAAAGCTTTAGAGTAATTTTAGATGGCAGAGAAAAGAGAAGTCTAAAGATAAGTGGCATTATGAAAAAAAGTTGTGTTTATAAAAACAAACTGTTAATTGATGTTTTAACTAAGGATAAGGAAAATATTAAATTTAAAATGAATATAGGATTAATATTAAGAGGGTATAGTGGTAAGTGTGCAGGAGAAATTGATGATAAATATTACATTATAAATGGTAAATATAAAATCATTCTTGATAAAATACTTAATAAATATGTAATTTATGATGGTAATGAGAAGAAGGAAATTAGTTTGTGGTATCCTAAAGTTGGAATGCCTTATTCTGAAGAATTTAGCAATATTATAATTGAAAATATTACATGGTATGAAGAAGATGGAAAAATTGTTTTTAAAGGAGATCATATATCAAAGAAAAACGAAGGAATTATTGTTAGGGTAATATTAAAATTAAGTGATGCAGGTATTCTTGAATATTACTATGAGGTTGAAAATAAATCTAAAGAAAGGGAAATATATATTGATCAAAGTTTTCACTATCGTATAGAAGGAGCTACTTTCGCCTATGATAATAAAATTATTCATTCAACTGAACCGCGAGCAGATTATCCTTCATTTTATAATATAAAGAAGCTTAATGAAAATTGGATATATTCTCCTATCTATGGAAGTTTAATATGGCCTGATGATGCAAAAATTAGTTTTGATGGATGGGATATGCATGTTGAAAATTATATAGGTAATCTAAAATCTGGCGAAAAGTGTATCACAAAAACTGTTTACTATGATTTCTCTAATTTTAAAAGCTATGAGGAAGTAAGAAGATTTGCGCTCCAAAAGAATATTGACTATAAAGAAGTAAGGGTAGAAGATGTAGAAGTTAGTATAAATTCCAATAATCCATTTGTTGGTAGTAGTTTTGAGGTTAATTTAATTGAAAACAAGGAAATACCAAGAGAAGGGAAAATAAGTGTTAAATCTAGAAATCACTCTTTTAATGAGGTGGAAACCAATATTAAAGAAGCAAGAAGTGCAGAAGTACTAATTATCAAAGAGGCAAATCTTGAACATGACAATATTTTAATAGAATGTGATTTTGATGCTGTTTCTTATAGTAGAGAATCTTTAATTTTTTATACAGGTAATGATGATGAAGTTAAGACAGAAGAATATATTAAAGATGATAAAATGATAAATTTAATTAGTAATGGAGTTATAGAAATAGAAGCATCAAAGGATTTTTCTCCAGGTATTTTTTCTCTTAAATTTCATGAAAAACAGTGGCTTGATACAGATTTTCCCAACAGGGGATCAAAGGCATGGTATAATCCTTGGTTTGGAGGAATATTAAATGTACCCCGTGTTGGAATGCTAGAAAAATGGAGATCACTTCTTAAGGAAAATATAAATGTTGAGTTTGTAAGTGAGATTGATAATAAAGGAAATAAGTGGAGCGGAATTAAATCTTCCATAAATATAAAACATGAAGAGGGGTTAGAGGGTCTTGAGGTTAATCAATATTTTTTAATGCTTCCAGGAGTACCAATTTTACTAAATCTAGTAGAATTAAGAAATGGAATGAATATGTACATGGATAAGTATAAGTTTACCAATGCTGCATTCTTTAAAATAGGTGATGATATAAAAAGAAATTGGATAAGTGTAAAAAATCATAGCGGAGATATAAATAAGTATAGATCAGGAATAAGAGGTTATCAGATTATTTCTAAGCAATCTAATTTATATGGCTGCGATGATATAGATTATAAAGTTCAAGTATATTGTAATGAAAATAAATATAACAAAGAAACAATTTTATCAACAGAAAATCTTGTATCACTAAATTCAAAAAGTATATCCTTAGCCCCAGGTGAAAGAAAGTTATTACCTAATATATTTTATATATTTACTAAAGAACGTATAGAAGATAAGTTATTACATGTCTTAGATAATATTAATTTTAATTATACTCATGGGGATTAAAAAATGAATAGTGAAAGAGAACAACTTATTATAGATTTAAGTCAATAAAGGAAAATGATTTTATTTTCATATCTGTATTATTAGATAACAGTAGAAAGACCATTACAAAAAAATGTAATGGTCTTTTATTTTTAGAATTGTTATAGGTTAAACATGCTTTTTATTTTTAAGATGGGATGCTACAAAAACGATTATTAGAGAAGCTAATCCTATTATTAGGAATAACCAACTCATTGGTATTAAGTAAAAAGGTTCGATAAGAGTACCATCTGGTGCCACAGAGGAACCAATAACGTTATAACTTAGTATACATACAATGGAAATTAAAAACGATATTATTGATAAAAGATATTTTTTCATTAATATTACCTCCCGTTAATAAATGAATAATATAAGTTCACTTATTTTTTTAATTTATCTTGTAAAGATATAATACTATATTTTTTATCGAAAAACAATAAAAAATATTGAAAAACAATAAAAATTTATTCTTTATTAAAATTAATTATAAACCTAAACTCAATAGTAACGCAAGATGCCACTTTGTAAATTGAAAAGCAATCTTTGTAACTGACAACTGAATATTTGTAA
>URKQ01000005.1 GCA_900548455.1 uncultured Clostridium sp.
CCGCCAGCGTTCGTCCTGAGCCAGGATCAAACTCTCAATTTAAAATTGAAAATTTGAGCTGTTATGCTCACTTTTTTGCTGACTAATAGTCATTTATAATTGACTGGATTTACCTTGTTATTTTCTCTGTTTAATTTTCAAAGACCATTTCTTTTCAGCCGGTTCAGCTGACTACTTTTTAAATTCTACCATCATCGCTTTCTAATGTCAACAACTTTTTTAAAACTTTTTTACTATTTTTATCTGAGTAAAAATTTGAAGTTTTTTTAATTTGTTCACACTGATTTGCATCAGCGACGAGATTTATAATAACATATTCTGATGCTAAAATAACGATATGATATATAATAAAATTAAATTATATTCAAATTTCTTGATATTTTTATGATTTTCTACATTTTTCATATAATGATACACTTGGATATGTTTTTTATGACTTTTTAAGCATTTACCATATTCTAGAATCAATTTTTGTCACCAATCATATTCTTACTTTATAAAATCACAACAACTCTCATATAAATATGGTTATACAAGAAATTTATAACAACAAAAATACAAAAGGTTAAATCTAGAATATGCTCGAAGCATGTATCGTCTAAATTTAACCTTCTACTACTTATTATAATTTATTAACCAATTCCTTAAATCTATTACCTCTAATCTCAAAATTAGGGAACATATCAAAGCTAGTACAAGCTGGAGCTAAAACTACAATATCTCCATCATCTGAAATATTACAAGCTTTCTCTACTGCCTCATCTAAAGTATCTACTATATAAGTTTCCATTTTAATACCTTGTTCTTTTTCTAATTTGTCAAAAGCTTCTTTTATTTGTTCCTTAGCTTCACCCATTAAAATTAGTTTTTTAATATAAGGATATCCTTCATAAGCTAAAGGATTAAATGGTACTTTTTTATCTCTTCCTCCAGCAATTAGTACTACAGGTTTTTCAAAAGCTTTAATTCCAGCCAATGTTCTTGTAGGACTTGATGCAATGGAATTATTATAGTAATCAACTCCTCTGTAGTTCCTTACAAATTGATTCCTATGTTCAACACCTACAAATGTAGTAGCTACTTCTCGCATATGTTTCACATCTACATCATCAAATGTCATAGCAAAGGAAGCAAGTAAATTTTCTATGTTATACATTCCCTTCAATATAACCTCATTTTTATTGCACACCTTTTCTCCATTTACAAAAAGACTATCTTCTTTTAAATAAGCTGTGCATGTATTTGGATTCTTCAAACTAAATGTACATAACTTACCTTTTTGTTCACCTATTATACTCTCAGTAATTTCATTATCTAAATTCAAAACAAGTAAATCATTTTTATCCTGATACTTATAAATATTTTTCTTAGAATCTATATATTCTTCTAAATCCTTATGCATATCCAAATGATTTGGTGATAGATTAGTTATTAGAGCCACCTCTGGAGAGACATCTATCGTCATAAGTTGAAAACTAGAAAGTTCCAACACCACCCTGTCCTCCTTGTCAATCTCTTCAATCTTTGTAAATAACGGAGTACCGATATTTCCCCCAACCCAAGTTTTATATCCTGAACGCTTCAACATGTTGTAAACCAATGTAGTAGTAGTAGTTTTTCCATCACTACCAGTAATGCCATACATTTTTGCAGGACAGTATCTCATAAACTCTTCCATTTCAGATGTTATATATGCACCTTCTTCTTTAGCTTTCATTAAAGCTTCACTATCTATTCTCATTGATGGTGTTTTAAAAATCACATCAAATCCAGTTAAGTTTGACAAATAATTTTCTCCTAAACTAAACTTTACACCAATAGCCTCATACTTACTTACAACTTCTTGTAATTGATCTTCCGTTTTCTTATCAAAAGCAGTAACATTAGCATCTAGTTTTAACAAAAAATCTATCAATGGTATATTGCTAATACCAATTCCAACAACTGCTACCTTTTTACCTTTTATAAAACACTTGAATTCATTAAAATCTTTTTTCATATATATTCCTCCACTATGGTTATATTCCTAACTTCTTTTCATTTTTAATTATATCATTTCTAAGTTAACATATATACTCTAAGCTTATGTACGTTTTACTTTTTATTAACATATTTTCTACTTCTATTATTTTTTTACCTTTACAAACATTATTAAAACGTTTTCTTTTCAAAATTTCAATTTAACTAACTTTTTTTCAAAAATTACTTGCATATAAAAAATCACTATGCTATAATCTTCATGTGCCGTAAGTAATGATGTTAAAACTTTTCCCCAAAGGTTTAACATTGCACATAACATATCCCCATGATTAAACCCTATTTTTTACCGGATGAAAATCCGGTTATTTTTTTATACATTTTTCGACTTTTAACTAATAAAACCACTCTCGACACGAGAGTGGTTTATAATTAACTAAAATTCTAATCTTTCTTCAATATAAGTTGTTAACTCATCTATAGAAACCCTAACCTGTTCCATTGTATCTCTATCTCTAATAGTAACAGAATTATCCTCCATTGTGTCAAAATCAACTGTAATACAGAAAGGTGTACCAATTTCATCTTCTCTTCTGTATCTCTTTCCTATACTTCCAGCCTCATCATAATCTATATTAAATTTCTTAGATAAAAGTGCATAGACTTCTAGTGCTTTTTCACTTAATTTTTTACTTAAAGGAAGAACTGCTGCTTTGAATGGTGCTAACGCCGGATGTAAATGCATTACTGTTCTAACATCTCCACCTTCTAACTCTTCTTCTTCATATGCATTACACAAAAATGCCAATGCAACCCTGTCAGCTCCTAAAGATGGTTCAATACAATACGGAATATATTTTTCATTTGTAGTAGGATCTAAATAATTCATATCCTCACCTGAATGTTCCATATGTCTCTTTAAGTCATAATCTGTTCTATCAGCTATTCCCCACAACTCTCCCCATCCAAATGGGAAAAGATATTCAATGTCACAAGTAGCGTTACTATAGAATGACAATTCTTCTTGTGAATGATCTCTAAATCTTAAACCTTCTTCTTTCATTCCTAGGTCAAATAAGAATTTTTTACAGTACTCTTTCCAGTAATCAAACCATTCTAAATCAGTTCCTGGTTTACAGAAAAATTCAAGTTCCATTTGCTCAAATTCTCTAGTTCTAAAAGTAAAGTTTCCTGGAGTAATTTCATTTCTAAATGATTTTCCTATCTGCGCAATACCAAAAGGAACTTTCTTTCTTGAAGTTCTTTGAGCATTTTTAAAGTTTACAAAAATACCTTGTGCTGTCTCAGGTCTAAGATATATTTCATTTTTACTATCTTCTGTAATTCCTTGAAATGTTTTAAACATTAAATTAAACTTTCTTATATCCGTATAATTTAATTTACCACACTTAGGACATACAACGTGATTTTTTTCTATATATTCTTTATATTGTTCATTTGTCCATCCATCTGCAACTGCAACTTCTGCACCATTAGCTGTCATATGATCTTCAACTAATTTATCTGCTCTAAATCTAGCCTTACATTCTTTACAATCCATAAGCGGATCAGAAAAACCACCTACATGTCCTGTAGCAACCCAAACTTCAGGGTTCATTAAAATTGCACAATCTAATCCAACGTTATATGGACTCTCTTGAACAAATTTTTTCCACCAAGCCTTCTTTACATTATTTTTAAATTCAACACCTATAGGACCATAATCCCATGAATTCGCAAGACCTCCATAAATCTCAGACCCTGAAAATATAAACCCTCTATTTTTGCATAAAGCTACTAGTTTTTCCATTGTTAGTTCATTTGCCATATCACTTACCTCCAATATAATATACTATAAAAAAATAAAAAACTTTAACCAACTAAGGGACGAAATATTATCCGCGGTTCCACCCTTATTAGCTAAAGCTCATCTTTCAATATCAATTAACTCAAAAGTGCCATTCACAAAATAAGATCAATGATTTTCACCAAACATCATCTCTCTAAAAAACTTAAATTGTTACTCCTCTTTATCATCGTTATTATTAAGTTAAAAATAAAATTACACAAAATATAATTTTATATAATAAAATAAGCGACGTTACCCTCGCTCAATGTTACAATAAAAAAATGGCTCCGCGAAGAGGATTCGAACCTCCAACCTATCGGTTAACAGCCGAGTGCTCCACCGTTGAGCTATCGCGGAATATCAATTATATATTTTATTATATCATACTTATTATAAAAATCAAGGGAAAAAATATTAAAATTATTTTGTTTTTATATAAAAGTTATTCCTTCCATAAACATATAGTGCTTTAGTTAGATACTTTTTAAATTTATAATATTATCTATCTTTCCCACAAATTAATTTTATATTCAAAAAGAGTCTAAGTATTACTTAGACCCTAATTTTACTATCATTATTGTAAAGGCTTCATTGTTGGGAATAAAATTACGTCTCTAATTGATGTAGCATCGGTTAGGAACATGATAAGTCTATCTATTCCTATTCCTAGGCCTCCAGTAGGTGGCATTCCTACTTCAAGGGCACTCATAAATTCTTCATCTAGCATATAAGCTTCATCATCACCAAGTTCTCTTTCCTTAGCTTGTTGTTCAAATCTTTCTCTTTGAACAATAGGATCATTTAGCTCAGAATAAGCATTACATAACTCTCTACCATATACAAATCCTTCAAATCTTTCAGTGAAAGCTTCATCACCACGTTTTTTCTTAGTAAGTGGAGATATTTCTACCGGATAATCACAAAGGAATGTAGGTTGAATTAAATGTTCTTCACCATACTCTTCAAATAATGCATTTAATATATCCGCTTTAGTGCAATCACTTAATTCTTTAACCATCTCTAAATGCTTCTCTTTAGCAATCTGTCTTGCTTCTTCATCTGTGCTGATTTGATTAAAATCTACTCCAGCATATTCTTTTACAGCATCTACCATTGTTAATCTTCTCCAAGGTGGTGTAAAGTCAATTTCAGTACCTTGATAATTAACTTTAGTTGTTCCTAGTACTTTTTCACAAACATATGCAACTAAATCCTCAGTAATCTTCATCATGTCGTTATAGTCAGCATATGCTTCATACAGTTCAATAGCTGTAAATTCTGGATTATGTCTTATACTCATTCCTTCATTTCTGAAGTTTTTACCCATATCATATACCTTTTCAAATCCACCAACTATACATCTCTTTAAATAAAGTTCAGTAGCAATTCTTAGATACATATCTATATCTAGTGTATTATGATGAGTAACAAATGGTCTTGCTGCCGCACCCCCTGCTATAGGAGATAGTATAGGTGTCTCTACTTCTAAGAACCCTCTATTATCTAAAAACTCTCTAATAGCTCTAATTATTTTAGTTCTTTTTATAAAAGTATCTCTAACATCCTTGTTCATAACAAGGTCAACTTCTCTTTGTCTATATTTTAAATCAGGATTTTTAAGACCATGCCATTTTTCTGGTAATGGTTTTAATGACTTTGTAATTAATCTTACACTTTGTGCTTTAACCGATATTTCACCAGTTCTGGTAGTAAATGGTTTACCTTTAACTTCTAAAAAATCACCTATATCATAAGTTTTAGCTTCTTTAAATGATTCTTCTCCTACAGCATCAAGTCTAATATATACTTGCATCTTTCCTGATCTATCATGAACATCGCAGAATCCAGCTTTTCCTTGAATTCTTTTAGACATAAGTCTACCTGCGATAACTACTTCACTTTCTTGAAGAGCTTCATAGTTTTCCTTTATCTCTTCAGCATTATGTGTTCTTTCTACTTTATAAACATCAAAAGGATCTTTTCCCTCTGATTGCATATCAGCAAGTTTTTGTCTTCTAATTCTTACTTGTTCATTAAATTCAGCTTCTTGCGCTTCTAACTGACTTTCCAATAACTCTTGTGAATTATCATTATTAACTTCTGTAGTCATGAATACTTCTCTCCTTATCTTTTAATCTCTAAAATTTCATATTTGCTAAGTCCACCTGGTGTTGTTACTTCTATAACCTCACCGCTTTTTCTTCCCATTAGTGCATGACCAACAGGAGACTCATCTGATATTTTATTTTCATATGGATCAACCTCAGCCGAACCAACTATATAGAAATCAATTTCCTCATCAAAGTCATAGTCCTTAACCTTTACACAGCTACCTATGCTTACAACATCTTTTGGAATTTCATTTTCATCAACTACGGTAGCATTTCTCAACATATTTTCAAGCTGAATAATTCTTCCCTCTACAAATGCTTGCTCATTTTTAGCTTCATCGTATTCTGAGTTTTCACTAAGATCTCCATAGCCTAACGCAACTTTTATTTTTTCAGTTATTTCTTTTCTTTTAGTTGTTTTTAAATATTCTAACTCGTCTTCAAGTTTTTTAACGCCTTCATAAGTCATTACATATTTTTTTGATTCGCTCATATATTTCTCCCCTTTAATCATACTTTCAGTATAATATATATGTTACAATTAGTATATTTTTAAGTTTTAGCAATACATTTAACTCCAAAGTCTTACAATAATATTCCTAAAAATTGTAATCATATATAGATTAAGATTATGTTATATAAATTGCTCAATACATTTAATATAATTTCAAACAACAAATAAGAAAATTTATTTAATCAGTTATCTTTATTGCAACTTATATATCTATATAAATGTTTGTATACATTATATATTCTTAACAATCTTTGATTAATTATAAATCAGCTACAGACCCTTGTCAACAAAGGCTAAGTATAATAAATCCTACAAAAACATCCTAGTATAATTATATATTTTGATATGTTTCTTTATAACTTAACAACAAGTTATACATATCGTCATAAGTTGTAGCCGCATTAATCTTATTTTTAATATCAGTACAATATCTTAGCCCTTTTATATACCATGCAATTTGTTTTCTCATTTCCCTAACCGCTCTTAGTTCTTCAAAATATTTAATAGCCTCTTGCAAATGAAAAATACACATATCAATCTTTTCTATTGGTGTAGGCTTGATTATTTCTTTTCCATTTAACCCTTGTTCTATTTCTCTAAATATCCATGGATTTCCCATAGCACCTCTCGCTATCATAAGTCCATCACATTTTGTTATTTTCTTCATATTAATAGCATCACTAGCTTCAAATATATCTCCATTACCCAATACAGGAACTGATACAGCTTCTTTTACCTGTTTAATGATTTGCCAATCAGCTTTACCTTCATACATTTGCTCCCTAGTCCTTCCATGAAGAGTTATTGCATTAACTCCTGCATCTTCCATATACTTCGCAAATTCTACAGCATTTATATTATTAGAATCAAACCCTTTTCTAAATTTTACTGTGACAGGTTTTTCAGAAACTCTTTTCATCTCTTTTATTATTTCACTAGCTAACTTAGGGTTCTTCATCAATGCAGAACCCTCTCCATTTTTAACAATCTTATTTACAGGACATCCCATGTTTACATCTATAACAGCAACCTCATCCATACCATTTATTGTCTCACATGCATAAGCCATTATTTTAGGATCACTTCCAAAAATCTGAAGAGCCACTGGTTTTTCTTCATCACTAATTCTCATCAAAGATTCTGTATTTTTACTATTATAATACAATCCTTTAGCACTAACCATTTCGGTATAAACCATACCACACCCCATGCTTTTACATATACCTCTATAGGCAATATCCGTTACACCTGCCATAGGAGCCAAAAAAACAGGATTTTCAAAATTTAAGTTTCCAATTTTCATGTTGTCACACCTATTCTAAATTTTTCTCGTAAATAATTCTAAGACCTTCTAATGTTAAAAACGGTTCAACTTTGTCTATTGTTGTAGAGCCTTCTGCTATTAAATTTGCCAGCCCCCCTGTAGCAACTACTACTGGTTCTTCTTCTCCCATCTGAATCATTTCTTCTTTCATTTTATTCACTATATAATCAACTTGACCTATATACCCATAAACTATTCCTGCTTGCATGCTAGAAACAGTATTTTTGCAAATAACAGTTTTTGGTTTTATTAATTCAACCCTTGGAAGCTTTGCTGCTCTCTGAAATAAAGCTTCTGATGAAATTTTAATTCCTGGGCAAATAGTGCCTCCATAATAATCTCCCTTAGAACCCACAGCACAAAATGTTGTAGCAGTTCCAAAGTCAATAATTACTAGCGGCTTTTTATACATCTCATAAGCTGCAACTGCGTTTACAATTCTATCTGCACCAACTTCTTTAGGATTATCGTATTTAATGTTAATTCCAGTCTTAACTCCTGGGCCAACAATTATAGGCTTCTTATTAAAAAACTTTCTTATCATATGCTCTAAAGAATACATGATGTTAGGAACTACAGATGATATTATTACACCAGAAATGTCACTTTCACACAATTTATTAAAACTAAACAACTGCGCAACTTCTATCATATACTCATCTGAAGTCTTTCCACTGTCTGTAGATAATCTCCATTCCACTATTAATTCTTTATCTTTATATATTCCTAGGACTATGTTGGTATTCCCAACGTCTAAAACAAATATCATTTTATGTCACCTCTATACAATTAAAAGCAGCCCTTAAGCTGCTTTAAAAATGTTCTTCATTATTATAACACATTTTAACAATTTAACTATATTAACTTGAAATATTTTTATATAAATTAATATAATTATTATAGTCCTAACAAGTAATATATATGCCATTATTATCTTATCAATTTGCATAAAAGATATAGTCTGCTTATTATGAATTTATATTCATTTCTTAATTGCTTTTATTTACTGATTTTATTCTATACAATATCACCTATGATAAATTTTCATTAATTATGTCGACTTCATCTTTAAAGATTTCATATAACTCTTGTTTCACCGTACCTTCAACTGTGCTATTTAGAACATTTAAATATTCCTTTTTTAACTTATTCTCCTTACCTACTATGTATCTCTGTCTTATGTTACTATCTGATTGAACCATGATTATTACCTCCCAACTATATTTTTCAAGGCTTGAATATGATTATTATGTCTTGATATTTTTTGCTGAACCCCATTGTTGAAATTTCCTTTCGGATTATCTTTTAAATAATGTTCATAACTTTTTACAATATCACTTTCCTCTTGGATTAAAGAATTTATTAGGTTTATTTCCTTCATAATAATCTCCTCCTTTTTTTCTATTATTATCATTTAAAAAAGGGTATATACCTTTATTTTAAAAAGTACATACCCTTATCATATATTTATTTATTAAGCACCAAATAATGTTAATAGAACTCCTGCTGCAACAGCACTTCCTATAACTCCAGAAACGTTAGCTCCCATAGCATTCATTAATAAGAAGTTTGATGGGTCCTCTTTTTGTCCAACTGTTTGAGATACTCTCGCAGCCATAGGCACAGCTGAAACCCCAGCGGAACCTATTAACGGATTTATCTTTCCTTTTGTTAAAGCACACATTATTTTTCCTACTATAACACCACCTGCTGTGGCAATAGCAAACGAAATAACTCCTATAACTACTATTCCTAATGTTTTAACATTCATAAATGCTTCTGCAGTCGCAGTAGCTCCTACAGAAAGTCCTAAGAATATAGTAACTATATTTACAAGTGCATTTTGCGCTGTATCAGAAAGTCTACCTACTACTCCAGATTCCTTAAATAAGTTTCCTAACATTAACATTCCTATTAAAGGAAGTAATGCAGGTAAAAACATAGTAACTACTATAGTAACTATTATAGGAAAAATAATTTTTTCAATTTTCTTAACTTGTCTTAATTGTCCCATTTTAATTCTACGTTCTTTTTTAGTTGTAAGCAACTTCATAATTGGCGGCTGTATAAGTGGAACAAGCGCCATATACGAATATGCTGCAACTGCTATCGGTCCCAGCAAATGACCTGCTAATTGATTTGTCAAGAATATAGCTGTAGGTCCATCAGCTCCTCCAATAATTCCTATTGATGCAGCTTCTTGTGGTGTAAAACCAAAGAGTATAGCCATTCCAAACGCAAAGAATATACCAAATTGAGCTCCAGCTCCCATAAGTACGCTTGATGGATTTGCAAGAAGTGGTCCAAAATCTGTCATTGCACCTACTCCAAGGAATATTAGTGGTGGGAATATTTCCCACTTAACGCCTCTTGAAAGATAATATAATAATCCTCCACTTTTTACAACTTGACCAGCTTCTGACAACACTGGAGGGTCCATAATTCCTCCTAATGGTATATTTACAAGTAGCATACCAAATGCAATTGGTAATAAAAGAAGTGGTTCGAATTTTTTACCTATTGCTAACCATATAAATAATAAAGCTACTCCTATCATCACTGCCTGCTGCCAAGTTAATGCTGCGAAACCTGAAGCCGCAAACAGATCCTTTATAACCTCAAAAATATTCATTAAAATTTCCTCCTATGATTATCCAATAACAGCTAAAACATCTCCTGTGTTAACTGTTGCTCCTTGAGCAACTGTAACATCAACGATTGTTCCATCAACTGAAGCCATTATCTCATTTTCCATTTTCATTGCCTCTAAAACAACTATAACATCACCCTTTTTAACTGTTGCTCCCTTAGATACAGCAACCTTAACTATATTTCCTGGCATTGGCGCAGTAACTTTCTCGCCTGCTGCATTTGAAACCGCTGGTGCTGCTGGCGCTGCTACTGGAGCCGCAGCAGGTGCAGGTGTTGAAACTGCTGGTGCTGCCACAGGTGCGGCTGGTGTTGCTACCGGAGCTGCCACTGGTGCAGTAAACTCTCCTTTTACTTCATCTACTTCTACTTGATATAAATTTCCATTAACTGTTACATTATATTTTTTCATGTAATTACCCTCCTAATTATAAGCTTCTACTTATTTATTGAAGCATTTCTCCAATTTGAATTATTATTGCTTACTCTCTTTATGCTTCTAATATTTAATTCTCCAGCTGACTTTCCAGTATGAGCTGCTAACGCCGCCATTATAGCTGCAACCAATTCGCAATCACTATTTAAATCCACAACTTGTGCTGATTTTGCAACTTCAGTCAATACTGAATCTCTATTTATTTCTGGTTTATTAGCATTTCTTTTTTTTTTGTCTGTAGCTCCATTTATTAAAAAACTTTGAAGTTTTATTATAAGTAATAGAGCAACAAGCATACCAAACACAATAGTCATAGCTGTTCCTGCTACACCTAATGAAAATGTTAATTTTTCAATTATTGTACTTCCAACTTCCATATCTTTACCTCCTAAATTAATGTAGTACCATGTGATTTAGGATATTTTACTTCTCTTTTGCTTTGTAACATATCTAGCATAGCAAATATTCTTTGCTTGCTCTCACTTGGCCTTATAATATCATCAATCATTCCACTGTTTGCTGCAACATATGGACTTGTTACTTCATCATAATACTTGTCGAACACTTCTTTTTCAGCCTTTCTAGGATCTTCGGCCTTGAAAATTTCTTCATTATGTAATCTTGCTATATAGTCCTTAGGATTAGTTAAGCAAACTCTTGCACTTGGCCACGCCATACATACATCAAAAGCAGTCTCTTTAGACGCTAATAATTCGTATCCTAAACCATAAGCTTCTCCAATAATCAATGATACTTTTGGAACACTGGCATTTATTAGCGAATACATTGCTTTACTTATATTTTTTGCAAGTCCGTTATTTTCTTCTTCTAAAGACACTTTTGCACCTTTAGTATCTACCAAAGATACAATAGAAATGTTAAAGCTATCACAGAATTTTATAAATCCTGCTATTTTATTAGCTCCTTCATTATCAATAACTTTATTATCTGAATTTAATATAATACCTACTGTTAAACCATTAATCTTTCCTAGAATAGTTCTAAAATTTGAAGCATATCCTTCAAAAATCTCAACTCCACTATTTAGGTCAATTATACTGTTTACTATTTCATCAAGAGATATTTGCTCTTTATCTACCATTTCATTTAATTGTTCTTTAGTTTCATTTAAACAACTATCTTCTTCTGAAACTATTGATACCTCTAAATTATTAGATGGCAAATAGTCAATTAACTTTCTCACTAGTTCAAAAGCCTTATCTTCTGATTCCACATTTATGTGGGAATTACCATTTTTATTAGTGCTTTTACCATTGCTGATCATTGATTCATCTACATATTTTCTTTCTTTTTCAATTAAATTTCCTAAAGAAGATACGCTTAAATCACTTAAATTATCTACTGCAACTACAATATCACTCATAGTTGTTAACAATGATGTTAGGCCATTACTTGGTCCACACACTACTGAAATTCTAGGAACTACTCCGCTTAATTTACCGAAGCCATTTAATACCATCCCATAGGATGCTAATAGTTCCACGCCTTCATTAAGTTTTCCACCGATAGAATCAATTACTTGAACTACAGGAGCACCTATTTTTGCAGCACTTTCTAAAAGATTAACTATTTTTTTACCCATAGTTTTCGTAAAACTTCCACCTTCTACAGTGTAATCATGACTATAAATAAACACTAATCTTCCGTTAACAGTTCCGTGCCCTGTAATTACGCCGGCACCATCTTTTGATATAAGTCCACCTACCTCTATAAAGCTCCCTTCATCTAATAATGCAAGAACTCTTTCTCTAGCAGTAAGTTTGTTCAAGTTATGTTGCATATCTATTTTTTCTTGTCCACCACCAAGATGTGCTGTATCCTTAAGCGATTCAAACACTTCAAGTTTATTCATTTTAAAGCCTCCTGACCTATTAACTTTTACCAGTTATAATAATAACATATTTATTCTATTATGTATACCTTTTTGCAAGTTTTAATTCATTTTTCTGTGAATTCCTTCACATAAATTAAATACTATAAATTATAGTATTCTTTATTTGAAAAATTTAATTCCCGAAAAAATAAAAAGGTGATGTTTATTCAAAAACATCACCCAAAGTACATATGTTACACTTAAAACAATCCTTCTATAGTACCATCTTCATGAATATCGATTTTATTAGCTGCTGGAATCTTAGGTAATCCCGGCATAGTCATTATAGTTCCAGTTAAAACTACAATAAATCCTGCACCATTAGAAACTTTAACCTCTTTAACTGTTATATTGAAATTAGATGGTCTTCCTAAAAGAGATGGATTATCAGATAATGAATTTTGAGTTTTTGCAACACATATAGGAAGTTTATCTAACCCTAATTTTTCAATTTCTGAAATCTGCTTCTTAGCTGGTCCAGTGAAATCAACTCCATCTGCCCCATAAATTTCTTTTGCGATTTTTTCTACCTTTTCTTGAATTGATAAATTAACATCATATAATACTTTAAAATCACTTGAGTTATTCTCAATTGTAGATACGACTTTCTCTGCTAAATCTATTCCTCCCTTTGCTCCTTTTTCCCATACTTCAGTTAAGGATACATGAACATTCTTAGACTTACAGAACTCTTTAATAAATTCAACTTCTTCATTACTGTCCGCAACAAACTTATTAATTGCTACTACTACCGGCACATTATATTTTTGAACATTTTCAATTTGTTTTTCTAAATTAACAATACCTTTAGAAAGAGCTTCTACATTTGGAGTATTTAAATCTTCTTTTTTAACTCCACCATGATGTTTAAGCGCACGTATTGTGGCAACAATAACTACACAAGAAGGTTCTAAATTCCCATATCTACACTTAATATCAAAAAACTTTTCTGCTCCTAAGTCCGCACCAAATCCTGCTTCTGTTATTGCATAGTCACCCAATTTCATAGCCATTTTAGTAGCTAATATACTGTTACATCCGTGTGCTATATTAGCAAATGGTCCTCCATGTATTATTGCAGGAGTATTATCTAGTGTTTGAACTAGATTTGGTTTTATTGCATCCTTCATAAGCATAGCCATCGCCCCTGCAACCTTTAAATCTTTACAATATACAGGATTTCCATCTAAATCATAAGCTACGAGAATCTTCCCAAATCTTTCTTTTAAATCCATCAAATTATTTGACAGACACAATATGGCCATAATTTCAGATGCAACAGTTATTGTAAATCCATCTTCTCTTAAAAACCCATTAGCTTTTCCGCCCATTCCAACAACAATATTTCTAAGTGCTCTATCATTCATATCTAGAACTCTTTTAAATATAATTCTTCTAGAATCAATTCTAAGATCATTTCCTTGATGAATATGATTATCTATAGCAGCAGACAACAAGTTATTTGTTGCAGTTATAGCATGCATATCTCCAGTAAAATGTAAATTTATATCTTCCATAGGAACTACTTGTGCATATCCTCCACCAGCTGCTCCACCTTTAACACCAAAAACAGGCCCTAATGAAGGTTCTCTTAATGCTATTACAGCATTTTTCCCTAATTCACAAAGCGCTTGTCCTAACCCTATGGTTACTGTAGATTTACCCTCTCCTGCAGGAGTTGGGTTTATAGCGGTAACTAATATAAGTTTTCCATTTTCTTTTTTCCCCTTATTAAGTACTTCTAAAGATATTTTAGCCTTATACTTTCCATATAGCTCTAAATCTTCTTCAGTTAGTCCTACCTTTTTAGCCACCTCTGTTATAGGTAACATTTTTGCACCTTGTGCTATTTCAATATCACTTTTCATTTTTATCCTCCTTTTCATTAAACCAGGTAAATTTTTAAATTTTCTATACTATCAGATTATTTTAAAAAAATTATCACATCTATTTTTATTGTATAACACTTAATTAATTTGTGACATTTTTTATTCACTATCATATCTTTTTTCATTATAACATACTTAATTTTATAAAAAAATCCCTAAAATAAATTCATTTGTGCAACCTATTTATCTATATATTTAAAAAAAGAACACAGAATTAAATATATCTGTGTTCTTTTCATTATTATTTTTCATCTATGTGATTAATAGTTTCTAATTCTACTTCATCATCATTAACATCTGATTTATTTTCAATCATATCTGCAGATATCTCTTCTTCATTCTTAATTTCTAACAATCTCTTTTCTGCATAATATTCTTCTAATGTCTTACCTTCCATTATTGCATTAAACTCTTCAGCAACAAGTTTTTCTCTTTCAATCAACGCACCTGCTACATCATGAAGTTTATCAATATTTTCTTTTAAAATGGTCTCAGTTCGTTGATAAGCCTCGTCAATTAAAGATTTAATCTCTTTGTCAATATTAGAAGCAACTTCTTCAGAAAAGTCTCTTGTTCTTCCAAAGTCTCTTCCCATAAATACTTCTCCATCTTCCTTACCAAAAGAAATAGGTCCTAAAGCATCAGACATTCCATATTCCATAACCATCTTTTTAGCTATAGCTGTAGTTCTATCTATATCATTTTTAGCTCCAGTACTTATATCTCCCAATATAAGTGCTTCAGCAACTCTTCCACCTAACAGACCAACCATATCATCCCTTAATTTAGACTTAGATGTATATGCAGTATCTTCTGTAGGCAAGTGAAGTGTATATCCTCCTGCCATTCCTCTAGGTATAATACTTATCTCATGAACAGGATATGAATTTGGAAGATACTTAGATACTACTGCGTGACCAGCTTCATGGTATGCAGTTAATTTTTTATCTTTGTCACTAATAATTCTAGACTTTTTCTCTGGACCTGCCATTACTCTAGTAATTGCTTCTTCAAGTTCCACCATAGTAATAACTTTTCTCTTAGATCTTACAGTTAATAAAGCTGCTTCATTCATTAAATTCTCTAAATCAGCACCTGTAAATCCAGGTGTTCTCTTAGCTAAAATACCTAATTCAACATCTTCATTTAAAGGTTTATTCTTTGAGTGTACCTTTAAAATCTCTTCTCTTCCCTTTACATCCGGGGCACCAACTACTATTTGTCTATCAAATCTCCCCGGTCTTAACAAGGCATGATCTAATATATCAGGTCTGTTAGTAGCCGCAATCATGATAATTCCTTCGTTAACTCCAAATCCATCCATTTCTACCAACAGTTGATTTAAGGTTTGTTCTCTTTCATCATGGCCGCCACCCATTCCTGCTCCTCTTTGTCTTCCTACAGCATCAATTTCATCTATAAAAATTATACAAGGCGCATTCTTTTTAGCTTGCTCAAATAAATCTCTAACTCTTGAAGCTCCTACTCCAACAAACATTTCAACAAAATCAGAACCAGAAATACTGAAGAAAGGTACACCTGCTTCACCTGCTACAGCTTTTGCTAAAAGAGTTTTTCCTGTTCCTGGAGGTCCAACTAATAAAACACCTTTTGGAATTCTAGCTCCAACTTCCATATATCTCTTAGGATTTTTTAAAAAATCAACAATTTCCTCTAACTCTTGCTTCTCTTCTTCAGCTCCAGCAACATTTTTAAAGGTAATTTTCTTATCTCCTTCTAATGGCACTGCCATTTTGGCCCTGCTCTTCCCAAAGTTCATAACGCCACGGCCATTTCCGCCACCACTAGATTGATTCATAAATATAACTAAAAACAGTACAGATACTCCTACCAATACTAATGTTGGTAATAAACTCATCCATAAAGGAGTTTTAACTGGTTTAGCGTATTTTATATTCATATTTTCATTTGGATATTTATCTTTTATTTGTAAAAATACATCTTTTAAAATACCTGTAGTAAATTCGGTTCCATCAGCTAATTTACCACTTATTGCAGTTGCATCAGCTGATACCTCTATATCTGTAACTTCATTTTTTGCCATATATGTTTCAAATTGTGTTGCACTTATTTCTTTTAATGTCGATGAACCATCTAATAGTGAAAATGCTGAGATTACAACTAATATCAACACTAAAAACCAAATGGTTGCACTTGAAAATTTCTTCATTTGAAGCCCCCCTCTCTACGGTTCAATATCATAAAAAATTCTATCATATGAATTTTTTCATTACAACTTAAATAAGATTAATTATCAATTAATTAACAAATTTAATTATAAAACTGATAACCTTTAATCTTTATCTAATGCTATATTTATATTATAGTATCGAATTATTTATTATATACACTTTCTTTTAATATTCCAATATAAGGAAGGTTTCTATATATTTCTGCATAATCAAGACCATATCCAACCAAGAAATAATCTGGAACATCAAACCCTAAATATTTAACATCTATATCTTCTTTCCTTCTATCAGGTTTATTTAACAAGCATGCAACTTCTAAACTTCTAGGATTTCTAGAACCCAAATATTTCATAAGATACTTTAGTGTTACTCCACTATCGATTATATCTTCAACAATCAATATATCTTTATCTTTAATTTCAAAATCCAAATCTTTTATTATTTTTACTATTCCAGAAGATTTTGTCGAATCACCATAGCTTGATACAGCCATAAAATCTATTTTACATGGGATAGTTATATGTTTAATTAAATCCGACATAAAAACTACAGACCCTTTTAAAATACCAAGTAGAATTAATTCTCTTCCTTCATAATCTTTTGATATTTTTTCTCCCATCTCTTTAACTTTTTCTTTTAATATCTCTTCTGATAATAATATTTCTTTAATGTCCTTATTCATGACCTTCCTGCCTTTCTACACTAACCTCAATAATATTATTAGTATTGTTACTAACTTTATATTTGTCACTAACTCTATATCCAATTATCCAAGATATATTGTCATCAAAACATAATAACGGCACTGTATCCCTTTTTTCTCTTGGTACTTTAAGATCAATAAATATATCCTTAAGTTTTTTACTTCCACCTAAGCCTAATGGTATAAATCTATCTCCTTCTTTTCTACACCTTAAAGTTATATTTTTTACTCCATCAATATCAAAATATTTAGAGTCACTTTTGCCTCTTAAATTAATTTTCTTAATATTGTATACATCTCTAATATATATGTTAATTCCTAATTCATCAATAATATTTTTACCTTTTTTAAGATTAAAATAAATCTCTTTATTTTTTTCCTTAGTGATATGTTTTTTTAACACCAAATCTCCATACTCATTACTTACTATAATGTCTCCAGGTATAATAGTAGTTTTACCAGTATCATTTTTCTGTAGACTAATTATATTTTCTATATGTATGCTTTGAATATTATTAATATTTCCTTTAAGCTGCAAAATGGCTTTTCTTACTACTCTGCTCACTATGGCCTCATGATATTCAAAAGCATCTTTATATATTATAACCTTTTCTTGCCTTATATAACAATATCTTTGAAAAACTTTAACTGCACTTTCCTGTAAATATTCTTCATCTCTTCTCAATAATTCACTCATTCTGTTTAACGATGAAACTATATCAGTATTAAAATTCTTTTCTATGTATGGAATCATCTCTAGCCTTACTTTATTTCTAGCATAAATAGGCTGTAAATTAGTCTTATCTATTCTAACAGGCAATTTATTAACATTACAATATTCCTCTATTTCTTTTCTGGTAATATTAATTATTGGTCTAATAAAAATACCATCTCTAACAGCTCTAATTCCTGTTAACCCCTCTATACCAGTACCTCTCATCATATGCATCAAAATTGTTTCTGCTTGATCATTAACATTGTGTGCAACAGCTATCTTATGTCCATTTACTTTTTCCATTACTGTTTCAAAAAACTTATATCGTTCGTCTCTACCAGCCATTTCCGTTGAAATTCCTCTTTCTTTTGCAAGTCTTTCAACATCAATTCTTAAACAAAATAACTCAACTCCAAGTTTGTCACAAAACTCTCTACATACCCTCTCATCTTCATCAGATTCTTCTCCCCTAATCATATGATTTACATGAGCAGCATATAATTTTATATTATACTTTTCCTTTAATGAATATAATATATGTAATAAACACATAGAGTCTGGTCCACCTGATAATGCGACAATAATACTTTCTCCCTTTGAAACCATCTTATTTTTATCAATAGTGTTTTCTACCTTATATATTAACTCTCCATTGTATGTTACCGAAGACTTTTCCTCTTTCATTTTCACACTTCCTAAAAATATAGTTTTAAGTCATAGTACCATAAATAAAACATTTTTTAAACATTTATAGTAAAAATGAAGAAATGTTTTATCACTTCTTCACTTCTACTAAATTTATTTATTATACACACTTAACCTTAGAAATCATAACAGTCATATCATCACCAACTCTATTTTTGCCCATCTCTCTGGCTTTATCAACCAACCCCTTTGATAACTCCTCAATGGTTTTGTCATCATTTCTGCACATATAATCTAAAATCCAATCAACTCTTCCACCTAACTTTTCATCACAATCGACTACTCCATCGGATATCATCACTATTAAATCGCCATTTTTAACTTTTTTTCTATGAACCTCTATATCTGCATCATCCAAGACTCCAATAGGCAAAGACTTAGATTTTATTATATCTACTGTATTACCACTTTTCACAAAACTTGCAACGGCTCCAACCTTTATAAATTCTACTTCACCACTATATAAGTCAACAGAACTTAAATCTACAGTTGAGAACTTTTCTTCTTCAGCAAACTTTAAACTCATTATAGAGTTTACTGTATTTATAGCTGTAATTAGCCCAAATCCGGCCTCTGTGAATTTTTCTACCAACCCTACTACAGCCTTGCTTTCTCTACCTGCCTGAGGACCTGATCCCATACCATCACTCAGCATCATCATATAATTACCATTGGCCATTTCTCCATAAGTATAATTATCTCCAAAGACAGTTTGTCCATCTTTGCATAATCGGTGCACGCTGGTAGCTATCTCATACTTAGGAACCTCTTCAAAAAATCCTGTGCATTTATGAGTATCTGGATTTATTCTGCACCCATCTTTCTTTATTTTCATTTTACATGGAGTACACTGATTAATTAACGGCAATATTTTTTTGACGCAAATATTACTACCATTACAACAAGATGATGATATTTGAATATTCAATCTTTTATTTTTATCTTCTACTACAAACACATCTTCTATGTCTATATCGTATTTCTCCAAAATAGCAAAAATGCTTTTTTCACATTCTTTATCTTCATTGAAATCTTGTGAAAACTCACCCATTATTTCATCTACAGACTTGGCCATATTATTGAATTGATTAGCTATTAGCTCCCTTCCCTCAGCTAGTCTATTACGCCACATTTCATTAATTACATATTTATTTATTACATCTTCAGTATTTCTAATAAGCGCTCCTTTCCTCATACACTTCTTTTCTAAAGAACTAGGAAATTTTACAATACCATTTTGAGTTCCCTCTATCAATTCTTGAAAGGAATTATAAGTATTCATCATCTCTCTTCCCCAGCATATTTTACATGTATCACACGTATTACAAACTCGATTTGCCAAATTTTCTATAACTCCACTACTCTTAACCGTCATATCTAACTTATCATTATCTGCTAGATTGTTAAGCGTAGATGACATATTTATTAAAACATCCGAAAACTTGTTTAATCTATCTGTGAATACCCCTTTTACCTTATCCACATACCCATCTTCATACTTTTTACTTTTTTTATCTATATCTAATTCGTTTTGTAACAATTCATATATTTTTTCAGGTATTATAAGAAATAGTGCTGTTGCTAAAACCCCTTCAATAAGTACTATTTGAACGCCTTCAATCATACCGTAATTACCAATATATAGTTTTAAAATACAAAAAGTTATAAAAGCAGCTATAGCAGCTATAAACTTCCCTCCATTCTTAAATATACCTGCCACTAATCCACATAACCCTAACATAGCACCATAAAAAAATATGCTATTAGTAGACATTCCAATTATAATCCCCATAGCCACCCCCGATGTGGCCGCTATACTTGTTCCACATGTATATGCAATTACCATAATGCTAGCAAAACTCAATATATTTAAAATAGAAATGTTAACTATTCTTAAATTCCACGTTCCTGCAATAATTAAAGCAACGATAACACTCATAGCTACAATTTCTTCATTAGAAAACAAATGCTTAGTTTTTATTCTTTTAAAACTATTAACGCCATAATCTAGTATCATATAAACCGGTATTATGGTTATACCTTGCAACAGCATGTCCATAAAGGATATAGTAAAAGATTTATTCTGAAGTAGAATATCATAAAATAAAATCATAATCATAATTACACCAATTATTATAATTCTCTCTACTTTCTCTTTTACATAATTATTTAATATAATAGATATTAAAACCAGCGTTGGAACAATGGTAATATACATAACCACATTTTCTAGACATGCCATATTAGTTACATATCCAAGCTCTACTCCTAATGCCGATATTATAGATAATTTATTATCACCCAAAAGAATAATAGCAATCAAAAACGCTATGCCAAAAGGAGCTGTTTTATTAATCATAATTACTCTACTTATTAATATAGCTGTAATCAAAAATATTAATCCATACAATATACTCATAGATCTTTCATTTTCTTTTTCTCTTTTGCCATACTCATTATTTTTTATTCTTTGGTATACCTTTATATTTTCCCCATATTGCATAATCATTTCACCCCCTGTTATTTTAATCTTATTATAACAGGGCTGTATGGAAATTTATGTAAATTAATGTGTTTCTTTTATTTTTTTTTATTACAATATATCCCACGAAAACTTCATTCTTATTTATTTTTTCTTATCATAATGAACAAAACTTTATTTTCTCTTATCCACATAATATCAAATTAAATGATTTGTTCTATTACTAACTATTTTCATGTCAACCACATGATTTTTATGGTGAAAAGTTTTTTCATACCTTATCTAACTAAAGCATATAATAGTATCTCTTTTTTATTATTTCAAAAAATAAAAAAACTTACAAATAACATATGTCATTTATAAGAATAAAATTGGTTGCGGGGGCAGGACTTGAACCTACGACCTTCGGGTTATGAGCCCGACGAGCTGCCAACTGCTCCACCCCGCGATATTGGTGCTGAAGACCGGAATCGAACCGGTACGGTGTTTAACCACCGCAGGATTTTAAGTCCTGTGCGTCTGCCTGTTCCGCCACTCCAGCAAATATTGTCGTCACATATCAGCGACAATATTTATTATATTGTATAAAAGATATTCTGTCAACAGTATTTAAATAGTTTTTTTATTGTAATATTTTAACTTTATTTTTATTACATATACGTAAATTAAATGAAATTATATATAACCCTAACTATATAATTATAGTGCTCTGAAACTGTATTTTACTACAGAGCCATAAATTTTATAAATGTATTGATACAGAAAATAAGAGTGCTATCGCACTCTTACGTTTAAATATTTAATTTGAACCCCTTCTACTATATCCTTTACTTCTACCTTCTTGGTGTTTCTTAAGGTCTTGAAAGCGCTCTTCACTATCTTTTAGAAATTTAGACATTCTGTCTTCAAAACTTCCTGTTGCAGAAGTTTTAGTTTTTTCTTTTTGCCAATCAATATCTGCCGGTCTAAAAGATTTTTTAGGTTGATTAGCCTGTTTAATAGATAGGCTCATCTTACCATTGTCATCTACAGAGATAACTTTTACTCTAACCACATCATCCTCTTTAAGATGATCACGAACATCTTTTACAAAAACATCTGATACTTCTGAAATGTGAACTAATCCTGTTTTACCCTCCACTTCAACAAAAGCACCAAAATTTGTAATATTAACTACTCTACCTTCAATAATACTTCCAGCCTTTAAGGTCATGTTGGAAAGACCCTCCTTAAACTCATATTTAGATGTATATTTACTATATTCAATATTATTAAATATAGCGAACCTCTTATTTACTATCTATTACTGGATACTCACCTTCTCTAATTAAGCCCAACTTCTCTCGCGCTAACTTTTCAATATAGCTATCGTCCTTAGAAAGCTTAATTTCATCCTGTAATTTTTGATTCTTTTTCTCTGCTTGTTGCAACTGAGAAGTATATTCATTTATATCTTTGTTTTGTCTAGACAACGTCATTTGCTGACTAACCACTATAAAACAAACATAGATACCTATAAAGCAAATTACTACTTTTCTAAAGCTTATCTTCCTCATAACAAAATATTCCTCCTTAAAGCAGAGAACACATATATTCTATAGACACATCAATCTATAGATATATTTTAATTTGTATTTCACTTTTCTTCAAGTATAAATTAATTTTTTTATATATTTTTATCATGTTTTTTTGTTATCTTCTGAAAAATTATCCTTATAGGATAAAAAACGTGATAAATTAATATTCTTACACCAGATTGAACAATGCAAAAAACATTTTTAAAAATATTTATAACCAATTTGCTAATCAATTTAAAATATACAAAAATTCCTATTGCAATATAAGCAAAAATATTAAAACTTAAATAAGCATAGTTAGTATACATCATAAAGATAAAAACTAAAATTCCCGTTAATGTCCAAAATAATAAATCCTCAACTGCTGTTATAATTTTGCCAGGAACTTCATTCCCTCGTATAATTCTATATAAATCGAAAAACAAACCTATTAAAAAGCCTGATAAAATAGAAAAAATAAATATAGCTATCTGTTTATCCATATTAAAAATCATGATCTAATCACCTAAATATCTTAGATATAATACTATTTGTTTTTTTACTTTTTCTTTCATCACTGGTGTATACAATATAAGATATTTTCCCAGTTATGCTGACGTCTCCATTTTGCACATCTAGCTTCGTCATCTTTAGTTCTTCTCCCCTTATATCCATATTACCTAATACTGTAGTGATAAGAATTTGATCATCATTAAAACTTAATATTTCTAAAACTCCATCCAAAGTCATTTTTTTTCTATTCTCTATGGTTATAAAGCTTTTCTTATCTTCTAAACTCATATCTTTATTTTGTTCCATATTATCCTCCTAAAAATAAATATAATAATGGTTTTCTATAAAGATATATTCATTAGAACTTGTTTTATGCTATTATTTACTCTTGATCTTCAATTCCACTTATTATTTCATACATATCTTTTGCTGCCTCTTTAGTAACATGTGATGCTATATTGATTATTCTAGCTTTTAAAATTTGGTTTGCAAACTGTATTTCAATTATATCATTTTCTTTAACTGTAGTACCCGGTTTTGCTACTTTCCCATTAATAGAGACTCTTCCATTTTCACATGCATCTTTTGCTACAGTACGTCTTTTTATTATTCGAGATACCTTTAAATATTTATCTAACCTCATAACACTCACCACTCAATCATATTTATAGAAGAAAAAACCCAGATTAAATCTAGGTTTTTTTCAAAATTACTTATTAACTCTGTCCTTAAATTCTTTACCAACTTTGAATACAGGAACATTTGAAGCAGGAATTTGAATTTCTTCTTTTGTTCTTGGGTTTCTTCCTACTCTAGCAGCTCTTTCTCTAGTTTCGAAAGTACCAAAACCAACTAATTGAACTTTTTCACCTGATTCTAGTGCTTCTTCAACACTTTCTATAAATGCTTTTAATACCACTTCATTATCCTTTTTAGTTAGTCCTGATTTCTCAGCCATTTTTGCGATTAATTCTGATTTGTTCACAATCGTACCTCCTTAATGTTCTTCATACAGTTTACCGTATGAAACAATAATTACATTATTCTTATAATTTTTCTAAAATCCTTCTTTTTGTTGTGAAATTTTATTTTTTATACTATTTTTCTAGTTTTTTAGCTTCCTCCCACAACTTTTCCTGATCTTCTAAAGACATAGTCTTTAAATCTTGACCCTTAAGGATTCCAGACTCCTCCATAAATTGGAATCGCCTTATAAATTTATCTATAGTATAATTTACTGCAAATTCTGGGTCTATGTCAAGAAGTCTTGCAATATTTACTGTAGCAAAGATTAAATCCCCTACTTCTTCTTGTATTTTTGACATATCTTCACTTTTATATACATCTTTAATTTCTTCTAATTCTTCAACAACTTTATCCATAGCAGGTAAAACATCATTCCAATCAAAACCTACCTTGCCTGCCTTTCTTTGAACTTTATCAGCTCTAATTAACCCTGGTAAGCATTTAGGTACATGTTTAAGTTCATCTGTATATTTTTCTATTTTTTGTTCTTTTGCTTTAATCGAATCCCAATTATCAAGAATTTCATTAGTATCTTTAACTTTTACATCTCCAAATATATGGGGATGTCTTTTTACCATTTTATTAGTTATTCCTTCGATTACTTCATTTATATTAAAATAACCTTCCTCACTTCCAATTTGAGAGTGAAACACAACTTGGAAAAGCAAATCACCTAATTCCTCTACTAGTTTTTCATCATCCTTTTCATCTATTGCCTCAATAACTTCATAACACTCTTCAATTAAAGCTCTTTTTAATGATTCATGAGTTTGCTGTAAATCCCACATGCAACCTTCTTCACTTCTAAGTATGGACATAACATCTAGTAGATCTTGAAAATCCTTTACCTCTTCAATCTTCTTAGGAATATATATTGATGTTAAGTAATCTATATCTTCTTGTCTGTCCAAATCATATAATTTAATTTTTCTTATACTTTCTTGATTTTGTACTCCTGCAGCTCTTACAAAGTATATTTCAGTGTCATCTTTGTAATAGTCACACAAAGCTAATTTAGTTTCTGATGCAATGTATTTATTATACACTTGAGTAACAATTACTCCCATTCGCTTATCCATAACTTGATTGTTAATATCAAATGCATCAACTATTTTAAGTCCTTCTATAGGATCTAATTTTAAGCTCTCAATTACGGCATCTACAAAGCTAACAGATGGCATTAATTTTGTTTCTATTTCTCTTTCTTCACATAAACGTAATAGTATTGTTACTGACTTTTCAGCAACCAGTGGATGACCTGGCACACCATATACCAAATCACCTTCTTCATCATGAATCCTTATAATATCTTCCGCTATAGCTCTATATATATCATCAAAGTTATTATATTTATCATAAAAACTATCATAAGTATTAAAGTTTACTCCCAACTGTCTTAAATATTCAATATTGGGATGTTTTTCTGTTCTAAAAAAAACTCTATTACTATTCTTTAATGTTTCTAAAACACCCACAGTTAATGCTTCCTTAGAACCGGGTCCTAACCCAACAACTGTAATCATCTGAATCTACTCCTTCTTCAATTTTTCGTAAGCTTACCTCTTACTTCTTCTAAAGTAACTACTCTAAATATCAATGCCAATGCTCCAAAAATAACAATTCCTATAAAAATAGCAATTAAACAAGATATTCCATTACTCATGGTATAATTATAGACATTATTATAAACAAACACAACTGATATTATCATAATCAGAGATATAAATAGAGGTTTTACAAACACATCCATTAGCTTTATTTTTACCTTAAATAATTTTTTTACCTCTTTAATATTTAACCCAGCAGTCACTAAATAACCAATTATACTTCCTACAATGGCACCATAAATATTTATTTCAGGTATTCCTACTGTAAAATATGTTATTACAACCTTAAATACACATCCTATCCCCAGATTGTAAACAGGCTTCATGTATCTACCACAACTTTGTAACAATGACGTTGTCGTTTGAGTTAATATAATTACAGGCACTGTTAGTGATAAAATTTTTAGTATATCATACCCCCCTGCATCTCCCATGAACACTAATGACATTATAGGCTTTGCCAAATAAAACAAGCCTAAAAAACTTGGAATTGCAATTAGAAAAGATAGCTTAAAAATCATATCTATTCTTCTATGGAGCTCATTTTTATTATTAACAGAGTAAACTTCAGATATAATTGGAACTAATGCAGAACATAATGCTACTGACAATGCTAAGGGTATATTTTGTATAGTCATTGCCTTGCCTGTAAACTGGCCATACAATATAGCACTTTCCTTCAAACTAAATCCTGATGATACAAGTCTTTGCGGAACTATTATGGAGTCAATTAATGACATAATAGTTCCTACTGCTGCTCCCACTGATATTGGTAATGCCGCTTCTAACAAGTTGCTCACCACATTCTTATTACCTTGTTTTGTTGTAATAACTGTATGCTCCTTACATCTTCTATACTTTATAGTCAAATATATACTTCCCAAAATTCCACCAGCTACAGTTCCAAAAGCCGCTCCTGCTGCTGCAAATTCTATTCCTTTAGGTAATAATAAATATGCGAATAGCACGCCAAATACTACTCTTCCTATTTGTTCAATTACTTGACATACAGCCGTACTATTCATATTTTGAAGTCCTTGAAAATACCCTTTAAATGTGCACATCAAACATACAAAAATCGGCCCTAGTGATATTACCATAAAAGAATAATAAGACTTTGAATGCCATTTAAGAACCTCTATAATGTTCCTTCCAAAATAAAGCATTAATATTGATACTACTATACCTGTAGCAATCATTACTTTTAAAGTTTTATTTAAAACTTCTTCTACTGACCTCCCATCATTTTTAGCTCTAAACTCAGCTATTAATTTTGACATAGCAATTGGAACACCAGATGCAAGAGCAACAAATGTCATATATAGTGGATATGACATTTGATAGTATCCCATACCCTCATCGCCAATCAAATTTTGAATAGGTATTCTAAAAAACAAGCCTAAAAATCTTGCAAATATCGTAGCAATTCCTAATATCATAGTACCTTTTATAAGTGACTGTTTTTTCATACATCCTCCCAAAACACTTTGTATAAGTTATAAGTATTTTGAAAGTATGATTTTTATTACCCCTTATCACCCTTATCCTAAGTAAAACAAGTAAATTATTTTAGTTTGTGCATCTAACACAGTGCAAATACTTGCTTTATAAGTCATAAAAAAAACAGCAAAAATGCTGTTTTTTAATAATCACTTAATTTTTTATATAGATTCTATTGCTCCATTTGTTTTCCTAAAAAAATAGCTCCTGTTTCTGCTAACTTAACTTCTACATCTCCAAATTGAACATTATCTTTAGTAGCAATTATTACACATCCTACAACGTCCCCCTCTGCAATAATAGGTGCAATTACTTGACATACATATTCATCAATATTTTCACCATCATATATTGCAATTAACGATTGACCTGTCTTATCTAGCTTAACTGTTTTTCTATTGTTCATAATCTTATCTAGTTCATTGCTAATTTTTTTATCTAAATAATCTTTTTTGCCTCCACCACTTATAGATATAACTGTATCTTTATCACATATCATAACCATATTACCTATAGTTTGATGAAGTGCTTCAACATATTCTTTAGAAAACTCACTTAACTCTTCTATTGGGGAGTATTTTTTTAATATAATTCCACCGTCTCTATCAGTAAATATTTCAAGAGGATCCCCTTCTCTGATCCTTAATGTCCTTCTAATTTCCTTAGGTATAACCACACGGCCTAAATCATCTATACGTCTTACTATTCCTGTAGCCTTCATTAAATTATGTCCTCCTCGTTATAAAAATAATATAATATTGTTATTATTATCCTTCTTATAAAAAAATTTATTCATTGATACAAAAAAAAGCCAGTATAGAATTAATAATTAATCCTATACTGGCTAAAAAACATCTTTTTATTGTGTTAATTTATCTTCATACCTTTTTACTTTAGCATCTTTTTGCCATTGTTCAACTGTTTCTTTCCATTTATCATATTGCTTTTGTTGTAATACGATTCCTTTAACTTCTTCCTTTACATCCTCTAATGGCTTAACAGGATATTCTTCTTTTTCCAAACATTTTATTACATGATATCCAAATTGAGTTGCAATTGGAGTTTTAGTATATTCATCTTTATTTAATGTTATTGCTGCCATTAAAAAAGTTTTGTCAATTTGATTACTAGTATAATCAACCCAACCTAAGTCTCCACCGCTTTCCTTTGTTCCATCAGTACCTAATTCTTTTGCTAATGTAGCAAAATCTTCACCATTATTTAATCTTTCTATTATAGCATTTGCTTCCTCTTCAGTCTTAACAAGTATATGTGCTGGTTTTATTCTATTAGGACTCTCTGTGAATGAAGATTGATTTGTAGTATAATACTGAGATATCTCATCATCAGTAGGTTCTACATCCTTAACTGTTTCTTCATAAACAGCATTTGAAATTAAAGTCAACTTTAATTCTTTTAAAAACTCTTCTTCATTAATTCCTGATGCAGTTAAAGCATTTTGATATGCCGCATCATCCTCAAAAGAATTTTTAACCTCATCTAACTTAGCTTGTGCTTGTTCTTGCAATTCCTCATCAGTAGGCTTAACTCCAAGTTCTTCAGCCTTTTTAGCAAATATCACATCGTTAACTAATGTATCTAACATTTTAAGTCTTTGCTGCTTTAAGTATTCTACCGCTTCCTCGTTTTCCTTATAGTTTTCACCATAAACTTGCTTTAGTTGAGAAAAAAACGGTGTTAGGTTAGCATCTACTTTACCTAATGTTATTTTCTCCTTATATACCTTTGCTACTACGGTATTGTTTACACCTTCCTCGGTCTTTTCTATCATTCCACATCCTACAGCAGACAACATTAGTGTTGACGCAATAACGCCTGCTAAAACCTTCTTTAATTTAATCAATTTCTTATCCTCCATTCGGTTCGTATATTGACTCAAACATAGATTTATTTTACCATAAAAAGCTTATCAAATAAACATTTGTAATTTTTATTTGCTTATTGTTGATAAATCTTTAATAATTTCTATAAGACTATTAAGAACATCTTTTTTATTCATATCTTTAGATTTATAAACCAATACCGGAATGTCTCCCATTTTAAACATTATTTTCTTTCTGTAATTTTCCAATATGTATTTAACCATATTAGAAGATAAATAAGATTTATCCTTAAATGTAATAAGTACTTGAATACCAGTATCCTTTATTTCAACAACACCAATATCTCTAGCAATGGCCTTAAGATATGCAATATGAATTAAATTATATACACTATTTGGTATATTAGAATACCTGTCTTCTATTTCTTCAATAACATCAAGCATGTGATCAAAGGATTCTATAGATGCGATTTTTTTATACACTTGAATCTTCTGAGTCTCATCTTTAATATATGAACTTGGAATATATGCATCAATCTTCATTTCAACTGTAGTCTCAACTGGCTCCTTATCTACGTCACCTTTTATCATCATTACAGCCTCTTCAAGCATCCTACAATACAAATCATATCCTACTGCAGCCATATGTCCACATTGAGCAGCACCCATTATATTGCCTGCTCCCCTTATCTCTAAATCCCTCATGGCAATTTTAAGGCCAGAACCTAATTCTGTAAAATCCTTTATGGCTTTAAGTCTCTTTTCAGCTACTTCCGTTAAAATCTTATCTTTTGTATATGTAAAATACGCATATGCTATTCTGTTTGTTCTTCCTACTCTTCCTCTTAATTGATATAACTGTGATAATCCCATTTTATCTGCATCATTGATAATCATAGTATTAGCATTTGGAATATCAATCCCAGTTTCTATAATTGTGGTACATAATAAAATATCATATTTTCTATCTACGAATTCTAATACTACCTTTTCCAGTTCTCTTTCTGTCATTTGCCCATGGGCTATAGCTATTTTTGCTTCAGGCACTAATTTCTGGACATATGTAGCCATATCCCTTATAGTTTCTACTCTATTATATACAAAAAATACTTGACCATCTCTATTCATCTCTCTAATTATTGCATCACGAATAAGCTGATCGTTAAATTCTACTACATATGTTTGAATCGGATACCTTTCCTCAGGCGGTGTTTCTATAATACTTATATCTCTAACACCACTTAATGACATATGCAACGTTCTTGGAATAGGTGTTGCACTAAGAGTTAATACATCTATATTCTTCTTAATTTCTTTTATTTTCTCTTTATGGGTAACACCAAATCTCTGTTCCTCATCTATTACCAAAAGACCTAAGTCCTTAAAGATAACATCTTTTTGCAATAACTTATGTGTACCAACTATTATATCTAAATTTCCTTCTTTTAAAGCTTTAAGGGTTTCCTTTACCTGTGATGGCGTTCTAAATCTACTTATCATATCTATTTTTATAGGAAAATCCGAAAATCTTTTTACCATATTCTTATAGTGCTGCTCCGCCAAAATAGTGGTTGGAACTAAAATAGCAACTTGTTTACCATCCATAACACATTTAAATGCTGCCCTTAGTGCAACTTCTGTTTTACCATAGCCAACATCTCCGCAAAGCAATCTATCCATAGATTTATCACTTTCCATATCTCTTTTTATATCCTCTATTGCAGATAATTGATCTGGAGTTTCCTCATATGGGAATTCATCCTCAAATTGTCTTTGCCATGGAGTATCACTTGAGTATCTATGTCCTTTCAATGTTGAACGTATAGCATACAGCTTCACCAAGTCTTCAGCAATATCCTCAACAGACCTTTTAACCTTATTTCTAGCTTTAGCCCACTCGCTGCTTCCTAGTTTATTTATCTTAGGAGTTTTTCCTTCACCACCAATATATTTTTGAACTAAATCTAGTTGCTCCACTGGCACATATAGTGTATCTCCTGAATTATACTCAAGTACTAAGTAATCTTTTTTATTTCCTTGAGCATCAAGTTGTTTTATACCCTTATATACACCTATTCCATGATTAACATGTACTACATAGTCACCAAGTTTTAGTTCTGTGAAACTTTTTATTTTTCCTGTTCCTTTTTTATTAGTTCGTCGAGTACTTTTTCTCTTAGATTGTCCGAAAACCTCTGAATCAGATATTACTGAAACCTTTAGCTGCGGATATTCAAAGCCTTTAACAGAATTTCCAAATGTTACTACAACTTCTCCCTGTGCCACATTATCTACAATATCTTTATATACAGCTTCAATCTCTCTGTCTCTAAGAGTTTCAATTAACCTTTCCCCTCTGGTCCTAGTACCAGATAAAATTAATGTTCTATATCCTTTTTTCTTTTTGTCTTTAATATCCTCAATGAGCATATCTAATTGCCCATGATAATCATGAGTAGTTATTTGAGAAAAAGTTGCAATTTCCCTAGGTTTTAAAACCTTTGCACTAGCATTAATTCCTTGTAAAAATAAAGTTTGACTTTCTTCAAGCATAGCTACTACTTCATCTTCACTTATTAATAATTCTCCTTGCCTTGGTAGAATATTTCCTCTACTCAAAAAGTTTTCATAGTTTTCCTTAAATTCATAATATACACTATCCAGTTTTCCAATGGCTCTAGCTATATCGTCAACTATAACAATCCTATCAGTAAAATAATCTAAGAAGGATGTTGTTTTATTGTAAAAATACGGCATATAACTATCTATTGTCTCAAAGGTATAGGTCTCATTTAAGCTTTCTAAATTTAAATTTACAGCTTTAGATATCCTCTCTAAAGCTTCCTTATCTTTAATTTTACTAAATCTTTCAAGGGCTTCTTGCAATTCTTCTTCAATTTTAAGTTTACCACTATTTATATTCTCTTCCGTTAAAATAATTTCCTTTGCTGGAAATACTTTTATACTATTTACCTTATCTATACTCCTCTGAGTATCTGGATTAAACGTTCTTATAGAATCTACTTCATCATCAAATAATTCTATTCTAAATGGACCCGCACCAATAGGAGGATATATATCTAATATTCCTCCTCTCATAGAAAATTGTCCAATATTTTCAACTACACTAACTCTTTCGTAACCACACTGTACTAACTTATTGCATAAATGCACTGTATTTAATACATCCCCTAAGGTAATATCAAAACTAAACTCCTTGAAAAGTTCTACGGGAGCATATGTTGCTGCTAAGGATTCAATAGAGGCAATAACTATATTCTTTTTTTCATTAAGAATTTTATCAATAACCTTCAATCTTTCCCATCTTAGATCTCCTGAAACAGCTTCCACATTGTAAAACGTTACTTCTCGGGTCGGAAAATAATATACATCATTGCAATAAAAATTTAAATCCTCATATATATGTTTTGCTTCCATATCATTATGAGTTAATATTAACATACCTTTATCAGTCTCTTCATACACACCATACAATAAATAACTTTTTCCAGACTCCGAAAGACCATATATACCCACTGGATACTTATGGCCTTCTATACTTCTCTTTATCTTTTTAAATTCGTCATTTAATTGCAGTGGTGTCATTATGCCCTTTAATCTCAAATTATCACCTCTTCAATTAGCCTACTTCAACTCAATTGCTTTAAATGAATTAAATCTATTCATAGCTTCTGTTATACCTTGATTTATTAATACCTCAACAGCCTCTGATGCACCTTCATAAGCTTTTTCAACAACTTTTCGCTCATCTGGTGAAAATCTTCCTGTTACATAATCAATAATATCATAAGTTGGTTCTCCAACTCCAACCTTTATCCTAGCAAACTTATCAGTGCCTAAATGAGCTATAATATTTTTTATACCATTATGCCCTCCCGCACTTCCTTTTTCTCTAATTCTTAATCTACCTATTTCTAAAGTTATATCATCATATATAACTATTAGATTTTCAACAGGAATTTTATAAAAATCCATAATAGCTCTAACACTTTCTCCGCTTAAATTCATATATGTTTGAGGTTTTAAAAACATAACCTTTTCATTTCCAATTTGGACCTCTCCATATACACCTTTAAATTTTGTCCTATTTATCATAAAGTTATACTTTTTTTCACATAAATCAACAACATCGAATCCAGCATTATGTCTTGTTTTATCATACTTTTCTCCCGGATTTCCAAGTCCTACTACTAAAAACATATTACCCTCCAAAATCATATATAGAAATTATTTTATAACATTCACTGAACATTATACTAAATCTTTCGCATAAAAACAAAAGTAGCACTAAAAAGTACTACTTTTTTATAAATATATCATAGTTTAAATATTTTCCATTTTTAAATACTGTTATCGTAAGTTTTTCTCCATTATCCATTTGCTTTATTTTAGAATTAATTTCATTGACAGTAGTAATTTCAACTCCATTTAGCTTAACTATTATATCTGTAGGTCTTATCCCTATATCATACCCAATACCATTTTTAGTAACATCCTTAGCATATATTCCTTCTACTCCATCTTCTGTCTTAGACACAGCTACCTCTCCATATATGCCCAGATAAGAAATTAGAGAATCTTGTTTATCCAATATTCCAGAGGTTATAGGTTCTAAATCATCTACAGATATATAAAAACTTGTTTTACCAAAATCTTTATAATGAGCCATATCTCCACTATTAACACCAATTAACTGCCCTTGTAAATTACA
Organism: uncultured Clostridium sp.; assembly: GCA_900548455.1. Classification (GTDB taxonomy): domain Bacteria; phylum Bacillota; class Clostridia; order Clostridiales; family Clostridiaceae; genus Clostridium_J. The sequence goes on from URKQ01000005.1 coordinate 34,239, forward strand.
GAGCGCCGCCCCTGTATTAATAGTCCTAGGAACTATATTAGTTTTAATAACCTTTAAAGTTTCCGCCAGCTTAGTGTTAGGATTTCTAAATATAATCGTTTCCCTTGTATTTAAAATTTTCCCTACTTCTATTCCTTCATCAAAAGAATTTCCCGCTGGATTTCCCATGCTTATTATGACATCGCCATCTTTTGCATTACTAGCATCCGTTGGAAACTCAATTGGTTTTAGTGGCTCTCCTTCAACTTTTAACATAGCTATGTTATATATGCTATCAAATCCTATTGTGGAAACTGTTCTTATTTCATCACTATATAGCTTAACTTTAATAACATTTCCACTATCAACACAATCATAGCTAGTTATTATGTACTCTCCATTTTCTACTACAATTCCAACTCCAACGTTTGATTCTTTAACACTATCCTCATCATTTTTAACTTCAATTATGGAAACAATGGATTTAGATACTCTATTTACAGTATCATCAAATTTAAGTGCATTTTTACCATCTTCCAAATTTGTATGTTGTATTAAATAATAGCCAACTTGTTTTATATGATGTGTCATCAAAACAGCCGTAATTGTACCACTTACTAAGGCTATACATAAGCAACCCATGCCAATTAAAAGAAACTTTCCTTTGCGTTTTTTCTTAATTTTGTTAAATGTTATTTTTGCCTTAGGACTTCTATAATCCTCTCTTGAATTGCTCATAATAGCCTCCCTTCTAAGTGGTCATTTATTTACTATAATTTTTTAGAAACAGCAAGAGTAAAAATAAATTCCACTCCATTTTCATGGTTTTTAACCCATATGTCCTCATCATGTAAATTTATAATATTTTTTACGATAGACAAACCTAATCCTGTGCTAACCTTTTGAGTTCTAGATTTATCACCCTTATAAAATCTATCCCAAATATGCTTTATATCTTCTTCAATTATTTGTGGTCCTTCATTAAAAAATGAAATAAATGCTTTCTTACCTTTAGATTTACATGATATCTTTATAAGTCCACCTTCATCACCATACTTAATGGCATTATCTAGAAGATTAGTTACAACCTGAATCATTTTATCTTCATCACTAAGAACTATTAGCTCATTTTCCTCAAAAAACACCTGTACATCTAAATTTTTATTTTTAATTCTTCCTTCATTTCTTAAAATACATATTCTTACAATCTCATTTATATCTATTGGCATCTTATTAAGCTTAAAAGTTCCAGCCTCAACTGCCGATAAATCTAATAGATCATTAATAAGTCTAGCCAATCTTTGTATTTCCTCATATGTAATTTTTAAATAGTAATTCTGTTTTTCATAGGGAATTACACCATCTAAAATTCCCCCTATAAATCCTTTAATTGATGTCATAGGAGATCTCAATTCATGTGACACATTTGAGATGAAATCTCTTCTGTTTTGCTCTACCTGCTGTAATGAATCTGCCATAGTGTTAAAGGCGTTCGCAAACTCTTCCATTTCGTCTTCAGAGTGAATTTCTACTCTTTTATCTACATCCCCTTGGGCTATTTTCTTAGCTACCATACTCATTTCTGATAGTGGATTTACTATCATCTTTTGAGAAAAATAATATATTACAATACAAGATGCAATAACAGCCATAACTGCAGAAACCCATATTATTTGGTACACATTAGATAATGACTTATCAAGCATATCTGTGGAAGTTCCAATCAAAGCAACCCCTTGAGTTTTTCCAAAAGAATCATAAAGGGGTTCTGTTATTACATAAACTTTATCATCAATATAAACGCCATAATCTTCTATTGCTTGAATGTAGTCTTCATTTGTAATTTTTTCAACATCTCCATGAAAAACTTGTTTGCCTCTCAACGGAGCATATTTGATAGAATTAGCACAATACATATATCCATTACTATCAAGTAATACTATATCATCTCCAATATATGAAGAAATAAATTTTATATCTTTTTCTAATTCTTCATAAGAAAATCGCCCATTAAGGTACTCAACAGCCCTATTTGCAATTATATCTACTTGTCTTACTAATTCTGTACTTCTAGATTTTATAAAGTAGTCTTGAAACCAAAATGAAAGAAACGCTGCTAAAATGGTAAAGCTAACTGTTATTATGATAGTGTATGTTATAACCATCTTTGAAAACAAGCTATTTTTTACCATTATTTCACCTCGAACTTATATCCTACTCCCCATACAGTTTCAATTTGCCAGTTATCTCCACCAGCTATTTTTTCTCTTAATCTCTTTACATGTACATCTACAGTTCTTGAATCTCCAGGGTAATCATATCCCCATACTTCACATAAAAGTTGTTCCCTAGTAAATACTCTATTTTTATTACTAGCTAAGAAATGTAAAAGTTCAAATTCCTTTGGAGGCATTTTAATCTCTTGACCATTATATTTAACATTGTATGAATTAATATCTATAACTAAATTATCAAAAGTTAAAGCCTCTCTACTGTCACCTTCAGATGTGTATCTTCTTAAAACAGCTTTAACTCTTGCCATTAATTCTTTTGGTTCAAATGGTTTAACAATGTAATCATCAGCCCCTAATTCAAGGCCTAGAACTTTATCAAAAGTTTCACCTTTAGCTGTAATCATAATTACAGGAGTTTCACTGTCCTTTCTTATCCATTTTAAAACGTCAATTCCATCTATATAAGGAAGCATAACATCTAAAAGTACTAGGTCAGGTTTATAATTAGAAAAGGCTTCTTGAGCTTCCCTTCCATCATTTGCAACTTTAACATTATATCCTGAACTCTCTAAATACATTTTTATAACTTCACATATATTTTTATCATCATCTACAACAAGTATTTTACCTAAATTTCCTTCCATATACTATTCCTCCAAATCTAAGAATATTTTCTCTTTAAGATCTATATCCTTTATTATATAACATTAAGCAAATTTCTAATTGTTTTGTCCATAAAATTAATATTTTTAACAAAATATTTATAAAATATTTTAATTAGACACTAGCAAAAAAGTAGCTGTAAAAATATTTACAGCTACTAAATAAAAATAAGTTAAAAATTAATATTCTAGTCAAAAAGTTTGCTTACAGAAACTTCTTCATAAATTCTCTTTATAGCTTCTGCAAATAATGGCGCTATAGATAAAACCTTAATTTTATCTATCATTTTTTCATCTGGTAAATGGATACTATCTAATACAACTAATTCTTTTATTGCAGATTCTTGAATTCTTTCTATTGCTGGACCTGAAAGAACTCCATGTGAACAACAAGCAAAAACTTCAGCTGCTCCTCTTTCAACAAGGGCATTTGCTGCATTACAAATAGTACCAGCTGTATCGATCATATCGTCTAATAATATTACTCTCTTACCTTTAACTTCTCCAATTATGTTCATAACTTCACAAACATTAGCTTTTGGTCTTCTTTTATCTATTATAGCAATAGGTGCATTTAATCTATCTGCAAATTTTCTAGATCTTGTAACACTTCCTAAGTCAGGAGAAACTACAACTACATCATCACAATCTTTAAATCCATTTTCCACAAAATAATCACTTAATATTGGTGCCCCAACTAGATTATCTACTGGTATGTTAAAATATCCTTGTATTTGAGCTGCATGTAAATCCATAGTTAGAACTCTATCTGCTCCTGCAGCTGTAATCAAATCTGCTACCAATTTAGCTGTTATTGGATCTCTAGCCTTTGCTTTTCTATCTTGTCTTGCATATCCATAATAAGGCATAACTGCAGTTATTCTTCCAGCTGAAGCTCTTTTAAGTGCATCAATCATTATTAAAAGTTCCATTAGATTGTTGTTTACTGGTGAACTAGTTGGTTGAACAACAAATACATCTAACCCTCTAACGGTTTCACCAATATTTACTGAAATTTCTCCATCACTGAAGGTAGTAACTTGACTTTCGCCAACTGGTAATCCTAATCTAGTCGCTATGTCCTTAGCCAATTCTGGATATGCATTACCTGTGAAAATCTTAATATTTCTTCCATGGCTTATCATATTTATGTAGTCCTCCTAATATTTATTTATTTTTATCATATACCCAGTTTTCTTTATTAATTTGCCTTGCTCGTGCAATAGCTAAAGATCCCTTAGGTACTTTTTCGGTAATTGTTGAGCCAGCTGCAATGTAAGTATCATTTTCTACTTCTACTGGAGATACTAAATTAGTATTACATCCAATAAATACATTATCGCCTATAATTGTTTTATACTTTTTCTTTCCATCGTAATTAACCACAACGGTTCCACATCCAAAATTACACTTTTCACCTACTTCAGCATCACCTATATATGTTAAATGTGATACTTTAGTTCCGTTACCAATTGTAGATTTCTTTATTTCTACAAAGTCACCTATTCTAGCATGATCTCCAATTGTAGTCTCTGGACGAATATATGCAAATGGTCCTACTGTAGTATTATGACCAATAGAACTATCTATAATAACTGAATTTTCTATAGTAACTTCACTACCAATGTTTCCATTAGTGATTCTATTATTAGCATACAATACACATTCATTTCCTATAACTGTATTACCCTCAATTACATTTCCAGGATAAATTATAGTATCTTCACCTATAATTACATCGCCTTCTATATAAGTATTCTTAGGATCAACTATTATAACACCATTATCCATGTGTCTTGTATTAATTCTCTTTCTCATTATATTGTTTGCTACTGCAAGCTCAGCCTTTGAATTAACAGCAGTTATTTCATCAACATCTACTGCCACAGCACCAACTTTTTTACCTTCATTTTTCAATATCTCAATAACATCTGTTAAGTAATATTCCCCTTGATTGTTATTGTTATTAAGTTTTCCTAAAGTGTTAAGTAAAGATTCTATATCAAAACAATACATTCCTGAATTAATTTCTTTAACCTTTACTTCTTCATCATTGCAGTCTTTGAATTCAACTATCTTTTCAACTTCCCCTTTAGTATCTCTTATTATACGGCCATACTTTAATGGATTTTCCATTATAGATGTTAAAACTGTTGCACTGCATCCATTACTTTCATGGTAAGAAGTTAATCGCTTCACAGTTTCCTCAGTAATTAGTGGACCATCCCCAACAAAAATAGAGACAGTTCCCTTTTTTCCATTTAAAAATTCTTGAGCACACATTACCGCATGACCAGTTCCAAGTTGTTCATTTTGTACAGAATATTGAACTTTACGATCTTCTGTACCATTAACAACCTTTTCTGCACCCTTACCAACTACTACATCTACTTCTTTTATGCCGCCTTTTCTGATATTATCAATAACATGATTTATCATTTCTTTTCCACAAACTTTGTGAAGTACTTTAGGAGTAGAAGATTTCATTCTCTTACCTTCTCCCGCAGCTAAAATTATAGCACATTTATACACAATATACACCTCTCAACGTAAATTTTTATCATTAAGCTACACTATTTATAACTAATTTATATATCATAATATTTATCATAATATTTTTCATATTGTACTACTCATATGAATATAACACATCTATAGCTATTATATTGAATTTATCTAATTTTTTCAACTTATTAATGATTTTCCTTAATTTTGCACAAAAATCAACTTTAACTCTACTTCATACGGATATATAATTTTCTAGGCATTAAAAAAAGGAGTTCATCGCTCCTTTTCAATTAAACTGTTTCACCCTCAACTTGTTGTTCTTCACTTATAACCTTTTCATATTCTTCAAGTATAGCCTTTTGAATTTTTTCTCTAGTTTCAGTATTGATTGGGTGAGCTATATCCTTAAACTCTCCATCAGGAGTTCTTCTACTAGGCATAGCTATAAAATTACCACTTTGCCCTTCAATAATTTTGATGTCATGAACAACAAATTCGTTATCTAATGTAATAGATACTATTGCCTTCATTTTACCTTCTGTAGTAATCTTTCTAATTCTAACGTCTGTAATTATCATGAAATTCCACCTCCAAGATGTGCTTTCATTTATTATTCTACCCAAACATTGAAAATCCTTCTAATTGTCGAAACTTTTTCCAAGTAATATAAAAATTATTCATTTTTTTCATAAGTTGGCTCTACAATTGCAATTCCATCTTCATTAATGCCATAAAAGTCTACTAAAGACACATAATTATCAACTAGCTTTTTTTCCTTTTCTTTACTATCAATTAAAAAGCCACAAGCTAGTAGCTCACTATCAAACTCTAATAACAGCTCTTTAATACCCTTAGCAGTTCCTCCACCTCTCATAAAATCATCAACAAATACACATTTGCTATCTCTCTTCATTGATTTTGTAGATAAAGACATTGTTTGAAGTCTATTGCTAGATCCTGACGCATAATTAATACTAACTGTTGTTCCTTCAGTATATTTAGTATCATGTCTTACCGTAACTAATTGAATCCCTAATTGTTTAGCTACCTCATAACCCAGCGGAATACCTTTAGTCTCGATAGTTACTACATAATCTATATCTAAATCTTTAAATTTTTCAGCAAGTATTATCGCTGCATTTTGTATAATAGTAGGATTATATGCTATATCAGTAATATATAAAAAATTTCCTGGAACAACCCTACTCTTATTTCGTAAGGTATCGCATAGTTCTTCAATGAACTCTTTTTTATCTTGCTCCGATCTTTCATTGATAAACTTAATTCCACCTGCTGCACCCGCAACAGTTTCTATTTTCCCTACTGATAGAGTTTCTACAACCTCTCTTACAATTACTATATCCTCACTAATAGTTGATTTGGCAGCATTGAATTTTTCAGTAAAAACATTTAATGTTATTACTTTATTAGGATTTTCCGTCAATATCTTTGTAATACCTATTACTCTTTGATTTCTATTAAATTTATTATTAATCATCACTAACTAACCTTTCCGAATTTTATATATAAAAACATTCTTTAATGTTCACCTTTATTCTATATTTTTTAAAACTAAAATACAATTATTTTTATAAAAAAAAACTGAGTTATGCTCAGTTTTGACATTTATATATATGTGCTACACTTTTTAAGTAGTTATTCTTTCCTTCTAATTAAAAGCAACTATCTTCGCAGTTAATGGATTTCTTTTAGTGAACTCATTGGCTTCTTCTATAGTTCTTGCCTTAAATAAAAGCTTTCCACCTTTTCTATTTAATACACCGCCACATAATAGATATTTGCTTCCTAAGTTACCCTTATCCTCTAAAAAATTAATCCCCTCAAGACCTCTTCCTTCTTTATTATATCTTAATTCTATAAATAAGCCTGTACTTTTCATTTAAACTACCCCCATCACAATTAATTACTATATTTATTATAATAGCGAACATATGTTCATTTGTCAACTTCAAAATTATGAGATTTTTATGTAGGTTAACTTTATCACAGGAAATTGCTATGTATTCATGCCTGATTTATACTTAACCTATCATTATAATTAATATACATTGGAGGATTTTTATGTTTACGTATAATTATGAACCTATGAGTGAAACCACATGGAATGGCCGAATTGATAGTGAAACTAATTATGATGCCTTCAGATGGCACCAATGGATTAAACCTTTAGATTTAAGAAATGATCTAGATGCAGTTAATACATTTTCTTTTGCTTTCCTGGGTTTTTGTTGTGATGAAGGTGTAAGACAAAACAAAGGTAGAACGGGAGCTATGAACGGTCCCCTTGCCATAAGAAAGGAACTTTCCAAATTACCTTGCACCTTTAATCAATCAGTAACACTTTTTGATGCTGGCGATATTATTGTAGAAAACATCTCCCTTTCAGAAGGTCAAGATTTGTTAAAGAAAGCAGTACATAAACTCCTATCCTTAAATATCTTCCCTATAATTCTTGGCGGAGGTCATGAAACAGCCTTTGGTAACTATGGTGGTGTACTATCATTTTGCCAAGAAAAAATCAGTAACCCTAAGATTGGAATTATAAATTTTGACGCACATTTTGACTTAAGGCCATATAATATATATGGAACTTCTGGAACAATGTTCCGCCAAATATCAGATATATGTAAAAATAACGACTTAGACTTTTCATATTTTTGTATGGGAATTCAAGAACATAGCAATACAGTAGAATTATTCAAAACTGCTAACAACTTAGGTGTGAAATATGCCTTGGCTAGAAACATGGTAAACAGTGATGGTTGGCAGCTATTAAGAGAAGTTAACGCTTTTATAAAAAAACAGGATTATATATATATAACTATATGTTCAGACGTCTTTTCAGCTTCATTTGCCCCTGGAGTAAGCGCTCCTCAAACATTAGGATTAAATCCTGAAATGGTAATAACCTTACTAAAGCAAATACTTAAATCAAATAAAGTTATATCTTTTGACATATGTGAAGTAGCTCCTAGATACGATAAAGATAATATTACTTCAAACCTAGCAAGCGTATTGATTTTTGCTTTTATAAATACCTTATGTAAAATAAATAATTTAGAGCATCCTTCAATAAAAGGATATGAATTATAAAATTTATACTATAAATTATAATATTTTGTGTTTTTTATAGATTTTTTTGTATATAATTTAATAAGATGTTTTTATGAGTTTTAATATATTTATTTTAATCAATTAATATATTAGAATGATAATTCATCGAAGTTAATTTAGTAATCATTATGATTTTATATAGGAGTTGTTATATATGAGTTTCGATTTTTTACAAGACAAAAGCAAAAAAATACATTTTATTGGTATCGGTGGAATAAGCATGAGCGGTCTTGCTGAAATATTATTAAAGCGTGGTTATTCAGTGTCTGGATCCGATAGACAAAATTCTCAAATTGTTAATAAACTAAAAAACATGGGTGCAAAAATTTATATTGGTCATGACGCCAGCAACATATCTAATGATATAGATTTAGTAGTGTACACAGCTGCTATTAGCTGTGATAATCCTGAACTCTGTAGAGCTAAAGAACTAAATATTAAAACCATGGATAGAGCTGAATTTCTTGGCTCAGTAATGCTAGGACACAAATACAACGTAGCTGTTGCAGGTACTCATGGTAAAACTACAACTACTTCAATGCTTGCACATGTAGTAATTGAAGAAAAATTAGATCCAACAATTTTAGTTGGTGGTAACCTAGATATAATAAATGGTAATGTTCTAGCTGGAGAAAGTGATTATTTTGTCACAGAAGCATGCGAATATAAAGCTTCTTTTTTAAAATTTCATCCATATGTAGGAATAATTTTAAATATTGATGCTGATCATTTAGATTATTATAAAGATATAAACCATATAAAGGATACATTTAATGAATTTATAAACATAATTCCTCAAGATGGATATCTAGTATGTAATGCTGACGATTCTAATGTTAAAGATGTTTTAAAAGCAAATCATAAGTGTAATATATATACCTATGGTATAAATGCTGGTGACTTTAGAGCTAAAAATATTAGTTATAATAATCTTGGTTACGGTTCTTATGATTTATATAATAACGACAAATTTTTATTTAAAATAAATCTTAGCGTTCCTGGAGAACATAACATATTAAATTCTCTTTCAGTTGCTTGCACTTCAATTGCATTAAATATTTCTAATGAATCAATAATTAATGGAATTGCTTCATTTAAGGGAACTCATAGAAGATTTGAAGTAAAAGGCTCTAAAGATAATGTTACTGTAATAGATGACTATGCTCATCACCCTACTGAAATTACAGCCACATTAAATGCAGCAAAACATTATCCACATAAAGAACTTTACGTGGTATTTCAACCACATACCTATACTCGAACAAAATCTTTATTCGAAGATTTTTCCAAGACGTTTGATAGTGTAGATCATTTATTACTTGGAGATATCTATGCAGCACGTGAAAAAGATACTGGTGTAGTAAGTTCATCAATGCTTGGAGATGCAATTAGAGCTAGAAATGTTGATGCCTTAAACTTTCATAGTTTTGATGAGATTTTATCTCATCTAAAATCTTCTGCTAAACCTGGTGATTTAATTATGACAATTGGAGCTGGAGACATTTATGAAGTAGGAGAAATGTTTTTAAAAAAATAAATTTAAAGGGTTGTTTGCTATAAAAGCAAACAACCCTTTAATTAAAAATTTTCTTAACGTCATTTAGTTCTTTTTCAATCTTATCTACCTTTTCCTTTGACGGATTAAATAAAGAATCATATCTAAAGAAACAAACTCCACCATAATTTGATAGCTTTCTTGAAACTTCAATTTGATTTTTTAACATTTCATTTCCTTCAATCCATTCATTTGAACCAGTTCCTGCCCATTTATCTTCAGTTCCTATTTTATAGGCTGCCAATCCTATATATAACTTCACACTATCAATTTTTATCATCTCATTAAATTTATTAATAGAATCCTGAAAATTATTACTTGAATTCTTAAAGCCATAATAAATTTGGGGACATATATAATCTACATACCCAGAATTTTGTACCCATTTTTGAACATCAATAAATTGACTATTGTAATTGTTATCCATAGAACCTTGAGGGCTAATTCCAAAAACAACCTTATTATTAATTGCCTTTATGGCAGAATAACTTTCTTTAACTAGAATATTTACATTTTCCCTTCGCCAATCCTGTAGTGAAAGTATTCCCCCACCTTCTCTATATGCTGCATAAGATGTCTTATCAAATTCCTCATTGTTAGTAGGATAAAAATAATCATCAAAATGTATTCCGTCTACACTGTAATTTTGAACAATTTCTTTAATTCCATTTATTATTAAGTTTCGAACTTCTTCTTTTGCCGGATTATAATAAAGTCCTCCACTCCATTCTATGACATTATCACTTTTTTCCTCTTGCCATACCTTTGCAGGATTATCTTTAGAAAGTTCTATATCCGTATTGTCATTCCTAACTCTATAAGGATTAATCCATGCTTCAACTCTAATTCCATTCTTATGAGCTTCCTTCACTATCATCTCCAGGGGATCAAAGTTAATCTTCTTTCCTTCTTCTCCGCTACAATAATATGATGTAGGGTAATACTTTGAGTTATATATTGCATCTGAAAATGGCCTTACTTGGACAACAAGGGTGTTAAACTTAGCATCTTTTAAATTATCTATTACCTTATTAATATTGTTTTTAAATTCTTTTTCAGATTTTCCTTTTAATAAAGAATCCAATTCTAAATAAGATAGCCATACTCCCCTAATTTCATCATATGTTAAATCATAATTTTCTGTAGACTTAGTCACATTACTTCTGCCCTCAAAGAAAATTATCCAGGCTAATCCTATAAAGAATATTATCATAAGTAATATTGTTACTAAATTTTTCTTACTCAATCAAACATAATCCCCCATATCTAGAAATTACCTCTTAATAAATTTAGATAAATGTCTTCTAACCTCAGTCCACTCTATATCCTCTAAAAAACTCTTTAAAATCCTATACTTCTTATTTGAGACTAATATTATAGCTCCCTTTTTATCTTCCTTAATACCTATAATTTCATTAAGCATAATTATTTGACCCTTATAATTAATATTACTATTTAGTTCTATTCTGTCTTTAAATACTTTTAAATAAAAAATATCATTTAATCGTCTTACCTTCCTTGTAATAATTACAGTAAGAAGACACCCAATTATACCAAATATCAAAAGCAGTCTCCCATAAAATAGGCTTTTCTTTATATAAAAGCCTATTGAAATAAATAAAATAAGTATAGTAAGTAATATTGTATTGGCTAATTGTTTTCTCATTTGTATTTTAGCAATTTTGCTAAATCTATATTCCTTCATGAACCATTCTCCCTAATATTTTATCTTTAGTTATAATAATTAATTGATGTTATTTAAACACCTTTTTAATTAGTTTCATTTTTCCTTCAAATGGAGCATATCTAAGAGATACATCTATGGCAAATCCTTTGTTGACAACAGCCTTCTCATGAGTAAATGCAAAAAAGCTATTTTTACCATGGTACTTGCCCATTCCACTTTCTCCTACACCACCAAAAGGCAAATAACTTGAAGCTACATGCATAATTGTTTCATTTACACACATTCCACCAGAGGATGTATTTTTTAGAACTTTATTTATGTTATTTTTATCTTTTGAAAATAAATATAAAGCCAATGGTTTTGGTCTACTATTAATAATTTGAATAACCTCATCTAGATTTTCATAAGTTATAATTGGCATAATAGGTCCAAATATCTCACTTTGCATAACAGGATCATCAAAAGTTATATTATCCATTATAGTAGGTTCAATAAATTTTTTCTCTCTAACATAATTACCACCAAAAACAACTTTATCTTTATCAATATAGCTTACTAACCTATCAAAAGCTGCTTCATCAATAATTCTTCCATAATCATCACTATTTATTATGTCCTCACCAAAGAACTGTGTTATATTTTTCTTTACTAAAGATATTAATTCATCTTTTCTATCCTTATGAACAAATACATAATCTGGTGCTACACATGTTTGTCCTACGTTTAAAAATTTCCCCCAAGTCAATCTCTTAGCTGTTAATTCCATATTTGTATTCTTATCAACAATACAAGGACTCTTTCCACCTAGCTCCAAGGTTACTTCTGTAAGGTGTTTTGCAGCACTTTCCATAACTATTTTTCCTATTGCTACACTTCCTGTAAAAAATATATAATCATATTTTTGAGCTAGTATTTCTTCATTGCCTCCTGAACCTGCCTTAATCATAGAAATAAATTTAGAATCAAAATTACTTTCAATTATACTTGTAATAATTTTAGTAGTATTTGCACTCTTTCTAGATGGCTTTATTATGGCAGTATTTCCTCCAGCAATTGCTCCAATCAAAGGCGCCATTGTTAGCTGAAATGGATAATTCCATGGACTTATAATAAGCGTAACTCCATAAGGTTCTCTATAAACAAAATTTTTAGATGGCATATTAGCTATGGATGTTCTTACCTTATGTGGTTTACTCCACTTTTTTATGTTTTTTATTGTATAGTCTATTTCATCAAGAATTATACCCACTTCTGTAAGATATCCTTCATAATGACTTTTACCTAAATCTGATTTTAAGGCATCTAGTATTTTAATCTCATTATCTTTAATTGCAGACTTTAATTTTCTTAAATTATCTATTCTACCTTGAACCGATAAAGTATGTCCCTCATGAAAATATGCTCTTTGAATAGACACTATTTTCTGTATAGGTTGCATATTCGTATCCCCCCACTATATTATAATCTATAAAATATATTTTAAATTATATCATTATATGTTTATTTAATATACAGATATTCCATCTACAATATTGCCGCTTCGAAATTTTCTATATTTTCTAAATATATAAACTTAATTGTTTGTACAATATTTTTTTAAAATAGCGTTGACATAATTATATATATATCATATAATTAATTTTGTCAGCGGGGTGTAGCGCAGATGGGAGCGCGCGTGGTTTGGGACCATGAGGTCGCAGGTTCAATCCCTGTCACCCCGACCAAGAGAACATGAATATCATGTTCTCTTTTTTTATTTAAAAATCATATGAAAGATTAAAATAAAAATTAAGATTATAACTGCTTTCTTATGAAGCTTTATAATTTTTCCATTTTTATCTCTATAAATATATTTTTGGATAACTCCTAAAATAAATGTTACTATAAGTAGAAACAAACTCATGGATCCTAAAATTGACTTTGAAACTGCATACTTCATAATGAGCCAATGGATAATACCACTTATAATAGCACCTATAGCAAAAATATTATGATTATCTTCAATGGCTCTTTTAAATTCAAGTGATACGTCTATAAACTCTTTAAATTTATTTTTAGATAAACCTACAACAAATTTCTGATAAAAAACATCATTTATATATTTCATAATGGCTAAAAAAATTAATATAACACTTACTATTGCCCAAAACTTTCCTAAATAAAGCATAAAATCTCCATCTAATCTTATTTCTCAATATATTTATATGTAAATACATAACTTTAATTCTGATTAAATTATTTTATTTATAGGATACTAATAAGTTATAATTAACAATCTTTATTGCAACTTATATATTTATTTGTTAATGTATTATTCGAGGTGATAATATAATGTTAGAAAATGTACAAGCAGCAATTTTTGATATGGACGGAACTATCGTAGATTCTATGTGGATTTGGGATGAAATTGATAAAGAATACCTAAACAAACATGGATTTAATGTACCAGCCTCATTAAAAGATGATATTGCACATCTAAATTTTCACGAAGTAGCTCTTTACTTTAAAAAAACATTCAACCTTCCCTATGAACCCGAAGAAATCGAAGGTGAATGGAACGAAATGGCATATGAAGCATACGCTAAGAAGATAGGGCTAAAACCCGGTATTGAAAATTTTCTTAAATATCTTAAGGAAAAAAATATAAAAATTGCTTTAGCTACAAGCAACAACAACCTACTTTTAGAAGTTTGTTTAAAGGCTAATGGAATATATGAATACTTTGATTCTATTACATTAACTAGTGAAGTAAGCCGTGGTAAAAATTTTCCAGACGTGTATCTACTAAGTGCGGACAAGCTTTCTGTAAAACCAGAACATTGCATTGTTTTTGAAGACTTACTTCCAGCAGTTCAAGGTGCTAAAAAAGCTGGAATGAAAGTAGTTGGTGTTTACGACGAATTTTCTAGAGACAGTCATGATGATATCAAAGCAGTAGCAGATGGATTTATTGATGACTATGGTTCTCTTTTAGCAACGGTATAATTTTCCCATACATAAAAAAACAGGTAGCTGTAACTTTTCATTTTACAGCTACCTGTTTTTACTACAAAGCAAATTAAATTGATATATCTGAAAATATTCCACCCACAAGTGCTATTATATCTTTTGGATTTAGTTCTACTTGATATCCTATTTTTCCAGCACTTACTACAATCTTGTCTATTGTACTAGCTGACATATCAATAACCGTTTTATATGTTTTTTTCATTCCTATAGGAGAACAACCTCCTCTTATGTATCCAGTAAGTTTGTTAATATCTTCGACCTTAACCATTTCTATAGATTTTTCGCCTACAGACTTGGCTGCTTTTTTTAAATTAAGCTCCTTTTCAACCGGTATTACAAAAACATAAACTTCCTTACTATTCCCTCTCGTAACTAGGGTTTTAAACACTCTATTAGCTTCCACATTTATTTTTTGTGAAACAGAAATTCCATCTACCTTTCCATCTTCTGGGTTATAGCTATGAGTATCATATTCTATTTCTTCCTTATCTAAAATTCTCATAACATTTGTTTTAACTTTAGCCACCTTAATCACCTCATACACACTTATCCTTTAAGTTTTAATAAACCTTAATTCTATTCTAATACTTTATCTAATATATTTATACTATTAAACTCTTTAATGGAGGTTACTATGTTAAAAAACTTATTTATTTATGTTCTTCTTATTGCAGCTGCCTGCATAGGAATACTATATTATCTACTCACTGATAAGTATAATAAGCAAAACTTACAGGTAAGGGTACTTACCAAACAAATCAATGGACTTAATGCCCAGCTAGGTGCACTAAATAAAGCTTTTGAAAATATTAAAATATATTATCACCCTATAAGCTTTGATACAGGTGAAACATTGAGAAAATGTTCACTTTATATTTCTCCACTGAGCAACAGTCCAATAATAAGAACTCTTTTACCTGGAACTAAAGTTCAAATAATTGATTCCGTTGAAACTTTGGAAATATTATGGTATGAGGTTAAAGTTTTATGTTCAGAAACTACTAATATTAAAGGTTTTATAAGACAAGAATACGTGAAAGGTCTTCAAGTTGTAACAACCAATATAGTTAGCAGTAAATACTATTAAACTATTCCATGTATTCTCTAGTTTGTGGTAACTCGTTATTTACACCTTTAGTTAACAACATTTGATGTACATCCACAACTCCATTATTAAATGCTGCTGCACAGGAACATAGATATATTCTCCACATTCGAATGAACTTTTCATCAACTAATTCTTTTATTTTATCTATGTTCCTTTCGAAGTTATTATACCAACATAAAAGTGTTCGTTTATAATGTAATCTTAAACTTTCAACATCTACAGTATAAAATTTATCTTCACAAGCTATATCCATTATCTCTCTAATACTTGGTATAACCCCTCCCGGGAATATGTATTTTTTTATCCATGGATCTCCAGGGGATTCATGTAAACTACTTATATAATGAAGTAAAAATTCTCCCCTATCCTTCAAAACAGCATTTATATTATCAAAAAATAAAGAGTAATTATCTCTGCCAACATGCTCTAACATCCCCACACTTACTACTCTATCAAATTTCATTCCTGATTTTTTTAGGTCCCTATAATCCATGAGCTTAACTTCAATATAATCTTCCACCCCCTCATCTTTAATTAATTTATTTGCCCCCTTATACTGTTCCTCACTAAGTGTAATTCCAACACCATGAGCTTTATACTTCTTTGCTGCTTCTACTAACAAATATCCCCATCCACATCCTATGTCCAATAAACTCATAGATGAATCTAGTCTTAACTTATTTAAAATATGGTGTATTTTATTTAATTGAGCTTCTTCTAGCGTATCATCCTCACTTTTAAAATATGCACAAGAATAACTCATAGTTTTATCTAGCCATAACTTATAAAAATCATTCCCTATATCATAATGGGAACATACCTCTTCCTTTTGATGCTTTGATGTAGTGGAAGTATATAAAAGCTTCCTTAACCCTTTTATATCTAAATTAAACTTATCAATATTGCTTAATATACTATTAAGAGCAAAATATAAATCTCCTTCTATTAAATCTATATCTCCATTCATATAAGCTTCTCCTAAAGCTAAAGATGTACTTGTTATCAGTTCCTTTTTACATGGTAATTTTTTAATCAGTACTTTAAAGCAGGGCTCTCCATCTCCAATTACAAATTCATCTTCCTCTTTATATTTAACAGCAAAAGGCACTGTATTCAATTTCTCTAAAGTTTCCTTTACAATATATTTCTCAATAGACACAATATTCACTTCACCTTCGTAATAATTAAATGCAATAGCGTTTTTGCTATTGCATCTAATTATTATTGTGCCCACAGTCACACATTCTATGCAGTTATAATATTCCATATATGTATACTACGTGCTATAATCTTATTATAAATAACAAAGGGGGAGTCTAGATGTTACCTTATATTACGTTTGGCCTAATGATATTATCCTTGTGTATACTTCTTTATTACACCTATAATCCCAATGGCAATATGTATACTATAGTAAAAACTTGTACTAGTATTTTATTCATAGCAACATGTATATCTAGCTATTTTTCATCAACATCAAATCCAAAATACTTTTTACTTATACTTATTGCATTAGTTTTTTCCTTATTTGGAGATGTATTTTTAGCTTTTTATGATAAAAGCAATCCTGAAATGAAGAAATTTTTTGTTCTAGGTGTTATAAGCTTTGCTATTGCCCATATATTCTTTTCGTTTGGATTTATAGTGTTATGTCCATTTGAAATGAAGAGCTTACTGATATTTATAATATTATCAATAGCTTCGTTATGTTTTCTTAAAATATTTAAAGGATTTGATTTTAAAGGAATGTTTAACTTAGTTGCAGCCTATGATGTGATCATATGCTTTATGGTAACTAATGCTCTATCACTATTTAAACTTTTAGAGGTTAACTTCAAGGGTACAATTCTTATAATTATTGGAGCAGCATTATTCTTTATATCTGATTTAATATTATCATTTATATATTTTACAAAAAAACATCCGAAATGCCTTTCTGGATTTAATTTATCAACCTATTATATAGGTCAAGGTCTTATAGCACTAAGTTTAATTGCTAATTTATAAAGTAATAGCCACTACATAAAATTAATGTAGCGGCTATATTTTTATAACCCCTGAGGAAATTCAAATATTCCTTTAGGATCATATTTCTCTCTTACTTGTACTAATCTTTGTACATGTTCTCCATAATATTCATCTTTATAATCACTTAGCTCTGCCATAGGAAAGTTAACAAAGGATCCTTTAGTAATAGTCTTAAGAAATTTAAACTTTTCTACCATCCAATGTTTGTTTACTTCTGCATACATAGGATTCTCCCAAACCGTTTGGAATCCTAATATAAATTTAGCCTCTCTATAATAAAATGCCATTTTATCCCTATTTACCTCAGATACCATACCTCCTAAACCATAAAACGTTATAGCAGTATACGTGCATCCTGAGGGTACAGTTTCTATAGTCTTCACAATAGATAATAATTCATCTTTGTTATATTTTCTAACTACAAATCTTCCAGAGGACTTATAACTCTCATAATCAGGATGAGCATCTTGAATGGTTTTATTCACTTTATCTATGCTCATATATCTTAAATCAAGGCTACTATTTTCTTCAACATTCACTAATGGACTTATAACTTCTAGAGCTTCCTTTTCAGTACCATAAAAAATACCAATAATCTTAACTCCTATTCCATCTATTTTAGAATTATAAATTGATAACTTAAAATTAACTCTATAATCTAATTCATCGTACATAGTTTGGTATGTTTCTAATATGGATACTATATCTTCAAACTTCCTGTTAAGATATTCTATATTAATTAAGGTTGCGCCAATGATTTTAGGTGGAATTTTAAATACCATCTTCGTAACAACTCCAAAATTTCCGCCCCCAGAGCCTCTCAAAGCCCAAAATAAATCTTTATTTTCAAAGTCACTAGCTACTATTTTTTCTCCATTATAGTTTATAATTTGTGCTTCTAATAAACTATCACATCCTAACCCTAAAAATCTTGCAGAGTATCCCCATCCTCCTCCTAATGTGTATCCAACTACGCCTACTGTAGGACAACCTCCTCCTGGAAAGGGATAACCCTTTGAACACAAGTTATCATATATCTCTCTATTTCTTACTCCACCATCTACATATACAACCCCTTTAATTTCATCAACTTCTATTTTATTAAATCTACTTACATCTATAACTAAAACATCGTCCCCTGTTGAAAATCCTTCATAATGATGTCCTCCAGATCTAATTCTAATTGTAATGTAATTTTCCCTTGCCCACTTAATGGCATTAACTATATCTTCCTCACAACTGCAATATACTATTGCTAGTGGATATTTTTCTATTGCTCTATTCCACTGCTGTCTACATTCTTCATATCTACTATGACCTTTAGCTATAACCTCACCTGTAAGTTTATCGAAATTCATCTTTTGTCACCTTCATAACATTACTTTTTCATTATACAATTTAATCTTTCAATACTTATGTTAGTCATAATAGGTGGATTACACCAATGGGAGCTACATCCCACATGATTTAATAACACACATTGAGGAATAAATCCAATTCTCAATGCTTTCCACCCTCCTGATACTAAATTTAAAACACATGCAACACCTACTATGCCAATAGGCCTATTATTTTCCACCTTAGAAAATAAAGAGGTTTCATGTTCTATAGTATATACTTTATATCCACCTTTCTTACCCTCTATACTTACATTACGAATATTACAGTTTTTGAAGCATCCCTTGCACACTTTTCCCTTACTACTTGTTGGTGCAATACATTTCTTCTCTGTTTGTCTCATACATCCAGGTAAAAAAACTATCTTTTCATCACATTTAGAAAATCTATCTTCATACACTTTGTTCATAACCTGAGCACTTATCATATTGAAGTAATATTGAATTTCACCTTTGCCACAATATATTAAATCTTCCTTAAACCTATGATCAATATAATAATTTTCTAAATACCTTGGTACATTTTTAACGTAATCTCTTAATTCTACTCTACCAAAATTAAATAAAGCTGTTTTACACTCTTTACACACTTGAAAAAACTTTTTTACATAATCATTACTTTTAGAACAAAGAAATTTTTCCCATGCTCTAAGTCTATATACTTCTTCCTTAAAATCTCCAACAGATTTAAGCCATTTTAATAAAATCGAAAATTCTTTCTTATTTATATTAGACCAATCAAAAGTTTTATTTTGAGTCATGTTACTTATTGCTTTACCTTTTAACTTATCAATGGCATCCTTAAATTTAGTTATGCTCCTTAATTCATTTAGTATATTTAAATAGCATCCTTCAATTTTCTTGTATCTTAGAGCATATTTCATATACTCCTCAATGACAACACCATTAAGTAATACCTCTATAGCATATTCATCTTCGCTTCTTAAAATCTCCATATGATTTTTTCTTATGAAATCTTGAAAATCCTTAATAAAGATTCTTCCTCTTACTTTTACATCATTAATTATTCTTTTGCTGAGAACTTCAATATTTTTATAGTATTCACTTATCTCTCCTTCGTTTTTCCCTAAAGAATAAGTAACCGCCTCCATCTTTATTCCCACCTTATACATTACTAATACTATCTTCTCATAATAAAAATTTCTTAACAATATGAATATGATAAAAGCTATACTAAAATAAGTATAGCCAAGAAGTTTCTATTCTATTATTTCTTTCAAATCTTTTATAATGGTAACCTTGCCTCTAGAAAGATTTATATATCCTTCTTTTTCAAGTTCCTTGAGTTTCCTACTTACTACTTCCCTTGCAGAATCTAATTCAAAAGCTAACTCACTATGAGTTGTATAAATAATATTACTAGAGCTTTTCATAAGCAGCTTAATCAATCTTTTTTTTACTGGTTCATGTTTTAACTCTTCTTTGACATCAATAATTAAATTAAATTTATCATGCAAATCTTTATAAATATATTTAAAAAACTCAGTATCCTTTAGCAAGAATTTATCAACAACATCAAAGGGTACAACGCCAATCTCTGAATTTTCAATAGCCTTACCAACTACATTAAGGGATTTTTTTTCAAAATAACAACTTAATGCTTCGTGGCACAATTCTCCTTTACCTATATCATATAGATTTGTCTCTTCTCCTTCTTCATTTAATCGTTGAATTTTTATTTTTCCACTAATTACAAACAAAAACCCCTTACACCCTTCTCCATATGTTGAAAGATATTCATCTATAAGCAAACTTCTAAATACAATTTTTCTACTAATTATTCCGTGATTTTCTTTATCTATCTTTCCTAACAATGGATATATCATATATAACTTCTCGAGTAACTTCCTATTGAGTTCAATTTTATTTTTATCCATATATATCACCCCGTAAATTAGAAATAAAAAGAGTTAATAATAACTAACTCTTTTTATCTTATTATACTTATTAAATTGTAATAAATCTATTAATTTAAGCTCTGTAGTAAAATAAAGTGATAGAATGTACAAGTTAGCTAGACAATAATTTAATCAACTTATATTTATACCTTCCCTATGGAGGGTTGGAAGGGGACCCTGTACCCTCCTTGTTAAGGAGAGATTCCTCAAAGGGAACCATAAGGTTCCTTTTGAAAAAGCTGAATAAAGTAATCAGCTTATAGGCGCTAAATTTTTCATTGATAAATCTAATATTTTTGCAGAGTGAGTCAACGCTCCAACAGAAATATAGTTCACTCCAATCTCGGCAATACTCTTAATATTTTCTAGTGACACATTCCCTGAAAACTCCGTTAATGCCTGGTTATTAATAATCTCAACTGCTTTCTTTGCTGTATCTATATCCATATTATCAAGCATTATTATATCAGCTTTAGCTGCAAGAGCTTCCTTTACCATATCTAAGTTTTCCGTTTCAACTTCGATTTTTCTTACAAAGGATGAATTTTTTCTACATAAATCTACTGCTCTTTGTATGCTCCCAGCCGCATTAATATGGTTATCCTTAAGCATTATTCCATCAGATAAGTTAAAGCGATGATTATTTCCTCCACCACATTTAACAGCATACTTTTCTAAGATTCTAAGATTTGGGGTAGTTTTTCTTGTATCTAATAGCTTTGCATTAGTATGTTCTATTTCCTTAACATATAGATTAGTTAATGTTGCAATTCCACTCATTCTTTGCAATAAATTTAGAGCTAATCTCTCACCTAAAAGCAAACTTCTAGTGCTCCCCTTAAGAATGGCTACTTTATCTCCTCTAAATACTTTATCCCCATCTTTATTAAATAGTTTTATTTCTACATCACCTAATATTTCAAACACTCTTTTATAAACATCTAGCCCTGCAATTATACCCTCTTCCTTTGCTAAAAGGTCCACTGTAGAAATACTTCCTTCATCTATTATGCAATTAGTAGTAACATCTTCATTAGGTATATCTTCAAGTAAAGCATTTTTTATAATTTTATCCACAACTAAGTAATTGATCATATGACTTACCCCCATAATTTTCAACAATATTTCTTGCTGTATATTCATTCTCTTTGCAAAGATCATATAAATCTTTTCCTAAATTAGCTACTTCTATAACATCTTGTTTTATATCCCCTATAGTCTTATTGATTGTACAAGCTGCTCTTCTAGAAAAAACAAGACCTTCCAATAAAGAATTACTAGCTAATCTATTTTTTCCATGAACACCAGTACAACTTGTCTCTCCAACTGCAAATAAATTTTCCATAGATGTTTGTGAATTAAGATTAACTTTAATTCCCCCCATAAAAAAATGTTGTGCAGGAGCTACCTTTATAAGTTCCTTTGTTATATCAGTTCCTTTTTCTAAACATTTTCTATATATCATCTGGAACCTATTTTTAATATATTCTTCACCTAAAAATCTAATATCTAGATATACATAACTTGATTTAGTCCTCTCCATTTCTTTATATATAGCCTTAGATACAACATCACGAGGCAATAATTCATCTATAAATCGTTTACCATGGATATTGGTGAGAATGCCTCCTTCCCCTCTAACAGATTCAGATATTAAAAATTTTCTTTCTTCATTATTTTCTTCATAAAAAGCTGTAGGATGAATTTGAACATACTCAACATCCTTAACTTCTACTCCATGCTTATATGCTATTGATAATCCATCACCCTTTAATGACCTTTGATTAGTAGAGTTACTATATAATCCACCAATTCCTCCAGTTGCCAGTATAACGCACTTTGCAAATATATTAAGTTGTCTATTGTCCTTAGCTACAATGGCGCCAATACATTTATTATTTTTTTCAATTATATCAATTAATGTTGTATACTCATAAACTCTTATATTCTTTTTTTCTTTAACTCTATCTATAAGTACCTTCTCTACACTCTCCCCAGTATTATCCTTAGTATGTACTATTCTATTTATTGAATGTGCCCCTTCTTTTGTATAGTTTAATGTACCATCTTCATTTTTATCAAAGTCCACACCTAATTTTATTAGTTCATCAATACTATCCCTTGACTCCTCTACTAAAACCTGTACCGCTTTTTCATCATTTTCATACTGTCCCGCTCTATAAGTATCCCTTACAAAAGATTCAATGTCATCTTTCCCCCTTGCTACAGATATTCCACCTTGAGCTAAAAAAGTATTAGTACACTTCATTTCCTCTTTACAAATTACAAGTACATTCAAATTTTCATTCAAATTTAAAGCCGTATAAAGACCTGATACTCCTGATCCAACAATTAGTACATCTACATTTTCTTTCATTTAACACACTTCCCTATGATAACTTATGCATATTTTCTAATGACTTAAAAGCTCTTTTTCTTATATCTTCATCGAGTTCAATTTCATTCTTCATATATAATAAAGTTTCATATAAATTTTCCAAAGTAGTTTTCTTCATATCACTACATCTAATGCATTTACTAGCCAGTATAAATTTTTTATCTGGATTCTTACTTTGTAATTCATATAAAATTCCTTCTTCAGTAGCAACTATAAAGGTACTGTCCTTAGAATCTGTTGCATATTTAATTATTCCACTAGTACTTCCTACATAATCGGCTAACTCCCTTACTTCCTTAGTACATTCAGGGTGAACTAAAACTCTAGCATCTTTATACTGATTTTTAAGATTTACTACTTCCTCTTTTTTTATGTCATTATGAGCTTTACAATACCCATCCCATAAAATAAATCTTTTTTCAGGAAAAAATTCTGATATATACTGACCCAGGTTTTTATCTGGCAAAAATATAATTTCATCTTCATCTATGTTTTTCATAATGTTCAAAGCACTTGAAGAAGTTACTGATACATCTGAGTATGCTTTAACTTCTGAAGATGAATTTATATAACATACCACACATGCTTTAGGGTACTTTTCCTTCATGTTCTTTACAGCTTGTACACTAGCCATATCTGCCATGGAACAGCCAGCATTTAATGAAGGCATTAAAATTTTCTTATTAGGTGACAGTATCTTGGCACTTTCTGCCATAAATCTTACTCCGCAAAATACAACTATATCTTTCTCAGAATCTCTAGCAACTTCACTTAAATAGTAAGAATCCCCAACATAATCAGCACATTGTTGAATTTCTGGTGGTTGATAATAATGTGCTAAAACAAGAGCATTTTTTTCTTTCTTAAGTTTCATTATTTCTGTTTTTAAATCTCTGCTCATTTAATACACCACTTTCCAATTATTTTACTGTATATACACCTGCGTATACATTTTATCACTCTGTAAACTTTTCTTCAAGAACCAATACCATATATCTCCTAATAAATATACATTCTATCACTCTATTTTGCTAAAGAACTAAAAATAAAAGTTGTTGGAAATTATATCTCCAACAACTTTTTAAATTACCCACTTTCTATTTCCTGTAAAGGAAACATTTAGCCATTTATCGTATTTAATACTGTTAATTAAATTATTAATCTTTTCTCTAATTACATCCATGTCTTCAAGGTTTTCAATTTTAGATTCATCATTAAATATAAAATCAATTTCTATTCTAAGAGAACTTCCTGTTTTACTTACTCTGGTGATTGATTCTTCAAATTCGTATTCTTTCTCTACAAGTTCAACTGCTTTAGTAATACAGTCATTTATTTCATCATTAGCTCTTACAAGAATAAGTTCTTTAAAAGCTTTCAGTAAAGCAGCTATAGGTACTTTAAAAAATACTGAAGAACTAATAATAACCATAGCTGGATCTATATATTTAGTTAAATATCCAAACCTAGTATTTTGTATAAGTAATACAATAACGAATCCGATAAAAACACCAATACTTATTAAGGCATCCATAAGCCATTGACCACTTTCAATCCTTATAATATCTGAATTAAGTTTTTCCCCTTCCCATTTCATATATGCATATATTGCTAAACACCCTAAAATAGATATTATTGTATATACAATAGCGTACCCAGTATCTACAAGGTTACCTCCTGACACTATAGTTTTAACAGAACTTATTAAAGATATAGAACACATTATAATTAAAACTATTGATTTAAGAATAACTACGATAGGACTAATTGTTGACTTCCCAAAGGGGAAATTTTTCTTATCTGACCTAGACATAAAATTGCACATAAATATTGCCATTAGGGATAACAAAAGACTAACAAGGGAATATACCCCATCAAATCTTATCATCTCTGAATCAATCATTAACCCCCAACCTATTCCTAGTAAAGCAAAGAATAATCCACCTACAGCCGAAAGTTTTAACAATCTATTTTCCTTATACATACTGCACCTCTTCCAATTAAGTTATATATTATATAATACAGCTATTGTATTTATTAATTAACTCACTAAAGAGGTGTGTATATATAACTATTAATATTATCGCAGCTTTATAAAATCTTATCTTATAGCATAAAAGTACCTAATTTTGGCTTCTTTAATGCATATCACTCTTTCTAGATTTCATCTCTTTTTGAATCTTCTTTAATGCTTTTTTAGATCCTCTTTCTATATCATGATCTAACTTTCTATCTTTATAACTAACAAATAGCTGATTCATATCATATCCCTCAGGATATAATTCCTTTGCTGTGTTTTCTAACTTTAATCTCTTATAGTTAACCTCTATAAAGTTATTATTATATAGAACAATTATATTGTTTAATTCATCTACTTCCTTATATACAATTCCTGGCTTATTATAATCCAATAAAGTTACTCTATCACCCTGTTTATAATAGTACTGAACCTGATGTTCTTCACTTTCTTCATTTTGTTTAGGTAATTTGCTATCTGCTATTAATTCATAATTATAGTCTTTAGTTTTTATATACTTCCTAGTTCTCTCAATAACTTTATCGCTTATACCCATTTTCTTTGCAATATAAAGAGCATTACTATCTCCACTTTTTCCAATATGAAGTTTATATAAAGGTTCTAGTGTATCCTTTTGAAACTCCATTGCAGCGTTCTGAAAATGCGGATGATTTTGAGAAAAGTTTTTTATTTCTCCATAATGAGTTGATGCTATAGTGATACATCCCTTTAAATAAAACTCTTCCAATATTGAAATAGCAAGGGCTGCTCCTTCATTTGGCTCTGTTCCACTACCTATCTCATCAAAAATCAAAAGACTATTTTTACTAGATTCCTTTAATATACTTCCTAGATTTTTAGCATGAGAAGAAAAGGTACTTAAGGCATTTTCAACACTTTGATCATCACCAATATCAACAAATATATCATCAAACACAGCCATTTCCGTTCCTACTTCCGCAGAAATATGAAATCCGCTTTGAATCCCTAACGTAAGTAAGCCCACTGTTTTTAATACAACAGTTTTTCCTCCAGCATTAGGTCCTGTTATAATAAGTGTTCTATAATCTTTTCCAATGGAGAAATTTAAAGGCACACCTTTTTCAATCAACGGATATTTTCCATTAATAATATTTATACATCCAACACCATTTATTTTAGGTTTAATTCCATTAATGTCTTTACTGTATTTTGCCTTAGCAAAAATCATATCATATTCTGATATTACCTCTATATTAATTTTAATCTCTTTAATTCTCTCATATACGAGTTCTGTTAGAGTAGCTAAAATCCTATACTCCTCTACAGCTTCTTCAGCTTTTAATATACTTAACTCTGAAGTGTGTTTTGAGATAGATGAAGGTTCTATAAACACTGTTGTTCCTTTAGATGAAACTTCAACTATTGACCCTTGAATTTGATTCTTAAAAGCTGCTTTTATAGGAATAGTATACTTACCATTTCTTTGACTAATAAAAAATTCTTGAATAGCTTCTTTATTAGCATTACTCTTTAAAAACTTATCAAGCTTATCTTTTATCTTAGCTTCACAATCCTCAATATGCCTTCTTATACGCTTTAATTCCTTACTAGCATTAGAATCAATAGCACTTCCTTTAATACACGATTCTATTTCTTCTTCTATATAATTAAGCTCTGTAATACTTTCTCCATAAGCACATAATGTAGGTGCATATCCTTCTTTATCTTTTATAAATAACTTAACTTTACCACAACCTCTTAAAAAATTACTTATAGTAATTAAATCAGAAACCTCCAATGCTGCTCCCTTTTCCATTTTAGAAATAAGTGGATTTATATTGAATATTCCTTTTAAAGGAATTGTGTAGGAAGCATCTAAAAGCCTTCTTCCCTCAGATGTTTCATCTAACATCCTATTAACCTGTTTTATATTATTACTAGGTTGTAACTTATCTATAAGTTCTTTTCCTAACCCACTAACGCAATATGATTTTACTATTTCTTTTAATTGATTGTAATGTAGCTTTACTAATGTATTATTGTTCATTCTTAATACCTCACTTTTATTCAAGCCACGAAAAAAACATAGACTTCAAAAATAAAAAAGCCGTGGACAATTCCACAGCTTGAATTTAACACAAATAAAGATAGTTTTAACTATCATAAGGTAAATTCGTGGACTTGTATCCTTAATAGTTTTAATTAATTTCATAACAAATAAAGGTACTATGACCCCATTTTTAGAAATTAATATTCAATTACTATTTTTAGATACTAGACACTCACAAACCTTCCTCACTTTCATTTGAAATCTATGTACTTTAATAGTAAACTAAAATTTTCAACAAATCAATATATATCTCTAAAATCGTGAAATATATTAAAAACACATGTTGTAGCATATAGAGTCCTAACCTACCCTAAAGAACCTCTTGTACTGTGAAGCAGTAATATGACCTCAGGATATTTTGACTTTCATAATATATAAAGTTATACTAAGGATACAAGTTAGCAAGGTTGCTTGCAAACACAATATCGCGGGATGGAGCAGTTGGTAGCTCGTTGGGCTCATAACCCAAAGGTCGTAGGTTCAAGTCCTGCTCCCGCAACCAATAGAAACCCTTACGATTATCGTAAGGGTTTTTTTTATATGCTTTTGACAACATTGTCCTATCCAAATATAACTTACTTAAAAAATACAGCTGATATAAAGAAATCTGTTCCATATTTTTCATTTTCAATAATTCCACTTTCTGACCAATTTCCAAAGCCAGCTTCAACTGCTAAAGGTCGTAAATCTCCATAAACAGAGAAAACCCCTTTTGTCCAAACCTTCCTATATCCATAACCTTTAATAACTTTTTTAATCTCTTTAAGATTCTTATTAACTTTTTTATTTGTTTTAAAAACATCTTTTGATATCTTAAAAAATTTTTTGTAAAATAAAGTGCTATCACAATAATGTGCAAATAACAAACAATTTGTATTTCCACTTATTTTTATATATCCCTTAAGGATAGCATCGTTTTTATCAGCTATTTTATATGCTTCATTTATTATTTTATCCATAAAAATATCTCCTATAAATTCACATTATAGAAGATATTTTTACCCAAATGTAATATAATAATTCTAAATTTTATACATCTCTACATTCATTCAATAGTCGTATATAATGATTTGCTTCCCTTAATACATGGTCAGCAAGTAGTGGTAATATTATAGAACGTATTTTACAATCAGCGATTCCCCTTGTCGCTGCCTTTTTAAAATCTCTTAACTTAGTAGTCTCCTTTAATGTATCACTTGTAACAGTAGTCATTGTCATTTCAGTAGCTTCATCAGCCTTTTTAATTAATTCATAAAACTCGTTTGCAAAGTTATTTGAAGTTATTATTAATTCATTTTCACTAGGATCAAGCAATCCTCTAATAAATAAAGAGTGCTCCATCATAATTTGATTCCAAAACAATTCAGTTTTCCTAATATCCTCTTTACTTATATCCTTATCTGCCTCAAGGGCTTTTATATATGAACGATATAATTTTGCTTCTCGTATTATGTGTTCTACAAGTAAAGGATAATTTGCTGTAAATAACTCACAACTCAACATTCCATCTAAAACTCTCATTTTAAAATCTATTAGTCCATCCAATAATTTTATAGCCCTAGTATTAATATTTCTTATACATTTTACCATCCTAGGATCAATGCTATTTGAATCTTTGCTGTCCAAATGTTTTTCCATTAGTGTTATCTTAGAATTAATCTTTATGCCTGTATAATACTCTGTTTTCTTCTCTGCTTCTAAGGTATACTCAGTAAATATTTCTCCAGAATTTAACACTGATTCTTCGATTCTTTCATTACTCAATTTAACTACGTCTAATAGAAGCTTCTCAAAACTCATTTTATAATGCTCTGCCTCTTTTGAAAAGTCTGTATTTTTAGGTGTAAATCCAGCCTCTAAAAATAACGAATGTTCTTTCATAATCCTAGCAAAAAAAAGATGTGATTCTAGTGATAAAGTAATATATTTTTCTGTACTTATCATAGTTTCCCTCCATATAATCTTTGTATATAATATTCTTATTTGAATTGTTATGTTCTTAATTATGTTAATCTATCTTCTATACAACCACATCGATTATATTTTAGTCTTAAATATAAATGAAAAAAGAGCTAGCTTTTACACTAACTCTTATCTTAAAACGTAGAAATTCAGTATGAATTTCATCCGTTACTCTTAACTTTTCACCCTTACCTCTTCACTAAATTGTTTAACGAAGTTAAACAATTTTCGTTGTCCAATCCTCACAGTTCCATGTTTCTGTTACTACATCTTCATAAAACTCAGGCTCATGGCATACAAGGAGAATTGTTCCTTTATATTCCTTTAAAGCTCTCTTAAGTTCATCTTTAGCTTCAACATCAAGATGGTTAGTAGGCTCGTCAAGGATTAATATATTAGTTTCTTTATTGATAAGCTTAGCAAGTCTTACCTTAGCTGCTTCTCCTCCTGAAAGAACCATTACCATACTTTCAATATGTTTTGTAGTAAGTCCACATTTAGCAAGTGCAGCACGCACTTCATATTGTGTACAGCTCGGGAACTCTTTCCAGTACTCTTCTATACAAGTGTTTTTATTACCAGCCATACCTTCTTGTTCAAAGTATCCGATTTGTTGGTAATCTCCTAAAGTAACTTCTCCACTTAATGGTTTTATTATACCCATTAAACTTTTTAATAAAGTAGTCTTTCCAAGTCCATTAGCACCAACAAGGGCAATCTTTTGTCCTCTTTCCATAGATAAGTTTAATGGCTTTGTAAGTGGAGTATCATATCCTATTACTAAATCTTTAGTTTCAAATATTACTTTTCCTGAAGCTCTTCCTTGCTTAAAGTTAAACTCTGGTTTTGGTTTTTCCTTTGAAAGCTCAATTCTATCCATTTTATCAAGTTTCTTTTGTCTAGATTTAGCCATATTAGAAGTAGCTACATTAGCCTTATTTCTAGCTACAAAGTCTTCTAATCTTGCAATCTCCGCTTGTTGTCTTTCATAAGCTCTCTCTAACTGTTCTTTCTTAGCTTCATAAATTCTTCTAAACTCTTCATAATCTCCAACATATCTAGTTAACTTTCTTTCTTCCACATGATAAATCAAGTTAATTACTGAGTTTAAGAAAGGTATATCGTGAGATATCAAAATAAAAGCATTCTCATAATTTTGAAGGAATCTCTTAAGCCATTCTATATGAGCCTCATCCAAATAGTTTGTAGGCTCGTCTAAAAGTAATATATCTGGTGTTTCTAAAAGCAATTTACCAAGTAAAACTTTTGTCCTTTGTCCTCCACTTAGAGCTGTAACATCTCTATCAAGCCCTACATCTAAAAGACCTAGCCCCTTTGCAACTTCTTCAATTTTTGCATCTATAACATAGAATCCATTGTTATCTAACATATCTTGAATTACTGCTGTTCTTTCAAGAGCTTTAGTCATTTCATCTTCGTTCATTTCACCCATTTTACCATAAAGTTCATTCATTTCTGTCTCTAAATCAAATAGGTATTTAAATGCATCTCTCATAACATCTCTTATAGTCAAACCTGCACCTAGTACAGCATGTTGATCCATATATCCAACTCTCACATTATTTGACCAAATTACTTGTCCTTCATCTGGCATTAAGTGACCTGTAATTATATTCATGAAGGTAGATTTACCTTCTCCATTTGCTCCTATTAAACCCACGTGCTCACCTTTTAACAATCTAAAAGACACATCTTCTAATATAGCTCTGTCTCCAAAGCCATGGCTTATATTTTTAACCGTAAGTACGCTCATTCATTTTCCTCCTAATTAGTTAATGTATATTTAAAGCTTTCCTGACTTTCCCATGTAGTCTATGGTTAACTAAATTTTTATATCAAACATTTAATATTATACTTTACTATAACGAATTTTTCTATGAGAAAAATATAAATAATTTGTTTGCAAAATCCACTTCATAAATTTATACTAGAAAGGGTTCTAATACTTAATTAAAATGTTTATGTTTACATTTTTTAACTATAGATTTGTAAAGGCTTATTATTATAGGCTTGTAAAATGGGAGGATATATTAAATATGGCTTGTAAATTTTATCTATCTAAAGGAAAAGGTAGAAACGCAGAAAATGGTCACCTTTGGATTTATTCAACTGAAATAGAGGAATATGATGGAGAATATTCTAACGGCGACATAGTTGAAGTATATAATTATCGTGGAGATTTTATTGGTAAAGGTTATATTAATGATGTTTCAAAAATTGCCATAAGAATCATGACAAGAGATATTGATGAAGAAATTGATGAAGAATTTTTTAGAAAAAGATTAAAGGCTTCTTGGGAATACCGTAAAAAAGTTATAGATACATCTAGTTGTAGATTTCTATATGGTGAAGCGGACTTTGTACCTGGACTTATAATAGACAAATTCGAAGACTATTATGTAATTCAATCCCTTGCTCTAGGCATTGATAAATATAAGGACATCGTAGTAAAACTTCTAGTTGAAGAGTATAATGCAAAAGGTGTATATGAGAGAAGCGATGCAAAAGTTAGACTTCTTGAAGGCATGGAGCAAATAAAAGGCTTTTTAACTGAACCTTTTGATACTATGGTACAAATAGTAGAAAATGGTGTTAAATATTATGTAGATATTGAAGAAGGCCAAAAAACTGGATTCTTTTTAGATCAAAAAGAAAATAGAGCCGCTATTCATAAACTATGCAAAGATGCAACTGTCCTTGATTGCTTTACTCATACTGGATCTTTTGCTTTAAACGCAGGAATAGCAGGTGCAAAATCTGTACTTGGAGTAGATATATCTCAGCACGCCGTAGACTTCTGTAGACGTAATGCCGAGCTTAATGGCCTTGAAGATACCGTTAAATTTGAATGTCATAATGCTTTCGATGTACTTCGTGAATGGTCCGATGAAGGAAGAAAGTTTGATGTTGTTATCCTTGATCCTCCAGCATTTACAAAATCAAGAACAACTGTAAAAAGTGCCACTAGAGGCTATAAAGAAATTAATTTAAGGGGTATGAAGTTAGTAGAAAAGGGGGGTTACTTTATAACTTGCTCATGTTCACACTTTATGGATCCTGATTTATTTAAAGAGACTATTGCAAATGCAGCTAGAGATGCTCATGTCACTTTAAGACAAGTTGAATTTAAAACTCAAGCAGCAGATCACCCAATTCTATGGAATAGTGATGAATCTTACTACTTGAAATTTTATATTTTCCAAGTCGTATAAATAAAATGGAGCTTTTAAAATATTGTTATTTTAAAAGCTCCCTTCATTTTATTCTTTCTTTTGAACTTGCTTTACTACTTGATGGGCGTATACTGAGGCCCCTGTAACTAAAACGCCTTGAACTACAGCTTGGGCGCTAATAGCTCCCATAACTCCCATTGAAAGGCCAATTCCTATAGGAAGTAATATTAAAGGAATATACTTGTCATTAACTTTTTCTATTCCCTTCAAAATCATTCCTATTATATTTAATACCGGAATAAGAATTAAAGCATTTTCAGTTATATAACTTAAAAAATCCATACTTTTCACCCCTTACCACATTATATTCACATAACTTTACTGTGTTCACTAAAATATATATGCTCCAATTAACAATTTATATTTGGCTCTGTATGCATTTACAGTGATGCAAACAGAGCCTTGTATTACCCTGTTCAGTTTTTTCAAAAGGAACCTTATGGTTCCCTTTGAGTATCTCTCCTTAACAAGGAGGGAACAGGGTCCCCTTCCAACCCCCATTAGGAAAAGCCGTGCACAAGCTGATTAAATTATTGTCTAGCATAACTTATACATTCTATCACTTTATTTTACTACAGAGCCTTATATTTTATCGCCACAAAATCCAAATAATTGCATTTTTTTACCCTATATAATTTTTTTGTTGAACGATTGTTATTGATATTAAATTATATAGATGTAAAATTTATATATACCAATTTTTGTAAGGAGTGATTATATGAAGAGTCTATCTTTATTGAGATTTATACAAGTAATTTTCTGTTTTCCAATTATAATTATATTTGCTACATATAAAATGAATAAACCTGAACAAATAATATTTATTGTATTGTTTACTTTATATACACTTTCTTATGAAGTAATTCTATTAGCCATATCAAAAAAAAGAAGAAGAACCACTAATAATAGTAGTTCTTAAACTTGCATTATATTTTAACGTACCCTTTTATATATTCAGGAACAATATCTGTATTGTCTTTAGAAAGACAATAGGTTAAATCTTCAAAATACCCAAGCTCTTCCATTCTTTTGTAATGGAGAGCATTTTTTAAGTAACCTGTTACTGTTGGATTGCTATTATATATGTATTCACTTGTCTTCGCCACATCAGTAAGTTCTAACACATCTTCCATGCCTTGCTGCTGTGCTATGTGCCTTAACCTATCAATCATATATCCAGTAGTAATAAAATCATCCATTGAGAATTGTCCGTATGTACCTGCATTCACAAAAACTACATCTTCATTTATAGATAATACTTTTTTTGAAATAGCTGTTCCATTAATTAATGCACCAATAAAAATTCTTTTTGCACTTTCGCTATTTTTTATTGCTTGCGTCCCATTAGATGTTGTCATTACTACAGTCTTTTCTTTCACCACAGATTCAGTATATTCTAATGGTGAGTTTGATAGATCAAATCCATCAATTTTTAATCCCTGTCTTTCACCACCTAAGACATAAGAATTTCTACATTGGCTAGCTATATCTTTAGCCTCTTCTACAGTTTTTACAGGAATAATTGCCTTACATCCATTTTTTAAAGCTG
Organism: uncultured Clostridium sp.; assembly: GCA_900548455.1. GTDB lineage: Bacteria > Bacillota > Clostridia > Clostridiales > Clostridiaceae > Clostridium_J. The sequence goes on from URKQ01000005.1 coordinate 68,732, forward strand.
TTACCATAACTGATGTAGCCCTTAGAACATCAATAACTACAACTACCTTATCCTTTATCTTTTCCTCTTTAATATCATCTGCAGAAATAATAACATCAACCTTCATAATTAAACCATCCCCCTATTTCTGATTATTTACTTTGAAAGTATTTTCCTTGATATAAATCTTTTTCTTTTAATGCATCATCTATAGCATTTAATACTTCCCACTTCTTTAAGCTCCACATTGGTCCAATAAGTAAATTTCTTGGAGCATCCCCTGTTAATCTATGGATTACAACATCCTCAGGTAATAAAGCTATGGACTCAGTAATTATATCAATATATTCATCCATACCTAAAAGATTAAATTCACCATTTTCAAGTTGTTTCTCCATAACAGTATTCTTCATTACGTGTAAAAGATGAAGTTTTACACCCTTTATAGGTAATGTAGAAATATACTTAACAGTACTTAGCATATCTTCTCTAGTTTCTCCTGGAAGTCCGAAAATCACATGAGCAACAACGTCTATATTTCTAGCTGCTAAATCTTGAGCAGCCTTTCTAAAAACTTCTAACTTATATCCTCTATTTATAAACATAGCGGTATTATCATTACTTGTTTGAAGTCCTAATTCTACCCAAGTATAAAGTCTTTTAGAGTAATCTTCTAGTAAATCTAGCACATCATCGCCAACGCAATCTGGTCTAGTTGCTATTGCTAATGCTACTACATCATCTTCCTTTAAAGCTTCATCATACTTTTCCTTTAAAACTTCTACTGGCGCATATGTATTAGTATATGCCTGAAAATAAGCTATGTATTTTCCTTTTTTCCACTTCTTATGCATCATCTCTTTAATATCACTAAATTGTTCTGTAATGGACTTAACTCTTTCACCTGCAAAGTCTCCGGAACCACTTGAGGAGCAAAACGTACATCCTCCCTTTGATACCTTTCCATCTCTATTCGGACATGTAAACCCTGCATCTAAAGATATTTTATATATTTTTTCACCATTAAATTTTTCTCTTAAAAATCCATTTAGATTGTTATACCTTTTTCCATTCCAATTCTTCATTGACTTTTCTCCAATCGTTATTCTCTAAATCCTCATCGCTTATAGTTTAACTCTTTTGGAAACTAAAATCCACCTTTCAAATTTATCAACACCTCTTTGAAAATTGTCCACATTTTAATAGTTTTCCACATATTTATGTTAGCTACTCAATATAATATACAAGCTATGTAATAATGCCATTAATATTAAGTAATTTAGGGGGTATAAAATGAAAAACTTAAAGCTAATATTTCAGACTGCCACAGTGTTCGTTGGAACTATTGTGGGTGCTGGTCTTGCTTCTGGACAAGAAATAAATCAATTCTTTTCAACCTACGGATTTTCTGGCTTCTATGGGATTTTACTATGTGGTGTGTTCTATATAGCTATTAGCTACATAATAATTTCTATTAGCCTTAAATATAATTTAAATTCTTACGCTGATTTCATAAACCTTGTAAGTCCCGGATTTTTCGGTAAAATTACAGATTACCTTACTAGCTTTTTCTTAATTTCCGGAGCAGCTATCATTATGGCTGGAAGTGGAGCTTTGCTTTACCAACATTTTGGTATTCCAAGATTTGTGGGCACAATATTAATGTTAGTAATTGCACTTATAACACTTTTAAATGATACAAAAGGACTTATTGCCATAAATTCTTTTATAGTGCCTACTTTAACCACTATTATAATTACTGTATTTACTCTACATCTAATTTTTGCACCAGAAACTATGTCTATATCTTCTATGAAAGCTGCGCCTATATGTAAATCACTAATAATAGAGAAACAATGGATCGTTTCAACGCTTTTATATGCTGGCTTTAATATGCTCTCTTGTAGCGGAGTAATAGTTCCTATAACAAAAGAAATTAAGAAGAAAAGAACTTTAATTTCTGGTCTCATTCTAGGTTCTTTACTTCTTACAATTCTTGCTATCATGATTAATACTATGCTCATTGCAAATAGCCCTGAAATCTTTAATTATGAAATACCATTACTCTTTGTGGCAAGTAAATTTACTAAATTAATTCAAACATTGTTATTATGCATAATTTGGTGTGAAATGTTTTCAACTGAAGTATCAGACATTTATAGTGTTGGGAAAACCTTAGAAGATAAATTTAATTTTTCTTATAAAAAATCAGTAGTAATTCTTTTATTAATTGCACTTCCAATTTCACAAATTGGTTTTAAAAAATTAATAACTGTATTATATCCTGGTTTTGGAGTAATTAGTTTAATATTCTTAACACAATGCATAGTCTTCTTTATAAAGGGACGGAAACAAAGAAACTAATAAATAACTTTTCTTTTTACCTTCTATTTACTATACTATATTATAGAAATTCATAGTATATTTAGGAGGCCAATATGAATAGTTTAGATATATTAAGTAGTTGTGAGGTATGTCCTCGCAACTGCAAAATTAATAGAAATGAAACCACTGGATTTTGTAAAAGCACAGCTACAGTGAAAGTTGCAAAAGCATATGGTCATATGTGGGAGGAACCATGTATATCTGGAACTAATGGATCTGGAACAGTGTTTTTTTCTAACTGCAATTTAAGATGTGTATTTTGCCAAAATCATGATATTAGTCAAGAAACTATCGGTAAAGAAATTTCAATAAATAGATTGTCTGAAATATTTATCGAGCAACAAAGTAAGGGCTTCCATAATATAAATCTTGTAAACCCTACTCACTATGTGCCTCAGATTATAGAAGCACTTAATATTGCAAAACAAAAAGGTTTAAACATACCAATTGTTTATAATTCTAATGGATATGAAAATATTGAAACTCTAAAAACACTTAAAGGATATATTGATATATATATTCCTGACTTTAAATACTTTAGTGACAAATATTCTATAAAATACTCCTCTGCCCCTAACTATTTTAATATTGCCTCTAGTGCAATTAAAGAGATGGTTAATCAAACAGGTCCATGTGCTTTTAATGATGATGGTCTTATGAAAAAAGGAGTTATCATTCGTCACTTGATGCTCCCAGGACTACTCTTTGACTCAAAAAAAGTTGTAGATTATATCTATAAAACCTTTGGGGATAATATTTACCTTAGTTTAATGAATCAATATACGCCTATGTTCAATGCTGATAAATATCCTGAAATAAATAAACCCTTAAATCCAAACCACTATGAATCCTTGATTGATTATTGTATTGATATTGGTTATAAAAATGCCTTTATCCAAGAAAGTGGTACTGATTCAACCACCTTTGTTCCTGATTTTAACCTTCAAGGCATATAAAAAGTGGCTCTGTAACTTTAAAGTTATAGAGCCACTTTTTATTTAACTTCATAAATTTACTTTCAACTATTAATAGCTTCATTTTCCACGTTCTTAGAAATCTCATTCTTTTTCATTAAAACTTTTAATACTACTGAACTAATTATAGATATTAAAGCTGTAATCTTAAATACAAGTTTTAGCGAGTATACATCTACAGCCCATCCTACAATTGCTGCTGCTAGTGGTATTGATGCAAGAATTGCCACATTTATTACTGAATAAACTCTGCCAAGGTATTTCGTATTACAATGAATTTGAATATAAGTCATTCCCCATGATGAAACTATAGGACTTATCACTCCTACCATAAAAAATAAAATTATTGCTGATATAATTCCTGGAACATAGCATGGTATTGCAATTATAATTCCAAGTAAAAGAAAAGTGATTAAAAATACTTGTTGCAATTTTAATTTTGTATTCATCAAAATTGGTAATAACATTGATCCTATTATACTTCCTACTGATGTTATAGTTAATAAGTATCCTGCCCAAACCATATCTATTTTTAAGAAATCCTCTGTTAGTATTGGCATAAAATTGCTTATTGGTGTTCCTATAGCATCAATTAAAAAATATGCTATAAGGATTATTATTATAAATTTTTGAGCTCTAATGTACTTTAATCCATCTGTAAAATCCGTATATAACTCCTTAACTTTTTCAATTTTATTTGCCTCAAGCTTTGGAATTGTTAAAAACAATGCTGACAATGCTGATATTAAAAATGTAATAGAGTCGGCTATAAAAATAACTTCTTTTCCAACTAAGAGCATAACTGTAGTTGACAGTGCATAACCAATCATTCTCATAATTGAATTAGTAGTCGTTGTTAAAGAATTTAATAATGGCAACTGGTCATCTCTTACAATTAACTTAAATACTATACCAGAACCTGGTTCATAAAAACTCTCTGCAACAGACACTGCTGCTGATATTATACATACATGCCAAAACTCTAGTATCCCCATAAACATAAACATAGGAATAATGAATATAAGCAAAGTTCTAGCCATTTCGGATATAAACAATATTTTTTTCTTATCATACCTGTCCACTATTACTCCAGCTATAGGACTAATTAATATATTAGGTACCATACTAAATATCATAATTGTACCCATTGCTAAAGCCGAACCCGTAAGATCATAAACTAGATATGTAAGTGCCAAAGTCTCAAATGCATCTCCAAACCTAGATAAAGCTCTAGAAATCCATAATAACCACACATTCTTATTTTTTAATAACTCCTTCATAATAAACTCCTTTATAAATAAAAAAAACAATGAATTCTTATATCTCTTAAAATTGTTGCTATATATAGCATACTCCAACTATATGTAAAAACATGTCATTTTATAGTATTGAATTACTTGTTTTTATCGACTTTTTATTTTTTGCTCTGTATTAAAATAAAGTGATAAAATGTATAAATTATATTAAAGATTAATGCAATATTGTCAATTATTCATATATTTATATTTGTTAACAATTCAATTTTTATTGTCACATAAATGACATACTTTGGAAGTATGCTATAGTTAATCATTTATTTTGTTAATCATATTTATTTATAGTGAAATTATGTTGTAGTATTAGGTATAATTAAAGAAAATATGTCTTTTCGGAGGTAAATTATGGATATAGTTAATATCTTACTAGTAGATGATGAAGAAAATATTAGGAATCTATTAGGAGCGTATTTAAATAAAGAAGGATACAATATATTTCACAGCAATAATGGTGAGGAAGCTTTAAGTGTGTTAGAGAAAGAAAACATAAGTTTAGTTGTACTTGACATTATGATGCCTATTATGGATGGGTTTGAAACACTAAAACATATAAGAAATAAATGGGATATACCTGTAATTATGCTTAGTGCAAAGGAAGAAGATGAAGATAAACTTTTGGCATTAGGTTTTGGTGCAGATAACTATGAAACAAAACCATTTAGTCCAAAAGTTCTAGTGGCAAAAATTAAAGCCCTTATTAAAAGAATATATAGCGACAATGATACCTTGGAAGTAAATGGTATAAGAATAGGCGACCTTTATGTAGATGATATCGGCCATGAAGTAAAAGTAGGAAAACAAAGCATTAACTTATCTCCTACAGAATTTTCCTTACTTATTTACTTTTTAGATAATAAAAATATAGTCCTTACTAGGGAACAAATTCTTACAACTATATGGGGATATGATTTCGAAGGGGACATAAGGGTAGTGGATACAACTATCAAAAGATTAAGAGAAAAATTAGGGTCAATGAATAAATTGATAGTAACGGTAAGAGGTTTTGGATATAAACTAGAGGTGTAGAGTATTATGGATAAACTTAAGGACTATTTTAACAAGGTAGTATTAAATATAAACAGTAGCATTACTAGGAAGATGTTTTTTATTACTGCAGCACTTTTAATAATATTTTTAACAAGCACTCTTCTTAGTCAAAGAGCTTTATTTGAAAAAATGTATTATAAGCAAAAGGAGAATGACATAAAAAATAATGTTATGAATTTCAGTACTACCTTTGCTACTGCTAATGATGATAGTGAAATACTAGATAGTATTGAACAGTTTCAAAGTGATTATAATACGTCTATTGCAGTATTAAATACTACAAGTAATATAGTTATTAGATTTAAGACAAACTCAGAAGTATTAGATAGTAAAAATGCAGAAATTTTCAATTACGTCGTAAAGACCTTAAATTCAGATGATGAATTTTTAAAGAGATTATTAGCAGGTGAACAAGTCACAATATCTTTTAGAGATTCGGCAGATGGAATTAAGTATTTAGCATCTACCACAATGGAAAATGAATTTATAGTAATTGGTATAACTTCTCTTCAACAAGTTAAGGAAGCAGTTGGTGTAATTGGACTTTTTTATAAGTTTTTTTATTCTGGAGCTTTAATTGTAGTTTTAATTCTAGTATTTATCTATTCTAGATTTATTACCAAGCCTCTTAGGAAGATAAATGGGGTAGCTACTAAACTTAGTAATTTAGATTTCAGCGAAAAATGTGATATATCCAGTAATGATGAGATAGGACATTTAGCAGATACTTTAAATTTCCTTAGTGAAAATTTAGATGCTTCATTAACATCACTAAATGAAGCTAACATCAAATTGCAAAAGGATATTGATAAAGAGAGAAAGTTAGAAGCTATGCGAAAAGAATTTGTTGCAGATGTTTCTCACGAATTAAAGACACCAATTACTTTAATTAAGGGATATGCAGAAGGTATAAAAGACGGAATATTACTTGAAGGAAGTTTAGATGATTCCTTGGAGGTAATCATTAGTGAATCAGATAAAATGAGCAAATTGGTTAAGGATATGTTGCAATTATCATCTTTAGAGAGTGGAAAAGAAGCTATTAATAAAGAGACCTTTTCTATAGATAAAATAATTAAAGATGTTATTAAAAAGATGAGTCATAATATAGAAAACAAAAATATTACAATAGATATGATATTAACTAAGGCAGTGATCCAGGGAGACGAATTTAAAATAGAACAAGTATTTACAAATATCATGACTAATGCAATAAGACATGTAAATACCAACGGCAAGATAAACATCAATATGCAAGATAAAAACCATTTAATTCAAATCAGCTTTGAAAACACTGGAAGCTACATTGATGATGATGACTTGGGAAAAATATGGGATAAGTTCTATAAGGTAGATAAATCTAGAAATAGAAAAGATGGCGGAACTGGGCTTGGACTATCAATTGTTAAAAACATAATAGAACTCCATAATGGAACATATAAGGTTGAGAATACCGACCTTGGAGTTAAATTTACTTTTGAATTGCCAAAACCAGGTTACTAGATACAAATTAGGTGCTGAAATTTTTTTATTTCAGCACCTACCTTCAATAATTTACTTCTCTTTTCTATATCCCACTTTAGGTATATTATTAATATCTTCACATGGAGTTGGTGGTATAAAATATTCATACTCTTCACTTTCAATTACATTTGAATCTTCACCGTCACTTCTTAACTCTGCAATCTTTGTAACTCCAACATAAATAGCAGATATTTTATACCATGTAGCATAATCAACTTGACCAGTAGGTGGTAAATTAAATATTTCTTGAAATCTTTTTACTTGCTGTGCGGTATTTTCACCATATATACCATCAACCGGAACTTTCCCTATTAGTGGATAATTATTTGCTATACGATTTAAAAATGTTTGAACAGTTCTAACCGGTTCGCCAGTACTTCCAATCGTTAATACATACCCTGGATATGATTTAGGACTTCCTGACACTGTTGGCGCCGTATCTAGTATAATATCATTTCCATAATAATATGTTAAAATTTCAAACGGTACATATCCTCTTTCCCCTAAATCCTTGCTTCCCCATTGTGTCATCCAATCTGGACAAGAAACATACCTTCCATCACAATACTGAGCAAGAAGTGGTTGTTTTGCTCCAACCCTTTTAATAAATGTAGAAAAAATTTCATCAACTATTAAACTTATATTATCAAAAATATTTCTTCCATAAGTAAATGCTTGATCATAAGCTGTTGAATTTGTAATATCAAAATCAAATCCTTTTCCCCTGTACCATTCTGTGTAAATTCTATTTAGTGCAAAGGAGTTAATTGCATATATATTTGCTCTTATGCTTGAATCTGGCCAAGTAGCATAAATTTCACTACTAGCAACATTTTTCAAATATTCAGTATATGGCACTTTATAGTTAGGCGCTGATGTATCTGTCGGTACCCCTGCATGAACTATAATAAACTCCGGTATAACTGGTGCCGGAAGAACAACTAAGCCACTTGGTGGCGGTGGTAATGGTTTTTCTGGATCCTCAGGTATTTTAGGTGGAAAATCTCCAAATTGTCTATTTGGTGGTATATCTATAGTCCTTTCTATCTGTATTTCTCTTTCATTGTCCCTTGTGCCAGGTAAAGAAACTAAATTACATATTTGAATAGCAATTTTAAATGCCAATACCTGAATACCCTTAACTATAAGTTCACTATATCCATCTGCTGTAACCCTTATATCTACTAATGCATATGGAATTAATGTATTATCTCTCTCTAAAGATCTATCTATTGGTGGTGTCTCTATTTCTACTGCTTCTGTTTTACCTTCTTCATTCGTTACAAGGGTTTTAGGCTCAAATGTGGGGTCCTCATCTGTACTTGTAACTGTAACTCTAGCATTAGGAATAGGTATATAAGTTCTATTTTTATAAACTACTACTTGTAATCTACCTGTATCCGCCATAATAATCTCCTTGAATTAATACTTCATATTTATTTTATGATAATCACTGAAAATAGTTACACTCATATTTCATAATACTTGTTTTCCTTTATAACTATAGGCTTAAATTCTCTACTTGCAACTTCATTTTCCCATACCTTTATTGCACCATCTAGGCATAAAGTGCCATATCCCCAGGTATTGTTAGGATATGTTTCATCCACTCTAGTTCTTGATGCTCCTTTAAGCAAAAAATACTTAAGTCTCTGCCCATATAAATAAGGATCTCTACCATTTATAATTCCAAATTCCATAAGTAGGGCACATGCCCCGGCTACTGCAGGTGTTGACATAGATGTGCCAGACCTAGGTTCAAACCCTCCTCCTGGTGTAGAAGATTCTATATTCTCACCTGGAGCAACAACATCTGGCTTGACTGGATTAAGTCCTAAATTTCCACGACCTGAGAAAGGTGAAATAGTTAAATTATTTGAGTTATAGCTTCCTACAGTTATTATATCTTCCACAGTTCCAGGAATACCTACTGTATTATTAATACTAGGGTTTAAGAATCGAGTGTCAACACTAAGTCCTTCTGTTATCGGTAGCCACATATCATATTTTCCTGAATATCTATTGGCGGGTATCATCTCCATTGTCCATATACCATTGCTAACAAATGAGTCACCAACACCTGATATAACTATTATTATTTCCCCGTCTATATTAAATGGTGTAGGCCCTGTATTATATATAAAATATTGATTTCCAATGATTCTACCTAAATTAATTGTATTAACTATATTTAACTGTTGAGTTGAGTTCCCATTAGGAGCAATAAGTCTTAAATTCAAATTCATTAGCAAAGACTTATATAATTCTATTATTATTATTTTTTCCTGTTGTCCAACACTAAATTGAATTGGCTTAATTGTCTCAATTACCCCTCCTACATGATGTGCCCTTCCTCCTTCATTTCCAGCTGCTATTGCAATGGTAACCCTTCTACTGGTTGCTACTGTAGATATATATTGTTCTAATAGACTACTTCCATTATGTGCACCATCATTAGTACTAAAACTTATATTAATTACTAGTGGCATATTAAGTTCAAAGGCTTTGTCAATTAAAAATTTAATTCCCCTCATAAGTTGAGTACTCTTTCCATTATTAGAAGAGCCTTGTCTAGTCATTTTAACCATAGCTATGGAACTTTTAGGTGCTACCCCATAATATCTGGTTGGTATTTTACCTCCAGCACATGCAATTCCTGCAACATGAGTTCCATGTCCAATTCTATCTGTGTGTGGAACAATTGAATATGGATTAGGACTTTTTAATGCTTCATTTATCTGTGCCTTATTATATATAGCACCACCAGCATCTAAATCATATATATACTCTACTCTTGTTTCTCCTGTATCAGTTATAAATGAAGGATTTGTATAATCTATACCAGAATCTATAAATCCTATTAAAATCCCTTTTCCTTCTATACCATATACCGCTCTAGGTTCTAAAATACAAGATGCTCTATTACTAGGTTCAAAGGACAAATACAAATTTTTAGGAAGCTCAATATAGTCTAACCCCCTTATATTAAATAGTAGCGGTATATCTTTACCACTTATAGTTACTATCCCATAGCCATAACCTAAATCTTCAAATGTGCCCCCTAAAGCTTCAATCTCCGTTTTTAAAGTCTCTGCATCTTCACCATATAATATAATTAATTCAACCTTGCTTGATGATGGGTCTTCATAATTATAATTACTTATAATTTTATTTCTTATTTCATCTGGAACATTTATAAGTAAATCTAACAACCCACTTGTATTACTCAAAATCTCACCTCTAATATTTCTATATACTTATAATATGAGTATATAGAAAAATAGGCTATGAAAATTAATTAATTTTCATAGCCTATTTTTTATAATTCTATTTCTATTCTATTTAACTTTGCAATTACTCTAATCTCTTTAGGGTGCGCTGTTTCTGTTCTAACCATATTTTTATTGCTAATCATAAGAATTTTATTACTATCTAGTTTTTTTAACTGACGAAGAATTCTTTCACCATTAACTTCAACTAAATAAATCTTATTATTTTCTATTTCAGTAGTTAAGTTTGCAAAAGCTAAATCACCTTCACATATTCTAAATCCAAGCAAATCATCATTTTGGATTTTTAGGTATACAACCTTATCTTGACTGTATCCTTCTATTTTATTTGACATTACAGGAAGCTCTTTTTTACCTATTGGAGTATTTAAATCATAATCATATATTCCAACTGATTTTAACACTGAACTAAAAGCATCATTCCAAACGTCATTTACTACCTCTTTAGATTTATTAGCCTTTACAGCTGCATATCCCTTAGGTCTATTTTCTTCCTTCTTCTTTTCATCAAAAGCTATATTATCAAATAATGTAGTCATTTCTGAAAGATTGCCGCCTAAAACCTTGCCAGCTCTATCTATAAACTTTTCTTCTACAACTTTTCTTCCACACTCAACATCATTTATATAACCTTCAGAAACGCCAAGTTTTTTTGCAAGTTGCTTTTGAGTCATTCCCTTAGCATTTCTTGCATCCTTAATTCTATCTCCAACGCTACTCATTATTCATTGTCCTCCTCATCCCACTTTATTTAGGAAAGTGACATGCACCCTTATAACTTGTTACTTTTTCTTATAAAACTCTCTCTCTGCTACAAGATGATTAAAAAGTTCTTCCAGTGACATCCTTACTGAATTTGGAGTAGTTGATGCTAAAATTGGTGTACTTCCAAGGGTTTCCCTTACTTTCTTAACGGCTTGATTTAAAAATACTCCTTGAAATCCATTTAAAAAAATTACTTTTTCCTCTGGTAATTCTTTTGATTTAACATCTACTACTTCCTCACCAATTATATTAGCTAAAGTGTACAGTCCCATATCTCCCTTAATCACATAAGGTTTTTTATTGCACATATTGTTAAATCTCAAATTAAGTCGTTCTATCTCTTCTTCATTAAGTCCATATACGATTAAAAACTTATTTTTAAGCATATTTAAACTAAACATATACTATACTCTTTCTGGCTTTTGATAGTCTACACCAAATGTATCTACAGTTACCTTTTTCATTACTTGATCTTCATATGGTCTATCCATTCTATTTGTATCAACACTAACAATCTCATCAGCAACATTTTGACCTTCAATTAGTTTTCCAAATGCTGCATAGCTTCCATCTAAGTGTGGTGCATTTTCAACCATTATAAAGAATTGTGAACCTGCTGAATCAGGATGTTGTGCTCTAGCCATTGATAAAACACCTTTAGCATGTTTTAATTCATTTTTAAATCCATTAAGCTTAAATTCTCCCTTTATACCATATCCAGGGCCACCCATACCTGTTCCTTCTGGGCATCCTCCTTGAATCATAAATCCTGGAATTACTCTGTGGAATACTAATCCATCATAAAAACCCTTTGATACTAAATCAATAAAATTATTTACTGTATTAGGTGCTATTTCTGGATATAGCTCCGCCTTCATTATTTTTCCGTTTTCCATTTCAAATGTTACTATTGGATTCATCTTATTTACCTCTTTCTTTCTATTATGATTTTATATAAGTGGAATTTAATAATGTTACTTATTCATAAGCTCATAACTTAATTTTACAAGCCTCTCATCCTTGGACGAGTTCAGTATTTTAATTTTTCCACCATTATTACCTCTATTAATTAAATTATGTTTTTCTAAAAGCCTTTTTAACTGTTTTACAGTCCCAAAACTTCCATCTATAATAGCCACATCATCCCCTATAACCTTTGAAAGTGAATCTTTAATGAATGGATAATGGGTACACCCTAAAACAACTGAGGATACATCACTTGAAGGTATCTTTTCAAATTTACTTTTTAAATACTCCTCAACTATTATACCCTTAGTAGTTCCATTCTCTATAAGTTCCACTAAACCTTCACAAGGCATTGGTATTATTTTTGCGGTCCTATTATATTTTTCTCTTAATCTCATAAATTTATTCTCTGACAAGGTTACTGGAGTAGCCATTATTACTACTGTTCCATTTCCATATTTTTCAACGGCTGGTTTTAAAGCTGGCTCAATACCTATTATGGGTATATCTTTATACTTTCTTCTTAAATCATCTATAACTATACTGGTAGCAGTATTGCATGCTACTACTATAGCCTTTACCTTCATTTCAATCAATTTATCTATTACATTAAAAGATAAATCTCTTACCTCCCTAGAAGTTTTAGTTCCATAAGGAGCGTGTAAAGAATCGCCATAATATATGTAATTTTCATTAGGTAGTAATTTTACCGCTTCTCTAAGAACGCTTATACCGCCTACCCCTGAGTCGAAGAAACCTATACTATACTCACTTTTGTCCATACATACTCACACCACACTACATAATTTTTGATTCATATTAATGTATCTATTTATAATAATACTACAGCTAAAACTTTATGAAAAGTAGTAGACATGCAATAAAGGGTAATAGCTACTCTTTAAATAACCATCACCCTTTATATTTATGATAAAGTATATTTTTTAATTCTTTTTAGAAAGCAATTCTTTAATTTTTTCTTTTACATATTCTTTAATTGATAATTCTGAAATGCTTGTAGTTCCATCCATTAAATCTAACTTTATTCTAAAGAAATTTATCACTAATTTATTTCCACTAATAATATATTCATCTGTATGTAGTGGTGAGAATATAACTTCTACCTCTTCATAATCATTAACATTTTCTACATTTTCTAATTCTTCAACCAAGGAATCTAAATTTAATGATTTCACAGGAGCTGCCATAGCTTGTGTAAACTCTAAGTCCTCCATCATCCACATATTATTATTCCAAAACTTCTTTTCTTTCTTTGTGCCATCAAAAGGTTCTCTATTTTTAATAGCACTTAAAGTTCTTCTCACAGACTCCCCTGAGAATTCATCATCATAAACAACTTTTAATCCTGGCATATCTGCAACATCATAAAAGAATGATTCTGCTATATTATCCTTTTCTGCTGCTGCTTGCCAAAAATAAAGCATTGCCTCTACTGTTTCTAAATTTAATTTTACCTTTTTTAACATATGATTTTCCCCCTATAAATTTAAGTAAATTAATTTAAAGCTTTTATTATTCCAACTGCCTTTCCAATGATGTATGCATTATCTTCCTGAATTTCTATTGGATAATATTTATCATTTTCAGGCATAAGAACTGCCTTTCCTCCCCTTAACCATAATCTCTTAAGAGTAGCTTCTCCATCTATACTCACAGCTACAATATCATTATGGCTTGCTACTGTTTGTTTATTAACTACTACATAATCACCATCTTGAATATCTATATTTATCATACTATCCCCTTTGATTTTCAAGATAAATGGTTGTTGTACTCCTTTAAGCCAATATACAGGTATATTAAACTCACCTTCTATTTCATCATTTATAGAAATAGGTTGCCCTGCTGCAATTTCATTGTATACAGGTACCTTGCTAATTTCATTTAATCCTATGACTTCACTTGTAGTATCTGGATTTAAGATAACCTCATCATAACTACTTGTATCTATTGCGAAATTATGGGATACATTATGTTTAAAGTCAACATATTTAAAACTATCTAGAAATTTATTTTCCTTGGTAACAAGTCCTGATGCCACTTCTTCTTCCATATAAATCTCATTTATAGTTTCCTTAGATATTTGTTTCAAAGCTTTATTTTCATTAACTTTATTTGCCTTAACATTGATAACCTTATACTTGTTGCCGTCTATAACAGTCATTTGTTTATTCTTTTTAAAATAATCTTTCCACGGATCTTTAATACTTTTTTTCTTATTCTTTATAACAATAAAATTACTATAATCTACATCCTTTAATAAACTTCTAAAAAACTCAAGTTCCTTTAAAGTAATTTCTTCACAGTTATCAAGGATAATATGAGCATATTTAGATTTTTGTTTTGAATATCCTTCACGTATGCAATTAAACTCATCAATGTAATCAATCAAAGATAGTTCTTTCATGTAGTTAACATACCATGAAAACAATTCAAATATAGCTTCTCTCGCCTTAGAATTTTTTCTAAGAGACCTACCTCTATTTTTTCTATTTAATAATTGATATTCCTCTAAAGAGTTTACACCTTTTTCTTTCATATATAGAATTTCTTCATACAAAAAATCTATATGTTGAGGCAATATAATCTTATCTATTCTTTTGTTCTCATGTCTTAACTTACCTATTCCCTCTAATATAATTCCTCTTACAATATCACTTTCGCTAAATCTCATAGTGTTAGGAGTTTTTTTATAACATTTATGAAAAAACTCCTTTTTAGAATAAACTTCTATGGTATTATTGTTTATCAAAGAAAATATAGTATTATCTGTACCACTGCTTTCTATAATTTTCTCCAAATCCGAAGTTAGATTTCCATCAGATATATATAACACATTTTCATCTTCTCTAATACAATAATTATCTCTTAGAAAAACTGCTCTTTCTAACGCACCAGTAGTTTTTCCCAAGCCAATTTCACCACTTAAAATAAAGTATCTATGCTTCTTATCTCTTTTAAACTTATCTATAGCATCTTTTAACATTATATTCTCACCTCCATCCACCTTATTAAAACATTAAATCTAATCTCATCACTTTACCTTATATTATAGCACAACAATTATTGTTCTCCTATTAATTTACAAGAAATGTTGCAGGTAATTAATGTATTAATCAATATAATTAACTTACTCTTTACAAAAATCTGCTATATGATAATATAAATTAAATAACTATTTTAAAAATTAGGAGATTATATATGAGTATAAAAAATAATATGTGTAATTCTATAAAAATGGATTATGAAAAAGATAAAGAATTGCATGATAGTTTTGATGAAATTAGAAAACTTTACGACCATATGGACAAGACCCAATATAGTTTGGATGATCATACATTTAAAGATCTAGATTTATCTTCAGTTTTTCAAAAAATAGATAAAAGCTATAGTAGTCCTGGCCAAGCCTCCTTATATTCTTTACTTAGAAATACAATTGTGGATACTGATGAATTAAATAGAAGAGGTTCCATCTTAGACTTTTTTCAGTCAAATGAAGATAAAAAACTACATCTTCACAATATATTTTATAACTTAGGTTATGATAATAAGAACTCTCTTTTACAATTGCTAAAAAGTTATATCCAGGTAAACAAATTAAAATATTTTCTATACACTGCACTTGGGAAAATTATTCCTTTAGCTATTGTTATTCTGTTTGTTTTAACTAAAAATCCAAAATTAATTTTGGTACTAGCAGCCTCTCTATTAGTTAATGGTTTAATAAATTATTATGAAGAAAAACATGTAAGCGACAAAGGTCTTTCCTACCTGAGAAAAATACTTATAACTTCAAGAAAAATTGTTAATCTTAACTATACCGAGCTTGATACATATAATAACAAAATAAAATCTATCCTTTCAGAAATAAAACCTATAGACTATGGTCTTAGATTCCTAGACCTAAATAATTCTCTTGGTGGTATTTTTGAATCAATTTCCCTACCATTTCTATTATCCGAATCAATGTACTACAAAATAAGCGATAAAATAAAAGGTAATGAAAATTTAATATTAGAATTATATTACTTGTTAGGGGAAATTGAAGCACTAATATCTGTTTGTAGTTATAAACAAAACTTAAATTCAGATTACTGCAAACCTGTATTTGTAGATGATATCACGCTAGATATAAAAGAAGGTGTTCACCCTTTAATTGAAAAGCCTGTAAGTAATTCCATTAAGATAGATAAACACGGTATTGTTCTTACTGGAACAAACATGTCTGGAAAATCTACTTTTTTAAGAATGGTTGGTACAAATATAGTATTCTCTCAAAGCTTTAACTTTGCACTTGCAAAAGAATACACCGCTTGTCTTTTCAATATAGTTTCATCTATCAGTCCAAGCGATGATGTTAACTCTGGAAAAAGTTACTATATGGCCGAAGCAGAATCCCTTTTAAGAATCATCAACGCTACAGATGAACCAATCCCTGTATTTTGTGCAATAGATGAAATATTCAGAGGTACAAATCCTATCGAGCGTATAGCTGCTTCTGCAGAGATATTAAAATATATAAATAGTAAAGGTGCAATTTGTATTGTTGCCACTCACGATAGAGAATTAACTAATATTTTAGAAGATAGTTATGATTTCTTTTACTTTAGTGAATCAGTAGATAATTCAAAAGGGTTATCCTTTGACTATAAATTAAAACCTGGAATATCTCAAAGCAGGAATGCAATAAAACTGTTAGATTATATCGGATATCCTAAAGAAATAATAAATTGTTCCTATGAGCGAGCAAAATCCATTGAAGGTTTTATATAAATATAGATTTTACTATAGAGCCATATAAAAAAAGCAAGGTATTTCTCCTTGCTTTTTTATGTGTGTGTAAATAACTCTTAATCACTTTTATACAGCTATTACATGCTAAAACTAACACATTAATAGGTCTCATGTCAATATACTCAACTTTATCTAGTCATTTTTCTAACTAATGTTGAAGTCCATATACCTACCATAGTTATCCCTAATACTATTTCTACAATAGAAAAAAATATTCCCCCTATATTGCATGGAACTAAATCTCCATAACCTACAGTAGAAAATGTTGCTACGCTAAAATATAGTGAATATAAAAATGTAATTAAAAAATTATTCAAAGTAAACTCAACTCTTAAGTGTGAATATCCAATTTCACCTAACGGCGTTTTTAGTCCAGTAAACATATATATTAAAGAAAACATAAATATCATAACTATAGTAACAATAATACTTCTATAGGGTTTTTCGCCATACCCACAAATTAAATTCGCTAAAAGGGATCTTACCTTTTTCTTTCCTTTTAAAGTCTTATGAAAAGCTGTTCTGCTTTCATAAAAACATATTCCATATTTCCCACTAACATGATTCCTTAAAAATTGTTCACCAAAATCCATATAACTATAACTAACCTTTAAATATTTATTTTTACTGTTAGTCTTTACTATATCCTTATCTTCATTTAAAGAATAATGAAAATTACCAATATATGTTCCATAATTTAACTTAGTATATGAATGTTCATTAATAAAACTAATATCCATATATTGATTAGTTTCAACTATTATCGAATCCATTAAATTACAATTATCTATTAGCTTTACTTCATCATAACTATTTCCTATAAAATTAGCACCTTTCATATATGTGTTCATAAAGTCAACTTTTATTAATTCACTACATTTAATATGTAATGAAAACATATTACAGCATTTAAACATGATGTTAAAAAAAGAACAATTTAAAAACTGTAGGAAACTTAAATAATTAATAGAAATGCCATCGAAAATACAGTGTCTAAATACACAATCTTCAAAGATTACATTATTAAATTGAGTTTTCTCAAAAACAACTCCGATAAATTCACAATGAATAAACCTACTATCTATAAATTTCCTTGGAGTATCTTCTAATACTCCAGTATACTTTCTATCAATTACACTATTTTTAACATCAAATATTTTTGTGTCAATCTTATACTCTACCTTCAATTGAAACATCTCCTACTACTAAACAACATATAGTTTTTTTAGTATATAACAATTCTTAGTTTTTATACTTTATATACAGAACACTTTGTTAACAGCAAAATTTATATATTTTAGTAGAAAAATGTATACCTAAGTTTGATATAATGGTATAATTATACTGTCGATATATATACAATAATGCTACTTATGTTGTTATATTAACCTTACATTTGAATATTGTCGTAGCATTAGTATTTTTTTTATATATTTTATAATATTAGGTGAGTTATATGAATGAAAAATCCATTTTTAATATACATCCCTTTAAAAAATTGAATATGAAGATTGTTATATTTCTTATAATTATCTTATCCACTACATCATTAAGTGCCTTCGGTGAACCCTGTCCAATTATGTTTTCTGAAATCCCTGTGAAATATTCAGAAATATTAATCATTTCATCCCACCCTAATGAAAAGAAGTTGTGGGAAAATAAGATATTAAACGAATTAACAAATTTATTTGATAAAAGTGAACTAAATGTTCATTATCAATCTGAAAATCTTGGTAAACATAATACTGACAAGGACTATCTTAGTAAACAAGCAGATTTATGGAATATAAAATATGGGAATACACCCTTAGACTTAGTTATTACTTTAGATGATGAATCCTTAAGTTTTGTTCATAACTTTCACCATTTACCATTTTTAAAAAACACTCCTGTTGTTTATGGTGGTATAAATGATGTAGGAAAATTATCCTCATACTCTTCTTTTAACTCTACAGGTGTTACAGAATTTGTTGATGTTAATGCTTTGATATCTCAAGTTAAGAAAATTACTCCTAAAACATCAAATATAAATATTTTGTTAGATACAAGCATATCCTCGACTACAATTGAAAATCAATTTAGAGATTGGATTCCTTACTACAAAGATATACTTACACTAAACTTTGTTAAAAGCAATTATATAGAAGAAATTTGTAACTCTATAGGTAAGTCAAATGACCCCTTAATAATTGTAGGAAATTTTAGAGATAAAAATAACGATGTATTTCTATCTCCAGATGACACAGTATCAATTCTAAAAAAACAAATTACTGGGAATATCTATACCCTCAATGAAGCTTATATTTATAGTGGCGTACTAGGTGGAAATATACTTCAAGCAAAAAACCACAGTCAGTTGTTATATGATATTTCCCGAAGAATATTAAGTGGTGAATCTTGTGAAGATATACCTGATATTTATGACTCTTCAAGTGTATTTATGTTTGATGCCGTTCAACTACACTCTCGATCAATATCTAGAAAAATTTTACCTAACAATTCCCTATTCATTAACGATAGCTGGATTTATAAAGGCGTATCTATGGCAATTGTTATAACACTTGCACTATTCCTAATCATCGCCATAGTATTACTAGGCATCCAACTATATGAACGTAAGAAAAATGAACGAAAAGTTATTGCTGCCAATAAACGTTATAATGAAATATTAGTTAATGATAAGATTAAAACTGAGTTTTTTGCTAACTTCTCTCATGAAATTAGAACTCTTTTAAATGTTATGCTATCTGGTCTACAACTTCTAGATGTATACAAAAATAACGGCCGTCTTAATTTCACCAATAAGGAAGATGAAATTAAGTTAAAATATATAAAGCAAAATGGTTATAGGTTATTGAAACTTATTAATAACTTAATAGATATGACTAAGATTGATTCAGGCTTTTATAATATTGATTTAGAAGTTAAAAATGTAGTTGAAGTTGTTGAAGACATTACGATGTCCGTAGTGGAACATGCTGAAAATAGAGGTATTACTATTATCTTTGACACTAATGAAGAAGAGACTTATATGCCATTAGATTCTGAAAAACTTGATAGAATCGTTTTAAATTTACTTTCTAATGCAATTAAATTTACCCCTGATGGTGGATATATATATGTCACAATGAATTGTAATAAAAAATCTATATCTGTATCAGTTAAAGATACTGGAATTGGTATTCCAAAAGAAAAACAAGACACTATATTTGAAAGATTTACTCAAGTCAACGATTCTAATAATCGTTCAAAAGAAGTTGGAAGTGGCATTGGATTATCTCTTGTATACTCCTTAGTTCATCTTCTCGATGGTACTGTTAGTTTAATTAGCGAAGAAAATCAAGGTTGTGAATTTATATTTACTCTTCCTATAAAAGATTTTGACATTGCTAATAAGGATGTTCAAGAAAATATATCAAAAAATATAAATAGTAATTCAGAACGACTCATGGTTGAATTATCTGATGTAAATAACGATTTAGACACCTAAGTTTCAAAAATTACTTAAAGATTAATAATAGCTAAGCTACAATAAAATGTAACTTAGCTATTTATTTTATCTTATTCTATTTATTATATCTTGAATTACTGTTTGATATATTCCACCACCAACTTCATATAGCTTATCACTTTGTTTTGATGAAAGAATACTTTTTTGAATTGAACTTAATCCATCTTCAGTAATTACTATTGGAGACGCTAACTTTCCTGCAAGTGGAGATGCTGTTAATGCATCTGCAAGTATATTCCCTTTTGTTACAAAGAAAGATGGCTGAATAGCATTTGGATAAAATTTCTTTAATACCTCTCCATTAGTATCATATCTATTAATCCCAGATACTCTATTTCCCTTAACATCATAAGATGTTATGCCATTTATTTGATCTATAACATTTTCATAAATTACTGATGTTCCACCAATAAAATAAGCTGTTTGTAGTTCTTCTCCCCTAAGCCATGCCAAAGTATTGCTTGGAACTAATGACTTTTCGCTTAAAATTATAGGTGCTTTTTCTTCTCCAGCTTTAGGTGCAATAGAAAGTGCATCTGCTTCACCTAATCCTGCACAAACATAAGCCTTACTTACATCTACTATAGTATCTAACCTTTGAGCTATTAATAGAGATGTGTCATATCTTGTAAGTCCACCTAATCTCTCTACGTTTATAGAAGAGTTTATACTCTTAATTTTAGAAACTAACCCATCTGAAAGAACTGTTGTACCACCTATTAATATCACTTTAGATGGATTTAATCTTTTAATTTCACTAATAGTTGCTGGCGTAAGATTATTTTGCTCTGCTAACAATATTGGTCCATTATATGCTGAAGCTAAAGGTGTTGCCGTAATTCCATCGGCATTTGCATAACCATTTACTATTAAAACAGTATCTGCTCCACCACTCCAGCCAGCTTTACTTACTTCCACTGAAGTTTCATATCTAGTATTTCCAATGAAACGTATCTTTTCAACTGCATTAAGGACTTTTAGTGAGTTTTGCATACTAGTACTATTTAGAATGTTTCTAGTAGAAAAATAAATACTTCCATCTACATTTCCATTGTTTCTATTATATTCAACTTGTCTTTGAATTTCAGCTACTACGTTTTCTGGATATGAAGAACTACCGTCTTTATATGCAGCTTGTCCAATATATAATTCTACATTTGTACCTTGAACTTGCTGTGACCACCAATCTACTAATTTCCCATAAGGAGCTGCACCATTAGCAAAAGTCCAATATACTTGAGGAGCTATATAATCAACCCAACCATTTTTAATCCACTTAACTGAATCTGCATAGTCATCATAATAACTTTGACCACCTGATGTACCTGAAGCAGCATTTTGCCAAATTCCTCTTGGACTTACTCCAAACTTAACTGATGAATTAATTGACTTTATTGTACTATAAACCCTACTAATTAAAGTATTTATATTTTCTCTTCTCCAGTCTTCCTTTGATAAAGATGTTCCACTAGCATTGTATGTATCATTATCATTAAAGGCTCCTTTATAGAAATAGTCATCAAAATGTATAGCATCAACATCGTACTTTTTCACAACTTCTGATACAGTATCAACAATGTGTTGAATTACTTCAGGTTTTCCAGGGTTGTAATATAGTGCTTTTCCATCACTTACTACCCAACTTGGATTTTTTCTTCCAGGATGACTGCTTGCTAAAACGCTAGTATCTGTTCCTGAAGTAGTTATTCTATAGGGATTAAACCATGCATGAAACTCCATACCTCTTTTATGAGTCTCTTCTATCATAAAAGCAAGAGGGTCATAGCCTGGATTTTTTCCTTGTGTTCCTGTAAGTACATCAGACCAAGGATTAATATCTGATGAATAAAGAGCATCACCTTTTGGTCTAACTTGAACTACAACAGTGTTTAATCCGCACTCTTGTAATTTATCTAACAGAGAGATAAATTCTTGTTTTTGTGAACTAATATCATTTCTTGCAGTAGTGCTTGGCCAATCCATATTATATACAGTACTAACCCAAGCTCCACGCATTTCTTTTGTATCTGCAAATGTGGTAACTTCCATGACGCCAAAAGCCAAGAAAAGTCCCAACATAAACGTCAAAAACTTCTTCATTAATTTTCCTCCTTAACACTATTTTTACTTAAATTATACCTCATTAACCTTTTAAGTTAAACTAAGATTAACAATACTTAAGTATCGTACATAATAAAGAACCTCTTAATCTAAAATTAAGAGGTTCTTATTATTTTATTTGTTTATTTTAAAAGAACTTTTTAAAGATACTATTCTATTAAATACTAACTTCTCTTTTGTACTATATTTTGTATCTACATTGAAATATCCATGTCTAAAGAATTGGAAACTTTGCCCTTTTGTAGCATCTTTCATATTATCTTCAACATAACCTTGTAAAATTTCCATAGAATTTGGATTAATACAATCTAAGAAATCTTTATTTTCATCTAATTCATCATCTTTTATTAAAGGTTCATATAATCTGAACTCCGCTGGTAAAGCTGATGATGCATCAACCCAATGTATAGTTCCTTTAACTTTTCTTCCTGTAAATCCACTTCCACTTTTCGTTTCAGGATCATAAGTACAATGAAGCTCTATTACATTGCCATTTTCATCTTTCACAAAATCATTACACTTTATGAAATAAGCACCTTTTAATCTAACTTCATTTCCTGGGAATAATCTAAAGTACTTTTTAGGAGGTTCCTCCATAAAATCTTCTTGTTCAATATAAATTTCTCTTGAGAATGGAACTTGTCTTTTACCCATAGTCTCATCATCTGGATTGTTTTCAATTTCTAACATTTCCACTTGATTTTCTGGGTAATTTGTAATTACAACTTTTAGTGGTCTTAAAATGCCCATAGTTCTTGGAGCTTTTGAATTTAAATCTTCTCTTATAAAATGTTCTAAAAGTTGTTCATCTACAGTACTATCAACCTTCGCAACACCAATTTCTCTACAGAAATTACGTATAGAAGTTGGAGTATATCCTCTTCTTCTAAGACCAGATATTGTAGGCATTCTAGGATCATCCCATCCATCAACAACACCTTCATCTACTAGTGCTTTAAGTTTTCTTTTACTCATTACTGTATTAGTAATATTTAATCTAGCAAATTCAATTTGTCTTGGAATTTCTTCCATTTCACATTCTCTAACAACCCAATCGTAAAGAGGTCTGTGATCTTCAAATTCTAAAGTACAAATTGAATGGGTTATTCCTTCTATTGCATCTTCTATAGGATGAGCAAAGTCATACATAGGGTATACACACCATTTACTTCCAGTGTTGTGATGCTCAGTATGAGAAATTCTATAAATAACAGGATCCCTCATATTTATATTAGGTGAACTCATATCGATTTTAGCTCTTAACACTTTTTCTCCATCTCTAAATTCACCGTTTCTCATTCTTTCAAACAAATCTAAATTCTCTTCCACAGTTCTATTTCTATATGGGCTTTCTTTTCCTGGTTCTTTAAGTGTTCCTCTATATGCTCTTATTTCTTCTGCATTTAAATCACATACAAAGGCTAAACCTTTTTTAATTAAAAGTACTGCTCTACTATACATTTCTTCAAAATAATTTGAAGCAAAATATAAATTATCCCATTCATAACCTAGCCACTTTATATCTTCTTTTATAGATTCAACATATTCAGTATCTTCTTTTGTAGGATTTGTATCATCAAATCTTAGGTTTGTTCTACCCTTAAATTCATCTGCTAATTCAAAGTTTAAAATAATTGATTTAGCATGACCTATATGTAAATATCCATTAGGTTCTGGAGGAAATCTTGTTATAATTTCATCATGCTTCTTGCTCTGTAAGTCATCCACCACAATTTTCTTGATGAAGTTTGAAGCTGTTGTGTTAGTCAAATTTTCTCCCATATTGTTCACATCCTTTTACTTTTATATAAATATTTAAAGCTGATTAATAAATCAATCCAATACTTTGTAAATTACCACGTTATTTTTAAATATATCACATATAGCTTAATTTTTCTATTACCATACATAAAATTCAAGGTAATCATGAAATTTTATTTAAGAATAGATGTTACCTCTTCCTTGTATAAGACATACTCTAAATGAAGAGCTCTCGTTAATACTACATATAATAGTTTTTTGTCAAATAAATTATCACTATAATTATCTTCATCACAACCAAATATAATTGTGGCATCAAATTCTAAGCCCTTAGTCATATAACTTGGAATTATAATTAAGTCATCGTTTAATTCCCCGCTTGAATCACTTATAAGAGTCCACTTATTTTTAGAAATATTATTTAATAATTTAAATACAGTAACACACTGATTTTTATCTTTGCATATTATTGCTACAGTTTTCTTTCCTGCTTCATAAATTTCATCCACCAAAGGATCTATAATTTGACCCATATTTTCATCACACTTAATCAACTTGGGTTTAGGTCCATGCCTTAATATTGGCTTTGCAGGTTTAATATTTAAGTTCTGCTTCTTTAAAACAATGTTAGCAAAGTCAATTATTTCTACTGTAGATCTATAACTTTGAGATAAATTAATGTATGTAGCTTCATCTTCAAAAACCTTATTCATTAATTCTATCCAGGAATGTATACCCTTATAATCATAAATGCCCTGGCCTAAATCACCTACAATAGTCATGGAATCATTCTTGGTTACTTCTTTTAATAATAAAAATTGAAAATAACTATAATCTTGAGCTTCGTCAATAACCGTATGAATATAATCTTCCTTATTTACTCCATCTAGTTTAATTTTTAAATATGCTATTGCTGTTAAATCATCACTATCTAAATATCCCCTACTATAATTCTCATCAAACTCTTTTCTCATATATACTTCTAGTTTATTAGGAATAGCCTGTGAAGTGACCTCTTTAAAAATATCTTCTTCCTTGAAAAACATAGTATAGATATCTACAGGATCTATAAGTTTCCACTCTTTAAAATATTCTTTTATTGCTATATTCGCATTCTTCTTTAGCTTTTTTAATAGCGCATCTCTTTCATCATATATTTTTATAATCTCTGCTCTTTTATCAACTTCTTGTAAATTGATGTTCTTCTTTATTTCCTTAACTTTAAAATAATAGCTATCCTCTATTTCTTTTTTTACATCTTCTAATCTATTATTTAATTTACCCTTTAAGTATTTCTCTATTTCATTTCTTCTTTTATTTAATGGTAAGTTAACTAAGTCCTTTAAATATAATCGTTTAATTTCCTTAGCAGTAAAAATTACATAATCATTAGTAACAATATCACTAACTACAGAGTTTTCTCTTTCCATATATTTAATTAGTCTATCCATCATAGTTTTATAACTTAATGTACCTTTAATTTTACTTGATGCAGTAATATATTTTATTTCCTCTTCATTATCATTTTCTATTATTTCGATCAGTTTATCATCCTTTGATATAATCTTATATCTTACCTCAACTATTTCATTACAAAGACCCTCAAAGGTAATTTGCTTAACATTGCTTACACCTAAGTTGGGTAATATATCAGAAATATAATCTAGAAAAACTTCGTTGGGTGCCACAACTAAAATGTTTTTATTATTCATTTCATCTCCATAGGTATATACAAGATAGGCTAATCTGTGAAGTGCTACAGTAGTTTTCCCTGACCCTGCTGAACCTTGAATAATAATGGGTTTATTTTTATATGCTCTAATAATTTCATTTTGTTCTTTTTGTATAGTTGTTACTACATCTTTCAGTTTCTTATTCATATTTCCTTCTAGGTTAACTTTTAAAAATTCATCAACAAGTTCTTCTCCATCTTCTGAGTTTGGAACTATTAATTCATTTACACCTTCATCAAAAATATTAATAATCTCCCCATCTTTAACTTGAAATTTTCTCTTTAATAAAAGCTCTCCCTTAATCTCTCCTAAAGGTGCTTTATAGGAAGCTTCTCCAAAAGTTCCACTATAATATAAATTAGCTAGGGGTGCTCTCCAATCTATGACTATCTCTTCCATATTAACTTCATCTATTATTCCAAATTTCCCAATATAAAAACTTTCAAGTTCACGTATTTTTTCCTTAAAATCTATCCTAGCAAAATAAGGATTATTAGAGCTTTCCGTTAATTTATGTATATTCTTTTTAATAATAGAAAAGCTATTCTCTGCCAATATTAAATCAGTACTATAAGTTCCTCCAGAAGATTTTTTTAAACTGGCTACCTTTTTTTCATAATCATCATATTTTCCCTCAGTTTTTATAAGTTCTTCTTTAATCCACTCTTTAGTTTCATAAAACTTTTTTTCTTCTTTCTTAGTTTCAGCTAAATTGATTGTCATAATTAATCACCCCTTCTTTCTATACGTGGTTACAAAGTCAAAAAAGGAAGAATCCGTTTAGATTCTTCCTTGATGTCTTAAGTGCGCACTTTTTATTGTATATCTGGAAAACAAAATAATCAATATATTTTGATTTATTTTACTTTAAATGTTTTAGGTGCATACACAAAAGTTGCTATTAAGCCAACCACTACATACATTAGGGTTATAATAATTACTCCAATACTAAATTTATAAGATGTTCCATCTAACTTCATACATCCATAAGAAATAGCATATACAGCAAAATTCATAAAATTAAATACAGGACTTTTAATATTAAAGTCTGTGGTATATGGTTGTAAAAGATAATATAAAAACATATGGTGTATAGAAAAAAATACAGATAAGCAGATTATACTTAGGAGCATTGGCATAAAATCAAAAACTCCTCCTAAACCTTTACACATTATAACTATCGCAATAATAAATATTACGATTTCTAGAGCAGGAATTAAATTCATAGGTACAACTCTTTTAACTCTTGCTTTAAATCCTGATAAAATGACTTTACCTTCTCTATAATATCCATACCTTAATAAACTAACATCACAGTTATAAAACATAGCTCTGCAAATTCTAGCACTACTAGATATAAAATACATAACAAGAACCCATATAGAAGCTGTTTTTGCAATTAACTTCATAACATCACTTTTATGCTGTGGTGCTACGATTATAAAAATTAGTATAGCTAAAGAAATTAATGCTATAATAACTGACTCTATTATTATGGGTTTAACTAAAATATTTTTATGTCTTTCAAAAAACAGAGCATTAAGATATTCATATCCTTCTTTATTTTCATGCTTCTTACTTCGCAAGTCTGTAGATTTAATATTCTTTTCTTCTATTTGGACATCTGAAAATGTAAGGTCTGAATTTTTTAAAGCAGCAACATTTTCCATTCCTCTATTTGTTATGAATCTATTAATCTCATTATACTCATTATAATTTTTTAAATATAAAAAGCTCCATATACCTAAACATAATAATATAATTATCATTAATGGATTATATAAAACTGTATCTATATTTAAACAAATATTTAAGTATGGCAACAAATATGCTCCACATAAGGAAATTACCGCTAAAACTATATTAAACCAAACTATGGAAGGCATATACTTCTTAGTCTTTTTAAATACAAAAATATAAAACCCTTCAAATACAAATCTTAAGGTTGAAAATTCAATCATTAAAATTAATCCTCTTACTGGTGTATATACTAGCATCATAGCCGGTAAAAACACTAGAAATTCCTTTAACCTATCAAACCACATCTTACTTACATAATATTTTTTAGTGTTTACCATCATAAGCCTTGTCATAGTAAAAGCTCTTTCAGGCTTATCCATTGCACTTGTATTAATACTAGGCCCAAATATAAAGCTAAGAAAGAAGAGTATTTGGACTGAGGATTTAGCTATATCTAAATCCTTTAAGAAAAACCTCGTTGGAATAACTATGAAAATCCCTAAATAAATAGCTTTACCTATGAAAGAAAGTAATATATCTAGTATTATCCATATCCACGCTAATACTTCTTTCCCCTTAGTTATTGAATAAAGTTTATCTGGAATCTTTTTCCCTATTAAGGGAATCTTCTTAACAAAATATACTAGGCTATTAAATCTCTCAGTTAAAGAAACTTTATAGGTAGTGACAAAGGTATTAAACATGCTTGTCCTCCTTTAAGATTTCTATAACATTTTTTTCAAATTCATCACTCTTTAGAATTTCATTTGAAATCTGTTCTAACTCTCCATTATTTAAAACAACTATTTCATCACATAAATCTGTTGCAAGTTGCAAAATGTGCGTTGAAAAAATAATTATATGATCTTTCTTTATTTTCTTTAGAAGATTTTTAATCTCTAATGCAACTACAACGTCAAAGGATGTTAATGGTTCATCTAATAATATAACTGGTGGTGTTGTAATTAAAAAACAAAGCATCTGAAGCTTATTTTTCATGCCATGTGAGTATCCTCTTATAAGTCTATATCTATCATTCTCGTCTATATTTATAATGCTAAAATATTCATCTATTGACTTTAACTCTTTAATTTTATTTTTATTAATGTCTATATAAAACTTTAAAAATTCATATCCTGTTAAAAATTCTGGAAGCATTGGATTTGTAAAAACAAAACCAATTTTTGAATAATCAACAGATACGTTACTTTCTCCGTCCTGAAGAGATATTTCCCCCTCATCACATTGCTCTTCCCCACTTATGCAATTGAATAAGGTAGTCTTTCCTGCTCCATTTCTCCCTAGTAGAGCATAGATTTTGCCTTTTTGAAACTCCATGCTAGCCCCTTTAAGTACTTCTTTTTCCCCAAAACTTTTTTTAATATTATTTAAATATAATTTCATGTTTCCTCCTTGCGGTATTATTCATTTTATCCATAAGACCATTACTATTTATTGATTAAAACAATAATCATCTTAATATTTTGAAATATATACTATAATCATTATATATTACAGTAAAAAATATGTAAATTTAGTTTAAAACATGGAGGTATTAAAAATGGGCGATTATCATGAAATGTGGAAAAATCTGAATATGGACGTTGCTACACATGATCAACTTTGTGAGGTGCTACCTCAAATGTTTGGTGATGTTTATCTTACACAAGAAAATAGACCAGACGGTATGGACTATTTTAACTTTGTAGTAGCAGAAATCCATGGTGTTAGACCTGCTGAATTAATAGAACATCAAAAAAACGGTGGAAAAGTATTTGGTACTTTTTGTGTCTATGTACCAGATGAAATAGTATTTGCTGCTGGGGCTATTGCTACAGGATTATGCGGAGGTTCTCAATTCTGGGTACCTGGTGGAGAAAAAGTACTTCCATCTAATACATGTCCATTAATAAAAGCATCTGTTGGTGCTCGTTTAGATAGAACTTGTCCTTTCTTTAGAATTGCAGATATGTACATAGGGGAAACAACTTGTGATGGTAAAAAGAAAGCTTGGGAAATTCTTGGTAAAGATGTTCCTATTCATGTTATGGACTTACCTCAAATGAAACGTAAATCTGACGTAGAGCATTGGGCTAATGAAATTAAAAACTTTATGAAAATTGTAGAGGATTTTACTGGCAATAAAATAACTACTGAATCACTATCTTCTAGTATTAAACTTATAAATAATAAGAGACGTGCTCTTGCTAGATTATATAATTTTAGAAAGCTTCCAAATCCACCTATTAGTGGTAGAGATGTTTTACTTATTTCTCAAATAGCTTTTTATGACGATCCTACCCGTTTCACTGATATGTTAAATAAATTATGTGATGAACTTGATGAGCGTGTAAAACAAGGAATTGGTGTATTTGATAAAGATGCTAAAAGAATCTTATTTACTGGTACACCTATGGCTATTCCAAACTGGAAATTACATCATTTAGTAGAGACTAGCGGTGCAGCAGTAGTGGCTGAAGAAACATGTACTGGAACTAGATATTTTGAAACCTTAGTAGATGAAAGTAAGACAACAATTGATGATATGGTAATGGCTCTTGCAGAAAGATATATGAACATTAACTGTGCTTGCTTTACTCCTAATAGTGGAAGAATAGATGATATAAAAAGATTAGTTAAAGATTATAATGCAGATGGTGTAATTGATATTAACCTAAAATTCTGTAGTCTATATGATATAGAAGGCTTTACTGTAGAAAAAGCTTTAAAAGAAGATGGTATTCCTGTACTAGGAATAGAAACTGACTATAATGATCAAGATGCTCAACAATTACGTACTAGAATAAGTGCTTTTGTGGAAATGCTTAACAACAGTTATGAAAGAGTATAAAGATACTATGATTGATGAAGAAGTAATAATAGAATACTATGTTCTATTTCCAAACCACAATAGTGGTCTGCAACTACATAGAATTCTAAAAGACTCAAAAATCAAATGTACAATCGTTCCAACTCCAAGAAGAGCCAGTACATGTTGTGGTATATCTCTATTAGTTCCTGGGGAATCTGTGGAATATATAAAATCTCTAATTGAACAAGAACATATTCAAATTCTTGATATTGTTGCATTACCTAAAATAACAAATGCTAGAAGAGATAAGTTTTGCTAAACTTTAAGATAATCATATAACAAGGAGGATTAACCTGTGTATTTTATAGGAATTGATATAGGTTCAACAGCAGCAAAAGTAGCTGTCATAGGAGATAAAGAGTTTCACTTTGTACTTCCCACTGGATGGAATAGTAAAGAAACCGCTAATCTAATTAAAGACAATTTACTTTCTCAAAATATAGATGTGGATTCATCTTCAACAATTGTAATTGCCACTGGATATGGAAGAATTTCTGTAGATTATGCCAATAAAGTAATAACAGAAATCACCTGTCATGGTAGAGGTGGTAGGGAGTTATTCGGTGGTGATTGCACAATAATTGATGTTGGTGGACAAGATACTAAAATAATAACACTAAATAACGGCATGGTATCTGACTTTTTGATGAATGATAAATGTTCTGCTGGTACAGGAAAGTTTATTGAGGTTATGGCAAATCGTCTTGGAGTCACCATAGATGAACTTTTTAGTCTTGCAAGTAAAGGAAACCCTATTTCCATAAGTTCTTTATGTACAGTATTTGCAGAATCTGAAATTATAAGCTACATAGGTGAAGGGAGGCCTAGAGAAGATATTGCTGCCGGCATTGTAGACTCTGTTGCTACTAAGGTTTCCTCTCTACTAAACAAGCATGGAAATTGTGAAAAAATAATGCTTACAGGTGGCCTTAGTGAAAATGCATTTTTTATTAAAGCGCTTAGTAATAAAATAAACTTGGAAGTAAAATCAACTGAACTAGGAAAATATGCAGGTGCTCTTGGCGCTGCACTTATCGCTCGAGATAAATATAAGTAATATGAAACCAGGATAATTCTTAAATTAGAATTATCCTGGTTTGCTTAATGAAATTAAATCTACTCAATAATAAAATCTCTGTAATAAAACTATATTTATATTAATACTCGCATATCTTCTTTATAGCTTCTATACATAAATCTATTTCTTCCTTTGTATTTGTATATCCAAAAGAAAACCTCACTGTTCCTTGTGGATAGGTACCTAAAGTTTTATGTGCCTCAGGTGCACAATGAAGCCCCACTCTAGTTGATATATTGTATACATTATCTAATTCAAAAGCCACTGAAGCATTATCTAATCCATTAAAATCCAGCGATACTACAGCAACTCTATTTTCTAGTTTTTGCTCTCCAACTACCTTAACACCATCTATATTCCTTATTTTTTCTATAAAGTAGGAGGTAAGTTCTAGTTCTTTTTCATATATTTTTTCTATTCCAATTTTATTCAAATATTTAAGGGCAACATTCAATCCTACAATACCTGGTATATTTAAAGTTCCACTTTCAAATCTATCTGGTAAAAATTGTGGCACATATGCAGAGTCTGAACTACTTCCAGTTCCCCCTGTGATAACTGGATCAATTTCCTTAGCTATTTCATCTCTTACTATAAATCCACCTATCCCTTGTGGCCCCATAAGTCCTTTATGTCCAGTAAAGGCTAAAAAATCTATGTAATTATCTCTCATATCTATATCTATTACTCCTGCTGTCTGCGCTGTATCTACTACAAATGCAATGGATGTGTCCTTAATCATCTCCCCAATTTGTCTTATAGGTAGTATATTCCCCGACACATTAGACCCATGCAGAACAATAATTGCTTTAGTGTTATCCCTTAATTCCTCTCTAAACCCTTCAGCTTCTATATTTCCATTCATATCACCTTTGACTAAACTATATTCTATACCTAAGTCTTTCATTTGGGTCAATGGTCTAATTACAGCATTATGTTCTAAACTACTTACTATAACATGATCCCCTTTTTTTAAAAATCCTTTAATAAAATAATTAAGAGAATACGTTATACTTGGTGTAAAAATAACATTACTAGGCTTATCAAACTTAAAAAGCTTACAAAGCATGACTCTAGTCTCATAAACTATATTTTCTACATCATATGCCTTTTTATATGTACCTCTATTAACATTAACTGCTCCTTCTTCTATAAACTTCATCATAGCCATCCCAACACCAGGTGCTTTAGGAAAAGATGTGCTACAGTTATCAAAATAAATCACAGTAATCCCCCCATTTTTTCTAACTAGTACTATATAGTCTAAGTTTAACTTTATACTTTTGTTTAGTCAAAGTATTGAAGTTATCCTTTTTTTAGTGTATTCTAATAAAATGTGTTTAATGTAAACATTTTTATGGATTTTTTTAATATATATAGAAAAATATTAATGACCAAATTTCAAAAATATGTTACAATCTATTAGTAATTCTAATATACTATTTACTATTTATTCATATGTAATGAGTATACTATTATCAATTACATAAATTGGTTTATCGTTTACTTGTTATACTATTTTATATTAGTGAGATACAGAAACTTCTTGAGTTTACAGTGCTAAACGTGCAAAAGAAAAATACAGTTTCTGTAAATATACATATTTAATAATTTTATTAAATTACAAATGAATAGGAGGATTTTTTATGGAAAACTACATTTATGTAGCCATTGCAGCGGGTATTCTTGCTCTACTATCAGCATTCGTTTTACTAAATAAAATTAGTAAAAGTTCTGAAGGTACTGACAAGATGAAAGAAATTGCTGCATCTATCAGAGAGGGTGCAAATGCCTTCTTAAAAGCAGAATATAAAGTTTTAGTTATTTTCTGTGCAATTATATTTTTATTAATAGGTTTTGGTATCGGAAACTGGGTAACAGCTATATGTTTCCTAGTAGGAGCTCTTTTCTCAACTCTAGCAGGATATTTAGGAATGCATACTGCAACTAAAGCAAATGTTAGAACTGCTGAAGGAGCAAGATCTCACGGTATGCAAAAGGCATTATCTATAGCATTTTCAGGCGGAGCTGTTATGGGTATGTGTGTTGTTGGATTAGGTTTATTTGGTGTAAGTATAATTTACTTCATTACTAAAGATGTAAACGTACTTACTGGATTTAGTTTAGGTGCTTCAACGCTTGCATTATTTGGACGTGTTGGTGGTGGAATTTATACTAAAGCAGCTGACGTTGGAGCTGACCTAGTTGGTAAAGTTGAAGCTGGTATTCCAGAAGATGACCCTCGTAACCCTGCTGTTATCGCTGATAACGTTGGTGATAACGTTGGTGACGTTGCTGGTATGGGAGCTGACTTATTTGAGTCTTATATAGGTTCTATAATATCTGCAATAACTATCGGAGTTGTAGCTTTTGGCATAAGTGGCGCTATATTCCCACTAATAATTTCTGCTATGGGAATTTTCTGTTCTATTATAGGTGTAGTACTTGTTAACAATGTAAAAACTGATAACCCACATAAAGCATTAAATAGTGGTTCATATTTAGCAAGTATCTTAGTTATTATTGCTTCTGCAGTATTAAGTAAAGTATTCTTTGGAAACTTCTTAGCATTCTACTCAATTATATCAGGTATAATCGTTGGATTATTAGTTGGAAAATTAACTGAAGTTTATACTTCAAGTGATTATAGATCTGTTAAAAAGATTGCTGAGCAATCAGAAACTGGTTCTGCAACTACTATAATATCTGGTATTGCAGTTGGAATGGAGTCTACTGCTCTTCCAATAATACTAATTGCTATTGCTGTTTTAGTAGCTTACCACTTCAGTGGATTATATGGTATAGCACTTGCTGCTGTAGGAATGTTATCTACAACTGGTATTACAGTTGCTGTTGATGCTTATGGTCCAATAGCTGATAATGCTGGTGGTATCGCAGAGATGTCTGGATTAGATCAATCTGTTAGACAAATCACTGATAAATTAGATTCTGTTGGAAATACAACAGCTGCTATGGGAAAAGGATTTGCAATTGGTTCTGCTGCACTTACAGCACTTGCTTTATTTGCATCATACTCTCAAGCTGTTGGTTTAAGTACAATTGACTGTTTAAACCCTAAAGTAATAGTTGGATTATTAATAGGTGGTATGTTACCATTCTTATTCTCAGCTTTAACAATGCAATCAGTTGGTAAAACTGCTAACGAAATGATTGTTGAAGTACGTCGTCAGTTTAAAACAATTCCTGGTATCTTAGAGGGAACAGGAAAACCTGACTACAAAAAATGTGTTGAGATTTCAACTCATGCAGCATTAAAAGAAATGCTTATTCCTGGAGTAATGGCTGTAGTATCACCTCTAGCAATCGGTATAATTCTTGGAACTGAAGCTCTAGGTGGATTATTAGTTGGTTCTCTAGTAGCTGGAGTA
Organism: uncultured Clostridium sp.; assembly: GCA_900548455.1. GTDB lineage: Bacteria > Bacillota > Clostridia > Clostridiales > Clostridiaceae > Clostridium_J. Next base: position 103,998 of record URKQ01000005.1, read on the forward strand.
ATGCTTGCAATATTCATGTCAAACTCAGGTGGAGCTTGGGATAACGCTAAAAAATATATAGAAGAAGGAACTCACGGTGGAAAGGGTAGCGATGCTCATAAAGCTGCTGTAGTTGGAGATACTGTTGGAGATCCATTTAAAGATACTTCAGGTCCTTCTATAAACATCTTAATTAAATTAATGACAATTGTATCATTAGTATTTGCTTCACTATTTGTTTCAATTGGTGGATTATTATAAAATAAAAAATGAAGTGTACAAGCTTTCTTGTACACTTCATTTTTTTCTATTCTTCTATATCATACTCATCTAAAAAGAAATGTTTTTCTCCATCCTTCTGCCATCCTAAAATAGCATCCATATTAACATTTTCAGCTGCTTTAAAAATTGATTTATCCACATCTTTAAATGTCTTTTTCATTTCTTTTATCATATCCTTTATTTCATGCCTCTTATTACCTATTTTCTTTGCTGCTACCATACAAGCACAATTAAGGGGCCATATACCGCTATTTTGAATAAAGTTTTCTATATAAGTTTCTTCTACATAATAAAGGGGTCTAATAAGTTCTAACCCTTCAAAATTAGAGGATTTTAGCTTAGGAAGCATAGTTTTAAATGTACCTCCATAAAGTACATTAAGCATAGTTGTTTCAATAACATCATTAAAGTGATGTCCCAGAGCTAATTTATTACACCCTAACTTTTGGGCCTCAGAATATAAAGCACCTCTTCTCATTCTTGCACACATATAACAAGGATAATCCTTTGCTATTTCATCTATAACCTCAAAGATTTGAGATTCAAACATATGAATAGGAATGTTTAAATAGTTACAGTTATCTATTAAAAGCTCTTTAATTTGTGGATGATATCCAGGATCCATAGCTATAAATTTAACTTCAAAATTAACTTGACCATGTCTTTGTAATTCCTGAAAAAGTTTAGCCATAACTAGACTATCTTTCCCTCCTGATATTCCCACACCTATTACATCGCCTTCTTCTACAAGGTTATATTCCTTTACAGCCTTTATAAACTTTGACCATATTTTCTTTCTATATCCTTTTACTAAACTACGTTCTATTTCCGCCAATGGTTTTCTTTCATTAAATGGAACTAGAATTTCACAACCTTCCCCTGCAATTCCGCTCATTCTTATCACCTCGTATTTATTTATATATAATTTATCTATAATCATTAATTAAGCCTTATAAACTTACCAAAATATTATAGCACCTTTGCCATGCTTTGTCTTGTATATACCCTTACCATTATTGTTGTAACATCATGTTATATATATGAATAATATAAATAAGTAACATTTTATGGAGATGGTATTTTAAATGACCATGTTAAATAATAACTTTAGACAAGAGCCTGCTTGTATAGATAATTACATAAATGAAGACTACATTACTCTTTTTGTTAGATACGATGATGATTTAGAAAAAATACTTAAAGATATTGACTATGCTTGTGCAATCAGAATAGATCTCAACGCCTATATTGTTTCTATTAAATCTGGAAACCTTAATAATTTCTATTCTAAATTCAAAAATGTTTTAAACTTAGAAAGTAATTTTCCTTACACTCTATCAGACTTTCAACCGGTAGTTGCTGCAAATATAACAAAATTTCATAGTGATAACTACTTAGGATTAAGAGGCACCGGTACCATTGCTGCAATTATAGATACTGGAATAGACTATCTTAACCCTCAATTTTGGAATAATGATAATACAACTAGAATTCGCCTTATTTGGGATCAAACCATTCAAGGTGAAACACCTTATAATGAACGTGCCTTTTATGGCACTGTATATACTCGAGAACAAATTAACAGTGCTATTTCAGCACATCTAGCTGGCAAAGATCCCTATGAGATAGTTCCTTCAAAGGACGATATTGGCCATGGAACAAATATGGCTGGTCTAGTAGGTGCTAAAGGTTTAGATGGAGTCGTAGGTGGAGCTCCTGAGTGTGAATTTATAATAATAAAGTTAAAGCAAGCAAAGGATATCAATTTAAAACTAATAGGAATAAATGACCGTAAAGGTATTCCTATATATGAAGGTCTAGATATATTTAATGGCATCAGTTTTTTAAGTCAATATCAAAATAATTTAAATGTTCCAATGAGTATTTTAATATCTTGTGGAACAAATTGGACTGGTCGCCAAGGCATGTCTTCTTTAGAAACTTACATTGACTTTTTTTCTTCTAGAAGAGGACTAATATTCGTAACTAACACAGGAAACCAAGGAGCCAGTCAAACTCATGCCTCCGGTACTATTAAAAAAGCTGGAGAAATAAGCACTGTAGAAGTAAATATCGCTCCTAATGAAAGAAACTTTGTAGCAATGTTATGGATTCCTAAGCCTAATGTAATTTCTTTATCTTTAATTTCTCCTACAGGGGAAGAGTCCTCTCCCATACAACCAAGTTTTCAGGTAGGCGAAAGTGAGGTCATTAATTTAGTTCTGGAAAATAGTATGATTCGATTTACTTATACCATATTTGATGTAACTAATGGCAATGAATTAATATATATCACTATCGATAATCCAAAAAGTGGAATTTGGCAATTAAGATTAACTGGAGAATATATAGTAGATGGAGCCTTTAATATATGGCTTCCCCAAAGGCCACTTATAGAGCCAGGTACTAGATTTATAAACTCTGATCCATATGTGACACTAATGTCACCGTCTCTTGCAACAAAAGCTATTACCACATCTTTTTATAATCAAAACAATAATACAATTAATATAAATTCCGGAAGAGGTTATAGCGTAAAAGAAAATATAAAACCAAATTTAACTACTGGAGGAGTTGCCGCTTTAACAACAGGATTAAATAATCAAACTGTATCTATAACTGGGGGATCTGTAGCTGGAGCTGTTCTATGTGGCGCCACATTACTACTTTTAGAATGGGGTATTGTTGATAAAAATGATCCAAATATGTATTCTACTTCTATAATATCCTATTTAACACGTGGAACAAATAAAAGGCCTGGCGATATATACCCAAATCCTCTATGGGGTTATGGAATGTTAAACCTTCAAGGCTCCTTTGAAAACCTCCGTTGTGCTACATCTCAATATTTAAAAAATGATACTGAACAATATGATATGGAGGTACTACCTAAAAATAGCACTATTCGTATACCTGAAGAACTATATAAAAATCTATTTAGTGGAGGGAATAGATTATGAGTCAATTTAAATATATGCAAGAAGTTCATGATAATGTTATAAAAAATTCTAATAATAAAATTGGATATCTAATTAACTATGTTGGTGTACTAGATAATATTATGACTCCAATTCCTAATTCTATTATAATACCTTTAACTCCATATATTGCAGCTGTATTTATTGACGCTACTTATGAATCAACTTTTCTGTCTTTAAAAAATATCATAATTATAGAATCCTTTGTTGAATATATATTAACGGATATTTCTCCTTTAGATAGTGCAAACATAACTCAATTTACGGAAGGATTTCCTCTAGATTTAACAGGAACTGGAGTTGTTGTTGGTCTTATAGATACGGGAATAGATTATACAAACAAAGAATTTATAAGAGAAGATGATACTTCTAGAATTCTATCTATTTGGGATCAAAGTGATAATTCAGGTATACCTCCTGCTTCTATGGGTTATGGAAGTGAATATAGTAATGAACAAATAAATGCAGCCCTTAAAGAAAGTCTTAATGGGAAAAATCCTTTGGACCTAGTTCCTGAAATCGATACCCTTGGCCACGGAACAAAATGTGCTGGAATAATTGGTGCCCGTGGATATGGTGAAGTACGTGGTGCCGCTCCAAACTGTGACTTTGTGGTTGTTAAATTAAGAGTTGTAGATACTATACCCTCTGAATCTGGAAACCCTCCAACTATTCCACTATATAGTAATGTAGATATAGCAACCGCTATGCGTTACTTAGTTGAATATAGATCCAAAATTAAACGTCCCATGGTTATTTTTTTACCAGTTAGTAGCAACTTTGGTGGACATGATGGAGGACGTCCTCTTGAAGAACTTATTAATTACTATTCCTTTGAAAGCAATGTTATATTTGCCGTAGGTACAGGAAATCAAGGAAATTCTCAAACTCACTTTTCGGGAAAAATAAATAGTACAAATGAATCATCTACTATAGAAGTTCAAATAGGACCTAATCAAAATTACTTATATGTAGATATCTGGTGTAGATTCCCAGATAAACTTTCCATTGGAATGATTTCTCCGAGTGGGCAAGTTATAGAAAAAATTCCTGTTAAGATATCTCAACAAGAAACTTTAAATTTCATTTATGAGAAAACAACCGTATCTATTCAATACTTTTTCCCAATTACAACCACAGGTAATCAAAGTATACTTATATATTTTAACAAACCTTCTCCTGGAATATGGAAAATTGTAGCTTATGGTGACTATATTGTCAATGGTGAATTTAATGCTTGGATGAGTCAACGTCCTATATCAAAACCAGGAACATTTTTTCTAAATTCTGACAACCTTATAACATTAACTATTCCTTCTACAGCTCGCAGCGCTATGTGTACTGCATTCTATAATCAAAACGACAATTCTCTAGACATAAACTCTGGTGTTGGTTTTACTGTAGACGGTAGAATAAAGCCTGAATTAACCTCTGGTGGTGTAAACGTACTTACTACTGCACCTAATAATAAAACTGCAATTGTCTCTGGTTCTAGTGTTGGAACTGCTGTACTGACTGGTGCTATAACTCTAATACTACAGTGGGCCATAGTTGACAGAAATCTTCCAACAATAGCACCTGAAGTAATTGAAGCATTACTTACAAGAGGAACAAAGAAAAGATCTACGGATATTTATCCAAATCCTTATACCGGGTATGGCCTACTAGATTTACTAGGAACTTTTAATGCTATCCGTGGAATTTATAATACTTCTGATAATTCAAAGTTATTGAGAACCATTAATAAAAATAATGAGAATGTAGACGTGTAAGTTGTATAGATACTATATATATGTAACATTCTATGGAGGTGATATTAAAATGTCTATAACAAATAATAATTTAACAAAAGACCTTGATTGTATAAAAAGTTACATTAGTAATGACTACATTAACCTCTTTGTTAAATATGATGGAAATTTAGAGGAAATTCTTAAAGGTATCGACTATGCTTGTGCAATTCAAATTGGCTCTAATATATATTTGGTGTCCGTTAAGGTAGGAAACCTCTATAGCTTTTATGATAAATTTAATAACGTATTGAATTTAGAAAGTAACTTCCCCTATACTCTATCAGACTTTCAACCTGTAGTTGCTGCAAACATAACAAAATTTCATAGTGATAACTACTTAGGATTAAGAGGCACCGGTACCATTGCAGCAATTATAGATACTGGAATAGACTATCTTAACCCTCAATTTTGGAACAATGATAATACTAGCAGAATTCGTCTTATTTGGGATCAAACTATTCAGAGTGAAACTCCTTACAATGAACGTGCCTTTTACGGTACCGTGTATACTCAAGAACAAATTAATAGCGCTATTTCAGCTCATTTAGCAGGCAAAGACCCTTATGAAATAGTTCCTTCAAAAGATGAACTTGGACATGGAACAAATATGGCCGGGTTAGTTGGAGCTAAAGGATTAAATGGTGTTCTAGGGGGAGCCCCCGAATGTGAATTTATAATAGTAAAACTTAAGGAAGCAAAAGATGTAAATTTGAAATTAATAGGTATAAATAATCGAAAAGATATTCCTATATATGAAGGTCTAGATATATTTAATGGTATTAATTTTTTAGCTCACTATCAAGATAGGGCCAATGTTCCAATGAGTGTTCTAATATCTTGTGGAACAAACTGGACTAGCCATCAGGGAATGTCCTCACTGGAAAGTTATATTAACTTTTTTTCTTCCAGAAGAGGGCTAGTATTTGCAACTAATACCGGTAACCAAGGTGCTAGTGAAACTCATGCTTCCGGTACTATTAAAAAAGTTGGAGAAATCAGCACTATAGAAATAAATATTGCTCCTAACGAAAAAAATTTTGTAATGATGGTATGGATACCTATGCCAAATAAAATGACTCTATCTATAGTTTCCCCTACTGGTGAAGTTGCCTCTCCTATACAGCCAAGTTTCCAAGTAGGCCAAACTGAAGAGATTAACTTGGTTTTAGAAAATAGTCTTATTCGATTTACTTATAATCTTTTTGATGTAATTAATGGTAATGAAGTAATATATATCACCATTGATAATCCACGAAGTGGCATTTGGCAACTAAGATTAACTGGAGATTATATAGTAGACGGTAACTTCAATATATGGTTACCTCAAAGACCACTTATTGAAGAAGAAACTAGATTTATAAATGCAGATCCTTATATAACTTTAATGTCTCCATCCATTGCTAATAAAGCTGTAACTACATCATTCTATAATCAAAATAATAATACTATAGATATAAACTCAGGAAGAGGTTATAGTGTAAAAGATAATATAAAACCTAATTTAACCACTGGTGGTATCGAAGCCTTAACAACAGGATTAAATAATGAAACTATTTCTATAAGTGGAGGGTCTGTGGCTGGTGCAGTTTTATGTAGTGCTATATTACTACTTCTTCAGTGGGGTATTATTCAAGGAAATGACCCTAATATGTACTCTACATCAGTTATATCCTATTTAACACGTGGAACAAATAAAAGACCTGGTGATATATATCCAAATCCACAATGGGGTTATGGAATGTTGAATCTCCAAGGTTCTTTTGAAAATCTTCGTTGCTGTAATGAACAGTTGAAGCATGGTTCCCTTAAATTGGAATCAGAAATTATTTCAGACAATAATACTATTTTCATTCCTCATGAATTATATAATAGATTACTTTAGGTGGGTGGTAAATCAATGGATAGATCACAATATTTATACGGGTTTAATGATACTGTACTTAAAAATTCTAACAATAAAATTGGTTATCTTATAAGTTATACAGGAAATATAGTAAATGATGTGGCTTCTATTCCAAATTCTAAAGCAATAGCATTGACGCCTCATATAGCTGCTGCCTTTATTGATCCTGAATATGACTCTACCTTTTCATCATTGAAAAACAAATTAATTTTAGAACCCTTTGTTCAATATATTTTGACTGATATTTCTCCTTTAGATAGTGCCAATATAACTCAATTCTCTGAGGGTTTTCCTTTAGACTTAACAGGTACTGGAGTTGTTGTTACTATTATAGATACAGGAATTGATTATACAAACAAAGAATTTATAAGAGAAGATGATACTTCCAGAATTTTAGCCATTTGGGATCAAAGCGATAATTCAGGTACACCTCCTGCTACCATGGGTTATGGCAGTGAATATAGTAATGAGCAAATAAATGCAGCGGTAAAAGAAAGTCTTAATGGTAAAAACCCTTTAGAACTGGTACCTGAAATAGATACTCTTGGCCATGGAACAGAATGTGCCGGAATAATTGGAGCTCGTGGATATGGTGAGGTAAAAGGCGCTGCTCCAAACTGTGACTTTCTTGTTGTTAAATTAAGAGCTGTAGATACTGTACCATCATCTTCCGGTAATCCAACACCCACTCCTATATTTAGTAATGTAGATATTGCAACAGCAATGCGTTATGCCCTTGAATATCGTTCTCAACTCAATCGTCCCATGGTCATCTTTTTACCAGTTAGTACTAATTTAGGGGGACATGATGGCAGTCGTCCCATTGAAGAACTTATTAATTACTATTCCTTTGAAACTAATGTTATATTTGCTGTAGGTACAGGAAACCAAGGTAATTCTCAAACTCATTTTTCCGGAAAAATAAACAGCACCAGCGAAACTTCTACTATAGAAATGCAAATTGATCCTAATCAAGACATTTTATACACTTCTATATGGGCTAACTATCCAGATAAACTCTCCATTGGTATAATATCTCCTAGTGGGCAAGTTGTGCAAAAAGTTCCCGTTAAAATATCTCAACAGGAAACATTAAATTTCATATATGAAAAAACAACTGTGACCATACAATACTTTTTTCCAATAATAACATCTGGAAATGAGAGTATATTAGTACATTTTAACAGACCCTCACCTGGAATATGGAAAATCATAGTTTATGGTGATTATATAGTAAATGGTACTTTTAACACTTGGATGAGTCAGCGTCCAATTTCAAAGCCTGGTACATTTTTCTTAAACTCTGATAATTTTACCACATTAGTTATTCCCTCTACTGCACGCAGTGCTATATGTACTGGCTTTTATAACCAAAACGATAATTCTCTAGATACTAGTTCTGGTGTTGGTTTTACTACAGATGGTAGAATAAAACCTGAATTAACTGCTGGGGGTGTAAATGTACTTACTACTGCTCCTAATAATAAAACTACTGTTATCTCCGGCTCTAGTGCTGCAACTGCTGTACTTGCCGGTGCCATAACTCTATTATTACAGTGGGCTATAGTTAATAGAAACCTACCAACAATATCTCCTGAAGTTGTTAAAGCTCTATTAGTCCGTGGCACTAAAAAAAGGTCCTCTGATATTTATCCAAATCCTTATACTGGATATGGGGTGTTAGATTTACTAGGAACCTTTAATGCCATCCGTGGAATTTATAATACTCCAAACAGTTCCTCATTATTAAGACCGAATAATAATGATAACACTTATGTATAAACCCTTTATGTAACATATAAGGAACATTATATTCGCTCTATGAATAATATAAATAAGTACCATTTATCGGAGATGCTGATTTCAATGAATATGTTAGATAATAGTTTTAAACAAGATCTGGATTGCATTAAAAGTTATATCGATGAGGACTATATAAATTTTTATATTAAATATGATGGGGACTTGGAAACTATACTTCAAGATGTTGATTACGCTTGTGCTATGAAAATAGATTTGAGTAGTTATATTGTGTCTATTAAATCTGGAAATCTTACAAATTTTTATGAACGATTTAGAAACGTTTTGAATTTAGAACCCAGTTTCCCTTATACACTATCGGATTTTCAACCAGCAGTTGCTGCAAACATAACAAAATTTCATAGTAATAATTACCTAGGGTTGCGAGGTAGTGGTACTGTTGCTGCAATAATCGATACAGGAATTGACTATCTTAATCCTCAATTTTGGAATGATGACAATACAACTAGAATTCGTCTTATTTGGGATCAAACAATTCAAAGTGAAACTCCATATAATGAAAAAGCATTTTATGGTACCGTATATACCAGGGATGAAATCAACAAAGCAATTTCAGCTTCATTGTCTGGTGAAAATCCATATGATATAGTTCCCTCAAAAGACAAAATTGGTCACGGTACAAATATGGCTGGTTTAGTAGGTGCTAAGGGGTTAAATGGTGTTCTAGGAGGCGCTCCAGAATGTGAATTTATAATAGTAAAACTTAAAGAAGCAAAAAATATTAATCTAAAGTTAATAGGAATAAATGATAGAAAGAATATACCAATATATGAAGGTCTAGATATACTTAATGCCATTAATTTCTTATCACAATATCAAGGTAAAGAAAACATTCCTATGAGCGTATTAATTTCTTGCGGAACAAATTGGACTAGTCATCAAGGCAGGTCAGCTCTTGAAAATTATATAAATCTCTTCTCTTCACGTAATGGTCTAGTATTTGTAACCAATACTGGAAATCAAGGAGCAAGTAAAATTCATGCTAGTGGAAACATAAAAAAAAGTGGTGATTTTTTTACTTTAGAAGTCAATATTGCCCCAAATGAAAAGAATTTTGTAGCTATGTTGTGGATACCTAAACCCAATATAATGTCCTTAGCTGTAACCTCGCCTACTGGTGAAGTTGCTTCCCCTATACAACCAAGTTTTCAAATAGGACAAACAGAGCAAATTAACCTAGTTCTGGAGAATAGTGTTATTTCCTTTACTTTTTCTTTATTCGATGTACTTGATGGTAATGAAGCAATATATATTACTATAGAAAATCCTAAAAGTGGAATATGGCAATTCAGACTTACAGGCGATTATATTACAGATGGCACATTCAATATATGGCTTCCACAAAGGCCAATTATAGAACCTGAAACTAGATTTATAAATTCAGACCCATATACTACTTTATTATGTCCTTCAATTGCTAGTAAAGCCATTACAACATCTTTTTACAATCAAAACAACAATACTATAGATATAAACTCAGGTAGAGGTTATAGTGTAAAGGGAAATATAAAACCAAATTTAACAACCGGTGGCTTTACTGCCACAACAACGGGACTAAATAACCAGACTGTTTCTGTAACTGGTGGCTCTGTAGCTGGTGCAGTATTATGCAGTGCCACTCTACTACTCCTAGAGTGGGGAATTATTCTGAATAACGAACCTAATATGCATTCCACTTCCATTATATCTTACCTAACACGAGGTACTAACAAACGACCTGGTGATATTTATCCTAATGCTCAATGGGGTTACGGTATGTTAAATCTTCAAAATTCCTTTGAAAATTTACGTTCTCCTCTCGTGGAATCTCTAAGAACTAATAATGAAAAATGTAATATAGATACACTGCCTTTAAATAGTACTATCCGTATTCCTGAAGAATTATATATAAGTTTAATTATGTGTGGTGATAAGTTTTGAAAATTACTAAATATCTTCATAAAGTAAGTAGTGATGTAATAAAAAACTCCAACAATAAAAATGGATACCTAATTAACTATACTGGAGAAATAGATAAAATAGTTTCTTCTATTCCTAATTCATTGGCCATACCACTAACACCATATGTTGCAGCTGTGTTTATTGATCCTAATTATGAATCTACATTTCTAGCTTTGCGTAATATAGAACTAATTGAACCCTTTGTTGAATATATATTAACAGAAATCTCTCCACTAGACAGTTCAAATATAATTCAATTTAATCAGGGATTTCCTATAGATCTAACTGGTACAGGTGTAGTTGTTGGCCTTATAGATACAGGCATAGATTACACAAATAAAGAATTTTTAAGAGAAGATGATACCTCTAGAATATTATCTATTTGGGATCAAAGTGATTCATCTGGCATTGCACCTTCTGGACTTGGATATGGCAGTGAATACAGTAATGAACAAATAAATCAAGCTATTAAAGAAAGTCGTAACGGAAAAAATCCCTTAGATTTAGTTCCAGAGATTGATAAAATCGGTCATGGAACTGAGTGTGCTGGAATAATTGGTGCTCGGGGATATGGAGAGGTAAAGGGAGCTGCACCTAACTGTGATTTTGTTGTTGTTAAATTAAGAGTTGTTGATACTATATCTTCGTCCTCAAATACAGCTCCAACTCCAGTATTTAGTAACGTTGATATTGCTACAGCGATGTACTATTTAATTCAATATAGAACTTTAACACGACGTCCTATGGTGGTTTTTTTACCTGTTAGTAGTAACTTTGGGGGCCATGATGGTAAACGCCCTATTGAAGAACTTATTGATTACTATTCCTTTGAAAGCAATGTGGTATTTGCTGTTGGTACAGGAAATCAAGGTAATTCTCAAACTCACTATTCTGGTAAAATAAATAGTACTTCTGAAATATCTAATATAAATGTTCAAATAGGGCCTAATCAAAATTATTTATATGTACACATATGGTCTACCTATCCTGATAAAATTTCCATAGGCATGATTTCTCCTAGTGGTCAAGTTATACCTAAAATACCTATAAAAATATCCCAGCAAGAAACACTAACTTTTATTTACGAAAAAACTAATATCTTCATACAATACTTTTTGCCAATCTCATCTTCTGGTAGTGAGCTTATACTAATATATTTTGAGAAACCAACACCTGGAATATGGAAAATTATACTCTATGGTGACTACATTATAAATGGTAAATTTAATGCTTGGATGAGCCAACGACCTATTTCAAAAGATGATACATTTTTTTTAAATTCTGATAACTTTGTAACACTAACTATTCCCTCAACATCATATAGTGCTATCTGTACAGGATTTTATAATCAAAATAATAATTCCTTAGAAGCAAGTTCAGGTGTTGGATTTACTATAGATAATAGAGTAAAGCCTAATTTAACTACAGGTGGTGTAAACATGCTTACCACCGCACCTAACAACAAAACAACTCTTATCACTGGATCTAGCGTTGCCACCGCTGTACTTGCTGGTGCCATAGCTCTAATATTGCAATGGGCTATAGTTAATAAAAATCTGCCAACTATATCTTCAGAAATTGTTAAAGCGATGCTTATTCTAGGAACAAAAAAAAGGCCTAAAGATATCTACCCAAATCCCTATGCTGGCCACGGATTACTAGATTTACTAGGAACTTTTAATGCCATCCGTGGAATTTACAATACTCCAACCAGCTCCTCATTATTAAGACCTAACAATAATGATAACGCAGATCCATAAGCTTTATTTAATAATTTGAAAATATAAAATTAATTTAAATGTTTAAGGAAACATATGCATGAAAAAACAGTGATTGGAAATAAAATTACTTCCAATCACTGTAAATGCATACAGAGCCTTTTATTTAATGCTTTTCGCCTTTAATTTCCCAATGAATTACAAAAGTTAAGATTGCTCTTAATACTATAATTGCTGCAAGCATACCCATTTCTTCAAAACTTTTTACTACTACTGTTTTAAGTATTTCTCCTGCTAACTTAAACTCTAAAGCAAGAGCTAACGCTTGTGCAAGATCTAATTTAATAGAATAATTCGTTTCTTTAATCAAACTAACTATATATTTATAAAATGCCTTTATGGCTCCGATAGCTATTATTGTAGTCCCCATCAACTCCAATATTTCAATAACTATAGGAATTCCTGTTTCAATTAAATGTCCTAGCATAAGTTTCCTCCTAATAATATAATGTCGTAAAGAAATGATATTATATAAAAGACAACTTGTCCAATACTTTTAATCATGTATACAATGTTTTTTTGTTCATTATTTTGTATACACGTTTTTATCTATTAAAAAGCCCTAGTAAAATTAATTACTAGAGCCTCCTATTATTCGGATAATCCACTTTCTTTAAATTTATGTTGAAGTTTCTCTACTGGTCCATTAACCCATCTTTTTAATATTACACCTAATAAAAGAGCAATCACTCCATAAATTAACATTATAAATCCATCTCTATATACATTTTCCCAAGTAGGTCCTCCTACGGCTTCACGTAGAGCCCCTATAGAATAAGTAAATGGTAAAAATGGCTGTAATTTTTGGAAAAACTGTGGTGTTACTTCAATTGGGAATGTTCCACCTGATCCAGCTACTTGTAGTACTAATAATATTACTCCCACTGCTTTACCTACATTTCCTAAAAGTGATACTAATGTATATAAAATTAGTACAAATATAACTGATGTAAATAGAGAGAATCCTATGAATAATCCTGTACTCTCCATTGATACGCCTAAGAAATATTTATCTCCTACACTTATTATTAAACTTTGAATTAAACCTAACGTTAAGAACAATAACATCCTTCCAAAGTATTTTTGATTTATAGAAGGTTCTATGTCATTCTCTAAATTATCCACTTCAGTAGTAATAATTGAACTTAATAGCAATACCCCTACCCAAATAGATAGAATTGAATAAAATGGTGACATTGCAGAACCATAATTAGGAATATGAAATACTGATTCTTCTACTAATTCTACCGGTGAAGAAATAAAATCTCCCATTACCGATGAATCATTAGATAATATAGAAATAATTTGATTTATATTCTCATCACTTGCAACATCTCTTAATTTAATCGTTAAACTTTGTATTCCTTCTTTTAACTCAGGGAACTTTCCCTTAAACTCTGAAATGTAAGTTTCACCTTTTGCACTTGCATCTAATGAAAGTGTTAGTAAATTTTCTACTGTAGGAATCTGTTTTTCTGCACTACTTAATAATTCATTTGCACTGTTACTTACACCTATAACTCCACTAATAATCTCATCAACTAGCGGTTTAACCTCTGCCTTAAATGAATTAATCCTAGTATCAATACCAGTACTTATTTCATTTCCAGTGTTTAAAAGAGCGCCTAATACCCTGGAATTAAAATCAAAACCTGCATCTACATTATTAGAAATAGAATCTAATTTTTCTTGTACGGATATTACAGATGTTTTTAATTCATTAAGTCCCTTTAGTGCATTATCAAATTTTCCACTGATTTTATTCATCTGTTCTAAAAATGATATAGTGGAATCTAATCTAGTATTAATAGCTTTAACTTTATCATTTAAAGAAGCAATTAATTCCTCAATCTTATATGATTCACCTCTATTATCTATGTATCCTTGTAAAATGGAATTAAACTCATCTATGAATTGTTTTACTTCTAAAAGTTTTATCTCTACTAAATCTGTAGTTTTCTCAAAATCTTCTTTTCCTGTATTGGCAAGAATATTTACATTGTTGGAAACTGCTATAGCTTCGGCTAAACTCTCCTTGATTTTAGGTACGCTAGAATTTACTTCTGTTGCAAACTCTGAAAAAGTTATTATACCTTCATCTGCTTTTTGTAAAACATTCTCAATTTCATCTAAATTATCGTTTAACTTATAAACTAAATCCCTTACACTCAATATCTTACTTTTGTTAGTATCTATTTCTTCTCCAAGTGTATTGAATGCATCAAATATTACACCATTAACCTTGTCTACAAATGTAGCTGTAACATTTTTTAATAGTGCTTTCGTACCTGCACTTGTAATTTTAGGTGCTATTGCATTAGACTTTTCATTTACTTTATATATCAATTGGGGTTTTACTTTCTCATCAGTTGTAATAGTTAAAATATCTGATGTAAAGTTCTCTGGAATTTGAATAGATGCATAATATTTGTTATGAGTTAATCCATATTCTGCTTCATCCTCATCTACAAAAACCCACCCTATATCATTATTGTTTTTAAGTTCACTTACAATATCATTTCCAATGTTAAGTTCCTCTTCCTTAAGAATACCCCCTTCATCTTTATTTACTATTGCTACTTTAACTCCATTAGTGTTTCCATATGGATCCCATGAGGCGTATATATTAAACCATGCATATAGCGATGGTAATATACATAAACCTACTATAATTATAAGCGCAACCGGATTTGTAATAATTCTTTTAATATCTCTTTTGTATATTTGCCATATGTTTCTCACGAATTTCACCGCCTATATTTGTTATACATTTAAATTCCCCCTTAGTATATTTTTTATCCCCTAAAATAACCATCTAGTTTTCACTAAATGGTTTAGTAATATCTAATATTCATTTAACGTTATTTTTCAAATTAATGAAATTCCCTATCTTTTGTGTTTTACATGAAATTTTATCATGTAAAAAAAATAATGTAAATTCTTCTTTATATTTGTTTATTTAATATTTACATTCATTTGGAGTCATTTTAATTAATTTCATATTCCCCTTAATTATATATTGATTCAAAGATGCAGGGATAAAAATAGTATCAAGAGTACTTATATTCATTGTTTCTGTCTTTTTTCTGTTTCCGTATAAAACACATCCTTCGCCTTCTACACACGTTAAAGTGTAAAAGTGCTGTTTATTACCTCGAAATATTCTACTTCCTTCAACATCACAAAAATTTAATAAAAATTTATTTAAATTTATTATTTTTTCACTTGATTTCATACCCATAATTTCCATATTTATTACTTCTGTTGCTTTATCTATATGAAGTTCCCTACCTCTATTAAAATCAAAAACTCTATATGTTAAATCACTATTTTGTTGAAATTCAGCTAATACAATACCTTTACCAATAGAATGAATTAATCCTGGTTTAATTACAAATACATCACCAGGGAAAACTTTTATTCTTTTTATATACTTATCTACATGTCCACTTTTACATGCTTCAATAAACTCATATTTATCACAAGGAATTGTGCCTAAAACAATCTCTGCTCCTTCTTCACACTGAACAATATACCAACATTCAATTTTCCCATTTTGATTTTCATGAGTAAGGGCATATTCATCACTAGGATGTACTTGGATAGATAAATCCTCACCTGCAGTAATTACTTTTATCATGATAGGAAAATCATTTTCTATAAAGCCTTCTTTCCATATATCCTCACCAAGAATTTCAGCTCCAAATTGTTTTATTAATGAAATTAACGTACGTCCACTGTACTCTCCATTTGCAACTACACTCATTCCACTTTTATGACAGGCTAAATCCCAACTCTCACCTACACCACTCTCAGTTATATTATTTCTAAATCCTTTTAAATAATTGCTTCCCCAAACCTTCTTAAAATATAAATTATTAAATTTCAAAGGATACATATATATACCTCGTATAAATACTATACTTTAAGGTATGCAATGTATCCTTAAAAAGTGAGATTTAAAAATGTACCCTTATAAGCCAAAACTTAATGTTTTTATCACTCCACCCCAAATCCCAAGGCACATCGTTTCTATCGGTATTGTGACAGGTTACTAAAGCATATCCTCTAGAATCTGCACTAGTAACAACGGAAATATGTTTTATATCTCCCTTTTTCTCGTATGCTACAAAATCCCCAGGTAACAACTTATATGATGCTTTATATACTTTCTCATAGCTGCCATGAGCTATTACCGATGCTCTTCCACTATATACCCAATAATCTTTAAACTTATCTGCATTTACCCATGGTCCTGTTGCCTCTCCCTTATTATAGTTCCACGAACCATTTTTTTTGAATTGACCACCTTCATGGAGGATCTGAGATGCAAAGTTAGCACAATCTCCTCCTTCAGGATTGAAGTTTCTATAATCCTTATTATACTTAAATCCATACTCTTCTTCCGCTGCTGCTCCACAAAATTTATCTGCATATTCCTTAGCCGCAATCCTTCTATTATCTAAAGAAGAAAAATCTCTAGGTTCTTGTGATAATATAAACTCTTTTACATCATCCACCTTTATATTATCTAAGTTTAAAGAGTCTGCAAAAGGATCCGTATACCACTCTTTATTAATTAAATATTTTTCATCTTTATATACTAATCCTAAAACGTGGTATGTTCCTATCCTAGAAGCATTAACTTCTTCTGGTCTATCTTCATATACATATCTATACTCAGTAGAACAAGTGAAATTAACCTTAAAACCTCCTGTATCTTTTTCAGAAATCTTAGTAACTACAACCTTTGGAACTATTTCAGTAATTTTAACTCCTTGTTTTTGCTCCCAATTGTGAAGATATATCATCTTTTTTTCTTCACTTTCATAAGCCCAATGTCCAAACTTTGTTCCCATATCGTATACTGCTTTAATACCCTCACGCTCTCCTGTGACTATAGCTCTATTTCTTTCACCTATTGCTTTCTCAATAAAATCCCTAATTTCTGTTTTTACTTCTTCATCTATCTCTTCTTTCTCCGAATAAGCTGCACAATTATTAGGAAACAAAATTAAAACCAACACAATTAAAATAATGGTAGGTTTGAAAAATATAGCTTTTTTTCTGCTATTTGATACCTCCATAATAATCATCCTCCAATTAGACTCCTAATGAATTTTCTATTAACTCAATGTACCTGTTTACTTCTTCTGTTCTTTCTACACTTCCAAACCATTCTTTAGAACTATCCAAATCATCACTAAAATATTTAGCTTTAATTATTATTTCCGGTCTATATTCAAAGTGAAGTATATCAAAATGGCCCCACTTTCCTCCCCAAACAAAATTATGACTTTCAAAAGTTTCAACTAGTTCTTTAGGATATGACATCATTCTTTTTTCCCCTGCTTCTCTTGTTGCCCACTTCCAATAATCACTTGGATTACTACTTATATCTATTGCTATTCCATAAGCATGAGGGCTTAATTTCCCAGTTCCTGATATTACCCTATAATTAAAAGTTCCATTTACAGGACTAATAAGAGCTGCTACTTTACTATTTGTTTTAGCTATTTCCTTTAACTCTGCCATTGCAGTCTTAAGACTTTCTGCTGCTCCATTTTTTTTATTAAATTGATAGCCATTATAAGGGGCTGGAACCATAACTAGATTAGAAGATACTTCACTCTCATTTTTTCCGTAAACTTCATTTAAAAGTCCATAACATCTAAATCTTCCTGGATCTGATTCTAACTCTGTTAACTTTTCTGGCATAGAAAGTGGATATGCTTCTTCCAAAACATCCTGAAGATCTGCATTATCCATCTTTTGATTAAAATCTTTTTTTATCTTGTCATCATATAAAATCTTTTTTCCGGAAACGGTGATTATATATACACTGCCTCCTTCAGCTTTCTCCACACCTTTAATATATTCTGGATATGCCATCATTAAAGTTAATATATCTTGTTTTAAAATGGTATCATAGTCACTAGTTACTTCATCTTTTGCAAATACAGTTGCTGTCATAAAAAACGTAATTATTGATATAATTAAAATTGCAATCGAAACATTTTTTTTCATAAAAATCCTCCAGTCCTATTTTTTAATAAACAAAAAAAAGCCTAAAGATAACCTTTAGACTATTTTGTGTTAGTATTTGATTAATTATTACTGGTAAATTAATGAGTCATGGACTTTGTAATCTTAATTCCTCATCTACTTCAACTTCAATTGTGCTCAAGTCCAATTTACAATTTATATAATCAGATTTTATATTCATGTAATTTTCCCAAGTGCACATGCTACAATCCACTGTACGAATTAAATCATCAATTACACAACCCAATTTTTTTGCTCTCTTAAGCGCTTCTTTCACATCACTCTTACTTGATAAAGCAACATTATTTAATACACAAGCACTATCTATAAGCACCTTATATGTTAAAGTCAGTTTATTTAGTTGCTCAAGAGTAAATCCTAAATCTCTACCATAACCGTCAATTACTCTTCTCTGTGACATATAACATCCCACCCGAAAATAATATATTCTATTATATTATCTTCAAGTGGGATTTATGATTAATAAAATAAATACTTATTATTTAACTGCATTTACATTTCTAGTTGCAACTACATCTATTCCTGTATCTAATATATTTTTTATTAAGACATCACCAATTTTAATTGGTGCTTGTACTGCAATTTCATTTATTATATCCATAGCCTTAAAATTTAAATCCTTTGGTATAGCATCTTTAGTTTTAACTGGAACTACTGGTAATTCTCCATTTTCAACTTTCATAGTAGTAGTTATAACTCTAGTTGGATTAGTTACCTCACTAATACCATATGCACTTCCTCTTTTACATGTATTACCTGTTACCTCTTTAGTTTCAGTGTTAACTTTTAAATGACATCCCATTGGACATTTAATACAAATTAATTCCTTTATCATAACATCCTCCATTAACTATCCATTCTATTTATATATTTTCTGGATCTTCTAGTGAAATAGTAATATCACCTTTAACTTTTAATAAACTTTCCTTTGATAAAAGTATCTTTTCCATCTCAGATGGAGCTAAGTGATTTCTCTTAAAAGTTGCAATTGTTTCTCCCTCAGATTTAACAACTAAAACTTTATTGTGATATATATTATTCACTCTCATAAATACAGTTAGCTTATCTTCTACAGCTTCCACATTAACCTTTTGAGGTACAGTGTAATTTACATTTTTACCATTAACAATATTATAGTATCCATGTTTGTTTAATTCTCCATTTATATACTTTGCTGCACACTTTCCAGCATGTTTAGCTTCTTCACTTACAAAGTCAACTAAGTCATGAACATGTACAACATTTCCACAAGCAAATATACCCTCTGCTGATGTCTCCATACTTTCTGTTACTATTAATCCATTAGTTCTTCTATCTTTGTCTATTCCAGCTTTAGAAGATAATTCATTTTCTGGTATTAAACCTACAGATAAAAGCAATGTATCACAATCAAATTCAATTTCAGTTCCTTCTATTGGTCTTTTATTTTCATCAACCTTAGAAATAATTACTTTCTCAAGTCTATCCTTTCCCACAACCTTTGTAACTGTGTGAGATAAATATAGAGGTATATCGTAATCTTGTAAGCATTGAACCATATTTCTATTAAGTCCATTAGAATATGGCATAAGCTCTACTACTGCTTTAACTTTTGCTCCTTCAAGGGTCATTCTTCTAGCCATTATTAGTCCAATATCCCCAGAACCTAAAATTACAACTTCTTTTCCTGGCATATAGCCTTCCATATTTATATATCTTTGGGCAGCTCCTGCTGTGAAAACTCCTGATGGTCTATCACCTGGAATATTTATAGCTCCTCTAGTTCTTTCTCTACATCCCATAGCAAGTACTATAGCCTTAGATTTTAGTACTAAATAACCTTCTTCTTCATTTATTACATGAACTTCTTTCCCCTTTGTAATTTCAAGAACCATTGTATTAAGCTTTACTTCTACCTCTGTGCTGTTTACCATCTCTATATATCTACCAGCATACTCAGGTCCTGTAAGCTCTTCTTTAAAGGTATGAAGTCCAAATCCATTGTGTATACATTGATTTAAAATTCCACCTAGCTCGTTATCTCTCTCTATAATTAAAATATTCTTTATACCATCATTATAAGCTTCATATGCAGCAGCAAGTCCTGCAGGACCTCCACCAATTACTATTAAATCATACATATAACTCGCCCCCTACTTTGTCTTTCCTACTAGTATATAAGAACCATCGTGTTCTTTGTCTATGGATTCCATAGGAATATTTAATTCCCTTGAAATTATCTCTTGAACTCTTGGTCCACAGAAACCACCTTGACATCTTCCCATACCAGGTCTACATCTTCTTTTAACACCATCTAAAGTTATCCTTCCAAAGGATCTCTTTATACTGTCCACTATCTCACCTTCTGTTATGCTTTCACATCTGCAGACTATCTTTCCATATCTTCTGTCTTTCTCAATAAGCTCAGCTTTTTCTTCACTAGATAACTCCATAAAATTAATTTGCTTTCTTTGTCTTATAAAGTTTTCTTTTTTCTCTAGAGAAAGTCCTGAGGCTTTAAGTATTTCCACTACATCTAAAGCAATAGCTGGAGCAGAAGAAAGCCCTGGTGATTTTATACCAGCAACATCTATAAATCCTTTAACATCTTTAGCTTCCTCT
Source organism: uncultured Clostridium sp. (assembly GCA_900548455.1). Lineage (GTDB taxonomy): Bacteria > Bacillota > Clostridia > Clostridiales > Clostridiaceae > Clostridium_J. The sequence continues at coordinate 125,140 of URKQ01000005.1, forward strand.
ACAATAAAGTCACCTCTATCAGGATTTGCTCTAAGTCCAGCAAAGTTTCTTATTCCTTCTCTAAAGTTAATTTTTTCAGTAGTTTTCTGTGCTGTATCTCTAATGTATGCTAAATTTTCTCCTGTTGTTGATACATTATCTTTCTCATCAACACTTTCAGCATCTGGACCTACTAATAAATTTCCGTGAACAGTAGGGGTTACTAATATTCCTTTTCCAAGTTTTGATGGACATTGGAATAAAGTATGATTAACTAGTCCACCTTGACTTTTGTCCATTACAAAATATTCTCCCTTTATAGGATTTATTTTAAAGGATTCTTTTGCTATCAAGTTATGAACCTTATCTGCATATACTCCTGCTGCATTAATAATATACTTAGCTTCTATTTTTTCTCCTCTATCATCAGTAAGAATAAAGGAATCTCTTTTATCTATATTTACAATTTTACTTCCAAGTTTTATTTCTCCACCATTAGTAATACCATTTTCAACTAAAGCTATTGTGTACTCAAAAGGTCCTACTATTCCACCAGTTGGAGCTAACAATGCACCTTTAACTTTTTCACTTACATTAGGTTCAACCTTTAATACCTCTTCACTAGTTAATAACTTAAGTCCTCTTACTCCAATTTTATTACCATTATCATAAAGGGCCTTTATCGTTTCTAATTCCTCTTCACTAAAAGCTAAAACTAAAGATCCGTTTCTTTTAAATGGAACTGATAACTCTTTGCAAAGCTCCTCAAACATCTCATTTCCCTTAACATTATACTTTGCCATGAGTGTTCCCACTTTTGGATCATATCCAGCATGAACTATTGCAGAATTTGCCTTTGAAGTTCCCATGGAAACATCGTTTTCCTTATCTATAATTACTGCTTTAACATTATATTTCATTAACTCCCTAAAAATTGAAGCCCCTATTACACCAGCTCCTATTATAGCTACATCATACATTAACATTTCCTCCCAACAATTATATATCCTTATTAATGTTATCTACTAAAATTACTTCATTATACTTTTATAAATTGGTTGTTTTAAATTTATAGAATTTAACCAATGTTTCCTAGACATTAAAAAAAGACAAGACAAAATAAGGGCAAAGCTCCCTATTTTGTGCTTATCTCTATATCTCTTTAGCACTAAATAGCTTATTTTATTTAGTTGTTCAAATGTCTAAAGCCAATTATAACACTTTTATAATCCTGTGTCTAGAATTAATCTTCCCAAGCTCTAACTCTATCTACAGCCTTCTCCCAACCCTTATATAGTTTATCTACTGTTTCTTTATCCATTCTAGGGTTATATGTTTGACCTGCAAACCATCTATGGGAAATTTCCTCTTTACTATCCCAGAAACCTACTGCAAGTCCAGCCAAGTATGCTGCTCCTAATGCTGTTGTCTCTGAAATTATAGGTCTAGTAACATCACTATTAATTATATCCGCTTGGAATTGCATTAATAAACTATTCCTACTTGCTCCTCCATCAACCTTTAAATGTTGTATTTTATATCCTGCATCTTCTGACATGGCATCAATCACAGCCTTGGATTGATAAGCTATGGATTCTAAAGCTGCTCTCATTATATGATTCTTATTAGCTCCTCTAGTTAATCCAAATATAGCACCTCTTGCATACATATCCCAATATGGTGCCCCTAGCCCCACAAATGCAGGAACTACATAAACTCCTCCATTATCCGGCACCTTAGACGCAAAATATTCTGTGTCAGCAGCATCGTTAATTAATCTAAGCTCATCTCTAAGCCATTGAATTACAGCTCCACCAACAAATACTGATCCTTCTAGTGCATATTGCACTTTATTATCAATTCCAATAGCTATTGTTGTAACTAGTCCATTTTTACTTCTTATCATTTCATCGCCTGTATTCATCAAAAGGAAGCATCCTGTACCATAGGTATTTTTAGCACTTCCCTTTTCAAAACATGCTTGTCCGAACAATGCTGCTTGTTGATCTCCTGCTATACCTGCTATGGGAACCCTTATGCCTCCCTTTCCTCCTAAGTTTGCAAAACCATAAACTTCAGAAGAATTCTTAACTTCAGGTAACATAGATTTAGGAATACCTAATTTATTTAAAATTTTCTCATCCCACTTTAAATCCTTTATATTATAAAGCATTGTTCTTGATGCATTTGTATAATCTGTTACATGAACTCGTCCACTTGTAAGTTTCCATACAAGCCAGGTGTCAACAGTTCCAAATAGTAATTCTCCTCTTTCAGCTTTCTCTCTTGCTCCTTCAACATTATCTAAAATCCATTTAACCTTTGTACCTGAAAAATAAGCGTCTATTAAAAGTCCTGTATTTTCCCTAACATATTCCTCAAATCCGTCTTTAGATAACTCCTCACAAATTGAAGCGGTCCTTCTACACTGCCATACTATAGCATTATATATTGGTACTCCAGTATTCTTATCCCACACAATAGTAGTTTCTCTTTGATTAGTTATACCTATTGCCGCTATATCACTTTGATTTAAATTAGACTTAGCCAAAACCTCTTGTAATACGGAATATTGGCTACCCCAAATTTCCATTGGATCATGTTCAACCCAGCCTTCTTTAGGATAGATTTGCCTAAACTCCTTCTGACTTACTCCTATTATATTTTGATCCTTGTCAAATATTATGGCTCTCGAGCTAGTAGTTCCTTGATCTAACGCCACAATGTATTTTTCCATACTTACCCCTCCATATTAGTTAATACTCTATCTTTCTACAGAGTATTATTCCTCTTAAAAGTAATTTAACAATTTAGTAATTTAACAATTTAATAAAAAAAGGCACATAAAACTAGTATAACCTAGTCTTATGTAGCCTATCTCATCATCTCCACTGCCTACATATCCCAAATTTCTTTTTTTGTTGTAGATACACAAGTTGCACCTGAATTTAATGCTGTTATGACTTCCTCTTTAGTTTCAATTAATCCTCCAGCAACTATAGGCTTCTTTGACTTTTCTGCAAGCTTTTTAATTACCTTTGGAATAACTCCTGGTAAAACTTCAATAGCATCACAATCAGCACCTAAATGTTTAGTTGCATTATTTAAGGAAAGAGTGTCAAATATAAATACTCTTTGAATTGCATATAGTCCCTCGTTTTTAGCAATACGAACCACCTGTGGTTTTGTGCTAATAACTCCTTTAAAGAAAGTTGCCTCTTTCAAATATCTAATCCCAGCTTCTCTCCCTGATATTCCCTCTATGAGATCAATGTGAACTATCCCTATTTTACCTTTTTCCATAATTCTTTCACTTATGTTTTTAATATTTAATATATCACCAAAGAGTACAAAAATAACCTGTACCTCTGACATAAGTGCTATTTCAAGTTCTTCTGGATTTTTTACTGCTGCTATTATTGGATTTTCTTCTAAAAGTCTAATAGGATTCATTGCTTCTCCTTTGCAACTGTTTTCAATATTCTAATTAATTATTTCATATTTAAATTTTTTTGTCAATGTAGCCATTCTCTATAGTTTAACTAAACTTTTTCGTTTAACATAATCCTTCCAAGCATATAAAACTAATGACACACAAATTACACCATAGGCAACAAATACTCTGAAATATTCTCCTATTTGAGCATTGTTAAATAAATTCTTTCCTGCTGTTGGTGAAACTATAAACAAAGTATGGAATAAGATAACTCCCAAAATTGCCTGTTTATTTGTAGCTTTAGAAACTGTAGCTCCTCCTATTAAAATAGCAGCTATCGCAAACATACCAACCTGTTCATGACTTCCATAGGTATTTAACGTTCCTATATTCTGTAGGAATATAAGTTGTCCCCATGCTGCTAACACTGTTGAAATAACTATTGCCTTAATCCTTACTTTATCTACGTTAATTCCTGAAGCATTAGCTACTGTCTGATCTTGACCAACCGTTCTAAAATCTTGGCCTAATTTTGTTCTAAATATAACGATGTTAAATACACAAAGAGCCATAATTACTAGCATAGTTATAACTGGAACATTTATAGAATCTAAAACTAGTGCAATACTATTAATCTGACATAATACAAAAACAATTACTGAAGATACACAAATTAATATATATTTTTTTAATCGTTGTCTTTTCTTAAAAACACAGTATACAACTAACACCAAAGAAACCACTATTGCTACTATCGCCAAATTATATATTATATAATATAAAGTTCTATTTAAAATATTATCAAGTGCATACTTAATTCCACCAGTCAAATCTACTGTGTTTTTCACTCCTATACCGCCACTAACCATTAAAACTGGATCTTTCATTGGAATTAAAGTTCCAACTAAAAACAAGAATAATAGTTGATATAGTCCATTAGCAAAGTATCCTAATATCATACTTGTTATCATCTCTTGGCCCTTTGTCTTATTTAGAAGCTTACCAGTAAAATATCCAAATAGCATAGCTAAAGGCGTTGTAAGTACAACACATAGTAAAAATCCAGGTATCCCTTTAATTCCCCAATGTGTAACTGCAATAATTACTATCTGTGCGGCCATAGCTCCAAGTACAATACCAAAGTTTAATCCCATTCCAGCTATAACTGGTATTATTAAAGCTAAAACTAAAAATGAATTTCTTGCTATTCTTGCCATAAGTTCATTAAGTACCAACGGAATAGGTTGCCCAGAAACACATAGTCCAGCGATACATAAAATCACAAATAGAATAGTAACCATGTTATTAAAAATATATTCTTTTACTTTTCCTTTATAGTTCATTAGCTGCACCTCCTTTTGCCTTTGTAAGTGCATAAATAATAATTCCATTACTTACTATTATTCTAATTACTTCAGATAAATTTCCTACCTTAATCATTTGATTAATTACTGGAAGCGCAACTACTAAAAGCCCTTGAAATAGTATTGTTCCAATAATAACATGAGATATTTTTGCCTTAGTTGTAGATGCTCCACCAATTAAAATAGCTGCAACAGCCGCAAATCCCATCATCATTGGCGCCTGATATAATTGGAAAAATCCATAGCTTTGAGAATATACCATTATACCTACAGATCCTAAAACAGTAGAAAAAATAGTACCTATTATTCTCATTCTATCTACCTTAATAGATGATGCTCTAGCAAACTTAGGATTATCTCCAGCTGCTGCCATCATTATTCCCATCTTACTCTTTAAAAAAATCCAAACTAATATACATGCTATAAAGAAAAATAAAAGCAATCCTGTGGGAATTGTAACTTCTCCTATATTAAATGACCAAAAGTTATCTAATATTTTTGCATATCTGTGGTCTAAAGTAATAGTAGTTCGAAGCCCAGTACCTATAGGCCATATTAATTCCAAACTTGTAAAAGGAAGAATTAACCATCCAATGCACATTAATGAGATAGTTGAAAACCCTGCATAAGTAGCAATCATCATTTCTGAGCCCTTTACTTTATTTAAAAGTATTCCATATAAATATCCAAAGACAATAGCTATTGGTATTCCTATTAAAATTCCTATAAAAAATCCAAAACCACCTGATAAGTTCATTTGAATACTAATAAGTCCACCTAATATACCTGCCAAAATTCCAATAGGTAGTCCAAAGTTTAGCCCTATGCCGCAAAGTATACCTGGAATCATAGCTAAAACTAAAATACCATTCATGCCAAACCTTACTAATATATCAGAAATGAGCATTGGCATTGATAAATGTAGTGGTATCGCACAAATACATAGGATAATAAAAAATATAGCTATTATTATTCTTGGTAAGCCAACCTTTTGTACTAGAGTTTTAAATTTTTCCTTCATTCTCAATCAACTCCTTGTTCTCTAGGTATCTCTAGTCCTGACATTAACAGTCCAAAGTTTGCATCTTTATCATCTGGTTTCAAAATACCAGCTACTTTTCCCTCAGTTATCACTGCAATTCTATGGCTTATACTCCTTAATTCAGCCAGTTCACTAGATGTTATTACAATTGTCATTCCAATTTCTTCATTGAGCTTAACTAATGTATCTAAAACCAACTTTTTAGCTCCTATATCTATTCCTCTTGTAGGTTCAGAGACAAATAAAATATTTGGTTTTAGTGCTAAAGCTCTTGCAATACATACCTTTTGCTGATTTCCTCCACTTAAACTTCTAGTATTTTGAGTAGGGCCTGTACATCTTATATCTAAATCCTTTATCATTTTCTCTGCCAAGGCTCTTATAGCTCTTGAATCTCCAAATTTCATAAAAGCTATTTTTTTAATATATTGTTTTTTTACCTCCATGGCTGTTACCGCAATATTAAGTTCTATAGATCTATCTAAAAGTAATCCAACATCTCTTCTATCTTCAGAGACAAAAGCAAGTCCAGCGTCTAATGCAGTCTTGGGACTATTTAGTTTTAATGGCTTTCCTGATATATATACCTCTCCACTACTTGGATAAAGCCCCATAATTCCATTTGCTATACCTATTTTGCCTTGTCCTGCAAGTCCACCTATACCTAATATTTCACCTTTATATATATCTAGATTAATTCCTTTAACCCTCTCCCCAGGCATATCAACATTAAGATTTTTAATTTCAATTACCTTCTCTTTTTTAATCTGAATGTTTTCCTTTTCATGTCTTATAATTTCTAATTTACGTCCTACCATAAGTTCTGCTAATTCTATTACATTAGTTGATTTACTTTCTAATGTTTTAATATGCTCTCCATCTCTTAGAATTGTAATATCACTAGCTACATTCATAACTTCATCTAATCTATGAGTAATAAAAATAATTGCTATACCTTTAGCTGCCAAGGATCTCATTACTTCAATTAAAGTTTCTGCTTCACTTTCAGTAAGTACTGCTGTAGGTTCATCAAATACTAATACCTTAACGTTAGTCTTATCAATTTCTCTTGCAATTTCTACAAACTGCATATAACCAACAGGTAAAGTTGATACATAAGACATTTCATCAATACCTATTCCGATGGTTTCTAATGCTTTTTTTGAATCTTCTTCCATGGCCTTATTTTCTAAAACCTTCATGTTTTTCCCAAATATTTTACTTATCACAGTAGACTTAGTTATTTCCCTATTCACCTTTATATTTTCAGTAACAGTAAATCCCGGAATTAACATGAACTCTTGATGAACCATTCCTATACCAATATCCATAGCATCCTTTGGCGATTTAATCTCTACCTTCTTACCTTCTAGAAGAACTTCACCTTCAAAACCTCCAGTACTGTGTATTACCGGCATACCAAATAAAATATTCATTAAAGTTGATTTCCCTGCTCCATTCTCTCCTAGCAGAGCATGAATTTCTCCAGGTTTAATTTTTAGATTTATTCCCTTTAATACTTTATTTCCAAAATACTCCTTTTTTATATTCTCCATTTGGAGTACATATTCACTATTCAAATTATCCCCTCCATTGTAATGGCAGTCTTAAACTCGTTCAATTCTAATCCTACTTTTTAAAAATCTTCAAGAGGAATAACCTCTTGAAGACTATAAATTAGAAAATTTAATAACTATTATCTAAAAATCTATATAATCAGATAACAATAGATAATAATTATCATATGTCTTTTTAGTACCATTATCTGTATATGGTGTAATAGTTATTTTTCCATCTATCTTACTGTTTAAAATCTCTGAAAGCTTTTCTTTATCATTTTTACCGTTAGTCTTTCCTTCTATATAAGCCATGGCATATTCTGTACCAGCTTCAACAAAGAGCATATTTACTGGAACTGGCCATGTAGAGAACTTGCCTGATGCTCCTTTTTCTTTGATTTTCTTGCCAATCTCATCAACTATAAAATCAATATTACCCTTCTTATCATCAGGAATCTCTATTCCTAAAGCTGCAGGATAAGCATGGTATGGTGATGGACAGCATTGTTGAGGGAATATAGCTCCTTCTGTTAATACGGATTTTATAAGCGGCTCCTGCATAGAACAATTTGTTGAGAAAAATGCTGTATCTTTTCCATATTCAGCTACTTTTCTAGGAACATCTTCTAAGATAAATTGTTGTGCACCTGGAACTCCTGCATCACCTGTTGGATCTGGTGCTGTAGCATCTACAAATTCTAATCCTAAGTCTTTACAAGTATCCTTTAATAATTCTCTTCTCTTTGCTAACATTTCATAGGACATATGTCTAGGGAATGAATAATGAACTAAAGTCTTGGCCCCTTGTTTTTTAGCTTGCTCAACTATAGTTTTACCCATACCTAATTCATCTGCCTGTAATATAACATCTGCTTTTCCGCCTATCATTGCTGGGTCTTCCCCTGGTACTCCTGCTATAAATAACATATCTGGGTTAGTTTCTCTTACCTTATCAATAGCTGCTGATGCTCCTGGGACAGCTTGAACAAATACAATAGCTTTAACATCTGGGTCAGATGCTAAGGTCAAAGTATTAGCAATTGTAGTTTCTTGCTCTTTCATAAAATTATCTGGGTAAGTTTGAAGTACTATCATATCTCCATACTTCTTCTTCATTTCTTCCGCTGCACGATATTCTTCTTCGCCCTGAGAAACAGTACCTGTTATAATTCCTATCTTATAGTTTTTCTTTTCATTTTCTTTTGATTCTGATGGTTTTTTTGGTGTACAACCCACTGCCCCAACTACCATCAGTGCTGCTAAAACTACTGCCAAAATTCTTTTTTTCAAGATTCCACCCCCATAATTTATTAATGTATAGCTCTACCTTTATAAAGCTAAATATTAATATACATTTACCAGTACTATGTATATTCTCATTTTTACCAAATATGAAGACCCTACAAAAGTAATATTCACTTTTATAGAGTCTTCATTATTTAGATGTTATGTTCTTACTTATGTTAATAATTTCCTTTAATGTATCTTCAATATCATAATTATTATCAACTTCAATATGGCAATATTTCTTATATAAATCATACCTTTCATTGTAAAGATTATATATCTTAGTTACATCATCTTTTAGAAGAGGTCTAGATAAATTATCCACATCTCTTAATATATTTTCAGGTAACCTGTGAATAAAAATGACATATCCACAACTTCTTAAAATCTCTCCATTGATTTCCCTCTTTATAACTCCACCGCCTGTAGCAATTATAGTATTATTATACTTATCTAATTCTTTTACAACTTCACTTTCTCTATCTCTAAAATAGGATTCTCCTATCTTAAACATATCTTCTATAGTCATATTATACTTTTCTACTATATACTCATCTAAATCCAAAAAGTTCATGGATAATTTTTTACTTAAGATTTTTCCTATGGTGGTCTTTCCACATCCCGGCATGCCAATAAGAATAATATTATTCATATAATCTCCACCTTACCCCTGAAGTAAAATATCTAAAATAGAAATTGCTACAGCACACTCAATAACAGGTACAGACCTTTGAACTATACATGGGTCATGTCTTCCTTCTATTTCTAGAATATCATTTCTATTAGTATTAAGATTAATTGTCCTTTGCTTTTGTCCTATGGATGAAGTTGGCTTTATAGCTACAGAAAAAATTATAGGCATACCCGTAGTAATTCCACCTAATATACCTCCATTATGATTTTCATATGTTTTAATTATGTCATTATCAAAATAATACTCATCCTTTGCTTGACTACCATATAGTTTGGAAATTTCAAACCCATCTCCAAATTCAACTCCTTTAACTCCAGGAATTGAAAATAACATCTGTGAAATTACACTTTCTACTGAATCAAACATGGGACTTCCTAATCCTACAGGCAAGTTAATAATAGCACCTTCTATTATTCCTCCCACAGAGTCTAGATTTTCCTTAGCTTCAATAATTTTTAGTTTCATTTTTTCCTGAGATTCTTTATTTAATGTTGGAAACTCCATAGTTGAAAGGTTTCCTAGCGTTTTAAAATCTACCTTTACTTTGTCAAAGGTCTCATCTTTTATATTATTAATACTCTTTATATGGGAACCAATATATATATCTTTTGTTTTTAATATTTCCTTACAAATAGCTCCTGCAAAAACTATTAATGCTGTTAACCTTCCTGAAAAGTGACCACCACCTCTATAATCATTAAAGCCACTATACTTTATCATTGCTGGGTAATCTGCATGACTTGGTCTTGGCATTACCTTTAACTTAGAATAATCCTTAGATATTGTATTTGTATTTTCAATTATAGCTGATATAGGTGCTCCTGTAGTTTTCCCCTCAAATATACCGCTCAATACTCTTGGTATATCCTTCTCTTTTCTTGAAGTAGAATATTGATTTTGCCCAGGTGCCCTTCTTCTTAGCTCCTTATGAACATTTTCAAAGTCTATATCATACCCAGCGGGCATCCCATCTATAACTACACCTATGGCTTCTCCATGAGACTCACCAAATATAGATATTTTAAGCTTATTTCCTATTATTGAGCTCATCTACTTTCCCTCCTAACAAAATATAATCTTCATAAAAATTAGGATAAGACTTTTCTATAGAATTAGCTTCCTCTATTACAACTGGATTTTTAGCTCTCGTAGCTGCAATAGATAAAGCCATAGCAATTCTATGATCATTATGAGAACTTACAGTTCCTCCTTGAAATTCATTAATACCTTCTATTATGAGGGAATCCTCCAACTCAGTAATCTTAGCTCCCATTTTGTTTAGCTCTTTAGTTATAGCCATAAGTCTATCGCATTCTTTTGTTCTTACACGTTTAGCATTTAATATTTTAGTTGTCCCCTGAGATAAACTTCCCAGCACTGCAAGAATTGGAACTAAGTCTGGACAATCTGAAACATCTATATCAATACCCTTTGTTTTAGATGGTTTAGCACAAACGTTATCACCATTTCTAACTACTAAAGCACCCATTCTCTTTAGTATGTCAATTATAACTTTATCTCCTTGCAATGAATTTTCCTTAAGTCCTTTACAATGAATTGAAGATCCAATAGCCCCTGCAACTAAAAAGAATGCTCCTTGAGAATAATCCCCTTCTATATAGTAATCTTTAGCCTCATAACTTTGATTACCTTTAATTTTAAATGTTTTATAATCTTGATTTTCAATTATAATTCCAAAGCACCTTAAAACATCTAATGTCAAATCTACATATCCCTTAGACTCTAACTTATTTATAATATGTATTTCTGAATCTCCGTCTAACATAGGTAATGCAAACATGAGTCCAGTTATAAATTGAGAACTTACATTACCCTCTACCTTATATATACCACTTTTTAATCCACCACTTATATGAAGGGGTAATCCCCCTTCATCAGCGAAATAACTAACATTTTTTTTATCAAAGATTTCATAATAAGGTTTTAAGGGTCTTTCTCCTAACTTTCCACTTCCGCAAAAAACATAATTTCCATGACGTATTAATGAAACTGGAATTAAAAATCTAAGGGTGGAACCTGATTCATTACAATCTAAACTTATTTCATCCTTATAGAAATTAAAAATATCTTTTCCATCAATCATTAAAGAATTTTCATCCTTCTTCACCTTTACTCCAAGGTTTTCCATAATATTCAAAGTAGCTAAAATATCTTTTGAATACTGCACATTGAAAATTTTGCATACTCCCCTGGATAGAGACGCTGCTATTATGCCTCGATGTCCTAAACTCTTTGAAGGCGGAATGATAACTTCCCCTTTTAATAAAGAAGGTTTAATTATTACTTTTTCCATTAACTTATCCTACCTTATAAATATTTTTTCATTTCATCTATAGGAACATTTTTAATAAAGCTTTCCCCTATATCCTTTAGGAGAACTAAATTAATATTTTTATTAATATTTTTCTTATCAAAATTAATAGCTTCTAAAAGTTCATTCTTTGCAAAATTATCCTCTTCATAGGGCAAATTGAATTTTATCAAAAGACTTTTAATTCTTTCACTTAATCCAGCTTTACTTATTCCTAACTCTTCGCTTTTCACCGTTATCTTATACATTCCTACAGCTACGGCTTCCCCATGGGATAATCCAGTATAATTTTGCAACTTTTCAATGGCATGACCTATAGTGTGCCCAAAATTTAAAATCATCCGTTCTCCCGTATCCTTCTCATCTATTTGTACTACTTCTTTTTTTATATTGCAGCAGGTATATATTATATAGTCCATGGACTCCATTAACTCTTTATAATCTTTAATTTCTTTTAACCTGGAAAATAAATTAGCATCTTTTATAAGTCCATATTTAATTACTTCACCTAATCCATCATTTATAAATTTTTTATCTAATGTATTTAAAACTTCCGGATCAATATATACTGCCTTGGGATGATAAAAACTTCCTATTAAATTCTTTCCTTGAGGTAAATCTACTGCAACCTTACCCCCTATTGAAGAATCTATTTGTGCTAAAAGTGAAGTTGGAACTTGTATAAAAGGAATTCCTCTTAATAAAGTAGAAGCGCAAAATCCTGTAAGATCTCCTACAACTCCACCACCTAAAGCTATTATTAAATTTCCTCTATTTATTTTAAAATCTAATAAATCACTATACAATTTTAATAAAGATTCAACGGACTTACTTTTCTCTCCTGGTGGTATAACTATTTTCAATGTATTATACCCCTTGGCCCTCAAAGATTTCTCTACAATATCTCCGTAATATTTATTAACATTGTCATCTGTTATTATTGCTATTTTATCTCCATTATATATTTTACTAATTGCTGATCCAATTTCTTTTATTAAACCACGGTCTATTATAATGTTGTAACTTCCGCTACTTAACTGAACATCTATATTCTTCATATATTTTATTGCTCCTTACTTCTTAACACATATTGAGTATCTCTCCTTGAACCATAGGGGTCAGCGTCCCCTTCCAACCCCATTAGGAAAAGCCGTGCAGAAGAATCAAATTAAGAATTTAAAATTAGGAGTTAAAAATGAATGAAGAAATTCCAATGGAATTTCAACAACAATTTTGCATTTTACATTCTAAATTTTAAATAAACGTTTTAAACCTGCACATTCTATCACTTTATTTTACCACAGAGCCTATTAATTTCTCCACGTGTACATTTTTCATTATTGTTCCACATGTTTCATATGATATAATATAACTTGAAAAATATGTATATATAACTTTATTTAGGAGGGTCGCAATGTTAACTTATTTAAACAATTCTACTATGCTTGAGGAAAGCAAAAAAGCAAAACATAAATTTAATCCTGTAGTTAATATTCTTATATCTATTGTATTATTTATAGTTACTCAATTGGTTCTTATTTTACCTACATCTTTAATTTATTCATTTCATGGAGGTATATCTAGTGCTTTTACTCCTTCTAACTTTAATTCCCTAGTGGCTTTATTTTCCACTGTAGTTCTAATTATTATATGTATTGTATACTGTAGATTTATTGAAAAAAGAAGTCTTCGATCTATAGGTATTATAAAAAAAGGATTCTTTAAAGAGTACGGTAAAGGCCTCTTAGTTGGTTTTATTATGTTCTCTGGTTTAGTTTTAATTCTTATGGTAACAGGTAACATTAATTATGAAGGATTAACCTCTCCTTTTAATCCTATTATCCTTGTTTTCTTATTAGGATATTTATTTCAAGGAGCTAGTGAAGAATTTCTTTGTAGAGGGTTTTTAATGAACTCTATAGGGGCTAAAAATGGTGCTATTGCAGGAATTATAATTAACTCAGTGTACTTTAGTTTACTTCACATATTTAATCCTGGATTTTCCTTTCTACCCTTTTTGAACATCGTTTTAGTTGGGTTGTTTTTTTCACTATACGCTTATAGAACAGATAACATAATTGGTGTTTGTGCAATACACTCTATGTGGAATTTTGCCCAAGGAAATATCTATGGGATCTCTGTAAGTGGAACTGGTTTTGATCCCTCTGTTTTAGATGTGGGTACAATGAAAAGTTCTCTTGTTGCAGGCGGAGTTTTTGGTGCTGAGGGTGGACTTGCATGTACTATTGTTTTACTTATTTCCTTAGCACTAATAATTTATTTGCCTAAAAAATCAGCTTCTATTTCTAATCAAGGATTCTAAGTTTCCTTAAATAGTAAAAGCGTTACAACCCTTATAATCTATAACTAAGTTGTAACGCTTCTTTTTTATATTCCCAGTACTTCTTTATATTTATCTTCTTTAAAACCAGGAATAACTTCATTTTCCATAACTAATAGTGGTCTTTTTACTAACATACCGTTTGTAGAAAGTAAAAGAATACATTCTTCTTTACTCATATCTTTTATTTTATCCTTTAAATTCATCTCTCTATATACAACTCCAGATGTATTAAAAAACTTTTTAACCTCTAAACCACTTTTATCTATCCATTTTTCTAATTCTTCCTTACTTGGATTGTTTTCAACTATATGTCTATCCTCAAATTCCACACCATTTTCTAATAAAAATTTTCTTGCTTTAACGCAAGTGGAACATTTAGGATATTCTAAAAATAATATGCTCATTACTATTCCTCCTTATCGAAAATAATTACTCATTAATATTTATTATACTTCATTGCCGTTCATTTAAAAATATTATTTTTCAAAATCTCTTATTTATTCTATAGTAATTTTTGGTATAATCAACTTAAATAAATAAGCTCTGTAGCAATATAAATTGCTCATAATAAGGAGATGAAAAATATGAAACCACTTTTTACTGATAGATTAATTTTAAGACCTTGGAATATAGATGACCTTGATGACTTTTATAAATATGCTAAAAATCCTAAAGTTGGTCCTAATGCTGGATGGCCTCCACATGAAAGTAAAGAGAAATCTCTTGAAATTCTTAAATCTTTTATAAAAAATGATGAGGTGCGAGCTATTGTATATAAAGAAAATAATATGGTTATTGGGTCCATTGGTGTTCATCCTGATAAAAAAAGGCTAAATCCTAACTCTAAAATGATTGGCTATGTTCTATCTGAGGATTATTGGGGAATGGGCATAATGACTGAAGCTGTAAAAGAAGTTTTAAGACATCTATTTGAAGATGAATGTGTAGATATCGTTTCATGTTACCATTATCCTTTTAATAATAAATCTAAAAAGGTGATTGAAAAATCAGGCTTTTCTTACGAAGGTACACTACGAAAAGCTACAAGACATTATAACGGAAAAATATATGATGATGTTTGTTATTCCTTAATAAAGGAAGATTACTTTACAAACTATAAGCATTAATTAAACTTTAAAATGAGGTACTACAACGTTAGGTAGTACCTCATTTATTTTGGGTATTTCAGATGCAAATAATGGTATCTTACTCCTGCAATACTATCCTCCGATGATTACACTCTATACAATAAATATATACTTATTAAAATTGAGGAGGGCTCATATGATTAAGTGCATTAATCTTAAAAAAACTTTTAATGGTCAATTGGTTTTAAATAATATCAATCTACAAATAAATCCTAATGAATGTGTAGCTTTATTAGGCCCCAACGGAGCGGGAAAAACTACACTTATTAGATGTATATGCGGACTTTTAAAACCTGATTGTGGCAAAATTGAAATTAATAATGCTTTAGCAAAATCTAATTATAATTCTACTTCAAACATTGCTGTATTACTTGAAGGTGGACGTGATTTATATTGGAAGGCTACTGTAAAAAGTAATTTATATTACTTTGGTGCCCTATGTAATAAAAGTCATAGAGATATTGATGGTGAATTACTAAAATTAAAAAACTTATTTAACATTAACGAACTACTAAATAAAAAAGTTGAAACTTTATCTTTAGGTCAAAAACAAAAGGTATCTATTATTTCTGCTTTAACTTTAAATAAAAAAATTCTCATACTAGATGAACCTACCAATGGACTAGACATTTCTGCTCGTGAGGAACTTGTAAATCTATTAAACTCACTAAAGGGCAAAATTACAATAATTATAGCCTCCCACGACTTAGACTTTGTCAGTACTATTACTTCTAAATATATTATTATTTCTGAAGGTGAAATAAAGAAGCTTATATCAAATGCTAATGTTGATAAAGATACTATAAAATCTGAATATCTAAGTTGTGTAAATACTTATGAAGGAAAGGTGATTTTATGATGAGAGCATTAAAAGAAGAAATAAAAATGAGTCTTGAAATTTCATGGCAGTATAAAAGTAACTTTATCAGTGAAATTGCAATAATGTCTATTTTACTAATCGGACTTCTATTAACAAATTCAGGTTCAGGTTTAAGTCAAATATATAATTCCCCGGGGGGTAGTAAATCACTGCTTCTTGTAGGATATCTCATGTGGTATATCTCTACAGGCTGTGTTAATAGTTTAAGCGAGTTAATTAGAAGCGAATCTACCCAAGGAACTCTAGAGCATAAATTCATGAGTAGTACTTCAAAATCCATCTTATTCTTAGGTAACCTTCTTGGATCACTTATAATTACTCTTGGTACTGCTTTAATTATAACTTTAATTGCAACTATTTTCTTTAAGGTAAAGATATTCTTTGATATAAGAATAATCCCAATTATCATTCTAAATTTCATAGGAATGTATGGTATAGGTTTAATTTTTGGAGGTATAGCACTAAAAGAGAAAAAAGTAGGTAGCATTTTATATATTTTTCAGATAATTCTTATATTTATTTCTGATACAATAATAATAATGGATGGATTTTCAGCAAGAAATTTAATACCACTTACTGTTGCAAATGATCTTGTTAGAAAAATCCTTGGTGGTGAAATGATAAATTTAAAATCATATCTTTTTTTCATTCTATTAAATGTGATTTGGCTAATTGTTGGCTTACTTGTGTTTAAATATTTTTATAATAAAAGTAGAGAAAAAGGTTGGATTTATCAATATTAAATAACCTATGGGGGTGGGATGATGAAGTTAACTATAGAAGAATCCTTAGATAATAATGAAGTAGAAATAACAATTAAATGTGGTGTCATGGATAATCGCCTAAGACGGTTAATAGAAACAATACGTGAGTATTCCTTTTCTATTCAGTGCAAAAAAAATAATGAAATCTATACAATCCCTCTTGAAGATGTTTATTATATAGAATCCGTAGATAAAAAAACTTTTATCTACTGTAAAAGTGAAGTATATGAAACCACTAACACTTTAATTAATCTGGAGGAAAAATTAACAAATACTAGTTTTATAAGAATAAGCAAAAGTTGCATTCTTAATATAAGCTATCTACAAAATGTCACCCCCCTTTGGAATCATAGATTTGAAGCTACTTTAAAAAACGATGAAAAATTAATTATCACAAGACACTATATAGACGAATTAAAAAACAAACTAGGCTTGTAGGAGGTGTTTTTATGAAAACTTTTTTTAATAGATTTAACTCAATTGCATTTATATTTTCACTTGCTATTATTTTTATTGTAATTGACCATTTAATATCAGGTCATAATTTTATTAGTACTGCTACAATTCTTCAAACCCTTATATTTGTAACAATAACTAATTTAATTGACTTTGCATTTTCCTATACAAATTTTAAAAGCTATAAAAAACAACTCTTATGTGAATTCATTATTTTATATTGTTTTTATCTTTTTAGTTGTTATATATTTAAGTGGTTTTCATTCACCTTGCCAAGTTTTATAGAAGGGTCTTTGATTTTTATAGTGGTCTATCTTCTTGTGTTTTTATACTACTATAGAAGACAAAAACTTGAAGCCGATGAAATTAACAAGAAACTCCATAAATTTTAGTGAAATAAAGAGGTGCCTCAGCACCTCTTTATTTATTCTTGATCAGCTAACTTTTTATAACCTTCATATCTTTCCTTAGCATCTTTTTCTAGTTTATTAAATAACTCTTCAGCATGCTCTGGGAACGTCTTAGCTAAAGCTGCATATCTAACTTCACCCATTAAAAAGTCCTTAAAGTTACCCTTAGGTTCTTTAGAATCTAAAGTAAATGGATTCTTTTCCCCCTTCAACTCTGGATTGTATCTGTACAAATGCCAGTAGCCACAATCCACAACTTTCTTTTCTTCTTCTTGAGTAATTGTCATACCTGCTTTAATTCCATGATTTATACAAGTAGAATAAGCAATTATTAAAGATGGACCATCATAGGCTTCAGCTTCAGCTATTGCTTTTATGGCTTGATTTTTATCTGCACCCATCGCTATTTGAGCTACATATACATAACCATAACTCATAGCCATCATACCTAAATCCTTTTTCTTAGTTTTCTTTCCTGATGCTGCAAATTTAGCTATTGCTGCTGTTGGTGTTGATTTTGAAGATTGTCCTCCAGTATTTGAATAAACTTCTGTATCGAATACTAACACATTAACATTTTCTCCAGATGCCAACACATGGTCAAGTCCACCATAACCAATATCATATGCCCATCCATCTCCACCAAATATCCATTGAGATCTTTTAACGAAGAATTCTTTATCCTCCATAATCTTTTTAGCTATTTCACTATTTTCTCCTTGAAGAGCATTTTTTAATGCTTCTGCTCTTTCTCTTGTACCTTCTCCTTCATTGATATGCTCTAGCCATTCTTCAAGTACCTTCTTAGTACCATCTGAAATCTCTGAAGAGTTTATAGCTTCTCTTGCATTGGTTGCAATTCTCTCCCTTATAGTTTCAACTGCAGTAAACATTCCAAATCCGTACTCAGCATTATCTTCAAATAATGAGTTAGCCCAAGCTGGACCAAATCCCTTTTGATTTGCTGTATAAGCCATAGCAGATCCACCTGCTGCCCATATTGAAGAACATCCTGTTGCATTGGCAATCATCATTCTATCACCATAAAGTTGTGTTACAAGTTTTGCATATGGAGTTTCGCCACATCCTGCACAAGCTCCAGAGAACTCAAGAAGCGGTTGTTCAAATTGACTACCTTTTACAGTTTCTTTCTTCATAGGGTTCTTTTTATTTTTAACCTTTTCTACTGTATAGTTCCAAGGTTCAATTTGATCATGCTGACTTTCTTGTGGTTTCATAACAAGTGCCTTTGTCTTCGCTGGACATACTTCTGCACAGTTTCCACAACCAGTACAATCTAATGGACTTACGCCAATACTAAAGTATAATTTTTCTTCTGATTTTAAAGCTTTTGCTTCTAACATCTTCATATTCTCAGGTGCTGAAGCTTTTTCTTCTTCATTTATAAGAAAGGCTCTAATTGTAGCATGTGGACATACAAATGCACATTGATTACATTGAATACAGTTCTCAGGAATCCATTCAGGTACATTAACTGCAATTCCTCTTTTTTCATAGGCTGTAGTTCCTGCCATAAATGTTCCATCTTCAACTCCCTCTTCTACAAATGCAGATACTGGGATAAAGTCTCCTTGCAACTTGTTCATAGGCTCAACTATTTTCTTAATAAACTCTGGATAATTTTCATTTGTTACTTCTTTTTTATCTTCCTGAGCAGATTTCCAACTTTCAGGAACTTCAATTTTAACAATAGCTTCAGCTCCAGCATCTATAGCTGCATGGTTCATATTAACTACTTTCTCACCTTTTTTACCGTATGATGTAACCACAGCTTCTTTTAAATATTTCATAGCATCTTCTATCGGTATGATATTGGCTATTTTAAAGAATGCTGATTGCATAACCATATTTATTCTTCCACCTAGGCCTATATCCTGAGCTATTTTAACTGCATTTATAATATAAAAATCTACCTTCTTTTCTGCAATAGCTCTCTTTAAATTTCCCGGTAAATTACTTTCAACTTCATCTTTAGTCCATTGAGTATTTAATAAGAATTTACCTCCATTTTTCATACCTTGAAGTAAATCATAAGTATATACATAAGATTGATTATGGCAAGCTATAAAGTCAGCTTTATCGATGGTGTAGTGTGATTTTATAGGCTTATTACCAAATCTTAAATGTGATACTGTTAACCCTCCAGATTTTCTAGAATCATAGGAGAAATATCCTTGAGCATACATATCTGTATGGTCACCAATAATTTTAATTGCACTCTTATTAGCACCAACTGTTCCATCTGACCCAAGTCCCCAAAACATACATGCTGTAGTTCCCTCAGGAGTAGCATCAATATCTGTAACTGGCTCTAAGGATGTAAATGTTACATCATCAATTATTCCTATTGTAAATCTATCTTTAGGTTTATCTGCTTTTAAGTTTTCATATACTGCTGCAATATGAGCTGGTGTTGGATCCTTAGAACCTAGTCCAAACCTTCCACCTACAATAACAGGTGCATTTTGCTCATTTACAAGAGCTCTAACTACATCTAAGTAAAGAGGCTCTCCTATAGATCCAGGCTCCTTTGTTCTATCTAAAACTGCTATCTTTTTAACTGTAGTTGGAATAGTCTTTAATAATCTTTCTATCGAAAATGGTCTATATAATCTAACTTTTACAAGACCTACTTTTTCGCCCTTACTATTTAAGTAGTCTATAGTCTCTTCCACAACCTCTGTAACCGCACCCATACATATAATTATTCTATCAGCATCTGGTGCTCCATAATAATCAAAACAGTGATATTCTCTTCCTGTTAATTTAGTAATTTCACTCATGTAGCTTTCTACAACTTCAGGAATTTCCTCATAATGTCTATTTAATGCTTCACACATTTGGAAATACACATCAGGATTTTGTGCTGTACCACGAGTAACTGGATGATCTGGATTTAAAGCATTTTTTCTAAATTCATTTAAGGCCTCATAGTCAATTAACTTTGCCAAATCTTCTTGCTCTAAAAGTTCAACCTTTTGAATTTCATGAGATATTCTAAACCCATCAAAAAAGCTTAAAAATGGCATCCTAGTCTTTATAGCACTTAAGTGCGCTACTGCAGATAAATCCATTACCTCCTGAACTGAACCTTCAGCTAGCATTGAAAAACCTGTTTGTCTAGCAGCCATAACATCTTGGTGATCTCCAAATATACTAAGTGATGAAGTTGCAAGGGCTCTAGCGGAAACGTGTATTACTGCTGGTAATCTCTCTCCCACCATCTTATACATGTTAGGTACCATAAGTAAAAGTCCTTGAGATGCTGTATATGTACTAGTTAATGCTCCTGCTTGCAGTGAACCATGCAAAGCTCCTGCAGCTCCTCCTTCTGATTGCATTTCCACAACCTTTACTGGAGTTCCAAATATATTTTTCTTACCCTTGGCTGACCACTCATCAACTAATTCTGCCATTGGTGAAGATGGTGTTATTGGAAATATAGATGCTACTTCTGTAAACCCATAAGACACATAAGCTGCAGCCGTGTTTCCATCCATGGTCTTCATTTTTGCCATTATATATACCTTCTTTCATCTTAAATTGATCAAAGTAATTTTTTAATACTACTATAATTTAGGATGTTCTAAAACCCCTTAGATTATGTAAAAAAAAAGCATGTTATAGAAATAATCTATAACACACTTTTTTAATTAAGATTAACTATATATTTAGCGTTGGCTCTTGACTGTTCATAGAATAACCATCATGCCTTACATCTTGCATATCCACGGAACTATCCTTTGACTCTACTTTACTAAGCTTTTTAATGGCACCAAAAGGCTCCCTTAAAGATAAGTTATCTCCTCTTCCAGATATAACCCACAAAGTTTTATACCCCCTAGGAATTACCTTAAGGCTTTCCTCACCTTTTCCATCAGTAAAGTATATCAATAGATTTATACTTTTGTTATTAGCATATTGAAATACAGGTGTGAATTTAGTTCCTCCCCCTGTTGCAACTCTCTCTTTAACATCCTTTATAGATTTAGCTTTATATACACGTTTAATTTCTTTATCACATTCTAAAATGGTAATCTCATGATTGTAGTTTTTAACTATATTTAGCACTTCTTTAATGGCTTGTTTAAATTCTTCATCACTTATACTTCCACTTATATCTATAGCAACTGCTATTTCTGCTTTATGACTTCTAAGTTCTCCTCTTAAATCTAATCTATTAGGTTGCCTTCTATTTCTTCTAGTTACAGTTTTCTTCTTATTACTTTCAACTGTTCCCATTAATTTTTTAAGATATAAATTCCAAGGAAGCTCCCCTTTACTATTTTTAAGAGAAGATATCATAGCTTCTACATGTATTGGGATTTTACCTTTTTCTGCACTACTGATAAATTTTTCAGTGAAATCTCTCATAGTTTTATCGTCTATTTCATCAGACTCATCCCAAATGTCATGAGTTTTTTCTGGATCATACATAGATTCTATATCTTCATTTTCTTTTGTATCATCCTCTTCACCCTTCTTCGTTTCATCTAGCAAATCAAGTTCATTTTGTATTTTTTCTACATAATACTCAAAGGTATTATAAGGTTCAAGCTTTAATGAATAATTTAAATTAACCCATTCTAAGGTAGTTGCATAGGGATGTAAATATTCTAGATATTGATTTACCACAACATCCATTGCTAAATTAATAGCCAAGGTACTAAACTTGCCCTTTAATTCTTTAGCTCTTACTAAATGCAAAGATAATATATGATGTATTTCATGTTTAATTGTACTCTCCATCTGTTTTAATTCCAGCTGTAGGAAAATCATCGGATTAAAATAAATAACATATTTAGCACCTTTAAAGTTCACACCAGTTGGACTAGTTATATCAAAACGAATTTCTCTAGACATCTGAAATAAAAAATATCCATAAAAATTATCCTTATCTTCCATAAGACTTAGATTTACTTTATCTATAAGCTTTAAGAATTCATCCTTTAAACTAGACGGCAACTCTACTTCAAATTTATCTCCATCACGCTTTGCTTTAAACATTGCGCCACTATCAACAATATTATTTATTTTTTCATAAAGCTGCTTTCTTCTAGCTTCAAAACTACTCTCCATACTATTATCCCCTTACTGAGCTATATGCATTAAAGTATGATTCTACAAACTCTTCATTTGCTAAGGCTCTTTCATACACTTTAGGATAACTATTCTTCATATCCTTCATAATTCCAACCATCAAATCTACAGGATAATTCTTTATAAACTCTATAAGTCTATTAATAAAATATTCTTCATCCTCATTGTCATCTTCAATGAACTTTTCTAAAGCCCTTAGTATATTAATAGCTCCAATATAAAGTCTAGTATGACTTTCTTTTTTTATTCTATCTATAATCTCTTCCTTTAGACCATCCTTAGAAAATACTTCATCAAAACTAATCAAAGGGCTATGCTCCGCTTCTATAAAACTTAAAAATTCTTCTGCAATTACTTTTCCTACATTTCCTTTAAGAACATTTAAAAACACAGTTCTTGAAATTGATTCCTTATTCTTCTTATAAACTTCATAGCTTTTAGAAACTCTTTCATAACTTCTAGGGGTAGCTCTTACATCTTCATCATTTAAACTATGAAGATGCTCTGGAAACGTAGAAATGAACTCTATTACCTTTTCCTCAATCCCTGCATTCATGGCCCATTTTATCCAAGCTGTAGCATCACTCTCCATGTTTAGCCACACAAATCTATTTTCTTGAGCTGCATCCATATCTACAACTTGATAGTCAAAATCCGAACCATATTTACTAGATGGATTCATTGCCGCTAAGATTTTTACATTATCATGAAGCTGATATCCATTGATTTCTCTATTTAATATTAAATTCATAAGCTCTTGTTGTACCGTATGTTCACAACGATTAATTTCGTCTATAAATAAAAGTACATTCTTTCCTTCTTCAATTTCCTTGTCTACTTCTCTTAACTTTGTATGAACTGCATATATAGTTGTCTTTTTCTCTAATTTATTTCCTTCAGAATCTATGGTTAAATATGATTCTACCGTTGGAAGTCCTCCAATTTCTCCTTCTTTAAGAAGGTTTCCATCGATAACAATAAAACTCCAATTATTTTTCCTTGCCAGCTTCTTAGCCAAGGCTGTTTTTCCTATGCCACTCTCTCCTACAACTAAAGGCACTTCTCCTGTGGCCAGCACTAGTTCAACACTCTTTAATGTATCTATAAAATTCATCTTTATTTCCCCCTATATAAGCTTTAGTTTTTCATCAACAGCTATTCTTTTAGCTTTTTTACTTCCATATTTATATATAAACATAACTTTATCTATTTTTATATTATTGCTTTCCATTCCAATAGTACTACAATTTAAAAAATCTCTAATATATTTATCACTAACATCCTCTTTAGATATTACTTCTATTAAAACTTCTTCAAGGTCACCTTGACTTATTTCTTTAAAGATATATTTAATAACTAGTATATTTTCTTTTAAAAACCATAACATTTTTTCTTTATTTAAATTAGATATAAACTTTATTGCAGCTTCATTACTTCTTATAGCCTGAATTTGTGCTGTTATACTAGGGGCTTCAATGTATCTTAAAGCATCATAACTTTTTTTCACCGCTGCTTCCTGCACAGCCTCTGTGGGACTACTAATATACTTTATTGCATCATAGTCCTTATTTACAGCTAGCAGTTGTAATTCTTCACTAGGATTTTCAGCATACTGAATTGCCCATCCTTTTTGTTCTATCCCAAGCTTCACTAGTTCTTCATCTGGATTATTAATATACCTTAAATTATTCCATCCCTCTGTTACTGCAGTTATCATCATATCTCTTGTAGGATTTTTTATAAATTCAATAGCACTTACAGTATTTTTTATAGCTAACTGTTCCATTTCTCTCGTTGGATTTTCTATATATTTAAGTAAAAGCCCATTTTTTATAACGGCCATTAACTTCATTTTATTTGAAGGGTTTTTTATTGTCTTTATTATATTAGGATTTCTTTTTATCATTTCTATCATTTTTAATTCTTCCATAATTTTACCTCTATTTTATTATTAATTTAAAGTTTTACTTAATAATTATTATCCTTAATAATTATATCACTTTTGCTTCAGATAAAACAGTGCTGTTACTACTTCTATATAAGCCTAATTAAAAGGAGATCACTCTCAAATATTGAGGTAATCTCCCTTTATGCTCATTAACTATTTTTGCATATCATTTCTCTTTTTCTTGAAAGTGGCACCGCATTTACTCCCAAGGCAACAAATATACCTATAAGAGTATCTACAGCTCTGTTAATTGCAAAAATATATGGATTTACATCCATAGCATGATTAACAGTAATACTTAAAAATACTATACAACTTGTCGCTATAGCTTCCTTTTTATCTAATAGAACCATGCTATATATTGTAGGTATAATTGCTAAAGATGTTATAAAATATAACACTGGCTCTGATGCATTTAAAAAATATTTTCTTTGAAACAGTAATACACACATTCCAATTATACCACCAACAATAGTAGCAACAGTACGATTTTTAGCTGCTTTTAATGTATTCTCCACGCAAGTTTGCATGCATATTATTGCTGAAATAGTGGAGTAAAATGGTAATCCCTCTCCTCTAATCAAATAAATCAAAAAGCATAAAAACACTGCTATAGCAGACTTCGTAATCCGCATTCCTATCTTTGGCATCTTTTTCTCCTCTTAACTTTGCAAGTTTTATTGCAAATTTCTTATCTTATGATTTAAAATTAATACTTTACATTATATCATGATAATTATAATAATTACAGACTAACATTGACATTGAAAATTTTTGAAGGTATAATATTCGCAAACAAATCTTATATATTATAATAATAGTAATAGCAAAGATACCTAACATATATATTTCTCATAAATTATTTAAAAAAGGAGGACAACCTCTTATGCTAGGTTTATTTAAAATTTTTCCTATAATAGTCATGGGAATATTCCTTGCCCTAGGTGTTATAATATGCATACTACTGAATAAAATTTTTAAGAAATTTTCAAAATAGGTTGTCTTAAATACAAAAATAAAGGCTGTGGTGCTAAATATTAGCTCCACAGCCCTTAATTTTTTATCTATTTAAATAGTACGCCATAACCTTTTGAACCATACCTGTTGGAATTCCACTTCCACCTCTGCCATTAACATCTTCAATTATCATTGACATTGCAATTTTGCCTCCATCAGTATCAACAGCTACAAACCATCCATTTTCTTTTCCATCTTTATCATCTTGGCTTGCTTTTAATTCTGCAGTACCTGTTTTACCAGCGATATTATGGCCTTCTACTCTCGCTGATATTCCTGTACCATCTCCATCGTTTATTACTGCTGAGAAAGCATCTACTAGTGGTGCTACATTTCCACTACTTATAGCATTCTTCCAAACCTTTGCTTCAGGATTATCACTTACTATAAGTCTAGGCATCATTATATTTCCTTCATTACCAAGAGCACTATAGGCTAAAGCTACATCAAGGGGAGACATTAAAATTTCGCCCTGTCCATAACCTGTATCTGCTAGTAACACATCTTTATCTAAAGCTCCTGAATTACTTATTTGAGATTGTTCCATTGGATACCCAAATGCTAATTCTTCACCTATTCCAAAATTCTTTGCACCTGTTACAAACTTTTCTCCACCTAAATCTAAAGCTACTCGTGCAAAATAAATATTATCTGAGTACTTGGTTGCTTCTGTTAAATTAATAGGTCCTGAAGTTTGTTTAACCCTAGTGATTTTATATCCACCCCAAGAAGAATCTTTTTGCCACTCTAATCCATCTATAGTAATAGCATGATCTTCACTGATTGTTCCTTCATTAAGTCCGATTGCTGCAGTTATTAATTTCATTGTAGAACCTGGTGCATAAACATTATTAAATCTATTTTCAAACTGTTTTCCATCAAGTTTTTCCCATTGCTCTTTTATAGCTTTAGTCTTATAAGTTGAAAATACATTAGAATCAAAGGATGGTGAACTTACCATGGCTAAAACTTCACCTGTTTTTGGATCAACTGCAGTAGATGCTCCTTGCTCTCCCTTCATTTCTGCATATATCTTTCCTTGAAGGTCAGGATCTATTGAAGTTTTAATATCCTTTCCGTCAACAGCATCCTTCTCTGCAATGGCAATTTTCTCATCGCCCCTTTCTATATATACTTCTCCTCCATCTTGACCTTTTAAAACATCTTCATAAACTTTTTCAAGTCCTGCCTTACCAATTAGACTTGTAGCATTATAGCCCTTATCTGCCTTTTCCTCAAGTTCTTCTGCTGTAATTGCAGACATATATCCAACTAAGCTTCCAAAGGCCTCTCCACCACTATATACTCTAGACATATTGCTATTTACAACAACCCCTTCAATAGTAGATAGCTTGTCCAATCTTTCAAAATCTGATTCTAGTAAGGATACTAATGGTACAAAGTAATCTGGATTACTGTTAGCTGCTAATTGCTCCTCTATATATGATTCACTTATATCTAAAATATTTGCTATAGCAGTTATTTTAGATTCTTTTTCGTTTTCAAATTTACTTGGATGAATTCCAATTGCTTTAACTACTCCATCTGTAGCTAAGAAGTTTCCATTTCTATCTAATATGCTTCCACGCTTTGCATATCTATCCTTTACTCTAACCTTATCCCCTTCCTGCATCTGAGGGAATATTAAAGATTCATTCCAATTAATCTTATAGACTTTATCTTCTTCTACAAGGGCTACTTTAAAATCAGTAAATTCTATATCTCCTGCCATTGTTGTCATAGTCATCTTAAATGGAATTTCTAATGATTTTTTATCTCTATTTTCATCATCAATGACAACTTCCATATTGTTAGCCTCTATAGCACCATAAATATTTTTATACCTTTCTACAAAGGTTTCTTTATCAATATACTCCTTGGAGCTTTTTGATAAAGCCTCATACATACCTTCAAAGTTTTGCTCACACCATTGTTTCGAATAATCATCAAATGCTTCTTTAACTTTATCCTTTTTTGAACAACCCGTTAAAGTAATAATAAACATTAATGATATTACTAAAACTATGGATAACTTCTTATAATTATTTTTCATAAATACCTCCTATTGAAATGGTAAAATATATACATATCTATATTGTAAATTTATATAGTAAGTAATTCAACTAATATGAAGTTAAATAAATTAGTATTTTCAAAAAATTCACATGCGCAAAAAACAGGATTTTGCTTAAAATCCTGTTTTTTCATACATTAGATATCTTTCTTCTTTAAAGAATCTACATAGGATACAGCTGAAAGAGCTGCAATATTTCCTTCTCCTGCTGATTTAATATATTGATATGGCTTTCCAACTATATCTCCAGCTGCAAAACAGCCTTTTAAATTAGTCTCCATCAATCTATTAACTTCAACATGGTTATCTACAATTTTTAATCCTGGAACTAGCTGTCCTGGTGAAATACTGTCTCTTAAAATAAATAATCCATCAGTAATAATTTCACCATTTTTTAATATTAGTTTCTCAACTTTATCTGTTCCTTCTATACTCATTGGTGTATCGTTTATAACTTCAATTGAAGAGTCAACTTCAACTTGCTCCTTATACATAGGTATATAATATACCATAGATGCAAGTGTAGCTATAAAATTAGCTTCTTCCTCTTCTTTTTTACTATAAGCTATAATTGTAACTACTCTTCCTTTATATAGTGGAGCATCACAGGTTGCACAATATCCCACACCTTTACCTAATAGAGCTTCTTCTCCTGGAAATGGCTTTCCATATTGTATTCCAGTAGCAAGGATTATAGATGTAGCTTCATACATTTTATCATTAACCATTAAAGCAAAATAATCACCCATTGAATAAATATTATTTATTCTCTCCTCAGTTACCTTTATATCCATAGCATCAAGATGTTTTCTAAATTCCTTAGCTACTTCTTTTCCACTTTTGCCATAAAGGCCAAGATAATTGTTAATTTCATGAGCTCTAACTAATTTATTAGAAAGTTCATCATTTCCAAATAAAATGAAATTCTTATTTCTTATTTTAGCATTTAAAGCTGCTGAAATCCCTGCAGGTCCACTTCCTATAATTGCAATATCATATCTTTCACTCATTGACCTACCTCACTATTTCAATATTATAGGTGAGCATCTACCATAGTTTTTATTTGCTCTTTTGGTATAAATCCTACGTTACCAGCTACTTTTTCTCCATCTTTAACAACAATTACTGTAGGAATAGATGCAACTTGATATCTCATAGCTAAATCTGGACTTTGATCCACGTCAACTTTTATAAACTTAACTTTTCCATTGTACTCTTTTCCTAATTCTTCAAAGATTGGAGCTAACATTTTACAAGGTCCACACCAGTTTGCGAAGAAATCTACAACAACTACACCATCTTTTATCTCTTGATTATATTCATTTGAATTAACTATTCTTGACATATTTATTCCTCCTTAAAATATATAAACTTAAATTGATTTTATAAAATTAAACTGCTTAATATCAATTTATATTTTATGCATCAAAAAGTCAACGAAGTATTAGAAGACTGTATATAGTATAACTATTAATTATAACTATATAATACCTTCTTATTATCTCATACTTCATTGACTTTTATTTATATACTATGAAACAAGTTTTATTTAGATCGTATTCTTTTCCAAGGAAATATTAGTTTCTATTTCTATATCATCAACCTTTATTCCTACACATATAACTTTTTCTACACTTGCATTTGCAGTAAAGTCTCCTTGTATAAGTGTTGGCGTTGAAATATCTATATTAATATCGTCTTTAGAAAAGTTTATAGCAGTATTAGCTGTTAACATATTAATAAGCTCAGAAATTGCACTTTGAGCCATCTCGTCAAAGCTTTCTACAGGCATTCCCATCATCATTTTAGAGGCGATTTTCTTAGCGCTGTCTAGTGTCATTGTATATATTATATTACCTTTAATATCTCCTACAATACCTATTATAACAACCACACCTAAACTCTTTATATATTTTCCGTTTAGTTTTACTCCTTCTTTTTTAACTTCACTGAAACCTAACTGGGGGATAACATTTGAAAATGCTTCTAAAAATGGATTTATAAAGTTGACATCCATGTTTTCTCCCCCTTCCTAAAACCCACGTTTATTAACAGCTGACCGAACTCAGTTTTCACCTTTCCTGTATAGCCATCATCTAAATTAGTTTTCGATATATTTATATCTTCTCCATGGAAAGCTGTAGGAGGTGATACTCTAAGTCCAAAGATTTTATCTTTTTTATTTATTATAGAGCATGCATTTCCGGCAAACATATTCGCAACTTCAGATATAATATTTAAAACTTCCTCTTCATCCTTATGTGCTCTTCCAAGTAACTTCTCTGCTAACTTACTAGCAGTATCAAAAGACATATCTAAAATAAGTCTTCCAAAGTATTTTCCTGTTATGCCCATAACTATAGAAATTCCTTCACTACAAATCATAGAATCCGAACTTAAATCATCATTAACTTCAACCATTGTCTTTGTTAATCTATTAAATATATTTATTATCGATTCCTTGAATGCATTAGGATATAAGTCCTTAAGCGCCAAAAAGGAATCATCATCTTCAACAACTCTTCCTATTAACATAGATAATTCATCAATGTCTACAGGCTTTTGAATATATCCAGATACATTATTTTTCTTTGCAGTACTAACTAACTCATCATCCATCATAGAGCTAACAATAATTACTTTTATATTGCTATCAAACTCATGAATAGCTCTTGTACACTCAAATCCATCGGTACCAGGTATAGTCATATCCATAGTAACTACATCCGGCTTAACTCTTTCAACTTCACTTATTACCTCTTCTAAGTACTTTGCCTCACCTACTACATCAAAACCATTTTCAATCAACCCATCTCTTAGCAAAGCAATTTGAAATGGAGAATCATCAACAATCATTACTTTAGTATTATTCATAGTTTTATCCTCCTCTATGTTATATTAATAAAATTACACGACCATAAAGCCAAAATAATATGGCTATAATTAATAATTCGTAATTTTTTATTAATTCTTTATAAAATTTAAATAATTCTAAAATATAATTTAAATAATTCTAAAATATAATTTAAATAATTCTAAATAAAAAAGTAGCCTCTTTATAAAAGCTACTAGTTTTTATCATCCTTCTTATATATTTTACTTACCTTTTCTAATTCTTCCGCAACTCTATTTTCGTTTTCAAATTGTATTGCTCTTCCTTGAATCTTATCAGTAATCCACCTCATAGCCTTAATAAAATCCTCTTCATCTATCTTTCCTAAATCCTTTAAAGCTATAATAGTTTTAGATAACTCTTTTAAATCTTGAAAACTAACATTATCCCCATACTCTTCTATTATGTCCATAATATTTAATTGTCCATTTTCTTTATAAAATCTTTCAGGATTATTTTCCATGTTAATATGGAATATCCTTTCTAAGTTTTTCAAAGCCCAACTAACTTTATTTTCTTCCGAAGCATTTTTCTCCTCATCAATATCTTGTTTTGCTTTATTAAATATCTCATAGAAATTACTTCTTCTACAATATGTATTTCCCCTTGGATTAAATTCAATTCTATGTGTCCCCTGTACTTTAATATCCATTATGACTTCACCTCTTTACTCATTAATTATACCATTAAACCCAATTTTTAGAAACAGCTTGCGTAAAGATAGCTATGAGCCAAAAAAGAAAAAGTACATTGCACTTTAAATCATGCAATGTACTTTTATTTTCCCTTAGCGATAAGAATTGTATATAAACCTATAGGTTTACCTCTGCATAAGTTCGCTTAACCAAATTAAAAATTTGGATGCTCACTTATCTTAATAATTGTAGAACTCCTTGAGGTTGTTGATTAGCTTGTGCAAGCATTGCTTGAGCAGCTTGAGAAAGAATGTTATTCTTAGAGAATGCCATCATTTCTTTAGCCATATCAACGTCTCTAACTCTAGATTCTGCAGATGTTAAGTTTTCTGAAGAAGTATTTAAGTTATTTATTGTATGCTCTAACCTATTTTGCCATGCACCTAATTGTGAACGTTGCGCAGAAACTTCCTTTATAGCTTGATCTATAACCTTTATATTATTATCAAATCCTTTACCTGCTGAAGTTACATTAACAGCATCCAAACTTGCAACATCTCCAGTTGCACCCTTTCCTAACGCTGCTGCTCTCATATCGTTAACACTAATATCCAGGGTAGTACCTCCGTTAGCTCCTATTTGAAATGCTATTCTATCACCTGTAGTAGTTAGCGTCTTATCAGCTATACTAGCACCACCTACACCAGTAGATAAATTAACGTCTGCATTGAAAGATAATTTTAATCCAACCTTATCAAAATTTAATGTGCTTCCAGCCTTTATTGCTGTTGGATCAATATCAATCTTCTGAGTAGTTGTTCCATCTGATACAGAAATAGACTTAGTTCCATCTAATACAAATGTGAGTGAACTTCCTTTTTTCACCCCACCTGCATCTACTGATATACCTGCTGCTGTAAAATCAGCATCTGTAGCTTTTACCCCTAAATTTCCAGTTAACAATGTTTTAGTATTAAATTCAGTCTTTTCGGCTACTCTCGTTATTTCTGAATTTAATTGAGTAATTTCTTTCTGTATTTCTGCTAAATCATCATCATTGTTTGTTCCATTGTTTGCTTGTACAGCTAATTCTCTTATTCTTTGAGCCATAGAATGAGTTTCTGTTAAAGCACCTTCAGCTGTTTGAATTAGTGAAATACCATCTTGAGCATTTCTTGAAGCTTGATCAAGTCCTCTAATTTGGCCTCTCATCTTTTCAGAAATAGCTAATCCTGCAGCGTCATCTCCAGCTCTGTTAATTCTTAATCCTGAAGATAATTTCTCCATAGATTTTCCTGAGTTAACAGTGTTCATTCCCATGTTTCTGTGTGCGTTTAAAGCGTTCATGTTGTGATTAATTATCATAATAAATTCCTCCTTGATTTTAAAGTGGACTTCCCTTTTCCACTATTTATATAGTTAAGCTTTTAGCTTACTAACTTATTGACTTTGGCAATTTAAAAACTAAGGTTTAAAGTTTTTGCCGGCTCACTTACTTTTTAATTGCCATATATTAAACCTAAAAGGTTTAAAAACAAAAAATAAAAGGAGTACCAACCTATAAGTTCAGTGTCCTTACTGAATCTTATAGGCTACGTACTCCTCCTGAGTTTAATAGTTAATCTTAAATTTTATCTAAGGCTAATATTTAGCCTCTAATTGTTTCTCCCAAACTTCGCCTCTTGTTATTGGCATTTCTCTAGGTGCGTCGATGGCTAATCTTAAGGCTCCATTTTCCGCCTTAACTATCTTAATCTTGATATCCTCACCTATCATTACATATTCTCCTGGCTTCCTGCCGATTACTAACATTTCCTTTTCCTCCTTGATCAATATGTAATTAAATAAAAAAACGACTAATAAGCTTATCTATCTTCTGCCTCCTGCAGAATAAAGTAAGTTATTAATCATCCTGATTTTTCGAAACTATATTTAATTTTAAATTTGATACTTTTTATTTACTTTGTATTATTTATGTATCAAAAACTACTTTTTACCATCTTGCTTTATATTTCGTAACATATATATAATACTTTATAGCTTTTTTATAAAAAAAATATGTTTTTCGAAAAATTTATTTAATGTCACAACTTATTATATTGATATTAAATTATATACTGTAAATTTTGGTATGAATTTACCACAAGTTAATTATATAACAATATTTCTTAACATACTAATCGTTTTCAATGATTTTTTATTACCAAAGTAATAATTTATACCATTTTATTTTAAGAATTTATCACATTATATTTTTATTAAAATATTATCTTTTTTTTACCATTTATATCTATATACCCTCATCCTTAAAAGATAACTTAAAAAATCTCTTCCTTTATATATAACTAATTTTCACTTTTCACTCTTCACTCAAAAATTTCTCAGCCCGTGAACAGTAGTGCGTATATAGTAGTGGCAAAGTTAGCTTATATCACAAAAATAATAGGGATTCTGTAAGAATCCCATCATTAAATACCACTTCACCCTATTACAATTCTTATATGGAATAAACTTTGCTATTAATGAATATATCACCTCAAGTGAACTATCTACAGGAACGCTCTAAATTTTATACTACTCACTTTATTAAATTATTAGTTTTTTCATATAAATAAATAGACATTTTATAAAGTTCCGCAGCCCGTGAACAGAGGTGCATATATCATAATAGCAAAGTTAGCCTATAAGAATTCCGTTACACACGAATCTCTTTTAATATAAATTCTCTACCCCTTAAAAGCCTTTTATCAAAGCTATTGCATGCTGGACAATACCCCTCATATTGTTTCACATTAAAGATTTCTCCACATTCATTACACTGTGCTTCCCCTGGAATAACCTCAATTTCTAACTTTGTATTTGCATATCGAGGTTTTTCATAAGTAGCTGCAGGAAAACAATTCTCAACATACATTGGAATCATGGATGACAATTCCCCTATCTGAAGAACTATTGCTCCAATCTCATCCACTCCTGCTTCATCTGCCACCTTATCAACAGCTTTAATTACTTCGAAAACAACCCCTAATTCATGCATAATAATTCCCCTTTAAATTATTGATTTCTCTTTTAGTTATTTATTTCCTTTTACAGCATCCTTGATTGAACGGCCTGCAATTCTTCCAACACGAGCAGCCATGTTCATCCCTAATTTTACCGGAAGGCCTTCGTAAGTTGTTCCCGCCTTATCATACTTTTTAAATAACTTAATAGCTTCAAACTTACACTTTGTTGTGCACATTCCACAGCCTACACATTTGTTTTGATCAAGGACCACTGCTCCACAACCTAAACAACGTGCTGTTTCAGTTTTTACTTGTTCTTCTGTAAATGTTACTCTAGTATCTTTAAACGTTCCTTCATTACCTGAATTATGACCTGGTTTTTGTCTAGGTGTATTATCATATCCTTCTAATATTGCTTCTTTCTTATCAAGAGCATGATATTTTCTACGATCACGTCCATAGGTTAAACTATGACCTTCCCATACAAAACGATGAATTGATATTGCACCTTGCTTTCCAGCTGCTATAGCATCAATAGCAAATCTTGGTCCAGTGTAGCAGTCTCCTCCAACAAATACATCATCATGACCTGATTGATATGTTAACTCATCAGCCTTGATAGTTTTGTTAGGATTAAATTCTGCTGGTGTTCCCTCTAAAATATTTCCCCAGTATATTCCTTGACCTACTGATACAAGTACATGGTCTGCTGGAACTATACAAGTTTCATTCTCATCATACTTTGGACTAAATCTTCTATTTTCATCAAAGACAGATAAGCACTTTTTAAACTCAACCCCTGTAACTTTTCCATCTTCAACAACTATACGCTTTGGTCCCCAGGAGTTATTAATAGTAATTCCTTCTTCATTAGCTTCTGCTATTTCCTCTGGTAATGCTGGCATCTCTTTAGGTCCTTCTAGGCAGAACATTTTTACTTGTTCTCCTCCTACCCTTGTAGCTGTACGAGCAACGTCAATTGCCACGTTTCCTCCACCAATTACAACAACATTTCCTGAAAGCTTAATTCCCTTTCCAAGATTTACATCTCTTAAGAAATCTACTCCTGTGATAACTTCCTTGCTATCTTCTCCTTCGATTCCTAATAGTCTTCCTTTTTGAGCTCCAATTGCTACATAGAATGCTTTAAAGCCCTGATTTCTTAATTCCTGTAAAGTTACATCTTTTCCAACTTCAACTCCAGTTTTAAACTCCACCCCAAGAGCTTTTAATACTTCGATTTCCCCTTCAACTACCTCTTTTTCTAATCTAAAAGCAGGTATTCCAAATCTAAGCATTCCACCTAGTTTTTCTTGTTTTTCAAAGACTGTAACCTTATATCCATCAACAGCTAAGAAGTATGCACAAGCTAGTCCTGCTGGGCCTGCTCCTACCACTGCAATGTTCTTTCCATATTCATGCATTTTCTTTGGAATATATCTTGTTTCTGCATGTCTTTCTTTATCTGCTATAAACTTTTTAATTTCATCGATAGCAATTGGTGAATCAATATCCCCTCTAGTACATTCTGATTCACATTTCCTTGGACATATTCTTCCGCAAACTGCTGGAAGTGGATTCTCTTTCTTTATTAATTCAAGAGCATCTAAATATCTACCCTGAGCTGCTAATTTTATATATCCTTGAACAGCAATATGTGCTGGACATTGTGTTTTACAAGGAGATGTCCCTGTTTCCACTACATTTTCTCTATTATCTCTATACTCAGGATTAAAATGTTTCTTACCCCACATATGATCACGAGGATTTAAGGAATCCTTATTTATAATAGGTGTAGTAGAACATAGTTTTTGTCCTAGTTTTAAAGCATTTACTGGACAGTTCTCCACACATTGTCCACAAGCTACACATTTGTCCTTATCTACTTCTGCCACATAGTTTGAACGAATCATATCTGGTGAATTAAAATATTGAGCATTTCTCATAGAATAACACGAGTTTCCATCACAGTTACAAATAGCATGAAGAGTTTCTGCTCCATCTATATTGGGCACTGAGTGCATAAGTCCATTTTCTTCAGCCTTTTTAATAATTTCAATAGCTTCTTCCTTTGTGATTTCTCTAGCTCTTCCAGTACGAATATAATATTCAGCACCTTCTCCTAATTGAATACATAGCTCATCTTCCAAAACACCACAAGCTTCTCCTAATAGTCTTCTAGAAACACGGCAAGTACATGGAGCTACGGCAAATCTTGTATGTTTATTTAAGTGATAAGATATCTCTTCAAAGGATGCTGCCCTTGTATTTCCATCAATAGCTGATTCTATAGGAATTACACGCATTGGCCCCATTCCTAATGGCATATTAGGTGATAATACGCTTCCCCTCAACCTAGCATATTCATCAAAGGCTCTTGGTATCTCTGGATGTGCCTCTGCATACTCTATTTTTGCATTAGTTTTTTCCATAACACCAGGAACAAATACTGTTAACTCAAATAAATCTACTCCATTTTCACTATGGAAAATACACGCTCCTACATCCGCCAATTTATATGCAAGGCGTCTTGTTTCCTCCAATGGCTTTCCACACTTCTTTGCAATTTGTTCCGCTGTCTGAGGCTTTCTAAGTTCCATACCTAATCCAACTTCTGCCATTTCATCTGTGACAATACAATCTAGCACATAATACTCTGGTGCATTTTCATCAATCTTAAATAAAGCCTTAGTTGGTCCAGCTATTTTTTTTGCTAATTGAATAATTTTCTTTCTTGCTGCCATCTTTATTTCCTCCTCACAATAAAAGGTTTCAATACCATCTTACTTTGTTTATATTTTAACGTAATTGAAATTTATTGTAAAACAACCTTTTTATAGACTTCCACAACAATATGTTGTACAATATTCTTATTAAGACAATTCTAACTATTGTGTTATTGTGAGGTATGTTATGCAAATTAAATTTCTTGAATCATTTCTCGTGTTGTATGAAGAATTAAATATTTCCAAGGCGTGTAAACGATTATATATAACTCAACAAGGATTAAGTAGACAAATTCAAGCTCTTGAGAAAGAACTTGACATTCAACTTTTTCAGCGTTCTAAAAATGGCGTTACTCCTACTGAAATAGGGTCTGAACTCTATGATTACTACAAGAATATTGTAGAAGTGTATAATGGTTCTTTGAGCTTAATTCATAAACATAAATTACATCAAAATAGCTCACTGTCTATCGGCTTTGTTATTGGATTATCCAATGCTACAGACCCTTCTTTTTTGCATGAATTTCAATTTGCTCATCCAAATATTGAACTCAATATTTACGAATTTTCAAAGGAAGTCTGTATAGAAAAACTAAAAAATAAAGAGTTGGATTTAGCATTTTTAGTAAATCCCTTTGATTTTTCACCCTTTGACAATTTTCCATTAGCAGAAGGTTTGATGTATGCTGCCATGCATAAAAATCACCCTTTAGCTGCTTATCCAGAACCAATTGACTTTTCTTATTTGGAAGGTGAAAAGATAATTACTGGGTCTCCGCAAAATGCTTTAAGAGAACTTTTTGACCATTTTTGTGACTTAAAAAATATAAATCCTCATGTTATAATTGCCTCCTCCTATAGCTTAAACATTATAAATGCTATGGAGCAAAACAAAGGTATTGCAACTGTTACAGCAAAGATGGCAGCACTAATCTCTAATCCAAATATTATAATAAAACAATTAAAAAGCCCTACACCAGGATATATGTATTGCTGCGTTCTAAAACAAGACAAGTATCCTCCTGTAGTAGATATGCTTGTAAAATATCTTAAAGAAAAATTTCCAACGCCTAAAATCATAAGGACTGTCAATGGTTAGAGTGGTTCTTTCCTTGGCATAATATTATATTTTTGTAAAATAAATGTTGACATATTAATAACAATCTTCTATGATTTAATCAAATAAATCATGAGGGGGTTATTTTATGTTTTTATTTCAGTCAATACCATGGTACTGTTGGCTAGTATGGATTGCGATTCTGGCATTATTAATGATTTTTAACGAAATAACAAGGTATAATAAAGCAACTGGTATTGCATTTTTTATTGTGTTACCAATTATTCTTTCATTCTTGGTATGGCCAAAAACTTCAGGGGTAGGTTCTGGCTCACAAACTGCAAACTGGTTCGCTTGGGCAAAAGTATATTCCGCTATAGCTGGATGTTTTATGGGAATGTGTTTACGTTTCTCTAAAAAAATGCAAAACGGAACTGCACCAAAGTGGTATTATGTTTTCCCACCTTTACTACTAGGAATTAACATTCTTGAAGCAGTATTCCGTGAAATAGAAGTAATGGGGATGCAGGGAGTAACTCAAGGTATGTTCTACATGGGTGGACCTTGGAATATGATGAATGCAATTGCAGGTCTTCTTAACTTAATCACTATGTGTGGATGGTTTGGAATTATTATAACTAAGGACAAGCGTCACACTTTAGTATGGCCAGATATGATGTGGTTCTGGATTATTGCATATGATCTTTGGAACTTTGCTTATGTATATAACTGTTTAACAGACAGATCTTTTTATAGTATAGCTCTATTATTATCTTGTACTATACCTGCCTTTACAATTAAAAAAGGCGCCTGGGCACAACACCGTGTTCATACTCTTGCACTATACATGATGCTAATGCTAACCTTCCCTAACTTCTTTGTTACAGGAAAATATGCTGTAGCTTCAACTCATAGTGCAACTGCATACTATACCGTTAGTATACTTGCATTAGCTGCAAACGTAGCAGTCTTTGGTTATCAAGTTTACACAGCTATTAAGAACAAGAAAAATGTTCTTACAGATGAATTATATTCTCATAAAAAACAATATAAGGACGTAGTTGCTGAAAACTTATAATAACAAAAACCTTCTAGATACCGCGCATCTAGAAGGTTTTTTTATTTGTGATATGGTTCTCCGTATCAATATTAAGTGAGGTTTTTAATTGTACTTAAAGTTCTTCTATGTCTATTATATAACTTATACCTATACTAAATTGCTTTTTATTGTCTAATAATAGATATAACATATCATCCTCTTCCTCATCTTTAGCTAATTCTAAAAACAATAATCTACCTTCTATTACCTTACCTTCATTATCTGTAACTCTTATCTTAGAACCTAAATCAATATATATGTCCATACCACTCATATTGTTCTCTTTTGTAACCTTTATACACGGAATAATATTTGTAACTACCATTTTATTCACACTCCTTAACTATGAATATTTTATTTAACTCTATTTATATTATCTAGTACCCTACCATGATAAGCTGGGTCTTCTTCCTCTGCATCAAATACAACTTTTCTGTCTATTCCAAATTCATCTAACCAACTATAATCATATAAATCAGTCCACGAAACTATAAATACTTTATTAACTGTATTTTTTATTAAATCGTCCAATATTTCTTTACGTTGTTCCTCATTCTTTCTACATATTGAATCTACTGGATATAATATAGATACATTATATTTTTCACCTTTCCATGACATCTTATTTATTGTATCTATATACATCCTCAAGTTTCCTATTTTAATTCTTGTATTCAATTTTTCTGATTTTAACTTATGTTGAAAAATACTATTTATATTATCTTTTCCGTTAATCCTAAATAAAACTTTAACACCATCTTTTACATTTTTATTTAAAGTTCTCAAAACTTCCATATGTTTTTCATATTGATGCGTTCCGGTTATAAACATTATTTTTTCATTATCTGATTTTATAAATTCTATAATCTCTTTTTTTAAATTCTCTCTATTATTCATAATTTCTCTCCCTAACATTAGATTTCAATTTTTCTATATAAATATAATTATAACATTATACATTATATAACAATACTTAAATTCAATACCTTCAATCCAATATTTATTAACATAAAAGAAGAAGGAATACCTTTAATAGGTACTCCTCCTTCTTTTACTAGATATTCAACTAGCTTATCATTTATATTAAGTTTTATTGATTCTATTTCTCTTGATTCATTCATCGTTATTTCAGATATTATCATATGTAGTAACTTTTTCTGTTGCTCTCTACTTACACTACTATTTAATACTTTACTGAAATTCATAAGTATATCTTTAATGAACTCATATGGTATCTCTTCACTTACATCCTCAGAAATTGTGTTTAGTAACGGCTTCTTTTCTTCTTCTAAAATTCTGATTTTCTCATTTAGTTCATCCTTTCTAATTTGAAACTCCTCTTTAGTTAAGATATCATCCTCATATGCTTCAAAGATTTTTCGTTTTCTTTTATCTAGTTTTTCAAGCTCTTTATCTATGTCACCTAACAATCTTTTAGCTGGTTTAACTTTATCTTTTCTTTCCTTATTAATGTTTTTAACAACTGCTTTAATCATTGCTTCATTAGACACTAATTCTTCAATCTTTTTAAACACATATTCATTAGCTTTATCTACTCTTATTGTATTACTATTGCAAACAGAAGTTCCTTTATTCTTCCAATTACCACAACAGTAATAAGCTATTCTCTTTTTAGTACCATCTGCTAATGTATTGGTTGTCCTAGAAATCACCATACCAGCTCCACACTTAGGACATCTTAGTATTCCCGTTAATGGATATTCTCCATCATATATTCTTGAGGGCTTTCCTTTCTTACTTTCTAAAATTAATTGAACTTTATCCCATAGCTCTCTATCTATAATAGCTTCATGTTTTCCTTTAACTCTTATTGGATTAGGATTTATATTCCTTCTTCTTTTCTCACTCCAATTTTGTCTTACATTATATCTTATTTCTCCTATATATACTGGATTAGTTAGTATATCTCTTATACTTCCTACTGAAAAGTTATTTCCTTTCTTAGTTTTATATCCTAATTTATTTATTTGATTAGTTATTGCTTTATATCCCTTTCCTTTACTATATTCATTAAATATAAATCTTACTATTTCGGCTTCTTTTTCATTGATTTCTAGTTTGTTTTTCCCCTTTTTTTCTTCTTCTGGTGAGTTATTAGGTACTAAGTCATATCCTAAGACTCGTCCACCGCACCAATTTCCAGATTTCGCCTTTGCAATCATCCCCATCTTAACATTCTGTGCAATAGTCCCCCTTTCAAACTCTCCTATTAAAGCCATCATTTGAAATTGCATTCTTCCTGCTGGTGTATCTGTTTCAAAAGGTTCTGAATAAGATTTGAATGTTATATTGTTTTTCTCTAATAGACTTACAATCTTTAAAACATCTTCTAACTTTCTACTTACACGGTTTATCTTCCAAGATATAACCATATCGAACTTTCCTTCTTTAGCATCACTTAAAAGTTCTTTTAATGCGGGTCTATCTTTTATGTTTTTTCCACTTATTCCTCTATCAGAATAACATTTATAGATTATGTAATCATTAGCTTTACACCATTCTTCTAAAAGTCTTTTTTGTTCATCTATACTATATCCAAATTCTGCCTGTTCATCGGTACTTACCCGGCAATATATGGCAATTATTTTCCTCCTTTTTTCAATTTTTATATCATTAACCAATTTCTTAAATCCCATAGAACTCCTCCTAATATCTAATCAAATTTATAATATATACTTAACTTTCTATTTCACTACCCTAAACTTATTATGGAAAATATCGTAGTAATTACATTTCGATATTTCAATACTTCGATATTTTCCATTGTTAATTAATCTATATAAAATCAGATAATTTTAAAAATTCTTTCTCAACTCCTAATGGTTCAAATTTATATATGAATATATAATCTTTCAACCTAAATTTTCTCATTACTTTTTTTAACATTTCTCCTACATTACCAATGTCATTACAACATTCCTCTTGACTAAACCCATATGAACCTATTAAGTTAAAATCAAAAAAATTAATTACTATTTTATCTTTGTCTTCCCTATTTAAACTTACATGGTAGATACCTGTTGAACAATACAATTCTGTAATTAACTTTTCTATCCATCCTTCTTTTCTTCTACTTCTTTTATTTTTCATAATAACTAACTTATTATGAACAGCTACCCATACACTTTTATTTCTTAACTCCATGTATTCACTTGAGTCACATTCAAATTTTACTTTAATATTATTCATTTCTAATCTCTCCTCCATATATGCTTATTAATTTACATTGTATTTTTTAATTATTTTCTTCTTTTACACACTCTCTAGTAATATAATTAATTATTATTTCTGAAATTAAATCTATTATTTCTTTGCAACTATTAATATTATTCATTTTACTAACTCCTTTTATCTTGAAATTATCGACATTATCGAAGTATTGAACCACGATAATGTCATTAATAAATTAAAAATCAATTACTTCTGATTCTGATTGTATAAAATTAGCTATATCGGATACTTCCATTGATGATTGTCCACAAATAAGTTCTTTAGGACTTTTACGGATTTCAATTTTCCTCCCTAAACTAGTATTGCTTGTAGAAAATGTTATTCCCTCCATAAGAAGATTAGATTTTAATTCATTTAATCTTCTACTAAGTACATTAGGTTCTTTTGCCCATAGCTTTGATTGAATATCAATCTTTTCATCTTCTGCAATGGAGTTTAGAACTTCTAATAATTTAGATGCTGACCCTTCAAAATACTGTGTATTTTCCATTAATCTAATAATTGCTGTTGCAATTGGATTTGAGCTAACTGCTTCATCATTAGCTTTATGTTGGTTATTAAGGTAGGCTTTTAAAAACTTTTCTCCACCAATACCACAAGCTTCTGCTATAGCATATCCCCATCTAGTAAAGTCAGCCATTCTTCCTAGCTTCTTTAACTTTACACTAGGATAAATAGTTAACGCTTTTGATATAGTACTAAATATAGCTCCTAACATTTTAGGTTTATCTCTGTTAAACTCTTCCCATACTTCACTTTCTTCCTTTCTTTCATCTTCGGATATTCTTTCAAGTCCTAAAAGTAAACTTCTATCTAATAAATCTGGTCTTGTTGCTACAACATTTATTCCATTAAGAATTACTGGTACTTTATATTCATATATATTCTCCTCATCATCTGTATAAAGCTTTCTTCTACTAAATCCTCCCCCTGTAGCAGCTGTGCATAATATGTCACTCTTTTCTGCTGAAATACTATCTATGTTATCAAAACATGGTAAGTAATTATTATGTAAAACTAATGATAAATCTGTTGAACTCTTAGGCATTGATATTACATCTCTTGCTGATGGGTCAACTATGCTTCTATCCATTCTCATAGTAGTTGTCTTTGATGCTCCCTTTTCGCCATGATAAACTATTATAGGATTTCCTATACTTAAAAATTTGGTAACAGTACTAACAGTATGTAAAATTTTATCTTCATCTGTCTTAAATCTATAATGTTTATTAATTATAGATATGTCATCATACTCTTCTGGTAAAACCT
This sequence comes from uncultured Clostridium sp., assembly GCA_900548455.1. Classification (GTDB taxonomy): domain Bacteria; phylum Bacillota; class Clostridia; order Clostridiales; family Clostridiaceae; genus Clostridium_J. Next base: position 168,931 of record URKQ01000005.1, read on the forward strand.
GTGGTTTCATTGTCTTACGTCTTATAAATAATATTTGTCCACTATTATCAAGCTTCCAACCTTCCGTAGTAATTTTTATGAATGACCATTCCTTATCACCTAGGTCATAATAAATAGCTCCTTCTCTTTCCGTGCACCTTTTAGCTACATTAATCTCTTCTCCATCATATTGAGCTAAAGCTTCTAATACACTTACTGCTTGATTAATTGAATCCTTAGATGGAGCTTTTTTAGTTTCTTTGAAAAATCGCTTAACTAAAAAAGATTTATAGTCCTGTCCATTAACTTTAAGTACTAACGGATTTCCTTCTCTCTTTATGGCTACATACTTTTCATTTAATTCATTATGAAAAAACTCATCTTCTTCATTCATTGCCATTTCAATCATTATATCTGCTTGACTTTTTTTCTCCTCTTTTAGATTTTTATTTCTACTTTTTTTACCTTCATAGCGCTCCCTAAGAGTTTTCCAACTCTCATGGGAACAGCTATCATGATGGCACTTAGCACTTATTCCACCTTCATGAAATTGAGTTATTGAAGCTGATTTATCTGTATGTTTTTCATTCCAAGGACACCTTTTCAATACATAACAAGTTCTATCTGACTCATCTTTTATTCTATCTATATCTATTCCATACGTATCTAGCCATTCTTTAACGTCAATTTTACTTTGAATTTTGCTAGTATTACTTTTCTTTTTAGCTTTAGTTTTATTTCCCTTTTTAGGCATAAGCTCTGCTATCTTATTTATTAAAACTTCCTCTACTACTTCAAATTTTTCTGGTACATCTACAATTCTTGACCTTCTATGGGGTCTTCCTTCAATGCTATCTCCTTTACAAGCAATAGTTCCATAAAGCTTGGTTATTCTAGCTGGATTATAATTAGTAGTATCGACTTTTGCTTTCTCTGTACTGAATTTATTATCTAGCACTTGTAAAAAAACTTTTATATTTTCAGTTACTTCCTTAGTATTAGGTAAATCTAACTTATATAATAAGTGATATCCATTTCCACTACACGCTTTAACTGGTTGTGGAAATTCATTATCATCTAAAAACAACTTAACTTCATCAGCAATTTTATTAGCATATTCAAGTTCTTCATCAGTTGATGAAATTCCTGATGCTCTGCATGGGTCAATATCAATAAGTAGTAATTTTCTTCTTATAATATCTGAATCTGATGTAGTATGTTGTGCATAATCTAGCAACTTATCCTTTGCTCTTGCCATTAAATCATCTGAAAAAACATTAAGTGTGAAAAAAATATTATCTACACCATCGTATTTCTGAATATCACTTAAAAGCTTGTTCTTATCAATGTAGTATCCACTTCTAGTTCCCTTTTTTGTTTTAAGCATTCTAATCTCTAATGGATTTTCCATCTTTTCTAAAACATTTAACCCTTTCATTACTTCTTCTCTTAATTTTAAATTGTTATTACTCATTCTTCTTCCTCCTAGCCTTTGTAAACGTTTACTAAACTACATAGTATAAACCAATTTGCTATCTTTTCCTATAAATAAATCGAATTATTATTTATATTTATTCATAGCTTATATTGTTTTATTTACTTTATATTTTGTATTATACCAATATTTTTTAATATGTAAACACCCTCAACCTTTGCTATATCAAGGCTTCCACGTATTTTAATTCACTATTTTTCAGTTACATTCATCGCCTTCCAACCCAAGACTTCCTGGCATAAAAACCTAATCAACTTTTTAAGCCTAGATTTCCTTACTCTTAACCAAATTCCAACCAACCCATTGATTCCACTTGGTTTATAGCCATTTTTGCTCTTATGTATTTTATTTCCCTTTGCATATTTATACTTAAATTACTTCATTTTTGCATAAATATTTTTTATTTTTTTTAGTTTTTCCTAATTGTACTTAAAAATATCGTTGTTATCGTATTATATATAACGGTAACAACGATATATTCCCCCTAAAAAAACACCTTACATCATATTTTACAAAAAAAAATCACTAAATATCTATTAAAAATTTAATAAATATCTAGTGAAAATTTATTTATAATTAGACTAATTCCTCACCTGTTGCAGTTTTCATTTTTCCTCTAAAAATATTTACAGCATCTACTATTGACCATACGTTATTAACTAAAACTAAAGGCTCAAAGAATATTATTGCTATTAAAAATATTGCTACTTGGATAAATCCTTTTTCTTTATAGCCTAAATAAAAATTATGAATTCCTATAGCTCCTAACAATATTGCTGAAATACCAGCTACTACTTTAGAATTTCCTATTGGTTTACCTGTCCCATTACTTCCTTTTAAACTATTAGATATGTTTATTTTTGAATTCTTTAATTTACATCCACAATTTAAACATACTTCTGCTCCTTCTTTATTCTTAACTTCTGTACCACATTCACTACAGTAATTATTACCTTGTCCTTTATTTGTTCCACAATGAACACATACAACAGCTTTTTCATTCTTAAATTTATTTCCACATTCTTTACAATACATAATTTATACCTCCACTTTTTCCTTATTTTTTTCTCTAATTATTTCCTTACTTATAACTTGTTGTAGCCAATTACACGTATATCCTAATTTCCTTGACAACTCTTTTAAGTTTTTACCATTATAGTTTTTATTTAAGTATTCTAATATGTAACTTTTAGAATATAATCTCATTGGAAAAGTTACTTGCTGACCTCTGTAATTCTCATATATCTTTAATGTAATCTCCTCTCCCAATACTTCCACCATATCTTTATAAATACCACTATAATTTTCACTCTTTTTACTCATACATATATTTACTCCTCCTTTTCATTTATAATATAAATAATAACCTCACTTACATTTTTTGTAATGTTGATTATATATGTGATTTTCTATTGTAAAATCACATATATAATTTCAATATCTAAAAATAGACATTGAAACTTTTGTATTAATATTACTTATCTGAATCATTAATATAAAAAGAGTTAATGCTCCTAAAGTATAGAAACATTAACTCTTTTTTTAATTTTATTTATTGGTATTATATATAATTTAATTATTATTAATTGTATATATTTATTCTTTATTTTTTATTCCTTTTTTCTCTCTATTCTGGATTATACTTTTTATTTATTTTATTAAGGCTTTAGCCCCCCTATCCCCCCGTCACTCCTTTCGAGTTCCGAATTCCCTCTTTCAAAGTTCCATTATTTATATGTTTTATCTTTTTTCATTTTTTTATTTTTAAGTAAAATTAGTGACCTAAAACTTTTCTATTATCTACTTATTCAATTTAAAAGCAACTTATTTAGCTCTTTTTTTGAGCTTTTTCAATCTAATGGCTACTTTTCTTCACTATCTAAAAAATCTCTGTTTTCTGATGTGTTTTTGTTGCTTTTTGCCCTATTTCTATCTATCATCATATAGCTTTTTTAACTTATCTTATATTGTTACTTATTATTTACTGCTTCTATTGAAGTAGCAACAACTGTTAATATAGTACCAACTACTTTTATTACCGTTATAATATCCATCTATCTCACCTCCTTTAAATATGTATAAATATATGAGTAACTATCTCTTACAGGAACTAATTTGATTACATACTTAGCAACTTGTAAATCTATATAGACTAATGTTTCATTATCATATCCTCTACCATTACAAAAACTTACTACAGTATCAAAACTCTTTATTAAATCAAACTGAATGTAGTTTAATTCTTTCTGCAACTTCTTTAAATCTATTTCCTTTTTATCATTTAACTTAATTATTAAATCTCTAGGATTCCATTGATTAGCTAATCCTCCATCGTAGAAATCAAAACGCATTACTCCTAGTAGCTCTTTAGAACTATACTCAAAAATCTTTTCTTTACTTAGTTCTTTCATCTTATTACCTCCTAATATTCTTCTGCTAACATCATAGTTGAGTATTCATAATCATCTATAACGAAAACTTTTATGTTTCCATTAACCTCTATATTTTCTAAATCTATAACATACTTTTCTTTATACTCTGGAACTTCTTGACTATGTTCAATTACAATTCCTTCTTCACATTTTCTTATCTTAAAAACTTGTAAGTAATCTAACTCATTTCCCTCTTCATTTAATTTATCAATCATACTCCAAATTATAAGCTGTAATCTTAAATCTAACTTTTCATTAGCTCCTCTCGTTATATATCTGCTCTCTTTCTTAAACATCTTAATCCTCCTAAAAATAATAAAGCTACCTAATTACTTTTCTTGTAATTAAGTAGCTATTTTAATTCTTGCTTCAACATTTCTATGAATTCATCTGAAAATACTTTCTCTTTAATGGACTTCTTTATTAACTCCATTAACTCTAATTCAGTTACATCAAGACTTCTTGGAATATAAGTCTCATCACCTCTTCTAGTAGATTTATATACACAGAATCTTATTTCATTCCTTTTTAGTTCCTTGATATATATCTTTTCTATTGTATATGTATATTCATCATCTCCAACTTTTCCTTGATTTATTATCTTACAATACTTAGTTTCCTTGATTATCTTATCCTCTTTTATATTCTTACTCACATTAAATTAACCTCCATTTATTCTAATAGGAACTTAGAAAGTTCTTCTGTTGTTACTACTACAATTGCATAATCACTTGAAAGCAAAAATAAGGAAGAAGTCCAATTAACTCCTTCCTTACATTCAATAATATCAGTATATTCTGGTATTAAACCTTGTAACTTATCTTTCTTTAACATTTCGATAACAACGATATTTTCTGCTATAACTATATATCCTCCTAAATCTTTCTCTATATCTCTATTAGCTCCATAATTTTCACCTAATACATTAATGACGTCTAAAACATTACTGATTACTTCTATAGGATATCCTTTTAATTGATTTTTTAAATAAACCTTTTTCATTATAAATTTCTCCCTTCTAAGAAAGTAAAAAACTTTTACTTGTATACATAAATACAAGTAAAAGTTTGTTTTTCTAAGTTAATAATATATATTTAATTTATCTTTTAATACAGTAATTAACCTAATTCTAATATTGTAATTTAAAAGTGTTTTTGAAGATTTCTACAAAAAATTTACGAACCTTCTTGTATTGTTCAATCAAATTATCTTCATTTTTAATCCCTTATATTTATGATATTTTTTTATCCATTATCATAGAAATAATATATAACACTAATACTGGTGCTACTAATAATGAAGTACATACTATACCAATACTTACTGAAATATTTGTAGCTATGATTCCTATAATCGGTCCACCTAAAATTTGACCTAAGGAATTCATTTGTCCATTTATAGAAAGCACAGTAGCTCTAGAATTATCATCTATATGCCCATTTAACCACGCACTGAATATAGGTTCATTTATAATTCTAAAGGTATTTGTTGCCAAATAAGCTATTAACATTAAACTAAAGTTTTTTGTAAGAGCAAATATCAACATAGACGATATATAAAGTATATTTATACATAATAATAGTTTTCCATTTTTCCTATTATCCTCATTCTTAAGATTCTTTGCCATAAAATGCATTACTATGAAGCTCAATATCATTCCTAAAATTCCAAAAATTCCAAACCAAGTCACTGAACTAAGGTTTCCAAGTTTAGGAAGTGTAGTATCTTGTAAAAAATGCGCATTAGAAAGTCTATCATAACCTTCACTTGATAATCCATAAAATAAAGTTACTGCAAGTAAAATCATAATTATAGATTTACTTTTTACAAATTTAAGACCAGATTTAAATGTATATACCATCTTTTTGAATGTATTTAAATCCCCAGGAGCAGATGGTTTAAAATTATTTTCTGGCATATATAACCATAAAAATAATGCAAGAATTATAAATAAAACTCCACTAACTATAATAGGAAGCCTTACAGAGAAATTAGCTATTACAGTGCTTAGTACTATTCCAATAAATGCTCCTATCTGCCCTGCTTGTGCTCCCTTTATATAAATTTCATCTAAATCTTTATTCTTCTCTTCTTCCGCAATCCAAGCTTCAAGCGAGCCACTGATAAAAGTAGACCCTAATCCCCATACAATCTGTGCTACAAGTACGAAAATAAAACTAGAAATAGAACCTTCTAAAATAAATCCCACTCCTGTTAAAACTCCCCCAATAACAATAGATAGTTTACGACTATACACATCTGCAACTATACCTGTAGGAATTTCAAATATAAAGCATGCTAATTCCAAAGTAGTTCCAACAAGTATAAGCTGAAGTGGATTTAAATGAACTATTTCAATGTGATACACTATCATAACTGTAGCTACTAACGAAAAACACATTGCTGTAATAGCTGAAAATAATAAATAAGTTTTATATGCTGAAAGTTTATTAACCATTAATCATCACCATCCTAGTATTTCTTAAAAAATTTGTTTGTTTTTCATATACTTTTAAAAATAATCCTTATTCAGTTAATTTAATTAAAAATTACCTCTTTGCGCATATTTACAACACCTTTACATTTATATTTTT
>URKQ01000006.1 GCA_900548455.1 uncultured Clostridium sp.
TTTGGAGCGGGTGAAGGGAATCGAACCCTCGTAACTAGCTTGGAAGGCTAGCACTCTACCATTGAGTTACACCCGCAAAATATTGAATTAATGGTCGGGGTGACAGGGATTGAACCTGCGACCTCATGGTCCCAAACCACGCGCGCTCCCATCTGCGCTACACCCCGATATGCCCAGGTTCTTTCTTCCAAAAGAACCCTAACGACAAAATTTATTATACATATTTATCTATAAATAGTCAACACTTTTTCAAAACTTTTTTTATAAAATCTATATATACTTTTCTATTTCTACTTTTAACATCTCTAGAGCTCTTCCCCTATGACTCATAGAATTTTTAACGTGGCTTGGCACATCGTTAAATGTTGCCTTTAACTCTGGAACATAAAATAACGGATCATATCCAAAGCCTTCACACACCTCATAGTGCTCTAAAATTAATCCTTCAACTTCTCCCTGAACCTTAACTATATTTTTATTATCTACTATTAAAACCATAGCACAAATAAATTTAGCTTTTCTATCTTCAAATGCTATGCCTTCCATTTCTCTTATTAACTTTTTATTATTCTCTACATCATTTCCATGCTCACCACTATATCTAGCAGAAAATATCCCTGGAGCGCCATTTAATGCTTCTACACTTAATCCTGAATCATCAGATAAAACCATTGAATCTCCACATATTTTCTTAATTTCCTGAGCTTTTATTTCTGCATTTTCCATAAATGTAGTACCGTTCTCTTCTATGTCAACATTAATTCCAGCTTCTTTTAGTGACATAACCTCCAAATCAAACTGAGACAACATCTCTTTTATTTCTGATACTTTATGGTTATTATTACTCGCAACTATTAACTTTTTCATTTTAATCTCCTCGTTTATCTAGTTATTTTTTTACAATGTTATATTAAATAATTCATCTGCTTCAGGTGGATTAACTTCTTTAGCTTCACCATTTGAAGTAATTATGCCATCACCTTTAGTAATTCTACCTATAACAGTGGCTTTTATGTTTTCTTTCCTAAGTTCTTCAATTAATATATCTGGATTATCTGTTGTCATTAACATACTGCCTGAAGATATTAACTTAAGGGGATCAACATTAAACTTTTTACACACTTTATATGTTATGTCAGTCAAAGGCATTTTATCTCTATCAACTTTAAATCCTAGATTACAAGCATTGGCTACTTCCCAAAGAGCACCTAGAACGCCTCCTTCAGTTATATCATGCATTGAAGTTACTCTGCAATTACCACCTATAATGCCTTCCTTTACAACACTTAAATCTTTAGCGTACTCTCTTGCAACTTTAATTTCTTCACAATTTAATACTTCTTTACATTCCTTTTCATAATCATTTACTAATATAGAGGTTCCTTCTAAACACAAATCTTTTGTTACTACAATAAAGTCCCCTACTTTTGCACCTGCAGTCTTAATTGCTTTTCCACTGTTTGATCTTCCTATAGCTGTACAAGATACAACTATTTTATTGACAGCCTCAGTTACCTCAGTATGTCCTCCTAGAATTTGAACATTAACCTTGCAGGCTTCATTGTGAATTTCTTCCATAAGCTCGTGTAACTCATCTAGCTCAGTACTTGGTGGAGCCAGTATTGTAACTAGTATACCAAGTGGTTCAATTCCGCAAGATGCTATATCATTGCAATTGATATTTACTGCTATTTTCCCTAAATTTTCTGTAGCACCAGTAACCGGATCAGTTGACAATACACATTGTTCACTTCCATAGTTAATTATTGCACAATCTTCCCCTATACCATTTGATACCACTACTTCACTTCTAATTGCACCCCTATGTTTATCAATTATATATTTTAACTCGTCCCAGTTAAGCTTTCCTACTCTCATAAAAATTCTCCTAACCTAAAAACTATTGTAAATTTGACACATTTTCAACATATTAATCATATTATTAATTATGATTAATATTCTGGTGGTGTTATTTTTGAGATATATAGGACCTTTTTTAAGAATTAACGTTTTAAACAATGATAATATAAAAAATCAATTGTTCTACTTTTCAAAAGAGTCCTTAAGACATATAGTTCTACATTCCGGTTGTGGAATTATATGCAGAAATTCAGATTTAAAAATTAAACCTTTACCTAATGATGATGATACCACAAATAGCATTATTTCTCCACTATTATGTGTGTATCGCAAAGCCGACGGTAAACTTATTAAAGAAAAGGATAAACTTCTATGGAATCATAAAAAATTCAAAAAGGAAATTAACATATGTGCTAATGGCTATATGTCCTTAGCTTTACTTTACTTATCAGACTACTATAGAAATTTTAAAGAAATTGATAAATCAAAATATGAACTTTCAAAACTATATGTTGAATTAGCTAACAAACAACTAGAATTTTTCGCTCTGTATTGTAGAAATGCAGATGGAGTTTTTGTAGATAAGTATGATTCAACAGATCCTTTAGAAAAAGATTATCACTTAACTGATAAAGATATGAAATTCAAATTTTCTACTCAAGCTTTACTGATGGCTGGCTACTATAAATGTAGTCTATATAATGAATCTGAAGAAAATATTTTTAAATCCTTTGCTCTTGATATTTTAAATCTATTTAAAACATTTAAAAATGAAATTTATAATACTTCTCATGATGAATTAGTAAAAATATGCTTAGCCTTTAATATTCTATATAAGGATTCTAAGCTTGATGATGTAAAAGAAATGCTGATAGATTTTTCTGAATTAGCCATTGAGAACTTTCGCAATATGCCCCCATCTGTAATACGAGAAAATATTGATATCTCTTGTCTTTGCTATATAAATTCTATATTAACATATAAAAGCACAGGTATTCCTAAATTTAAAGAAGCTGCTTGTGCAATATATGAAATACTAGAAAAACTATACGATAGTGATTCAGGTATTTTTGTAAAAGATATAACTGAAAAAGAAAATAAATATACTTCAGACGAAATTATCTTATATCTATATGTTTTAATGCTACAACTTAATTATTTAAATGAAAATGATAGAATGGATTTATCTTCAAAAATATATAATCTTTACAAAAGACAAGTAATTAGTTCAGGAATCATTTTAAAATGGCCTGATCCTCCTACATTAGATGATGTAGAACGATATAAAAACTATAGTTCTAAATCTGAAGATTTATTAGATGATAGCTATTTTTCATTTTCAACATCTTTAAACAACGACTCAAAAGACTTAGCTCCTATATTTGTTAAGAATATATCCTTAAATAGAAAGAAGGAAAGCTTTAAACATTATAAACATAGCTTTGACTCATGCAAAAATATGTTTAATTTCTTTATAATAATTTTCTTAAATGATTATATATAAGGTTAAAAGGTGATATGAATTTTCATATCACCTCTTATTTTGATCTTTTTATATTATTTAACATTATATTTCCTGCCTTTGTAACCTTGACACCAGTGATACTCGAATTTATACAAATTGGTGTTTTTAAAGCACAAATAGGAATAACCACATATTCAGATTCAATTATATCCTCACATTGATTAAGTGCTATATTTCTTACTTCTGCATCAATACTAATATTTATATCACCAAGTAACTTTTTATATTCACTATCATTATAATTAAACTTATTGTAGCTCAAGGGATTTGCAATGCTGTATAAATATTCCCCAACATATCCATACTTACCTTGAAACTTTTCTAATATCATATGATATTTTTCCTTATTACTTTCATCTTTAATTTCTTCATTTGTACATTCAATTAAGTTTACCTTTATATCAAAAGCCTTTTTAATTTCATCTTCTATACCAGTGGCTATTTGCCTGTTTAATGGATCCTTTTCATATGCCAAATTCAATTCGCTTCCAGTCCAATTTTCAAAATACTTTTTCCCCTCATCTAATGAGGTGTTATTTAAAAATACTTGTTGAACTTCCGTACTATTATCATAAAAACCCACAGAGCTAATAGCTAAATCCGAAGTTGACTCTATGTATTTATTATCTTTTAAACTACTTATTATAGCTTTTCTAAAATTAATATCCTCTTTATTCATATTAAAAGATAAAAAATATTTATCATTACAATCGTAATAAACTAATTTTTTCTCATCATATAATCTTGATACTTCACTTGATGGCACATCTAAAAGTATATCAACATTATTATCTAAATTTTTATTATCAACACTACTTTCAAACAACGCTAATGGCTCTTCTATACTATTAAAAAATACTATCCTAATTATTTCATCTGTAACATTTACATAATCATAATACTTAGCATTTTTGCTTATAAGCAAACTTTTTTCATCACAATTTTTTATAACAAAGGGACCTGAAAATCTAATTTTTTCATAATTCAACTTATAATCATTTAAATCATCATAATCTCTTAAGAAAAATACAGGTGACGATAAAATGCTTAAAAGTTTATAGCAGGGATAATTCAATCTAATAACTAATGTTTTATCATCAGGACAATTTATTGCTACTTGTGAAAAATCCACTTCATTTTTAATATAACCCTGTACTCCAAAGATACAACTTAAATCATCTCTATATATGTTATCCTTATCCGATAAAAATTCTTTAAAAAATTCTTTAAAATCCGTTGAGGTTATACTATCTCCATTGCTATAGGTTAGGTCATCCTTCAGTACGAATGTATATTCTAAACCATCTTCAGAAACTGAATATTCCCTTGCCATACTAGGAACTATTTTACCTTCCTCATCTTTTTTAATTAATCCATCAAAAAAAGCTAAAAGTAAATCCTTATCTCTAACGGAAGCTTCTTTAGTCAACTTTAAATCTGATTTATCAGTTTTCATTCCATAGGTAATATAAGAAGCTGAACTAGTATTAGTTGTTTTAACAATATTATCTTTTTCTATAGATATTCCTATAATTAAAATTAAAGCTATCAAAACAATAAAAAAAGTTTTCTTCATTTTATCACCTCCATTTATAGGATTATTGACTAATTTTACATAATTAATTCATATAATATAATTCATATAAAATTTTCAATTTTAACTAGTTAATATACTTTTATAACAAAATTCTGTGTTATAATGATTTTATATTCTAAGGAATTATGGAGGTATTATATATGTTTTATTTAGATATTGTATTAAAGTCTTTACAAATAGCTGCAATAGTAACCTTTATGATTATAGCCATTTGGGGATTTGTTGTATTTAATGGAATATATGGTCAATTAAAGTATTCCAATTATATTCTTGAAAAAATATCACACATCCTAAATATTTCTTATACTGAAAAAGAGAGTAAGAAAAAGAAATCTTGTGAAGCTGCTGTAGTTCTTAGCGAAGATGACAATGATACAACTGATGTTGAATCTGACGATATAGCTGTTATTGATGAAAATAAAGTAAGTGATTCAGAAGAAGAAACTAACTAAAAAGAAGTGTTGCAAATGCAACACTTCTTTTTTAGTTAATCATAGATTTAAACTCATCTTCAGACAATATCGAAACTCCTAATTCAACAGCTTTATTATATTTTGAACCTGGATCTTCTCCAACTATAACATAATCAGTTTTTTTACTTACTGAACTAGATACCTTAGCTCCTAATTCTTCTAACTTATCTTTTATTTCTGTTCTTGAAAAATCTTTCAGACTTCCTGTAACCACAACTGTTTTTTCGGCAAATGGATTTTCTTTTATGATTACATCCTCTACCTCTTTAGGCTTAACACCTAAACTTAATAATTCATTTATAGTTTCTATACTTTTTTCTAAAGAAAAAAATTCAACAATTGTTTTAGCTACTATATCTCCAATATCTTGAATCGCTACTAACTCATCAAATGTAGCTTTTTCTATATTGTTTAACGTCTTAAAATGTTTCGCTAAATCCTTAGCTGTTTTTTTACCAACGTTAGCAATCCCCAATCCATATATAAAAGAATCTAATTCACAATCCTTACTTCTTTCTAATGCATTTAATAGGTTATCTGCTTTTTTATCTCCAAATTTTTCAAGTGTTAGTAGTTCTTCTTTTTTAATTCTATACAAATCAGCAATTGATTTAATACCTAATTTTTCAAAAAGCTGTTCTGCTGTTTTCTCACTAAATCCAGCTATATTCATTGCTTCTCTACTTGCATAATGAACTATAGTCTTAACCATTTGTGGTTTACATGATAGAGTATTTTCACAGAATAAATGAACTCCATCTCTGAAAAGTTCTGCACCACAACTAGGACAAACCTTTGGTTCTTCTACTTTACTACTTCCTTCTAAGGATTCTTCTACAACTCCCATAATTTCTGGAATAACATCATTAGAACGTCTTACAAAGACAGTAGCTCCTATCTTTACACCTTTTCTCTCTATATCATCAAGATTGTTAAGTGTAGCCCTTTTAACAGTAACACCACCCAATTCAACTGGTTTCAAAATTGCTGTTGGCGTTACTCTTCCGCTTCTTCCTACATTCCATTCCACATCTAAAAGTTCTGTTGTAGTTTCCTCTGCCTCAAACTTATAAGCTATAGACCATTTAGGAAATTTTACCGTATATCCTAACACTTCTCTTGTTTTTATATCGTCTATAGCTATTACAATACCATCTATATCGTAGTTTAAAGATTGTCTAATGCTACCTACATATTCAATTTCCTTTTTTATATCTTCTATATCATTACATATTACCATGTAGTCATCAACAGGTAGCCCCATCTCTTTAATAAAATTCATCATCCCTACATATGACTGAAAATCTTCTCCTTCATTGTATCCTACGTCATAAAAAAATGCTGATAAATTTCTCTTGGCAGTTTCCTTTACATCAAGATTTCTAAGTGCCCCTGCTGCACCATTTCTAAGGTTTTTAAGTGGTACCGTAGAATTTTTATTATACTCCTCAAACGCTTCCTTAGTCATTATTGCTTCACCATGTATTTCTACTACATGGTGGTTATTAATTTTTAAAGGGATAGATTTAATAGTCTTTACCTGACTTGTTATATCTTCACCTACTAAACCCGTACCTCTAGATGCAGCCACTGATAAAACTCCACTTTCATCATAGGTTAAATTAATTGTAAGTCCATCAAATTTTTTTGTTACCACATACTTTAAATCAGGAAGCTTTTCTTCGTGAGTTCCATTATACTCATTTATAGCTTTTACGTTTCTATTATGCCAGTCTATTATTTCACTTAAAGACTGAGCTTTATCTAAACTCCATAGTGATGCTTTATGTTTATATTTTTTAAATTTCTCCAAAACAACATCACCAACTCTTAACGTTGGAGAATAGGGTAATACTTCTTCAAGCTCCAGTTCCAGTTTTTTTAGTTCATCATATTTCCTATCATATTCCTTATCTGAAACTGAAGGATTATCTAATGTATAGTATTCATAGGAATATCTATTTAATTCATCAACTAATTTAAGCATCTCATCTCTTTTTTCATTGCTCATAGAAAATTTTCCTCCAATTTATAATAACTCTAATCCTGCTTTGCTAAGCATTAACTTTTTAATTCCCATATTTTCAAAAGCAATTGTAACTATAGTTTCACTACCATCTTTAACAGTACTTACCACCGTTCCAACTCCAAATTTACTATGTCTTACCTTTCTTCCCATAGTAACTTCATTATTAGATGAAGCAGTACTATTTATACTATCCTTACTGAATTGTTCCTGTGAATTTCTTGATGCACCATTGAAGAAATTATTTCTAAAAGAATGTGGATTATTAGCATTACTTTGGTGCCCATTACTTGTTTCTCTTGTTGCCATTCTACCAAAACCTGAAGCCATTTCTTCATTAAAACTTGTCTTCAACTCTTTTGGAATTTCACTTACAAAGTCAGAAACTGAATAGCATACAGTTCTTCCAAAAACCATACGTTGTGCTGCTGACGTGATATATAGTGATTCTCTAGCCCTTGTTATTGCCACATAGCAAAGTCTTCTTGACTCTTCCATCTCATGAAAACTGTTTAATGAAGCCATTCCAGGGAATATTCCGTTTTCCATTCCAACTAAAAATACTACTGGAAATTCTAAGCCCTTTGCACTATGCACTGTCATCATTACTACAGCATTATTTTCTTCCTCTAAATTATCTATATCCGATACTAAAGTAACCTTCTCAAGGAAATCACTTAAAGTCTTTTCTTCTGAAGAATTTTCAAAAGCAACTGCATCTGAAACTAACTCTTTAAGGTTTTCAATCCTGCTCTCATCCTCTGCACTAGTAGATGATTTAAGTTGAGCCATATATCCTGTTTTATCTAATATTTCCTCTATAAGTTCAGACACATCAATATTAGCTGCATCAGTAATAAGACTATTCATAAGACCTACAAACTTATTAATTGCACCTTTAGTTCTAGGTGATAAATTAGGTACAAAATCTATATCAAGTAGTGCATCATAAAGACAAATATCATTTTCAGTTGCAAACTCCTGAATTTTTGCTACTGTTGTATCTCCAATGCTTCTTTTAGGTTCATTAATTATCCTCTTTAAACTTATATCGTCAAGGGGATTATTAATTACTTTTAGGTATGCCATTATATCTTTAATTTCTTTTCTTTCATAAAAGCGCAAACCACCAACAATTTTATATGGAATTTCATTTCTTCTAAATGCTTCCTCAAAAACACGTGATTGTGAGTTCATTCTATATAAAATAGCGAAGTCTTTTAAAGTTTTACCTTCTTCTTTTATCAACTTTCTTATTTGACCTGCCACAAAGTTACCCTCATCTATGTCACTTGATGCTCTATATGTTTTAATCTTATCTCCAGCTTCACTATCTGTTCTTAAAACCTTATTTTTTCTATTGGCATTATTTTTTATCACATTATTTGCAGCATCTAAAATATTACACTTAGATCTATAGTTTTGCTCTAGTTTTACCACCTTTGCTTTTGGAAAATCTTTTTCAAAGTCTAATATGTTGTTAATGTCAGCACCTCTCCATGCATAGATACACTGATCATCATCACCTACAACACAAATATTTTCATTTTCATTGACTAATAACTTAACTAATTCATATTGACATTTATTTGTATCTTGATACTCATCTACTAAAACATACTTAAATTTTCTTCTATAAAATTCTCTTACTTCTTCATTTTCTTTAAATAGCTTTACTGTCAAATAAATTAAATCATCAAAATCTAAAGAATTACTTGTCTTTAGTTTTCTTTCATAAAGTAAATATACATCTGCAATTTTATTTAATCTAAAATTTCCTTCATTTTGTTTCTTGTATTGTTTTGAAGAAATTAATTTATTTTTAGCATCAGAAATTTTACTAATTATTTCGCCTTCTTGTATATCTTTATCATTAATATTAAGTTCTTTTATACACTGCTTAATTAACGATTTAGCATCATAGCTATCGTAAATTGTAAAGTTTTTGTTGTATCCTAATTTATCTATTTCCCTTCGCAAAATTCTAACACAACTTGAATGGAAGGTAGATACCCACATTCCATCTACTACATCTCCAACCAAACTTTTTATTCTATCCTTCATTTCTCCTGCAGCTTTATTGGTAAATGTTAATGCTAGTATTTGAGATGGATACACATTTAAATCATTGATCATATGAGCTATTCTATAAGTTAATACTCTTGTTTTTCCAGATCCTGCTCCTGCAAGTACTAAAAGAGGTCCTTCTACTGTTGTAGCTGCTTCATACTGTTCCCTATTTAAAAGATTTTTTAAATCCATTTCATCACTCCTATATACATGTTCCTACTAAAGTATTCCCTTTATTATATCATCAATACTTTAGATTCAACTGAAAATTCATCTTTTACTATTATAACACATATGTTCCCTTCATAAATATAACAAAAAAATTCCCATTGACATAATCAACAGGAATTCTTCTTTATCAATATGTAGATTAAACATTTACAATTCATATTTAAATATAGTTTTCGTCCTCATAGTCTTTCCAATCAACTCTTTCAAAAACTGTGCTATAACCATTATTACCATAGTTTAGTGAGCGATTAACTCTACTAATTGTGGCTGTACTTGCACCTGTACTGCTTGCAATATCTAAATACGTTCTTCTCTCTCTAAGCATTCTAGCAACTTGAAGTCTTTGTTCCATTGCCTTAATTTCATTTATTGTACAAACATCCTCAAAAAATCTATATACTTCTTCCCTGCTCTTTAAACTTCTAATAGCATCTACTAAGTAATCCATTTCAGGAGTTTTAAGCCTTGAATTATATTCTTCCATGATTATCCCCCCACCAAACACTTATTTCTAATTATCATTATAATTTCTTCTTAAATCAGTGTAAACATTTTTAATGAGAATACATTAAAAATTCACATTATTTATTTTTTGTTTATTCTTACTTTTTTCTATATAATTAAAAGCTATCCTAAGGATAGCTTTTGACTATGCTAGTATTATATTCACAGCTATAATTGAAGCTACAAAAACAACTGAAGATACTATTGTAATCTTTCTTAAAAATCCTTCTTTAGTTTTAGTTTTATTCTTGCTATAAAAAGTCTCTGAACTTCCTGAAACTAATCCACCAAGACCAGAGGCCTTACTTTCTTGTAGAGCTATAGATATTATAACTAACAATGCAGAAACACATACTACAACATAAAGTGCTGTTACCATCGAATGTACCCCCTTATGGTTTAATCCTTCTTATACATCTAACTTATTTTATCATACCCAAAATATATTTACAACTTATTAAACAACAAATTTTTCCTATTATTTAATAAAGGAGAAATAATAAAAAAGTGGCTTACGCCACTTTTTTATTATCTATTTATGTTATAGAAAGATTTTAATCCTCTAAATTCAGCCATATCGCCTAGTTCTTCTTCAATTCTTAATAATTGATTGTACTTAGCAACTCTTTCACTTCTTGCTGGAGCTCCAGTTTTTATTTGTCCTGCATTAGTAGCTACAACTAAATCTGCAATTGTAGTATCTTCTGTTTCTCCTGATCTATGAGAAACTACAGCAGTATATCCAGCTCTTGAAGCCATTTCTATAGCATTTAAAGTTTCTGTTAATGTTCCTATTTGATTTAATTTAATAAGAATTGAGTTTGCAGTCTTGCTAGCAATTCCTCTTTCAAGTCTAGAAGTATTAGTAACAAATAAGTCATCTCCTACTAATTGTACTCTATCACCAATTTTATCAGTTAAGTATTTCCAGCCTTCCCAATCTTCTTCAGCCATACCATCTTCTATAGAGATGATTGGATATTTTTCACATAATTCTACATAGTAATCAGCCATTTGCTCAGGAGTTAATATTCTTCCTTCTCCAGCTAAATTATATTTTCCATCTTCGTAGAATTCTGATGAAGCAGGGTCAAGAGCTATAAATGCATCTTTTCCTGGAACATATCCAGCTTTTTCTATAGCTTCTATTATAACTTTTATTGCTTCTTCATTTGAAGCTAAGTCTGGAGCAAATCCACCTTCATCACCAACACCTGTACCAAGTCCTTTAGCTTTAAGAATTGATTTTAATGCATGATAAACTTCAGCACCCATTCTTAATGCTTCACTAAAAGAAGTTGCTCCAGCTGGCATAACCATAAACTCTTGTAAGTCTACGTTATTATCAGCATGTTTTCCACCATTTAATATGTTCATCATAGGAACTGGTAGAACCTTAGCATTAACTCCTCCAAGGTATTGATATAATCCTAATCCAAGATAGCTAGCAGCAGCTCTTGCACAAGCAAGAGAAACTCCTAAAGTTGCATTAGCACCTAATTTTCCTTTATTGTGAGTTCCATCTAATTCTATCATTGCTTTATCTATAGCAACTTGATCAAATATGTTCATTCCTATAATTTCTTCAGCTATTATATTATTTACATTATCTACAGCGTTTAAAACACCTTTTCCATTATAAAGAGCTTTATCTCCGTCTCTTAATTCAACTGCTTCAAATTGTCCTGTAGAAGCACCTGATGGTACTGCAGCTACACCAACTGTTCCATCTTCTAGTACTACCTCTACCTCTACTGTAGGGAATGCTCTTGAATCAAGTATTTGTCTTGCATAAACGTCAATGATTTCAACAAATTGTTTCATAATTTTCTCCTCCTAAATCCTAAGTATTGATTAAAATATACAGTACTTTACTTTTAAGTATAGTATATTAAATTCCAAATCATTTTTAATTATATTAATGATGTACCATTCATTTCACTAGGAATCTCTAGCTTCATTTCATTTAGCATGGTTGGTGCTATATCTGCTAACCTTCCACCATCTCTAAGATCTGTGGAATGATTAGATACATATAAAAATGGCACAATATTAGTAGTATGCGCTGTCATAGGCTTACCTGTAGAAAAATCAATCATATTTTCTGCGTTTCCATGGTCAGCTGTAATAAATACTGTTCCATCTTTTGAAAGAACCTTATCTACAACTTTTCCTAAGCATTGATCTACAGTTTCAATGGCCTTTACTGCTGCATCCATTACTCCTGTATGTCCTACCATATCTGGATTTGCATAGTTTAATATTATCATATCATATTTATCTTCTTCTAACTTTTCTAAAACAGCTTCAGTAACTTCATATGCACTCATCTCTGGTTTTAAATCATAAGTAGCAACTTTAGGTGATGGTATTAATACTCTATCTTCACCTTCATTTGCTTTTTCAACTCCTCCATTAAAGAAGAATGTTACATGTGCATACTTTTCAGTCTCAGCAATTCTAAGTTGATTTAATCCTTTTGAACTAACATACTCTCCAAGAGTATTAGCATGATGTTCTGGTTTATATGCTATAAGAACATTTTCAATAGTTTTATCATACTGAGTCATGCATACATATGTCAAGTTTAAAGGTTTTCTGTCAAATCCACTAAACTCTTTATCAATTAAAGCTCTTGTAATTTCTCTAGCTCTATCTGGTCTAAAGTTAAAGAATATAACAGAGTCTCTATTATTAATTTTAGCAACAGGCTTACCGTCCTTTATAATTACTGACGGAATAACAAACTCATCAGTTTTATTATCATGATATGCTTCATCTATAGCTTCTGTAGCTGAAAGATAAGTATTACCTTCACCTTTTGCTATAGCATTATATGCAAGCTCTACTCTCTCCCATCTATTATCTCTATCCATAGCATAATATCTACCTGAAAGAGTAGCAATTTGTCCTACACCTTCTTCAGCCATAAAATCTTCTAAATCATTAATATAGTGCTTTGCTGAACCTGGTGCTACATCTCTACCATCTAAGAAGCAATGTATATATACTTTTTCAAGTCCTTTATTTTTACATAAAGTTATTAACGCTTTAAGATGTTTTATATGAGAATGAACTCCACCATCGGATAGCAATCCCATTAAATGAATAGCTGAATTATTTTTCTTAGCTTCGTCTATTGCAAAATTTAAAGCTTCATTTTTATAAAAATTGCCTTCTTCTATTTCCTTGGTAATTCTTGTTAATTCCTGATATACTATTCTACCTGCACCGATATTAAGATGACCAACTTCAGAATTTCCCATCTGTCCTTCTGGCAACCCCACATCTAACCCACAAGCTGAAAGAACAGTATGAGGATATTTAGATATAAGGTTATCATAATTAGGTTTCTTTGCTAATTTAACTGCATTTCCATCTAAATTATCACTTATACCAAAACCATCTAATATCATTAACATCACTGGCTTTTTACTCATTCCATTACTCCAATCTTTTCTAGTAATTTACTATGGCAGAAAAATCTTCAGCTTTTAAACTAGCTCCACCAATTAATCCTCCATCAATATGTTCCATTGCCATTTGTTCTTTTATTGTTGATGGTTTAACAGAGCCACCATATTGAATTCTTACCGCTTCTGCGACTTCTTTTCCATATAACTTTTCTATAACACTTCTAATATATCCAATAGTATCATTGGCATCTTCTGCTGTAGCAGTTTTTCCTGTGCCAATAGCCCATATAGGTTCATAGGCTACTACCATATTTTTCACTTCTTCTTCACTAATATTAATTAAATCTTGCTTAATTTGAGATCCAAGAACCTCTTCTGTTATTCCAAGATCTCTTTCTTCTAATGTCTCTCCAACACATAGAATTGGTGTGATTTTGTGGTTAAATGCAGCTCTTAATTTTTTATTTACTGTTTCATCAGTTTCATTAAAATACTGTCTTCTTTCACTATGTCCAATTATTACAAACTTTACTCCTAATTCCTTTAACATTTTAGGAGAAACCTCACCTGTATACGCTCCCTTATCTTCAAAGTGCATATTTTGGGCTCCAACCATTATATTAGTTCCTTCACACTCTTTAACTACTGCTGGTAAGCTTAAAAATGTTGGGCAAATTACAACATCACACTTAGCTGTTGCAACTTTATCTTTCAATTCCTTAACTAAACTAACAGCTCCTTCTATAGTATTATTCATTTTCCAGTTTCCCGCAATTATTGATCTTCTCATAATTACCTCCACAATTAATTTGATATAATTTATATGTTATTTTCCCCTATATCTTTTCAAATTAAATATATAAGACTACTTATCATTTAATGCAACTATACCTGGTAGTAATTTACCTTCTAAAAATTCTAGTGAAGCTCCTCCACCTGTTGAGATGTGAGTCATTTTATCACCAAGTCCAAATATATTAACCGCAGCTGCGCTATCTCCACCACCAATGACAGTAACACCGTCACACTGAGCCATAGCTTTTCCAACAGCTATTGTTCCGTTGCTGAAATTTTCAAACTCAAAAACTCCCATAGGTCCATTCCAAACCACTGTTTTTGATTGTAAAATTATATTTGAATATAATTCTCTAGTCTTTGTTCCTATATCAAGTGCCATATATCCGGACTCAATATTCTCATCTTCTGTATAAACTGGAGTAGCATCTTTTGAGAACTCACTAGCAACTACATGATCAACTGGCAAATATAGTTTTACACCTTTTTCTTTTGCCTTATCCATCATTTCTTTTGCATAATCAATTCTATCTTCTTCCACTCTTGAATTGCCAATTTCAAAACCATTAGCTTTTAAGAATGTATAAGCCATAGCTCCACCAATTATTAAATTATCTACTTTTTCAAGTAATGCATTTATTACATTGATTTTATCTGAAACCTTAGAACCTCCAAGAATAGCTGTAAATGGCTTTTCAGCATTATCAATAGCATTTCCTAAGAACTTTAGTTCCTTTTCTATAAGGTATCCACAAACTGCTACATCAACATAATTTGTAACCCCTACAGTTGAACAATGAGCTCTGTGAGCTGTTCCAAAGGCATCATTTACGAATATATCACATAAAGATGCTAATTCTCTAGAAAAGTTTTCTTCGTTCTTAGTTTCTTCTTTTCTATATCTTGTATTTTGAAGTAGAACAATGTCTCCCTCTTTCATTACATCTATTGCTGCCTTCGCTCTTTCTCCAACTACATTCTCATCGTTTGCAAAAACAACAGTTTTAGCTAATAGCTCACTTAATCTAGCTGCTACAGGTGCTAATGACAATTCTGGTTTTGGTTCTCCCTTAGGTTTACCTAAATGAGAGCATAAAATAACCTTAGCTCCGTGATTAGTCAAATATTCAATAGTTGGAATAGCTCCTAAAAGTCTATTTTCATCAGTTATCTTTCCATCTACTATAGGAACGTTAAAATCACATCTAACTAAGACCTTCTTACCTTTTACTTCAATATCTTCTATTGATTTTTTATTATAAGACATAAAATCTCTCCTCACTTTCGGCTTCATCTTCTACATATAGACAACCTATACTACATTCATATTGTACATTATAATTGCACCTAACTTCAATAAAAGTTTCCTATACAATAAAAATCTAGTTCATGGCTTAATGCTGAACTAGATTTTTATTACATTGACAATAACTTAATATAGGTTAAATATTATAATCTATCAGCAACATATTTTGTTAAGTCTGCTAATCTATTTGAGTAACCCCACTCGTTATCATACCAAGAAACAACTTTAACAAGTTTATCACCCATTACCATAGTTGATAATCCATCAACTATAGAAGATCTTTCATCTCCTCTAAAGTCCATTGAAACTAATGGCTCTTCACAGAATCCTAATATTCCTTTTAAAGATCCTTCAGCTGCTTCTTTTAATGCTGCATTAACTTCTTCAGCTGTTACTGACTTACTAACCTCACAAACTAAATCAGTCATTGAAACTGTAGGAGTAGGTACTCTAACTGCAAGTCCGTTTAATTTTCCTTTTAATTGAGGTAAAACTAAAGCAACTGCTTTTGCTGCTCCTGTAGTTGTTGGAATCATTGATTCTGCACCAGCTCTAGCTCTTCTTAAATCTTTATGAGGTGCATCAAGTATTTTTTGGTCATTTGTATATGAGTGAATTGTAGTCATTAATCCGCTTTCTATACCAAATTTTTCATCTAAAATTTTAGCAAACGGTGCTAAACAGTTTGTTGTACAAGATGCATTAGAAATTATGTCATGTTTTGCACTATCATATTTTTCTTCATTAACACCCATTACTATTGTAATATCCTCATTCTTTGCTGGAGCAGATATTAATACCTTTTTAGCTCCTGCTTCAATATGAGCTTTTGCTTTTGTTCCATCTGTAAAGAATCCAGTTGACTCTATTACTATTGCAGCTCCTTGAAGTCCCCAAGGTATATTCTTTGGATCTCTTTCTGCAAAAATTCTTATCTCTTTACCGTTAACTATTATAGAATTTTCTGTTGCTTCTACAGTTCCATTAAACTTTCCATATAAAGAATCATATTTTAACAAATGTGCAAGAGTAGCAGGGTCTGTTAAATCATTTATTGCTACTATTTCAATTTCCTCACTATAATTGTTTAATATGCTTTTAAAAACATTTCTTCCTATTCTTCCAAATCCATTAATACCAACTTTAACCATTACAAAATACCTCCTAAAATACGTTATAATTTTAGTTATGTAAACTTAATTGATTTATACCAATTAAGTAATTAACTTATATTAATTAATCTTACTACCTCTTGAGCCGTAGCTTCATCGGTAATTAATGTAGAATTAATTCTTCCTTTTTCTATTGCTATTATAGCCATAGCCTTCTCAACTCCTACGGCAACTGCTACCATATCAGGAATTGCAGAAATATTTTTCTCATGTATTCCAATTGAAGGCATGGAGTATACTATTTTCCCTTCCTTATCAAAGAAGTGACCATACGCTTCACCTATAGCTCCTCTTGCTATAATTTCCTCTTTAACCTCATTGGATAAATTTCTCTTAGTACACATTTCCTGTGCCAGTCCTATACCATGTATAAGAATATCTGAATCTTCTATGCTTTTAAATATACTTTTTATTTCACTATCATTTAATAGAACATCAAATAAATTCTTACTTAAGTTGTCTGGAATATGAAGTAATTCATAGGTAGCACTAAGTTTATTAGCTAGCACTTCCACTAGTGTGTTAGATTGAAGCTCAGTTTCTTTTCCCATTCCACCTCTTCCAGGTAAAACTTTAATGTTTTCATAATGAGATGACAATTGAAAATTGTTTACAACCTCTTTAATCGTTCTTCCACCAGTTAAGGAGATAGTAATATTATCCTTTAAAATTCCTTTAATGTAATTTGCTGCTGCCTTACCTACCTCTGAAAATAAACTTCCATTTTCACTACAGTCACCATTAACTATAATTACATCTTTTAACCCTAGTTTACTTTTTATTTCATCTTCCAAGTAGTTTGATTCATCAGCATCACTAAATAGAAACTTAAGTCCCTGAAATACTTTTTCTCCATCAGGTGTTATATACATACCTGAAGATTGAATATCAATTAAGCCCTGAGTTTTTAGAAAATTTGTTTCTCCTCTTACTACCCTCTCGCTTAAACCACTAACATTGGAAAGAGATCTTCTTCCAATTGGTTCTCTAAATTTTATTATTTTCAAAAGCGAATATCTAGTATTTAATACTTCATACAAATCTGGGACCAATTGTTTTTGTAATTCAATTAATTCCTTCATATTTACACCTACTATATCACTAGGACACTTATCGTCCCTGTGGTTGTTTTTCATCCCACTTATATTGTATTACAAACTTTATCATTTGTGAAGTGTTTTTTTGCACATTTATTATTTTTATATATTTTATTAAGCTATGTAGTATATAAGTCCAACAGAACCTTTTATTAAAATATATTACGAAAATAAAATAATAGTATTTAAAGGAATATTTATTCCTGTAAATACTATTACCTATGAATTAATATTTATACTACTCTTTTTCTTTGAGCTGAAGACTTAATATTCATTTCATCTCGATACTTTGCAATAGTTCTTCTAGAAATCTCAATTCCTTTTTCAGATAGTATATTGCATATCTTTTCATCAGATAAAGGCTTTAATTTATTCTCTTTATCTATTGTATCCTTGATGATTGTTTTTACATATTCAGCTGAAATTTCATTGTTAGAAACGTTTACATAGTTTGCAAAAAAATCTTTGATTTTTTTAATTTCTCCTGTATGCATAACAACATACTTGTCTTTCACAGCTCGACTAATTGTAGATTCATGCATTTCCATACTATTTGCAATATTTTTTATAGTCATTGGTTTTAAATTCTTTTCTTTTCCTTCAAAATATTCCTTTTGATATTTTATAATCTCTTCTACAACTCTACAGATAGTATTCTTTCTGCTTTCAATACTTTTTACCAAATACAAAGCACTTTCTATTTTTTCCTTTACATATTTTATAGCTTCCTTATCATTGCTTTGATTTATAACATCTTTATAAATACCATTTACTTTAAGGTTCGGAAATAAATTCTCATTTGTTATCACAACAAAATCTTCATCAATTTTTTTTATGTACACATCAGGAAAAATATATCCTATAGCTTCCCCTGTAAAATAACCTCTAGACGGTTTTGGTTCTAACGTTTTAATCAAATCTTCATATTCTTGTACTTGTTTAATACTTATCTTTAGTTTTTCACTCAACAATCTATATTTACCCTGTGACAATTCAATTAAATATTTATCAATTAATTCTTTAAGGATAGTATCATTATATCCTTTTTTGCTTAATTGGATATTCAGACATTCACTTAATGTTCTACATCCTATTCCTATGGGGTCTAAACTTTGCACAAATTTCAAACAACTTTCAGCTTTCTCTCTATCAATTTGCAAATCCAATATTAATTCTTCTATTATGTTTTCTTCCAAATAACCCCTGTCATCTAAATTATCTATTATATACTTACATATGAGTTGATCATTCTTTTTAATACTGGAATAAGTAACTTGTTCTTTTAAATAATCTTTTAAAGTTTTCTTTTCACTTATTAAATTAAAAGGAGAAACATCATCTTTTTCATTGCTTGGGAAATAATTATCACTATAGTTGTTTTCTCCTAAATTTTTAATTATTTCTTTATACTTTATTATATCTCTATCAAATGAATCATCTTTATCTAATACAATATTCTCTTCCAGTTCCTTTTCAATATATTCATTTAATTCATAGGATGACATTTGCAATATCTTAATAGACTGCTGCATTTGCATCGTCATAACTAATTTTTGTTCTTGAGATAATTTTAATTCAAAACCTAAATTCATATTTCATCACCTCAACCATACTTCATTCTTTTATAATAACATATATGAAGTATTTTTGTAATATAAGGATGATTTAATATTATTTTGAAAATATATAACATACACATTCTATCTTCCCATTTTATTACCAGGCCTTTTAAAACACAAAAGACGCTCTTTAAAAAAGAGCGTCTAATATACTTGAAATAAAAACTATACTTAAAAATTACCTACCATTAGTTTCATATGGTTCTCCTGATGCAGCCGGTGCACTTGTTTTACCAACAAATCCAGCCAAGGCTAACATTGTTAGAAGATATGGAATCATAGTAAATACTTCAGATGGTAAAGACCAACCAAATCCTTGTGCTAAGATTTCAAATGATTGACCAAATGCAAACAATAAACATGCTCCAAAAGATCCAATCGGTGTCCAGTTACCAAAGATAACAGCAGCTAGTGCTATAAATCCTCTACCTGAAACCATTCCTTCTCTATATATAGGTGTTATTCCTATTGATAATGCAGCTCCACCAAGACCTGCTAACATACCTGATAAAATAACACAACCATATCTAATCTTATAAACGTTAATTCCTAGAGTATCTGCAGCTTTTGGATGTTCTCCTACAGCTCTGATTCTAAGTCCAAGAGAAGTTTTATATAATACAAAGTGGCATACAAATACAAGAACTATTGCAATTATTACAAACCAGTTAAGTCCTCCTAAAAAGTCTCCTAAATAAGGAATACTCTTTATTGATTCTGGTACATTAAAAGGTAAAGTCTTAACTAAATCAGTTTGACCTCCAGTGTTAAACAATGTATATATTAAGAAACTTGCTAAAGCTGTGGCAAATAGATTAATAGCTGTACCTGATATAACTTGGTCAGATTTTAAATTTATGCTTAAGAATGCATGAACTAAAGCTAAAAGTCCACCAGCAACAATTGCAAACAACATTCCAATTACAGGACTGCCAGTTATATGAGTTCCATAAACCGCGAAAAATGCACCTATAGTCATCATACCTTCAAGTCCTATATTAACAACTCCTGAACGCTCAGAAAAAGTTCCACCAAGCGCTGTGAAGATAAGCGGTGTGGCTATTCTTAATGTTGCTGTTATAAGTGAAATAATACTAGCGAAAAATACATTAGCCATTCATTATCTCCCCCTTTTTCTTCTTATTCTCAAAGTAAGTAAGTATATAATCTGATGCTACAAATATAATAATTACAGCTTGAATAAGGAATACAATTTCCTTTGGTATTCCATTAATTTGAAGTGTTCTTGAACTACTATTAAGAGCTCCAAATAAAACAGCTGTACCTATACATGCAACTGGATTCTTCTTTGCAAGAAGCGCAACAGCAATACCATCAAATCCATAAGTAGGCACTACTAAAAAGTCTTGAACTAAATGTTTAACTCCAGCAACGTGAACAGCTCCACCAAGACCTGCTATAGCTCCAGAGAT
Organism: uncultured Clostridium sp.; assembly: GCA_900548455.1. GTDB lineage: Bacteria > Bacillota > Clostridia > Clostridiales > Clostridiaceae > Clostridium_J. The sequence continues at coordinate 21,125 of URKQ01000006.1, forward strand.
AAGCATTGCCAAAATAGCCTTTTGAGAAATATTAACTCCACCATATTCAGCTGCATACGGATTTATTCCAACTGCTCTCATTTCATATCCTGTCTTTGTTTTCCAAAGCAAGAATCCCATTAGTAAAGCTGTAACAACTGCTATGAATATTCCTGTATTTGCTGCACTTCCCTGAACAAATCTAGTAAGCATTGCGCTATCTTGAATTGTAGGGCTGGCAGATTTTCCAGCAACTCCAAAAGAAGTTCTTAAAATAAAGTAGTTAGCAATTGCTATAGAAATATAGTTCATCATTATTGTGTTAATAACTTCACTTGTTCCAAATTTAGCCTTTAAATATCCAGGTATTGCACCCCAAATTCCACCAGCTACTATACCAGATATAATAATAAGTGGAATGTGAATTATTGGGCTTAATCCAGGAATTATTCCCACTGCTGCTGCTGCAAGCATTCCTAGAACAAATTGACCACCAACACCTATGTTAAATAGTCCACATCTAAAAGCAACTGCACTGGCAACACCAGTGAATATAAGTGGTGTTACTTCTGCCAAAGTTGCTAAAGCATTTCTTGGAGTACCAAAGCTACCTTTCCAAACAACGGAAAGCAAGTCACCTAAAGCTGTAAAATAATGTGTTATTGAATATCCCTTTGCCCACATAACAAAAAATACTGATATAAATAAAGAAAGTATAACTGCTACTATAGGAAAGAGGATTGACTTCATTGTATTTTTAACTTTACTATTCATGTTAATTTGCTTCCTCCCTATTATCTAAGCTTCCACCAGCCATTAATATACCAAGTTTCTGCTCGTCTGCATCTTTTCTATCTAATATATCTACAATTTTACCATCATACATAACTGCAATCCTATCAGATAGAGCAAGAATTTCATCTAATTCTAGTGATACTAAAAGTACCGCTTTTCCTTTATCTCTTTCCTGAACTAATCTGCTATGGATATATTCGATAGCTCCAACGTCGATACCTCTTGTTGGTTGAGCAGCAATTAGTAACTCTGGATCTTTCGCTATTTCCCTAGCCGCAATAAGTTTTTGTTGATTTCCCCCTGAAAGAGCCGAAGCAAAAACATCTGCATTTGGTGTTCTTACGTCAAATTCTTCAATCAGTTTATCTGCATGTTGTCTTATTGCTTTATAGTTTAGACAAATGCCTTTATTAAATTCAGGATTTCTATGAATACCTAAGATAGAGTTTTCTACTAAAGAGTACTTAAGTACAAGACCTCTTTTATGTCTATCTTCAGGTATATGTCCAACTCCTGCATCAATAATTTGTCTTGGAGTTTTCCCGTATAAATCCTTTTCATTCATCACAATACTTCCATTGTGAGGTTTTCTTAATCCGGTTATTACCTCTAAAAGTTCTGTTTGACCATTTCCATCAACTCCAGCAATTCCAAATATTTCACCTGAGTGAACTGTAAATGAAACATCCTTAACAGCTGGCAAGCCTCTTTGGTCATCAGCAGATAAATTATCAACTCTTAATATTTCTTTTCCAACCTTAGCGTCTTCTTTATCTACAACTAGATTTACTTTTCTTCCTACCATAAGTTCAGCTAAATGATTAATATTAGTTTCTGTAGTTTTAACGTTTCCAGTAACTTTGCCTCTTCTAATAATAGTTACTCTATCACTCATACTCATAACCTCTTTTAATTTATGAGTAATTAAAATAACCGATTTACCTTCTTTTTTCAAGTTATCTAGTATCTTTCCAAGCTCATCTATTTCTTGAGGAGTTAAAACAGCGGTAGGTTCATCAAGTATTAATATTCTAGCTCCTCTAAATAAAGCTTTTAATATTTCAACCTTTTGCTGCTGGCCTACAGAAATATCCTCAATTTTAGCATTTGGATCTATAGCAAAACCATATTTATCAGCTAAAGCTTTTACATCTTCAACTGCTTTTTTCTTATCCATTACTAAACCTTTTTTAGGTTCTGATCCTAGCACTATATTTTCTGCTACTGTAAAATTATGAACTAACATAAAGTGTTGGTGAACCATGCCTATTCCAAGCTTTATGGCATCATTAGGGTTGTTGATCTTCACTAAATTGCCATCAACGTATATGTCACCTTTTTCTTGTTGATAAAGACCATAAAGTATATTCATTAGGGTCGTCTTACCTGCACCATTTTCACCTAATAAAACGTGTGTTTCGCCTTCTTGTAAATCAAAATCCACATTATCGTTGGCTATGGTTCCAGGGAAAACTTTAGTTACGCCCTTCATTTCAATTACTTTTTTCATTTCCCTTCCTCCTTAAAATAATACCTACATTTATAAAATATAATATATATAATATAATTCACATTTTAAATCAAAGTGCTACTATATATTTTACATAATACCTTTTTTATTATACCACAAAACGATTTTATTGGAGATTTTTTTTATTTTTCAAACAATTTATCAATATATGCAAACGGAGGACTTTTTTGCCTTGAAAATTCTACTCTATTCTCCCTCATTCCCTCATTATATATACCCATCAATGTTTTAAAAATATAAATCACCTTATAAAAACACCATATTTTTACACCAAATTTTGTACATCACATTTCATGTTTTTAGATGCAAAAAGCTAGATATAAAATCTAGCTTTTTATAATCTAAACCAAAACTTTATTTTTTAACAAATTCTATAACTTCTTCTCTTGTTCCAGGAACTTTAATTTTTCCTTCTTTTATCTGATTTTGATAATCTTCAGCTTTTTTAATAACTTCTGGTTTTGTATTTGTTGATGTAGATTCAGCCATTCCTACTCCACCTTCAGCAATGCCTAAAGATTTAACTTCTGCCTTAAACTCACCTTTTACCATAGCCTGAGCTGCTTCATAAGTTGCAATATCTACTCTCTTCATCATTGAAGATAAGATTACGTCTGCAAAGTCTTCAAGTTCCTTTGCTTGGTCCTTATCAACACCAATAGCCCATACATCTTCACCTGATTTTCTTAGTTCTTGTGTTACTTGGAATAATCCAACTCCTACACCACCAGCTGCATGGTATACTACGTCACAACCAGCATCATATAAAGATTTACCTAATTCATATCCCTTATTAGTATCTGAGAATGAATCAGCATATTTAACTGTTGAACCAGGAGCTGTTCCATCAGAACTAATTAAACCTTTAGCAGCTTCTGGGTTAACTGCATTAACTCCTGCTGCGAAACCTGCTTCAAACTTAACGATTGTTTCCATATCTTTTCCACCAATAAAACCTACTTTATTAGTTTTAGTAGTAAGTCCAGCTATAACACCCATTAAGAAAGATCCTTCTTCTTCTTTAAATGTAACTGATTGTACATTTGGCGCTTCAACTACTGAGTCAATTAAACAGAATTTAGTCTCAGGATTATTTTTAGCTGCAGCTGTAACAGCATCAGCTAATTGGAATCCTATAGCATAAGTTAATTGGGCTCCATCAGCAATTAAGCTTTCAATATTAGGTTCATAATCTTCCTTTTTTTGAGACTCGACATATTTATACTTTATTCCAAATTCTTTTTCTGCTTTTTTAACACCTTCATTAGCAGTTTGGTTGAAGGATTTGTCATTAATTCCACCTTCATCTGTAACTAAGCCTACTGAAACAGTTGATTCTGTTGCAGGTTTTTTGTCTCCTTCACTAGGTTTTTCTGAACTGCTGCTTTCCCCACTCTTACACCCAACTAAAAGAGTTGCAGACATTGCCACTGTTGCCATAAGCGCAACTATTCTTTTCATTTTCATTTTTATTCCCCCTAAAAATTAAAAATAATAAACATTCATGTTAATTGTACACCTTTGCATAAAAAAAAGCTAGATAATTTATCTAGCTTTTGTGAATTATATGAATATTTAATTATAACTTAATTTAATTTAAAATTTGCTGCGCCTTCTCTAGTTGCAGGAACTTCAAATTCAGCATTTTTAATTTTTTCTTCGAATTCTTTAGCTTTTTCTATAACATCTGCTGCAGTATTTTTTGAAGTTGACTCTGACATTCCAACTCCACCTTCTGCTATTCCAAGAACTTTATGTCCTGCATCAAATTTACCTTCAGTTATAGCCTTAGCTGTATCAAAAGTAGCGTTATCTACTCTTTTCATCATTGATGATAATATTACATCAGCAAATTCTGGAAGAGAAACTGCTTGGTCCATATCAACTCCGATAGCCCAAACTTCTTTTCCTGCATCTCTTAATTCTTTAGTTGCTTGGAACATTCCTATTCCAACTCCACCTGCTGCATGGTAGATTATATCGCAATCTGCTTCATATAAAGATTTAGCAAGTTCGTATCCTTTGTTTGTATCTGAGAATGAATCAGCATATTTAACTGTAGATCCAGCTGAAGTTCCATCAGAACTCATTAATCCTTTAGCAGCTTCTGGGTTAACAGCTGCAACTCCTGCTGCAAATCCTGCTTCAAATTTTACTATTGTATCTTGATCTTTTCCACCTATAAATCCAACTTTATTTGTCTTAGTTGTAAGACCAGCTATAACACCCATTAAGAATGAACCTTCTTCTTCTTTAAATGTTATAGATTCAACATTTGAAGCGTCTACAACAGAGTCTACAAGACAGAACTTGCTGTCAGGATTATCTTTAGCAGCAGCTTCAACAGCATCTGCAAGTTGATATCCTATAGCAAATGTAAGCTCAGAACCATTGTCTATTAAGCTTTGTATGTTTGGTTGATAATCTTCTTTCTTTTGAGACTCAACATATTTATATTCTATACCAAGTTCTTTTACAGCCTTTTCTACACCAACATTGGCAGTTTGGTTAAATGATTTATCATTTATTCCACCTTCATCAGTTACTAATCCAACTGATACAGCTGATTTTCCTTCAGAACTTCCCGCACCTGCTGCGTCATTTCCTTTATCTGCACATCCAACTAAAAGACTAGCAGACATTGCCATTGTTGCTATAAGTGCAACTGTTTTTTTCATCTTCATTCGTATTCCCCCCGAATATTCTTTTCTTATTATCTTTTATTTTTGTTTTTCAAGCATAAAAAGAACATATATGCTGTACAATTTATACTTTTTTATCTCCATCTGAATATACCACATCAATAGACAAAAAACAATGTTTATTGACCTATTATTGTTATTATTTTTATTTTTCGACTATTCTGTGTGATATACTTATTCATATTCTTAATATATATAAGTTACATTAAATAACCCTATATAATCGAAATTGATTATATAGGGTTATTTTTTAGACTATATATGAATTTGTAGTGATTTCTATAAGTTGCAACTTTTTATTTCACTACAAAATCTAATACGCCTTGCCTATCATATGGGACTACAATTTTTCCTTCTTTTATTTGACTTTCATATTGATGAGCTTTTTCAATTACATCTGCAGGAGTATTCTGAGATGTTGTATCTGACATTCCTACACCACCATCTGCAATTCCTAGCACAACAGAACCAGCCTTAAATTTTCCTTCTACCATCTCTTTAACCACATCATATGTAGCATTATCAACTCTTTTCATCATTGATGATAATATTACATCTGCATAATCAGGAAGTGATTTAGATTGATCCATGTCAACACCGATAGCCCAAACTTCCTTACCACCATCTTTAACCTCTTTTGCTGCTTGGAACATACCAATACCCACTCCACCTGCTGCATGATAAATTACATCACATCCAGATTCATATAGTGATTTTGCAAGTTCATATCCTTTATTGGTATCTGCAAAGGAATCTGCATATTTAACAGTACTACCTGCTGTTTTTCCATCACTACTGATAAGTCCTGCTGCAGCTTCAGGATTGACTTGTTTAACACCTGCTGCAAAACCTGATTCAAATTTAAGTATGGTTTCAGTATCTTTTCCACCTATAAACCCAACTTTGTTTGTCTTTGTAACAAGCCCTGCAATTACTCCCATTAAAAATGAGCCTTCTTCTTCTTTAAAAGTAATTGACTTAACATTATCTCCTTCAACAGCAGTATCAATTAAACAAAAATTAACATCAGGATTATTTTTTGCTACCGCCTTAATTGCATCAGCTAATTGATAGCCTATACCAAAGGTTAAATCAGCACCGTTATCAACAACTGATTGCATATTAGGTTCATAGTCCTCTTTCTTTTGAGATTCTACATATGTATATGTTATATCTAAATCTTTTCTTGCCCTATTTACACCTTCATTGGCGGTTTGATTGAAGGATTTATCATTAATACCACCTTCATCAGTAACTAGTCCTATAGATACTTTTTTTGTACCATTATTCTCAGGAGTTGTTCCACCGGTGTTTTCTTCATTTTTGCCACCACACCCTACCAGCATGGTTGTTGTCATAATAATTGTTGTTAATAAAGCTATTACCTTTTTATTTTTCACTTTCTATAACCTCCTAACTTAATTTTTACTTCTAAAGTTAGTATGGTTTTTTTTATTTCTCATATACCCCTATATAGATAAAAAAGATGACGCAATTACATACGCCATCTTTTTATAAATATTTATATATACTCAGCTTTTTTTAATACTTCTTTTGCTTTTTCACTTTCATCGCTTGCAACTAATATTATCGGTCCAGTGCATCCCATTCCACTTTCAGAATAAATTCCAGCCTTCCAAAGTACTTTACAAGCATTTTCAAGTTCTAAAATATCAATTCCTGGAATTGCATGTTCTACTACTTTTTTTGGTGGCATTGCTACTACTTCTTCTGACTCTGTTGATGCTTTTTTCTTAGTAGTCTTAGCTATAATTTCAGTCATACCAGCTTTTTCTGCTGCTTTATATTCCGCCTTAGCTATTCCTAACACATTATTTTTTACGCAAGTTGCACAATATCTCAATGCTTCTGCTATAAGAGGAGCTCCAGATGCTCTTGAAACTATATTAACTACTTTATCATAGTCAGCTCCAATACCTGGACCATAGCCTGAACCTACAGTTTCATAATTACCGCCTGTTGTAAAAGATGAAAATACCTTTACTAGAAGATTTCCTGTAAGAGAATCACACACCATTACATCTGGTGTTCCAGCTAGTAAATCATTTCCTCTCATAACGGCTCCACCATCTGCTCTAAGTGAATCACTAAAGGACATGTCATAACCATTCTCTTGTACTTCTTTTAAAATTCTTTCTACTTGTCTTGCTCCGTCTAGGTTAAGAATACCAACCTTTGGCTTAGCTATTCCACAAGCTTTAGCTACTGCTATACCAGAAATTGCATTTTTAACCATGCCTTCTACTCTATCAGTAGATGTTGTTCCTGTAGTAGTTGCTAAAATCATTTCTTTTCCAAGACCTGGAGCAACTACTCTACCAACTGTTGATACACCTATAGGGAAATCAAAATGTTGAGTTACACATCCATCAATTTCACCATTTTCAAGCATTTCAACCATTTTCTTATGACCTTCTTCTGCTGAAGCAACTTCTACTATTTCAAAGTCTCCTTCAACTTTAGAACCTATTAAAACTATATCAAAATCACCATATTTATTCTTTGCAAGTGTTGCAGCCTTTACCATTTCTTCTACACCATGCTCAGAACCCAATATAGTTAACCCTATTCTTACCTTCTTGCCGAATTGTCCACTTCTCATTCCAGCTGCAATGTCATTAAACACTTCTGCTATCATTGCCTTAGTTGCATCTTGACTCATTTCTACACCCCTTTTCTAAAATACTGTAAGATTAATTTAATTAGTTTTCAGATTTCATTAAGAAGTTTGCAAAATCTTGCATAGCATCTGCAACCATAGATTTTACTTCTTCTTTGCTAACTGATGAACCATCTTCTACCTTACCTGTATTCTTTTCAACTACTATAGAAACTCCATCAAATAAGTTTGTCATTCTTCCTAAGAATAAACTTCCTTTACCTACTATCATGAAATTGTTTAGAATGCCAGATTTAATATGTTCAATTCCATGTCCAACTATTGGTACTCCTGATGGAATATGACCTTGTGTAGGAGCAAATCCAGGATATCCATGCTTTCCTATAAATGCTGGTAATTCTTTTCTATCTAATTGACCCTTTTTAACTGCTAGTGCACCTATCATCTTATAGTTTTGAGTTGGTACATCTCCAGCTCCTGCAGGTTCAGTAATCTCAGGAGTTTGCATTTCTGGTGCATATTTATCTATATCAGGAACTTTTAATCCTGCTTTAGTTAATGGATCAAGAACTAATGCTTCTAAAACAGCTTGTGGAGAAGCTCCATGTCCAATAGTATGTCTTCCAATTATATCTGTTCTCAATACTGGGCTTACACCATCATTTTGAGAAACTAATATAGCAAATCCACCTAGACAATCTTCTAGAATTGGTAATGATTTTTTAATGTGATCTCTTCCGTTCATACCAAGTTTTGCTGTAGCTCCACCTGCAATTACAAGTACATTTCTATGAATACCACTTTGAACTAAAGATGCAGCATTAATTAATGAATGAGTAGGTCCAGCACAGAATCCTCTCATGTCTATTCCTGTAGCACCTGTTAATCCAACGACTTCACCTACAGCCTTAGCCATATTTCCGCCGCCTCTTTGGTTCATATCTCCAATTGCTTCTTCTGAACACTCTATAACATAATCAATTTCATCTACTGGAACATCTAAGTTTTCAACTAAATGAAGACCAGCAAGTACACCTGAAGCTTTAACAGCTAAATTTTCTAGCATATAGTGAGCTGATAAGTTAGGATCAAATTCATGAGCTCTTCTTACACAACCAACTAATTTTTCTCCTTCATATAAACCTTCTGCCCCAGCATTTTTAACTAAATCTTCAATCTTAGAAAAATCATCCCCTGTAATCTTTTCAGCTTTTTCTTTTAATAATGGATGAGATGATAACTTTCCTTTTACACTTTCTGCAAATTCTGATTCTAATATAACTAAATCAAAAACATCTGATATTTTCATCAATCCGTAAAATTCATCTTGTGGCATTACTTCACCGAATTTACCAAATCTCTTAGCACCTTCAACATTGTTGCCAACCCAAGGTCTTGGCATTTCAGCAAGTTCCTCTGGAGTCAAGTTTCCTATATAAGTTTGGTTAGGCGCATAAGCGACTACTTCATCAAAACCTCTTAAACTTCCTTTTAAAGCTTTTAAATACTCAGAATCTGGATTTGTTTGTCTCTCAAGAGTTTGAGTAGTTCCATTATGTATAACCATATCTGGAGTATTAACTAATACATATGACGCTTTCTTTATAACTGGAAAATTCATTTAACTTCAACCTCCTTAATCATGTGCATATTTGCACAATCTATTCTAAATAGCAAATTCTATTCACAATACATGGTGCAAATTAATTATTAAACAATTAGAGGCAAAGCCTCTAATTGCTTAACATATAACCTATTATTCAAATATTGTTTGATCAGAAATTTCAGTTTGTAAAGCCTTTAATGCTTTTTCAACTAACTTTGTTCTTAAAGCAACCTCATCTACCTTTGTTAAAGCAGGGTTTCCTAATGGGTGAGGAATTGCTATTGTAGGAACTATTCTATTAGCTCCAACAGTTAGAGATACTGGAGTTATAGTACACATATGTACTACTGGAATTCCAGCTCTTTCTATTTCTTTAACTAGCGTTGCACCGCAACGTGTACAAGTTCCTCATGTAGAGGTTAATATAACTGCATCTACACCGTCAGCTAATAATTCTTTAGCCACATATTCACCATACTTTTTAGTTGAAGCAACAGCTGTACCATTACCAACAGTAGAATAGTAATATCTGTGTAGTGAACCTATTTTACCTTCTTTTTCAAAAGTTCTTAAAACATCTACTGGAATAACTCTATCTGGATCTTCATTAGCATATACAGGGTCATGTCCACCGTGTGCTGTTTCATGAGTTTCACTTGTTAAATCCATTATTCCTTCTATATCATACTTACCAATTTTAGAAGCAGATGAAGACTCTATGTGATCTGGATTGCCCTTTGGAACTATACCACCAGAAGTAACTATAGCTATTTTAGCTTTAGTTATATCTTTAATAGGAGCAACTGGATCTACTCTATCAAAGTTTGGCATTTCAAATTCTGTAACAAATTCTTCGCCTTTTAACTTTCTAACAAGCATATCTACAGCTCTCTTAGATCCTCTTTCTTCAGCAAAATAGTTCTTTCTTATGCCTCTTACTAGATAATTTTCTTCAGCAGGAGTACCTATTTCTTCTCCTCTAACAAGTTTTACTGCAAGTTTAGCCATTTTAGCAACAGCATCTCTCATACCTACAGCACTATTTTTAGTAGATACTATATATAAATCCTTTTTGTACATATCTGCACCTGGATTTTCTATATACATACCTGAAAGAACAGGAATATTTAACTCTTCACTTACAGTTTTAGAAACTTCTCCACAAGCAACACCATATCTTCCAGCGTTAAATGCAGGTCCAGCTATAAATAAATCTGGATTATATTTTTTCACCATATCTATAATTACAGCTTTAGCTTCCTTAGTGTTTTCAGCAAAATATGAGTCACCACAAATTACTGTAGCTACGATTTCAATATCTTCTTTCTTTAAAGCTCCATTTAAAGCCATTCCTGGTCCTACAAAACCTTCACGTACTTCAGGAACGATGTCTGCTTTTTCTTCACCACCAATTCCTGCATAGAATTGGTTTATATAATGAACTACTTTTAACATTCAACTTCCCCCTTTCTCGGGACATTCCTCTAATATAAACTTTTATATTCTAGTTATTTAGATTGATTATTAAAGATATTTAGAGAATTGATCTCTTACAGTCTTAACTTCTTCGATGATAGCATCAACATCAAGAACCATTTCCATCATTCCGCATTGTTCATCATAAACTGCGTCATCACATTCTTCTTTCATTTCTGGTTCTACAATATGGAAAACATTTAATCCAAGTTCTACTCCTGCTAGAGGACCTGCAAATGTTGGGTCTCCTGCAGATACTGTTTCAGCAGATAATCCTGAAGCTTCAGCTTCAGCTCCACCAATAACTACTACCATGTTTTCTGCTCCAAATTTTTCAGTTAAATCTTTTACTCTTTGTTGGATCTCCAGATCCATTGCACCTGCAGCTGTTCAGACAAAGCATTCTGTAGAAGCAAATACTACTTCTCCACCTGCTGATTTAACACATGCTTCTAGGGCTGGTCCTGGAATACCATCTCTATCTCCTATACAAATAACTTTTTTATTTTGTAACATTTTTCTTCATCTCCTATTTTAATAAAATTCTATATTAGTATCCTTTAGCTGATAAATAGTTAAATCCAACTTCACTAGTAGCTCCAGTTATAACTTGGATTTCAGCTTCGATTGATCCATCTTCTCTTAAACTTCCAACGTGTCCACCAGCTATGATATCAGCTGCTTCTACGTGTCCAATTATTCTTTTCATTGGAGGTAAAATTACTTTTTCATTGGCATTTCCTGCAGTAACTACAGCATCTCCCTTTGGAGTTGAGTCAGCTAGTGATTGAGATCTACCATCTTGACCTGCATATTCATCTGTTACTAAAACAGTTTTAACACCTTTAGCTGAAACTTTATTACAGTTCATAACTAAGTCAGCATCTGGGTTACCAAATCCTTCTTCTGATATAATAGCAGCATCAGCTCCTATGTATTCTACAAGTTTTGCTACCATATTAGATGATCTTTCTTTATCTGCAAGGTAAACATTTTCGTTTGTAATAATACATCCAAGGAAGTTGAAATCCTTTCCATGTCTTTCATATAAATCTTCTATAATTGGATGATTCATATGAACATATGATGGGTTTTTGTCACAAGCTGATACACAGTTACCACTTACTACTGCTCCATCAAATACTTCTGTTGGATATAAGAATGTAGGAATTATCTTCTTAGCATCTACTCCATAAACATAAGTATCATGTAATAAACCTTGAGTTTGTAGCATATACACATAAACTACCTTTGGTAATTCTGGATATTGTGCAACTTGTTTTAATAATGGTAATGTTTCATAAGTTTTTACTTCATCTGGTTCAACATCTTTACCAGCTTTTCCAAGATAAGCAGCTGCTTTAAAACCAATTGTTCTTACAGCATCTTCATGATCATGTTGAAGCACACCTTCTTTTGGTTCACATACAATTACTAAGTTATTAGTCTTAGAGAATGGTGTGTATTTAGCTCCTTCTCCTGACATATCAACTATACCTTCTTGGAAACCAACAATTTTACCTGTTGTAACAACAGCAGCTCCCTTTAATACATGAGTTCTTCCAGAGCCTACTTGTTCTACCTTACTAACAAATCCAGGGAATATTCCACCAGGTCCTTCAACCTTTACTCTTGGTTCAACGACATCCTTTACTGGTATTATTCTAACTTCTTCTCCTGGTCTTGCTATATCAAAATCGATACTTGCAATTCTGTCATCACCAGATACTTCCTTTAATAGTTCCTCTTTATTTACATAAAGAACTCCATTTTCTACTTTAGTTTCTGGTCCAAATTGTAAATCTTTTATGAATATTTTTCCAATTTCTAGACGCAAAACCTTCACCTCCTAAAATAATAGGTAACAAATTTATTTATTGATAGATGCGGCCATATTGGCCACATCTAAAAAATAACTAATTATAAAGTTTCATAATAAGCTTTTATAAAGTTTTCTACATCATCAATGTTAGAAATTTTATCTGGAGTAATAGTTTGGATACATTCTCCACCATTGTATAATTTCATTGTTGGTAATCCTAAAACTTTTTGTCCTATAGCAACTCTTCTTGCTCCACCAATGTTTAAACTAGCAAATTTTATTTTATCTTCATATTTTGGTTCTAATTCATGTACACTTGGCATTAAAGCTATGCAAATTTCACATTTATCTCCCCAAAAATCTACGAATACTGGCTTATCACTCTTTAATACTTCTGTTTCAAAATTTTCTTTATTTAATTCTACCATTCTAATTACCATCCTTTCAAAATATTATTTATATAATAATTATTGGTATACTTATTTATATTTTTTATTTTCTAAATATTCTTGATGGATTATTACATATTTTCTATGTAATGCTCAGCTTGAGTTGCAGCTATAGCTCCATCTGCTGCTGCTGTAATAACTTGTCTTAAAGATTTGTCTCTAACATCTCCTGCTGCAAATACACCTGGGACATTAGTTTTCATATTCTCATCAGTTATTATATCTCCTCTTTGAGTCATTTCAATTTTTCCCTTGAATAACTCTGTTATAGGTAAATATCCTACGAATACAAAACATCCATTTACTGGAAGTTCACTAACTTCTCCAGTTTTGATATTTTTCACAGTAACGTTTTCAAGAATTTCATCTCCATTAGCAGCTTCTACTACTGAATCCCATATAAATTTAATCTTTGGATTAGCAAAAGCTTTTTCTTGTAATGATTTAGCAGCTCTTAAAGAATCTCTTCTATGTATTACTGTAACTGTTTCACCAAATTTAGCTAAATAAAGAGCTTCTGTAATAGCTGAATCTCCGCCGCCAATAACAGCGATATCTAAGTCAGTAAAGAAATCAGCATCGCAAGTAGCACAGTATGAAACTCCTTTTCCTCTAAATTCTAATTCATTTTTAAATCCACCAAGTCTTGGAGTTGCTCCTGTTGCAATTATTACAGTCTTAGCTTGGTATTCACCTTTTCTGCATTTTATAGTCTTTATGTCGCCTTCTAATTGAGTCTCTACTACTTCATCCTTAACAAATTCTGTTCCAAAATCTTCTGCTTGTTTTCTCATTCTTTGGCTAAGTGTTGTACCTGTACAATTTTCAATTGATCCTGGATAATTTTCAAGTTCATCTGTAGTTGTAGCCTGACCACCGTATTTAGCTCTTTCAATGATTAAAGTCTTCATTCTAGATCTTGATGCATATAATCCTGCTGATAGTCCAGCTGGACCCCCTCCGATTATAATTGTGTCAAATATTGCTGACATAAAATCCCCTCCTTAATTAATGGCGTGATATATTAAGTCTGAATCAATTAATTGAAAATCTAATAATATTTTTTTACTCCAATTTGGAGTATTAAAATCTCTTAAAAACTTTTGAGTTGTAGCTATAGATGCTTCAATTATTTCAAGAGACTGCAAATCTACTTGATTCATTGCATCCTTAGATAAACATATTGTTCTATATGGAGTTTCATTAGGTTTTACACTACTCATCAAAGGATGTGTCAATAGTCTATATCCCTTATGAATATGATCCCTCACCCTTATCAAAACATCCAAAGCTGATGTATTGTAAAACTTTACATCATACTTACACTCAAACTCTTCTTGAACCATAGGATTATTTGTTATTATAAATAGCGGTTCAACCATAATCTTTCCTCCCTCACAAAAGTTGCTTTGTTACTTTTTATTATCAGTATTTTTAATAACCTTCAATAAATTAGTGTTTCAAAAACAATAACTTTTATACCTTTACATATACTAAAAAATCACATAAAAAGGCATAGGACACAACGTACATAATACGTTCGTTGCCCTATGCCTCTGTATATTAACCTGAGAGTATTACTCCTTCGGTGCTAAATGCTTTCCAGAGTTCTGTCAATTTTCGGTCCTTTTGCCTGAAAGTTTCATATTCATTTTGGCTAATAAATACTTGCTTCTTCGGCTATCCAATTAAAGATTATCTCCCGAAAATCTCATCCAAAATATCTTATTTCTTATTACGATATTAGTATATTATATATTAAATAAAATAGCTATATACTTTCAATACTTTTTTATTTAAAATATCTATGGAACCTATAAGTTTTCATAATGATATAAATTTTCTTATAATTTTATTAAAACTTTATTAAAACAGAATACAATTTAATACTTATATTGCATATTTTTTTATTTTTTCACAAATATAGATGTGTGTGCTTCAAAAAATAGAAGGACCATTTTGGCCCTTCTACATTTTTTTTATTTCATATTTTTTATTTCATATTGTTAAAACCAATTTGTCTTAATGCTTCATATGCAATAATTGCTACAGTATTAGATAAATTTAATGATCTTGTTGTTGTATTTACCATTGGAACCTTTATTAAATTTTCTTTATTCTCTTCTCTTATATAATCTGGTAATCCACTTGATTCTCTTCCAAATATTAAGAAATCCCCTTCTTTAAAGGAAGCTTCATGATAATATTTTTCACCTTTAGTAGTACAACAATAAAAATTACCATCTTTATACTTTTCTCTAAGAGCTTCATAGCTTTCATGAATCTCTAACTGTAAATGAGGCCAATAATCTAGTCCCGCTCTTTTTACCGCTTTAGCATCTAAATCAAATCCTAATGGTTTTATTAAATGTAATTTACAATCTGTAAGAACGCATGTCCTTCCAATATTACCCGTATTTTGTGGTATCTCTGGTTGAAATAATACTATATTTAAATTCAATTTAACATCCTCCGTATCATTTAAAATTCTTAAACGCATATAAAATATGATACTTCAATTCTATTTTTCTGTAAAGTTAATCCCATCATCTAAAATGAATTTTTCTATAGCCATAGCTACCCCATCATGATCATTGCTTTCTGTAATATAATTAGCAATCTCTTTTACCTTTTCCTCTGAATTTCCCATAGCTATTCCAAGTCCAGCATATTCTATCATAGATATATCATTTTCATTATCACCTATAGCAATAACTTCACTAGGATGCACACCATAATACTCACATATTTTTTTAACAGCATTACCTTTTGATGTTCCCCTTGGCATTACTTCAAAACTTTTACTAAAAGAACTCACCACTTCAAATTTATCCAAGCTCAAAAATCTCTCTTTTGCTTGTAATACTTTATCTCCATCATCATCCACTGCCATAGTCTTAATAAGTTTTGGTCTTTTAAGAAATAACTTCTCCCAATCATCTATAACTTCAATTTTAACCTGCCTACTCCGTGGTAATTTTGCATTAGCATTTTTATAAGCTAGAGAAGAGTGAATAATTTTTGATGTATATATAGTATCAAAGCTATAGAAGTGAGGGACTATATTATATTCTTTCAAAATTGAAACTATATTAATGCACTCTTCCATACTTAAATATTCTTCAAAAATTACTTTTTCACCATCTTTTTCCCTAACATATGCTCCATTAGATGCTATAATTGGTGCTTTCACTCCAATTAAATCTCCATAGTATCCAGCTGAAACAAAAATTCTTCCAGTAGCTATTACAAGTTTTACTCCCAGCTCATGAGCTTTTTTTATAGCATCAAGAGATTTCTGGGTTATTTCTTTTTTACTATTTAATAGTGTTCCATCCATATCAACACATATTAATTTATATCTCAACATTCTGTCACCTCTATTGTGATATTTGAAAATATTTTCTCATATAATAGTTTATTTTCTTATTTTCATTCTCCTTAACATACTTTTCTATATATTTTATAAATTCCTTTTTATATAAAACCTGAGAAGAATCCTTAAAATTCACTTTTTCATCTCCATAATATTCTTTATAGACACTATTGACTAGATAAGAAAGCTTAATTTTCAATTCAGTTTCCTTAATGCCATTCACAAATTCTGTATCTCCCAAGTGATGTTCTTTACGTATTCCTATAGTCTCTAATCTAGACATAATGTATAAATATAATGGTATTAAGCTATTAGATTTTATAATCCTAGAAACTTTATTTCTATAAGAAAAAATTATTATACATACTATAAATATAATGCTCCCTAAAACAATGCTTATTATTTCTAATAAGTTTACCTTTTCTCTTGACTCTGTAGATTCTGAAAAGTCTTCTTCTTCTTTTATTGGATTGGCATGTTCTTTTATTGTATTATCAGAATCATTAATAACTTTAGTATCTTCTTGAGGCTGTAATACCATTTCATTATCATTATCTTCTTCCACAGGAACTGAATCTACAACCGCCCACTGATCTTTATATGGATTTACAAGCACCTCAGCCCATGCATGTGCATCCTTATTGGTAATTTTATACTCTCCATCAACAGAAGTTTCATTATTCATATTAAACCCCTCAACATATCTTGAAGGTATTCCAGCTATTCTACACATTATCACCGTAGCACTAGCAAAATAAGTACAGTAACCTTCTTTTTTATTTAATACAAAATCAGAAACAAAATCTTCATATGAATCATTTCTAACATCTGTTGTGTACTTGTAATTTTTTCTTAAAAAATCCATTATAGCAAGTGCCTTTTCTTCACTGGTAAGTTGCATACTTTCTTTTCTATTTTTCTTAGCAGCCTCATTTAAAATCTCTTCAACCAAGGTATACACATTCTCATCTATCATATCTTCTGGCACTTGCATATAATCTATATAGTTCCACTTAAATTTATTATACTTTTGTAATAACTCATTATTAGTCGTATCCACTAATTCTTCTAATTTCTTATAATAAACTTCATCCGAATCTCCATAATTTCTTAAAGGAAGTGAGTATTTTTCTTCATTTAAAGTAACATTAGATTCTACATTTTCAATTCCTTGCAAATACGAATCCATTTTACCGTAACAAACAAACTTCACATCATAACTATCAATTATGGTACTATTAGTCAAAAACAAGGGTATATTATCCATAAATAATTTTTCATATGGACTAATAATTTCTGTAGTTCCATTAGGTGTAAAATATGAAGTTGTTTTAAAAGATTTATCTGGAATTATAGTTATTGTGTTTTCTCCTCTATATTCCTTATAAACTTTTGCATTATTTAAACTCGCTACACCTACTTCACTATTAACCATAGGATTATTTTTCTCATAAAACTTATATCCCTTATTTTCCCACGAATGACCTGTATATAAATTTTTCACTTTACCTCTTAAATAATAGGGCTTATCTGAAATTACCGTAAAAACTAATCGTCCATTAATGCTGATTGGCCCACCCAGTTTTACATTTGAATCACTATACCCACTTTCTCTCATATTAAAACTACTACTAATAGCTTCCCTTTCATAATCAACTTTTTTTGGTTTTTCTGCAAAATCATTTTTCAAAAAAGATACAACACTACCGAAATTTTTTCCATGATACTCTTGTGGCAAAATTCCTATAAATGATGGAACAATTAAAGCTATTAAAATAAGAAAGACTATGATTTGCTTAAAATTAATACTTACCTTTAATTCTCTACCTCTACATTCTTTACATCTTTTAATGTATTCTTTAGCTCCAAGAGTAAAAATTATTACTGCGATTAAGTAATATATATTTTTAATTATCAATTTATAGAAAACAAGATACCATGAAATTATACATATAATTATATTAAATACAGTTGGTGCTGATATAAACCTATTTGTTAAGGCTAAAAAAGTTGAAGTTACTAATGGAATAAATAAAATAAAAGTCATAAAAAACTCACTAAATTCTATACCCTTTTGATTAAATATAGCATTGAAAATAACAGTATAATTATCTACATATATATTGCTTATCTTAAAGAAAAGTTCACCAGACTTTCTTAATAATAAAAATGCTATCAATGATAAAACAGCTAAAAAGAAAATTATCCTTCTTTTCTTATTGATCAAAACACGTGTAAAAAGTTCATATATTAAAAATCCAATAAAAATAAGCAATAACACAATACCATAATTGTAATTCTCAATCATTAAACAATCTCGAATTATTTTCATTAGTAATACAACATTAATTATAGCTAAAATAATTTTAATATATTTTTCCTTTATAGCATCCATATAATCACCTAATTTCTTCTACATTATAACAAAAGACACCAGCATTTATGGCTTCTACTATATTTTCTTTCTTAAATCCAAGTCCTTTATTAATATAAAAAATTGTAACTTTATATCCCTTACCAATCAAACCAATTGCATATTGTATATTCTCTTTACTTACATCACAGGTTATAAGCACTACTGCACTGTTTTTCTTAATATCATACAAATATTTATTCATATATTTCTCTAGTTTACCTTTTCCATCTGAAAAATGATTCATTAGATATTCATCAAGAACTTGAAAATCATTTTCATTTTTAATTGTATAACATTTCTCTTTTTCCCCAAGAATAGTTAACTTTAACATAGAATTATAGGTTCCCATATGTTTAACTAATGAAAGAAAAAATTCCACCATTTCCTCTTCAATCTCACCACTGTCATCCATTAATAAAGGTTCTTTTCTAAAATCAAGAAAAAGATATATTTGCGGACTTTCACTATTATCATATTCCTTTACAAAAAGCTTCCCTTGTTTTGCTGTAACCTTCCAGTTAATTCTCCTATAACTATCTCCTGTTCTATATTCTCTTATATTTTTAACTATCTGATTTTCTTCTGAAAACTTATTACTCTTTAATTCACATCTACCACTGTAATTATCATTATTGGCCCCTGAAATCATAACATTACTTATGGGATATGTCCTAGGATAAACTTTAATCATTCCTCTATTCTTAAATACTTTCTCACAAGTTACTATTCCAAAAACATCACCAAACTTACACCTTGTTTTTCCTTCTTCATAGATTCCTCTTACATTTAAACTAATATTCTTTTTAATTAACTTATTAGATGCTACCCCTAAAGATATTACATCTCCCCTATACCTTTCAACTCCTGCAACAAAAATATCACTTTGAATTTCAATATAAGAAATTGGAAATATGGAATCATTAAAAATTTTTAATACTACTGGATTTTGTTCTTTTGAAACTATGTCTCTTTTACTTATTTGCAATCTTAAATTAATACTTCTCTTTATTAATAAAATATAGATTAACGATAATATAAAAATTATAAGTACACAATAAAACAGAGAATAAGGCAAATTACCTCCAGATAAAATTGCAAATACAAGTGTAACTACAATTAATATTAAAAATCTCTTTTTAACTTTAATCATCCATTCTCACCTTTGGAGTTGGTACCATTTTTAATATTTCATCCAGTACGTAATCAGCATCAATTCCCCTAGCTATAGCGCTGTTTTTCATAATTAACCTATGTGATAATGTTATTTTTATATTTTCTTTAACATCTTCTGGAACGACATAGTCCCTACCATCTATTAAGGCTGTTGCCTGTGATATTTTTAAAAGAGCCAATGAAGCTCTTGTACTTCCACCTAAAGATATATCCGAATGATTTCTTGTAGCATCTATTAAATTCACAATATATTTGTTTATATCATTATTTACTCTTACCTTTTTAACACTTTCTTGAAGATTTAATATATCTTCTTTACTAGCTACCGGCTCTAATATTTCTAATGGATTATGATTTTTATATAAATTTAATATGGCTACCTCTTCATCTTTATCTGGATATCCAAGGCATACCTTTACTATAAATCTATCTAACTGTGCCTCAGGTAATGAAAATGTTCCTTCATATTCAATTGGGTTTTCAGTTGCCATTATGAAAAATGGGCGTTCTAAAGAATATGTTGTTCCTCCTTCTGAGACTTGCATTTCTTCCATTACTTCTAAAAGAGCTGATTGAGTTTTAGGAGATGTTCTATTAATCTCATCGGCTAGTACAACATTTGAAAATATAGGTCCTTTATTAAACTGAAATTCACAAGTTTTAGCATTATAAACAGATATCCCCGTAATATCTGAAGGTAGTAAATCTGGTGTAAATTGGATTCTACTATATGTTAAATTCAAACTTTCCTTTAAGGCTTTTATTAAAGTCGTTTTTCCAACTCCTGGAACATCCTCAATAAGGATATGTCCACCTACTATCATGCCTTTCATTATGTTAATTATTTCTTTTCTTTTTCCAATAATGACTTTCCCCACATTATCAACTATATCATTTATTATTTCTACGTTTGTGCTCATGTCATACCCCTTTCCATACTAAAATACTTATTTTTCTTTAATTCGATATGTTTATACAAAACACCTTCTTTTTACCAATATCTCAATTTAAAATTAATCTTAATATTTCTTAAAAAAGTGACTTTGTCACCTTAATAAAAACAGGCATTATAAAGCAAGTTAAAACTTACTTTATAATGCCTCTTATTAAATATATAGTTATTGTTTTTTCCCTAACCTTATTACCGTATTCTTCCCAGGATAAATACTTTCTCCTACTGGTATTTTTTCTTCTTCTTTTCCATTCCTATAACTTACCCTATAAGTACTTATTATATATCCGCTTTTTCCTTCCTGCTCTACAAAACTTGTTCCTTCACTTAAGCCATAGTCATATATAATTTCTCTCTTAGGCTTAATTTCCTTTGTAGTTTCAGTAATCACATCATACTTTTTTTCCTTTTCTTCTTTATTGGAATAAATATTAAAAGTAATCTCTTTTCCTTGAACTATAGCTTCTAATAAAATTGGAAACTTATAATTATTAATAAATTTCAAATCAGAAACACCATATGATATCATAGCATCTCTTCCTAATGGTACATAGGAAATAGGCTTACTATGATTGGTTCGCTCCGTTATATTTAGTCCTGTCATTAACAAAGCATTATATAGTGTAGTAGAAACCTGACAAACTCCTCCCCCAATCTCATCTACAAATTTGCCATTTCTTATTCCTTTGGCATATTGATATCCTTTACCACTAGTGGTTGCTCCAACTGTTTTATTAAAACTAAATTCCTCATCCGGCATAACTACTATGTTATCAATATACTTAGCAGCTATTTCAATATTAGTACACCTTCCATACCCCGAAGTAGGAAAACTAGTAGTAAATGTACTAATTAGTGAATCAACTTGCTTTAAATCATCTTCCATTATTCTTGGATATTCCGTAATAAAGTTAGCACTTACAAGGATTAATTCCTCTTCATTAGTAGTAGCTTCAATAGTTTCCTTTATACTTCTTTTTAAATCTTCCACATCTACAGATCTACCTAATTCATGAGGTGTAATAATTAACCCATTCCAATCATGGTCTATTAACGCATTAATAGGCATTTTATTTTGCTCTTTTTGAATAGGTTGCACAAATTTCGAATAACTTTCATCATCGATAGTTATATATGTTTTAAAATTTCTATCCATTCCATCTGTAATATAATTATACTTACTAAAAAATCTATCCTTCTTTCCATAGGAAATAGCTAACTCAACAATTTCATTTAGATTTTCCTCAATCTTCAAATCCTCAAAAGATGTTTCATAGGATTTTTCTTCAACTTGAACCTTTATTATTCTTCTTTCATTGATATCCTTTAATGACATTTGGACTTTTTTCATAGCTTGTTCTTTATTTAAATTAGATAAATCAATTTCATTTATACTTATACCTGGATATATTAAATCATTATATTCTACAATTAACATCTTCATTCTTATAAGAATAAATGCAAAAATGAAAAATAGAATACTTATCAAAATAATTATACTAGCTCTAAATCTTCTGTTGCTCAAGAAGACCACCTCCATATGTAAATGTATATGAAGGTGGTCTCGTCAATATTATATATATTAATTTATATATTAATTTATCTTTTTAATTTTTCTTCTCCAACTAGCAGGTAAAACTTCGTCAACAATATCAGTAATTACTGCAATACCACATAACTTTTCTTCCTCATCTATTACAGGAATTGAATATAAATTATATTTTAGTGCAGTTGCTATTGCAACCTCAATATCGTCTCTATCTCGAACAACGAAGGGATCTTCATCCATTATACTCTTTAAATTTGCTTTTGAGTCAGATAAAAGCAAATTTCTAAGGGACACTATTCCCTTTAGTCTCTCTTCTTTATCAGTGATATAAATATAATGAGAAATTTCTTCTTCTGGATTTAATTCTTTTAATATATTTATAGTTTCCTCTACTGTTATATCTATGTTAAATGAAATAAAGTCGGTATTCATAATGTTTCCAACAACCTCATCCTCGTACTTCATTAAATCTCTTATTTCATTTTCGTCATCATTATCTAAATTAACTAATACTTTGTTTGTAGTTTCTTCATCAAGGTCATCTAAAATATTAGCTATTTCATCATTAGGCATAATTTCCAATATTTTTTTTGCTTTTTCTTCACTTAAATTTTTTAAAATTTCTTGTGTAATTTCACTTTCTAATTCTTCCAAAGTATCTGATGCCAAATCTATACTTAATCCATCTATAACCTTCACTCTGTCTTCCTCTGATAAATCTTCAATTAAATTTGCTATATCAACAGGGTGTAGTTTACTTAATTTATTATAAGGTGTAGTTAATTTTAATGATGAATCTACCATTTCTAACGATTGAACACTTTCCCAACTTATCATATTAGATTTAGGACTTTTATTAAAAATCCTGTAAAAGTTTTTTACACCCTTTTCTATGCCAACTTTTCTCGCCATTGCCAAAGTGCCCGATTCAACTCCTACCACATTTAAATATCCGCGACTCTTTTCCATCTTTAAATCTGAAACACGAACTATTTTTTTACCATCAATATCTACGATATCCTTATTTAATAAATTCTTGGACAATAGATATGAATACTTTCTTGGAATAATATCCTTTACCTCAACAACTTTTATAATATATTTTCTTTTATCTTTATATATATCAATAGATCTAAATTCAAAATTTTCTATCTCTCTACCACTTTTAAGCTTATAACCTATAGCTCTAGGAAATCCATAATCAGTAGTAACATAGATATCTTCAAGTCTACCAATGCAGTATCCAAGTTCATCATATACAAAGCTACCTAAAATATTACTTAAATAAAACTCAAATAATTTTTCCATAGTAATTCCTCCATCAGTGAAGGAACGCTCTTTATGGATAAAATACTATAAACAGCTTTCCTTCACTCTTATTCGATTTATACTTACCATCGCAGTCCTTACACAAAGGTCCACCGTCCATTCTATTTCACCACCTAATACTTACTTATATATATGTTACAATTAACAATATATATTTATTATAGTCTACATATTTTGTTTTGTAACTATTCATATTTATAAAATTAAAAATCAGAAATTTTCTTACAAATAGTTATAAACATAATTATTTTATCTTCATAGTGGTTCAGTGCTGATTTTTATGTTAATATATATAAATTATATTAAATATTATTACTTTATAAAAATTAATTTTAAATCAACATAAATAGATAAAATAAAACAATAAGGAAGGTGTAAACCTACATGAAAATCAACTCAAAATTTTTACCTGTTTCAAAATCTGATATGAAATCTGCTGGGATAGAGCAATTAGATTTCATTATCATAACTGGTGATGCGTATATTGATCATCCTTCCTTCGGTACAGCTATTATTGGAC
The DNA here is from genome assembly GCA_900548455.1 of uncultured Clostridium sp. Taxonomy (GTDB): domain Bacteria; phylum Bacillota; class Clostridia; order Clostridiales; family Clostridiaceae; genus Clostridium_J. Next base: position 45,441 of record URKQ01000006.1, read on the forward strand.
GTCTTCTAGAAAGCAAAGGATATACAGTTGGCGTAATTGCCCAACCAAAATGGGACTCTTGTGAAGATTTTAAAAAACTTGGAGAACCAAAATATGCTTTCTTAGTTAATTCCGGAAATATAGATTCTATGGTTAATCACTATACAGTTGCAAAGAAAAAAAGACATGATGACTTTTATTCTCCTGGAGGAAAAGCTGGCTATAGACCTAATAGAGCCGTTATTGTGTACTCCAATAGAGCTAGAGAAGCCTATAAGAATGTTCCTATTGTTATAGGTGGTATCGAAGCAAGTTTAAGAAGATTTGCCCATTACGACTATTGGGACGATAAAATTAGAAAAAGTATCCTTTTGGACTCAAAGGCAGACCTATTAATTTATGGTATGGGAGAAAGACCTATTGTTGAACTAGCAAAACTTTTAAGTTATGGAAAACCTATAAATCATATAACATCTATCCGTGGAACTGTTTATGCCACAAACGATATATCTAATATAAAAAATACTGTTACTCTACCTAGCTACGAAGAAATAATTGACGATAAAAATTCCTATGCTAAAAGTTATGCTTTAGCTTCTAAAGAGCAAGACTCTGTATGGGGAAAAACTATAATAGAGCCCTATGGTGATAGATATGTAGTTCAAAATCCACCTCAAGCTCCTTTAAGCACTAAAGAAATGGATGAAGTTTATAATTTACCTTATGCAAGGACTTATCATCCAATGTATGAAAGTTTAGGTGGCATTCCTGCATTAAATGAAGTTAAATTTTCCATCACCAGCCATAGAGGTTGTTATGGAAGTTGTTCTTTCTGTGCTTTAACCTATCATCAAGGTAGAGTTATTCAAAATAGAAGCCAAGATTCTATTGTTGAAGAAGCCAAACTTCTAACAGAGGATAAAGATTTCAAAGGCTATATACACGACATTGGTGGTCCAACAGCAAACTTTAGACAAAGAGCATGCAAAAAACAAATTGAACACGGAGTATGTAAAAATAGACAATGTATTTTCCCAACTCCATGTAAAAATTTAATTATTGACCACACTGAATATTTAAGTTTATTAAGAAGAGTTAGAAAACTTCCTAAAATAAAGAAAGTATTTATTCGTTCAGGAATACGCTATGATTACTTAGTTTATGACAAAAACGAAACCTTTTTTAGAGAACTTTGTGAACATCATATAAGTGGCCAATTAAAAGTTGCTCCAGAACATATCTCCGATAGAGTGTTATCTGAAATGGGTAAACCATCTAAAGAAGTGTATGAAAAATTTATTACAAAATACCGTAATATTAATACTAAACTTGGGAAAAATCAATTTGTTGTCCCTTATCTAATGTCAAGTCATCCAGGTAGTGACCTTAATACAGCTGTAGAACTAGGACAATATATAAAGACAATGGGACATATGCCAGAACAAGTACAAGATTTCTATCCAACTCCTGGTAGTCTATCAACAGCAATCTATTATACAGGTATAAATCCTTACACTGGTAAAAAAGTATATGTAGCTAAAAAGCAAAGAGAAAAAAATATGCAAAGGGCTCTTCTTCAATTCGGAAACCCCGATAATCATACTCTAGTTAAAGATGCTCTTATAGCATGTAACAGACAAGATTTAATCGGTACTGGTAAGAATTGTTTAATACCACCTAGACCAATTGCAAAGAAAAAAAATGCTTTAAAATCAAATAAGCCTAGTGGTAATAGATTAAATTCTAACGATAGTCATAAAACTTCAAAAAATACAAAGCAAATATCTAAGAATATTTCTAGCAGCAAGTCAAAAAAAAGAAAATAGAACTGCAATTTGCAGCTCTATTTTCTTTTTTATTTATACTTACCTTCAAGTTTTAATAACTCTTCTTTTAAATCTAGTCCTCCTGCATATCCCGTTAACTTGCCATTTGCTCCTATAACTCTATGGCATGGAATAATAATCATAATAGGGTTTTTATTATTTGCCATTCCAACTGCTCTATATCCCTTATTGCAACCTATACCTTCTGCAATGTCTTTATAGGAACAAGTACTTCCATAAGGAATTAATGTGAGCGCTTTCCAAACCTTCCTTTGAAATTCAGTTCCTTTCGGTGCTAAGGGTATGTCGAATGTCTTTCTTTTACCTGAAAAATATTCTTCAAGTTGAAATTTACACTGATTAATTAATGGGGATTCAATAGACTCTTCAATAACCTCTTTAGATTCAGAGATTAAATTTAACTTTGTTATAAATCCATCCTTCTCCTCTATTAAAAACTTACCGAGTTTTCCATTATAATATCCTTGATTTATCACATTAAGCACCCTCTTTTTTAAAACTTCTAATACTACAGTACAGAACAAAAAGCCATACAATTTCACCTAGTAAGAGAAATCCTACATTCTCAGTACTTCTAAGAACTAATGCCGTAGAAACTACAAAAAACAAAGCAGCTACTTCTACTAAAGCAATCCCCCATTTCACACTATATTTATATCTTAAGGCTTGCATTCCTAGAAAAAAGCAAATCCCACTCAAGCACAATAAATATTTATATGGAATTCCATTGGATAACACTATATTATATCCATAAGATGGAGAGATATAGTATTCCATTGGGATAAAGAAAATGCAACAAATATATGCCCCTACTCCTAAAATAAATATATAATAAAACCACTTTAAATTAATTTTAGTATTTCTATAAAATACGTACAAACACACAAACATTATTAGAGGTATATATATTACATTTAAAAAAACAAAATTACGAATTAGATAAACAATTTTCATATGATCTAAAACGAGCAATCCCCATAAAGCCATTACTCTAAACATAACTAAAACCAAAATAATGAAATTGACTTCTCTAACTTTTACTGGGCAATACTCTTTGCTTTTTATAAAAAGTCCATAGGATAAAAAAATCATTATTAATACAAATGATAAATATATATAAATATCCAAAACTCCCACTCCAAAAATTACTTTATTTATATATATTGTTTATAATATTGTTTTATGAAAATATATAAGTTGCAATAAAAATTTTTTATTGCAACTTATCACTATTTATATCCTAAAATTTTTATTGCTCTTCTTTCACATGATATTTCTAGTGGAAAATCCGGACCTTTTTCTCCATCTATATCCGTTACAATATCATCTTCACACTCCACTTTTAAGCTTTCACACTTAAAATACAAAACACCATCTAAATCTGCAATTTGTTTCTTTTTCATCATAGTTATTAAATTATTAAACGCACTCTTTAGAACCTCTTTTTTTATTATTACAACATCTAGTAACCCATCATCTGCCTCAGATAAATCTGCAAATTTTATATTACCTGCTGTCTGACCATTAAATATCAAAAGCGTATATATGTGTCCATCAAAATTTAGAACTGGTGATGTAATCTTAACATTTATCTTCTTGAGATTTGTAACCTCTTCAAGGGCTTTGAAATAATAAGCTAATTTCCCCATAGTATTTTTAAGGGAATTATCCGTTTTTTGAGATATATCTGTGAAAATACCTGTACTAGCTACATTTACAAAGTACTTATCGTTTACTTTTCCTAAGTCAAATCTTTTTACCTTACCATCCAAAATCTGTTTACAGGCTTGTTCTACATCTGAAGGCATACCTAAATATTTGGCAAAATCATTTGCTGTTCCTACTGGTAAAAAAGCAACTGGTAAATCTATCCCCTTTTGCTTCATCTTATTTACAACGGAATCTATAGTTCCATCTCCACCTGCAATTAAAATATATTTATATGTTTCATCTATATCATTAAAAGCATCTCTTATATCAGAATCATTACTAATTCTAAATGGATCAACGGAAAAGCCATAAGTCTGATGCATTTTTATTACAATATCTAAATTTTTAGTTATTAAATTTTCTCCTGAATAAGGGTTATATATAAATTTAACTCTTTTCATAAATTCCTCCACTAATCATCATTAATAATAATAATAATTGAATATTTTGAATAATCTTTTCCTTCCTTTTTGTATAATTGTATCTATTATCATCCATATTACCACGTTTATTATAGTTTTTCAAATCTAATAAACTGTACAAAATATGCGGAGTTATTATTCATTTTACAAAGAAGTATAAAATATATATAATGTAATAGAGGTGATGTTGTGAATAAATCTTTTATACCTAATTCTATAACCTTAGGTAACTTAGTATGTGGAGTTTTATCTCTACAATGTACTTTAAATCATGATTATACGACAGCTGGACTTTTTATTTTATTAGGTGGAATATTTGATAGATATGATGGAACTGTTGCTAGATTTTTAAATACCAATAGTGATTTGGGCAAGGAGCTAGATTCATTAGCTGACTTAGTTTCTTTTGGAGTTGCCCCATCATTACTTGCTTATTCGCTTTATAATCTTAAAAGCTTTGGAATTTTAGGACTTATTATTTCTCTTTTATTTCCTGTAGCTGGTGCATATAGACTAGCTAGATATAACTGTAATGAATTTAATAATGTCTTTACTGGTGTTCCCATTACTATTGCTGGAAGTTTACTTGCCATTTTAGAAATTTTATCTGCAGTAAAACTTAAAAATATATCACCTGTAATTCCTATGTCATTTATGCTTATTTTAGCTTATTTAATGATTAGTCATTTACAAATTAAGAAAAAATAAAGGTATGTCTTTTGACATACCTTTATTTTATACTACATAGTAATATGAAAGTGTTACTATCACATAAACTGCTATTAAAAGAGCTCCTTCAAACCAATAAGTCTTACCATCTTGGAATACTAAATATGACATTGCTAGTGCTATTGCCATTATTACTATCTGAAAACTTGAAAACAATAGATTAATTGGCACCCCTATAAAATAAGAAAAAATAGTTATAGTTGGTAATACAAACATAGTTACTTGAATACTTGATCCTATGGCGGTCTCCAAGCTAGCATCAATTTTATTATCCAAGGCACACACAATACTAGATGCATTTTCTCCAAAGGATCCTAATAATGGAATTAATATAATACCTAAAAACTCTTGAGATATATTATATCTATTAATAATATCATTTATATTTAAAACTAACTTTTCACTAATAAAATATAAAAGTACTGTTATTATAATCATTGATATAAAAATTTTACCAACGCTCTTTTTATACCCAGGTTCATTAGAGTAAGATTTTGAACTTACTAAAAATAAATTGCTATGAGTATACAAAGAAAAAATTAATCCTAAAATATAAACTAGTATTAATACAAAAGAAACTATTATGCTCAATCTTTCAAATCTTATGTTTTCTATAAAAGAATATCGATTTAACTGAGACAATACTATAACTGTAACCATAACTAAAAATAACATATTCATATTTGTTCTAGCAATTATTTTATTAAATTTTTGTTCCCTATATCTAATTCCTCCACAAAATACTGCAACCCCTAGTCCCAGTAGCATATTTGTTACTACTGCACCTAAAAGCCCAGCCTTTGCCATAGAAACCATACCATACTTTATAGACCAAAGACTCATCATTAATTCAGGGACATTTCCAGCTGTTGCAGAAATTAATCCTCCCCTTTTTTCACCTATATAGTCTGATATTTTAGATGTACTTCTTCCTAAAAAAATAGCAAGAGGTATCATTGTTGCAGAGTAAAGGAGTGTATTGAAAATACTTGATGTGGTATTAATAAACAAAGTGGAAAACGACCATATCAGTATTACAAACACTCCTAAATTTTTTATATTTTTATTTAAACTCCATTTAAAATTTAAATTAATTGAATCTCTCATGTCTTCCTCCACTATATATCGTATAATATTACTTTATTCAAGTGTAAGAAAACAGTTACTACATTTTATTAGCTCTGTGGGTATACCCAGTCTTTTATTTATCTCCAGATAAAGCTCTTTCCTTTAACTTCAGTCCACATGGCGTAACTGCAAGACCTCCAAGGGCTGTCTCCCTAAGTTCACTTGGCAAGCTTCTTCCTATTTTATACATAGATGTTATAGTATCATCAAAAGGAATTTTACTTTCAACTCCCGCCATAGCAAGGTCAGCCATAGTTAAAGCACTTACTGCACCTGCCACATTTCTTTTTGCACATGGTATTTCAACTAAACCCGCAATAGGATCGCAAACTAAACCTTCAACATTTTTTATAACCATGGCACCTGCATCAAAAGCCATCTTAGGTGTTCCGCCCATCATTTCTACTACAGCTGCAGCTGCCATAGCAGCAGCACTTCCACACTCTGCTTGACATCCACCTTCTGCACCTGCTAAAGTTGCATTTTGAGCTACTACTATACCAACTCCAGACGCTGTAAAAAGTGCATTAACCATCTCATCCTCGGACTTATTTAATTTTTCTCCTGCTGAAATAATTGCAGCAGGTATTATTCCACAACTTCCTGCTGTGGGAGCTGCTACAATTCTACCCATAGCTGCATTTACTTCTGAACAAGATAGAGCTCTAGCCATAGCCTTAACCATAAATTCTCCACATAAGGTCTCTTTACTTTCAAAATATTTTCTGATCTTAATGGCATCTCCTCCTATAAGACCACTGATGGAAATAACTTCTTTTTCCATGGCTTCTTTTGCAGAATCTATCATTACTTTTAAATTTTCTTTCATTCTTTTTATAACTTCTTCTCTAGAGGAATCTGTAGCCTCCATTTCTTGTTGAATTGTATATTCGGCTATAGTAATGTTATTTTCATTACATACAGATATTATTTCGCTAGCTTTAGATAAAAACACTTCATCTACTCTCCCTTCGTAGGTGGAAGTATTTCTTCCACATTCTTAACATTTTCTATACTGCTAATTAACTTAACAATTTTTTCTCCAACTTCTCCATCTGTCTCAACAACTGTATGAGCTTCTGATCCTTTAGATCTTCTATATACGTTCATAGAAGCAATATTGATATTTTCTTGAAACAAAAGATTACTAACCTTGTAAATCATACCCGGTACATCTAGATGACTAATAATCAAGGTAGGATATGCTCCTGTAAATTGAATACTTTGACCATCAAGTTCAAATATTACAATATTTCCTCCACCTATTGATGAACCTGTAACACTAGTCTCAATGCCTTTAGAATCTTTTATTAAAAACTTTACAGTATTAGGATGAACATCTCCTAAATCAGTTTCTTCAAAAGAAAATATCAAACCCTTTTCATCTGCAATTTTAAATGAGTCTCTTAATCTATAATCCCAAGGATCCATGCCTAAAATACCTGCAACTAATGCTCTATCAGTACCATGACCTCTATACGTCTTTGCAAAGGAACCATGCAATAAAAATTTCACTTCTTTAATATCGTCTTCAGCTATTTTAGCTGCAATTTTTGCAAGTCTTGCAGCTCCAGCTGTATGGGAACTTGAAGGACCTATCATTATTGGTCCCATAATATCAAATGCACTATAACTTTTCATAATTTCCTCCTAAACTTAACATCAATTAATATGAAATATCTTATTATGAAAATTTTGAGGTCTCTAAATATCCCCATAATATAATACCACTACTTAATAAAAAAGTCGCTAGGTCACCCTTACCAGTTACGAATTCTTAGCACTTCGCATTTTTACAAGGATTTGTAGTAAAATACAGTTATATAATATATAAATTTTCCCTTTAGTATTTATAGAAACAGCTACCACCTATAAACTCTCTTATTAAGGAATTAGTAGGCACAACATCTATATCTATTTCTTTAAAGAAATGTAAGAATTCTATAAGTCTTCTAGCTTCATCATATACACAACTTGTTTTATCTACTTTGTATAACTCGTTTAATGCAAATTTTTTAAGCACAGCTAACTCATAAATCAAAGCTGAATTAAAAATAACATTTGCTTCTTCTTGAAAAGGAAAAATATTTTTATCCTCTCCCCTTCTTATAGATGCCCACATTCTAAGGGTATATTCTACATCATATCCTCTAGATAAATAATCTCTTACAATTCTTCTTACCATTCTAACATCAGTTGTGGCAATTCTATTATGCTCATCCATATTAATTTGAGTTAACGGACTGATATATATTTTAAATTTATGCTCTGAACTTATTGATTCAGTAAGTTTTTCATTTAATCCATGAATTCCCTCTATAACAATTACTCCATTTGAAGGTAAGCTAATTTTATTCCCTACCCATTCTCTTTTTCCCGTTATAAAGTTGTAAGAAGGAATTTCCACTTCTTCTCCATTCATTAATCTATTTAGATGTTCATTAAAAAGTTGTAAATCTAATGCATTAATGCTTTCAAAATCATATTCTCCAAATTCATCTCTAGGAGTAAACTCTCTATCTATGAAGTAATCATCTAACGATATTTCTACTGGTACCATCCCATTAACTCTTAATTGAATGCCTAATCTTTTACAAAATGTAGTCTTCCCAGAAGATGATGGTCCTGCAATAGAAATAAGCTTAATACTTCTATTTTTATTTATTTTATCTGCTATATTTGCAATTTTCTTTTCATGAAGAGCTTCTGCAACTCTAACTAAAGTTACTATATTAGTTTCTCCACTTTCAATTACATTATTTAATGCACCTACATGACCAACATTTAATATATCGCCCCATTTTTCTGCTTCATAAAATATTCTTCCTAACTTCTTATTACTTTGAAATCTTGGAATTTCCATAGGATTTTCTATTGTTGGAAACCTCAATATAAATCCTGGATCGTAATATATTACATCAAAATTTTTAACTTGTCCTGTAGAATACACCATAGGTCCATAAAAATAATCTATCATATCTTCTAAACTGTAAATACTAACTTCATCTTGTGCCACTTGCTCAAATATAGTTACTTTATCTAACATAGAAGCCTTACGAAATTGTTCAACTGCCTCACTCTTGGAGTAAACTGTTTTAGATATAATGATATCTTTTTCAATAATTTGATACATTCTATTTTTAATATCATAAACATCATCTATTACAAGAGGTTCTTCTTTATATATTTCTCCAAATAACCCCTTACTTAAAGAATGTTCTATTACTACTTTAGCCTCCGGAAATAAGTCATGAACAGCTTTTATAAAAATAAATTGTAAACTTCGAATGTATGTCATCATAGCTAGCTTATTATTTATATCTACATACTCTAAAGTGCAATCCTCCACCACTTCAGTAGACAATTCTTTTAAATCACCATTTATTTTTACTAATCCTATAGGTACTTTTTTTTCAATATTATATTGCTGCATAATTTGATAACAATTTGTCCCTTTAATTACCTCAATTATATTATTATTTATTCTTACTTTTATTTTCTCCATAAATTCACCCCTAACTCATGATTTTAACGCCAATTTTGCATAAATCTTCAAAATTATTATTAAGCATTTCTTATTCTATAATAATATATATATATTAATTAATAAATTAGATTTTAAAACTAACTACTACATTTATAATTGAATTCTTAAAAATTGTAATTATAATATGATTTAAAATTAATAATCTTAATATAACTTCTATATCAAAGATAAGTATATTTAAGATTATTATATAAATATAATTTTCAACTGTGAAAAAATAACTGCAAATAAATTATCTAAATATGTATATACTACTTTTAGTGTAAAGGTTGCGAATAATAACCACACCTACAACTTATCAATATATTATTCCATCTTTAATTATAATAATAAAATTAGGTGATACATATGTTTATTCTTATTGTTAGAACTATTATTTTGTACATTTATCTCATTTTTATTATGAGAATTCTAGGAAAAAGACAGTTAGGTCAATTAGAGCCTGTTGATTTCGTTGTTGCACTTATGATTTCAGAACTTGCAACTTTACCTATGGCGGATAATCGCATTCCCTTAATATATGCCATTGTGCCTATTACAACTTTAGTTTTTTTACAAGTAATCACATCATTTTTCGAACTAAAAAGTCAGAGATTTAGAAATTCCTTAAACGGCAAACCAAGTGTTGTAATTAAAGATGGTGAGGTTAATATTAAGGAATTAAAACATCTTAGATATAATTTAGATGACCTATTATCTGAATTAAGATTAAAGGGTTTTTTTAATATTAAAGAAATTCATTATGCAATGCTAGAAAGTAATGGAGCTCTTTCTGTTGTCCCATATACCGCCTATGAACCGCCCAAAAGAGAAGATTTAAATTTAAAAGTTGATGACGAACCCCTTCCTCTTTCTGTTATATTAGACGGTATTATCATCGATGAAAATTTAAAAGCTATAGAAAAGGATAAATATTGGCTAGAAAAAAAGCTTCAAAAACAAAACATCAATGATGTTAAATCAGTTTTTATAGCTATTGTTTATTCTAAAGATCAGAAACTTTATCTTCAAATGAAAAAAGATACTACAGATACAAAAAATAATAAAGGAGAATGATTTAATGAAAAATATGATTGCTGCTTGCACTATTTTTTTTGCTATGCTTTTTGTATTATTTTTTGCTAGTGAATATATAGTTTTAACTTGCGATAAGCTTTTAGATGTTTCTGCTAAGATTGAAGAAAATATAATAGATGATAAGTGGGATGAAAGCTATATGCTTTCCTTCGAATTATTAAATATCTATGAAGGTCATGTAGGTAATTTAACTTTATTCTTAAATCATTCTGATTTTGATCATATTTATAGCGAAGTGATAAAACTTAGTCAATATGCAAAATGTGAAAATAAAGATGAATCTCTTTCTTCAATCCATGTAATAAAAACCCTTGTCACAGAAGTAAAGAATATGGAATCTGTAACTATTGGCAATATATTTTAAATAAATATGCTACTCTACTTTTATTTTTTGTTTCATTTTGATATACTATTTATAGATTAAAGGTTTTACTTTATGATTTACAGTATATATTTCAATATAGAAATAATAGATAATTTGAATTATAATGTAGTTGTAGTTTAAATAATATTTGAAGGGTGGAATATTTTATGGCATTAGTTACTACTAAGGAAATGTTCAGAAAAGCTTTTGAAGGCAAATATGCAATAGGAGCGTTCAACATCAATAATATGGAGATAATTCAAGGAATTGTTGATGGGGCTAAAGCTCAAAATTCAGCTGTGATTTTACAATGCTCTGGAAGCGCTGTTAAATATATGAGACCAGCCTACCTAAAACACATGGTTGATGCCGCAGTGGAAGATAGCGGAATTGATATAGCTTTACATTTAGATCATGGTGATTCTTTTGAATTATGCAAACAATGCATCGATAACGGTTTTACTTCTGTAATGTTCGATGGATCTCACTATGATTATGAAGAAAATGTTAGACTTACTAAAGAAGTTGTAGACTACGCACACGCTCATGGAGTTGTTGTTGAAGCAGAACTTGGTAAGCTTGCTGGAGTTGAAGATGAAGTTAAAGTAAATAGTGCAGATGCTACTTATACTGATCCTGATCAAGCAGTTGACTTTGTTAAAAGAACTGGTGTTGATTCATTAGCTATAGCAATAGGAACAAGTCATGGAGCATATAAATTTAAAGGAGAAGCTAAACTAGATTTTGCTAGATTAGAAACAATAACAAAGAAATTAGAAGCTGCTGGATTTGAAAAATATCCAATAGTTCTTCACGGAGCTTCTTCTGTAGATCCATTATATGTTGAAATGTGTAACGAAAATGGCGGTGCTATTAACGGAGCTAAAGGCGTACCTGTAGAAATGCTAAGAAAAGCTTCTTCAATGGCTGTTTGCAAAATAAATATGGATACAGATTTAAGACTTTGTGTAACTGGTACTTGTAGAAAAGTATTTAATGATAAGCCTTCTGAATTTGATCCAAGAAAATACTTAGGAGTAGCAAGAACTAATTTACAAGCTTTAGTAGAACAAAAAATAACTACTCTATTAGGTTCAACTGACTCAATGAAATAATAAAATTTTAAGAGCTGTTACGATTTTTTGTAACAGCTCTTTTTTATCGTACAGGTCTTGGGATTACTATTCCTTTCCTATTAGCTATTTGCATAGTTGCTAGTAATGACAATAAATCGGCTAATCCACCTAGTAAATTTGCATAAATTAAAATAATATTAGGTTTCAATGAATAATTGATTTCACCCTTTTCATATTTTTCTAACAAATATTTATATTTGCTAACTGCTATTTTAATTGCAATTACATCTGCTGTTATTCCTAAAGTCAATGAATTAATAATTAGTTCATCAATATTGGGGATGCTAACTTTATTTTGTCTATACTTATTATATATTTCATCAATTGCACTAATAGTGGCCGTTTTACCAAGGACTCCCCCAAATAAGCCTATGCTTTGAGCTAACAAAGCATCTTCTAAGAAATTCAAAGTAACCTTATCTTCTTCACTGATAATAAAATTGCTACTATAATCAAAACTATAATTCATTACTTTCTCCTATGTAGTCCTGCTTTACTTCCATAATATTTAATCAAATAGGTACCTGTGCAAAAAAATTAAAATATATACATAACTCAAATAACAATTTTCTGACTTTCTATAATAAAAAAGTAACTGGACCACAATAAATTAATTTTGCGTCCAGTTACTTTTATAATATTATTTTTCAGTATAACTTATGATATGTTTTATTTTCATATTTATACTTCCATCTCCAACTCTCTCTATTTCAAATCGATTCAAGTCATTGTAGGCTTCTTCAGAAATATATAAATCTATATCTTTATCTATTTTTAATCTAACTCTTTTCAACTTTTTTTCTACCCATTGTTTATCTAAATCCACCTTATTATTTACTCCACTTTCCTTAACATAGGTTAAAAAGTTTTCTTTAAGATTAATATCTTCTCCAAAAACCTCTTCACTAAATTTATCTAGATCAATGGATTCTTCTTCTTTAATTTTTTTCTTTACTTCTCTTCTAATTTGCTCTTGACTATCTGCATTTTCATTTAATGCTTTTTGAGTCCACTTCTCAGTAACCTTTAAAAATTGTTTAGTTTGATCTCTTTCATTTTCGATAACTTTACACCCTAAATAATTATCAATAAAATAATTAGAACCGTAGTCCCCCTCATCCTTATTTTTTTTACCTTGCTTATCTATAACTAGTAAATCATATTTATTGGAAGCAGAGGGAGCTTTTATAAATGCGCATTTTTGTATTCTTGCACTACTTGATGGTAACCCAGTAAATTGTGGAGTAATATGAATTTCGATTTTACCATCAACTACACCAACATTGTGCATATAATTCTTTATATAATCCATTTTAAATATACCTAAAAAGGCTCCATACTCTGTAGTAAAACTTACTGTAAGTAAATCACAAGATGGAATATTTCCTTTAGAACGCATTAAAATAAACATTTGAGTTGCCAATTCTTTAGATACACTTAAAATATCATTTTCTCCACTCAAAAACTCTCTCGCTACTTCTTTTACAATATTTCTTTCTTGATTAAAAACTGCATATTTTAATTCTTCATCTTTTAAGCATCTTTGAACATGCTTAAAAATAAACTCATAAACCTCTTCTGTAAGACTCAATGGATATTCGTTTAAAACAGGTTCATCTCCATTATTATCAAGGATATGTATAATTGCACTATTTATATTAATTTCATTTATATATTCCATTTTTACCTCCTTAAATCGCATTAAAGATTAATAACTTTACCAATAGTATAGATTGTAACACATATATAAGTTGCAATAAAGATACTTGATTTTTAATATTTTTTTAAACTTTTCTATAATTATTTGTTATAATTATTAAGATAGGTTATAATGACTTAAATGAAATTATAAGAAGGTGTTTTTTTTTGCATGAAATAGAAACAAGAATAATAAAAATTGATGTAGATAAGATTAGAGATGCTCTTATAAATCTTAAATGTCCTAGAGTAAAGAATGAAAATCAAATTAATAACATATTTGATTTCCCTGATAGAAGATTGCTATCAAAAAAAGGATATGCTCGCATAAGAGTAGTTGAAGATTTAATTAATAATAAAACTATAAATTACATGACAACAAAAAAACTTCTAAGCCAAGACAAATACAAGATAATGGAAGAAAAAGAAATACTAATTGATAATAGTGAAGTGGGCAAGGATATATTCTTATCCCTGGGATTAGAATTAGTTGAATCTATAAAAAAGCATAGAGAAAGCTTTAAATTTAAAAATACTCTAATAGAGATAGATATTAATGATCCTAACTTTTGTCCATTTCCATATATTGAAATAGAGTCAATGTATGAAGAAGAAATTGAAGAAATTGTATCCCTTTTGGGATATACAATGGCAGATACAACTTCTAAAACTATTTATGAACTATTAAATTGTGAAGGGAAAACAAAGGGACTATAATGTTTGGATATGTATTGCCATATAAATTAGAACTAAAAATCAAAGATTATGAAATGTTTAAAGCATACTATTGTGGACTATGTATATCTATAAAACATAACTTTTCAAATCTATCTAGAATGTCTTTAAATTATGATATGACTTTTCTAGGAATTTTACTAGATAGCCTCTCTGATGAAAAGCATAGCTATAGTGTTAATAGATGCATTGCCCACCCTATGAAAAAAAAGCCAAAGGTTATAAATAATAGTGCATTAGATTATGCTGCTTTTTGCAACGTAGCTCTTGTATATTATAAACTTATGGATGACTATAATGATGATAACTCAATTAACAAAAAAATTCTTGCCTTATATCTACGTAAATATATTAAGGATGTAGATATAAATCTAGAACCTGTACTAAAAAATATTGAAGAAAATATAGCAAAGCTAAGTAGTTATGAAAATAGTAATGATTATGTATCAATAGATGAAATTTCTCATTGCTTTGCTGACTTAACAGGTTATATCATATCCTATTACTATAAAGATACGGACTTTTATAATGATTTATACAATCTTGGATATAATCTAGGAAGATGGATATATATAATAGATGCTTTTGATGATTTAAAAGATGATATGGAAAAGAAAAAATTTAATGCAATAAATAAGTCCTTTAATACAGATAGCTTATCTTATGATGACTTAATTAAAAATCAAGGTGAAAGAATTGATTTTAATTTGATATTAAGTGCAAATGCTACAGTGGATTCTTTAAACAAATTGCCACTAAAGAAAAATCAAGAATTGCTATACAATATTCTGCAACTAGGACTTATGCATAAAATAGATACAATTAAATTAAGGAGTGACAAAAACAATGAAAAATCCATATGAAGTACTTGGAGTAAAAGAAAATGCCTCCCAAGATGAGATAAAAAAAGCTTATAGAGAACTTGTAAAACAATATCACCCTGACAGATATGTTAATAATCCTCTAAAAGATCTTGCTGAAGAGAAATTACGAGAAGTAAATGAAGCATATGATACTTTAACTAAAAATGGTGGAAATAATAACTCTTATAACTATAATAATCAATCTAATAATAATTATAATGACTATGGAGATTCATCCCTTCAACAGATCAGAATGGATATAAATAGAGGCGATATTGGTAGTGCCGAAGCAAAGCTTAATGCTATTTCTAACAAAACTGCTGAATGGTACTTTTTAATGGGTGCTGTACATCTTAGAAAAGGTTGGTATGACAGTGCTAATAGTTACTTAAATACAGCTTGTAGAATGTCTCCAAACAACCTAGAGTATAGACAAATGTTAAATCAACTTAATCGTAGCCAAACTGGTTATAGAAATACTTATTATGGCCAAAGAAATGCATCTAATGATATGTGCAACACATGTTTAAACATTTGGTGTCTCGATAGTATGTGTGAATGTTGTGGTGGAGATTTAATTTCTTGTTGTTAATGGGGGGATTAATGTGAAGAAAACAAAAGCTTCCAGTATCGCTAAAGGTGGAATTTTAGTTGCACTTACAATACTTATTTTATATATGGGAAACATATTAAAATTTAATTCTATGTTTCTACTTTGTGTTGCTGCTGCTTTAATTACACTAAGTATCTTGAAAATTGATATCAAGACAACTATTTTAGTATATTTAGCTTCTACAGTTTTATCTTTCTTTATTATACCTGATAAAACCATTTGTGTTTATTACGCATTACTCTTTGGCCCTTACGGGTTAATTAAACTTTATATTGAAAAGAAAAATAATGCATCAATAGAGATAGTTTTTAAACTCTTATATTTTAACATTGTGGGTTTTATGATGTTTTTTATTTTTAAGACTCTATTTATAACAAGTATGGAAATAAAATCTTCACTGTTAATACTTCTTTTAATGTATAATATTTCTTGCTTCATCTTTGATTATGTTCTTACGGTATTTGTTAATTTTTCAAGTAAAATTAAACTTTAAGCCTTGACATATGAAAGAAATATATTGTATAATTTTAAGAAACTTAATATATTAATATTGCAGTGATTAGAAGTAGTAATATATCTTCTTAAGCTTAGAGAGTTATCGGTTGGTGAAAGATAATATTAAGAGTATATGAACTTGTCTAGGAGCTTACTTGTTAAAAGCAAGTACGGAATAATCCGTTATCTTATTAAGTGAGGTTTTTTAAACCTAAATAGAGTGGTACCGCGGAATTATTGCTTTCGTCTCTTTGTAATAGAAGAGATGAAGGCTTTTTTTAATTTACATTATATAAGTTACGTTAAAGTTAATTGTAACTTGTACATTTTACAAGGAGGATTATAATGACTAAATATGGAACTGTCATTGATAAAAAATGGCAACAAAAATGGGAAGACACTAATCTTTATAAATTTGATGAAAAGAAATTAGATAAGAAATTATATGTTTTAGAAATGTTTTCTTATCCTTCAGGAAGTCAATTACATGCTGGTCACTGGTTTAACTATGGACCTGTAGATTCCTGGGCAAGAATGAAAAGAATGCAAGGATATAACGTATTTCAACCAATGGGATTTGATGCCTTTGGATTACCTGCAGAAAACTATGCAATAAAAACTGGTATTCACCCAAAAGATTCTACTGAAAAAAATATAGAAACTATGGAAAAACAACTTAAAGCTATGGGTGCCATGTTCAATTGGGATAATGAAGTAGTTACTTGCAGCCCTGATTATTATAAATGGACTCAATGGTTATTTCTAAAGTTATACGAAAAAGGTTTAGCTTATAGAAAAAACGCTCCAGTAAACTGGTGCCCTAGTTGTAATACAGTTCTTGCCAATGAGCAAGTAATTGAAGGCCATTGTGAAAGATGCGATAGTGAAGTAACAAAGAAAAACCTTACTCAATGGTTTTTAAAAATTACAGATTACGCTGATGAACTTCTTGAAAAGTTAGATGATTTAGATTGGCCTGAAAAAACAAAAGCAATGCAAAAGCATTGGATCGGTAAATCAACTGGATCAGAAGTAACCTTTAAAGTTGTAGATTCTGATATTTCTTTTAATACTTTTACCACAAGAATTGATACTCTATTTGGTGTTAGCTATGTAGTATTGGCACCTGAAAATGAATTAGTTGATAAATTAACTACTTCAGATAACAAAGAAGCAGTTGAAGCTTACAAAGAAGCTGCTGCAAAACAATCTGATATTGAAAGACAATCTATATCTAGAGAAAAAACAGGTATATTTACTGGTTCTTATGCAATCAACCCTATCAACGGACGTAAGATTCCTATATGGGTTGGAGATTACGTACTAAACAGTTATGGTACAGGTGCTGTTATGGCTGTTCCTGCTCATGATGACCGTGATTATGCCTTTGCATCAAAATATAATTTACCAATTGAAAGAGTAATTGAAGGTGGAGAAAGTTTACCATTTACTGAATACGGTCCTATGACTAATAGTGGTAAATTCAATGGTTTAAAAGGTGAAGAAGCTAAAGATGCTGTAGTTGAAGAACTTGAAAAACAAGGTCTTGGTAAAAAACAAGTTAACTACAGACTTAGAGATTGGTTAGTTTCAAGACAAAGATATTGGGGTGCACCAATACCTATGATTCATTGTGATAAATGTGGAACTGTCCCTGTACCTTTTGAAAATTTACCAGTTGAACTTCCTTACAATGTAGAATTTGCTCCTGATGGTAAATCTCCACTAGCAAAATGTGATGAATTCATAAATGTAACATGTCCTCATTGTGGTGGGCCAGCTCATCGTGATGCTGATACATTAGATACCTTTGTTTGTTCATCATATTACTATTTAAGATATGCAGATAATAAAAATTCTGAAGCTGCTTTTGATAGTGAAAAAATAAATGCTCTATTACCTGTAGACAAATATGTTGGAGGTCCTGAACATGCCTGCATGCATCTTCTATATGCTAGATTTATAACAAAAGCATTAAGAGACATGGGCCTTGTGAACTTTGATGAGCCATTCCAATCTCTTACTCACCAAGGCTTAATTCTTGGACCTGATGGTCAAAAGATGAGTAAATCTAAAGGAAATACTATATCTCCTGATGAATATATTAAAGAATATGGTGCAGATGTTTTTAGAATGTATCTAATGTTTGGTTTTGGCTATACCGATGGTGGCGCATGGAGTGATGACGGAATTAAATCTATAGGTAGATTTGTTGACAGAATCGAAAGAACTATTGATCAATGTTTAGACATTATTAATAGTAATTCTGGAAAATCAACTATTGACGGAGCTGAAAAGGAACTTAATTATTGGAGACATTTTGCTATAAGAGGTGTAAGTGAAGACTCTGAAAAAATGCAATTTAACACTGCTATAGCAAGACTTATGGAACTTACTAATGCTTTAAACAAATATCTTGGGGAAGAATGTAAAAACCCTTCTTTCCTTAGAGAAGTTGTAGAGGATTATGTAAAGTTACTTGCTCCTTTTGCACCACACTTTGGAGAAGAACAATGGGAACGACTTGGCAATAATTACTCTATCTTTAATGAAACTTGGCCAATCTTTAATCCGAAAGCTTTAGTTAAAGATGAAGTAGAAATTGCAATTCAAGTTAATGGTAAGATTAAAGCCAAAATAAATGTTTCTACTTCTGCTACTGAAGATGAAATAAAAGAACATGCTTTAAATGATGACCATATAAAAACTGCTATTGAAGGAAAGACTGTAAGAAAAGTTATTGTAATAAAAGGTAGACTTGTAAATATAGTTGCTAATTAATAAACTCTATATGTTTTTCTAATTATAAAAAACAAACCCTTTAAAATTTTATTTTAAAGGGTTTGTTTTATGTATATCTAAATTTAAACTATATTCTTTAGAGATCCTATTCCACCATTTATCAATTATATTATTGATTACTGATATATCTAATTCAATTTGTCTTAACATATCTTGTTCAAACCTTGGATCCATCATATTCTTAAGCTCAATTAAAGAGCTTTTTCTCTTTTCATACATATTAATTTCTCTTATATCTTTTTCATCTATAATGTTAATTATATCATCACTCTTCAACTAAAGCCCTCCAATCACGTCTCAATATTCCACATAATTTATATATTCTATCATTATTTTTTATTGCAAAGTCTATATTAAATTATGTATTATAAGGGAGTTCATAAACCTCTCCCTTATTTTTAATTAATTAAATAAATTCACTCACAGTATCCATTGTATTGTTAAATCCTATATCTCCATCTGTTTTATCATCTCCAAGTGCTGTTGTAACTATTGGTAATCCTAATGCTAAAATTAAAACAAGTGAAATTACTAAATATCTCTTTTTTTTCATAGAAACACCTCCAATCGTTACTAATATTGTAGATAAAACTTAATTATTTGTAAAATTATGTTGTATTGTATTTTAATTCAATACCTTTAAATATATAATTAATTTATAGTAAAGCTCATTTTTTCTAATATATCTGATATTTTTTCATAAAATGTTCTAAACAAGAACATTTACAGTTTGTTTTTTCAAAGGAGAATCTATGAATAAAATAGGAACTAGAATAAAAACCTTAAGGCGAGATGCAAATCTAACTCAAGCTGAATTAAGCTCAAATATATTAACTAGAACTTCACTAAGTAAAATTGAAAATGGAACCTTGGAACCATCATTATCACAGCTTGAACATATAGCATCAAAATTAAATACAACTATATCAGCTATTTTACAAGAAAATACATGCACTTTATCAACTTTATCAAAACAAAACGAAAGCAATCTTTCTAAATTGTATATTGAAAAAAAATACTTCAAAATTATAGAAACTATTAAACCCATAAACTTTTTAACTTTTTATTATGTAGGTATGTGTTACTATAATCTTGACTTAAAAGTTGATGCCATTAAATATCTATCATCCTGTGAAGAACTATTCAATTCTCAAGATGAATATAGTAAAAACCTAACTGTTGAAAAATTAGCTATCGCTCTTAATTCCTTAAGAAAAATTACAATTTCTAAATATTCAGATGAAAATAATTTATTATTTTTAAAAAAGGCATTATACTATTTAGATTTATATAAAATAAACAAATGTGAAATATACTATATAGTAAATAATAATATATCCAACTATTACTTATTTACCAATCAATATGAAAAGACAATTTCATTTATACAAGATTTTTTGCATAGTAATACTTCTGTTAACTCCCTTAAAGTTTTACCATTTATTCATTTAAATTTAAGCAATGCTTATTTTGCCATAAAAGAATATGATTTATCTATAGGAAGTATTAAAAATTCCATATTTTTTTATAATTACATTGGTAAAAACTATGATGCAGGTGAATGTTATTTAAATTTATTTAACTGCTACCTATATAAAGGTGACTTTTATCAATGTGAACTTTTGCTAAGGCATTTATTTGAAAATTACAATGATATTAAGTTACTAAACATTTTTATGGTATTGGAGCTTACCTATTTATATAATATAGGTGAGTCAAATTTAATATTAGAGAAATATAGTAAAATAAACATTGCTGCACTACGTCGTAAAACAAGATCAGATTTTAATTTCATATTAGGTCGAACATACTTTTTAATTGGCAAATTTAGCAGCAGTAAAAGATATTACTTAAAATGTATTAGCTATTTAAAAGAGTCAAACAAATACTTAGATTTATATATTCTCTACAAGGATTTATACCATATTGATAACAATGAATCTGATAAAAAATCTTATATTGAATATTTAAACTTATACAAAAATACCCCTTATAATTCATTGCATCCTTCCATTACATCACCTCACTACATATAAAAAAAATAGGAACCTATTGTAGGTTCCTATTTTTCACTATGATATATCGGTATTTTGTTTTTAGTTTTTATAAGTGCAGTACTTTCTCTTATTGTTATACAACTATTTTTCACTTCATTCGGCTTAACAACTATCTTTCTTACATATATATCTTCATGCCATATCTTTATCAAATATGTTTTATTAGGTGGCAATGGACCAAATAAAAATTGACCATACTCGTCTGTAAAGGTATGGGTAAGAGGTATGATGCTTCTATAATCATTAGGGTCTTCAAGTAAAATTAATTTAATAACAGCATCTTTTACAGGATTATCTTTTTTATCGATAACTACACCATATATTACTGCCCTATCGTCCACATTACTTTCAATCCTTGCTTCAATATGCCTAGAACATCTTAGCGAAGATTCAAATTTTATTAATTGTTCACTCATACTTTTCCTCATATAACATTGTTTTATGTATTATATGATTTCTTACTCAATATTGACATACTATTTATTATATCTTTCTAAAACTTTATTAGTTTCTTCTAAAAGACTAGTCAGTTCAAATACTTCTCCAACTTCTAATAGTTTATTCAACTCTTCACTATATCTAGATGCCTCTGCAATTTTGCCTTGTGAAGAAAGTGTTAAAATATTCTCTACAATATTACTTACAAGAGAAGATTTAACTTCAAAAAGTTTTTGAGCATCCTTTATTTCATCTTTAATAGTCATCATTTCTTTATCTAGAATAAATGCTGCATCCGCTGCATTTTTTAGCTTTTTTCTAATATTTTCTGGAATGTCATGCTTATATTTATAATTTAACGAATGTTCTACCGTTGCCCAAAAATTCATTGCCAAAGTCCTAATTTGAAATTCTGCTAAAACTTCACACATTCCAGATGCCATATTAACGGGATATTTTATTATCATGTGATAACTTCTATAACCACTAGATTTAACATTTGTAATATAATCCTTTTCATAGATTATTTGCATGTCTTTTCTTCCACGAATTATATCTACTACTTTATCAATATCATCAACAAATTGACACATTATTCTTATCCCTGCAATATCTTCCATCTCATATTGAATTCTATCTAGGGGAATATCAAATTTACTTGCTTTTTCAAGAATGCTAGAAACCTCTTTCACTCTACCTGTAACAAATTCTATAGGAGAATATTCGTTTTTACGTCTTAACTCTTTTCTTATACTTCTAAACTTAACCTTTAATTCTTCAACGGCTTGATCATAGGGAATTAAAAAGCTTTTCCATTCAATAACTGCCATTTATGTCATTCCTTTTCTTAATTCATCTTTACCATTTTTCCTACTAAGGAATCAATGTTTCATATATAAAATTCATATAAATTTATATACATTAAAAATATTATATCATATTTAACATGGTAAAATATAATTTACTAATCTAATATTTTTATTGGATTAAAATTAATATAGTCGCATGAAGTTAAAATATAATCTACACCATTTTGTATACCTTCAAACACGTTGGATAATCCTCCTCCATGTATATGCCCATAAATGACCTTTTCAACATTATATTCTTCAAAAATATTCGTAAACTCATTTTCCATATCATTAGGCAATAAAGGCGGATAATGTATCATACAGATTATTTTTTTATATCCTGCTTTAACCGCTTCATCCAAAGACAATTTAAGCCTAATTTGCTCTCTATCATAAATTTTTTTATCATGACTATCAAACTTAGAATTACCTTTTAGTATCCATCCTCTAGTACCACAAATAGCATAATCTTCATATACAAAATAATTATTTTGCACAAATTGCATACTTGAAAACATTGAATTTAGTTTTGTAATACTAGTCCACCAATAATCATGATTTCCTCTAACCATAATTTTTTCACCTGGAAGATTTTCTATAAAATTTAAGTCCTCTATTCCATGTTCAACATTCATAGACCAGGATATATCTCCTGCAATCAACACCGTATCTTCCTCTTTTATCATTTCAATCCAATTCATCTTTATCTTTTCTTGATGATCAATCCAGTTAGGTCCAAATATACCCATTGGTTTATCACCAGAAGATGCTAAATGTAAATCTGATATTGCATATAATGCCACCTTATCACCTACCATTTTAAAATTATTTTTCTATTTTATTCTTTCATCAACTTCCATTACATATGCTATAACCTTCGCAACAATATCATAAAGTTCATAAGGAATTTCACTATCAATATCTACCTTTGTAAGCATATTAGCTAATTCCTCATTATATACAATAGGTACTTTACTTTCATTAGCTTCTTCAATTATTCTCTCTGCAACTAATCCCATTCCCACTGCAGTAACTTTAGGAGCAGATTGATCATAATCATATTTTAATGCTGCTGCTTTTCTTTTTATATTTTTATCATCTACCATGAGGTTCTCTCCTAATTATACTCTAGTATTTATCGTAGAAAACTCATTATCTTCAAAAAAAGTTCTACAATTACTAAAAGAAAAATCTTCTTTTTTCTCTTTTATTGCTATATTGAAAATATAGTTATCCTTAGACAATTCATCTAAAAGCTTTCCTTTGAATTTATCTAAAATATTAACAAAAATTTTCTCGCTCTCTATTTCTATGTTAGCTGCATTTCCTTTTATTGTGATATAAGCATCTATCTTATTCATATGAATAGTGTCAACACTTGCTGCTATTTTAATATTTTGAGAATCAATTTTTTTCCCTTTTCCTCTTTCATCTTTTATTATTAATTTGCAGTCACATTCTTCATTGTTGCTTTTTATAGGTAAATTCAACATGTAATAATTATCATTAAGATGATTATACATCTTTATTTCATGAAATTTATTTTCTATCAACTGAGCAACTGAAGAAAATAATTGCGAGTTTTTTTCCTCTAACTTTAGTATAGATAATATATCGCTTTTTAATGTACTTATTTTTTCTTTAACTTCTTCTTTTATTATAGCCGCTGAAATTTCTCTTGTCTCAAATCCTTTTATCTTTTGATCATTCTTTAAAATTTCTTCTTTCACAGTAACGTTTTTATCTATTTCTTTATCTCCTTCGCTATACTGTAAAAATTTATCACCCTTTATTTCTGAGTTTTTAGCATTTTCAGTTGTATCAATTTTATCATTCTCCAAATTTGTTATAGTTACTTCTTTTATAAGTTCAGTTGTACCTTTAATATCTTTAGTAATTTGATTTTTATTTACTTCCACCTCAACTTCTGATTTTGGCAAACTATTTTCTATAGCATTTTCTAAAATTTCTTTATTGGCTCCACTGCTATTGGTATTTATTATGGTATTTATATCCTTAACCTCTTCTGAAATATTATACTGATTCGACGTCACATTAGCAAAAGCTTTTATATCCTCTGCAGTCAATTTAATACCTAGTGATTTCATTAATAGAACATCATTACTACTTAAATTTTTCAACTCACTAAATACATTATTTAATACTGTCTTCATTTCTTTACCTTCATGACTACCAGGTTGTATACCCTTAGACTCTAAAAATCCATCGATAAACTTATCTATTTCAAAAGAAGAATTATTACTTCGTTCAATTAATTCATTAGCTCCCTTTATTTCTAAAAGATTGCCTTCCGTAAGTGGAATATGGTTTTTTAACATGGCTTTTAAAACTGGAACATCTTCTTTACTTATTGGAAAGTCTAAGTTTTTTAACAATTCCTCCATCAAAGGATCCTTAATTCCTAGGCCACTTCCTTCATTAAGTTTTTCAATTAAACTACTCTCAATAATACTTAATTCAAACTTTCCTCCACTAAATCCAGTTAATTGAAACTTAAATAAGTAATTATTTAGTTTATCTTCAGAAATATCTCCTTCAATCATAGCCGGAAATACTCTTCCATCCAACAACTTTATTATTACATCTTTTTCATTACCTTCTAGCCTCAATATCCTAGCTGAAAATGCGTCTCCCTTTTTAAATGTAAGTTTATTAAACTCATCCCTTGTCCTATAATTTTGTAAAGCATTAATTTTCCATTGATTGCCCATTTATTCCACCTCCTAAATAAGTATTCGTATCACTATCATAATTTCTTAAATGAATAATCTTTATTGTAGCTTATATCTTACAAAAATTTAAGGGGCTGCCACCTTAGTAACAGCTCCTTAACATTAACTTTAAAGATTTGATTTTTTACTTAATTACCAATTTGTAATATTTTTTCTTACCTCTTTTAATTAATGCATATCCATCTTTTTCTACGTATGAAGTATCAAATTTACTATTTACATCTTCAATTTTAACATCATTTATTGCAAGCCCACCTTGCTCTATAAGTCTTCTTCCTTCTTTTTTAGATGGAACAATTCCTGTTGCTGCAATAATATCTAAAATAGATGCTTCCTTCATGTCCTCATTTATTTCTACTGTTGGCACATTGCTCATATCAGCTCCACCACTAAATAATGCCTCTGCTGATTTTTGTGCCTTTTCTGCTTCTTCACTGCCATGTACAAGTTTAGTTACTTCATAAGCTAATACTCTCTTAGCTTCATTAATTTCTGCACCCTCTAAAGCTGATAATCTTCTAACCTCATCCATTGGTAAGAAAGTTAAGAGTCTTAAGCATTTTTCAACATCAGCATCTTCAACATTTCTCCAATATTGATAAAAATCATATGGTGAAAATTTTTCAGGATCAAGCCAAACTGCTCCACCAACAGTCTTACCCATTTTTTGTCCCGCACTATTTGTTAATAAAGTACAAGTCATTCCATAAGCAGATTTTCCTTCTTTTCTTCTAATAAGATCCATTCCTGCAATAATGTTAGACCATTGGTCATCTCCACCAAGTTCCATAGTACATCCGTATTTTTTATTCAAAACATAAAAATCAAATCCTTGCATTAACATATAGTTAAATTCTAAAAAGGAAAGACCCTTCTCTAAACGTTGTTTAAAGCATTCAGCTGTAAGCATTCTATTTACTGAAAAATTAGAACCTATATCTCTTAAGAAATCAACATAATTCAAATCTAGAAGCCAGTCTGCATTGTTTACTAAAATTGCTTTTCCCTCAGAAAAGTCAATAAATCTTTCTAATTGTTTTTTGATTTTAGAAATATTATGGTCTATTTGCTCTTTTGTAAGCATTTTTCTCATATCGGTTCTACCTGACGGATCTCCTATCATTGCAGTTCCACCACCAACTAAAGCAATTGGTCTATGTCCTGCCTGTTGCATATGAGCCATAAACATCATTGCAATAAAATGACCTACATGTAAACTATCGGCAGTAGGATCAAATCCGATATAAAATGTTACTTTTTCTTCCTCAAAGATTTTTTTCATTTCTTCTTCATGTGTTAATTGTTTTAAAAATCCACGTTCTTTTAAAATGTCATATACATTTCCCATATTTTTTTCTCCTTTATCAACTGTTATTGTTATTTATATGTATGGAAAGAAACTCTTTCCCTTCAAGCTTAATTTTTAATGTCTATTATTTAAACATAGAATCTATTATCAAATATTGAATTTACAGTGTTTGATATCCTTAAAAATCTATATTTTTTAGACATTAAAAAAGTCCCTAGTATTACACTAGGGACGAAATAATCGTGGTACCACCCAAATTTATAATTTGAATCATTAAAAAACCCAAATCATTCTCTTCCTTAATAACGTTAGGAACCCGTAACAGCCTACTTTATTCAGCCTAAGACTCAAAAATGTATTTCAACAAGTTCATTTACTGATTTACAGCAACCATCAGCTCTCTTAAAAACTTCCTTGTTTACTTCTTTTCTTCATCGTCTTTTTCTATATTATATTCAAATACATCTTACTATTATTGTCGACGTTTTGCAATAGGAAATAAATATTTAAATTAGTAACTCTATTTAAACAACGTATTTTTTAATAGTAGCTGGTACATTATTTTCTTCACAACTAATATTTACATAAAAATCAACACTAAATTTATCTGACAAGTACTCTAACTTATTTACTATGCCTTCCATATCATCTTTGTTTCTACATACATCACTCAACACACCATCTATAAATATACTCTCTACATCATAATCTTTTGAAATAATCCCACATACAAAGCCATAAAAATCTTTGTGGTTATGAATGTTAAAATCTTTCGAACAAATAAACCTTATCTTTTTATCAATTCTTAAAAGTACACGAGTATCGTCATCCACATACACTAAATTACCTTTAGTTGTATTAGCTTTTGAGTTTGCCAAATTAATTAATGCTTTTGTTTTACCAGAGCCTTTTTCTTTACAAAATACTTGAATCATTTTAAACGCCCCCAAACTTTTTATTTATAAATAAAGTACATTAATTTTATTAGCTTAATTATATAATATTCAGAATATTTTTTCAATAATTCTTCATATAATAATAAGCTATTATATTTATATGAAATTCTATATACTTCAATAACTTTTTCTATACATATTTTTTTCACAAATAGACCAATCTAAAAAACTTTGTCAGTTTTAAGTTCACAGATGACACTAATATCTTCACTTTTATAATCAAAGGTGGCTATTGTACTATTTTCTAGTACGGTAGCCACCTTTTGTTTCATATCTTATTCTATTCCTATAACTTCATATCCTTCTTCTTCTATTACATCTTTTATTGTTGCATCATCAATTGTTCCTTCAATTATTGCGTATTTCCCCTCTAAGCTTACCTCTACACTGCTAACTCCATCTAGCCCGTCCAGTGCACTTTTTACATGTCCTACACAATGTCCACATTTCATTCCTTCAATAAATACTTTCTTCTTCATAATTAATTCCTCCTAAACTATTATTTATTACTTATTATGCATTAAATCTTCTAAGTCTTAATGCATTTGTAACAACCGATACTGAGCTTAAACTCATGGCCGCAGCTGCAATCATTGGATTTAACAATGGTCCACCAAATATGTGTAATATACCCATAGCTACGGGAATCCCTAAAACATTATATCCAAAAGCCCAGCCTAAATTTTCCTTAATATTTCTTATTGTAGCCTTACTCAATTTTACAGCTGTAATTACATCCATCAAATCACTCTTCATTAAAACTATATCTGCTGACTCTATAGCCACATCTGTTCCAGATCCTATTGCTATACCTATATCTGCTTGGGCTAAGGCTGGTGCATCATTTATTCCATCACCAACCATACCAACTTTTTCTCCAGTTGATTGCAACTTTTTAACTTCATTTG
Organism: uncultured Clostridium sp.; assembly: GCA_900548455.1. Classification (GTDB taxonomy): domain Bacteria; phylum Bacillota; class Clostridia; order Clostridiales; family Clostridiaceae; genus Clostridium_J. The sequence goes on from URKQ01000006.1 coordinate 73,858, forward strand.
CTTTATCTTCAGGTAAAACTTCTGATAAAACAATATCTATTCCAACTTGATTTGCTATAGCATCAGCGGTTCTTTTATTATCTCCTGTTATCATTGCAACTTTTATTCCCATTTCATGAAGTTTCTCTATAGCATCCTTACTGTTTATCTTTACAGTATCTGCAACTGCAATAATACCTGCTAATTTTTTATTTATAGCAATATACATTGGGGTTTTACCCTCGCTTGCAAGTTTATTAGAAACCTCTTCTAAATCTAATAATTCTATTTTTTCTTCATACATAAGTTTTTTATTTCCAAGAATAACACAATCACCATCTATGCTAACCTCAATTCCATGTCCAGGTATAGCATTAAAATCACTTAAATTCATAAATTTAATTTTTCTATCTTCAGCTTCTTTTACGATAGCTTCTCCTAGTGGATGCTCAGATCCCTTTTCCGCTGTAGCAGCATAAGCTAATATTTCATTTTCACTATAGCCTCTTGAAATTATATCTGTAACTTTAGGTTTTCCTTCAGTAATTGTTCCTGTTTTATCAAATACAATTGTATTAAGCTTATGAGTAACTTCTAACGCTTCACCACCCTTTATCAAAACACCATTCTCAGCACCTTTTCCTGTGCCTACCATAATTGCTGTTGGCGTAGCAAGTCCTAATGCACAAGGGCACGCAATTACTAACACTGAAATAAAGATAGTTATAGCAAACTCAAATGTTTCTCCACCAATTAACCACCCTACAGCAGCCAGTAGCGCTAATCCTATAACTGTCGGAACAAAGTAAGCAGAAATTATATCTGCCATTTTAGCTATAGGGGCTTTAGATCCTTGTGCGTCCTCAACTAACTTGATAATTTGAGCTAACGCCGTATCTTTTCCTACCTTAGTGGCTTCATATTTAATAAATCCCGTTTTATTAATACTTGCACCTATTACATTACTTCCTACAGATTTTTCAACTGGGATACTTTCTCCAGTAAGCATTGACTCATCTACTGAAGTAGTACCTTCAATTACTTCCCCATCAACTGGGAGTTTTTCACCTGGTTTTACAACTACTATATCACCTGTAACTACTTCTTCAAGTGAAATTTCTAACTGTTTTCCATTTCGTTCAACCATAGCAGTCTTAGGGGCTAAATCCATAAGGGCTTTGATAGCTTGAGATGTCTTTCCCTTTGATAAAGCTTCTAAATATTTACCCAAGGTTATTAATGTTAATATTACTGCAGCTGATTCAAAATATAAATGCATTGCAAATTCATGATTTCCACCAATAATTTTATATATAGCATAAATACCATAGATAAACGCTGCTAAAGTACCAATAGAAATTAAAGAATCCATATTAGGACTTAATTTAAATAAGTTTTTAATTCCTACTTGATAAAACTTATATCCTATTATCATAACAGGTAATGTAAGAGCTACTTGAACTAAAGCAAAATTTAATGGATTAATCATTGGATCTAATATATTAGGAAGTGGCATTCCCACCATATGACCCATACTAATTACAAGCAATGGTACTGTAAAAATAATAGACCAAATAAACCTTTTAAATAGTATCCTCCATGGATCATTGTTAGCTTCTTTTACTTCCATAGGCTTATTATCTTCATCTTTAATTAGCTTATACCCTGCTTTTTCTACTGCTGCTTTTATATCACCATATCCAATTTCATCTTCATTTATTGTTATTGTAAGTTTTTCAGTTGCTAAATTAACTATAGAATTTTCAACTCCGTGGAGTTTTCTAGTAACTCTTTCCACTCTTCCTGAGCATGATGCACAAGTCATTCCCTCTACTTTATAAGTATAAGTTTTAATATTTTTTTTAATTCCATAACCGGCTTTAATTACAGCTAATTCTATTTTTTCTTCATCTATCTTTTCTTTGTCATATCTAACACTAAGAGTTTCAGTCGCTAAGTTAACACTTGCACTTTCAACACCTTCTAGCTTTCCAACAACTCTCTCCACTCTTCCTGAACAAGCTGCACAGGTCATTCCTTCAATTTTAAAACTTTTATTCTCCATCTTCTCCTCCTTACTTAGTTATTAATTTTTCTAAAATCATATTTATTTCTTTAACCTTCTCTTCTACATCATTTTTTTCGCAGGCCTCTTTCACACAATGGTTAAGATGCCCCGTCAAAACTTGTAAATTAGCTTTTTTTACCAAAGATTGGGCTGCAAATATTTGATTAGATACATCTACACAATACCTATCATCTTCAATCATCTTTATTATGGCATCAATTTGACCTCTTGCTGTTTTTAATAATTGTAATGCTTTTTTTCTTTCTTCGCTCATTTTTACCTCCTCCCCCCTGGGTAGGGGGTACACTTATAATATAAACTTTTCAATTTTCTTTGTCAACCCTTTTTATCATAGTTTATATCTTTTCTTCCCATTTATTCTTTATGATAAAACTGAAAATAAAAACTGTCATGATCTCTCATGACAGCCACAATTTTATACTATATATTTTCCTAAACATTTTTTTAATGGAATAGATAAAGGAAGTCCTATAACTATACCTCCTACAACCTGCATAATATTAGCTGGGATATCCTTTAAAGCTACCAATAATCCGTCTCTAAAAGTTGGCATTCCATATGCAAAATGATTTAATACTCCTCCTGCAAAGAAATATCCTGCTATCATAACAATTCCTGCTATAATAAATGCTAATAAATTATTCGCTATATTGTTTCCTTCATATTTACTTCTATATGCAATCATTCCTGCTATATATGCCATAGATCCTTTTATTACAAAGGTAAATGGTGCCCAAATATAAAATGGTGAGAATAAATCAAAAAAAGTCATTCCTATTGCAGCAGCAATGGCACCTCTTTTCTTTCCCAGTAACACTGCACATAGAAACACAACTGTATCACCTAAATGAAGCACTGCATTATCTCCTACTGGTATTGCAATAACTGCAGTTGCTATATATGTCAGTGCAGCCATTAAAGCTATTTGAACCATGCTAAGTATAGTTGACCCTGTTCTGGAAACATTTGTTGTTGTTCTTTCCCTCATAAAAACACCCCTTAATCTCAATAAATGTACTCATACAATATTTATGTATGAGTACAATTTTATTATACATGAAATTGTAATTATTTCAATAGAAACACACAACAATTGTATCAATAATGTTTTAACACTCTTAAATTGAATTCAATAGTATTGTTATACTAGTAAGGCAAAACAAATTGTATCTATGAATACAGATACAATTTCATCTAAAGTTATCTACTTCTCAAAAGGCTTTGTAGTAACATATCGGTATAATAATAAAAGATTGTCACAATTTCTGTGACAATCTTTTATTTTCTATTCTTCTTTTCCTATATTAGATAGTACTAAACCTTTATTATGATCTAGAGCCCAACTAATTCCCCAATCATTTTGGAAAATTATTAAGTCCCTATCTTTAAAGTCGTTAACTATTTTAGCATCACTAGTTAAACTTAATTGTTCAGCTTTTCCTTCTAACGCTTCAATCCATCTTATACTTCTATATGGAAGCATTTCCATTTTAATATCAACGTTGTATTCATTCTTTAATCTAAATTCTAGAACTTCAAACTGAAGTACACCTACAACTCCAACAATGATTTGCTCTGTTCCAATATGAAGCTCTTTAAATACTTGAATAGCTCCTTCTTGTGCTATTTGAGTAACACCTTTAATAAACTGCTTTCTCTTCATTGTATCAGTTGACTTTACCCTTGCAAAATGTTCTGGAGCAAAAGTTGGTATACCTTCAAACTTAAACTTCTTATTAGGAGAGCAAAGTGTATCTCCTATACTAAATATACCTGGATCAAATACACCTATAATATCTCCACCATAAGCTTCTTCAACTATTTCTCTATCTTGAGCTAAAAATTGTTGAGGTTGAGCCAGTTTAATTTTATTGCCACCTTGAACATGATATACTTCCATTCCTTTTTCAAACTTACCAGAACAAATTCTCATAAAGGCAATCCTATCTCTATGAGCCTTATTCATATTTGCTTGTATCTTAAATACAAAGGCTGAGAAGTTTTCATCAGTTGATTCAATTAATCCTATATCTGAATTTCTACCTAATGGTGATGATGTAAGCTTTAAGAAATTTTCAAGGAAAGGCTCAACACCAAAGTTAGTTAATGCACTACCAAAAAATACAGGTGTAAGTTCACCAACCCTTACTTTTTCTTTATCAAATTCATCTCCTGCTATATCTAAAAGTTCAATGTCTTCAAGCAGCTTTTCATATAAACTGTCAGTTATAGCTTCTCTTGCAGCAACCTCATCATCAACATCAATAAGTATTTCTTCTACTTCTGATTGTCCATGGTTTCCAGCTTGGAATATTTGAATCTTTCTACTTTCTCTATCATATACACCTTTAAAGTGCATTCCTGTACCTATTGGCCAATTTATTGGAAAAGATTTAATTCCTAATTCATTTTCTATCTCTTCCATTAATTCAAAGGGGTCTCTTGTTTCTCTATCCATTTTATTTACAAATGTAAAGATAGGTATATCTCTCATACTACATACTTGGAATAGCTTTCTAGTCTGTTCCTCTACACCCTTAGCTCCATCAACTACCATAACAGCACTATCAGCAGCCATTAATGTTCTATAAGTATCTTCACTAAAATCCTGGTGTCCAGGAGTATCTAAAATATTAATACAGTACCCTTCATATCTAAATTGTAATACTGAAGATGTTACTGATATTCCCCTCTTCTTCTCTATTTCCATCCAGTCAGAAACAGCATGTTTTGAAGTTTTTCTAGCCTTAACAGATCCTGCTAACCTTATAGCTCCTCCATATAATAGAAGCTTTTCAGTAAGTGTAGTTTTACCAGCATCCGGATGGGATATAATTGCAAAAGTTCTTCTTTGACTTATCTCATTTATATAATCACTCATAGCATACACTCCTTGGTATAAAATCTTATAACTTATAAATTTATGATATTAATTTAAAATATCTACATATTTTTTTCATTCTTTCTCAAAAAATTTGGAGTTTCAACAGAAACTCCATCATTAATAGCACATCTTATATAATATCATATTATTCCATAAAAACACAAACATTATTAGATAAGTTTTAAATTCTTAATTTATACTTATACAGCGTAATTGCTTAATAAGCCACTGTAAACAACTTGTCCAATATCTAAGCTATCGAAATCTTCCGGTTTGACAAGAGAAGTATCTTTATCAAACTCCACTATTTTACCCTCCTTAAGTACATGAGCTACAAATTGAGAACATACATAGTGATACTTTCTATTATATGGAATATGAAGCATTATGGCTATTATACCTAGTACACTATATTTATATTTAATTCCTTCTTTTTTAAAGTTATCTATTATATCTTTAACCATATCGTATTCTTCTTCAGTCACATCTAATTCATATACTCTACATGTGGTATTTTTATATATTTTAAATATTCCTGAATCCTTATCCTCATGTACAAATCCAGCTGGTAATGGCAGTCTTAACGTTCTTCTTCCAAAACTATATAATTCCTTTAACTCCTTATCAAGAGCAATTGATGTATGATTATAATTATATCTAGTGTAAAATTTTATAGCTCTTGAAAAACATGTACCTGTTTGACTTAAAACTATATATATCTTTCTGTCCATGGGTAACCCCCTTCATCTATATAACAAATCTTTTTTTGTAAAACGCTTTAATATTATACTATAAATAAATTATACACCACAACTAAAAATAATATCTTAAAAAAATCTTACGAATTTCTAACTTAAAACATACTTTTTAAGATTTTGAGGAAAAATGTTCGTTTCATAGCTACTGGAAACCATTTAATATTGAAAAATATACTTCTACTTGATATAATAATAATTCGTGATATATAAGTCACTTTAAAACTAATTCACATGTAATTAGTAATTTATATAAATATATCTATTAGATATGATGGAGGCTATGATTTATGACTGTTAGAATAGCTATTTTAGGTGGACCCCGTTGTGGCAAAACTACTCTTATGCAACAACTATATGTAGATATGAAAATTGCTGGATTAAACGTGGGATGTGCATCAGAATACAGTACAGAATATTTAAGAGAAAAAGGAATGATTGAAACAATTTCTGAACAATATGGTATATATTTAGGTCAATTTAAGTTAGAATCTGAACTTGCTGCTTTTGATTATGCTCTTACAGATTACGCAACTTTTGTACCATATATATATGCTCGATTTATGTTAGGTACTAAACCTCGCACAACAAAAGAAATTGAAATACTTAAAGACCTATACGGTCTTGCAATTAAAGATATTCAAAACTATGATCATATTTTTTATGTAGGTAGAGAATTTGGATATGAAAAAGATGGAGTTAGATGGCAAGATGAAGATATCGCTAAAGCAGTTGACTCCGCTATTCTTTCTTTTCTAAAAACTGAAGCAATATCTTTCACTACTCTTACTGGTTCTACAAAAGAACGTGCAAAGCAAGTTTTAAATATATTAAATATCAAAACAGATGTGGTAGATTGCACAGAATCAAAATAAATGAATTAAGCAAGACATTTTTAAAAATGTCTTGCTTAATTCATTTTACTTACTATACTTGTACAAACCCTATTTTCTTTTGTATTTTTCTTAAAGTCTTATTAGCTATATAACTAGCTTTTTGAGCTCCCTTTATATAAATTTCTTCAAGTTGCTTTTTATCTGCTAACAATTCACTGACTCTACTTTGAATTGGTGCTAATTCATCAACAATAGCTTCAGCTACATCTTTTTTAAATTGAGCATAGCCTTGACCTTCATATTTTTTCTCTATTTCTTCCATTGTCATTCCTTTAATTGTGCTTAGTATAGTCATTAAATTTTTAACTCCAGGTTGATCATCTGAATATTTAACTTCTCCAATACTATCAGTTACTGCTCTTGATACCTTTTTTCTTATTACCTCTGGAGAATCTAGTATCAATATATATCCATTTGGGTTTTCTTCAGATTTAGACATCTTTTTAGTTGGATTTTGCAAATCCATAATTTTAGCTCCTGCTTTTCCTACATAAGCATCTGGAACCTTAAATGTAGGACTGTATGCTCTATTGAATCTTTCTGCAATATTTCTAGCAAGTTCTAGATGTTGAACTTGGTCAGAACCTACAGGTACTAAATCTGCTTGATATAATAAAACATCTGCTGCCATAAGAACAGGATAATTAAATAATCCAGCACTTATGCTATCCCCTTCTTTATTTCTAGACTTATCTTTATATTGAGTCATTCTACCTAGTTCACCCATATAACTATTGCATGTTAAAAGCCAAGAAGCCTCACAATGTGCGGGAACATGAGATTGAATAAACATTGTATTTTTATCTGGATCAATTCCAGCTGCTATATATATAGCTAATACTTCCAAAGTCCTTTTTCTTAACTCTGCTGGTACTTGTTTAACAGTTATTGCATGTAAATCTGCAATAAAGAAATAACAGTCATATTCATTTTGAAGTTTAACCCAATTTTTAATCGCTCCTAAATAATTACCTAAAGTTAAATCCCCTGAAGGTTTTATTCCACTTAAAATTACCTTTTTCTTATCATCCATTTTTATATCTCCTTTCAAAACAAAAAATAAAACCCTATGGATAAAATCCATAGGGCGTAATTAACACGCGGTGCCACCTAAATTGAAAATAAAATTTTCATCTTCTTCAGATACTAACATATCCTAGTTCTATAACGTGAACTTTCCGTGCTAAACTACTACGCTCTTCATTTAGCCTCTCAACGACCCATTCATATTAAACATAATTATGATAATTCCACCAGCTATCACTCTCTTTAAATCTGTTTTTAATACTACTATTTCGCTTCAACAATTTGTTTATTAAATTATTTTATATAATTATAAGCCTAAACACTTTATAAGTCAACAAAGATTATCACACATATCCACATATTTCTAGTATGTATTTTACTATTTAGCATAAACTATTTTTACAGGCTAATAAATAAATCATCGCAATCTTAGGAGGAATGAGATATGTCTTCAAATAATAATAATAATAATTCAAAACCCTATGGACCAAATGAAAGAGATTTTTTTGAAGCAAATGAAACCCCAGTTAAATCTTACTCTTTAACTGATTATGTTAACTTGCCAAACCATGTTATTGATCCAATTGTAGTAAATAATATTTCAAATGCAGAATTTGATTACACCTTTAATGAAGACTCAGATCTTTTAGATAAAGATGATGAATCCTCAAATAAGTTGAAATAAAAACACTCCAAATTATCTAAAGCCATAAAGATTTTTTCTTTATGGCTTTTACTTTTTATCTTCCTATTCACACTTTTAACTCTTTAAGCAACGGATAAAAATCTGTTCTTCTATGTATAATGTAATTAAAATGAATTATTTAAATATTAGTATAGTTTTTTATCCTGAACATATATATAATGTTTATATATATATTTATTGCAATAAGTCTTCTATATTTTATTGCCAATTCATAATAGTACAAACTATAAATTTGTATTATTATAATAACTTATATAATTAAAGAATTTTACTATTTAAGGCGGTGAGACATTTGATTTCAAACTATCTAATAAAAAAATTTATCAGAAATCATGAAGATACAAAGGATAAAGATGTAAGAGAAAAATATGGTTATCTTGGTGGCATTGTTGGCATTTTTGTTAATATTTTATTATTTGCAATAAAATTAACCGTAGGACTACTAGCAAATAGTATTGCTGTTATTGCAGATGCTGTGAATAACCTTTCAGATGTAGGTGCTTCTCTAGTGACTATTTTTGGTTTTAAGCTTTCAAGCAAACCTGCTGATGAAGAACACCCTTTTGGACATGGTAGAATCGAATATATATCAGGACTAATAGTGGCATTTCTGGTTTTAATGGTAGGATTTGAATTTGTAAAAAGCTCCATAGATAAAATTAAAAATCCAACTCCAGTATCTTTTTCAGTAATAGCACTAATTTTACTTATTATTTCTATACTGTTTAAAGTTTGGTTAAGTAAGTTTTATAAAAACGTTGGATCAAAAATTAATTCATCTGCACTTAAAGCTTCATCCGTTGACTCATTAAGTGATGTTATATCTTCATCAACAGTAGTTCTTTCTCTTATATTATCAAAATTCATATCTTTCCCTATTGACGGATATATGGGATTAATTGTTTCTTTTATTATCCTTTATGCAGGATTCAATCTAATTAAAGATACACTAAACCCACTGTTAGGAACTGCTCCTGATGAAGAACTAGTTGAAGAAATTCACAAGATGCTTATTGCATATGAACATATTGATGGTACCCATGATTTAATGGTACACAACTATGGTCCTGGTAGAATTATAGCAACTATCCATGCTGAAATACCCCTAGATATATCTGTAGTAAAAGCCCATGAAATAGTTGATAAAGCAGAAAAAGAAATATCTGCAGCATTAGATATTAAATTATTAATTCATATGGACCCCGTTACTACAAACGATGAAGAAATTTTAGCTGCTAAGGATGAAATTAATGAAGTTTTAGATAACTATCCATTTATTTTATCTTTCCATGACTTTAGAGTCGTAGGTGAAGGTGATTATAAAAATCTAATTTTTGACGTAGTTGTTAGCCGTGAATTTATTATTACAAGAGATTCTGAGTTAAAACTTCAAAAAGACATTAATAAAAAACTCAAAGAAATCTCTCCTAATCATAATGCTATAATTACAGTTGACGCCTATTATAATTAATAATTCCATAGTTTGTTTAAGAATGAGTATTTTTTACTCATTCTTTTTATTAACATTTTTTGTGTTTTGCAATACAATAATACTATAAATTATTTGGAGGTCTTACAATGACTGGAACAGCTACGAATTATTTTCTAGGCGGTAATACTAGCAGAGGTTTCTTTTCTCATTTTAATTACATCATATCCCAAGAAAATGCAATAAAAATAATTGCACTTAAAGGCGGCCCTGGCACCGGAAAATCATCTCTAATGAAAAAAGTAGGCAAATACTATTTAGATAAAGGATGTGATGTGGAATTTCATCATTGCTCATCTGATGATAACTCCCTTGATGGAGTACTAATAAAACCACTAAATGTAGCTTTATTAGATGGTACTGCTCCCCATATTATTGATCCTGTAAATCCAGGTGCAGTTGATGATATAGTTAACATGGCAGTTTGTTTAAATGATAAAGTTTTAAGAGCAAATAAAGAATCAATACTTGACATAAACAATCAAATTGGAAAATCCTTCAAAAGAGCATATAGATATTTTGGTGCTGCTAAACATCTATATGAAGATTGGTATCTTTTTAATAAAGAAGCTTTAAACACATATGAACTAAACATTTTAAAAGAAAACTTAAAAAACGAAATACTTCCTAATTCACTTTCTGCCTTAGGAATGAAGCGACATTTATTCGCAACGGGATTTACTCCAAACGGTATAATAACCTATATAGATAATATAATAGAGCCACTTGATAACATATATATTCTGAAGGGTAACCCCGGCACCGGTAAAACAGAAGTATTAAATTATATTGCTGACGAAGCAACAAGAAGGGGCTTTGATGTAGAAATTCTTCATACACCTCTTATTCCTGAAAATATAGAACACTTAATTATACCTGATTTAAGCTTAGCTATAGTTACTTCAAACAGAATCACTAATAAAGATTTTGAAGGTACTCTATTTGATATGAATACATTATTAAACGAAGAAACCTTGAATCCAAATGAAGATAAAATCAAAGAATCTTCAGATCTTTTTTATGAGCTTCTAAACAAAGGTCTTAATTGCATAAATGAGTCAAAATCATTACATGATATTTTAGAGTCATACTATGTACCAAATATGAACTTTAAAAAAGCAGATGAAATCTTCTTAGAAATCATTACAAAGATAAACAACTTATAACATTTAAAAAAAGAGTTATTGTTCACGTTATGCGTGACAACAACTCTTTTTCATATAATTTATTTAAGGCTCTGTATGCTAAGTTATACATTCTTAACAACAATTAATTTATGAAGTGCTCTTGTACACATAACATACATCATATTTTTGTTGTTATTATTTGACTCATCATCAACTACTATAGCTCCATCAAATTCTAATCCTTTAGCATAGTAAGATGGTATAACCAATGTTCCTTCTCCTATATGAATATTATCTCTATCCATCAATTTAACTACTATTTGATCTTTTAGCAACTCATAAATTTTCTTAGCCTCATCAAGATTCTTAACTATTATAGCAATATTTTCTAATCCTGATTTTTTCATATCATTTGTAGCTACTATTATATTACTTACAGTTTCTTCTGGAGAACACATTTTTTCTTCAACGGGTGCTCCCTCTCGAACCATAGGAACAATAGATGTATCATTGATATATTTATTACTATATTGCATAATTTCTGCAGTGGATCTATAACTTTTATTTAATTTAAAAGATTCAACATCTTCCTCATTAAATACTTCCTTTAATGTAGCTAAAGGGGATGCTCCCTTATTAGGAATAATCTGTTGATTACTATCTCCTACTATAGTCATAGATTTAATATTTGTAAGTTCCTTTAAAACTTCAAATTGAAGTTTATAATAATCTTGAGCTTCATCTATAACTAAATGTTTAATTTCTCTAGCTAATTTTAATCCTTGCAGTTTAATCTTTAGATATAAAATACCAACTAAATCTTCTTCTGTATATTCATGCTCCTTAATAAAATCAAAATAAAGTTCTTCAATGTTTTTTTCATCCAAATATTGAAGTTCCTTTTTAGCCTTAATTACTTCTTTTATTAATTCTCTAACTCTAATTCTTCTTTTAAATTCAATGTTATTTTCTTGTAAAATAAGTTCCTCTTTAGTAAGACTAGCTTTTTCTTTCGCTACGTCCTCTTGTATCTGCCTAAAAATACAATCTCGAGCATCTTTTAGTTTTAAAAATAAAATTCTCTTTATCTTTTTACTTCTTCTAAACAAAGGTAATGCCTTGAAATCAACTTCAAACATTTTATCTATTTCATCTTTAGATAAAATTTCACTGCCCATAAACATAAAATTTCTACCCTTGTATGCGTTTATCTCCAAGTCATTTATTACATTATCTAAATCTTGTTTAAATAAGTCAGACCTCTTATATGCAATCTTTTCTTCAAATTCCTTATCACCACTGAGTATTCTTTCCATAACAACCTTGATATCCATTGCATCATCAACATCAACAAGTTCTAATGCTAGATCTAAAAAAGTAGTTTGAAATACCCCTGTCTCTCCTAGTGTAGGTAATACATTAGATATATAGTCTATAAAAATCCTATTAGGTCCTAGAATTAAAACTTTATTTTCTAATAACTTCCTGTAATTATAAATTAAATATGCTACTCTATGAAGTGCTATAGTTGTTTTCCCACTACCTGCTACTCCGTCTACTACGATAATTTTATTTTTATCTTCCCTAATAATTTCATCTTGTTCTTTTTGAATAGTCATAACTATATCTTTAAGCTTATCTGATGAGTTTTTACTAAGAACCATTTGAAGAATTTCATCCTTAATGTCTATAGCCGAATTAAACACACCTTGTAGTTTTTCTTTTTTTATTATATATTGAAGTCTATTTAATATAGACACTTCAATTTCTCCATCGGGAGCATTATATTTTCCCTGTTCTCCTATACCATTATAAAATATGGCCGAGATAGGTGCTCTCCAGTCTACAATTAAAGGTTCAAAGCTATCCTCTAGCGTTACTCCAAATCTTCCTATATATATATCTTCAATTCCGTAATCATCTTCTCTAAATGTAACTTTACCAAAATAAGGAGAGCTCTTTAATATTGTTAATTCTTTTAGTTTTTTATCGGTACTTTTAAAACTTTCTTCTTTAATATAGCTTTCGTGATCAAAGTATTCTATTATCTTATCTTCATCATCTTTATACTCCTCTAAAATATTCTTTCTATATTCTAGAATCATTTCTGTAATCTGTTTACGCTTGTCTATACATTTTAAGATTTCATCATTGATAATATTAATAGTATCTTTCAATCTTTCTTCTTCTAAGGCAAATTGTAATTGCTTTTCAAGTTCATTTTGAAGTTCTTTTCCCATAGAATCACTCCCTTTTTGGATATTTGTTCCAAACCATATGTGTTACAGTTATTAAGTTTTATTTTACTTATATATTTCTTCCCAGCCTCTTATATCTTCTATGCCTAGTCCAGGCTTCTCAGATAATATTATTTTATTACCTTCTACAACTGCTCCACCAATGATTGGATCTTCAGCAAAATATAACATGGTATCTAAATCTGCAATAATCATATTTCCTCTTGAAGCTGCAAAGCTTGCTGCCGCAGTAATTCCAATCTTGCTTTCAAGCATACACCCAACCATGCATCTAATTCCCATGGTGTCAGCCATATTATATATTTTCGTAGCGTTTTGTATTCCACCACATTTCATAAGTTTTATATTAATTAAGTCACACGCTCTATTTTGAATAACTTTAAATGCTTCAGGTGAACCAAACACTGATTCATCTGCCAAAATCATAGTGTCTACATTGTCTTTAATAAATTTAAGACCTTGTATATCCCATGCTTTAACTGGCTGTTCCACAAATTCAATATCTAAATCTAATTCTTCAATTTTCCTTATTATTCTTATAGCTTCTTTAGGTGTCCATCCTTGATTTCCATCAACTCTCACCTTTATTCCTTTGCGAATAGCTCTTCTTATTACCTTTACTTTTTCAAAATCTGATTCTATACCATTACCAAGTTTGATTTTAATGTTAGTATATCCACCTCTAGTAGCTTCATAGGCTGCATTTACCATGTTTTCTAATTTTTCATCATCTTGTATAGTTATATCAGTCAAAACAGTTGAATCAAATCCACCTAAAAGTTTATATAGTGGAGTATTTAAACTCTTTCCCCATAAGTCATAGATAGCAACTTCAACGGCAGCCTTTGCACTATTATTACCTTTAATAGATTCCTCTATAACTTTAAAAATACATTGAAGGGAACTTAAATCCATACCTTTTATAGCTTCTGATATATGACTTACAGCCCCAACTATAGAACTTTCAGTTTCACCAGTTACCTTTGGAGCCGGTGCTGCACTACCAATACCCATTAATCCTGTATCCGTATAGATTTTAACTACTACTTCATTTGAATAATTGTATATTCCATGTTTAGTCCTAAAGGGCTTTTTTAGTGGAACCGTAATCCTGCCGATTTTAATATCCTCAATAATCATATCACTTACCCCTGTTATCTTTATATTTTAGTGTTTATATACACTTAATTATTGAAAAATCTTATAGACAAATACTTATTATACACCAAAGTATTAATGAGTCAAGCTATCCAATTATAGATTTTTATTTCATTGTCTTTATACTATTAAACTTTACCCAACCCTTCTTCGTAACATACCTCATAAATAGCACTAATCTTTCAATAGATACCTCTTCAGTATCATAAGTTTTTTGAGACATTAATAACGCAATTTCATATATATTTCTCTCACCATCAATTAACAACCATGCACTTGAGCAATTTTCATCCAATTCTATATCACTAATATTACTTTTTTTAGTAAGCCACCTTGCAAACTTCTCACTTAATTTATTATGAGAAAAATATAAAGTAACTCTATTATTTTCTACATTATAATTTTCATGAACTATCTTCGGTACATATAAAAGAAAATTTTTTTCTTCTTTATCTCTTGAATCTTTTTTCATTTTTATTCTCCCATATATTAGTTAAGAGCCTTAAGGCTCTTAACTAAGTTTATTTACTTTTATCTTTACCACAAGCTATGTAATATATAACAATACCTAGTATAATAAATACAGCCGTTGAAAATACTGAATTTTGAGTAAACCCTGCAAAATTCATACCGAAAGCAACATCTATACCCAATGTAGCTAGTCCAGCAACAACTATACCCATTAAAGCATCTCCAGCTACTAAGCCTGAAGAAATAAGTATTCCTCTTTCAACCTTTTCTTTTTTAAGAGAATCATCACCTTTAAATTTCTTTTCTACTAGTGTTCTAATTATTCCTCCAAATAAAATTCCTGAACTTAAATGTATTGGAAGATATAATCCAAGAGCTACTGGCAACACCGGTAATCCTGAAACTTCAGCAAAAATAGAAATCGAAACTCCAACAAAGACAAGTACCCATGGAAGTTCTCCTGTCATAACCCCTTCTATAACCATTGACATAAGTGTTGCCTGTGGTGCAGGAACTGCTTCTGACCCTATTCCATATGTATTATGAAGCATAAGTAGCACATATCCTGATACTATCGCTCCAAATATAAGTCCTATGTACATACCAATTTGTACTTTCTTCGGTGAACCACCTATTATAAATGTAGTTTTCAAACTTTGAGCAGTACCACCAGCTACTGCTATAGCTACGCATATAACACCTGCTATAGCTACTGCAAGAACCATGCCATCTTGTCCAACATTTCCTGTAACCTTTAAAACTGCTGTAACAAACAATAAAGTTGCAATAGTCATACCAGATACTGGATTGTTAGATGCCCCAATTATACCCACCATTCTAGCAGATACAACTGAAAAGAAGAATGAAAATATTATTATCATTAACGATCCAATAAATCCAGCTTTTACTTGAGGTAATATCCAAGAAAGAACAAACACTAATATTGCTGCACCAATAACCCAAACAATTGGAGGCTCTTCATTTATTCTGTTTACCTCTCCATCATTCTTTTTACCAACACCAGCCATAGCTGCTTTAAAAGACTTAATGATTGTTGGTGCAGATTTACCTAAGGAAATAAATCCTCCTGCAGCAACAGCTCCCGCACCTATGTATCTAATATACTTACTCCAAATATCAGCAGCCCCCATCTCTGATATTAAAACAGTGGATGGAAATAATGGCTGCGTTAAACCTGACCCAATATATTTTATTAAAGGTATAAGACCAAACCAGGCTACAACAGCTCCTCCAAACATATAAGCAGCAGCCTCAGTACCAACTATAAATCCAACTCCTAATAATGAAGCAAGGGTGTCTATACCAAACACAGCTCCTTGATAAGGCTTAATTACCCATTCTGGTCTTT
The DNA here is from genome assembly GCA_900548455.1 of uncultured Clostridium sp. Lineage (GTDB taxonomy): Bacteria > Bacillota > Clostridia > Clostridiales > Clostridiaceae > Clostridium_J. The sequence goes on from URKQ01000006.1 coordinate 90,065, forward strand.
CACTCCAAAGAGCAAATCCCCCAGAAGATAATTTATATCCTCCTCCAATTAGAAGCCCCATTAAAACCATTTTAAATCCGCTTCCACCTTCACTACCACTTACTAAAACTTCTGCGGCAGCCATAGATTCTGGATATACTAACTTACCATGTTCTTCAACAATTAAAAATTTTCTTAATGGTGTAACAAAGAAAATTCCAACAAGTCCACCTAGTAAAGTTACTATTACTATAGTAGATATTTTTAAGTCTAATCCCCATAATATAATAGCTGGAAGAATATATATTATCCCCCCTGCAATGGATTCTCCTACAGCTGCAATTGATGCAACCATATTTGCCTCCAATATATTATTTCTTTTAAATAGTCCTTTGAAAATTCCTGTTGCAAGAATAGCTCCAGGTATTCCTGCTGCAATAGTAAGTCCAACTTTTAATCCTAAATATGTATTTGCAGCTGCAAAAATCATTGCAAATACAGCTCCCATAATAATTGAATAAATACTTAATTCAGGCATAGCTACCTGTGTTGGTACAAAAGGAATATATTTTTCTCCTGAAATACCACCATAAGCATCATGGGATAACTTCTTACTGTTCTCCATTCTAATTTCCTCCTATGTAAAAATAAATCAAGATTAATATATCATATTTCTAAAAACTTGAGTTGATTTTATTTATTTTCATTATTTTCAATTTATTTTAAATATCTCTTGTTAAATTTTACTTTTTTTACAAAAATAAAGTATCCTTAAAAACATTAATTTTTTAAGGATACTTTTAATTAATTATTTACTTATTTTAAAACACCTATTCTATTAAAGGGGAATAATATAAACTGTGCTTCTCCTTTAATATCATCAAATGGTATATAAGGGTTCTCCCAACTTCTAGCATCTACAGAGTTACCTCTATTATCACCAAAAAACAAATAGCAATTATCTGGAATTTTAAAGATACCTGTTTTATCACTAAAACTACTTACATACTCTTCTTCAAGTAATTCTCCATCAATAAATACATTCCCATCTGCTTTTACTTCTACAGTCTCTCCTGGAAGTCCTATAACTCTTTTAATTAAATCTTTATTTATTTCCTCTGAATGAAAAACTAAAATATCTCCTCTTTTAATAGAAGAAGGTCTGTATGTTCTAAGGACAAATATTTTATCTCCTGGAGTTATAGTTGGATACATAGATTTTGTTGGAACTCCAACATTAAAGAATATAAATTTATTTATTAATATTGCCAAAAGTATGGCAATTAAAATTGGTATTGCCCATTCTTTTATGAATTTCATAAAAATTATTCCCCCTCATATACTGTTTTTACCTACCAAGTACTTACATATTATCAACACACTTTATAATATCACATAATGTAATAAATTAGAACTAATTTAAAAGGAAATATCCTTTTCATATTACAACATATATACTATTGTAAGAAAAACATACCTAACATTTAATTTTTAAATCTACAGATACTATTAGTGTAACCTTCATAATGCATTTTATCCCATAACTAATGACTCTGACACTCTATCTTCATAAAGCTTAATAAAAATTTAAAGGAGGTAATATTTTTGATTAATAGAAGTATTATTACACCTGATTCTAGTGAAGATTTATCATTTATTAATACTAGCTATAATTTGTCCACTTCTATTGAGTTTCATAATAAAGAAACTTATTTAAATACTATAAAAAATATTACCTTTGTTCCAAGAAGTGGAACTCACAATAATTTTATCAAAAAAGAAGAAGTTATTCTTTATGTAATTAATGGTGAACTTTCTTATAGTGACTCTCTAAGTAATAATTTATTGTTTAAAAAAGGGAACATGATTTATATTAATGGAGGAGATGGTTTATCCTACGATATCTTTAATAATGGAATTGATTATTTGGATATAATAGAGATAAGTACATGTATAAATATGGGGCAACCTTCAATTTCTTCTTCATCCCTTAATTACATGACTCCTTTTATAGTTCCTTCTTCACTAAATAATGAGCCTGAGAACTTCTTAAAATATAGAGTCAGTTCAAAAAAGGGACTTGCTCCAATAAAATCCTTCTGTGACATAAATATTTATTCTTTGACTTTAAAAGAAAATGAAGAAATTGATTTTGAAGTTAAAAAGGATAGAACTGCTTTTTTACTTCAAGGTTACGGTTTAAGTTTAATGAAAGCAGATATAACAAATCTAGAATTTGATTTAAAAGGATCTGACGGTCTTAAAATTTGTAGCGAATCCTTTACCCTAAGTAGTGAACTTACAAGTGATTTTATTCTAGTTGAATGTCCTTCTTTCTAGGCACTAAAGGGTTGAAAATATATTTCAACCCCTTAGTTATATTTATTATAAAATTTTAGCGTTTTAACTTTATTATATTTGTATCCTTAGAAAAATTTATAAAATTATATAAAACAGCTATATTATCAAAATTATTTTTTTCTATATAGTCACTAATTTTATACATAAAGGCCCTTAAATCAATTATGTGAACTTCTTCAAAACTACTACTTAAAAAGGGCACTAAAGAATTACCAAAGGAATCTTTTATTACGAGAATTTTTTTACCATTAGTGTTTTCTTTATTTTTTATTACTGTTAGCGCATTATTACCTCTTAAAAATGCAGAATACTTATCTCTAGTATTAAAATAAGAGTAATCATATAAACTATTATATAATTCTGATTCAATAGTCATAGAGATATTGGGTACTTCATAGAAGGTGATTACATCACTTTCTGCATTAAATAATTTTGCTCTAGAATAATATGTACCATAGAAATTATCCACTTGATTTCTCTCTCCAAATTCAAGTAATGTTTTTGGAGTATACCCCATACTATCCATCATCTTCAAATACACTAAATAAGCTCCTTCTGTTGTCCAATGATGATCTGTCTTATAATAAATATATTTTTCCTTATTTTCTTTCATTATAGATAAAACATCTAGCTTAGTTGATTCTCTTAGGTTGTCATAAATTTTATTAATATAAATTTCTTGATTAATAAGTCCAGCTCCTATAGGTAAAAACTCTTTATATACCTCATAGGAATTTGGAACCATAATAGTTATTACCTTATTTTTATATTTTGATTGAAATTGATTTAAAGCTTCAATATTATCATTTAATCTATCCTCATCCAAAGTGTTATATTTTTCAAACAAATAACCATTTTCTCCATAAATTATTCCGTTATTTTCAACCTTACCTAATAGATATTCACTTCGGGATTTTAAATCTATCCAACTGTCTCTAGCTAAAAATTGATCATTTATATATTTTTCATACTCACTAGAAAAATCACCTGAGATAAAATCTTTTATATTAAAAGAAACATGTTGTTTTAAATTTCTATTTTCTAATTCAGAAAACTTCCTATCAGGCTTTATTATATCTACTATAAAAATTAAAAATATTATAAAAATAAAAATATACGTTAAAGGATATTTTTTCATATCTCCTCCTAAAATCTAAAGTATAAAAATGGATTATATGTAGCATCTACTAAGTAAGCAATACTTATAATAAACAGAAATAGAATTACAACCACTTTACAGTACTTATTTTTGCTTAATTTTTTATATATACACTCAATTAATGGAGTTGAACACATTAATGAAAGAAGAAATATAATGCCATAATTTCTCAAATAGTAAAGCACATCAACACCTCCACTAAAAGAAAACAGTTTAACTATAAAAATTTTCAACTGTTCAAAATCTACTATGGCAAATAAAGTCCACCCTAATAACAATAATAAAACTACATATAGATGAGAAAATACCTTATACTTATTCAATACTTTTATAAATCCAGCTTTTTCAATAGAAATAAATATAAAAAAGAACAACCCCCATAAAATAAAATTATAACTTGCTCCATGCCAAAATCCAGTTAAAACCCATACAATAAATAAGTTAAAAACATTTCTCCAAACATTTACTCTGTTTCCACCCATAGGTATATACACATATTCTTTAAACCAAGACCCTAAAGTAATATGCCATCTTCTCCAAAATTCTGTAATACTTCTGGAAATATAAGGATAGTTAAAATTTTGCGGAAATGTAAATCCTAATATTTTTCCTAATCCTATAGCCATCAAGGAATACCCACTAAAATCAAAATATATCTGAAGTGCAAAAGCTAAAATACCAAGCCAAGCTAAAGGAGTTGAAATATTAGAAAATCCCATAGTCTCTATTTCAGTCCAAAGCATTCCGATATTATTTGCTATAAGCACTTTTTTAGAAAGTCCTATAATAAAAGTTTCTATTCCTACTTCAATTTGGTTTAAATCTATTTTTCTACTTTTTAATTCTTTACTTATGTCAGAATACTTTACAATTGGACCTGCAATGAGCTGTGGAAATAAACATACATAAGCTCCAAAATTAATAATATTTTTTTCTGATTCTACCTTTCCCTTAAAAACATCTATACTATAAGACATGGTTTGAAAGGTATAGAAGCTAATTCCTAATGGTAATGATATAGCTACATGTTTTATACTAAATCCCAATAAAAGATTTATATTATCAATAAAAAAATTAAAATACTTAAAGAAAAATAAAATTCCTAAATTAAAAAATAAAGAGACGCAAAGAAAACTTAAAGCTAATTTTCTACTATCCCTATACTTCTCTATTCCTCTAGCCACAAAATAGTCTACAAAAATAGAAGCAATCATTATTAAAAAATACTTTCCCTCACCCCAAGAATAAAAAATCAAACTTAGAATTAATAAAGTATAATTTCTAAATTTTCTAGGGGTTATAAAATAGCTAAAAATGGCTATGGGTAAAAATCTAAATATGAATAAAATGCTACTAAAAACCATAATTTATCCTTTCAAAAAAAGAGAGGAATTCCTCCCTCTCTATTTTAATGCTTCTTTAACTATTTCTACTGCCTTTAAAGAATAATCTGTTCCTGCATTGTCATAGTCAGGAATGATAAATAGCATTACATAGTTTCCATCAGTTTCAACTTTTACATTTTCAACAGCTTCTGCTTCACCCGGATAAAATGCACTTGCTTTTTTATCTTCTATAACTTTTTCTAATGAAGATTTAACAGCATCAACTTTTCCTTCTTTAGCTTTTACTACAGCTAATGCTTCAAGTCCAGTATTCATAGTTCCATTTTCAATAGTATACTCTTCTACATCATCTAGGTTAAGATGATATTGAGTCTTGGCAAGTTCTCCCTCAACTGGTGCTGTCATTCTCATTTCAATTTTTTCTTTAACTGCATTTACTAAGTCTACAGTTGGAACATTCTTTTTAGATTCTGAATTTCCACCACCTGATGAACATCCTACTAGTCCTAAAATCATAATTCCACATAATAAAAAACTAATTATTTTTTTCATTGGTATTTCTCCTTTAAATTAAATTTAATAATAATACGCAAAAAAAATTAAAAAGTATCATAATTATATATAATGTCCAAATTATTTTAGAAATATTTTTTATATGTTAAAACAAATAAAAAGTAGAGATATTTTTTTATATTTATCGTATAATTAAAAAAAGGTGTTTTAGGAGGACTCTATGAAAAATATTGGGATAATCGATATTGGTTCAAATACTATACACTTAATTATAATTAAAATTGATTATAATGGTAAAACTAAAATTTTAGATCAAGATAAGGAACACTTACGTCTTGGAGAAAATATCAATGCAAGAAAAAATATAGATTCAGATAAGATACTCAATACAGTTATTACACTGAAAAAATATTTAAGACTTTGTCTACTATACAATGTTGATGATATAATTGCTGTAGCTACTGAAGCTTTGCGAGTTGCAGAAAACAGTTCCTTTATCATAGATTATATAAAAAACCATACGGGTCTTTCCATTAAAATATTATCAAAGGAAGAAGAAGCCTTTCTTTCTTACCTAGGTGTTGCTTCAACCTACAATATAACAAATACTCTTATCATGGACTTAGGTGGAAATAGCACTGAATTAATTTCTGTTAGAGATGGTATCTTTGCTAACTATGTAAGTTTGCCTATTGGAGCAATAAATGTTTATGAAAAGATAAATCTTTCCAAGGAAGGTCGTTTTTATGACTGTACTTATTCAGAAGACTATTTTAATAGTATTTTTTCAAATCTTCCAATAATAAATAATAAAAATGATGTAGTTCTATTTGGAGTAGGTGGCACCTTTAAAAATTTAAAAAATATATATAAAAATATAAGTGTTAATAAAAATCTTAATCCTAACTATTTAGAATTGGACTCCAACACTTTAATTAACCTATGTATATACTTAAAAAATTTAAGTAGTGCAGATAGGATTAATCTAAAAGGCCTATCAAAAAAGCGTTGTGATATCATTTTAGGTGGTTGTGAAATTATAATTAATTCAATTAAATATCATCGCTTCAAAAAAATCAATATATGTGATGAAGGATTAAGAACTGGAATTTTATCAAACTATTTAAATCCTAAAATATCATTAAAATAATTAAAGGCTATTGTAATTCTACAATAGCCTTTCAAATTTAAAATATTAGCTGAAATAGTAAGAATATATAATGTGCAGAAATACCTGCTACAAGACCTCCAAAGGTATGACTTATAATGGCCTTACCAGTAAGTTCTCTACATTTTAATCCATCCATCATTGCAACGTGTGTACTTAAATATCCACTCCAACACATTCCCATAGCTGTAAATACTGCAATTTCATTTGCACCAATTAAAGATTTTTCAAGCATTCCAGGAACTAAGCTAATTGCTGCCCCTGCTGCTCCTAGAGATGTTATTGGGAATGCAATAGCCTCTGGACTTTGGAATCCAAATAATGGTCTAAGTATAAAAGTTAGCTTTTCTCCAATCCATGGCAATAAAGCAATTCCTTCTGATGCAGCTCCAGTATATGCTCCACTTGCTGAAGGTCCATTAGTTAACATTAAAACTAAAGTACAAATGATAAGAACTCCCGGAATAATCGCCATTCCCATCTGTACTCCTGAAGCACCACCCTCTAGTAGTGCAGCAAGAAATCTAGATCCAACGCTACCTTCTCTCACTTCCCTATAGTTTAACATGTCAAAACCTTCACCATCATCTTTAACACAAGGTTCTTCTTTACCATAAATTTTAGAAGTTTGTCTAAGCATAAGTCTTGTACTTACTATACTTCCGATTATAGCACCAACATTTCCGATTATAGCTGCAGAAACAAAACTTTCACCTATAGGAGATTTTTGTCCCATCATATATGTTGTAATAATAAGTCCCATGCCAAAGGCTGTACCTAAGTTTGTAAGAGCTGGCAGTTGATATTTTTTAAAATATCTTCTAAACCCTTTATCATCTGCTAATGTTAATATAGCCGGATTATCTGATAGATATGTAGTAACAATTCCTATGGTACTAGCACCGGGCAAATCATATATAGGTTTCATTAATGGTGATAATAATTTGTTAATAAGAGCTACTACACCAAATTCAGATAACAATGCAGATATAGCCCCTGCTAACACGGCAATTGCCATAATGTAAAATACGGTCTTCATAAGAAGATTATATGCAGTATTCATAAGTGTATTAAACATATTTATAGTGCCCATTTTACATCCCATTACAGTAAATATACCTACAAATGCAATTAAAAAAATAAATCCTTCCTTACTCACAGCTTTCTTAATTTTCTTATTTTCTGACAATTTATATTCCACCTACCTCTCCATTATTTCCTTCCTAGATTATTATGTATTATTAACACTAAATTGTCAATTATGGTTTTTGATAAATTTTACTTAATATTTTTATAATTGAAAACTTAATCTTTCTTATATTCACGTGCGTATAAATATATATAATTTTATTCACACTCATCACATTTCATGATATGTTATGTATTCCTTTACATTTTCTTAGCGTCCATAGAATCTATTTTGAAAATAGTATATCATATAACATATAGCAAATATATATTATAGGAGGATATTATGAATAATTTTCAAGATAAATATTTAATAGTTATCTCTTTAGATGCGCTAAAAGCTGATGATCTAGATATAATTAAGAATTTACCTAACTTTTCCAAGTTAATTAACCATGGTTCCATTATAAAAAGAGTAAAGACTATTTATCCCTCCTTAACTTACCCTGCTCATACTACGATAGTTACTGGTAAATATCCAAAAAATCACAACATAACAAACAATAAACCTTTTAATATAAAACACAAAAATACACCTTGGTATTGGTATAGAAAATATATAACTTCTTCAACTATTTATGATGAAGCTAAAAAAAACAACTTAACTGTTTCTTCTATATTTTGGCCTGTAAGTGCTCTCTCATCAATTAAATATAATATGCCCGAAATTTTTACTTATAATAAACATATATCGCAAGAAACTATATCTCTTTTAAGTGGCAGCTTTTTATATCAATTAAAAATGTTTTATAAGTACAAAAAAATGAAAGATGGCTTTAAAGAACCTGAGTTAGATGACTTCGGAATTTCTGTGGCTTGTGAAACCATTAAATTATATAAACCTAATCTTTTAATGATTCATCTATTAGATTTAGATAGCAATAGACATGTACACGGGACTAATTCCATTAACGCTATAAATGCTTTAAAAAGACATGATGAAAGAATTGGCTTGCTTATAAAAACATTAAAAGATAATAATCTTTATAGCAAGAGTAATATTGTAATTTTAGGGGATCATGGATTTCAAGACTACCAAAAAGTTATTTCTCTAAATACACTTTTTAAAAAAGAAGGTTATATAAAAACTGATGAAAATCATAATATATTAGATTGGTGTGCCATAGCTAAATCTTGTGATGGAAGTGCATATATTTATTTAAAAAATGAAGATGACTTAACTCTTAAATCTAATTTGTATAATTTTTTATGTAATCTAGCAAAGGACCATATATATGGAATAGAAAAAATATTCAACAAAGATGAACTTATAAATCTTGGTGGCGATAGTAGCGCTTCTTTTATGATTGAAGCTTGTAAAGGCTTTACATTTACTGATAATGTATGTAGTGCTATAGAAACTACTCCAAAACCTAATGGAAACGAATCCTTTGGAACCCATGGATATTCTCCCATGAAAAGCTCTTTAGATACATTATTTATAGGCTTTGGTCCAAGATTTAAATCTAATACAACAATTGATAAAGGAAATCTTATTGATATTGCTCCAACTTTAGCACAAGTATTAAACATACCATTTCCACCTTGTGATGGTAAAAGTATTGATGAAATAATTAAATAATACTATACATTAGTAAAGCACTCAATGTACCAACTACCACACCTGCTCCAACATCTGTAGGATAATGAACTCCTAAGTAAATCCTTGAAAATCCTACTAGTGATGCAAAAATTATAGCAAATATTGCCAAACTACTAAAAGATATGGCCACACTTACTCCAATTGAAAAAGCTACAGTGGTATGACCTGATGGAAAGGAATATTCATCTACACCTATTTTATTAACATGCAAATTAGGAAATTTAATATATGGTCTAATTCTACTTTTTAATCTTTTTAACATCTGGGCTATCCCTGTTGATGTAATAATAGAAAGTGAGGCTAATATTCCAAGGCTTCTTACATTTTTACTTTTTGATATCATAGATGCTATAGCAAATATCATACAAAAACTAGCTGAACCAAAGAAAGTTATGTAGGGCATAATTTTATCCAAAAATTTGCACCTACATTTTTCATTTACAAACTTTAAAATATCTATATCAACTTTTTTAATAAATTTTATCATTTGTTCCTCCTAAAACGCTTTATATAATTATATAAAAAAAGATTATAAATTAAAAGACTTTTATTTAATGAGATTATAAACTAAAAACTAATTGATACTCTATACCTCCTAATGATAAAATAAGATAAAAATAATAATTATATATTATTTGGAGGCATTATGGATCTTATAATAAAAGAACTAAAAACTAAAATTAATAAAAAATTAAATAACTTATCTGCTTCAAAGGGCAAGGATGAATTTAAAGACTTGATTAATAATCATTTGAATTCTCCTGCCTTTTTATACAATATAGAAGAAATTATTAAATATAATAATTTCAAACCATCTAAAATACTTAATCTTTGTTTACCGCTTATGAACGATTTATGCAATAATGCTCCAGAAAATTGGCTTATATATTTATATAATTATACTTTAAATAAAAATTTTAAATCTGCATTAACAACGGAAATTGAAGACGACTTAGAATTTCCATGTCAAATATACTTTAAAATCTTCAAAATATTTAATGAATTTGAAAAAACTGTTGTCAATTCAACCTGTTGGCAATCCAAATATCCATTAACCTTATTAAATGAACATGAAATTAACTCCTTAGAAAGAAAAGATGAATACACAAAATTTTCTCGTGGCTTTAATAAAGATTTAGTTTACGAAATGATGAAGTTAAACGGGGAACTCTTCAAATTCAATACACTAGATCATATTTGTGGAGTTCATCACCTTGCTATGTATATTGCACGTCAATTATATTCTCTTAATGTTCCTATAGATTTAGGTCGAGTATCCGGTGCTGCTACCGGACATGATATAGGTAAATATGGTTGTAAAGGAGAAGAACTTAAAAGAGTCCCCCACCTTCATTATTATTATACTGACCAATGGTTTAAAAAGCATAACATTACTTATATAAGAAATATAGCAAGCAATCACTCTGTTTGGGATTTGGAACTTGAAAATCTATCTTTAGAATCTTTAATTTTAATTTATTGCGATTTTAGAGTAAAAAATATATCTTCAAACAATATTGATATTATGCACATTTTTTCTTTAAAAGAATCCTTCGATGTAATTTTGGAAAAACTAGAAAACGTTGACTCTAAAAAGAAAATTCGATATAAAAAAGTTTATGAAAAACTAAAGGATTTCGAAGGTTATCTTCATAGTATAGGAGTTTCAACAAGTTTGGATGATGAAAATATAGCTAGTGTATCTATTTGTAATACTAATTATGCTCTCTTACAAGGAAATGAAGTAACAAATACTATAAAAAACCTTGCCATTAAACATAATATTAATCTCATGTATCTTTTAAGAGATGAATTTTCTTTAAATACTATCCTAGATCAAGGAAGAAGTGAAATTAATTCTAAAGAAATAAGACAATACATTCAGGTATTAGATGAATATTCCACCTACTTCACTCAAACTCAAAAGATACAAACTATTAATTTCCTATATGAAAATTTAACCCATGAAGAAGATGATGTAAGAAGACATTGTGCTTTATTAATTGGACGACTTATTGCAATTTTTGATAGAGAATATAGCAAAGAACTTCCTAAGGGAGTTATTGTGGAAGAACCCTTAATGAACAGTCACAAACTCTTTAAACAATATCTAAATCTCATGCTATTCCCTAGTAATAAACTGATACCAACTCATAGAAAGTGGTTAGGATATAATACAAAGGTTATGGTAAAGGCTGTTTTTTCTAACACTAAAAAAGAAAAACATGAAAACTATAGAAATGACCTACTCTCCTTTTATGAAAATCCTAGTTTAAACACTGGCGAGACTCTATTATATCTTTTATCTACATGTAAATATATAAGTCTAGATGAAAATGATAATGCTACAGAAGTCTTGCTTAATTTCATATTATCTTTAGTAAATAAAAAAAATATTGATATTCGACTTGCTGCTTTAGACTGCTTATGTCATATTTCATTAAATATAAAAAGGGAATATTACTTAGATACAATTATAAATAATTTAAAAACCTTAAAAACCAAAAGCAAAATACCTAGTGAAAACTTACTTTATTTTAAACTTTTCTCTATATTAAAAGTAAATGATTTATTATCTGTCTATAGAAAGTATTGTGAAGAAGACTTCAAAAAAGTTCCTGATTTATTCCTTAGTAATTTAAAATCAGCTACAAGTTGGATTATAAAAAAGCAACAAATAGAAATATTGTTAAATTACACTTTGAATGTAGCTCCTAATAACGGACTTCATACATGTATTCACTTTTGTAACTTATTAAAGGTCAGCGAATACGAAACTGTAAGAAATAAATCCGGGTATTCTATTCTTGAAATTATGCCTATTCTTAACATTTCAGAAAGAAATGAAGTTGCCATAGAGCTTTTAAGAAGTTTGGAATTAGAAGGTCAAAAATTTACTCAATATATTCCATCATTTTTAGGGAAAGTCATCCTTTGGTTAAAACCAGATGAATTAGATGAAATAATTGAAGACTTAAAATATAAAATTAAAATCTCTAAGGAAAATGTAAAAGTCCTTATTCTTAAAACAATTGGAGTAACTTTAGAAAATTATAGCGAGTATAAATCTCGATTTACTGAATTAGATATAAAATATGAAACTCGTTTAAAAGAAATGTTATCTATTTTACTAAATGGTATTGGCAATTACAATAGCGCTGTTAAAGAAGCTGCTATTATAACTCTTGGAAAAAATATTTTAGGAAGCAGAAAACTTGATTTAAAGAATAAATTACAAATTTTCAAGTTAACCTGTAAGAAGCTTCTAACACTAATTGGTGATGACGAGAATGATAGGTTATTGCTTTTAACTAATTCTGCAACTTTAAACCATATATATAGATTTATTTCAACTTACACCTTACATAATGGTGAAATTGATATGGAAGTTCCTAAAAAAATTGCTTTTTTCCCTGGAACTTTTGATCCCTTTTCTTTAGGGCACAAACATATTGCAAAAACCATTAGGGATTTAGGGTTTGAAGTATATCTAGCAGTTGACGAATTTTCATGGTCAAAAAAGACACTGCCTAATTTACTTAGAAGAACTTTAATAAACTTATCTATTTGTGATGAATTTAATATATATATTTATCCTGAAACTTTCCAAGTTAATATTGCAAATCCTGAAGACCTAAAAAATCTAAAAAATGTATTTAAGAATTCTATTATATATTTTGTTTCTGGAAGCGATGTTTTATTAAATGCATCTTGCTACAAAAAATTACCATCGCCTAATTCAATCCATCAATTTCCACACATTATATTTGAACGTGGAAACTCTAAAAAAATTAAAGAAGCAAAAAAACTAATTAATAATAGTGTAGAGATATTAAATTTACCTCCCTCATACACACTTATTAGCTCTACTCAAATTAGAAATTATATAGATAAAAATAGAGATGTTTCTGCTTTAGTAGATCCTTTAGTATCTCAATACATTCTTGAAAATGGCTTTTATAAGAGGGAACCTCTCGATAAAATATCAACCTCTTCAAATAATTTAGAAATTAATTTTTATGAAGAAATAACTGATGATTTAATAAAATTTATAACTAGTAATATACCCGATTCTAAAATAATGGATATTCTACTGGAACTAAGAGCAAAAGAATCTCCTAAAGTTTGTATAATTTCAGATGGTGAAACTGAGGAAATTATTTCAATGTCTTTTATGCATTGGATTAGAAATAACAACTTATATTCTGAACTAAAAGACGAGGTAATTTCAAGCAACTTAAGGATACATTCTGTAGGCAGAATAATGATGATAGATGGTTTTTATATTAATTACAAGAAAAATCTCAACAATACAGAAAATATAATCATAACGGAAACTTTAGCATATGCTATTTCAAGGGATTATGAATTTGGAATATATAAACCCTATGGACAGATTTTCTGTAATGAAGAACTTGTTAACTCTCTTAAATCTATGGGTTTTAGAAAAATACACAATACTATAGATGACTTACCAGTTCTATCTGTTAATATGTCTAATCCTTCCATAGTAAATCTTGATTTAGAAAATATAATAAAGGAACCTTTTAGAAGTAATTATAAAGTTAAATCAGTAATTAACTCAACTAGAAAGCAATTGATAGAGTCTTTACAAAACTTATACCCTGATGATTTATTATTATCCTTTGATAGCCAAATACTTCATCAAAAACTTATAAATAATATATGTAAAGAAAATAATGTTCCAATAGAAATTCTATCTTCTAAATCCTATGGTGATTTAATGTGTGTACCCTATGGAGATATTTTAGATAGGTATGTGGTGCCTAATACAGTTACTAAATCTCTTCATACCGAGAAATACTATAATGAAGATATTTCTAGCTTTTTTATAGGAGAATCCCCTTATTACTTATCATTAAAAAACCAAATAAAAATGATAAAATCTTTTAATCGACCAATAATATTAGTTGATAACATTCTCCATAAGGGATATAGGATGAGGGCCCTTGACCCATTACTTACAAAAGAAAATATTAATGTGAACAAGATAGTTTGTGGAATATTGTCAGGAAGAGGCAAAGATTTAATGGATATTCAAAACAGAAATGTGTCTAGTGTTTACTTTATACCTAGATTAAAGGTATGGTTTAACGAAAACAATTTATATCCATTTCTTGGCGGTGATGGAATATGGCGAGGTGATTTTCCAAAGAGAAACTTAATACCATCAATTAATACCATACTTCCATATACTTATCCAGTATTTATAAAGGATGCTTCTCACCAAGCAGTTTATAATTTATCTAATACTTGTCTTAATAACTCTTTAGAAATATTGATGGTGTTAGAAAAAGAATATCACAACCTATATGGTAAAAACTTAACCCTACATTCTTTAGGTGATGTTATAACCATCCCTAGATGTCCTGATATAGGAAATAATATAGATTACAATCTATATTCTAATCCTTCCTCACTAATAAAAAAGGATTTAGAATTACTTAAAAGATTAAAAAATATTTTATAGAAAGAGGTACTTTATGTTTTATTATACTTATAGAGATTCACTATTTATTAGCATTGAAGATCAAAACAATGATTTATTTACTTCTGTTACAGAAGAATATTGTAAAACCTATAAAGGATATATATATGTATTAACAAAAATGAACTCTAAATTTTCTAGAAGATCCTTTATTATAAACCATCCCTCCTTGCTATTTGCAAAGGAAGAAAGTATAGATCTGCTTTCTATAAATAATAAGTGCAGCTATTCCTATCCTCAATGGTTAATTAACGCAATAAATGAAGAAAGAGTTCTATCTTTAAATACAAATTATTTCAACTATCTTGAAGTATTAAATAATAATCCTTCAAAGAAAAAGTGGAATGTAAATGTAGTTGGACTTGGTGATGTTGGTGCCACTCTATTAACAGGATTAAAACTTCTAGGAAATGACTGCATCGAAACTTTAGGAATTTTTGATTTAGATAAAAATAAAGTAGAGCGACTTAACTTTGAACTTAACCAAATTTTATCTTGTGACGGAAAAGAAAATTCAATGAAAATTATTCCTATTAAAGAAAAGAATCTATTTAATTGCGATATGTTTGTCTTCTGTGTTTCTGTTGGAATTCCACCAATAGGAAAAGAAGATGTTGATGTTAGGCTTGTTCAATTTGAAGGTAACAGAAAAGTTCTTAAACATTATGGGACACTTGCAAGAAATTCAAATTATAAAGGGATATTTGCTGTAGTTTCTGATCCTGTAGATTTATTATGTATGTCCCTTTTTGAAGACACAAATAAAGATTGTAATAATAATTGGGATTTTAAAGGGCTAGCTCCAGAACAAATTAAAGGTTATGGCCTTGGCGTAATGAATGCTAGAGCTGTTTATTACAGCTCTTTAAGAGAAGACACTAAATCCTATATTAAAGAAGGTAGAGCCTTTGGTCCTCATGGTGAAGGTCTTATAATTGCAAATAGCATTGAAAATTATGATGATGAAATTTCTGATTACTTAACCCAAAAAACTAAATCAGCTAATTTAGATGTTAGAGCAACAGGCTTTAAACCATATATCGCACCTTCTCTATCTTCTGGTGCCCTTAGCCTCATTGATACAATAAAGGGGAACTACCATTATTCTGCAAATTTTATTAATGGCGTATATATGGGCTCTAAAAACAAATTAATTCATGGATGTACAGAAAACGAACTTCTAACTCTTCCTAATGAACTAATATGTAAACTACACAATACATTTGATCTCTTAAAATCAGTATATGCTAATTCAAACAATACTTAAGGCTTTGTATCAATTAATATTTATTTAGTTAGGAGGATCTATGGAAAAATTATATTTAATCTCACCTAATAAAAAAATTAATAATACATTAAAAAATATGATTGAATTTAGTACTAATGGATATCCTTTAGAAATTATTAGAACTGTAGCTCAGGCCAAGGATTTATCTAATAAAAAACTGCTATTTGTAGCTGAGTCTAGCGTTATAGGCTATGATTTACCTATGATTAACTTTCTATGGAAAGTATATAATAAAAACAACAATGCCTTTGAAGGCTCTACTGGTGCTCTTTTAATTAGTAGTGTGGACGAAGAAGGTACTAAACGATTAGGACAAGATATTATATATATTGCCAATAATATGGGGTGCTCTTTTATAGGTCATCCCATGATAGAAGCCATAGACTCACTTAAAAACTTTTTAACTTGGCAAAAAACTATAAAGAAGCCTTTAGCTGAAATTGCATACACCTTAAGTTCTAGACTTGTAATGCGATTAATGGAGGATTCACCAAAACCTACTAGTGGAGGAAAATTACTAGTTCTTTATTCCATGCCTCATAAAACATCTAATACCCTGGATTTATGGCATATGGTATCTTCCCATTTAGATAACTATAAAATAAAAGAAGTTCAAATTGAAAGCGGTCAAGTTCTTGATTGCGTTGGTTGTCCTTATAAGATATGTATGCATTATGGTAAAAATCAAGGTTGTTTTTACGGTGGAATCATGACTAAAGATATAATTCCTGCCATTAAAGAAAGTGATGCCATAGTTTGGTTATGTCCTAATTATAACGATGCCATATCTGCTAACTTAACTGCAGTAATTAATCGTATTACTGCATTATACAGACAAATGACTTTCTATAACAAATCAATATTCGCAGTTATTGTATCTGGAAATTCAGGTAGTGATTCTATAGCAAAACAATTAATTGGAGCCCTTAATATTAACAAAGGCTTTAGATTACCAGCTTATTTTTCTATTAGAGCTCTAGCTAACGATCCAAGGTCTATTTTACAAGAAGATAATATTTTTGAAAAAAGCAAAGACTTCAGTGACGTAATCAAAAAGAATGTAAGGGTGTAGAATTTTCTACACCCTTACATTTTATAACTTCATTTTACTACAAAACCTATATTACTTCTCTAAATCATAGGACCAGTTATCAATACTCTTCAAATTATATACATTAGCATAATTTAAAAATTCTAAGATAGTTCCTACTTTACTGCTTCTATTCCCACTATAGCAGTAAACGCAAATAGGACTGTCACTATCTTCTACTAAATCCTCAATTTCATGGGAAACTTGGCTCATAGACATATTATGTGCTCCTTTAATATGTCCTTTTTTATAGTCTTCCTCTTCTCTTAAATCAATTATCACAACATCTTCACCTTGATCTAATTTTTCTTTTAATTCTTTACCAGTAATAATACTCATTTTACTCCTCCTGCTTTACTTGTTGTTTATTAATCTTTCTTTTCTCATAAAATCTATGCATGTATACACTAAAAATTGCAGCTATTGGAACGGCTACTATCATACCAAACATACCTCCGTAACCCCCTCCAATTGTTAGTGCAATCAATGTCCAAACAGCTGGAAGTCCTACATTTCCTCCTACGATTTTAGGTTGTATTATATTTCCGTCAACTTGTTGATATAAAATAAGTAATACAAATCCCCACACTCCAACAGTTATACTAGAAAATAACCCTAGTATAAATGCAGCCACGGCACCTATAGCAGGTCCAATATAAGGAATCACATTAGCTATACCAGCAATTACTCCTACTAGGATAGCAAATGGATGCTTAATAATTAACATTAGAATAGATGATACAATTCCAACAATCAATGCATCAAGAAGAACTCCTTTTGCAAAACCTCCAACTACTTCATCTAAATCAACAATAAACTGTTTAACTATCCTACCAAATTTACCTGGCATCACTACAGCTCCAAATTTTTTTATAGTATTAAATAACATTTCCTTATCCTTAAGAAAATAAAAAGCAAATATAATACTTAAAACAAAATCTATTAAAAATGAACCTATACTTTGTATACTATTTGTCAATATATTTATTATTTCTTCACCAGCAATGGCAAAAACAGATGTTATCTTATTTACATATTCACTAACCTTCTGATAATCAATATTTAAGCTAGCAAAATAAGTGTTTAATTTACCTATTCCATTTCTAACAACAGATTCATACTGTGGAATATTGTTCATTAAGGCTTTTCCACTTTCCATTAGTGGCGGTATAATAAAGTTAAAAATTAAAACCACGGACAAAATGATTATTAAAAACACTATGATAACACTAACTAGTCTATATATCCAATTATACTTATCATTACTCTCATCTTTAACAAGCTTGTACTTAATTAATAATTTCTTTAATAGTCTTTCAATTCTACATACTGGTGGAAAGAGTAAATAAGCTAATATGCTTCCTACTATAATAGGTCTTATTACTCTAAAAAATCCCCCTATTGCATCTTTTACCACTATTATGTATGTCCCACTTCTACTTACAATTTCATAAGCAAAAAATAATGCAATTCCTACTAAAACAACTAAAACTCCTATGCTTATATACTTTTTATCAATATCTAATTTCTTATCAATTCTAAACCGCTTCCACATTATATTTACATTCCTCCGTTATAAACTACTATCATATAAATTCATCCATTATGATTAACATTATTATATATCTAATAATAACTTAAATCTACCACAAGAAAACCATACTGTGACACTTTATTTTAATTATTAACAATTTTAATATTTTATTTCAAAAAAAGCTATTGTTTTATATTTTTTAACAATAGCTTTAATATTATTTATCCTTCTTCTTCACTTTTATGTCTCAAGGATTTTCTTAAAAAAATCCCTTTAAGCTCTTTACCGTTGAATGGAATTAGAGGATATAGATATCCTCTACCTTCAAGGGTTTTATTTGATGCTATTATTGCAATTATAATTATAATTCCAATAATATATCCCCATTTTCCTAATGCCCAAGTAGATATCAATAATAATATTCTACAAAACTTTATTGCATACCCTAATTCTATATTAGGGTGAGTGAAACTTCCTACTGCTATGATAGCCATATATAGTATAGTATCTGGTACAAACCAACCCGACTTTACTGCAAAATCTCCTAAAATTAATCCTCCTATAATTCCTAATGAAGTTCCTAATGAACTTGGTGTATTTAAAGATGCCATTTTTAGTGCATCAATACCTACCTCTAAAAGTAAAAACTGTATAATGAGTGGTACAGAATTCATCTCCGACACTGCTAACACAGCAAGTGCATCAGGCAACTTATCAACATTTTGCATTAGTAAAAGCCATGTAGGCGTTAATAATAGCGTTGTTAAAACTACTAAAACTCTAATAAATCTTAAATAGAATCCTGTTATTGGTGGATAATAAAAATCTTCAATTTCTTGTACAAAACTAAAAAATGAATAAGGCATAACAATTACACTAGGACTATTATCAACAATGACTACAATACTTCCCTCTAAAATTTGCGCCGCTGCTACATCTGGTCTTTCAGTATATTTTACCTTAGGAAATGGATTAAAAAACTTATGTTTTACTAATCCTTCAATTAAACTTTCTTGACTCATAGTAAGAGCTTCAACTTCTAAACTAGATATTCTTCTTTTTATTTGCTTTAATAAATTTTCATCTTCAATTCCATCAATATATCCTATAGCTACATCTGTCTTGGACCTACTTCCAACGGAAAGCATTTCAAAAGTTAACCTAGGATCTCTAATTCTTCTTCTTATTAGTGCAGTATTAAATACAATTGTCTCTACAAAACCATCTCTAGAACCTCTTGTAACCTTTTCCTTATCTGGTTCTCCTGTATTTCTAGCCGGATATGTTCTTAAGTCCATTACAATTGCATCTTCAAAACCATCAATTATCATTACTGTAGGACCAGATAGAACATTATCTATTATTTTATCGATATTATTTTCAATTGAAACTTCTACATAGGGAATGTATTCACAGAAGTCTTTAGCCGTAGCCATTTTTTTAAAATCTTCAGGCTTAATTTTAAAAAAACATTCCATTATTTTTTCCATGACATCATCTTTAACAAATCCATCAATAAAAAATAATGAGGTTTTTCTTCCACCGATTATTATGTTTCTATTAATTAAATCAAAACTCTTATCCACGTTTAATCTAGCTTTTATCTTTTGAATATTAACATCTACATCCTTTGTTATATTCATTTTTTTCACATCCTTTGCAAACTATATACAATACATAGGCTTAATTAAAATTAGTATGCACTAATAAAGGATAATCTATTACTTCCTTACTTTTAATGAATTTTTAATTTGCAAAGTATATTATTTATAAATATAATATAACTTATGATGTGTTTAAATTTAGCTACATAATTAAAAGGAGATTTAAAATGGATAGTTTTATGAATATTATAAAAGGAATGGTTATTGGCGTATCTAATGTTATACCTGGTGTAAGTGGTGGAACAATGGCCGTTGTCCTTGGAATTTACGACAAACTTATTTCAGCTATAAACAGTTTCTTTAAAGACTGGAAAAAAAGCATTTTTTTCCTTATCCAAATTGGAATTGGAGCTGCTCTTGGTATAATTTTATTTAGCAAATTAATTACTACCCTTCTCGGTAACTACGAGCAACCAACAAAATTTTTCTTTATAGGACTTATTTTAGGTTCTTTCCCAATGCTATATAAAAGAGCAACTAAAGGTAAAGTAAACAAAGCAAATTTTATTTGGTTTTTTATTACTTTACTTCTAATGATAGCTATGGCATTTGTTAGTCATGGCAATTCAAATGCTGCAATAATGACCACACTAACTTTCAAATCATTTATAAGTTTATTTGCCGCTGGTTTTATAGCAGCTGCCGCAATGGTTTTACCTGGTGTAAGTGGTTCCTTAGTGCTTTTAATTCTTGGTCTTTACACAACATTTACTACAGCGATATCTGACTTTAATATTCCTTTACTTATTGTAATAGCACTTGGAGTAATTGTTGGAATTATAACCATGACAAAAATAATTGAGGCTTTACTTAGAAAGTTCCCTCAACCAACATATTTTGCTATATGTGGACTTATTTTAGGTTCTATTTTCCCTGTATACCCTGGCTTTACCTTTGGGATTGGTGGTATTATTTCAATTCTTACTTTTATTGCAGGATTTATAATAACCTATATTTTAGGCAAAAAAGAATCTATATAAAAAGAACAGCCCCCTGTCTAATAGACAGGGGGCTGTTGAAGCTTTGGATAACATTACTTCTCACTACTTAAATGCTATTTCTAATATCTTATATATATCTTCTTCATATAAAGGTTTGAAAGTTCCCAAAGGTGCCTGCATAGCTGCATTTTTAGCAATAAACTTCAAGTCTTCATATTTAACACCCACTTCAGATAAAGTTATAGGGGCCCCTATTTCTTTGTAAAAGTCCCTTAATGATTCTATTCCGGCCATCGCTCTTTCATCTTCTGATCCAGCTTCAATTCCAAATACATTTTTGGCTAACTTTGCAAATTTAGCTATATCTTCTTTATAAACATATTTCATCCATGCAGGCATTATTATTGCAAGCCCCCATCCGTGAGATATATCATTTAGTACTGAAAGTGAATGTTCAATTTCATGTGATGCCCAATCTCCTGCTCTACCCATTCCATTTAAGCCATTAAGAGCAAGGGTAGCTGCAAATGCTAATTCACATCTTGAATCATAATTTGAACTGTCCTGCAAAAGAACCTTAGTATGTTTTATTATTGTTCTAATTATTCCCTCTGACAATTCATCTACCATATCAGTATTTTTTGTTCCACCATAATATAATTCAAAAACATGACTAATTGCATCTACAGCACCATTTACTGTTTGCTTTTTAGGAAGTGAACCTTGAACTTTAGGATCTAATATAGAAACCTTTGGATAAGTATATTGAGAACCAAATGCCCACTTTTTCCCTTCAGCTTCATTGGTAATAACTCCACCTGAATTCATTTCTGATCCTGTAGCAGACAATGTTAAAACAGTAAAAAGTGGTAACGCTTTCTCCACTGATGCTGCACCTTCAAAAAAATCCCATACATTCCCATCATAGCAAGTCCCTGCTGCAATAGCTTTAGAAGAATCAACTACACTTCCTCCTCCTACTGCAAGAATAGCCTCAATCTTTTTTTCTTTACAAATTTTTATTCCTTCTTGAACTTTAGATAGTACTGGATTAGGTTTAACACCACTAAGCTCTACAAATTCTATATGGCTTTCTTTTAATGAATTTACAACCATGTCATAAACTCCATTTTTCTTTATTGATTCCTTTCCATATACCATAAGAACATTTTTAATTCCTTCCTTTTTTATATGGTTACCTATGGAATTTATTGTTCCCTCTCCAAATACTAATTTTGTTGGATTATACAGTGTAAAATTTTTCATTTCATTTCCTCCTTTTAAAATAGTAGCCTTACCACTTTCTATATTAAATCTATCTTAAGATTTGTAAATAATCTCAGTTTTTTCACAAAGTCATGAATTATTTTAAACCTACATCGTATTAAATTATAGAACCAAATTAAGGCAGGTGAAACTATTGAGCATAAGAAATAGAATACCCACTATTATTTTGTTCCTATTAGGAGTAATTATTATATTTTGTGGTTGCACTGATATTTCTTTATTTAAAAATACATCTAGATATGAACTTAACGAAACATTAAACTCATCAAATAAATCAGAATATATGAAACTAGATTCAAACAAAAATAATATTCTAAACAAAGGTGTAAATAATTTGAATTAAGTAGATTGTTGCAAAAATTGCAACAATCTTTTTAATTACATTTTAAAAGTCTACTGACTTTCCTTCTATAAATACACTTTCCACAGAAGCTTGTAAATCTAGTGGATGTTTATCCCATATTACTATATCTGCATCCATACCTTCTTCAAGTTTTCCTTTTCTATCATCTATTTCCAATATTTCAGCTGGATTTATTGTAACTGCTTTAAGGGCATCAAATTCAGTAAGACCAGCCTTCATTGCCAATGATGCACACATTATTAGTGATTGTTGAGGGGTTACCGTATGATCTGTAGTTATTGCAACCTTTAATCCAGCATTATTTAATTCAACTACATTTTCAAAAGATTTTTTACTTGTTTCAATTTTTCCCTTAGAACCAAAACATGGTCCAATTATAGCAGGATATCCTTGTATTTTTAAGTAATCTTTTATTAAAAAACCTTCTGTGCAATGATCCAGTGTCAATTTCAAATTAAACTCTTTAGCAATCCTAATAACTGTGCAAATATCATCAGCTCTATGACAATGAGCCTTAAGTGGTATTTCTCTATTTAAAACTGGTAAAAGTGCTTCCATATCAATATCTATTGCAAAGGAATTATCTTTATCTTTTAAAGCTTTTTCCTTTTTACGTTTATAATTATTAGCTTCTATCAAGGCTTTTCTTAATAAATAAGCTATACCCATTCTAGTTTTAGGTGTTTTATTACTTTGCCCATATACTCTTTTAGGATTTTCTCCAAAAGCACACTTCATAGCTGCAACTTCTTTTATTACCATATCTTCTACAACATTTCCATCAAACTTAATTATTGAAAAAGCTCCACCTATGACATTTGCACTACCAGGTCCAGTACAAGCTACTGTAACTCCTCCGCTTAATGCTTCCTTAAATGCAATATCAAAAGGATTAATAGCATCAATTGCTCGAAGTGCCGGTGTGATAGGGTTAGTCATTTCATTTCCATCTGAACCTTCCCATCCTAATCCTGTTTCAAAAAGTCCAATATGAGAGTGAGCTTCTATAAGACCAGGCATTATATATTTTCCTTCACAATCATAATCTGCATCACCATCAATATTATCTGCAATTTTTATTATCTTTCCATCATGAACTAAAACATCCTTCTTAATAAAACCTTTGCTAACTAATGAAAAAATCAATCCATTTTTAAGTAACATATTAATCCCCCCATTTAATTCAATATTTTATATCTATATAATACCATATCATTCCTTTTATTACCAACAAATTTCGAATATCGAAATATATTATGGATATATAATATATACAACGTATGAATATACTAATCTTGAAGTTATAATATAAATTGGATAATATATTTAATTTTAAAAACAAATAACCTTTATTCCAAATTTGAATTTTATGGAGGTGAATAAAATTGCTTAATTATGAAATAAATGAACTAGAATCTCTAATCCAGCATAATGATGTTGATTCCTTATATAATATCGTTGATACTTATCATCCTATTGATATAGCAATTTACATAGAAAACTTGCCAGATGAAAGTTTAATCCGATTATTTAACTTGCTTAATCATCAACAGGCAGCAGAAATATTTGAAGAGTCAACAGAAGAATTACAAATAAAATTAATGAGTCTCTTAGATTATACCTCTATTATTAATATTTTTAGTTTTATGTCTAACGATGATATTGCCGATATTTTAGGTGAACTACCTATTCATATGGGAAAAACACTTCTTAAAATGATGAAATCTGGAGATAGTACCACTCTACAACAATTATTAGGATATAAAAAAGATAGTGCTGGTGGTATCATGACCACTGAATATATAGCATTAAACGGAGAACTAACAATCTCTTCAACACTAAAAAAAATTAAAGAAATAGGACCAAAAACTGAGATTATAGAAACAATTTTTGTATTAAACAATAAAAGAGAATTAATAGGAACTGCTGACCTAAGAGATATTTTAAATTCACCCGATGATGAATTACTAATGCACATTACAGATGATAACATTATATCGGTTCACCCAGATATGGACCAAGAAGAGGTTTCATTATTAGTTTCAAAATATAATCTTCAAGTTATACCAGTAGTAAATCGAAGAAATTCACTTCTTGGTATCATTACCGTAGATGATATAATCGATGTAATAGTTGAGGAACAAACTGAAGATATTCTTCACCTTGGAGGTGTAAGTAAGGAAGAAAAGGTGGATAGTTCTTTATCTTCTTCAATAAAAAAGAGATTACCTTGGCTTTTCGTTAACTTATTTACAGCTTTCTTAGCTGCATTTACTGTAGGTCTATTTGAAGATGTAATAGAACAAGTTGTTGCTTTAGCTGCAGCTATGCCCATTGTCGCTGGTATGGGTGGCAATTCAGGTACACAAACCCTTTCTGTCGTTATTAGAAGTATTTCTTTAGGTGAAATAAATCTAAAAGATAATTGGAAATTTGTATTTAAAGAAATATTGCTTGGAGTAATTAATGGTGCAGCTATAGGATTAATTACTGGTATTATATTATATTTAAAATATCAAAACCCTTATCTAGGAATAATAATTTTTATAGCAATGATATGTAACCTTGTTATTGCAGGTTTTTTTGGGTTTTTGATTCCTCTTTTTCTAAAAGTTATTGGGATAGATCCTGCTTTAGCTTCTGCAATCTTCTTAACTACAGCAACTGATGTATTTGGGTTCTTTATATTCTTAGGATTAGCTAAATTATTCTTGCCACTATTGCTATAGCAGATTTACTTTGTTATACTATAATTAACTTAATTGGTGATGGAGTTCACCATAATCGCTGAATGCTAATGACTCCTACAGACTACACTATAAGTGTATCTGTAGGAGTCTTTTTGTTTATAATTCAGCTAAGAATTGTCTTTGAAAAGGAGTGATTAAATGGCTATTTCATTAGCAATTATTATCCTATTAGGGATAATATCCAATTACATTTTTGAAAAATTAAAATTACCAGGTCTTTTAGGTATGTTAATAACTGGTATTATCATCGGGCCTTATACACTTAATTTAATTGATCCAAGCTTACTAAATATATCTGGAGATTTACGTAAAATTGCACTAATTGTAATTTTACTTAGAGCCGGCCTTGGTATAAACCGCTCTGAATTAAAAGCTATTGGAAAACCAGCATTAAAAATGAGTTGTATACCTGGAATACTTGAAGGACTTTCTATAGCCTTCGCAGCAAAATACATTCTTGGTTTTTCATTTGTACAAGGTGGTATTCTTGGATTTATTATAGCTGCTGTATCCCCAGCTGTAGTTGTTCCTCAAATGCTTGAATTAATGGATAAAAAAATAGGAACCAACAAAAACATACCAACCCTTATACTTGCTTCCGCATCAATTGATGATGTATTTGCAATTACTATAATGACAACTTTCATGGGGTTATACGGAGGAAATAATATAAACATTGCAGGAAAAATTATAGGCATTCCAATATCAATTCTATTAGGTATTTTACTTGGATTTTTAATTGGACTATTACTTACAGTATTATTTAAACATATAAATTTAAATAATGGTAAAAAGGTACTAATTGTATTGGCTTCATCTATTATTTTAAATTATCTAGAAGTAACTTTAGAAAATGTAGTTTCAATAGCAAGTTTATTAGGCGTAATGACTATAGGCTTTATATTAATGGATAAATCTCCAAAAGTATCTAAAGAAATTTCTAAAGGCTTTAACAAAATATGGATTTTCGCTGAAATCTTACTCTTTGTATTAGTGGGTGCCCAGGTTAATATAGCTGTAGCTATAAAAGCAGGCCTTTCTGGGATTGTTGTTATTTTAATTGGCCTAATATTTAGAAGTATCGGTGTTGTCATTTCATTAATCAATACTAACTTATCCTTAAAAGAAAAATTGTTTTGTGTTATATCATACATTCCAAAGGCTACAGTGCAAGCAGCAATGGGAGGATTACCTTTAGCAATGGGCGTTGCTTCCGGGGATATAATATTAGCTATAGCTGTATTATCTATAATAATTACAGCTCCACTTGGAGCACTGGGTATAAAATTATCTAGTAATATCTTACTTAGTAAATCTAATGATGATGAAAATTATTATTCAAAAGAAAAAATCAGTTGACTTTTATACAATATAGGTCTAGTATAGTGGATGAAGAAAATTTTGCATTCCTACGTTCTTGTAACGTAGGTTTTTATTTTCACTAAGAAAATTTATAACGTAGATTAAAATTTTAGGAGGTGTAAACACATGGACGATGGTAGTAGTATTATTAACAATGGAGACCCACTGCCCAATTTAATATTTTGCTATGAATCTAACATCTATGTGATTCTTTGCACTTCTAATTATAGAAATAGCTAGACTATTTTAAATGCAAATTATTACATAGTTATTTTCGTGGCGCTTTTAAAAGGCGCTTTTTTATTTTTAAAGACTCTGTAGTAAAATACAGCCATAGGATATGTAAATCCATACAGAGCCTTTTAAAAAGTCTTCATTGTTATCAAAGCTACCCATTAATAAAGCATACCGATTTTTATGCTTTAAGACTCAATGCTTTTGCTATTAAAGAAATGGGAGGTACAACAATGGAAAACACATTGAAATTAATTAATGAAAGAAAATTTGGAGATGCTAGAAAAGCTCTTGAAAAGAAAAATGTAGTTGATATCGCTACTCTTTTAGAGGAAGTTGACAAGGAATCTGTAGTAAAAATCTTTAGGGTTCTACCCAAAGATATTGCAGCTGATTTATTTTCATATCTTGACTCAGATCAAAGACTTTTTATAATAAAGTCAATAACAGATAAAGAAATTTCAAGTATTATTGATGAACTCTTCATGGATGATGCTATCGACTTTTTGGAGGAATTGCCAGCTAACGTGGTAAAAAAAGTATTAAGAAATACTGATGAAGATACCCGTAAATTAATCAATCAATTTTTAAATTATCCAGAAGACTGTGCTGGAAGTATTATGACTATAGAATATGCAGATTTAAAAAAACATATGACTGTATCAGAAGCTATTGATCACATTAAAAAAACTGGGATTGACAAAGAAACTATTAATACTTGTTACGTGTTAGGTGACAATAGAGAATTACTAGGAATAGTATCCCTTAGGAAATTAATTTTAAGCAATCCTGAAGTAATTATAGAAAACCTCATGAAAACTGATTTTATATATGTCAACACTTTAGATGATCAAGAAAATGTAGCTAATACATTTAAGAAATATGATTTAATTACTATCCCTGTAACTGACAACGAAAAAAAATTAGTTGGAATTATTACTATCGACGACATAGTAGATATTATAGATCAAGAAAATACTGAAGACTTTCAAAAAATGGCCGCTATGGAGCCAAATGAAGAGCCTTATCTAAAAACCGGTGTCTGGACATTGGCAAAGCATAGAATCTTATGGCTTCTAGTACTAATGATTTCTGCAACATTTACTGGTAATATCATAAAAAAATTTGAAGATGCCTTATCTTCAGTTGTTATTTTAGCAGCATTTATTCCTATGCTTATGGATACTGGCGGTAATGCGGGTTCTCAATCTTCAACCCTTATTATAAGAGGGCTGGCTCTTGGAGATATAAAATTATCTGATTGGCTTAAAGTAATGTTTAAAGAATTGAGGGTAAGTTTTATTACAGGGGGAGTTCTTGCAATAGTTAACTTTTTAAGAATTTATTTCTTAGAAAAAACAAATCTTATGATTTCTTTAACCGTATGTATAAGCTTATTCTGTACAGTGGTTTTAGCTAAGGTTATCGGTGGACTTTTACCTATTATAGCTAAAAGATTTAAATTAGATCCAGCAATAATGGCTAGTCCTTTAATTACTACTATTGTTGACGCAGTTGCTTTAACACTGTATTTCTCTCTTTCAGTTAGACTATTAAATATACCAATTTAATAAACAGAACCTTTAATAAACGAATCCATTTAATAAAGCTGTGAGCTTCGCTCACAGCTTTTAATATGCGTATTAATTTTAAGCATTCCTTGAGTTTTTTCTAGCTTTTCTGCAGTTAGCACATCTTTTCGGTTCATTTTCAAAACCTTTCTCAGCATAAAAAGCTTGCTCTCCTTCAGTAAATATAAACTCTGCTCCACAATCTTTGCACACTAATGTCTTATCTGCCATTTAAATTCCCTCCATTTTTAAAGATTTAGATACCTAACTGATTCTCTAAAAACGGAGAAAGTTATGATGAACTAAAATCTTTATTAATATTTATTAATATAGATTATAGCATCGCATGTAATATTTTTCAAGTTTAATTTTCAGTATATTTTTACTTTTTGGCTACTTCAATCTTAACCTTTTTCCCTTTAATAATTAGTTGGGGATATTTTTTAAGTAAATTTTTTCCCTTATTATTTAAAATATCAACATAGGAAACAGCGTCTTGAACATCTATTATTCCAATATCATCACCATTTAATTCTGGTAAATTACTCAAAGCCCCTAAAATATCTATATTCCTAATCTTCTTTTTCTTTCCAGCTCCAAGATAAATTTTGGTAACTTCTTTTTGTAATAATTCTTTTTTAACTGTTCTTCTCTTACAATTTTTTTGTTTTTCTTTAAATTTTTCTTCTCCCAACTTTATTGCTTCATCTGTAGGATAAGCTCCTAGTGGTATTTTATAGTCAATGAATTCCTCAATACCCCTTATAAATTTTTCTTCATACTTACTAGATAAGGTAATTGCAGTTCCTTCTCTTCCAGCTCTTCCTGTCCTACCAATTCTATGAACATAACTTTCTCTTTCCATTGGAACTTCATAATTAAAAACATGGGTTATCTGATCTACATCAATTCCTCTAGCTGCTATATCTGTTGCTACTAAAATTCTAAATTCTCCAGCCTTAAATCTTTCCATAGTGTTAATTCTAACTTTCTGCTCCATGTCTCCATGTAGTTGCTCTACAGAGATCCCCTTACTTTTTAAAGCTTCATATACTTCTTTAACTTTCCCTCTAGTATTACAAAATACCATTGCTGCTTCTGGTGTTAATGCATAAAAGTGTTTTATTAAAGCCTTCAATTTATCCTTATCTTCAACTATTAAATAGCTTTCCTCTATTTTGGGCTTATTTATTACTTCAGCATTTACTTCAAGATTTATTGGATTTGTCATATATTTTTCACATATACCTTTAATCTCTTCAGGCAAAGTTGCAGAAAACAAAGCCATAACTTTTTTCTGTGGAAGTCTTTTTAAGACCTCTTCTATTTGATCAATAAATCCCATATTCATCATTTTATCAGCCTCATCAACTATAACATAAGAAAGGCTTTTAAAATTTAAATTTCCTCTTTTCATATGATCAATAACTCTTCCTGGAGTACCTACCACAACATGGATTCTTTGTTTTAATTCTCTTTCTTGTTCTTTGAAAGGTTGCTTTCCAAAAATAGCTGCACATCTTATTTTTTTTAATCTTCCTATACTTGATAATTCTTCTTTTACTTGAATAGCCAATTCTCTAGTAGGAACTAATACCAACGCTCCGATATTCGTGTCTTCTGAATTTATATTATTACATATAGGAATTCCGAAGGAAGCTGTTTTTCCACTTCCAGTTTGAGACTTAACAATTAAGTCCTTTTTATCTAATAATAATGGTATTGCTTTTTCTTGAACCTTTGATGGATTTTTATATTGTAAATAGGACAGCGCCTTTAAAATATCTTTATCTAATTTGTATTTTTCAAACTCCATAATAATTCTCCTTTAGTATAGTATTATCAAATAATATCACATATATTTCACAAAAAAAGAAAAGCTATAAGATTAAATCTTATAGCTTTAAATGCATCAATTAAATAATACTATCTGCTGTTTCTAGCGTTTTTTCTTGCTCTTCTGCAATCAGCACATCTAACTGGATCGTTATCGAATCCTTTTTCAGCGTAGAAAGCTTGCTCTCCCTCTGTGAATATGAACTCGTTTCCGCAATCTTTGCAAATTATTTTCTTATCTGCCATTTTAAATTCCTCCATTTTTAAAGATTTATATACAATTAACTAATCTCTAAAAAAGGAGAAAGTCATTTACTATATTAAATCTTTTATATTATTTGTATTCCTACAACATTAGTATACCATGGTCAAAACAATAAAACAACTATTTTTTTAATATTTTAGTACACCTAAATTGGCGCTACACCTTTATTTAGCTATACTATTCACCTTTATTTCTATCTTCTGATTTTGGCCTTCATCAACGATCAAATTACATCCATTTTGAACCTGTCCTGCAATTATCATTTTCGCAATCATAGTTTCAAGAACATTTCCTATATATCTTTTTAGTGGTCTTGCTCCATATATTGGATCATATCCTTCCCTAGCTAAAATCTCTTTAGCTTTATCTGTAACCTGTAATGATATATTCTTATCTTTTAGCCTATTTCTAACATCCCCTATAAATATATCAATAATCTTTTTAATTCCTTCCATACTAAGAGGTTTAAACATGATTATATCATCCACACGATTTAAAAATTCAGGTTTAAATCTTCTCTTCATTTCTGACATTACAAGTTCTTTAGCATTCTCACTAATCTCTCCACTATTATCATCTAATAGATAACTACTTCCTATATTGGATGTCATAATTATGATGGTATTTTTAAAATCTACTGTCTTTCCTTTATTGTCAGTAAGTCTTCCATCATCTAAAATCTGTAAGAATATATTAAATACATCTTCATGAGCTTTTTCTATCTCATCAAACAATATTACTGAATATGGTTTTCTTCTTACAGCTTCAGTAAGTTGACCACCTTCTTCATACCCAACATATCCTGGAGGGGCTCCTATAAGCCTTGATACTGCATATTTCTCCATATACTCAGACATGTCAATTCTTATAATATTTTCTTCACTATCAAATAAATTTTTTGCAAGAGTTTTTGCAAGTTCAGTTTTCCCAACACCTGTAGGGCCTAAAAATATAAAGGATCCTATTGGTTTGTTTTCATCCTTCATTCCAGCTCTAGCTCTTATTACTGCATTTGCTACAGCTGTTACAGCTTCATCCTGTCCAATCACTCTTTCATGAAGCTCATCTTCTAGCCTTAAAAGTTTATCTCTTTCACCTTCTACTAATCTTGATACAGGAATACCAGTCCATTTAGAAACTATTTGAGAAATTTCTTCTTCTGTAACCTCTTCTTTTAAAAGAGCATTTTCGTACCCTTCTTTCATTTTTTCTTCTTTAGCCTCTATATCAGCTTCTAATGTAGGAATCACTCCATATTTTAGTTGTGCTGCAGCATTTAAATCATACTCTCTCTCATACTTTTCAACTTTACCTCTTGCTTCATCTAACTGCTCCTTTAAAGCTCTAACTTCAAGTATTTTGCCCTTTTCTTTTTCATATTTAGCTGTCATTTCATCATTTTTATCTCTAAGTTCAGCTAATTCTTTTTGAAGCTGTTCAAGTCTCTTTTTAGATCCTTCGTCATTTTCTTTTAATAGAGCTTCTCTTTCAGTTTCCAGTGTAAATAGTTTTCGTCTTACCATATCAAGTTCTGTTGGAAGTGAATCTATTTCACTTCTAATCATAGCTCCAGCCTCATCAATAAGATCTATTGCCTTATCTGGTAAAAATCTATCTTGAATGTATCTATGTGATAATTTAGCAGCAGCTACTATTGCTGAATCATGAATTCTAACTCCATGATGAATCTCAAACCTCTCCTTTAAACCTCTCAATATTGAAATTGTATCTTGTACTGTAGGCTCATCAGCTATTACTGGCTGAAACCTTCTCTCCAAGGCTTTATCCTTTTCTATATATTGTCTATATTCATCAAAGGTTGTTGCTCCAATGCAATGTAACTCTCCTCTTGCTAACATTGGTTTTATCAAATTTCCAGCATCCATAGCTCCATCAGTTTTACCTGCTCCAACAATGGTGTGAATTTCATCTATAAATAAAATTATCTTACCATCTGAACTTTTCACTTCATTTAGTACTGCTTTTAATCTCTCTTCAAATTCTCCTCTATATTTTGCACCTGCAATTAAAGCACCCATATCTAAGGAAAATATAATTCTATCTTTAAGCCCTTCTGGCACATCCCCTCTTACTATTCTCTCAGCAAGTCCTTCAACTATTGCAGTTTTACCAACACCAGGCTCTCCAATTAGAACGGGATTATTTTTAGTTCTTCTAGATAAAATTCTTATAACTCTTCTTATTTCCTCATCTCTTCCAATAACCGGATCTAATTTATGAGCCTTAGCAAGTTCCACTAAGTTTGTTCCATATTTAGTAAGCGCATCATAAGTACCCTCTGGATCATTACTATCAACTCTTTGATTACCTCTTACCATTGATAAAACTTCCATAAACTTATTTTTACTAATATCAAACTCTTTAAGGATCTTTCCAACAACACCTCTTGAATCAACATCCATAATAGCAAGCATCACATGTTCAACACTAATGTATGAATCTTCAAAACTTCTTGATATATCTTCTGCCTTAACTAAAACTTCATTGACCCTTCTTGTAGCTGTAATACCTGATGAATTTGCACCTTCTCCTAAAACCTTAGGCATTTTTTCTAATTCAGAAGAAACTCTTCTTTTTAAACTCTCTACATTTACTCCCATCTTTTCAAATACGCTTGGAATTAATCCATCTCGTTGATTAATTAAAGCTGAAAACAAGTGAATTATATCCAATTGTTGATGGTTATTTCTAACCGCTTCATCATAAGCATCATTTAAACTTTGTTGTACTCTTAATGTTAATTTTTCATTTTCCATACCTTTCACACGATTGCTATATACGGCAACCTATCTCCTTTCTTTAAACTATATAAATCAGATATTATTTGCTATTTTTCTCAGTAATTCTAAAAGCATTTCTCTTTCTTCATCTGTATCTAATCCGCTAAGAATATAACCAGATAGTTTCTTTTCAAAGGCTAGATATTCACTTTGTACCTCATAGCCTTCATCAGTTAAAATTAATCCATAGGATCTTCTATCTCTTTTGCTAATTACTCTTGTAACATAATTTAATCTTTCTAATCTATCTATAGCACTAGTCAATGTACTTTTAGGGATATCCAATATAGAACATATCTCTTTGAATATCACATCTTCTTTGCTATATACTATTTCAATAATTTTAATTTCCATGGAAGATAACTTCTCCACTCTAGGAAACTCTTCTATTAATTTTATTTTATTATTAGGTTCCAGAATCACCCTCCACAGGCTACCAAACTCCTGCAAAATTTCATCATCATTCATTACAACTACCTCTTAATTTCCAAATATCTCTTCTAATTATATTCTTAACACAAAATAATTTTTTATTAGTACGTTATACGTACTAATCTCCACAGCAATATAGTACCACTATCGTACTATATTGTCAAATAAAATGTTGCTTATATTTTCACAACATTTTATTTGACTCTATTTTACTTCTATTATAGATAATCCTATAGCTCCTGGCCCCGTATGAACCCCCATAGCTGGACCTATGGTCTCAAAATGAATTTCAGATATCCTAGGATCAGATTTATATTCATTATAAAGTTGTTGTGCTTCCTTCATCGCATCACCATTTAGCACCCATACCTTACATTTACTTCTATTTAAATGCTCTTCTAGAGATTTTTTTAATTTATTTATTGATTGAACTCTTCCTCTACTTTGAGCATATTTATAAAGTTCTCCCTCTTCATTTGAAGAAATAATTGGTTTTAAATGGATTAATTCCCCTAGAGCTCCCTTTACCCTGTTAATTCTTCCACCCTTCACTAAATACTCTAAAGTATTTAATACTACATAACCATAAACTCTCTTTCGTATATCCTCTAAATTTCTTAAAATTTCCTCACTTTCAATTCCCTTGTCCACCATCTTAGCTGCCTCCAGAACAATAGTCCCTTGAGGATACCCCAACGTTTTAGTATCAAAGAAATGAAAATTAAGTCCCTCATATCCTTGTGAAACTACTTTTAAGCTGTTTAAAGTCCCAGAAAGCTTACTTGACACAGTGATAATTATTACATCTGTGTATCCCTCTTCTTTAACTTCATCAAAAACTTTTAAACAATACTTCATATCTGGCAAGGAAGTTGTTGGTATTTCTTCTTTCAATTTACTATACATTTCTTCTGACGTAATATCAATTTTATCTAAATACTCTTTTCTATTATAAATTAACTTAATAGGTAGTAATGTTATATTATATTTTGCCGCAGTTTCTAAACTCAAATCACAACTACTATCAGCAAGCAACTTTATCTTTTGCAAATTAATTCCTCCTCAGATTTAACTATATATAAGTTACCATTAACAATATTTATTGCAACTTATATATCTCTCATTCTAACATATATTTTTTATTATTCCACAATATTATTTTTTTATAAACTAAAATAACTCAAAGGCGAGGTACCTCTGAGTTATTTTAGTTTGGTATTTTGGTATTTTATAATGGTTTATAATATTGGGTTAATATATAATGAAGCTATTACTAGCTCACTACGCAATTTTCATTTCTTTTTGTATTAACATTTTTGCAACTAAATTAGTCAAATCCATAACTCTAGCTGAGTAACCCCATTCATTATCATACCATGAAGCTACTTTTATCATATTTCCATTAACCATAGTTGAAAGTCCATCAACTATAGATGATCTATCATCACCTTTAAAATCTACTGATACTAGTGGTAAATCACATACTCCTAATATACCCTTTAACTCTCCTTCAGCTGCTTTTCTTAAAACTTCATTAACTTCTTCAGCTGTAGTTTCTCTTGAAACTTCACAAACTAAATCTGTAATAGACACTGCTGCTGTAGGAACTCTTAAAGCAAATCCATCTAATCTTCCCTTTAATTGAGGCAAAACCTTTGCAACAGCTTTAGCTGCTCCTGTAGTTGTAGGCACAATTGATTGACCTGCTGCTCTAGCTCTTCTCAAATCTTTATGAGTCTTGTCTAGTATTTGCTGATCATTAGTATAAGAATGGACTGTTGTAATAAATCCTTTTTCTATCTTAAAGTTTTCATCTATAACTTTAGCCACTGGAGCTAAACAATTTGTTGTACAAGATGCATTTGAAATAACTGTATGCATATCTATATCTAAATCATCATCATTTACACCCATTACTACAGTAATATCTTCATCTTTACCTGGTGCTGTTAAAATAACTTTCTTTGCACCTGATTGAACATGTCCCATTAATTCCTTCTTAGTTTTAAACTTTCCAGTTGACTCTACTACCAAATCAACCTCTAACTCACTCCAAGGAATTGTTGATGGAGAATCACATCTAGTGATTTTAATTTCATTTCCATTAATTATTATTGAATCTTCTGTTGTTTCTACTTGTCCTCTAAATGTTCCAAAACAGGAATCATAAACAAATAAATGGGCAAGAGTCTCTACGTCGGCCCTAGCATTTATTGCTACTACTTTAAAATCTCTATTAGGACTTTCACAAGCAATCCTTAAAAAAGTTCTTCCAATTCTTCCAAAGCCGTTTATTCCAACATTTATCATAACTAAACCCCCGTAATATTTGTTCTACACTTTATATTTATATAGTATATCACATTATCCCAAACGTCAAATATAATATATCATATTGGTTTTAATTATCCGTATATAATCCTATGTATAATTCATTTTTCTCCATATTTCTTTAATTTACTATCCAATCCATTTTTGAACCAATAACAGTTTTATTGCAGAATGTGCTACACTATTGCTTTGTACTTAATCTACTATATATTTATGTTTATAAACACATTCTTTTTTCTATTGACTCCGTAATAAAATAAAGTGATAGAATGTACAAGTTTAAAATGTTTATTTAAAATTTAGGTGAAATAATATTGGCTTTGTTTGCATCACTTTAATTGCACACAAAGCCTTTCTATTCCCTTGTAATAAATACACTGATCAGAGGTACAAATTTATGCTCGGCAATAAATATCTATGCTTATGACTGGCTTTTCCTAAAAGGGGTTGGAAGGGGACTCTGTTTCCTCCTTGTTAAGGAGAGATTCCTCAAAGGGAACCATAAGGTTCCTTTTGAAAAGGCGGAATAAAATAATATAAGCTTTGTGTGCATCACTTTAATGGCACACAAAGCCTTTCTATTATATAGTTTATAGAGTACTTAAAAACCCCTATTAATATGACACAAATATATTTGATATCAATGTTATCATAGTTAATCATAAAAGTAGTACATAGTATAAAATAAATAGCTAATTCAATTAACAAAAAAGGTAACACAATGTTTTTCTTTTTAATGTCAGATGGGTTAGATATAAAAAATATAACAAACAACTGTTTTATTTATATTTTACATTAACAAAAGAAAATGTTCCAATCAAATCCAAAAATTCTATACTTTGCTATACATTAAAAAAGAAGCCCTATAGAGCTTCTTTTTTACTTTTTAATTATTTTATCAGTTAATTTTCCTATAACAGGGATTCTATATTCTACATAATCATGAGACTTTATAATAGCTATGACTTCAAAAACAGTAATAACTATTGAAATAATCCCTCTAATAATAAAAACTACAGCTAAATTTCCCCAATTAAAAAAAGAATGAGTTCCAAATACTATTGCTATTATATTTCCACCAGCAAACAAGCTTAATATAAATTTAATCACAATTCCTGAGATATTCAATAAAAATGCTTGCATAGCATGAAATTTGACAAAGTTACTTTTGCTTTCTACAAAATAAAAAATTATCGGTATAAGCCAAGATACAAAACTAATGCCAGGAATAAAAATTATTATAATAGAAGCAGCATAAGTAAGTAATGCAACCGTATTAGCATTCATATCAAAAATCGATGACTTGTGTGGCCCCCAAATATCCATAATGGCAATCCTCCCTTTTAAATAATGCTTTAAAAAAATTATATCATACTTTATACTTCATATATATTACTACTACCATGAAAAAAAGAATCTTTAACAAAAATTTGTAAAGATTCTTTTAATATATATGTTACAATTAACTGAAATTATTACTTTAGCTCTCCATGTTTTTCATAGCATGAAACTTCTTTAACTTTATTCATCTCATCAACAAACACCACTTTAGGCTTATGGTTTTTAACTTCTTCTAAGCTCATATCCGCATAGCTCATTATTATAATTTTATCTCCAACTTGAACACACCTTGCAGCGGCTCCATTAAGACAAATAAGCCCACTTCCTCTTTCACCAGCTATTGTATAAGTCTCAAATCTACTTCCATTATCTATATCAACGATTTGAACTTTTTCATATTCAAATATTCCAGCTGCGTCAAGCAAATCCTCATCAACTGTAATACTTCCTACATAATTTAATTCCGCTTGAACTACAGTAGCTCTATGGATCTTTCCTTTAAGCATAGTTACATTCATAATTAGTTCCCCCTACATATGTAAGTAAAATTGTCAATCAATCTTGTTTTGCCAATATAAACAGCTAAAGCTATAAGCACATCTTTTTCAATTTTATCTACAGAAACTAACTCTTCGCTGTCTACAATTTCAACATAATCTATCTTTGCACAAGGCTCTTTTTCAATTATTTCACAAATAGTTTCTTTTATTATCGATACATCTGTAACTCCAGAATTAATTACTTCTTTTGCTTTACTTAAACTCCTACTTAAAACTAGAGCTGCCTTTCTTTCCTCTGTTGATAAATAAGTATTTCTAGAGCTTTTAGCAAGTCCATCTTCTTCTCTAATAATAGGACATCCTACTATTTCTATATCAAAGTTCAAATCTCTTACCATTCTTTTAATTACAGCTAATTGCTGAGCATCCTTTTCACCAAAATATGCTCTATCTGCTGGAATAATATTAAACAATTTTGAAACTACAGTACATACCCCATCAAAGTGTATTGGTCTACTTTTTCCACAAAGTCCAGTAGTAAGTCCATCTACATGTACTTTTGTACAAGCTCCCTCTCTATACATTTCCTTAGGTTCTGGATGAAATATTAGTTCTGCTCCAGCTTTTTCACATAAATTAGAATCTCTATCTAAATCTCTAGGATAATCCTCTAAATCTTCATTAGGTCCAAATTGTGTAGGATTAACAAATACACTTACTACAACCTTATCATTTTCAAGTACTGCTCTTTTAATTAAACTTTCATGTCCCTCATGAAGATATCCCATTGTAGGTACTAGTCCCACACTCAATCCTTGAGCTTTCCACTCTTTCACTTTACTTCTAACATCTTTAATATCACTTAATATAATCATAGCAATTACCTCTTCTTCTAATATAGTTTTGAAATTACATCTTCACTAATTTTAAATCCATGTTCAGGGCCTGGAAAAGTTCCATCTTTAACTTCATCTATATAGTCTTTAAAGGCACTTTCCATAACTTCTCCAACACTAGCAAACTGCTTTACAAACTTAGGTTTAAAATCCTCAAATAAACCTAACATATCTTGATATACTAATATTTGTCCGTCACAATCACTTCCCGCACCTATTCCTATAGTTGGAATATCAATCTCTTTGCTTATAATTTTAGCAAGCTTAGCGGGAACACATTCTAAAACTACTGCAAAAGCACCTGCTTTTTCTACAGCCTTAGCAGCTTCAATTAGTTTTCTTGCAGCTACTTCATCCTTTCCTTGAACTTTAAATCCACCAATGGCATTAACAGATTGTGGTGTTAAACCTATGTGTGCCATTACAGGTATAGATGCTTTTGTAATAGCTTCAATCTTATCACAAACTTCTACTCCTCCCTCAAGCTTTACAGCATGAGCTCTTCCTTCTTTCATAAGTCTTCCTGCATTAACAACAGCATCATAAACAGATGTTTGATATGACATAAATGGCATATCTGCCACCACTAAAGTGTCCTTTACCCCTCTTGTAACAGCTTTTGTATGATGAATCATATCTTCCATAGTAACTGAAATAGTATCTTCATATCCTAAACACACCATTCCAACAGAATCACCTACTAATATTCCGTTTATACCGCACTTATCCATTAGTTTAGCCATAGAATAATCATAGGCTGTTAACATAGTAAGCTTGTCTCCTTTTTTCTTTGCTTCCTTAAATGTTACTACCGTATTTTTCATTTTCTCCTCTTCCTTTCAAAAAGTCTTCTATCAAGCTATAATTCCTATCTTCATTTTTTTCTTTAGCTAATTTTAATAAATTTTCATTACATACTTTATAAAGCTCTACATCTTCTGCTGGCATAGCATCAATATGTGATTTAATTGTATTTAAGTCTCCTCTCTCAAGAGGACCTGTTAAACTTGCTTTGCATCCATTAACTCTTATATTTTCAATATTATTTTTTATAAGAGGATATAACGCTTCCATTGCTTCATTGTCATCAAAACCACTAAGCTTTAGATAATTTAATCCACAATTTATTAAACCAAGTACTAAATTGCTACTCATAACAGAAGCTAAATGATATAAACTCTTATTTTCTTTATTAATGACTTTATATGAATTTCCAAGAGTTTTAAATATTTCTTCAAGCTTGTTAATATACTTTTCATCACCTTCAATAGTAATAAAAGCTTCGTTAAATTTTTTATAGGAATTATATTTATCTGAAAGGGCAAACATAGGATGTATTGAATAGGAGTAAGCACCAAACTTACTTATATCTGAAAAGATTTCTGATGATAGTGCACCACTGCAGTGACATATCAGTTTATTTTTAATTGACAGCTGTTTTAAATTATCCCACACATTTAATATCTCTTTATCTGGGGTTGTAATACAAATTGCATCGCTATTTTCTACTAAGTCATTTAAATTTAAATATTGATTTGTTTTTGTAAAATTAGATGCTTCTAATGAAGATATCGGGTTTTTACTATAATACCCTGAAACATTTATACCATTTAAACATAAATATTTTCCAAAGGAAAACCCAACTTTTCCTGCACCTATAAATCCAAATCTCATATTGATCACTCCTTCCTATACACTTCTTCAAATAAAGTTCATATTGATACCCCTTTGAAAAAGGAAATGAAGCAACCTTATTATATAGTCCCATTCTAAAAGATATGAGCTGTCTAAAATCTTTTAACCATAAAGGTTAATAATAAATTTTTCCAATTTACTATCAGTTATAAAATAAAACTGGTGCAGTTATCACTATACTGCCCACATCTAGTTTATAGCACAATTTAATATTAATTTCAACGTAATTTATTTAATATTTAGCACAACTTGTGCACTCTATTTTACTACAGAGCATTTAGAATAAAGTTTTTATTTTTATTAATACTAAATATGTGTAGAACTTTTTATTTGAAACTTCTCTACAATTACACAAAAAACTATCATATTACACAATTATATTTTGAAAGGAGCAACAACATTGAATAATTTTATGAAAAAAACATGTTTTTTTATAGTACTTATATTATTTATTAATATATCTACAGTTTACGGTTTTTCCTCAACAGAGCCCAATTTTTACGAGGGATTTTTAGTACTAGATACAGACAGGGACGCACCTCTTCCCAAGCGATTTAGAGATATACCTTCACTAAATATATCTGGAAGTGCAGAGTTTGTACCTTCTCAAGTTATGGATATTAAAAAAGCCATAAATAAACCAAATATTTTCATTGTAGACTTACGTCAAGAATCCCATGGATTTTTAAATGATATAGCTGTAAGTTACTATAGCCCCGACAGGTTGTTAAACAATGGTTTTTCTTCTGAAGATACACTTGCTGATGAAATTGAAAAATTCGGAAATATTAAACTCAAAAGCACAGAAAACATATACAACAAAAGGGGTGCTCTTCTTCAAACAATAACAGTATCAAATTCTCAAATTGAAGAGAAATTAGTTCAAAGTAGCGGTATGAATTATGCTCTTTTTGCAACTAGAGATGGTCATATTCCTTCTCCAGCGGTTACCGATAGTTTCGTTAATTTTGTTAAAATAACGCCTGAAACAACTCACCTCCATTTTCACTGTGACCATGGCGAAGGCAGAACAACTCTCTTTATGTCCATGTTTCAAATGATGAAAGAAAGCAATGTTAAATCTCTAGAGGAAATTCTTAAGGAACAATTGGATGCTGGTGGAATTATATTAACATATGATACAACTAGAGCTGAATTCTTAAAAGACTTTTATAACTATACAAAGGAAAATTCTAAAAATAACTTTGAAACGCCTTTCTCTGTATGGTCTTCAAAATCATCTCAAAGTAAATATTAATTTAATCTATGAACTTACTACATAATACAATTAAATCTGTATAAACTATTACTGTATCAATGTTTATAAGGAGGAATTAAGATGACTAAAGATAGCCAACCAGATAACAAACAAGCTAGAATGGAAAAATGTAATTATCAAACTCCTATAACTAGTGAAGAAGGTAAAAATCATAATTGCACTTCAAAAAAACACTCTGTTAAAAGAGAAGGATTTCAAAGTCCTCATATAAATTAACAAGTAAATTCTATTCATAAAAAAAGGCCATAAATATATGGTCTTTTTTTATGGTCTTTTTTCTTCTTAATATTTCCACCTAAAATGGCCTTTAATCTTCACATTATTATAATCAAAAATATTTTCACTTGCTTTATTATAAGCATTATGAATTATATAAGGGATTCCCGACGGATCTTTTTTATCAGATATCATTGCCACATGCTCGTATGGTTCTAGTGTGATTACAATATCTCCTGGTTGCCACTGCTTCATATTTTCTTCATCATTTATATCAAGTTCCGTAGTTAAATTTTCGGCATATCTTTGAAAATAAGTCAATTGATTTGGAACTCTTCTAAAATCAATATTAGGATCTGGTTTATTTTCAACTCTTGTATATAAATCAGTATTATTTTGTATATCTTCATCAATTAAGTCCTTTAAATTGACATCAATGCTAAAAAACGCTCTCCAGATAACATCTGTGCATACGCCTTCATTTTTAGGGGGATATCCACCTTTATAATATTCACTTTTATATTTTGTTTTATTTGTAACTTCCTTCCGAGCTCCATTTACTAAATCTATTGCATCTGAAATACCATTACAATTTTTATCGTCCTTAGAATAATCACTTTCTATCATTTTACTATCATCAAATTCTAAATGTCTTTGAATTTTCCATAAAGTCATCCCACAATTACTTAATACAAATGTTTTAAACTTAGGTACAGAAAAAATTATAATAATTACTACAACTACACTAATACATATTATCCTAAAACAAATACTAACTTTTCTTTTCACTTCAAACTCCTTACATACATATATTTATACTTTTATTAGCAACTACTCCTACAAGTAAAATTCTCACCCATATCATATACAATGTATACGCAAAATTTAATTATAATATTTTGTTAAAAGAATATTTTTTTCAAACTAATAGTTAACACAGTAATAATACTGTAGTATTATTAAAGATATGGAGGTGCATTTTTATGATATATTTTGCTCATAGAGGTTATAATGTAAAATATCCTGAAAATACTTTATTAGCCTTTGATAAAGCAATTAGCGCTGGTTGCACTGCTGTTGAGCTGGACGTGCATAAAACAAAGGATGGAAAATTAGTAGTTATACATGATGAGAATGTAAAAAGAACATATAATGGTAATGTACTTATAAAAGATGCTACACTTTCAGAATTAAAACTACTAAATCCTAAAAATCCAGAATTTGAAGAAAGTAAACTTTGTAGAATCCCAACACTGTCAGAAGTTTTAGAACTTTTGAAGCCATATGATATTACAATTAACATTGAAATAAAAACTGATCAAATTCATTATGATAATATCGAAGAAGATGTAATCAACTTAATAAAACAACTTGAAATTGAGGATAAAATTATAATATCAAGTTTTAATCATAAATCATTGGAAATCTGCAAAAAAATTGATCCAACTTTAAAACTTGGAGTTTTATTTCATACAAAGATGGACAATATAATCGAATATGCCAATGAATTAGGTGCATATTCAATCCACCCTAACGTAAAATTAGTGACAGCTTCTCTTGTAAATGCTGCACATAATAATAATTTAAAAGTATAC
Source organism: uncultured Clostridium sp. (assembly GCA_900548455.1). Classification (GTDB taxonomy): domain Bacteria; phylum Bacillota; class Clostridia; order Clostridiales; family Clostridiaceae; genus Clostridium_J. The sequence goes on from URKQ01000006.1 coordinate 134,163, forward strand.
ACTTATACAGTAAATTCAAATATCATAGAAGATGAATTAAGAAAACTCGCTTGTGATGGTATTTTTACTGATGATATCAAAAAGTGGGTTTAATAACCTTGATATAGAATAAATAAAATAAAGGGTTGCTTAGGCAACCCTTTATTTTACTATCAATTCAATTTAATCTACCACAATCCTATTTCTTCCTAATTGTTTGGCTTTATATAGCTTCTCATCAGCTTTACTAATTATCTCATCGATACTACATTCCTGTAATAGTCCACTATGAACTCCAAAACTACAAGTTATTTTCACTTCATGATCTCCATATATAAAACCAGTACTATTTAATCTATTCTTTATTCGTTCAACAATTTTTATAGCCTTAGAAATTTCAGTGTTATTTAAAACAATAATAAACTCTTCTCCGCCATATCTACCAATCCAATCTTTATTTGTTCTTATGCAACTTAATACAACATTAGTAAAGTCCTTTAAAACTTTATCACCTATTACATGACCATAGGTATCATTTATTTCCTTAAACAAATCTATGTCTGCCATAATTACAGATGTATATAGATTGTTATTTTTACTATTTGTTATATCCTTACTTAGCCTTTCACTGATATATCTTCTATTATATACCCCTGTGAGACCATCCTTGGTTGATAAATCTACAATATTTGCCAGAAACTCTCCTATATAACTTTCCCCATCGCCACCAAAATCATAAATAATACTGTCATTAGTTATGTCATTAATTAACTCAACAATATAAGTATAATTATTGTATATTAATGGTGTAGCAATCATTAGAAATACCTTCCCCTTAAAACATCTTAACATCACAATGGGTCTGTTTTCTTCATAGGCTTTTTGTGATATGCACTTTTCACACTCTTTATCTTTTTGCCACATGCAATAACACTTGCTTTCAATTAAATTGACCTCATCGTTGTCATATATAACTATTTTTTTATTAGGATCAATAACTCTAATAGTATCATATACACCTTTAATAACAGCAATTTTTTCCTTAATATACTCCTTTATGTCCATAATTAATGTACTCCTTCAGTATATGTCTTTTCTTTGGTTGTTTTAATCTTCATCACTTGGTGGAAACAATTCTAACTTTTCTTCCGAATCTTCTTGTAAACTTTCTACACTCTCTAATTTTTTATTTATTTGATTAGTTCTAGTTCCAACTAATTTATCAAGATCTGAACTTGCTTGATTTAACTTCTTTTGAGTTGCCTTTAGCACATCTTCAAATTTATTAAATTCAGTTTTTACTGCCCCTAATACCTTCCAAACCTCGCTAGATCGTTTTTCAATGGCTAAAGTTTTAAATCCCATTTGCAAACTATTTAATAAAGCTGCTAAAGTTGTAGGTCCAGTAATATTAATTCGATATTCCCTTTGCAATATTTCTACCAAATTAGTACGTTTTACAACTTCAGCATATAACCCTTCTATTGGTAAAAACATTATTGCAAAATCAGTAGTATGTGGTGGATCTATGTATTTATCTCGAATATCTTTAGCACACTTTTTAATTGCTGCTTCTAGTTTTTTTAGCATATCTTCTATTACCTTAGGGTCTCCTGTTTCATAAGCATCAACTAAATTGTGATACACATCTAATGGAAACTTTGAATCTACAGGTAAATACACAACTTCAGATGTAGTATTCTTTCCTGGAAGCCTTATAGCAAATTCTACATTATCCCTAGATCCATGTTTTGTAGCAACGTTAATATCATATTGATCTTTAGTGAGAATTTGATCTAAAATCCTACCCAATTGAATTTCGCCTAATGTCCCTCTTGTTTTTACATTAGAAAGTACTTTTTTTAGATCTCCAACACCCATAGCTAGGTTTTGCATTTCACCTAATCCTTTATGCACAACCTCTAATCTTTCACTTACTAATTTAAAAGATTCCCCTAAACGCTTTTCAAGAGTAGTCTGTAATTTTTCATCTACAGTCTCCCTCATTTTTTCTAGTTTTTCCTCTGTTGCCTTAATTAATTCACCCTGTTTTATCGATAACTCAGAAAACTTCTCTTTTTGTAAATTATTAAAATCCATAACACTTTTAGAAAATTGAGCCTCGAAAGATTTTAAGGATCTTTCTAAACTATAAGAAAGTTCTATTCTGGCATCCTTTTCACTTCTTCTGCTCTCTTCTCTATTTTTAGAAAGCTCATCTCTAAAGGTCCTCTCTAATTTTTCCAGCGTTCTATCTAATTCTGATATCCTTTGATCTAAATTTTTAATTCTTGCTTCTACATCTTTCAAGCTTCCCTTTTTATCTTTATTACTATTGCCCATCAATGTAAGAAGAAGATTAATTCCTACCAATATTAACAATATTATAATTAGAATATTCATAATCTCTTCCACCCTTTCCCTTTGTTTAAATATACATTTAATTTTACTAAAATATTAGCATGCAATGCAACTATTTAGTATTCTTCAGGCGCAATGCAGATACTAATTTATCTCTATCCTCTTTATTATAGTCTTCAGGACTTTTACTTAATATAGGTAGTGTAGCTCCACTTCTTTTCCCATCTCTATCTATTAAACTTATTTTAACATCTACATCATAAAAATTAGTTATATCCTCATCTACTCGAATGTAACTAATAGTTAGTCCATCTTCCTTTTTTATCTCCATGGGTAATTCAATTTCCTTAATATCTCTGCCATTAATAGATATTACATATTTCTCATCTAGAAGCTGGGCTGAAATACTATCTTCACTTTCAATAAAAATATCCTTAGATAACTTAAATTTTCTTTCCCCTTTTTTATCACTTTCTAATTCTTCTGTATAACTAGAGTAAAACTTCAAACTATTATCTTCATCTAACTTATGTAGATATACGTCACCTATATCGGATGTAAAAACAGCTTCCTTTAGTGGAGAAAAACATATTTTTGATATATGTGTTAACCCATTATTTAAACATTTATCTAAGTCATATCCAGTAGATACAGTAGTATTCTTTGTGTCAAGTTTGAAGCTTTCTAATTTCTCTTCCTTAAACATAGATTTTTTTAAGTAATAAAGATCAACGGAATTTTTACTTGTACTAACATAATGATTCAAAAAAACGGGTTGGTAATTTAAAGACATCCAAACTTTAAATCCAAGTCCCACAACTCCAATGAGCATAATAAGAAATATTCCCCAAAGTATTTTCTTTTTTTTCCCCATAATATCACCACTTATTCTTATTCTAATATTTACCATTATATCATATATCTCTACATATTATGATATATAAAAATTTTATTTCACCCATGCTTATAATTTGTGATTATTTTAGTATAACTATTCTGAACTCTGTTCCTATATTCTTTGTACTATTTACTTCAATATATCCTCCCTGGGCTTCTACTATAGCTTTACTTAAAGATAAACCAATGCCTACTGAATCTGATTTTGAACTTTTATAAAATCTTTTAAAAATATTTGGTAAATCTTCTTCACTTATTCCTTCGCCATTATCTTTTATTATTATTTTGCAATTTATAGGAGAATCTTTTAGATAGATATAAATTTTACCATGTGGACTATGTTCAATTGAATTCTTCAAAATGTTAATTACCGCTTCTTGAAGCCATAAATCATCGTAAGTAGAAATTATATTTTCACACCCATCACTATTGTAATTAATTTCCACATCATTTCTTTTAGCCATAACACCAACAGTTTGTATTGAATCATTAACTGTTTCAAATAATAAATTTTCCTTTTTATTATATTCAATAGCATCTGCATCTACCTTAGCTAACTTTAATAAACTTTTTATTAACCATTCCATTCTAGTTAGCTGATTCCTACTATTTGCTACAAATATATCTTTATCTTCTTTCTTTATATCTTCTTTACTTAAAATATCGTTATATACAATTAAAGCAGATAGCGGAGTTTTGAGTTGATGAGAAATATCTGATAAAATATTAACTAAAAATTGTTTCTCACTTTTTAATTCAATCATTTGATTTTTTATTATAGATCTCATATTTTTAAATCCATAAGCTAACTTTGCAAAATCTCCTTCTTTTTCTTCATATATGTCAATATTATAATTACCTTCAAGTATTTCTTTTGATGCCGTAGCTAAGCTGCGAACTCTTTTATAAATTATAGTATATTGATAATAATTTAATCCTATAAAGCTTAAAGAAAATGCAATAATTAAAATTATAATGCTTCTATTAACAAAGATAAAAGATTTATTAAAATTTTTCAAAAAACTGATCTGTAAATTCTCACCATATCCATATTGACTTGAAATATTCTTTCCTTTCTCAATCAAATCTGGTGATGAACCTTTATATACCGTATTGACTATTTCCGATTCTATTTCAGGGTACTTTTCACATAAGCTACCTATTAATGTAGCTTTGCCTTCCATGTAATCAATTTTTATAGAATTAAAGCTAATATTTAAAATTATCTGAACTATAATCATAAATGTTATAGTAATTATAATTATTAAACTAGAACTCTTCCTTACTTCCGGGTTAATAAAAACATTCATATCTACATTTTCCCCTTTACTTCCTTAGTCCATATATACCCTAAGCCTCTTTTGTTAATAATATACTCAGGCTTGGAAGGATTATTTTCTACCTTTTCTCTTAATCGTTTTATATAAACAGATAGAGTATTATCTTCTACAAAAACTCCTTCATCATCGAAGATTTCATTTAAAATAAAGTCTTTACTTAGAAGTTCATTAGGATGTTTTAAAAAAGTTAAAAGCAATTTATATTCCTTAGCTGTTAGTAAAATCTTATAATCATCTTTTTTTACTTCCGCTAAAGAGGTATTAACTTCAATTTTTTCTGAGATAATTATTCCTCCGCTAATATCTAATTTTGTATTTCTTCTCAAAACTACACGAATTCGAGATAAAAGTTCTCTTACTCTAAATGGTTTTGTTATATAATCGTCTCCTCCTAAATCTAATCCTAAAACAACATTAACCTCTTCGTCTAATGCAGTTAAAAAAATAATTGGAATGTCTTTACTTGTTTTAATATACTTACATAAATCATAGCCGCTACCATCTGGCAAGTTGATATCAAGAAGAATTAAATCATAGTAATTACTATCAATAACAGCTTTCCCATCCTTTATGGTAGAAACTCTATGCGTGTCATACCCTTCTTCTTTTAAAGTATACTCAACACCCAATGCTAATGCTTCATCATCTTCTACTAATAATATTTTATTCATAACTACTCCTTATAATATACCTACTACAATTTAATCTAGATTTTTATATTTCGCTAGCATAATTAGATTATATACTACATAATCAAATAATTGAATTAACATCCATACTATTAATTCCAATTAATTTGTTCACATATTGTTTACAGCATAAATTATACAATAATAATATAATACTATATAGAACTATTTTATATAGTATTATCGGGAGGCGTTTAATTTGAATGAAATTGTACCTATTGGTGTTTATATTGCAAAAATTAAATTAATGCAAGAACGAATCTTTACTAGCATTTTAAAAGAATATGGGATAAATGACTTTAATAGTCCTCAAAGCCGAATTCTTTTTACTCTATGGACTGAAGATAATATAACAATCAGTGAATTAAGTAAAAGAACAGCTTTAGCTAAAACAACACTTACCAGTATGCTAGATAGACTAGAATCCCAAGGACTCATTAATAGACTATACAGTCCCGATGACCGACGTTCTGTTAAAATAACCGTAAGTGATAAAACCAAATCCCTTGAACACCACTATGAAAAAGCTCGTTTAGCTATGAAAGATATCAATTTTAAGGGTTTTTCCCCTGAAGAAATTGACGACTTAATACAAAAATTAATTAGAGTTTTAAATAATCTTCATGAATATAGTGAAAATCACATTAAATAAGGAGGCGTTACTTTGGAAAATTCACAAGACAAAAAATTAGGCACAGAGAGCATTGGAAAACTTATTTTTTCACTTGCTTTACCTGCAATCCTAGCACAATTAATTAATGTACTTTATAATATCGTCGACCGTATATATATAGGTCATATCCCTGAAATTGGGGATCTAGCACTTACTGGTGTTGGCGTAACCTTTCCAATAATTATGTTAATATCAGCCTTTAGTGCTTTAGCTGGTATGGGTGGTGCACCTCTTGCATCCATAAAATTAGGTGCTGGAGATAAAGATGAAGCGGAAAAAATTCTAGGTAATTCAACAACACTATTACTTATTTTTTCAGTAATTTTAACCATTGTTTTTATGATTTTTAAAGAACCTTTGCTATATATGTTTGGAGCAAGTGATAATACTATAGTCTATGGTCTAGATTACATAACAATTTATTTATTTGGTACCATATTTGTTCAATTCGCTCTTGGATTAAATATGTATATAAGTGCTCAAGGTTTTGCAAAAACAGCAATGCTTTCAGTTTTAATTGGAGCTATTACTAATATAGTTTTAGACCCAATCTTTATATTTGGTTTTAACATGGGTGTTAATGGGGCTGCACTTGCGACTATTATATCTCAATGTTTAAGTGCTATTTGGGTACTTTATTTTCTCATAAGCACTAAAAGTAAAAGTATAATTAAGATAAAAAGAAAACATCTTCACATTAACAAAAAAATAGCTTTAAGTATAATTGCTTTAGGTGTATCTCCCTTTATTATGCAAGCAACAGAAAGTTTAATAAATATAGTTTTAAATTCTGGTCTTCAAAGATATGGTAATGACCTTTACGTTGGTTCCATGACCATAATGATGAGCGTAATGCAGCTACTAGTAGTTCCTATACAAGGCCTTACTCAAGGTGTCCAACCAATTATTAGTTATAATTACGGAGCTAAAAACTTTGATAGAGTGAAGAAAACTTTTAAACTTCTTATAATAATATCCTTTACAGCTACAACTTTAGGCTGTCTTACAATTATAATATTCCCTGAAATATTTGTTGGAATGTTTACTCAAAAAGAAGAACTTGCAGTATTAACTTCTCAAATGATAAAAATATATATGGCTGGAATGTGGGCTTTTGGACTTCAAATGGCTTGTCAATCAACCTTTATGGGCCTTGGTCAAGCAAAAATATCACTATTCTTGGCTTTATTGCGTAAAGTAGTATTATTAATTCCTCTTGCCCTACTTCTACCAATTAAGTTTGGTGTAAATGGAATATACTATTCTGAACCTATAGCAGATATAGTAGCTTCCTTTACAACATTAACAGTATTCTTATTATCCTATAAAAAGATTCTATCTGAGTCTTCTATAAATAATTCAAATATAGCATAAAAATATTTTACTGTATTTCAAAGAGGAACTGTTGCACTAAATAAGTTAGTACAACAGCTTCTCTTTTCTTATTCCCCTCTTATCCCTTCAATAATACTTTCATGTTTTAACCTATTGAGAGGAATTAAAGCCGAAATATACCCTAATATTATTACACTAACCAATGCAATTGCTATACTTTTCCATGGCACAATATATGCAAATGATTTTATATTATTCATAGGATCATAAATAGCATAAGACAATAGTGTCCCTAGAATTGAGCCGATAATCCATCCATAGATGCCAAATAATATTCCTTCAAAGGATATCATTTTTCTAACCTGTCTTGAACTCATACCTATAGCCCTTAGTGCAGATATCTCCGCCTTTCTTAGTAATATAGTAGTAGTAACTGTATTTATTATATTAACTGCACCTATCAAAGTAACTACTACTGTAAATCCCATTAATAATATCATAATTTGCATATTAAATGCTTTTTCCTCTTCGTTTGATTTTATTACATTGTAATACTCTATCCCAGGAGAGTTTGTTTCTATATCCTTTAAAGCCTTATCAACTTCGTCTGCATAGGAATCCTCTTTAAGTCTTATATCTAAAGACCTTATCCCCTCATACTTTAATTTTTCATCAGATTCTTTTATAAAATTATTCAATTGATTTTCACTAATTATAATATTTAATGCATCCCAGTTTTCATTATCATTAAAGGGTGATTCATCTACAATTGCACCTACTTTAACCCTTTTCAGTTCATCACTTTCATACTTCTTTTCAGTAATATTGGCTGATTTTTCTTCTCCATAAGTTAAATCAATAAGTAGTTCATCCCCAACCTCCAAATTTACCATAGGAGATACTAGTGTCCTATCTCCCATAAATTTAGAGTTTCTTACAACTATTACTTCATCATCTTTAATTGTAGATAAAGACCCTTCTTTGATATATTTGTCTGTTAATTTAAGTTTTTCATCTCCGTAAGTTGATATAGCTACTTTTACAGCCTTCCGAGATTCATTATCTACTTGAACCTGCTCTATCTTTCTTATATCTTCATTATTTTCGTAGTATTCTTTAACTAAAGTAGGAATGGATTCATCCTTAACAATAGCACGTACAGTTTTTATTGATTGAAAGTTTCTAAACACATTATCCAAATGTGGTATTTTTTCAACTTCATCAATAACTTCTTGAGATATAGTCTTCACATTTTCATCTAGATGACTTATCATCAATTGAAAATCCACATCACTTTTTTCGTTAATACTTCCTGCAAAATTAGTAGAAAACCGAGAAAAAGACATGAATGTTATAAATAAAGTAACACTTAGGGCCATTGAAAATACTGTTATATAAAATCTTTTTTTATTTCTCTTTACATTTTTCACAGCCATCAACTTATCAATCTTTAATATTGGCGCTAAAATTCGTCCACTTCTATTTCTCTTTTCCTTTTTAATAACAGCTTGATTACTTATGGCCACTAGAGGAGAAATTTTTCCTGCAGCTCTAGCTGGTAAATAGGCTGATATATATATAGTAATAACACCTATTATCACACTAATTAATATAACTACTGGTGAAATTATTACTTGTAAATTTCCAAATTCCACTGTGGGAGCCATCTTCGAAAAAGCAAAAGCTATACAATATACCGATAAAATTCCGAAAAACACCCCTATAGGTACACCTATTAAAATCATTATATTTGCTTCTCTTAATACAAGATTTATCACCTGTCTTTTTGTTGTTCCTATAGCTCTTAACAACCCAAATTGCTTTATCCTTTCAGCAATACTAATATGGAACGCATTATAAATAACCACAATTGTAGCAATAACTACAATGGAAATAACAATAAAAACAACCTTAAATAAAGATTCATTTATAACCGAATTAGAAGATTCACCTGTATAATGAAGTAAGTCATCATTTACCTCTAAAGTTTGGTCATTCTCAATTATTAATCTAAGCTCAGAGATTACCTCAGACTTTTTAGCCTTATCCTTTATCTTTACATAAGCTACTTTACTTAATCCTTCTGTTACATTGTTATTTTCTATAAAATAGCATTGCCCAACACCCTCAACTTGAGATTTATACTGTCCTTCAGTTATACCTACAAGTTTATAAGTTTTAATATTGCCTTCCTTATTAGGTAATTCTATATAATCACCTACAGACACCTTTCCATTTACATACTTTAACACCCACCTTTCAAGAACAACTTCATCATCATTTTCAGGCAGGTTGCCTTCAATTAATAATATATTTTTAAGTTCAAAGGCTTCCTTACTTAAATAATTAAAATATAATTCTTTACCACTGTCCAATTGAACTGGTTCATCAGAATAAAAAACACCTGTGCTTTCAACTTTGGGATTGGACTTCACTTTTTCAAGAGTGTCTTTAGATATGTTCTTTATAACTACATGATAATTACCTGTCTTTTTTATAGAATTTTGAATATAGGAGTTCTGCACGGTAAGAATGAAAGTTCCAATAGATGTAATAAGTGCTACTGATAATATAATTCCTATAACCGTTAATATAGTTTTCTTTCTGCTGCTTTTTAAATACTTATTTCCTAACTCTATATAACTATTCATCAATAAAACACCCCCTAAAAAAGTTTTATATCACTCTTTATTTTCCCATCATTCAAAGTGATAATTCTATCTGCCTGTTCTGCAATCTTACTATCATGAGTTATTAATATTAATGTTTGATTATATCTTTTAGCTGTAGCCTTCAATAATTCAATAACTTCTTGTGAATTTTTACTATCTAGATTTCCAGTAGGTTCGTCAGCCAATATAATTGCTGGCTTATTTATAAGAGCTCTTGCAATAGAAACTCGTTGTTGTTGTCCACCAGACAATTCAGATGGAATATGCTTTTTTCTATCTTCTAAGCCTGTCATTTTAATAAGTTCATTTAAATATGCTTTATCCACTTTTTCATTATCTAATAATGCTGGTAATGAGATATTCTCTTCTACACTCAATATTGGTATTAGATTAAAAAATTGAAATATAAATCCTATATTTCTCCTTCTAAAGATACTAAGTGAATTTTCACTTTGACTATACAAATCCTTTTCTCTGAGGATAACTTTTCCTGATGTAGGTTTGTCTAGCCCTCCAATAAGATGCAACAAAGTAGATTTACCTGAACCTGAAGCTCCCACTATTGCTATAAACTCCCCTTTATTTACAGATAAACTTACTCCATCAAGGGCTTTAACCTCATTTTCCCCTTTTCCATAATATTTCTTTAAATTTTCAACCTTTAATACTTCCATAATTTCCTCCACAATACATTCTACTTATTGGTAAAGTTTACTTAATTACTATAATTACAATTATATCTGTGTACTCCCCCATATTCTATGTTACTTTACTTACAAAGAATAAAGCTATCTTACAATTTAGTCATATAAGTAGACTGTGTTAATACCAACAACCTAAATAAAGCCACTGAAAAACTATAGTTTTTCAGTGGCTTTACTACCTATCTTACTCTATTCTCTAATTCTCTTAAACTAATATTATTAATATTTAAATAATCATAATCTGAAATGGTGAGTTTATATTCTTTATTACTATTATCACCAATTATGCCTTCATAATTTGATCCTAAATCTCTTCTGTCAAGAAGCCTACCATTTGGATCCTCATCATCATAATAAGCACTTCCGTTTCTTAATCCCATAAGTTTTAGATTTAAAGAATAGTCATTGAAATTACTATTATATTCGATATTATTACCTGCTAAATCTACATCTGTGCCTAAAGGAATGAATGAAGTAATATCAATATAATTAGCTGAAATACTTACTACCGATGGTAATTTTTCTATTTTCTCATAGTCTTCAGTATATCCATTAGAATCTATATCTATGTCCTGTCCCTTAATACTTACCTTTTCTGCATTAATAAATTCCCTTACATCCATATTCACATGTGAATTGGATCTTATATTTATATCCTTAAGAGTATTATAATGAGGCAAATTTACATACCCATATTTAGTTACATAATCTAAACTATCTTTTAAAACAACAGTATCCTTTATCTTTAAATTAGTATTATACTCTCCCTTAAATGTAATATTTACACCTGCGGGCACTTCTATAACAATTTGACTACTATCATGATGAGAATCTGCTAAAGAATAGATCAATGTTTCATAGCCCTTCTCAAAAAATTTCTTAATACTTGTTTCGTTTAAAAAGTCCATTTTTTGTCTATACCCATCCACAACTAATGTTTTAGTATCTGCATTATATGTGGTTTTAACTTGTATATCCTCTAAATATTCATAAACCTTAATTCTTGTATAACTATCATCTGACTTTTTTATTTCAACATCTAGATTTCCATTTTCAATAGCAGATATATCTAGATTTTCTACAACTTCCTCTGAAGCATATTTTTCTTTTTCAATGGGCTCTGCATTTACAACTTCTCTTTGAATTCTATATATTTCACTAGTTATTTTAGGTATCATCCTAATACCTGTAATAATACTACCTGCCAAACCAACAGTTAAAAAAACACAGGCTACAACTAATGCTTTTTTATATTTATTCATTCTTTTCACCTCCATCTTTTTTATCTGTAATACTATAACTTTTATCTGGATTGTCTTCTAACTCATCATCCTGATACTCATATTCGATAATACTAGTTTCATCATTAGCTTTTTCAATATCACTTTTATCCATTTCATCGAAAGTATTTTCAATAGGTGATTGATTCTTATAATCTTCTACTTTTTCTTCATGGTTTTTCTTTACTCTTACGTACATATTCCTTTTTTTAATCCATCCAATATACGAAATCATAATATGCTTTAAACCTTTAAATATTAAAGCATAAAGAATCCATGATAAAATAGTAACTCCTGTCCATGTTATACACAAAAACAATCCAAATACGCCTAGAGATAAATTAATTCCCAACAATATAGCGGATACAATCCAACCCATAAAATTAGCTAAAGAAGTTCCAATCAGTGCAAGTCCAGACACTATCATTGTTCCTATAACAGCTATTGCTGGTGGAATAAGAATTATTGTAATTAAAATCATTATTATCTTTACCAATGTTCCTGATATATTGCCATTAACTATTGAAGAAGAATCTAAAAATTCTTTTCCTTTTTCACTAGCTTTTTTTCCAGTTGATTTTATTCCACTCCAAACTCTTTTTGCTTCTGCATTCACTTTCTCCTTATGTTGTCCATTGACCTTATCCGGGCCCTTTATTTCTTCTATCAATTCTTTTGCTATACTTTTAGGTGATCCCAAGTTTTTAATAATTTCAGCATCACCTTTACCTTCTAATTCTCCATTTAAGAAAAACTCTTCGTAGTCTCTCAAAATGTCATTTATCTCCATTTCACTAAAAGTTCCCTTTAAATAATCATGTAATATATCTAAAAAATCTTTTCTATTCACTCTTTCCGCTCTCCCTTCTATAACCTTCTAAAATTAAATTAACATCTCTAACAAAGTAATCCCACTCAGCCACTAAATTTTTCAAATTTTCTTTACCGTAACTTGTAATTTTATAATATTTTCTATCAGGCCCACCTTCAGATTTTACTAAATAAGTTTCAAAATTACCTTCAGAAGTTAATCTTCTCAGTAATGGATATATAGTACTTTCTTTTACTGACATTACTACTGATATTTTTTCCACTATTTCATATCCATACATATCTTTATCATTAATAAGAGCTAAAACACAAATTTCAATTACACCTTTTCTAAGTTGAGTGCTCATTTTATCCCTCCTTTTTCTGTAGTGTAAAACATAACAAAATTTTTTATAGTTTCACATCCATTAAAAATTATTACTATGTAAAACCTAGTAGTATTCTTTTTAATTGGTACTGTGCTATGCACAGTACCCTTAAAATTATAATATCATAGTACTGTGCATTACACAATACTAAAAACAAAAAAATCGCTTGCGATTTCGCTTTGCGATTTTTAAATTAATAATTAATCTTTTATAATACCTTCATATATCTCTTCTATTTTATCCCAATTAAATAAATTCCATATGTTTTTTACATATTCATTTCTAAGATTCTTATACTTCAAATAATAAGCATGTTCCCAAACATCAATTGCCAATATAGGTTTTAACCCAATAGAAATTGGTGAATCTTGATTATCAGTTGAAATCACCTGAAGTTGTAACTTATCATTAACTACAAGCCAACTCCATCCTGATCCAAATTGACCGATAGCCGCCTTAGATACCGCCTCGCACATATTATTGTAACTTCCAAAAGCTTCCTTTATCCCTTCTAGCAACTTACCCTGTGGTTCACTTTTTCTACTTGCTCCTAAAATATTAAAGAAAAAATTATGATTATATACCCCTCCTCCATTATTAATAACTTGAGTTCTTACTTCTTTAGGTATATTTTCTACATCCTTCAATATATCTTCAATAGACTTATCCTTTGTAAACTCTTCATATCCATTAAGAAATCTATTTAAATTATTCACATAAGTTTGTAAATGTTTCTCATAGTGAATTTCTACAGTTAAGGTATCCATATACGGCTCTAAACTATCATAACTAAAAGGTAATTTTGTTTTTTCATAAATCATGCATGTATTCCGCCCTTCTAAAAATTTATTTTAAAACAATACAATTATAATGAACAATATTATAATTATAAAAATATATTTTTCCTTATAATTGTACCACTATTTAGAATTTATTTCCATAAAATGTAATAATTTTGTTTTTATTCGAAGTAGAGTTTTAATCAAGCTTATTTACAAATATATATATTGTAAAGGAGTGATATTATGAATTATAAACTTTTATGGTGGGAATTAGGTGGTACAATTTTTATTTTTCTGTTAGGTTCATTTATACATTTTGGATATGAAATAACAAACAAAATAAATATTTTCACTGCCATTTTTGCAGTAAATGAAAGTATATGGGAACATACTAAATTAACATTTTGGGCCCCTATTTTTTATGGATTAATTGAATATTTCTTTATCGGTAAATTTTATCCCAATTTTTTTGTTGCAAAATTTACAAGTGCAATTATTACTTCTATTAGTATGATTATATTATACTATGCTTATATTGGAATAACTCATACCCATTCTTTAACTGCTGATTTAATAATATATGAAATAAGTATTATTATAGGTTTAATTATAAGCTACTCTATAATAATAAGTAATCCTCTTCCTACTTTTTTTAACACTTTAGCTTTAATTTTATTATTCCTATTTATTATTATATTTTATCTTTTTAGCTACTGCCCACCTAAGCTACCATTATTTAAGTGTAGTGTTTCTGGAAATTACGGTATAGGTAAATAAAAAAATTAGGCTCTGTAGTACATTTAAACTACAGAGCCCTCTTTATTTCCGTATATAATTTTTATTTAATCTTAAATACACCTATAGTTTCTTGTAATTGTTCAGATAAAAGTAACATTTCTTCAGAGCTTGAAGTTACCACATTATATGCCTCAAGTTGCTCTTCTGATGAAGCTGTAACCTCTTCTGATAAGCCTGCTACCTGTTCCGCAATAGACGCTACTTGATTTATACAATCATTGACTTCATCTTTATTTTTATCTATTATATCAATCTCATTACTAATTTGTCCTATTATTTCTATAATTGACTTTAATAATGTTTCCATTTTAGTTGTTGATTTTTCCATATCATCAAAAGCTAATGATTGATTACTGTTTACTTTATAAGAATCTTCTATAGATTTTCTTGTTCTATTAGCTATTAACTCTACTCCATTAATTATTCCTTGGATATCTTTAGTTGCACTACTAGTTTGTTCTGAAAGACTTCTTATCTCATCAGCTACAACTGCAAATCCTTTTCCTACTTCACCAGCTCTAGCTGCTTCAATTGAGGCATTAAGTGCTAGTAAATTAGTTTGTTCTGATATTCCATTTATTGTTAGAACCATGTTAGAAATATTATTCATTTCATCAATTAACTCATTAACGGTTTCTTGTACTGAATTAAAACTTTCAACGGATTGTTTTCCTGAATTTCTTAAGAACTCTAATTTTTCATTACTCTCATCTACAGCTAAAATAACTTTTTTACTATTTTCATTCATTATATTATTTTTATTATAAAGAACCTCAATTTTTTCTCCAAGTTCTTTTGTCTTTTCTGTAGTTACTCCAACTTCCTTAGTTTGATCTATGGTTCCATGCGATATCTCTTCCATAGAATTTTTAATTTCAATATTAGATGCTGATACCTCTTCTGTAATTGCACTTAAATTTGTTGAAGATTGATCTATTTTTTCAACCGCATCAACCACATTTCCTATCAATGAAGATAGATTATTAATCATTCTATTAAAATCACTGGCAAGTTGACCAACTTCATCTTCACTTTCAATTCCATCTGCACTTATACTTAAATCTCCATCAGCAACTGTATTAACAATCTCTGATAATTTCTTTAATGGTTTTGTAATTAATCTACTAATATAAATTATTACACATATTCCTAATATAAAGAAAAATGCTGATGTAGCTATAATCTTAACATTAATCTTTTTAATAGGCATCATTAAATCATTAACCGTCTCACCAGAGAAAACCACCCAATTTAAGGCTTCAATTTTAGCATATGCAGCTATATGATCTTTTCCTTCAGATTTGTACTCTACAAATCCACTAGTTAAATTTTCATCCTTAACAACATTTAAAATCTCTTCTACCTCATAAGGCATTGAAATAAGTTCTTGATTTTCATGATAAACTACCATACCCGTAGTATCAATTACATAATTATATCCATTTTCTCTTTTATATGTATCAATAATAGCTCCCATATCTGATACTTCTAAAGAAATAGTAGTTATCCCTATTACATTTCCTGCTCCATCAAATAATGGTAATGTAGCACCTGTAACTAAATTACCTGTCACTTTTGATTTTGTTGTGTCTATTATAGATGGCTTACTAGTTTCAACTGTTCTCTTAAAGTATCCTCTATCTGAGAAGTTCGTTCCAATAGAATCTGGTGAGGAACTAGCAATTATATTTCCATTTATATCTATTATGTGTGTTCTTTGAACCCTAGGTTTTTTAGAGTTATAGTCCACCATGTATTCTGTTAACTTACTCTGGAGACTTTTAAATTCTTCCGTATCTCCCTTACCTTCTGCCGACATCTTCAATAAATTCTCAACATTTTGATCATTTTGATATATTAATAGTCCATTCTGTTCGATTTCTATTATATATTCAAGATTTTTGGCAATTCCACTAGTATCTGAAACAAAACTATTAACTTCTGACTTCTTAATCGCACTTTTACTTAAATAACTTGATGTTAATGTTAGCCCTACCATTGCTACCATTAAAATAATTCCAACTGAAGCTGCTATCTTACTTTGAACAGATTTTTTTAATTTCATTCTTTCATCTCCTTGTTAATTAATAAATTTATCATTAGTTATAATAATATACTCGTCCTTTTTATAAATCTCTTTATATTCTGCCTATAATATTTTCTGAATTTTTAAGTAGAATTAAATATTTTTTAAAAGAAAAAAAGAAAGGCTCTGTAGCACTATAATTTAACTACAGAACCTCTTTTGTTTAATAACAAATGAACTTTTCTTATTCAATTACATTTTCTAGAATTTGACTTGCATCATACTTTTCCTTCAAAAGACCTCTTTCATATAGCCAATCAATATTTTCTTGCCACACTTCATTCTTTTGAGATAAAAATCTTTCCTCTTCAGTTTCCATTACAGGTATAAGATATTCAAAGCTTCTTCTCTCTACACTTTCACTTAAAGGGAAATTTTCTGCATTTTGATTTTCCAATAATATTTTAAGTGATTCTTCCATATTTGTCTTCATATCTTCAAAGCCTTTTTGAGATGCCCTTAAAAACTTTTCTATCTTTTCAGGATTTTTACTTAATGTTTCTTCTCCTGTAACAAATACTAATTCATAATAATTGGGCACCCCATAATCATTAGGTAAAAAATAATTAACTTCAAAGCCTTCTTCCTCCATTTGAGGAACCTCATGATTTACTAAACAACCTATAGTTGCATCTACATTTCCTGTTGTCATAGAACTCATTAAATCAAAACCTACATCAATTACATCCGTAGAATTAATATTTTCATTTGCATCTTCCAACATTGTAGATATTATGGCCTCTGCTAAAGCAGATCCGCCATACCCTAGTTTTTTACCAACTAAATCTTTAGGATTTTCAATTTCTTTATCCTTTAATGATAATATAATACTAAGAGGTGATTGAACTATTGTTCCTACCGCCTTTATAGGGACTTTTTCATTTCCTTTTGCAAGAGCTACATCCTGTAAGTAGTACATACCTAAATCAGCTTTTCCTGCTGCTGTTAATGATATGGCATCATTAGTATTTGATGGAAATTGAATTTTCACCTTAAGTCCCTCTTCTTCATAATAGCCCTTTTCCATTGCAGTATAAATAAATCCATGTACAGCATTAGGGTACCAATCCAAAACCACTGATACTTCTTCTAAATCTTTGTTAGTACTTCCAGATTCGCCATTGCTTTCATCCTTCTTTGAACACCCTACAACTCCAAAAGTCATTACTATTACTAAAATTATTGATAAAAACCTTTTCTTCATATCTTATATTTCCTTTCTCCACTTTATTATTTTCTTTTCTAAAATTGTAACTAAGCCTACAATGGTCATAGCTACTATGGATAGTAACAATATTGGAGCAAATACCCCTGCTCCATCTAATTGTGTCATCATTCTTCTACTAAAATATCCAAGTCCACTTTGTGCTCCTAGCCATTCACCAATAGCTGCTCCAATTATACTTAATGGAATTGCCATTTTTATTGATGAAAAAAAGCAAGGCAAGGCTGCCGGTATTTTTAATTTAATAAAAATATCTTTTTTACTTGCTCCATATGTAATTAATAACTCTTCCATTTCTCTCTTAGTAGACTTAAACCCATCATATAAAGTTATAGTTATAGGAAAAAAAGTTATTAAAATAGTTACAAGAACCTTACTCCATAACCCATATCCAAACCACAACACAAATAAGGGAGCAATTGCTGTTGTGGGAATTGTCTGAGATGCCACCACTATAGGATAAAGAGCCCTTTCTATAACCTTACTCATATCCATTATAATGGCTAAAAAAACACCCAAAACAACTGAAATTAATAAACCGATTAAAGTTACAATCATAGTTGCTGGTAAATGGACTTTAAAAAGTGGTTCTCTTAGCTGCCACAATCTAGTGATAACTTGAATTGGTGATGGCAATATATAATGAGCATCAATATTCATAGCTGAAATTTGCCATATCATAAGAATAATAAAGATTAAAATTAAACTTGGTAATCTTTTTTTCATTAATCCACCTTCTGTCTTAATTTACTTATTAACTCTTCCTTTAATTCAATAATTTCTTTACTTTTTAAGCAATCTCTATTTCTTGGATAATTAATTGGCACCTTAACTTTTTCTAAATGGGTTATAGGCTTGTCCACAATTATGTAAATATAGTTTGATAAAAAAATTGCTTCCTCCACGTCATGGGTTATAAACATTATTGTATTACTTGAATTTTGCCACTGACTCAATAGCCACTCCTGCATAGATATTTTTGTTAATGAATCTAGAGCACTAAAGGGTTCATCTAGTAATAAAAGTTTTGAACCAGTAATCAGTGTCCTTGCAAATGCAGCTCTCTGTCTCATTCCTCCTGATAAATCCTTAGGATATTTATCCTTATATTTCAAAAGATCAACATCTTTCAATATTTCACATATTCTTTTTTCTCTATTAGGTTTTGATACTCCCTTCAATTCCATAGGTAAAGATAAATTCCCACCGATTGTTCTCCACGGAAATAGTAAATCCTTCTGAGGCATATATGCACTATAGTTTTTACCCTTTTCAACTCTTTTATTATCTACAAATATTTCTCCTTCTATTGATTCTTCCAGTCCATTTATTAATCTAAAGAGAGTACTTTTTCCACATCCACTGGCTCCGATTATTGAAATAAACTCACCATCTTTTACTGAAAAATTTAAATTCTTTAGTATATTCTCTTTATCTCCTTCATATTTAAAAGACACTTCCTTGAATTCTAACATACCAACATCTCCTAGCTACTGCTTCATTTCATATGCCATATTCCAAAATTCATATTCATATCTACTACAATTAATAAATATATTTATCAAATTACTAATTTCATCCTCTGAACAATTTTCACCAAGCTCATCCACCATATTAATTATTTTATTATTTGCTTCATCATATTCTTTTGAAACATAACCTTTTATCCATTCTCCATAGAATTCATGATTAATAGCATCTGGTATTTCATTTACTTTATCCGCAATCATTTTGTAACTCCAACTACATGACAATACTGCTACAGCTAAATCTAAAAGTCCTCCATTTTGAGATACCCATAACATATAGTTAGTATAAGAAACATTCACTAAGGATTGTTTTGCATCTTTTATGTCTTCTTCAGTTATCTTTAGCCTTTTCATATAAGTTTTATGAATGTTCATTTCTCCACCTATTGTTGAATGAACTAGTTCTGCAAATATTTTCATATTAGATTCATCTTTTGATTTTATTACACCTAAAGCAAAGACCTTAGTATAATCAAGTAAATATAAATAATCTTGTATCATATAATACTTAAACTTATTTATATCGAGACTCCCTTCCCCTATTCCCTTTATAAAAGGATGTTCATAATAAGAATCCCAAATCTCCTTTGCACTTAAATACAATTTCTCCGATAATTTCACCTTTCATTCCTCCACATATAACAAATTTGTGGCAATCTTCAAAGGACCTGCAAATAAAAAAATCTTCTCCCAAAAGGAAGAAGATTTTACCAACTTAAATAAAATAATTCTTGTTTATTTAAATGTAAATTACTTACTTTCCTTCGATGGTTCTAACCACATCAGGTTCAAAGGGTTGAGTAATCACTCTCTCAGCTTTTAGGCACCCCTAGTAACATTTTCTTTTCATACAAAAATTATAACGTAACCAATTATATTTGTAAACATTTTTCACCATTTATTATATTTTTTCTTATTTTATCGACATTTTGGATGTTTAAATGCTTATATTGCTTAGTATTATTAATCTTACTTAAAGACATTTCTTTATATTTTTCAGCTAAAGATAAATAGCAGTCAACATATCCTTTATTTTTAACTCTTTCCTCAATTCTATGGGCATATGTTAGATTAACATCTTTAACCCTTTTCTTCATTAATTCAATTTCCCTATTCCTATCTCTATTAAGAGCAATAGAAATTTCCTTTATTTCATTCAATATATCTAAAGCCCACTTAACCTTATCAACATATTCTCCTGACCTTTTTAATTTAATTGTTTTTTTACCAAACTTAGCAATTAAATCTTGATTTTCTAATGATTCCTCTTGCCATCTATCATATAAATCCTCTTCTTTTATTAATAAAAATATATTGAATATTTCTATAAACCTCAAATCTACTAATGAAATTCCACACGGTTCAAAAGGATTTACATCAATAGTTCTATACTCTAGGTATTTTATTCCTTCTTCCACTAATGAATTAAAAAAATCACTAACATTTTTCGGCTTTAACCTTATCTGACTATATAGTTCCTTATGGCTCTCTATTACTCCCCTTTCAATATAATCTTTTAGACTATCAACATATCCCTGCACACTTTTATAGTCAGGATATAAATCAACTAGATTTCTATATCCACATTCACCATTTCTATAAGAAATTCCACCTTCATGTGAAAAACTGTCTTCTGTAATTTTTTTAAAACACTTTCTACACTCACATGCATCTATATAAGTTTCATGAAGTGTTGTTGTACTTCCTAAAAGGTATATTAAAAGCCATCTATATCTCAAATAATTTCTTGTGACTTTTAAATATATTTTATCTTTAAACTCTCGATAGCTTTGTTCTTCCCCATGTTTTTCATATAGTCCTTTTATAATGTTTTCATCAAAGGAAAAATTATAATGAATTCCCGAAATCAGCTGCTTCTTTCCTCCATATTTTTTCATTAATTTTTTTCTATATTCAGTAGCTACCTTAGCTTCATCTAATTCTCCAAACCTAGCCACTGGAATTTCATCAGGTATAATGCAGGGCATAGATTGAGTCCACAAATATTCATCATCAATATTAAAAACTACCGTATCATACAATAGATTTAAAAATTCATATACTTTTTCACTGGTTTCAAAGGGCGGAGTTATCATTTCTATTTGACTTTCAGAAAAATCCGTTGTTATATATGGATTTGTATATTTATCACCTAAACCATTTGGATGATCAATTTCTGATAGTCTACCAGCTTTATCTACTCTCAAAGCTTCTCTTTCAATTCCATAATGACCTATAATTCCATTATTTTTATCAATAAGTTCTTTTAATTCTTTTATCATTAGGTAATCCTTTCTTTAATTATTAAACTTTATACCCTTATTATAAATAAAATATAGTTTATTCTTCAATAAAATATTATTTACTTTAAATAGTATATATATCCCTAGTAAATGAAAAGAGCGTTGCCATCACAACGCTCTTCTTTTAAAACTTAAATGCTGATATTTGATTTTTAAGTTCTTCTGCAACTTCCTTTAAACCTTCAAATGTTTTAACACTTTCTGCCGCTGAACTGGTCACTTCCTCACTAGAATCAGCAACTTCCTCTGAACCAGCTGCAGTTTCTTCTAAAATCGCCGATAGGTTAGAAACTTGCTGTACTACATCATCTTCCATTTCATTAACTTCAGAAACCTTATTAAATATTTCTTCAATTCTTTTACTTAATTCCTCTATTGAAGATACTATTTTTTTAAATATTTCTTGTGATTTTTCTACAGCCTCTTCTTGCTTTTCAACATTTTCTGAAGTTTCATTTACCTTCATTACAGCTACATCAACATTTCCTTTAATCTCTTTTATTATTGTATCAATTTGCTTCGCTGAAACAGCCGTCTCTTCCGCAAGCTTTCTTATCTCATCAGCAACTACAGCAAATCCTTTTCCTGCTTCACCAGCTCTTGCTGCTTCTATTGCTGCATTTAAAGCCAATAAATTAGTTTGTCCAGTAATATTACTTATCGCTTGATTCATAGTTTCTATAGACACTATGCTTTCTGCAACCTTATATACTACACTTTCTACTTCTTTTGTACTATTTTTAGTACCTATTGATTTATCCATAACAAGATCCGCTATATCAATTCCATCCTTACCTAAAGAATTTGTAGATATTGTCATAGAATTAAGTACATCTGTTATTTGATGAATATCTTCCATATTCTTAGATAAGTCTTCCATATTTAATGTTATCTTTTCCAAGTTTGTAGATGATTCAATAGTTCCCTTAGAAATTTGGGTAACTGTTTCATTAACTCTGTTCATGGAATTAGATATCTCTCTACTCATATCAACTGAAGCAACAGCATTATCATTAACTTGATTTACAGAATTTTCAACGTTAGAAATTAATCCAGATACTTTTATCTGCATTTCATTAAAACTCTTTTCAAGTTCTTTAAATTCTTCTGTGTTACCATTAATATTTACCTCAAAATCAAACTTACCATCTGCACACTGCTCTAAACTATCCTTTACAGCATTAATACAAGATGTCATCTTCTTTGCTGCTATACTACCTGCTAAAAATGCTATAACTGCCATTACTATCATTATAATAGATGTTAATAATGTAAACTTCACTTGTGCCTTTGATAATTCAGCGGAATCAACTCTCATTAAAATCTTCCAATTTACTTCCTCTGCTGTTGTGTAATAAACATTATAGCTTGTACCATCATACTTAAATTTGGATTTTCCACTGCTATTATTTAAAATTTCTTTCCACCCATCATACTCTGCAGGTTCTGCTCCTCCAATCAGTGACTTATCATTATTTGCAACAACTGTTCCATTTAAATCTGTAACTATAAGTTGTCCTGTTTCACCATATTTAATTAAGGATAGTTCTTCTGCTAAAGAACTTAAGTTTAAATCTATGGCTAAAACACCCATCGGTTTACCATTTGATGACTTAATTGTCTTATATATAGTCGTTGCCATTTCATTTGTAATAACATCAGTATAAGGTTCTTCAATTCTATATGAATCAGGATTTGCTAAACAACTTTTATACCATTCTTCATCTAATGCACTATAGTCATCTCCTAAATCTCCATCTGAAATGTGAATTAGTTTTCCCTGTTCATCTGCATAAAAAACATTTAATATAATAGAGTCTGAATCCTTAAAATATCTCATGCTTCTTATTAAGTTTTCTCTATTATTTTCATCACTTAAATTTTCAAAGTTATTATTCTTACTTATTGACTCTAATATGTCTTTATAATATTCAATCTCACCATCTATATTTTCCTTACCAACTTCACATAGCGACTCGGATATTGAATTAAAACTCTCTACGTTATTTTTTATAGAAACAATATTGGACATTCCACTTAATCCTATCATAGGTACAATTACTAATATCATTGCTACCATCATCAATTGCTTCTTCAAGGATATATTTTTTCTATTAGTTTTTTTCACTTAAATCCCTCCTCATTTTATCCATTTTATGCTTATTTATTCTATTTTATAGCAATACATGTTAATTAAATTATCGAACTTTCAAATAATTTCTTTATAATTTAAAGCAAATTAAATTTAAGCAAAAAAACTCATACTTAGGAGAAGCTAAAAAAAAGATGATTCCTGTTAATACAGAAATCATCTTTTTAATATATATTTCTAAATTTTATTTACTTTTGCCTTTGAAATTGCTGCACCTATATTGTTGTGGTAAAGCTGCAATTATAAAATAAAGTATTAAACAAGTTCCAACCTTATCAATTAAGTTATTGAATATTTTAGGAATAAATGAAGCTGTAAAAATACTTGCACCACTTTGTTTAAGCCACATAACTGCAATATCTGAAACAGTACCAGTAAGTCCACCATAAACATATATACCTATAGGTGTACCTATTAATGGTGCAATAATACTAAGTGCAAGACCAATAATTAATGAAGATAAAAAGCTTACTTTTACCTTTCTAAATACAAACCCAACAACAAGACCTATTACAATACTAACTATCATAAAAGGTATTGCCTGAGGATTTGTTAACATGCTAGATAATAAATTGGTTAATCCCCCAACAGCAGCTCCATACCAAGGTCCAAAATATATTGCTACAAATACGGTACCAATAGTATCTAAATATAATGGTAATTTTAAAGCACTTGTGATAATTCCAAGTACTATGTTAAGAGCAATTGCTAATCCGCAAATCATAAGTAATGTGGTCTTTGAAATCTTCTTATTCATTATAACTTCCCCCAAATTTATATTAACTTCACTCACATGTTATCACCATAATCTACACCTTTCAACCTTTTATTTCATTTTTTTCATAGATTATCCAAATACTTATTTGCTCATTTATAGATATTTTTAATTTTACTAATGTCCCTTATATAATTTGTGTTAAAAATAGATTGGTATACTTTATTTTACATATTGATAGGTATATAATTACTATACTAAATCTTATTTAATTTCTAAATTTAAAGAGTAGATGTAAAGGAGATTAATTTATGAAAAATGACTATCTATTAGACATGGTAGAATCCTTTGGAAAAAATCTAGGCAAATGTATTTTAAATAAGAATGAGGAACCTGCGCCAATAGAATTTGGTGATTGGTCTGATAAAGATACCTTATTAGCAATCCTAAAAAAATTAATATCTGAAAGAAAATACAATGATGCTGAAGATGTTCTATTTGAATTTTTAGAACAGGATAGATCTGAAAATATTAAGTCAATTGGTAATTGGTTTTATAATTCACTCTCTAAATTATCAGATGAAGAATTAGTTAGTGGTAATTTTTCACGTGAAGAGATTGCACAAGGATACTATGACTTTTTAAAGTTAACAATGGAAATTTAATAGGGTTATTCTCATATTCTCCCATTTAACTTACCTACTTTAAAGAGTGTTATAAGCATAGCTACTGTTATTACTACTAGCATTATTACTACAAACATCTTGTAATGCTTAAAAATATTCTCCATTGGTACCCTTATAGCAAGCAATATCCATATAATTGACATTTCACCAGCAAGATAGAAGTAATACTTCTTTATCCATTTGTCACATTTATATACAAACGAGTATATATAAAAAAATATTATACCCAATCCAGCTATTGTAAGTAGCGAATCAGTTGTTAAATACTTTGATGCCCAGAAACGCATTATACAAAATATAATTAAATTTATCCAAGCTCCCATATAACTTTTATCAACTTTCATAATTCTTATGCTCCCCCACCCTTAATAATTTACATTTTTAATCATATATATTTCTTCAATCGTTTATAGTTTTTAACCATTTCTGTTGTTTTTTTATGTTTCGAATCCCTAAAAATGTACTTACTAAATAATGAAATGCAATAGGCAAAACATCATATATCTCTGACGCATCTCTAAATGCAAAGATGCATATCATTTGAACCAACCACATTACCAGTATCGTATTAAGTATATTAAATATACTTTTATCTTCCCTACTAAAGATCATATAGTTTATACTAATTCCAAGAGCTGTAAGCATATACGGAAAAATTAATGTAAAATATAAATATCGGGGTTTAATATGCCATTTCACTGTTATCGCACCTCTTTTCTTACATAAATCCGAATCTTATTATTACAAATAATACTATTGAAATACCTACAAAATATACTAGACTTAGTGCTACTCTAGTTCTTTTACTAAGCAGTGTCATTCTTTTTAGAATATCCTTATGCATAATAAAATACCAGAACAAAAATGCTGCTGCTATATAAACGAAGGAAATAATCAAATATATATCTCCATACTCCCCTGAATATTTAAGACCTTTATAACTACCACCTTTATTTTCTATATTGGTTGTTAACTTAATAATCATAAATCCATATACTACTTCAATAATAAAGTACTTTATAAATTCTTTAAAATAATATTTTCTTTTTTCTGCTTCCTTCTTGCAATCAAGATTAAAAAATTTTGTGAAAGCGTAAACAAATCTAAAACAAAAATAACAACTTAATACAAATATAATTACTTTTATAATTATACTAATAATTCTTACAGCACTCATTAAATATCCCCTTCTTTAATTATACGTTCTGTTAAGTTATATGAACATTTCACTTCCCAACCATTGGAAATATAATAAATTTGCTTGCAACCAATTATCCCCCAAGAAAAGGAGAGCGGAACAATGAACAGATCAATTTACAGCCTTTTTATTCTCATATCCTCCCATTTAATTTACCTATTTTAAAGATTGTTCTAAACATCACTACTGTTATTACTATTAGCATTATTGCTGCAAATATCTTGTAATGTTTAAAAATATTCTCCATCGGTACCCATATAGCAAGCAGTATCCATAAAATTGACATTTCACCAGCAAAATAGAAATAATACTTTTTTATTAATTTATCACATTTATATACAAACGAGTATATATAAAAAAATATTATGCCCAATCCAGCTATTGTAAGCAGTGAATCATTTGTTAAATACTTTGATGCCCAGAAACGTATTATACAAAATATAATTAAATTTATCCACACTCCTATATAACTTTTATCAACTTTCATAATTCTTATGCTCCCCCATCCTTATTAATTTACATTTTTAATCATATACCTTTATTTAACTCTTATTTTTCATTTTTTACCATATATGTTATATACTAATTATATCACTGTAAATGCATGCAGCGCCATATTTAAGATTCTACTAAATATCTTTTTATGGCAATAAATAAGCGTTGAATACTGATGTTATTGTATTCAACGCTTATTTATTTTGAAATTATTTAAATAAATCTCCTAAAGCTGCAAATGGATTATCCTCTGCTGCTTGTTTCTCTGCTTCTTTAGCCTGTTGCTTTATATATTTTTGAACGTCTCTCTTATCTACTTTTCCACCTTTTTCAAAACGCTTTTTAAATACTGAAGCCTTTTCTCTAAAGTTACAGTTAGCTCCAGGGCATACATAAATTTGACCTTCTCCACTTCCCTTGAGCATTAACTTCTTTTTACATTCTGGGCAACGAGCATTAGTAGTTTTACTTACACTTTCTCTATGACCACATTCTCTATCTTGGCATACGTTCATAATACCAGTTTTTGTTTTAACCTCTAGCATGTATTTACCACACTTAGGACATTTTGCTCCTGTAAGATTATCATGGACAAAACGGCTTTCTGTACCCTTAACATTCTCCACAAGATCCGTTGCATATTTTCTCATATCTTCTACAAACTTTTTATCATTAAGTTTTCCCTTGCTAATATCATCTAACTGACTTTCCCACTTAGCAGTTAAAAGTGGTGATTTAAGTTCTACTGGTACAAGATCTATTAGCTGTCTTCCCTTTGAGGTTGGTACTATTTCCTTACCTCTCTTTTCAATAACAAAAGAGTTAAATAATTTTTCAATTATATCAGCCCTTGTGGCAACTGTTCCAAGGCCACCTGTTTCTCCAAGCGTTTTAGCTGAAGCACTATCAACTTTAATATATTTATGAGGATTTTCCATAGCTGATAAAAGTGTTCCCTCATTAAAGCGTGCTGGTGGTTTAGTTTGACCTTTATTTGTTCCTACTGAAACAATTTTTAAGGTATCTCCTTTTGCAAGTTGTGGAAGAGTTTGATCCTTTAATTCTTCGTCCTCATTATCTTCTTCAACTTCTCTATCATAAACAGCTTTCCAACCTTTAGCTTTAATAACCTTTCCCTTTGCAACGAACTTTTCTCCTGAAATTTCTGCTTCGATCTTAGTCTCTATATATTCAAAAGGTGGCATCATAACACTTAGGAATCTTTTAACCACAAGGTCATAAATATTTCTTTCCTCTGTACTAAGGTTAGAAAGATTAGGACTGTCCTCAGTAGGAATTATAGCATGGTGATCTGTTACCTTAGAGTTATCTACAAAACTCTTACTAGCTTTAACTCCTCTTTTAAGAATATCCTGAGCTGTCATTCTGTAAGTTCCAATAGAAATAGCTTTAAGTCTATCTGGAATAGTTGCAACTACATCCGTTGTAATATATCTTGAATCTGTTCTTGGATAAGTTAAAATTTTATGATTTTCATATAATCTTTGCATAATAGATAAAGTCTGTTTTGCAGAATAACTCCAAATCCTATTAGCATCTCTTTGAAGTTCTGTTAAATCATAAAGTGCTGGTGAATATTTTTTCTTAACACTTTCAGTTAAATTAACAATTTTAGCATCGTTTCCTTTAACCTTTGAAACAACACTATTTGCAAAGTCTTCTTTAAAAGTTCTTTGATTATTATTTTTATCTACCCATTGAAGTGAAAAATCCTTTGTCTTTGCTCCTATTGTATAAAAATCCTTTGGCACAAAGTTTTTAATTTCCTCTTCTCTTTGTACTATCATTGCAAGGGTTGGAGATTGAACTCTTCCTGCTGAAAGCTGTGCATTATATTTACAAGTTAAAGCTCTTGTAACATTAAGACCCACAAGCCAATCTGCCTCTGCTCTACATACAGCTGCTCTATAAAGATTATTATAGGCTGCTCCTGGTTTTAAATTTTTAAAACCATCTAATATTGCTTTATTAGTTTGTGATGAAATCCAAAGTCTTTTAAGAGGTTTTTTAACTCCTGCTTTCTCTATTATCCAACGAGCAACAAGTTCTCCTTCTCGTCCAGCATCTGTAGCAATTACTATTTCTTCAATATCTTTTCTTAAAAGCTGTTTTTTTACTTCATAATATTGTTTTGAAGTTTTCTTTAGAACGGAAAGTCTCATGGGATGTGGAAGCATAGGTAGTGTTTCCATATCCCATTTCTTATACTTTACATCGTAATCTTCTGGGTCCTGAAGTCCAACAAGATGACCTAGTGCCCAAGTTACCACATAATTATTTCCTTCTATATATGAACCTTTATTTTGACTACATTTTAAAACCTTTGCTAAATCTCTTCCAACTGAAGGTTTTTCAGCTAATACTAATATTTTTCCCATGGTTTACTTCCTTCCATAAATGAATTCATTACATGTTTATAAGTATACCATAATTTATAAGACTCATTAAAGTTTATTAATACATGTCATACTTTACGATTTCAGTCTTACAGCAAGCTTTTATATCTTTTTCAGTTTTTCTAAATAACTCTTGTTCTTTTTTAGTGCATTTTATTATTACCTCTTCAATTTCAGTCTTCATAGATAAATTTTTTTCTGACTTATATTTTCTAACTTCACCTATAGTATCTTTTAATATTTCCCCAAAGGCTATAATATCTTTATCTACTTCACAATCCTTAATCCATAAATTTTTGTGAATAGATTTAGTTTCTTCATATTTTCTAAAAAACTCTTGATATATATATTCTGTTATATGAGGAACATAAATAGCATACAACTTCAAAATATTTAAAAGTGAATAATAAAGAGCATATTGACCCGATCTTCTTTCCTCTTCCCCATGAATCTCTGGTTTATAGAGTCTATCCTTTACAATTTCTAAATAGTAATCACAAAAATCTTTCCAAAATAAATCATCAATTTCATGCCTTGCACTACCTATTTCATAGTTATTAAGAAGCTCCCTTACATTTTTTGTTGTTTCATTAACTCTTTCAATAATCCATCTATCAACAGGTAATAAATCCTTAATTTCGCTTTTTTCATAATCCTGCAAGTGAGAAATGGCAAATTTTGAAGCATTCCATAACTTTGTAATAAATCTTTTAGAAATTTTTAAATCTTCTACACCAAAAAAAGTATCTGTTCCTAATTTGGAATTTGCAGACCAATATCTTATTGCATCTGCTGAATTAACCTTGATAAGTTCCCTTGGTTCTAGACCTGAATTATTCTTAGATTTACTGATTTTTTCTCCTTTCTTTGCCAGAACAAAACCACATATCATTATATCCTTCCAAGGTATTTCTCCTGTGTGGTATAAACTTTTTACTATGGTGTAAAATGCCCATGTTCTAATAATTTCATGTGCTTGACTTCTCATAGACATTGGTAAAAACTCATTTTTATCATTATCACTCTTTAGAAATCTTGCATTTATCTCAGGGGTTAGGGAGGATGTAGCCCATGTATCAAATACAGCTTCTTCTGGAATAAATTCAGTACATCCACAGCTACACATTCCTTCAATTTTTTTGCTTCTAGGATCTATAGGTAACTCTTCTTCCTTTGCAAAAATAGGTTTACCACAGCTTTTGCAATACCATACCGGAAATGGTACACCAAAGTATCTTTGTCTAGATATGCACCAATCCCACTTTAGATTTTTTACCCAACTAATATACCTTTCTTTCATATATTCAGGATGCCACTTTATCTCGTCTGCAACTTGAAGATATTTTTCCTTATCTGTTAAAACATCTATATACCATTGCTTAGATGGTATTATTTCTATATCTTTTCCACACCTTTCATGTATTGCAATGGTATGAATTAATTCTTCTGATTTAATTAAAAAACCCTTCTCCTTTAATAGTCTAATAATCTCATCTCTAGCCGCCTTTACCTTCATATCTCCAATATAACTGACTTCTTTAGAAATTCTTCCATTAGCTAGTATTACTTTTTTATATGGAAGCTTATACTTTTCATACCACTGAACATCTGTACTATCTCCAAATGTGGCACACATTACAGCTCCTGTACCCTTTTCTTTGCTTACTTCTTCATCAAATAATATTGGTATTTCAAAATTATAAAGAGGTACTATAGCCTTCTTCCCAATATAACTTTTATATCTGTCATCATCTGGGTTTACAAATATACATACACAGCCATTTAATAGTTCAGGTCTAGTAGTTGCAATTTCAATAAATCCATCTTCTACTTGAAACTTTAAATAGTTAAAGGTAGTTTTTACTTCCTTTGTTTCAAGTTCTGCCTGTGCAATTGAAGTTTGACATTCAGTACACCATAAAACAGGTGATTCTTTCATATATGCTTTCCCTTTTTTAGCTAATTCTAAAAAAGAACCTTGCGAAATTTTTTCTACATCTTTATCAATTGTTCTATACTTCAAATTCCAATCAACAGAAAATCCAAGACCTTTCCACATAGCTTTAAAATCTTCTTCATACCCCCTAGCAACCTTCTCACACATTGAAGTAAATTCTTTTCTCTCTACATCTTTTGCTTTAACTTTTTCTTCTTTCTCTACTAATCTTTCAGTGGGAAGTCCATTATCATCAAATCCAAAAGGATAAAACACATTAAATCCTTCCATTCTTTTAAACCTAGCAATTATTTCTGCTTGTGTATAAGAGAAAATATGTCCAATATGAAGTTTCCCACTTACAGTAGGTGGTGGTGTATCAATAGAAAAAGTTTCCATACTACTATCATTAAACCTATATTCATATATTTTTTCTTCCTCCCAAAAATCTTGCATATTTCTTTCAATTGTTGTAAAATCATAATTTTTTTCCATTTTATAATCCCTCCAATAAGAATTAGAATGCAAAACAAAAAGTTCGTCCTAAGCTATAATGCTTAGGGCGAACTATACATCCGTGGTACCACCTAAATTCAAATAATTAAATCTGCGCTTTGTCAGTACGGGTAAAGATATCATATACCGATACTGATTTCCTTTTAACGGTGGAAATTTCCGATGAAGCCTACTTAAAATATATTGTTCAGTTCATAGCTCAAAGGCTACTTCCATACTTTTATCACGAAGATTTACACCAACCATCTTCTCTCTTTGCATCACAAAAGTATGTACTCCTCCTCATCAACGCTTTTATTTGCATTCTCTTTTAAATTTAGATTAATTATATGACTTAATAATATTATTGTCAATACAAATTATCTTTATATTTTAATTTTTCAAATAATAATTCTATATTTCATTTATCTTTATTGTAGATTAATATACTATATAACATATCCTTTAGGATTTTTACTTTGCCATCTCCAGGAATCTTCACACATCTCTTCTATTCCTTTTTCTGCTTTCCATCCTAATTCTTCATTGGCTTTTTGTGGATTTGCATAACAAGCGGCAATGTCTCCAGGTCTCCTTGAAACAATCTTATATGGAACTGGTTTTCCACTAGCCCTGCTAAATGCATTAATCACATCAATTACTGAATATCCATTTCCTGTTCCAAGATTATAGGTAACAAGTCCGCAATTAGTTGTTAACTTGTCCAACGCCTTTAGATGACCTCTAGCTAAATCTACAACGTGAATATAATCTCTTACTCCTGTACCATCCATAGTGTTATAGTCATTTCCAAATACACTTAACTCTTTCAACTCACCTATAGCTACTTTAGTAATGTATGGCATCAAATTATTAGGAATTCCACAAGGATCTTCCCCTAACAGTCCACTTTTATGAGCTCCAACTGGGTTAAAATATCTAAGCAAGGCTATATTCCATGACTTATCAGAGTTATATAAATCTCTTAGAATTTCTTCAATCATCAGCTTTGTTCTACCATAAGGATTTGTCGCCGATAATGGAGACTCCTCATTTATTGGAACAACTTTAGCATCTCCATAAACCGTTGCTGATGAACTAAAAACAAAATTTTTAACTCCAAACTTTTTCATCACTTCTAATAGAATAATAGTACTTCCTATATTGTTATGATAATACTCCAGTGGCTTTTCAACTGATTCTCCTACTGCTTTATATCCTGCAAAGTGAATTACAGCTTCTATATTATTTTCTTCAAATACTCTTTCAAGATTTTTTCTATCAAGCACATCATAATTATAAAATTTAGGTTCTATTCCTGTAATTGTTTTAACTCGATCTATAACAAGCTCTTTACTATTGTGTAAATTATCAACAATTATAACATCCTGTTCATTATTTAAAAGTTCTACAACAGTATGGCTGCCTATATACCCCATTCCGCCAGTTACTAAAACTGCCATATGATCCCCACCATTCTATATAATTTCTAAAAATACATCATATGTAATTAAATGAATAAATACACATGTTATAGTTGTATTATAACCCATAATTTAAAAATAATAAATATAGATGAAAATTTTATAGTAATTCTCTTTTAAATACATTTATAAACTCCTCAATCTTAATACTATTTACAGAATAGAAAATCTTGTTATCTATTCTCTGAATTAATACAAATTCTGTTAATACTAATGCATTCATATGATAAGATACTGTTGCTGTAGTAAGATTCATCTCAGATGCAATTTCTTGACCATACATAGGTCTTTTCTTTAATAAAGTTAATATTTTAAACTTGCTTTTATCACTTAAACACTTAAATCTATCTAGTAGCAATTCCCTTTCTCCATTTTTTTCTTTAGATATCTTCATTAACTCCATAAACTTCCAGCCGAAATATATATAATCACTTTTTTCAGTTTTAGATATAATCTTATTTCCAGACACGGTCCTTATGGTTACACTACTAAACCTAATCATAGATATATAAACTTTTATTGAAGTTCCCCATCCATCAATTCCTTTTATACCTGTAATATCACTAATATAATTATTATTATCATTTATTTTCTCTTGTAATTCATTTTTAACCTTTAAGAAATCTTTGTTTAAAATTGCAAATGATTTATTAAAATTATCTACTGAATCTATTATTATTTCTATTAATTCTAAAAGATATTTTCGTGGATGTTGGCATATTAGAAATAAATTCCATTTAGCTGATTCTTTTATAGAAACACTATCTACATAGGAAATAAATGTATCCATCAAGTTATCATCCTTATCTAATTCATCTATTTCTAGAGCATTATTATTAGCCTCAAAGGATTCGATTATTTCCTTAATTGTATATATTCTCAATTGGTCTTCTTCTAACTTTTCTATAGTCGTTTTAGCTTTGTTTATATCTTCAAGAGTCATTCCATCAAAAATTAATCCAGCAATATATAATATTTCTTCATAGTTTTGATCTGCCTCTATATTAGAAAAGTATTTACATATTCTATCTAAGGGAATTGTATTTCCTTTTTTAAAATTATAAATAAAATCCATTAAATGTTTTAATTCATTATCACAATATTGGTCAAAATTCACAACTTTAAAATTTTTTCTTATTTCTGGATCTATCATATTTTCATTAGCTATATAATATAAAGTATTACAAATTTCTTTAATAAGATTAATTTCATTTTCAACTATATATTTCATCTTAACTCCTTATTTAATGGCTCTGTATTACCTTGTTCAGCTTTTTCAAAAGGAACCTTATGGTTCCCTTTGAGTATCTCTCCTTAACAAGGAGG